>NZ_JABUEC010000001.1:0-1222660 GCF_019836065.1 Rhodococcus sp. BP-332
CACAGAGTTTCGGTGGCCATAGCGGAGGGGAAACGCCCGGACCCATTCCGAACCCGGAAGCTAAGCCCTCCAGCGCCGATGGTACTGCACCCGACAGGGTGTGGGAGAGTAGGACACCGCCGAACAATCCGTTCCGGAAGGGGACCCATTCACATGGGTCCCCTTTCGTGTTTCTGCACTCCGATCGTGAGTGCGGCATGATGACACCACCGGTGACGAGCGGGAGAGCTCGGTCGCCGATCGATCGAAAGGAACCACCGTGCCGGAAGAGCCGTCATCGGAAGGTCGTACGTCCGATTCGGACCGCCGGCCGCCCGCGCGCGACAACCGGGCACCTCGCCGCGACAGCGCGGGGGAACGCGGGTCGTTCCGATCATCGGCCCCTCGCTCCGGTGACCGTTCCGGGAGCCAGGACGAACGTCGCCACACCGGCGACCGTGGGCGCTCCGGGGATCGATCGACGTCCGGCGACCGTCGGCAGGGTTCCGGCAGGGGCCAGGCACCCGACCGCACTCGAGGACAGGGTGCACCTCCCCGTCGTCGCGGCGGTGAAGGGAGCGCAGGTCCGCGCGCCGGCGGTGGGCGAGGCCCTGATTCTCGCGCTCCTCGTCCGGTCGAGCCCGATCTGCCGGACGACGTCGACGCGAAAGATCTCGAACCCGGGGTCCGTCGAGACCTGTTGAGCCTCGACAAGAGCAACGCGGAAGCTGTTGCACGACACATGGTCATGGTCAGTCAGCTGATCGGAGACGATCCCGCCGCAGCACTGCTGCACGCGCGAGCGGCGCGGCAGCGTGCCGGCCGCATCGCCGTGGTCCGAGAGACGGCCGGCATCGCCGCGTATCACGCAGGAGAGTGGGCGGAGGCTCTGTCCGAGCTCCGCGCCGCCCGCCGTATGGCCGGTGGGCCAGGCCTGCTGTCCGTCATGGCTGATTGTGAGCGGGGCCTCGGTCGGCCGGAGCGCGCCATCGAGCTCGGACGCAGCGACGAGGCTCGCCAGCTGACGGGTGACGATGCGTCCGAACTGCGCATCGTCGTCGCGGGTGCCCGCATGGACATGGGGCAGTACGACCAGGCGGTGGTGACGCTGCAGACTCCGGATCTCGAGGGAGATCGCACGGGGTCGGCTGCAGCGCGGCTGTACTACGCCTACGCCGACGCTCTCGTGGCCGCCGGTCGAGCGGACGACGGGGTGCAGTGGTTCCTCCGTGCCGCCGCCGCCGACGTCGAGGGTGAGACGGACGCCGAGGACCGAGTCGACGAACTGACCGGTCAGTGACCCGTCTGACCGACGCTCACGACGCCCTGCTGCTCGATCTCGACGGGACTCTGTACCGGGGTCCCGATCCGATCGACGGTGCCGTCGACATTCTCCGCGAGTGCTCCTCTCAGCTCTGCTACGTCACCAACAACGCCAGTCGGTCTCCCGCTCAGGTGGCCGAGCACCTACGCGATCTCGGTTTCCGTGCGCCCGACGAGTCGGTGGTGACGAGTTCCCAGGCGGCGGGGCGGCTTCTCGCTGGTCTCCTGCCCGCAGGTGCGTCCGTGCTGGTCGTCGGAACCGAGGCCCTCGAGGCAGAGGTGTCCGCCGCCGGCCTGGTGCCGGTTCGTACAGCGGACCCCACTCCGGCCGCGGTCGTCCAGGGACATTCCCCCGAGACGGGGTGGGCGAACATCGCCGAGGCGACCTACGCGGTCCGTGCCGGCGCACGCTGGGTGGCCACGAATGCCGACACCAGCCTGCCGACGCCTCGCGGTCTCGGGCCGGGAAACGGTGCCATGGTCGCGGCGGTCGCCGCAGCGACGGGGGCCACCCCGATCGTGGCGGGCAAGCCCGAGGCACCTCTCATGAAGGACGCGCTCGAGCGCAGCGGGTCGACCACGCCGCTGGTGGTGGGTGACCGTCTGGACACGGACATCGCGGGAGCCAACGAGGTGGGTGTGCCGTCACTCCTCGTGCTCACCGGAGTGAGCACCGTGCACGACGTGCTCACTGCCGTCCCGCACGAGCGCCCCACGTACCTCGCGTCGTCCCTGTCGGCTCTGCTCGAGGAGCCGGCCGCGTCTCTCGTTCCCTCCGAGCCTTCCGACACCTGGTCGGTGTCGCTGTCCGGTTCCGTGCTGCGAGTCGAGACCACGGGCGACGTCGACGCCGACGGCGACCTCTGGATCGAGGCACTGCGCGACGTTCTCCCCGCGGTCTGGGCGCTCGGCGGCTTCGACACCGTCGAGGGCGCGTCCGGTGCGGCTGCGGATGTCGTCGCGCGGTGGACCGCCTGACACTGACGGTCACCACCGCCGACCGACGTCGTCGGGGGTATCGGCTAGCGTTGTCCGCGATGAGCACGCCCGTTACCCGCCCCGGTCAGCACTTGCCGTCGCACTCCGATGTCGAGGGCACGTCCGTCGATCCCGACGCCGTCGTCTCGGCTGTCGACGCGCTGGTCGCCGAGGCGGACGTGGCGGCGTCGGCGCCGTTCGGCGAGGGTACGGACGACCCGCACGGCCTGGTCACGCTGACGCGGCAGGCCCGCATCCTCGACCGCGCGCACGAGGTACTCGTCGACGCGCTCGCGTCCGTGGACAAGAACTGACATGGCTCGTCGCGCTCGGGTGGACGCGGAACTCGTCCGCCGCGGTCTGGCCCGATCTCGGGATCACGCCTCGGAGCTCATCTCGGACGGTCGAGTGCTGATCGCCGGCACCGTGGCCACGAAGCCCGCCACCGCGGTCGAGCCCGGCACGGCGCTACGGGTCACCGAGGTCTCCGACGAGGTGTCGTGGGCCTCTCGAGGTGCACACAAGCTACTGGGCGCGCTCGCCGCCTTCGAGCCACGCGGTGTCACGGTGGAGGGCGCGCGGTGTCTCGACGCGGGTGCGTCCACCGGTGGGTTCACCGACGTGCTGTTGTCCAAGGGTGCACGCGAGGTCGTGGCGGTCGACGTAGGCTACGGACAGTTGGTGTGGCGGCTACGGACCGACGAGCGGGTGCGAGTCCTCGACCGTACGAACGTCCGCGGCATCGATGCCGAGGCCATCGGCGGGCCGGTCGACCTCGTGGTCGCCGACCTGTCCTTCATCTCGTTGGCTCTCGTACTCCCGGCGTTCGCCGCGTGTGCCCGTCCGGGTGCCAGCATCCTCCCGATGGTCAAGCCCCAGTTCGAGGTCGGCAAGGATCGCGTCGGTGCAGGGGGAGTGGTCCGTGATCCCGCCCTGCGCGCAGATGCGGTGCTGGGAGTCGCGCGCGCCGCGGCCGACCTGGGCCTGGTCACGTCCGGTGTGGAGCCGAGCCCACTGCCCGGTCCGTCCGGCAACGTCGAGTACTTCCTGTGGCTCACCGTTCCGGGTCCGGACGACGATCCCAGCACAGCCCAGTCGACGTCCGTCGAGCAACTGGTGTCCGACGCCGTGGAGAAGGGGCCTCAGTGAGCGAGTCGACCGTGCCCGAGCGCACCATCCTGCTCGTCGCGCATCCGGGTCGCCCGGACATCGAGCAGACGGCTCTGCGCGCGGCGAAGGTGTTCCACGATCACGGGATCGCCCTGCGCGTGCTCGTCGACGAGCACGACACGTCGCGGTTGGAGTCGACGTCGGGGATCGACGCGCTCTCCACACCGCAGTCCGACGTCTCCGTCGTGGAGTTCGGTCCGTCGGCGGCGGTGGGCTGCGAGCTCGTCCTGGTCCTCGGCGGCGACGGAACCTTCCTGCGCGCTGCGGAACTCGCGCGGGTGGCGTCCATCCCGGTGCTCGGCGTGAACCTGGGACGCATCGGATTCCTCGCCGAGGCGGAGGCCGACGATCTCGAGGAGACCCTGGCAATCGTGGTGCGCCGCGAGTACCGCATCGAACCGCGGATGACGCTGGACATCACCGTGCACGTCGACGGCGAGATCATCGAACGTGGGTGGGCGCTGAACGAGGCCAGTATCGAGAACGGATCGCGGCTCGGGGTGCTCGAGGTGGTGCTCGAGGTGGACGACCGTCCGGTGTCCTCGTTCGGATGCGACGGTGTTCTGCTGTCGACCCCCACCGGGTCCACCGCCTATGCGTTCTCGGCCGGTGGTCCGGTCGTGTGGCCGGAGCTCGAGGCGATCCTCGTCATCCCCAGTAACGCCCACGCGCTGTTCGCGCGGCCGCTGGTGACAAGTCCCGAGTCACACATCGCCATCGAGACCTTCGACGGCGGACACGACGCGGTGGTGTTCTGCGACGGCAGGCGCACCCTGCGCCTGCCCGCCGGTGCTCGCGTCGAGGTGGTGCGAGGATGTGAGCCGATCAAGTGGATCCGGCTCGACTCCGCGCCGTTCGCCGATCGACTCGTACACAAGTTCGCCTTGCCGGTCACCGGCTGGCGGGGGAGGGTGACGTAACCGACGTGTTGTCCGAAATTCGTATCGACGGCCTGGGAGTCATCGCCGAGGCGACGGCGTCGTTCTCGGAGGGTCTGACGGTGCTCACCGGTGAGACCGGTGCCGGCAAGACGATGGTCGTCACCAGCCTGCATCTGCTCTCCGGCGCGCGCGCCGACGCCGGGCGTGTCCGTGTCGGCGCCGACCGCGCGGTGGTCGAGGGTCGTTTCACCACCGACCACGTCACCGACCAGGTCCGCGGCGACGTGGAGCAGTTGCTCGAGTCCACCGGCGGTCGGCGCGACGAGGACGACAGCATCATCGCCCTCCGGACGGTCGGCAGCGACGGCCGATCACGTGCTCATCTCGGCGGCCGCAGTGTGCCCGCAGGCGTCCTGTCGGAGTTCACCGGATCGTTGCTCACGGTGCACGGACAGAACGATCAATTGCGTCTGCAACGCAGTGATCAGCAGTTGGCCGCTCTGGACCGCTTCGCTGCGGACGCCATCGGGCCGCTGCTCGAGACGTACCGCACTCGCCGCTCGCAGTGGGTCGCTGCGGTGACCGAACTGCGGGAGCGGACGGAGAAGGCTCGCGAACTCGCGCGCGAGGCGGACCAGCTCACGTTCGCCCTGAACGAGATCGACGCGGTCGCACCGGCACCGCACGAGGACACCGACATCGCGGCGACCGTCCGGCGGCTCAGCGATCTCGACTCGCTCCGCGATGCGGCGTCCGCCGCGCACACGGCGCTCACCGGTGGCGACGACCCCGGCGACGTGTCCGTCATGGCGCTGTTGGGCGAGGCCCGCGATCGACTCGCCTCGACCGACGACGAGATTCTCTCGGCCGTCGGCCCACGACTCGCCGAGGCTATCGCGGTGGTGACCGACGTCGGAGCCGAGCTCACCTCGTACCTCGAGGATCTGCCCGCCGATCCGGAGTCACTGGACACGCTGCTCTCGCGTCAAGCGGAGCTCAAGAGTCTGACTCGCAAGTACGCCGCCGACGTGGACGGAGTGCTCGCGTGGGCGGAGGACGCACGAACCCGCCTGACGGGACTGGACGTCTCCGCCGACGCCGTGGCAGCGCTGACCGAGCGCGTCTCCACCACCGGTGCAGCGACCGCCGAGGTCGCACGCAAGCTGTCGGCCGCGCGGGTGAAGGCTGCGGCGAAACTGTCCAAGGCGGTCAGCGCCGAACTCGCCGGCCTGGCGATGGGCAAGGCCAAGCTGGACGTCGAGGTGCGCCCCCGCGCTGCGGGTGCGGACGATCGGTCGGCGCTGTCCGTCGACGGAACCGCGCTGCACGCCGGGTCGACCGGCACCGACGAGATCGAGTTCCGTCTGTCCGCGCACAGCGGTGCGCAGTCGCTGCCGCTCAACAAGAGCGCGTCCGGCGGTGAGCTCTCCCGCGTGATGTTGGCGCTCGAGGTGGTCCTCGCGCGATCGGATGCCGGAGCGACCATGGTCTTCGACGAGGTCGATGCCGGCGTGGGTGGTCGCGCCGCCGTGGAGATCGGCAAGCGGCTGGCACGCCTGGCCAGGACGCATCAGGTCATCGTCGTGACGCACCTCCCGCAGGTCGCGGCGTTCGCCGACACGCACCTGGTGGTGAACAAGACCGACGGAAAACGTGGCGGCCCCAACAGTGGTGTGCGCACTTTGACGGATTCCGAGCGTGTCGTGGAACTCGCGCGCATGCTCGCCGGGCTCGACGACACCGAGACCGGCCGGGCACATGCCGAGGAACTGTTGCGCACCGCGACGGCGGAACGGGAGTCCGCGACCGCCTGAGAGCGATGTGCTGGTGTGACTGATGTGAATGATGTGGTAGTTGTTACGGCGCGCCTCCGCCGATGCTGCCGTGTTGTTGTCCATCATCGTGTGCATGAAGATGCCGGCTCTGCTCTCGCGTAGTCATGACTCACTTCCCGGAGTCACGGGAATCGCTCGGGTCGATCGCTCCACGGCCAAGCTCCTGCGCCGTGTCGGTCCCGGAGACATCGTCGTTCTCGACGAACTCGACCTCGACCGGATCACCGCCGACCTGCTGGTACAGGCCGGCGTGACGGCCGTGGTCAACGCCTCCGCCTCGATCTCGGGGCGCTACCCCAATCTCGGTCCGGAGGTGCTCGTCGCCAACGGCATCGAGCTCATCGACGAGGTGGGCTCCGACGTCTTCAAGAAGGTCAAGGACGGTTCGAAGATCCGCCTGCACGACGGCAACGTGTACGCCGGGGAGCGACGTCTCGCCACCGGCACCGAGCAGTCCGAGGCCGACATCTCCGACCGCATGATCGAGGCCAAGTCTGGTCTGATCGATCACCTGGAAGCGTTCTCGGGCAACACGATCGAGTTCATCCGCACCGAGTCGCCGCTGCTGATCGACGGCGTCGGAGTGCCCGAGGTGGACGTCGACATGAACGGTCGTCACGTCGTGGTCGTCGCCGAGGGCACCGACCACGTGGCCGATCTCAAGTCGCTCAAGCCGTTCATCAAGGAGTACTCGCCGATCCTCATCGGTGTCGGCGCCGGCGCCGACACGCTGTCGGAGGCGGGATACCGCCCCGACCTGATCGTCGGCGACCCGGACGACGTGAGCAGCCGCACGCTGAAGTCCGGCGCCGAGGTGGTGCTCCCCGCCGATTCCGACGGCCACGCCAAAGGCCTCGAGCGCATCCAGGACCTGGGCATCGGAGCCATGACGTTCCCGGCCACGGGCACCCCGGCGGACCTCGCGCTCCTGCTCGCCGACCACCACGGCGCCTCACTCATCGTCACGGTCGGATGTGCCGCGTCGCTCGACGAGTTCTTCGACGCCAGCAAGCGCGCGGACACACCGTCGACGTTCATGACCCGACTCAAGGTCGGTCCGAAACTGGTGGACGCCAAGGCCATGGCGACGTTGTACCGCAGCCGGGTCTCCGGTGGCGCGGTGGCGCTGCTCGTCCTCGCAGCCCTCATCGCCGTCATCGCGGCGCTCGTCGTGACCAACGGCAGCGGTGCGACTCTGGACTGGGCGATCGAGACCTGGAACAGCTTCGCCCTGTGGGTGCAGGGGCTGCTTCAGTGATTTCGCTTCGTCAGCACACCATCTCGTTGATCGCGGTGTTCCTGGCGCTCGCGGTCGGAGTCGTCCTCGGCTCCGGCCTGCTGTCCGGTCGAGTGCTGTCCGGACTGCGCGACGACCGGGACGATCTGCAGACCGAGGTGAACGACCTGCAGTCGGCGAACAACGCACTCGGAGAGCAACTCAACGCCGCCGACGGTTTCGACGCGGCCGTCGCGACCCGGGTGGTCGCGGGAGCGCTGGCCGACCGCACCGTCGTGCTGGTCACCACGCCCGACGCAGACCCCGCCGACGTGGAGGGTGTGCAGCGCACCATCGCCGACGCGGGCGGGTCGGTGACCGGACGAGTGGGGCTCACCGAGGCGTTCGTGTCCGCCGCCAGCGGCGACGATCTCCGCACGCGCCTCACCAACGTGGTTCCCGCAGGCGCGCAACTGCGTACGGGATCGGTGGATCAGGGCAGCCTCGCGGGCGATCTGCTCGGTACGGTGCTGTTGCTGAACGCACAGACCGCCCAACCGCAGAGCACGCCGGAGGAACTGGGCCTGGCCCTCGACACCCTGCGCGGCGGCGGCTTCATCACGTACGACGACGGTGCCGTGGCACCGGCACAGCTCGCGGTGGTGGTCTCCGGACAGGCCGCCGACTCGGGTGAGGACGGCAACCGCGGCGCGATCGTGGCTCGCTTCGCCGGCGCTCTGGACGGACGCGGAGCCGGAACCGTGCTCGCGGGCCGTGCCGGTTCGGCCGAGGGCAGCGGTCCCATCGCGGTGGTGCGGTCGGATTCCGCCCTCGCTGCCGGGACCAGCACCGTCGACGACGTCGATCGCACGTCGGGGCGCATCACCGTCGCCTTGGCACTCGGTGAGCAGCTCGCCGGTGGTACGGGTCGGTACGGAACGGGTCCTGCCGCGACGGCCGTGACGGTCGGGGCGACCCCGAGCTAGGTACTCCAGCCGTCGTCGCCCGCGTGGTGTCGACCGAACTCGCGTGAAGGTGTTACCGTGAAGTCCCGTGGGTCGGCCAGGTTCCGAACCACTCGATGTTGAGCGATTCGCTCGCTGTCACCATCGGGTCGCACCGTCACGGGAGTCTCTTTGCAGTCACGCATTCACACGCGGGCCGACATCAAGCACATCTTCGTCAGCGGCGGCGTCGCGTCGTCGCTCGGCAAGGGGCTCACGGCCTCGAGCCTCGGTCAGCTTCTCACCTCACGTGGCCTTCGCGTCACGATGCAGAAGCTCGATCCCTACCTCAACGTCGATCCCGGAACGATGAACCCGTTCCAGCACGGCGAGGTCTTCGTCACCGAGGACGGCGCGGAGACCGACCTCGACGTCGGCCACTACGAGCGGTTCCTCGATCGGGATCTCTCCGGATACGCCAACGTGACCACCGGCCAGGTGTACTCCACGGTGATCGCCAAGGAGCGTCGCGGCGAGTACCTCGGCGACACCGTCCAGGTCATCCCGCACATCACCGACGAGATCAAGGCCCGCATCCTCGCGATGCGCGGACCGGATCTGCAGGGCCAGGAGCCCGACGTCGTCATCACCGAGATCGGTGGCACCGTCGGCGACATCGAGTCGCAGCCCTTCCTCGAAGCGGCGCGTCAGGTCCGCCACGACGTGGGCCGGGAGAACGTCTTCTTCCTCCACGTCTCGCTCGTTCCGTTCCTCGCGCCCTCGGGTGAGCTCAAGACCAAGCCGACGCAGCACTCGGTGGCGGCGTTGCGCAGCATCGGTATTCAGCCCGACGCGCTGATCCTGCGATCCGACCGCGACGTGCCGCAGGCCCTCAAGGCGAAGATCGCGCTCATGTGCGACGTGGACGTCGACGGGTGCATCTCCACCCCCGACGCGCCCTCCATCTACGACATCCCGCGCGTGCTGCACGGCGAGGGTCTCGACGCGTATGTCGTGCGTCAGCTCGGACTGCCGTTCCGGGACGTCGACTGGACCGTGTGGGGAACCCTCCTCGAGCGAGTGCACCAGCCTCGCGAGACGGTGCGCGTCGCCCTGGTCGGCAAGTACGTCGATCTGCCCGACGCCTACCTGTCGGTGACCGAGGCGCTGCGGGCCGGCGGTTTCGCCAACCGCGCGAAGGTCGAACTCGTGTGGGTGCAGTCCGACGACTGCGACACCGCGGCCGGCGCCAAGCTGGCGCTCGCCGACATCGACGCCGTGGTGATTCCCGGCGGCTTCGGCATCCGCGGTATCGAGGGCAAGCTCGGCGCGATCACCCACGCCCGGACGCACAAGATCCCGACGCTCGGGCTCTGCCTGGGTCTGCAGTGCATGGTCATCGAGGCGGCGCGGTCCGTCGGTCTCACCGATGCGAACTCGGCCGAGTTCGAGCCCGAGACGACACAGCCGGTCATCTCGACGATGGCGGACCAGGAGCAGGCGGTCGCCGGCGAGGCGGACCTGGGCGGCACGATGCGCCTCGGGGCCTACCCCGCCACGCTCACCAAGGGGTCGGTGGTGTCGCAGGCCTACGGCAGCGAGTCCGTCTCCGAGCGTCACCGCCATCGCTACGAGGTCAACAACAGCTACCGCGACCGCATCGCGGAGAGTGGACTGCAGTTCAGCGGCACGTCCCCGGACGGCCACCTGGTCGAGTTCGTCGAACTGCCGCGGAGCGCGCATCCGTTCTTCGTCGGCACGCAGGCGCATCCCGAACTCAAGAGCCGGCCGACGCGGCCGCACCCGCTCTTCGCGTCGCTGATCTCCGCTGCGCTCTCGTACAAGTCCGAGGAGCGGCTGCCCGTCGACGTCCACGGTGACGAGTCCGTCACGGCGCAGCCGGCCGAACCCGCCGCGACGAAGGCCTGACCATGGCCGATCGTCACGAGTTCGAGATCCTCGAATCGTCCGTTGAGTACCAGGGTGCGATTCTCGCGCTCCGGCTCGACCAGGTGACGATGCCCGGCGGTCGTCGGGCCGAACGTGAGGTCGTCGAGCATCACGGTGCGGTCGCCGTGGTCGCGCTGGACGACGACGAGCGCATCGTGCTGATCAGCCAGTACCGGCATCCTCTGGGGCGTCGCCTGCTCGAGCTTCCCGCGGGTCTGTTGGACGAGCCGGGGGAGGATCCCGTCGAGGCCGCGAAGCGTGAGCTGACCGAGGAGACGGGGCTCGCCGCGGCGTCCTTGTCGTTGCTGGTCGACGTGGCGGCGTCACCCGGGTTCACGGACGAGACCGTGCGGATCTACCTGGCCGACGAGGTGACCGAGGTCGATCGACCGGAGGCTCACGACGAGGAAGCCGACATCGAGCTCGTCCGCGTCCCGGTGGACGAGGCGGTGTCGCGCGTGTTCAGCGGCGAGATCGTGAACGCGTCGGCGGTGGCGGGAATCCTGGCGCTGGCGGCGGTGCGGTCACGCTCGGTTCCGTTGCGGCCGAGCGATGCACCCTGGCGTGATCGACCCACCGCGTTCGAGAAGCGCAAGGGCGCGCATGGCAGCTGACTCGCCGGGCGAGGTGATCGCGACCTATCTCGATCACCTCGCCGTCGAGCGCGGGTCAGCTCGCAACACCATCACCTCGTACCGCCGCGACCTCTCGCGCTACGCCAGCCATCTGGGTGAACTCGACCGGAACAGTCTCCGCGACGTCACCGAGGTGGACGTCGCGGAGTTCGTGACGGCCCTCCGGTCCGGCAACGAGCTGTTCCCGCCGCTCGCGGCGAGCAGCGCCGCGCGTACGGTCATCGCGGTTCGCGGAGTCCACCGCTTCGCGCTGGCCGAGGGCATCGTCGACGTCGACGTCGCTGCCGGGGTCAAACCGCCGGCGCCGGGCCGCCGGCTCCCGAAGTCGCTCTCCGTCGAGCAGGTGTTCGCGCTCCTCGATGCCGTCGCCGGGGAGGCCGCGGACACCCCGCGCGGTCTTCGCGACCGGGCGCTGCTCGAGCTCCTCTACTCCACCGGTGCGCGCATCTCCGAGGCCGTGGGTCTCGACGTCGACGACATCGACTCCGACTCGCGGTCCGTGGTCCTGCACGGCAAGGGTGGCAAGGAGCGCATCGTGCCCATCGGCCGTCCCGCACTCGACGCCGTCGACGCGTACCTCGTCCGTGGTCGACCCGCACTGGTGTCGCAGGGCACTCCCGCCCTGCTGCTGAACGTGCGAGGCGGCCGGTTGTCACGCCAGAGCGCCTGGCAGGTCCTCCAGACCGCGGCGGAGCGCGCCGGGATCGGAGCCAGCGTGTCCCCGCACACGTTGCGGCACTCCTTCGCGACCCACCTGCTCGACGGCGGCGCGGACGTACGTGTGGTGCAGGAACTTCTGGGTCACGCCTCGGTGACCACCACGCAGATCTACACACTGGTCACCGTCACGACGTTGCGCGAAGTGTGGGCCGAGGCGCATCCGCGCGCACGGTAGCGTGTCCGCACGAAGCTGCACCCGACACGCGGTAGCGTTCAGGGGAACTGCAGCACGAGGTGAGGATGGAGGTCCGGTGGTGTCAGCGGCGCACGACGACGGAGCACTGTTCCGCACTCGTCAGCCCGAACCGGAACATCCCACGCTGGCCCACCCGTCGGGCATGGGGCCGACGGGCCGCCCGTATCGCGACATCCCGGATCCGCAGCCGCTGTCCTCGCACGGACCGGCGACGGTCATCGCGATGTGCAACCAGAAGGGCGGCGTCGGCAAGACCACGTCGACCATCAATCTGGGTGCGTCGCTGGCCGAGTACGGACGCCGAGTCCTGCTGGTCGACCTCGATCCGCAGGGCGCGCTCTCCGCGGGTCTCGGTGTGCCACACCACGAGTTGGACCTCACGGTGCACAACCTGCTGGTGGAGCCGCGGGTGGCGATCGACGACGTCCTCATGCGTACGCGGGTGGACGGGATGGACCTGCTCCCCAGCAACATCGATCTCTCCGCGGCCGAGATCCAACTGGTCACCGAGGTCGGCCGCGAGCAGACGCTGGGACGCGTGCTGCACCCGATTCTCGATCGCTACGACTACGTCCTCATCGACTGCCAGCCGTCGCTCGGCCTGTTGACCGTCAATGCCCTCGCGTGCGCCGATTCCGTGCTCATCCCGATGGAGTGCGAGTACTTCAGTCTGCGCGGACTCGCGTTGCTCAACGACACCGTCGACAAGGTGCGCGATCGTCTCAATCCGCGGCTGAAGCTCGAGGGCATCGTGGTCACGATGTTCGACGCCCGCACGCTGCACTCGCGAGAGGTCATGAATCGCGTGGTCGAGGTGTTCGGCGACGTCGTCTTCGACACCGTCATCACGCGCACCGTGCGTTTCCCGGAGACGAGCGTCGCCGGCGAGCCGATCACCACGTGGGCGCCGAAGTCCGCGGGTGCCGACGCGTACCGGTCGTTGGCCCGCGAGGTCATCCACCGGGACACCGCACCCCAGTCTTGACCGACGGGACGGTCGTGACGGACACGACGGTCGGGGACGCGCCGACGCCCACCGGATTCCAGGTGCGGCTCACCAACTTCGAAGGCCCGTTCGACCTGTTGCTGACCCTGATCGGGCAGCACCGACTCGACGTCACCGAGGTCGCACTGCACACCGTCACCGACGACTTCATCGCGTACACCCGCGCGATGGGCGCGGAGATGGGTCTCGACCAGACCACCGAGTTCCTGGTGGTCGCGGCGACCCTGCTGGACCTCAAGGCCGCCCGCCTCCTGCCGTCGGGCGAGGTGGACGACGCCGAGGACCTGGCACTGCTCGAGGTGCGGGACCTGCTGTTCGCCCGGCTGCTGCAGTACCGGGCCTACAAACAGGTGGCGCAGTTGTTCGGCGAACTGGAGAACGCCGCGCTGCGGCGCTATCCGCGATCGGTCTCGCTCGAGGACTCGTTCGCGTCGCTGCTGCCGGAGGTGTTGCTCGGTGTGGATCCGCGCCGCTTCGCCGAGATCGCCGCGGCGGCGTTCACCCCGCGCGAGGTGCCGACGGTCGGTCTCGGCCATCTCCACGCGTCGGCGGTGTCGGTCCCGGAACACGCGCGGGCGATCCTGGCGATGCTGCGCGACCGCGGAATGGGTGAGTGGGCGACGTTCGCCGACCTGGTCCGCGACTGCGAGGTCACCGTCGAGGTGGTCGCACGGTTCCTCGCGCTGCTCGAGCTGTATCGCGAGAAGGTCGTCGCGTTCGACCAACCCGAGGCGCTGGGCGATCTCGCGGTCACCTGGACCGGCGACGACGACGTTGCCGACATCGACCGGATGGACGTCTCGAGGATGGAGGACTACGGATGACAGCGAGCGAGGACGCTCCCGACGCCCTGTCGGACGCCGAGGTGCGCGCGGCGCTCGAGTCGGTGCTGCTCGTCGTCGACACCCCGGCATCCGTCCCGCAGCTCGCCTCGGCCCTGGACTGTGACGAAACGCGCATCCGGCAGGCGCTGACCGCCATGGCCGCCGACCTCACCGCCCGCGGCAGTGGCATCGACCTGCGGTTCGCCGGCGACGGGTGGCGTTTCTACACCCGCACCGAGTACGCGCCCTATGTCGAACGGCTCCTCCTCGACGGTGCGCGGTCCAAGCTCACCCGAGCGGCACTGGAAACCCTCGCTGTGATCGCCTATCGTCAACCGGTTACCCGCGCACGAGTCAGTGCTGTGCGCGGAGTGAACGTGGACGGCGTGATGCGCACTCTCCTCGCGAGAGGTCTCATCGCCGAGGCGGGTCCCGACCCGGACTCTGCGGCGACGCAGTACGTCACCACGGAAATGTTCCTCGAACGGTTGGGGTTGGCGTCACTGTCCGACCTCCCCGAACTTGCTCCGCTGCTTCCGGGCGTGGACATGATCGACGACATCAGCGACAGCATGGACTCCGATCCGCGGGTCCTGCGTGCCGAGCGTCGACGAGAGAACACCGAGTCGGACTCGACCACCGAGTTCGGCACCGACACCACAGACGAATAGGTAAGAAACGTGAACGACTCCGCTCGCCGTGATGGCACACCGGACCGGGACGGCGCATCCGACGCCTCCACTCCCGAACGACAGAAGAAGCGCCCCAACAAGAAGGTCGCCGCTGCTGCGTACAGCAAGCGCACCGAGAGCCGTAAGCCCGGCGGCAAGTCCGGGTACCCCCGGGTGGCTCCCAAGAACAGCGGCTCCAAGCCCGGCAAGTCGCCGAAGCCGGAGCGCAAGACGACGGCTGCTCCGACCATCAGCAACGCCAAGCCGGCCCGCCATCAGCACACCGACGGCCCGCGGCCGCACGTGGCTCCGGAGGACGGTGTGCGCTTGCAGAAGGTGCTCGCCCAGGCAGGTGTCGCCTCGCGTCGCGCCGCCGAGCAGCTCATCGACGAGGGACGCGTCGAGGTCGACGGCCGCATCGTCACCGAGCAAGGTGTCCGCGTCGACCCCGAGGTCGCGGTCGTGCGGGTGGACGGCACCCGTGTCGTCATCAAGGCCGATCTGGTCCACATCGCGCTGAACAAGCCGCGCGGATGGCAGTCCACGATGTCGGACGACCTCGGTCGGCCCTGCATCGGCGACATCGTCTCGGAGCGGGTCCAGGCAGGACAGCGGCTCTTCCACGTCGGCCGACTCGATGCCGACACCGAAGGCCTGATCCTGCTCACCAACGACGGCGATCTGGCCCACCGGCTGATGCACCCCTCCTTCGAGGTGTCCAAGACGTACCTCGCCACGGTGCAGGGTGTCCTGGACCGCGACGCGGGCAAGAAGCTGCGTTCCGGAGTCGAACTCGACGACGGACCGGCGAAGGTGGACTCCTACGCGGTGCTCGACGTGAACGAGGGCAAGACGCTCGTGAAGGTCGTGCTGCACGAGGGTCGCAAGCACATCGTGCGCCGACTGTTCGACTCGGTCGGGTTCCCGGTGAAACGCCTGGTGCGCACCGACATCGGGGCCGTCGCCCTCGGCGACCAGCGCCCCGGCACGCTGCGGGTGCTCGGTCGCGGCGAGGTCGGCAGTCTGTACGGGGCGGTCGGCCTGTGACCGCGTCGGAGGATCGACTGATCGTCGCGATGGACGGCCCGTCCGGTACCGGCAAGTCGTCCGTCTCCCGCCTGTTGGCGACCCGGCTCGGTGCGTCCTACCTCGACACCGGTGCGATGTACCGCGCGGCGACGGCATGGGTGCTGACGAACGACGTCGATCCCGGAGACGCCGACGCCGTCGCTGCGCTCACCGAGTCCATCGACCTCTCCATCGGCACCGATCCCACGGGGGAGCGGGTCGAGGTGTCGGGCGAGGACGTCACCGGTCCGATCCGCGGGTCCGCCGTGACGGCGGCCGTCTCCGCGGTGTCCGCCGTGCCCGCTGTGCGCGAGAAACTCGTTGCGCTGCAACGAGAGATCGCGGACACTGCCGGTCGCATCGTCGTGGAGGGTCGCGACATCGGCACCGTCGTCCTCACCGACGCTCACATCAAGATCTATCTGACCGCGTCCGCGGAGACGCGCGCCACGCGTCGTAACGACCAGAACATCGCCGAGGGCCGCGGGGACGACTACGACGCCGTGCTCGCCGACGTCCAGCGTCGGGACCACGCGGACTCCACACGTGCCACGTCCCCGCTGCGACCCGCGGACGATGCGGTCACCGTGGACACCAGCGACCTCGACAAGGACGCGGTGATCGACGAACTGATGCGTCTGGTCACCGAGCGTCTGGACATCGGGCGTCCGACTCATGCCCCGGAAGGAGCACGCTCATGAGCGACAACACATTCGACACGCTCGACGCGACCGAGGTCTACGCCTCGGACGGCATCTGGTCCGAGGAGTCGGACTGGGAGGACATCGACTTCGAGGGTGACGGCGAGGCCGAGGCCGAGGTCGCCGTTCCCACCCTCGCCGTCGTCGGTCGGCCCAACGTGGGCAAGTCCACGCTCGTCAACCGCATCATCGGCCGCCGCGAGGCCGTGGTGGAGGACGTTCCCGGCGTCACCCGCGACCGTGTCTCGTACGAGGCCAACTGGTCCGGACGTCGATTCATGGTGCAGGACACCGGCGGTTGGGAGCCCGACGCCAAGGGGATGCAGCAGTCGATCGCCCGGCAGGCCGAGATGGCGATGCAGACGGCGGACGCCATCCTGCTCGTCGTCGACGCCGTCGTCGGTGCGACGGCGACGGACGAGGCCGTGGCACGAGTCCTGCGTCGGTCGAAGACGCCGGTCATCCTGGTGGCCAACAAGGTCGACGACGAGCGCACGGAATCCGAAGCGGCACTGCTGTGGTCGCTGGGTCTCGGTGAGCCCCGTCCGGTCAGTGCGACGCACGGCCGCGGTACGGGCGATCTGCTCGACGACGTCCTGGCAGTCCTGCCCGAGACGCCCCGCGAGGGAACCGGTGTCGCCGGCCCTCGTCGTGTCGCCCTGGTCGGCAAGCCGAACGTAGGCAAGTCCAGCCTGCTGAACAAGCTCACCGGCGACGAGCGATCGGTCGTGCACGACGTCGCCGGCACCACCGTCGACCCGGTGGACTCACTGGTGGAACTGGGCGGCAAGGTGTGGCGTTTCGTCGACACCGCGGGGTTGCGCAAGCGCGTCAGCCACGCCAGCGGCGCCGAGTTCTACGCCTCGCTCCGCACCAAGGGCGCCATCGACGCGGCCGAGGTCGCGATCCTGCTGCTCGACGCGTCCGAGGTCATCTCCGAGCAGGACCTGCGGGTGCTCTCGATGGTCGCCGACGCGGGCCGCGCACTGGTCATCGCGTTCAACAAGTGGGACCTCGTCGACGACGACCGTCGTGGCCAGCTCGAGAAGGAGATCGACCGGGACCTGATGCGCGTGCCGTGGGCGCAGCGCGTCAACGTCTCGGCCAAGACCGGTCGTGCGGTGCAGAAGCTGGTGCCCGCTCTGGAGACGTCGCTCGCGTCGTGGGACAAGCGCATCTCGACCGGTCAGCTGAACTCCTGGCTCAAGGAGGTCGTGGCCGCGACGCCGCCGCCGATGCGTGGTGGTCGACTGCCCCGCGTCATGTTCGCCACGCAGGCGAGCACGCGCCCGCCGACGTTCGTGCTGTTCACCACCGGTTTCCTCGAGGCCGGGTACCGCCGGTTCCTCGAGCGCCGACTGCGTGAGGAGTTCAACTTCGACGGCAGTCCGGTGCGGATCTCGGTGCGTATCCGGGAGAAGCGGGACCGCAAGAAGAAGTAGGCGACTGCCCCGGTGGTGCTGCTGAGGCGATTGGCGTCCAGCGTCGCCACTGGGGTAGTGTTTGCTCGTTCCCTTCGGGGCACACACGATCCCTTTCGAGGGATCGCGGGCTGTGGCGCAGCTTGGTAGCGCACCTGACTGGGGGTCAGGTGGTCGCAGGTTCAAATCCTGTCAGCCCGACCACAATACGAGCAGTTCAGAGGCGATTTCCGAGTTCATCGGGAGTCGCCTCTGTTCGTTCAGCGATACGCGACTTGCCAAGAGCTTGCCAACGCGCGGTGGTTCAGCCGAACAACGAGCTTCCCGCCGCGCGTAGATCCTCCGGAAGCGCAGAGGAGTAGATGCTGAGCGACACGGCCGGATCGTGGCCGTGCCACCCGGCCGTGATGTGAACCGGTATGCCCGACGCGAGCATGAGGCTCACGCTCGTGTTCCGCAGACCCTTCAGCGGAATGCGGCGCAGGCCCGCATGAGAGCGCAGCCGGTCGAACCGGTCGGAGTACCACTCAGGTCGAACCGGAGTGCCGTCCTCGTGCGCAACGATGAGGCGGTCATCGGACCACTCGACGCCGAGCGCGAGAGCTTCTGCACGTTGCCGTGTCCGGAGCGCGCGGAGTGCGTCGGACAGCTCGGTCGGCAGCGGCAAGTCACGACGGCTGCGCCGAGACTTGGGTAAGCCCTCCACGGTCGTGCTGCCGACCGCCACCCGTCCGCGCCGGACGCGGAGCACGTCGCCGTCAATGCTCGACCATCGCAGTCCCAACACCTCGCTGCGGCGCATCCCGTAGCAACTCAAGAGCCAGCATGCGAACAACCGGTCTTCGGCGACCGCGGTCCGGAAGGTCTCGACCTCGCTGAGCGACCACGACCGACCGGCCGTGTCGTCCTCGTCGGCCGCGATGGGGTCCGACGGGCGCTCGACCAGTGCGATGACGTTCCGGGGGAGCGCACCCTGGTCCACGAAGCTCTGCACCACCATCCCGAAGCTGGTGAGCGTAGAACGCACCGTGACTGGCTTGACGCCCCGCGGTGTCGACGCGGCCGTGTCGGTCAGTACGTAGACGGCACGACGCGGCCGGGTGACGCGGCCCGCTCGAATGAGACCCGACAGGCAGGTGTGCACGTCGTCGCCGGGGAAGGCTGCCGCGAGATCTGCTGCCGAGATGCCCTCAGGGTGCCGACCGATGAGCGCGGCGACACGGCCCGACAGAGAGTCCGGCCGCTGGTTACGCGAGGACGTGCGCCCCGCGGTGAGCATCCATTCGACCAGCTCGTCCCCGTCGCGCTTGGTGAGCTGCGCGAGCTTCTTGCCGCCCATGTGCCGACGCACGGGCTTGAGATCGTTGACGTACCCGGCCAGGGTGACCTCTCGGATGCCGCGTCGACCGTCGATCCACGCGTCGCACGCCTGGCCGACGGTGAGATCTGTCTGCCGCGAGTAGCGACCTGCCGCCACCTCGCTGGTGATGCGTCGGTAGTCCGCGCGTGCCTCTTTCAGAGTTGAGTGCGTGAACCGCTGGCGGTCCCGGCTGCCGTCGGGCTTGGTGCCGAGGTCGACCTGAAACCAGTAGCTGACCCTGCCGTTTCGGGCGGTGTGCTTGTTGATGGGCTCCGCCCGGCGTGTCTTCCGGAGTGCATCGGGGCTGGTCACTGGTCGGTCTCCTCGTGGGTGAGATGGGTAGGGCGTGAACGTGGTCCGGTGTAGAGGCCGAGTGCTCTGGCCTGTTTGAGCCAGCGTTCGACGGTCGAGAGCGGGGGCGGGGTGTCGTACTCGGGCCACGTCGCGGCTCGTGCCTGTACCCCGCGAGCGATGCTGCGTCGTTCGGGGTCGGTTGCCGCTGCGCGAGCCGCGTCGGCCACGCGGGCGTAGAACGACGCCGACTTGGCCGGTCGGCCCCGCCCCTTCGGCTTCGATCCGGGAACCATCACCGGACCCGGTGTCTCGTGACTCGACACGGACACCGCGGCCTGGTCGGGGTCGAGGCCGAAGCGTTCGGCCAGCGCGGCGCTGAGACGGTCGGCGGCTGCGCGGTCGTGCTCGCCGTCGTCGCGACGGGCGTGCTTGGCGGCGATGCGCGCCAACCTGTCGACCGGCACCGCCATGAGGTCGGCCGTCGCGATGGCGGTGCCGTGATCGTTGGCGACCAATCGCAGGTCTCCCAGTGCCGCCCGGTCGCGGTTCGGCGTGATCGCCACCTCATAACTGAAACGATGCCCGGCGAGCGCGATGAGATACGGGCGGTCCGAGTCGGGCTGGACCGTCACGGACACCACGTCGCCCCGTGCGGACCTCAACTTGTCGGTGCTCATTTAATGACCGTAATTTCGGCTAGTTGGACGGTACGTAATCAGAGTACAACGGACTCATGGCACAGCACCAGACGGACACGAGCGCAGCGCTCCACCGCATCATGACCGACCCCGCTGTTGGAACTCTCGACGTGGCCGCCGCGTTCGGAGTCTCCCGGAGCAAGGCATACGAATCGGTGAAGGCGGGTGACTGGCCCTCGATCAAAGTCCGCGGCTGCGTGCGTATTCCGAGCGCCTGGGTGCGTGCCCAGTTGATGCTCGAAGACCCGGCCGTTTCGGCCTAGACCATCTGGCGAGGCGGGAACCGGTCGCTGGGCCGGGGTGATGGCTTCGGGCCTGCCCCGGCTCGGTGATCGCCAAATCGCGTTGCGAGACAAAACCTCTGACGGCCTCACCGTGAAACGAGAGATCCCCGGCGCGCACCACCGCACCGGGGATCGGGAAAGGTCGACGTGACCACCAGCACCGACGATACCGACCGACCGGCAGACGCGCCGGACACCGAGAGCAACCCGTTCGACAATCCGAAGACGGCTGCCAAGCGCGCCGACAACGCGCGCGGCCCGGACGCCGACGCACGTCTCAAACGCTGGGCGACGTGCTCGTTCGACCTGGACGACCTACGTACTCGACCCGAGCTGTGGGCGCGGAACGTGGCCGCAGGGTTCGACCGGTTCAACGCCAAGCGCGACCCGCTGAAACAAGCGCCCGAACTCATGATCTCGGGCGACCGCCTCATTCGCGCCGGGGCCGATGACGCGGCGCTGAACTCGATGCGGCCGCTCACCCACTCCGAGATCGAGGAGTTGCGCCTGCGGGCCGCGGTGGTCCTGGAGCAGAGCCGCCAGACCGTGCGGGATCGCGTTCGGTTGACTGGACCGACCGACGCCGCTCCACGGTTGTGGCGTGGAGACGAGCTGGCGGCAGCGCAGCCGCGGGAATGGCTCGCGACGGGACACGTGCCCCGCTCGGCGGTCACGCTGCTCGTGGGCGACGAGGGTATCGGCAAGTCCCTCATGTGGGTGTGGCTGATCGCATTCGTCACCACCGGTAAGCCGATGCCCGAGTACGGCGTGCCGGTGCGAGAGCCCGCGGACGTGATCGTGGTCGCCACCGAGGACGACTGGGCCACCACTGTTCGGCCGCGTCTGGAGGTCGCGGGCGTCGACCTGTCCCGAGTGCACGTGATCGCGTCGGAGGCCGACGGCAGCGGCGCGCCCACGTTCCCGGACGATCTCGATGTCATCCTGACCGCGGAGGTCGACCCCGCCCTCGTGGTGGTGGACGCCTGGCTCGACACCGTGCCAGCCAAGCTGTCGGTTCGAGACCCGCAACACGCCCGCCAAGCTCTGCACCCGTGGAAGGAGTACGCCACGAGCAGCGGCGCGGCGGTTCTGCTGCTCACCCACACGAACCGGGTGGCGACGGCGAACGCCCGCGACAAGTACGGCGCGACCGCAGAGCTGCGCAAGAAGGCGCGCATGACCCTGTTCGCGCAGGCCGATCCCGACGAGGAGGGCTGCGTGGTGATCGGCCCCGAGAAGTCCAACATCGCGCGGTCGTCAGATGCGACGCGGTTCCGCATCACGTCCATCCAGCACTTCCCTCCGACCGCCGACGACGACGGAACGGTGCCGCTGCTCGCCTACGCCGGGACGGTCGGCAAGTCGTCCCGCCAGATAATCGCGGACCGGTTCAACGAGGGTGACGAGGACGCGACCACGGTCGACGCTGCCAAGGCGTGGTTGGCCGACTACCTGTCGGTGCACAGCCCGGCCGCGAGCAAGCAGACGAAGGACGCCGCTCGAAAAGACGAGAACATCTCCGAGCGGACCCTCAAGCGGGCTGCGAGCGAGCTGGGCGTCATCTACCACTCGGAGGGTTTCCCGCGAAAGACAGTGTGGTCGCTGCCCGGTGACCAGCACCGCGACCCCCTCGCAGCCCCGGCAACGGAGGTCGAGCGGTGACGCGGCCACCAATGGGGACAGTAGAACCGTCCGTATGTATGTCCCCACTGTCCCGACTGTCCCCACTGCCTCTGACCTGCGACTATTCGTCCCTCCCTGTGGGCCTCACTGAGCAGTCTGTCCCCACTGCTGACCCCACTGCGGAAACCCCCTTCTACCTGCATATAACTACAAACATATCTCGACGGTTTTGCAGTCGGGACAACACGGAGGGACACACGCCCCCGCATGACCCGACTGCACTCGTATTCGGCTCCGTCGGCTTGCCCGGCATGTCGTCCGAGCTGCGACTGCGACACCACGTCACCCGACCGCAAGGGCCACAACGTGATCACGGAAGCGAACGGGATCAACGTCAGGATCGACGGCTCGACCGTTCGCATCGTCGGACGAAGCGACGACGGTGACGCCCTCGTGACCTGATCTCGACACCGAACCCGAGCACCCCTCAACGGACGGCCTCACCCGACCCCGAACCGAGGACGCCATGACCCCCACCGCCACACCCACCGTCGACCGAGCAGAGATCGACGCGGCGCTACTGGCTGCGCTCGACACCGAGCTGCGCCCGTGGAAGCCGATCTCGCGACGACTGCCCGGCACCGAGGCCGAACAGCTAGCGGCGATGTCCGCGCTGTGGAGCCGCGGAGAGATCGAGGCCGTGGTCATCCGAGGCCGGACCTACGTCGGTCGGTCCGACGAGATGTCCCGAGCTGCGTTCGCGGCGACACCCGGCCGCCGCCGACTCATAGCCCTCTGACCCGTCCGCTCAATCGCTGTCCGAACCGAGAGGAACACGCCATGCCGTCCAACAACCAACCGACCCCGAAGTCCCGGTCGAAGGCGCTCGATGCACTCGACCTACGCCGCGACGGGCACCCGTGGCGCGTCGTCGCTGAACGCGTCGGTTACGCCGACGAGAGCGGTGCACGGCACGCGGTGGACCGCCTGCTCGCCCGGACCGAGACCGAGGGTGTCGAAACGTACCGCGGTGTTGAACTCATGCGCCTGGACGAACTGCACCGCACCTACTGGACGGCGGCAGTCGGCGGCGACACCAAGGCCGCGGGCATCGTGCTCGGCGCACTCGACCGTCGGGTGCGGCTGCTCGGTATCGCAGCCCCGGTCGCTGTCGAGGTCGCTACGGTCTCCGACTTCGACTTCGCCACCGAGGCCGCACGACTGGTTCGCGAGATCGGTGCGACCGAGCCCTCACCCGACGCCCGTTCGGCTGACAGCGGCGAGCTGAGCCCTGATCCGTGGGTGCTCGATGACACCGAGGCCGCGGCACTCACGGACCTGAAAGCGCCGGCACCGGAGACCCCTACGCCGACGCCTGCCGCACCCGCTGTCGCGCCGGTCGCGCCGGTCGCGCCACCGACTCCGCACCCGCTGACACGTGGTCACTCGATGCGCGGCGTCCCACCTATCGAGAACCTGTTCCGACCCTGACCCTGACCTACTGATAACCGGAGGAATTTGAATGCTCAAGGGATACATCAAGCCTCGCCCCGACCGCGGCCCGTCCAAGCCCGTCGTCTTCTCGCAGGACAAAGCCCGCGAACGTCGCCGCACATGGCTGGCAGTCCGCTACGACGGCAGCAATCTCGACCTGGCAGCCGAGGTCGAGGCCATCGCCGGACCCGTCGCCGAGGCCGTCGCTAGCGAGCCATGCCCGAAGCGATACGCGGACGACGCTCAGGCGGTGGCCGACGCGGTGCATCGTCTGATCGCGACCGTTTCGGGGATCGTCTCCGCACGGCAAAGCCGCGCGGCACTCGAATCGCTCAACGCGGAGGACGCCGCGCGTGCACGGCAGGCATTTCGCGCGCTTGCGGCTACCGTCCCACGCTCTGACATCGGCGTCGGCAAGCTTGCCGACGGCTCGTGGGTTGCCGCTCTGGTCGAGACGGCGCGGCCCTACGGCGTTCCGCTCGGGCGCGCGCTGAAAGGTGCCGATCCGCGAAACGGCCTCGCGAGCCAGCTCAGCGACGAACTCGTGACCGAGCTGCGGGAGCTGGACCGTGCCGCTCTGGCAGTCGTCCGCAAGGTCGAGCGCGCTCGTTTCGCCCGTGCGGCTCACCCGGTACCGGACCGCACGGTGGCTGCCGCCGACACCGCGCGAGCACAGCTCGCCGCGCTCGGGATCGAACTGTGAAGGCCGGGGCACCGTCCGGACTCTGCCCGGACTGCGGCGTGCAGGTCGTGATCTTCAAAGGCTCGCTCCATCGGTGGCGGTGCCGCGACTGCGTGGAGGTCGCCATTGGACTTCATCCTGGCGAGTCCCTGCCGCGGATCTCCCGCCCGACACGACGAAAGAAGGTGGCGCGATGACGCACGCGCTCACAGCTACAGACCTCCGAGACCTGCGAGTTTCGGTCCACGAGGCCGGTCACGCGGTGGCGGCTGTCCTGTACGGCGGCACTATCGACCGGATAGATCTGGCCGAGGGGGCGACCCACTACGGCGCGGTTCCCGACCAGTTCGACCATGAGGTCACATTCGCCGGACCGTGGGCCGAGGCCCGCTGGCTCGCCGGTCACCGACCTTCGGGCGCGCAGATCGCAGGGTCGCTCGCTCGTAACTCGCACGACGCCGAAGCTCTGACCGCATCCGGTCACGTCGACCGGCGCGAGGTCAGCGCACTGCTGGAGCTGGTCTGGCCCGCCGTGGAGGAACTGGCCGCGACACTCTACGTTCGTGGTCACGCCGGTCACCGCGACGTGCTCGACGCTTTGCAACTCTCGGGCGACCACTATCACTCGTTCGATCTTCACCAGATCACAAGTGCCCGGATGTGGCCGGTGCGCGTTCTTCGACCCGTGGAGTAGTAGCTCGACCGCTGACACCGCCCGCCCTCACGCTCGACAGGGGCGGGCGGTGTCGCGTTCGTGGTGTTTCATCGGGTTATGACAGAACGCGAGTTAAGCGCCGAGTTTGACGAGATCCGTCGGAAGATCGAGGCCAACGAACGTGCCGCAGACAACCTCTTCGTGCCATCACCTACCATCGAGCGGCTGCTCTGGCAGGTGGTCGGCGGCTGCGAGACCGTTGTGCAAGAGACGCGCGCTCTTCTGTACGTGAACGAGAGGGTCCCGTCCGTCGGTCCCGACTTCACCACGGTGGATCCGGTGAAGCTGCCGAGCAAAATCCGGGCGGCGGCGCGGCAGGTAAACATGCGACTGCCTTCGAAAGAAATATGGACTCCTGAATGGAAACGGGCCATCGCTATGCGCCACGATCTTGCGCACATGTTGCACATCGCGGCGACGGAAGGCACGACACCCGAACAAGCTGTAACCATCGTGCGCACCGCATACAAAGCGCCCGACGAGATGACGACGGACCCGACCGGGCTGACGCGTCACCGGCGAGTAACAGTGACGATCACAGAGCGAGAGGCGCGCGTTGCGCTGGAAGGTCTGGCGTTCATCCATCGCTGCATCGACGGATTGCATCGATTCGGTATCCGGTTCGCGACCTGGCAGGACGACAGGTCAATCGAGAGTGTTCTCCACGTACTGCCGTGGTGGCTCTCCGACTGGGGTCCCCATCCCGGCGAGTCCGGATGGACGGCTCCTACGATGCGGCAGCTCCGTATCCGTCCGAAGGCCGAGTTCGACGCGTCACTGCCACCTGACATGCGGCCCGAGTTCTGACCTGACAGCGTGCCGAGAGCTTGCCAAGACCCGCACACACTGTGCGGACGGTGCGGCATGTGATCCGGTCCGGAACCGCTCCGAGCTGGACGGGGCAGCACGAGAAAGACTGTGCAACAGGCTATCTAGCTCCCTGGGGGTCAGGTGGTCGCAGGTTCAAATCCTGTCAGCCCGACACAGAAATGGCTCCGGACCGTTGTCCGGGGCCATTTTTCAT
Source organism: Rhodococcus sp. BP-332 (assembly GCF_019836065.1). Taxonomy (NCBI): domain Bacteria; kingdom Bacillati; phylum Actinomycetota; class Actinomycetes; order Mycobacteriales; family Nocardiaceae; genus Rhodococcus; species Rhodococcus sp. BP-332. The sequence goes on from NZ_JABUEC010000001.1 coordinate 25,693, forward strand.
GTTCGCGTCCAGTGTGGCGGGCGCACCGCACGTCGCGGAGGCCGCGCCCGTGGTCGTCGACTTCATCGACAGCAGAGGAAACCTGCCGTGGGAGAATGACGGGAGTACATCACCCGTCAGGAGTGCGCGAAGGAGGGCAGCGGCGGTGTCTTCCTCCCCGGCGATGAGCCGTCGAGAACGGAACAAGCAGGACAAGCTCGACCGCATCACCACGGCGGCACGCGACCTCTTCGCCGAGTACGGCGTGAGTGAGGTGACCACACAACAGGTGGCCGACCGCGCCGACGTGGGAACCGGAACGGTCTTCCTGTACGCGAAGAACAAGGGTGAACTGCTTCTTCTGGTGCAGAACTCGGACTACGCGAGCGCGCTCGAGCGGGGCATCGCCGCGGCCGCCCACGTCGTGGATCCGGTCGAGGCCGTCATGGCCGTCCTCAGGCCGGTCGTCGAGTGCAACCGCAAGCAGATCGAGAACGGCCGGACCTATCAGCGAGAGGTCGTGTTCGGTGACGACACGGAACCTCATCGTCGTGAAGCGTTGTCACTCGCCGCGCGGACCGAGGCGGTCGTCGCGGAGATCCTCGGCCGCGACGACGACGACGCGACGCACCACCCGGACCGGCAGGTGCAGGCCCACATCGTCTCCGCCATCCTGTTTCTCAGCATGGCTCTGACGGCGAACGCGACCAAGAGCGTCGCGGACGTGGCGGCAGAGATCGAGATGCAGATCGGCGTCCTGCTCGGCCGTTGAGGCCACTCACGGCGTGTCGAACATGAAGGAACCTTCATCGTCGTCTCATGGGACGGTCATGGACCCCCGGCATAGTTGCTGTCATGCGCTCCTCCCGCCCACTCGCCGCGGCCGCCGTCCTGGTGGCCATCGCGTGCGTTCTCGTCGCCGGGGTCCTGGTGACGCGATCACCGGCGCCACGCCTCGACCCCTCGCCCGTCGTGGTGAGTGTGGCGCCGGAGCCGACGCCCGAGGTGATCGCTCCCACACCTGATGTCCCGCCTGCCTCGCCCGCGCCGGCCGCTCCCGCTCCGATCACACCGCCGCCAGTTCAGGCTCCAGTGCAGGCGCCGCCGATCGTCGACTTCTCCGACGACGCGGACGACGGCGATGACGGCGCCGACGACGTCGACGACGTCGACGACGTCGACGGCGGTGACGACGATGAGTGACGTCGCCGGTGTCTCGGCTCGCCGCGGATCGGCTCTTCCGGCACGGTGGAAGATCACCGCCTGGATCATGTTGACGACCCTTCTTCTGTTGGTGGTCGTGCTGGTGACCGCCCGCAATCTGCTGTTGCGCGACGTCGACGTGCGCGCCAACGGGGACGTCGCGCAGGAAGCCGAGGAGTTCCGGACCTTCGCGTCCGAGGGGGTCGATCCCACGACGACGTAGCCGTTCGTCTCGGTGGAGCGGCTTCTCGAGGTGTACCTCGCCCGGCAGTCGGCCGGCACGGGTGAAGTGATGTTCGGCGTCGTGGGCGACTCGGTACTGACTCAGCCCGGCGTCGATGTGCCGACCGTGCTCGCACCGGGGTCACCGATCCTGACGACGGTCGTGCAGTCGGCCGAACCCGCCGGAGTGCTGGACACCGACAACGGCGAGATGCGGTGGGGGCACGTCGTCATCGACGACGCGACCGGCCGCGCCGGCACGTTCGTCGTCACGGCGTTCACCGGTGCGAACCGTGATCTCGTCGATCGGACCATGCGAACCATGGCAGTGGTCGGCGCTGTCGGACTGCTGCTGACGACTGGAATCGCGTATCTCGTCGCAGGTCGCATTCTCGCTCCCGTCCGCACGGTGCGCACGGTCGCGGCCGAGATCGGGGAGACGGATCTGACCGCGCGCGTCCCGGTCCACGGGCGCGACGACATCTCCGATCTCGCCGAGACGTTCAATGCGATGCTCGACCGGCTGGAGCAGGCGTACACCACCCAGCGACAGTTCGTCGACGATGCCGGACACGAACTGCGCACGCCGATCACGATCGTCCGGGGGCATCTCGAGCTCATGTCGGAGGACCCGGAGGAGCGGCGGCGTACGTTGGCGCTCGTCGACAGCGAGCTCGCCCGCATGGGGCGGATCGTCAGCGATCTGCTCATGTTGGCCAAGGCCGAGCAGCCCGATTTCGTCGTGCCCGCCCCCGTCGATGCGGCGCAACTCGTCCTCGACATCGAGTCGAAGGTGCAGACGCTCGGCGATCGGCAGTGGTTGCTGATGCAGGTCGCGGAGGGCTCGTGTGTTCTGGACGCCCAGCGCGTCACGCAGGCCATGGTGCAGCTCGCGGCCAACGCCGTCGGACACACCCAGGACGGGAGCCGCATCCGGCTCGGATCGACCTTCCATGACGACGGCGACGCTCGACGGTTGTCGCTGTGGATCGCCGACGACGGGCCCGGCGTCCGCCCCGAGGACGCGCCCGTCATCTTCGACCGTTTCCAACGCGGATCGCCCGCCGACCGGACGTCACCGGCAGCGCGGTCGGGAGCCGGCCTCGGACTCGCCATCGTCCGTGCCATCGCCGACGCCCACGGCGGCTCCGCCTGGGTGCGCAGTGTGCACGGCGAGGGGGCGACGTTCGGCCTCGACCTCCCGGCTCCGGGCCACAGCCCGCGGTCCGAGACCGGCCCGACGCCCACGACAGACGATGCACTCACGAAGGAGATCCGATGAGCCGAATCCTGATCGCGGAGGACGACATCCACATCGCCTCCTTCGTCGGCAAGGGTCTGCGGGCCGCCGGGTACACCACCGAGCACGTCGCCGATGGCGAGACCGCGCTCATGATGGCGCGTGGCGGTGGCTTCGACATGGTGGTGCTCGACATCGGCCTGCCGGCGATGGACGGGTTCACGGTGCTCCGACAGTTGCGCGGCGAGGGTGTGTCGACACCCGTGGTGGTCCTGACCGCTCGGGACAGCGTGCGCGACACCGTTGCCGGGCTCGAGGGCGGCGCCAACGACTACATGACCAAGCCCTTCCAGTTCGCCGAGCTCCTCGCACGGGTACGCCTGCGGTTGCAGGACGACACCGCAGGTTCGGCGGACAACTCGCTGACCTCGGGGGATCTTCGTCTCGATCTGCGGTCACGCCGTGTGCACGTGGGGGAGTCGGTCGTCGATCTGACGGCGCGCGAGTTCGCTCTGCTCGAGACGTTCCTGCGCCACCCCGACCAGGTGCTGTCCCGTGAGCAGATCCTCGGGCAGGTGTGGGGATACGACTTCGATCCGGCCTCGAACGTGGTCGACGTCTACGTGCGTGCGTTGCGCGCGAAGATCGGCGCCGAGCGCGTGGAGACCGTGCGCGGGATGGGATACCGCGTCCGATGACCGTCACCGAGTTCGCGACGACGCCGCCCGGGCGGCGTACTCCCACCAGTCCTGTCCCTACCCGGACGCCGCGGCGAGTTCCGACGCCGTCGCCGCGGACCCTCGTCGGTGCCGTCATTCTCGCGGTGCTCGCCGTCGGTGTCGTCCTGGCAGGAGTGGCCGGCGATCTGACCGCACACGGGACCATCACGGTGCTGGTCTTCCTCGTCGCGGTGTGGATGTGGATCTTCTCGCCCCTCGACGACACCCACGTCGCTCTGGGCGCCGCTCTGACGTTGGTGATCCTGGGTCCCGTGTCCACCGAGACCTTCACGCGCACACTGGGTGACACCGTGATCTGGCTGTTGGTCGGGTCGTTCGTCATCGCCGCGGCGGTGACGGCCAGCGGCCTGTCCGCTCGGGTTGCGGCACGCGTGCTGTCGGTCGCCCGGTCGCCGCGGCAGCTCGTCCATCTGGTCACCCTCGTGCTGCTCCTGACGACCTTCGCGATCCCGTCGACGTCGGGCCGGGCTGCGCTCGCGCTGCCGGTGTTCCTCGCTCTGGCGACCGTTCTGCGTGAACGGCCCCGAGTGGTGCTGACGCTGTCCCTGGTCTTCCCCGCGGTGATCCTCTGCTCCGCGGTCGGGTCGCTGCTGGGGGCCGGCGCGCACCTCATCACCAGCGAGATCGTGCGCACGACGACCGGATCGGGCATCGGGTTCCTGCAGTGGGCGATTCTCGGACTGCCGCTCGCGATCGTGTGGTCGCATCTCGCGGCGGAGATCGCGCTGTCCCTGTTCACCGATCGAGCGGAGCGACGCCGACCGCTCTCGGTGACACGCGACGCGTTCGTCGGGTCCACCGGGCCATTCACCGTCCCGCAGAAGCGTGTCCTGCTCGTTCTGGTCGCCGTCGTGACCCTGTGGTGCACCGAGCCGGTGCACGGTGTCGAACCGGCCATCGTCGCGATGATCGGCGCACTGCTCGCGTCGGCACCGTTCGTCGGGGCCACCACGCTGCCTGCCGCCGTTCGCACCATCCCGTGGAGCCTGCTGCTCTTCATGGCCGGAACACTGTGTCTCGGAATGGCGCTGACCACGACGGGTGCCGCCGAGTGGTTCGCCGACCTGGTCTTCGGGCCCATCAGCGCGCTCGGGTCGTCCGCCGCGACCGTGTTCGTGGTCGTACTGGTGCTGGTGTCGCTGCTGTCCCACCTCGTGGTCCAGTCACGGTCCGCCCGCTCCGCGGTGCTCGTCCCCGTCGTCGTCGCCACTGCGCCGGTGCTCGGCATCGATCCTGCCGCCGCGGCGTTCGCTTCCACCGCTGCCGCCGGCTTCTGCCTCACACTCACCAGTTCGGCCAAACCGGTGGCGATGTTCGCCGCGAGCGACTCCGTCCCGGGGTTCTCGGCAGGCCACCTGCTCCGCCTGTCCGCCGCGGTAGCCCCGGTGTCCGTCGCTCTCGTTCTCGTCTGCTCGGTATGGCTGTGGCCTGCCCTCGGTCTTCCGCTGTACCTGCCCTGACTGCTCCCACCCCTATCTCAGGAGAACCATGTCCACACGAGTTCCCCAGCGCATCCTCGTCGCCCCCAGCGGTTTCAAGGAGAGCCTCTGCGCCGAGTCCGTCGCGTCCGCCATCGCATCGGGGGTGCGGCGCGCACTACCCGGAGTTCGGGTCGACACCGCGCCCATCGCCGACGGCGGTGAGGGAACGGCCCGCACACTGGCGGCCGCGACGCGCGGCACCCTCCACGAGACGACGGTCGTCGGACCGGTGGGGGAGCCGGTGCCCTCGCACTGGGCCCGACTCGGTGGCTCCGAGCGCTCCGTCGCCGTGGTGGAGATGGCGGCTGCGGCGGGGCTCTCCCTCGTACCGCACGATCGGCGCGATCCCGGCGCGACCACCACCTACGGTGTCGGCCAGCTCATGGCCGCGGCGCTCGACGCGGGCGCGGACACGATCCTGGTGGGTTGCGGCGATTCCGGCACCTGCGACGGGGGAGCCGGGGCACTGCAGGCGCTCGGCGCCAGGATCCTCGACGTGCAGGGCCATGAGATCGGCCGCGGCGGTCGAGAACTGATCCGGGCGCACCACCTCGATCTGACGGCGCTGCATCCCCGTCTCACCGAGGTCGAAGTCGTGCTCGCGTGCAATCCGCACAACGTACTGTGCGGACCCAGCGGTGTCGCCCGCGTGTTCGGACCGCAGAAGGGGGCGTCCCCGGATCAGGTGGACGAACTCGCCGCCGCCCTGGACAACTGGGCGCGCGTCCTCGAGCGGGACGGTGTGGCCACCGGCGATGTGGCGACCGGAGCGGGCACGGGAGCGTCGGGCGGACTGGGTGCAGGACTCGCGGCCGGGGTCGGGGCGCAGTTGCGGTCCCGCTTCGATGCGTTGCTGGACTCGGGCCTGTCGGGAATCGACCTCGACCGCCGAATCCGCAAGGCGGACCTCGTCATCACTGCCGAAGGGTCCATCGACTTCCAGACCCCGCGGGGCAAGGTCCCGGCGGAGGTGGCGCGGCGCTGCCAGCAGTTCGGCGTGCCGGTGATCGCGTTGGCGGGATCACTCGGTCGCGGAGCGCCGGCGGTGCACGACGTGGGCATCGCCGCCATCGCGTCCATCATCACGGTGCCGATGCCGTTGTCCGAGGCGGTCGCGAACGGCGAGCGGTTGCTCACCGACGCCGCCGAACGGACCATGCGCATGATCCTGCTCGGGGGTGCGGTCTCCGCTCGATCCGGTAATCGGAGTCGCAAGAAGTCGGCGTGAGGCCGGTCGATGTCGGCGTCAGCGAATGCCGAGGATGGCGTCCAGCAGCGACGGAACACTCGGCGCGGTCACGATCGTCGGGGTCGCCAGATCGAACGCCCCGAGCGCGGTGAGTACGTCGTCGCTCTGGGGCGCCGGGCCGCCGTAGGTGTTGGCCGCGACCGTGAAGTCGTCGCCGATGGAGGCCGAGGCGACGACGCTGGACCCGTCGTCCGCCCAGCCCCACTTCGTTCCGGTGGCGGCGGCGAGTCGACCGGTGCCCCAGTCCTGGACCGTGCCGTCGGCCGCGACCGGTAGCGCCGTGGTCATCCACGTGAGGACGGGGCTGCCGGGATCGGTGCGCTTCTTGGTGTCGAGGAAGCGCACGGTGTCGGCCGTGCTGGTGTAGGAGTCGCCCCAGAAGCTGCCTCGCGAGGTCGCGGTCAGTCCGTACTCGCGCGCCGCGGCGTCGATGGCGCCGGGGTACTTGCTGTCGAGCAGCGAGGCGGCCCAGTCGTCGCTCACCTGAATCATGCGAGCGGCGAGGTCGCGGTCCTCCGCGGACGAATCACCGTGTCGGAGCACGTGATCCGCGAGGTAGAGCTTGACCGTGGAGAGTCCCGGCCGTGCCTCGTTCTCGTTGGCAGTGCCGACGTGGACGCCCGTGGAGAGCGAGGTGTACGACAGGGAGGTCCGCTCCGGGACGCCGGAGAAGTCGCCCGGTGCGGGCGCGGCGCTCGCGGGGGCCGCGAGGGCGGTGACCAGTGCGACGCCCACTGCGGCGGTCGCGAACCAGGTGGCCGGTCGTCTGTGTCGAACGTTCATCGTGCTGCCCCTCCGGCGGTCGTGCCGCCGACGAACGACGAACACCGTCGAATCTATTGCCTCCGCTACCGGAACGGTGGACGACGCCGCGGTGGCGTGGTGGGGATCACATACCCGCGCGGACCGGTGATCACGCTGTCCCGGAGTGAACAGCCGCTGAGAAATTGCTGTGACTCGTCGGCATGTTCACCGATCCGTCACCGCAGTGTCGGATCGATGGGCAATACTCGCGTCGTGACACGCACACCCTTCCCCGCAGCCTCCCGGTCGACGACGCCCGGCGCAGCACCCCTGTCCACCGATCCGACGGATCCGTCGGAGACCGACCTCGCGATGGTCGCCTTCCTGCGGCGGTGGTACGTGTACGGCGGCGGCCGCGCCGAGGACATCCTGGTGGAGTTCGGACTCACGCCCCACGAGTTCTTCGGTCGCGTGAAGGTGTTGCTGGAGAACGGCGTTCGGATCACCGACCGCGCGCTGGTCGAGCCCATGCTCGCCGTCTGCCGGAAGCGGCTCTGGCTCGGTCAGTGACGACCGGCCTCACACCGACCGTGGAGTGAGGTTCTCTCGCTCCGACGACCGCCGTGTGCGTGTCGAGGGACACGCACACGGCGCACGCGTCTGTCAGCGCAGGTGATGGACCTCCTGCAGCCCGTACACGGGGGTGTCCAGGCCTTCGTACCGAGCCTTCAGCTGTAGGCCGAGGTAGAGCGAGTAGTGCCGCGACTGGTGCAGGTTGCCGCCGTGGAACCACAGGTTGTCCTGCTGCGTCGGCTTCCACATGTTGCGCTGCTCGCCCTCCCACGGGCCGGGGTCCTTGGTGGTGTCGGAACCGAGACCCCAGCACTTGCCCACCTTGTCGGCCGTCTCCTGGTCCACCAGGTCGGCCACCCAGCCGTTCATCGATCCGTAGCCCGTCGCGTACACGACGAGATCGGCCTCGAGTTCCGTCCCGTCGGACAGCACCACCGCGTTCTCCGTCAGGTGGTCGACCTGACCGCCGACGAGGTGGATGCTGCCGTCCGCCACCAGCTCCGAGGCGCCGACATCGATGTAGTAGCCGGAGCCGCGCCGCAGGTACTTCATGAAGAGTCCGGAGCCGTCGTCTCCGAAGTCGTGCTGGAAGCCGGCCTTCTCGAGGCGGTCGTAGAAGTCCCTGTCCTTCTCGGCGATCTGCTGGTACACTGGGATCTGGAACTCGTGCATGATGCGGTACGGCAGTGAGGCGAAGGTGAGATCCGCTTTCTGCGTGGTCATTCCGGATTCGACGGCGCGCTCGGAGTACAGGTCGCCCAGCGCGATCTCGCACAGCGAGTCGGACTTGACGATGTGAGTGGACGATCGCTGGAGCATCGTGACGTCGGCGCCCGTCTCGAACAGCGCCTTGCAGATGTCGTGCGCCGAGTTGTTCGAGCCCACCACCACGACCTTCTTGCCGACGTAGGCGTCCGGACCGGGATGCTGACTCGAGTGATGCTGCTCGCCCCGGAAGACGTCCATTCCCGGGAAGTCGGGGATGGAGGCCTTGCCGGACATGCCCGTCGCCATCACCAGCTGCTTCGGTCGCAGCGTCACCTCCTCGCCGTCACGATCGACCACCACGGTCCATTCCCCGGCCGCCTCGTCGAAGGTCGCCGACAGGGCCGTCGTCTTCGACCAGTACGGCACCTCCATGACCTTCGTGTACATCTCGAGCCAGTCGCCGATCTTGTCCTTCGGGGCGAACACCGGCCAGTTGTCCGGGAACGGCAGGTAGGGGAGGTGGTCGTACCAGACCGGATCGTGGAGGCACAGCGACTTGTAGCGTCCTCGCCACTGATCACCGGGGCGCTCGCCGCGATCGACGACGATGGCCGGGACGCCCATCTGACGCAGGCGAGCGCCCAGAGCGATGCCACCCTGACCGCCGCCGACGACGAGGGCGTAGGGCTGGATGCCGTATCCCAGTTCCTTCTCCTCCGCCTCGCGTCGCTCGGCCCAGGTCTTCGTCTCCTTGTTCGAGCCGTGCACAGCCCCCATCGGTCGCGCGTGCCCGCGCGGTTCCTCGTACCCCTTCAGTTCCTGCATCGTCGTCAGCAAGGTCCAGGCGAGCGACTCACCGGACTCCGCGTCGGTGCGTAGCCGCAGATGTCCCTTGCCGCGTGCCGTCGCGGTCTCGAACTCGATCCATGCGGAGGTGACACCGTCGGCCTCGTCGGGTGTCTCGGTCGTGCGGAAACCCTGCGGACCGACGTCGGCGAGCCGTGCCGTCAGCATGTCGGCGATACCGTCGCGTCCCTCCACCGTCTTGAGGTTCCAGGTGAACGTCACCAGGTCGCGCCAGAAGCTGTCGACGGCGAACATCGCGACGACTCGATCGATGTCCCGCGCAGCGAGCCCCGCTTCGAAATCGGCCAACCATGCGTCGACCCGCTGCTGCGGCGAGATGCTCTGCGTGGGTGGCTCGAGGGTCTGGGTCATGACAACTCCGTCTTCGTCGTTCCGTGGTCGTGCTCGTGTGATGCACAGCACACGCCGTGGACACGGTCCGAGGAAGAGTTGCAGCGGGTTGCAGTCGCAGGTGCAACCGACTGCAACCCTGTCGTGCTGTGCCGCGTGTCACATAGAACGGTGATCACGGCCGTCGCTGGGACGGCCGGTGAGGAGTCGAACGATGCGCGCAGCGGTGTACCACGGGCCCGGCAAGGTCGAGATCGCCGATGTCCCGGAGCCCGACCCGGGACCGGACCAGGTGAAGATCGCCGTCGGGGCGAACGGCATCTGCGGTACCGACCTGCACGAGTACTACGCCGGTCCCATCTTCGTTCCCACCGAGCCCCACGCCCTGACCGGTCAGCAGATGCCGCTGATTCTCGGCCACGAGTTCTCGGGCACCATCACCGAGATCGGCGCGGGAGTGACGGGATGGTCGATCGGTGACCGTGTCGCCATCGAACCGCTGTACCGCTGCGGGCACTGTGGTCCGTGTCGAGCCGGCAACTACAACGTGTGCCAGTCGATCGGCTTCCACGGACTGATGTCCGACGGCGGTATGGCCGAGTACACGGTGGTGCCGACCGACATGCTGCACGCGCTGCCGGACTCCGTGTCCCTCGATCTGGGTGCGCTGGTGGAGCCGATGTCGGTGGCCTACCACGCGGCGACTCTGGGTGAGGTGCGCGAAGGCGACACCGCGATGGTGTTCGGGGCGGGACCGATCGGCATCGGACTCTGGTTCGCGCTGCGCGGCAAGGGGCTCGACGACATCCTCGTGGTGGAGCCGTCCGCGACCCGGCGGGCAGCGATCGAGGCGCTCGGTGCACGCACTCTCGACCCCACGTCCGTCGACGTCCCCGCTGTGGTGGCCGACGAGACCGACGGGCGCGGCGCCGACGCCGTGTACGACGCGGCCGGTGTCGCGCCGGCGGTGGCGACCGCGCTGGCGTGCGTCGGGTCCCGCAAGCCGATGGTCAGCGTGGCGATCTACGAGAAGCCGCTCACCACGCCGCTTCTCGATCTGGTGATGAAGGAGGCCCGCATCCAGGGGTCACTCTGCTACACCTCCGCCGACTACGACGCCGTCATCGCTCTGATGGCCGACGGCGTGTACGACCCCACCGGGTGGGTGTCGCGCATCGGGATGGACGCGGTGATCGACGACGGTTTCGAGGCACTGCATGCCGGCACGAAGATGAAGGTTCTCGTCGATCCGTCGCTCTGACCTCCGTCCCGGACATCCACCATCACATGAAGGAGACACGCATGAGCATCGACGGACAGGTCGCACTCGTCACCGGCGCAGGACAGGGAATCGGGAGGGGAATCGCCCTCCGACTCGCGCGGGACGGCGCGGACATCGCGCTCGTCGACGTGCACCCCGACGGCATCGGCCAGGTCGCCGACGAGGTGCGGGAGCTCGGTCGCGCAGCCACGACGATCGTCGCCGACGTCAGCGATCGCCGCCAGGTGTTCGACGCCGTGAACCGGGCCGCCGCCGAGCTGGGAGGTCTCGACATCATGGTCAACAATGCCGGGATCGCACTCGTCGGCCCGCTGTCCGAGGCCACGCCGGAGGAGGTCGGCCGCATCCTGTCGATCAACGTCGAAGGTGTGCTGTGGGGTATCCAGGCGGCCGCCGCGACGTTCATCGAACTCGGTCGGCCCGGCCGCATCATCAACGCGTCGTCCATCGCAGGGCACGACGGGTTCGAGATGCTCGGTGTGTACAGCGCCACCAAGTTCGCCGTGCGCGGTCTCACGCAGGCCGCCGCCAAGGAGTACGCCTCCGCCGGTATCACCGTGAACGCCTACTGCCCGGGTGTGGTCGGCACGGACATGTGGGTCACCATCGACAAGCGGTTCGCCGAACTGACCGGCGCGGAGGAGGGCGCGACCTACGAGAAGTTCGTGGGCGGTATCGCGTTGGGCCGAGCCGAGACTCCCGACGACGTCGCGGGATACGTGTCCTACCTCGCCGGGCCCGACGCGGCGTACATGACCGGTCAGGCCGGTCTCATCGACGGCGGACTCGTCTACCGATGACCGATCGGGACAGACCCGGGCATGACACGCACTGTGATGCGGAGCACAATCGGTGTCGATGACTCGAACCTCCGAACCCGAGCCCGCCGTCGCGGCAGGTGAGGACCCACGTCGGTACGCGCAGCTGCTGTCCGCCGTGTACGACGCGACCATGTCGGGTGCCCGCGCGCCCGCTCGCCCCCGCGACGTCATCGGTGACTCGTGGCAGCGCGTGATGAACCTGGGTGTCGATCCGGAGAACCGCGGACCCGCCGATGCTGTCGACGCCGCGGCACTCGAGCAGATGCGTCGGGACTCGGGGCTCGTGGAGATCCTGCCGGAGTTGACCGGGAGCCTGCGTTCGGTTCTGCAGGACTCCGACAACCTACTGGTGGTCGCGGACCGGCTCGGGCGGGTGCTGTGGCGCAGCGGGGCACCCTCGGTGCTCGACCGCGCCGATCGGCTCGGCTTCGTCGAGGGGGCCGACTGGGCCGAGGACAGTGTGGGAACCAACGCCATCGGCACGGCACTGGTCTCGCGCTCGGCGGTGCAGATCTTCTCCGCCGAGCACTTCGTGCGCACTCACCACGCGTGGACCTGCGCGAGCAGTCCCATCAAGGATCCGCGTACCGGCCGGGTGCTGGGCCTCGTCGACGTCAGCGGACCCGCGAGTTCGGTGCACCCGACCACGCTGGCGCTGATCGATGCCGTGTCTCGACTCGCCGAAGCTCAACTGCGTGAACAGCATCGACGCACGCTCGACAACCTGCGCTCGGTGGCGGCGCCGATGCTGGCTCGGTCGGAGACGCCCGCGCTGGCCGTCGACGGGCACGGGTGGGTCGCGGCGGTGGCGTCGGTCCCGGTGCGCAATCGGGTGCTGCTCCCCGACGAGGTGGCGCCGGGCCGACTGTGGGTACCGACGCTCGGCGTGTGCGATCTGGAGCCGCTGCCCGGTGGCTGGATGGTGCGACCGGCGTCCTCGCAACGCGACGGAGTGGTCGACGGGGAGTCGACGCCGACGAACATCCGCATCGACGTGTCCGACCCCTCGCGCACCGTGGTCGAGGTGTCGAGTCCCTTCGGAACCTGGTCCCACGAGCCGACACCTCGGCACGCGGAGATCCTCTTCCTGCTCGCCGCGAGGAGAGACGGGCGCACCGCGGCAGAACTTGCGACGGAACTGTTCGGCGACAACGGCCGTGCCATCACGGTCCGGGCCGAGATGTCACGGCTGCGCAAGGCCTTCGCCGGCGTGGTGCTCGCGCAGCCGTACCGGATCGACGAGTCCGCTGTCGTGGAGCTGGCCCTTCCGGCGGATCGCTCGCGCATCCTGCCGTACTCGGCGGCGCCGGCCGTGCGCGCGCTGCGCGCACCGGCCCGGTGAGCCTGGCTACTGTCGCCTGATGGACACGCGCCTCGAACGTGCAGAGATCGTGCGGACGCTGGACGGTTTCGAGAGTCGGCTCATCGAGGGCGGTGACGAACGACGCGCCTCGGTCGTGGTGGCCGTCGGCGGGGAGCCCGGCGATCGGCACGTGCTGCTGACGAAGCGGCCCTCCCGGATGCGCGCGCATCCGGGCCAGTTCGCGTTGCCTGGCGGGCGTGTCGACGACGGCGAGACACCGGTCGATGCCGCCCTGCGCGAACTCGACGAGGAGGTCGGCATCCGAGTCGGCCCGGACTCCGTGCTCGGGACGCTCGACGACTATCGGACCCGCTCCGGCTACGTCATCCGTCCGTTCGTGGTGTGGATCGCGGACTGGACCGGGGACGCGGTGCCCAATCCGGACGAGGTGGAGTTCCTGTACCGCGTCACCGCGGACGAGATCGACGTCGACGCCCGGTTCGTGTCGATCGCCGAGTCGCCGCGACCGGTGGTGCAGTGGCCTTTTCGCTCGAGCCTGGTGCACGCGCCCACGGGCGCGGTGGTGCACCAGTTCCGCGAGGTGGTGCTCGGTGGGCGGCACACCCGCGTGCACGACTACGAGCAGCCGGTCTTCGCCTGGCGGTAGCGGCTCGTCGGGTCCGGACGGCGCGCCCGTGTGGAAAGCTCGGGGGATGACCGATCCGGCGTCCGACAGCCCTCGCGACGTGGTCGCCGGTGTCGTCGGCGATCGCATCCTGACGGTGCCCAATGCTCTGAGTGTCGTTCGTCTGCTCGGGGTGCCGGTGTTCCTGTGGTTGTTGCTGGGGGAGCAGGCGTACGGCTGGGCGCTGCTGCTGCTCCTGCTCAGCGGGGCCACGGACTGGTTGGACGGCAAGCTCGCCCGGCTGCTCGACCAGTCGTCGGCCCTGGGTGCTCTGCTCGACCCGTTCGTCGATCGCCTGTACGTCGTCACCACACTGGTGGGGTTCGCCCTCGCGGGCATCCTCCCGTGGTGGGTGGCCGTGGTCCTGATCGCGCGGGACGGCATCCTCGCACTCACCCTGCTGCTCTACCGGCGGCGGGGACTCGCTCCGCCCGAGGTGATCTACCTCGGCAAGGCCGCGACGTTCGTTCTGATGAGCGCCCTGCCGTTCCTCCTCGCCGCGCGGGTGGACTGGGTCGGCGCCGACGTGATCGCGGTTCCCGCGCAGGCCCTGCTGGTGTGGGGGACCGCGCTGTACCTCTACACGGGCGCGCTGTACCTCGGCCTGGCGCTCGGTCCGGTCCGACGCCTCCCGCTCGCCGCACGATGAGCCGGGGAGCGCCCGCCTTGCGGAGGCGGAAAGCTCGCCAATACGCTCAGCGCGAGTGCGGTTCTCCTCGTCCGCACCGCGACAACGCCTGCGAAAGGACCCGGTTCACGTGAGCCAGACCGATATCCCCACCGAGTTGCGGTACACGGCCGAGCACGAATGGGTCCAGCGGACCGGCCCCACCACCGTGCGCGTGGGCGTCACCGACTACGCACAGTCGCAGCTCGGCGACGTCGTCTTCGTTCAGCTGCCCACCGAGGACGATGCGGTGTCGGCCGGTGAGTCGCTCGGCGAGGTGGAGTCCACCAAGAGCGTCTCCGACATCTACGCCCCGCTGTCGGCCAAAGTGGTTGCAGTGAACGGTGAACTGGACGGCGACCCCGAACTGGTGAACAGCGATCCGTACGGCGCCGGCTGGCTCGTGGACCTGTCCGTCGACTCCGAGAGCGATCTCGACGACGCTCTCGAGGCGATGATGGACGCCGAGGGGTACGCGTCGATCACGACCACGTAACAGCCGTGCCCGGCGGGCGGGCAAGCACGCCCGGGCGACGGTGTGTGCAAGGTACGGTCGGTAAGGTCCTCACGTGGTTCGGCGGCACCCCGGTCGGGGAACCGCGGAACCGTCAGACAAGCGTGACAAGAGAATGTGCTGAATCGCCTCGTGGGTGAGGGGCGATCAGATCGAGGAGGAGAAACGTGAGCGATAACGGCAACGACGGCGTCTACGGAGAGTCCCCCGCGGAGACCACCTCGGTCTTCCGAGCGGACTTCCTGAACGAGATCGATTCCGCAGCGGCGCCCCAGGGCTCCTCCGACGCACCGGTCTCCGGAGTCGAGGGTCTGCCCGTCGGTTCCGCCCTGCTCGTCGTCAAGCGGGGCCCCAACGCGGGCTCTCGCTTCCTGCTGGACCAGCCCACGACGTCCGCGGGACGCCACCCGGACAGCGACATCTTCCTCGACGACGTCACCGTGAGCCGTCGCCACGCGGAGTTCCGTCAGGACGACGAGGACTTCCAGGTCGTCGACGTCGGCAGCCTCAACGGCACCTACGTCAACCGTGAGCCCGTCGACTCCGCCGTTCTGGCGAACGGCGACGAGGTGCAGATCGGCAAGTTCCGCCTCGTGTTCCTGACCGGTCCGAAGGGTCAGTCCGCAGGCGGCCAGCTCGGCGAGACGTCTGCCGGCGCAGGTAGCTGATGACGGCAGTCGGGCAGCAGTCCGGTGGCGGCATGTCGATCGGGTCCGTACTCGATCGACTGCGCCCGGACTTCCCCGACGTCACCATTTCGAAGATCCGTTTTCTCGAGGCCGAGGGACTGATCTCCCCGGAACGAACGGCGTCGGGTTACCGGAGATTCTCCGTCGAGGACTGCGAGCGCCTGCGCTACGTCCTCACGGCGCAGCGTGATCACTACCTCCCGCTGAAGGTCATCAAGGAGCAGTTGGACGCGCTGGACAACGGCATCCGTTCCGTGGGTCCCGACGGTGTCGCCGCGGCGCCGAAGGGGCCACGTGTGCTGGCTCTGGCGCCCGGAAGTGTCTCGCCCACCGAGTTTCTCGGGGAGCGGCGCGTCCGGATGAGTCGTGCCGACCTGCTCGAGCGTGCGGGCGTGGAGGAACCGTTCCTGCTCGAACTGCAGAAGAGCGGCCTCGTCTCGGCGGGTCCGGCCGGCTTCTACGACGAGGAAGCCGTGGTGCTCGTGCGCACGGCATGGGCGATGGCGCAATACGGGCTCGAGGTGCGGCATCTGCGCGCGTTCAAGCTCGCCGCGGACCGCGAGGCGAACCTGCTGGCTCAGGTTGCCGGGCCGGTGGCACTGGGTCGTGACGCGGGCGCGCGCGACCGCGCCGAGGAGCTCGTCCGGGAGCTGGCCGCGTTGTCGCTGTCGCTCCACACGTCGTTGGTCAAGTCCGCGGTTCACGGGATACTGGACAAGTAGCCCCGAGGGCGTGCGTCGGCCGCTCGCACGGCCGGTCGTCGGCGCCGCGGGTCAATACACTGGAGAGCACGTCCGCCCCGTCGAGTGCGCGGGCGACGAGTCACAGCAGCTGGGAGGCGGCGCAATGGGCGAGATGCGCGTGATCGGTATCCGGGTGGAGCAGCCACAGAATCAACCTGTTCTGCTGTTGCGCGAGTCGGACGGGGAACGGTACCTGCCGATCTGGATCGGTCAGACGGAAGCCACGGCGATCGCACTGGAGCAGCAGGGCGTGCAACCGCCGCGTCCGCTGACCCACGATCTCATCGGTGACATCGTCACGGCCCTGGGGCGATCGTTGAAGGAGGTTCGCATCGTCGATCTCCAGGAGGGCACCTTCTACGCCGACCTGGTCTTCGACCAGGACGTGCGCGTCTCGGCACGCCCGTCGGACTCGGTCGCCATCGCCCTGCGAGCCGGCGTCCCCATCTTCGCGGAGGAGCCCGTCCTGGCCGAAGCGGGTCTGGTGATGCCGGACGAGCGCGAGGACGAGGTGGAGAAGTTCAAGGAATTCCTGGACACCATCTCGCCGGACGACTTCAAGGCGACCGACGGTTAGATAACGATCGAGTCTCACCCTTGAGTTGAGGTTGAGGCTTACCGCGTGGCGCGTTGCCTCACGGCTCCGCGGTCCATAGCGTTCGGGTCGATGAAGGACGTGCCGCTCACCGCGGCGAGGGCGTATTCTCGACCTCGCCGAGCGTCACGGATGTCATCGTCGTTCTCACCGCGCATGCCGAACAGGTTCGCGGACGAGGACTCCAGGCGGACCATCCGAGAGGGAGAGAAACACGTGGCAGATCAGCCGCAGGAGCCGGAGCAGATGAGCCTGCTGGCATCGAACGACGTGGACGAGGTGCAACCCGGTCTCTTCCCCGACGATTCGGTTCCGGACGAGTTGGTCGGCTACCGCGTTCCCAGTGCGTGCCAGATCGCCGGCATCACCTATCGGCAGCTCGACTACTGGGCCCGCACCGGCCTCGTGGTGCCGTCCATCCGCGGCGCGGCAGGATCCGGTAGCCAGCGGCTGTACTCCTTCAAGGACATCCTGGTCCTCAAGATCGTCAAGCGGCTCCTGGACACCGGCATCTCGCTCCAGAACATCCGTGTCGCCGTCGACCACCTCCGTCGTCGTGGCGTGGCAGATCTGGCCCGCATCACGCTGTTCTCGGACGGCACCACCGTCTACGAGTGCACGTCCGCCGAGGAGGTCGTCGACCTGTTGCAGGGCGGACAGGGCGTCTTCGGGATCGCGGTCAGCGGCGCCATGCGCGAACTGACCGGCGCCATCGCCGACTTCCCCGCCGAGCGTGCCGACGGCGGCGAGAGCCAGCCGACGCCCGAGGACGAGCTCGCCTCCCGCCGCAAGAATCGCGCGAGCCGCAAGACCGGCTGACCCGCCGGCGCGCACTCCCATATACTGAGGAAGCGTCGACGCCGCACGGGAGAGCTTCGCCGGGACACGGTCCGTCACAGGACCGGGCCCGACGAGCGCCGAAGGAGCAGCACCTCTCCGTCAATCTCTCAGGCACCCGGGACCGTGCGGGCTCCGACGCCTCTGGAAAGTGGTGGAATCGTCCACCCGCCCACGGGGAAAGGCGCCGTACACGGCGGCCGAATCTCTCAGGCGCCCGGTGGTCTCGGGCATCACGACAGAGGGAGAGGGGCGTCCCTCCCTGCGTGTGGGGCGTGCACCTCGCCACCACCACGGGAGATCACGTGACCGCCGAACCCCGCTCGACCTCCGGACTCCGTACCTTCGTCGACCGCCACATCGGGCCCGACGCGGAGCAGACCGCGCGACTTCTCGACGTCATCGGTGTGGCGAGCCTGGACGATCTCGCTGCCGCCGCGGTTCCCGCCGACATCCTCGACGCGGCCGTCGACGGCATCGCGGACGGCCTGGACGCTCTGCCCGCGCCGGTCTCCGAGCACAAGGCACTCGCCGAACTGGCCGCGCTGGCCGCGAGCAACACCGTCGCGACGTCCATGATCGGCCAGGGTTACAGCGCCACGCTCACCCCGCCCGTCCTGGTGCGCAACATCCTCGAGAACCCGGCCTGGTACACCGCGTACACGCCGTACCAGCCCGAGATCAGCCAGGGCCGACTCGAGGCACTGCTCAACTTCCAGACCATGGTGTCCGACCTGACGGGTATGGACATCGCCAACTCCTCGATGCTCGACGAGGGCACCGCCGCGGCGGAGGCCATGACGCTGCTGCGCCGAGCCGGCAAGTCGAAGTCGGCCCGCCTGGTCCTCGACACCGACCTGTTCCCGCAGACCCGCGCCGTCATCGCGACGCGCGCGGAGCCGCTCGGCATCGAGCTCGTCGACGCCGACCTCGCGGCGGGCCTGCCCGAGGGCGAGTTCTTCGGTGTCGTGTCGCAGACGCCGGGAGCATCGGGCCGCATCGTCGACCTCACGTCGGTGATCGCCGAGGCGCACGATCGGGGCGCCCTCGTGGCCGTCGGCGCGGACCTCCTCGCCGCCACTCTCGTCACCTCGCCCGGCGAGCAGGGGGCCGACGCGTGCTTCGGCACGTCGCAGCGGTTCGGCGTCCCGATGGGCTTCGGTGGACCCCACGCGGGATACCTGGCCGTGCGCACCTCCCACGCTCGT
The DNA here is from genome assembly GCF_019836065.1 of Rhodococcus sp. BP-332. Taxonomy (NCBI): domain Bacteria; kingdom Bacillati; phylum Actinomycetota; class Actinomycetes; order Mycobacteriales; family Nocardiaceae; genus Rhodococcus; species Rhodococcus sp. BP-332. The sequence goes on from NZ_JABUEC010000001.1 coordinate 44,373, forward strand.
CAGTTGCCGGGCCGCCTCGTCGGCGTCTCCGTCGACGCCGACGGATCGCCCGCCTACCGCCTGGCTCTGCAGACACGTGAGCAGCACATCCGCCGCGAGAAGGCGACGTCCAACATCTGCACCGCGCAGGTGCTCCTCGCCGTCGTCGCCGCGATGTACGCGAGCTACCACGGTGCCGACGGGCTCACCGCCATCGCGCGGCGCGTCGCCGGCCACGCGGCCTCGCTGGGTGCCGCCCTGCGCGCCGGTGGCGTCACCGTGGTGCACGAGAACTACTTCGACACCGTCCTCGCCCGCGTACCCGGCCGCGCGGCCGAGGTGGTCGCCGCCGCGAAGACGACCGCCGCGATCAACCTCCGCTTCGTCGACGACGACCACGTCGGCATCTCCTGCGACGAGGCCACGATCGACGCTCATGTGGAGGCCGTGCTGCAGGCCTTCGGTGTCGAGCCGGCCTCCGGCCCCGCGCCGATCGCCGTTCCCGACGCCCTCTCCCGTACGTCGGAGTTCCTGACGCACCCGGCGTTCACGCGGTACCGCACCGAGACCGCCATGCTCCGGTACCTCCGCGCGCTGTCCGACAAGGACATCGCCCTCGACCGCAGCATGATCCCGTTGGGCTCGTGCACCATGAAGCTCAACGCCACCGCCGAGATGGAGCCCATCACGTGGCCGGGCTTCAACGCCCTGCACCCCTTCGCACCCGCAGACGATGCTCCCGGCATGGCGCGCATCATCAGCGACCTCGAGGAGTGGCTCGTCGCGGTCACCGGCTACGACGCGGTGTCCCTGCAGCCGAACGCGGGCAGCCAGGGCGAGTACGCAGGCCTGCTGGCGATCCGCAACTATCACCGCAGCCGCGGGGACGACGCACGCACCATCTGCCTCATCCCGTCCAGCGCCCACGGCACCAACGCGGCGTCCGCCGTGATGGCCGGGATGAAGGTCGTGGTGGTGGCGTGCCGCACCAACGGTGACGTGGACGTCGACGACCTGCGCGCCAAGGTGGCCGAGCACGCCGAGTCGCTGGCCGCCATCATGATCACCTACCCCTCGACCCACGGCGTCTACGAACACGAGATCGGCGACATCTGCGCCGCGGTGCACGACGCGGGTGGCCAGGTGTACGTCGACGGCGCGAACCTCAACGCTCTGGTCGGCGTGGCGCGCCCCGGTCGCTTCGGCGGCGACGTCAGCCACCTGAACCTGCACAAGACGTTCTGCATCCCGCACGGCGGCGGCGGCCCCGGCGTCGGTCCGATCGGCGTCCGCTCCCACCTCGCGCAGTTCCTGCCCGGACACCCGTTCGTGGAGGGTCTCGGTGAGACCGGTGCGATCTCGGCCGCACCGTACGGTTCGGCGTCCATCCTGCCGATCACGTGGGCCTACATCCGCATGATGGGTGCCGCCGGTCTACGGCGCGCGACCCTCACCGCGATCGCGTCGGCGAACTACATCGCCCGCCGACTCGACGAGTACTTCCCGGTGCTCTACACCGGCGATCGCTCGATGGTCGCGCACGAGTGCATCCTCGATCTGCGGCCCATCACCAAGCGCACCGGGGTGACGGTCGACGATGTCGCGAAGCGGTTGGCGGACTACGGTTTCCACGCACCGACGATGAGCTTCCCGGTGTCGGGCACCCTCATGATCGAGCCGACCGAGAGCGAGAATCTCGACGAGATCGACGCCTTCGTCGACGCCATGATCGCCATCCGCGCGGAGATCGAACGAGTGGCGTCGGGGGAGTGGACCGTGGACGACAACCCGCTCCGGGGCGCGCCGCACACGGCGCACTGCCTCGTCACGGACTGGACGCACCCGTACTCGCGCGAGGAGGCCGTCTACCCGGCCGGCACCTCGCGCGCCAAGGTGTGGCCGTCGGTGCGGCGGATCGACGGCGCACACGGCGATCGCAACCTCGTGTGCTCCTGCCCGCCGATCGAGGCCTTCGCCTGACCCACTGACGCGATGTGATCAGCGCGCCGTCCGGAGCTCCAGCAGAGAGATCTCGGGCGGCGCGCCGATGCGTACCGGGGGACCCCAGGCGCCGGCGCCGCGGGTGGTGTACAGCGTGGTGTCGCCGATGGTGTCGAGGCCCTGGACCGAGGGCTGTTGCAGCGGTACGAAATACACGATCGGCCAGATCTGTCCGCCGTGAGTGTGGCCGGAGACCTGCATGTCCACACCGAGATCGGACGCCTGCGTCGCCTGCTTGGGCTGGTGCGCCGAGAGCAGCTGGAAACGGGCCGGGTCGGTGCCCTCGAGGGCTGCCGCCAGATCCGGCTCGTACGGTTCCGGCGCCGTGAGGTCCTCGATGCCTACCAGGTCGATCGTGTCGACGCCGCGGGTGAGCGGGACCGTCTCGTTGCGCAGGACCCGCAGTCCCAGCGAGTCGTACAGGTCGAGCCACGCGCCGCCGTCGCCCGCGTAGAACTCGTGATTGCCGCTGGTGACCACGACACCCAGCGGCGCCGACAGTTCGCTCAGCGGAGCCAGTGCCGGGCCCACGAGGTCCACGGTTCCGTCGACGAGGTCCCCGGCGATGATGACGAGATCCGGCTTCTCGGCCATGAGGGTGTCGACGACCCCCTGCACGAACGCCTCGCCGCGCGCCGGGCCGACGTGCAGGTCGGACACCAGTCCCACCCGCACACCGTCGAACGACGCGGGCAGTGCTGCGAGTTCGACTGTCGTCCGGGTCACCTTCGGGGTGGCGGCCGCGACGACTCCGTACGCGACGGCCACCACGGTGCCGAGGACGAGAACGGCGGTGGCGGGACGCACGAAGGTGCGCCGTGCGGACACCCCGTCGCGGTGGGCGACACGCGCTCCGATCCGCACCACCAGGGCGCCCACGGCGATCAGCAGGGAACCGAGGCAGAGGTACAGGAGTGCGGCGAGCCAGGTCAGACCCGGGTACGCGACGTAGCGGGCCCACGAGGGATCCAGTACCTCACCGCTGCCGATCCCGACCACCGCGGCGGCCCAGAACGCCACGAGAACGGCATCTGCGGCGAGGCGCGCGGCGCCGGTGAGTCCGGTGGCCACCACCAGACGGCGGTGCAGGACGAACGTCACGATCGCCAGGAGCACGGCGAACGTCAGCATGCGAATCACGGGGAAGCCCTTCGGCATTCGGTGGAGATCGTCACCGGTCGGAGGACAATCGGTCGAGCGTGGCGGTGAGTGAGGGGTCGGAGGAGGACACCTCGACGAGGTCGCCTCCGGTCTGGCCCGCGAGGCTGCGCAGCGTCGCGATGTCCGAGTTCTGGGTCAGAGACACCACGTCGATGCGGACCGGACGCGCAGGGTCCGACGCGGCGGCGATCGACTGGAGGAAGGACGCGGCGGAGATCGAGGTGTCGTCGTTCGGGCCGTCGGTGACGAGAAGAACCGAGTTGGTCCCGTCGCCCGACCAGTTCTGCACCGCCGATTCGTAGGCGGCCTGCGCGGAGGCGTAGGTCGAGGTGGCGGTGGCGGGAGACAGACCGGCGAGAGAGCTGTCCAATGCGGCGCGGGACTGGGAGTTCGCCTCCGTGAGCGGAACCTCCACCCGGTACGGCCGTGATCCGTCCAGTGCCCGGCTGTACGTCCACAGGCCGATTCGGCTGGTGTCGGGAACCGCGCCGATCACCTGACGCAGGGCGGACGTCACGTTGGTCAGGCGCGTCGCGGACCCGTCGATCGACTCCATCGATCCCGACACGTCGAGCAGGACGGTGGTGCTCGACGGGCGGGTGGGTGACGCGAGGGTGTCGAGCACCGCCGTGCGCGCCGCCGGCTCGGGCGACGCGGCGGGCTGACCGATCGCCGGGAACGTCAGTCCCGCCACCGACGGAGGTGTCGCCTCGGTGGTTCCGTCGGCGGTGGGAACGCGGAATCCCTGTCGCAGGAACGCCTGCTGCTGATCGGCTCCGCGGGCGAACTCCGCGAACGCGGCCGCAGCCGCGCGTCCGGTCGCATCACCGTCCGAGAGCACCACTGCAGGATGGTCGGCACTCGGCGTCGAACCGGCCGGGCGGAAGGCGGCCAGCTGCTGGCCCTCCGTGATCCGGCCGAACAACTGCTGTTCGGTGACCGGGACGGCGTGGACCGGGGCGGCCGCGGGGTCGTCGCCCTGCACCATCGCATCGAGAGCGGCCGCAGCATCGGCGGGCGGTGTTGGAGTCTCGTCCGTCGCCGCGCGGGAGAGCGCGGAGACCGCCGACACGACGGGCGCGGACGCAGCCTGATCGGCGGTCAGCGACGCGGTGGAGGCGGTGGGATCGACGACCGCCGCAGCCACCGACACCAGAGCCGCGGTGGTGGTCGACCCCGCCGGCAGTGCCGGTCGCAGGGATCCCCAGCCCACGGCGCCGATGGCGTCGAGCGACCCGGGGGTGGCGGCGAGACGAGGTAGGTCGGCCCACCCCACGGCCGCCGCTCCCAGGGTGTCGGCGAGCGTCGGCGCGACGCCGAGGACGACGGGACTGGTGGCGAGAGACCGCGGGGTGCTGTCGACCCGCCGCGCGTCGATCAGCGGCGCCGCATCCGCCGAGGTCGCCGGGATCCACAGCGACGGACGAGGACCGGCCGCCGCGTCGTACGGATCGGCCGCGAGGGCCGCTGCCGCGACGTCCGACGCCGTCTCGGTCACCGTCGTGGTGACGCAGTGATCGCGCACCACCGGCGCCGTGGCGTCCCACGCCGCGGCGACCGTACGCACGGCGTCGGCGATGTCGGGATCAGCCGTGACGGCCAGCACGGCGTCACCCTCCACACAGGCCTTCGCGGCCTGCTCACCCTCGTCGGTGATGCGATCGCGCAGGGCGAACCAGCCCAGGACGGCCGCGACGAGCAGCACGAGAACGACGACGACCACGACGGGTCCGCGGCTCACACCGCGACGACCACCCGACGTGGACGCGGTGCGACGATGCTCTCCCACCCTCGGGACCCGTCCTCTCTCGTGCTGCTCCCGGCCTCCCCGTCAGGATGCCTGGTTCGCTGCCTTGTACTCGCGACGGCGCGCGTGGAGGATCGGCTCCGTGTACCCGTTCGGCTGCCGGGTTCCCTCGAGGATGAGGTCCTTGGCGGCGTTGAAGGCGATGTTGGAATCCGAGTTCTCGGCGAGCGGTCGGTAGGTCGGGTCGTCGGCGTTCTGCCGATCGACCACCGGCGCCATGCGCGTCAGCGAGGCGACGACGTCCTGCTCGGTCACGACGCCGTGACGGACCCAGTTGGCCAGCAGCTGGCTCGAGATGCGCAGCGTCGCACGGTCCTCCATGAGCGCGACGTCCTCGATGTCCGGAACCTTGGAGCAGCCGACGCCGTGGTCGATCCACCGGACGACGTATCCCAGGATCGACTGGCAGTTGTTGTCGAGCTCACGCTGCTTGTCCTCGTCGCTCCAGGAGGTGTCGGCAGCCAGTGGGATCTCGAGGATGTCGTCGACCGTGGCGCGGCGAGCCTTCGCGATCTCCTCCTGGCGGGCGAAGACGTCGACCTGGTGGTAGTGGGTGGCATGCAGCGTGGCCGCGGTGGGCGACGGGACCCACGCGGTGTTCGCACCCGCGCGCGGGTGACCGATCTTCTGTTCGAGCATGTCGTGCATGAGATCGGGCATCGCCCACATTCCCTTGCCGATCTGCGCCTTGCCCTCGAGGCCCGCCGCGAGACCGGTGTCGACGTTCCAGTCCTCGTAGGCGGCGATCCACTTCTGCTTCTTCATCTCGGCCTTGCGCACGACGGCTCCGGCCTCCATGGAGGTGTGGATCTCGTCGCCGGTCCGGTCGAGGAAGCCGGTGTTGATGAACACGACGCGTTCCTTCGCCGCGAGGATGCAGGCCGCGAGGTTGACCGTCGTGCGACGCTCCTCGTCCATGATGCCGACCTTGAGGGTGTTGCGGGGGAGGCCCACGACGTCCTCGACCCGCGCGAACAGCTCGTTCGTGAAGGCGACCTCGTCGGGACCGTGCATCTTGGGCTTCACGATGTAGAGCGAGCCGGTGCGGCTGTTGCTCAGCGCGACGTCGTCTCGCAGGCTGTGCTTGCCCGTCAGGGATGTCATGACGGCATCGAGAATGCCCTCGGGGATCTCGTTGCCGTCCTTGTCGAGGATCGCATCGGTGGTCATCAGGTGCCCGACGTTGCGGACGAACAGAAGCGACCGGCCGTGCAGCACGAGTTCGGAGCCGTCCAGAGCGGTGTAGACGCGATCCGGATTCATGGTGCGGGTGAAAGTCTTCCCGTTCTTCGACACCTCCTCGGCGAGATCGCCGCGCATCAGACCGAGCCAGTTGTGGTAGCCGAGCACCTTGTCGTCGGCGTCCACGGCGGCGACGGAGTCCTCGAAGTCCATGATCGCGGTGACCGCGGACTCGAGCAGCACGTCCTTCACGCCCGCGGCGTCGGTGCTGCCGATGGGACTCTCGGCGTCGATCTGCAGTTCGAAGTGCAAGCCGTTGTGGACGAACAGGATTCCGGTCGGTGCGGACGGCTCACCCGTGTAGCCGAGCAGCGAGTCCGGTGACGCGAGACCGACGGTGTCGCCGGAGGACAGGGTGACCGCCAGGGCGGACCCGTCGACGACGTACGACGTGGCGTCCGCGTGCGAGCCGGACGTCAGCGGCACCGCGTCGTCGAGGAACGTGCGAGCCCACGCGATGACCTTGTCGCCGCGCACCTTGTTGTAGCTGGTGCCCTTCTCCGCGCCGCCGTCCTCGGAGATGGCGTCGGTGCCGTAGAGCGCGTCGTACAGCGAGCCCCACCGGGCGTTGGAGGCGTTGATGGCGAAGCGTGCGTTGAGGACGGGGACGACCAGCTGCGGGCCGGCCGTCGTGGTGATCTCGGTGTCGACGCCCTCGGTCGTGATCGCGAACGCGGCAGGCTCGTCCTGCAGGTACCCGATCTCCTTCAGGAACGCCTTGTACTGCGCGCGGTCGTAGCCGGCTCCGGGGTGCTCGGAGTGCCAGGCGTCGAGCTTGCCCTGGATCTCGTCGCGGGCCTCGAGAAGCGCCCGGTTACGGGGCGCGAGATCCTCGAGGAGGGACTGCACACCCGCCCAGAACGCATCCTGATCCACACCCGTGCCGGGCAGAGCCTGCTTCTCCACGAACTCGTGCAGCACTGCCGCCACCTGCAGATCGCCGACCTGGACGCGTTCCGTCATCACAGCCCCTCACTTGACTCTCGCCTGTCGCGGCGTCGTGCCGCGCTGGATCGCCCCGATGTTACCCAGTGGTAGTGCGGAGCCCACCGGTGGTGGCGCGCGGGACGACCACGAGCAGGAATACCTGCGACCCCCACGGCGTCGTACTCGCCATGACGACTTCGACGACTTCCCGCCCCGCCGACGCGAGCGGCACCTTCCTGCTCGGTGGAGACCTCGAGATCACCCGGCTCGGTTACGGCACCATGCAGCTGCCCGGAGAAGGCGTCTGGGGGCCGCCCCGTGACCGCGACGAGGCGATCCGCGTGCTGCGGCGATCGGTCGAGTTGGGCGTGACCTTCTTCGACACCGCAGACAGCTACGGCCCCGAGGTGGCCGAGGACCTGCTCGCCGAGGCGCTGCGTCCCTACGCCGACGACATCGTGATCGCGACCAAGGCCGGGCTCACCCGGCAGGGCCCCGGGCAGTGGACCCCGGTCGGTCGTCCCGCATACCTCCGCCAGCAAGCCGAGTTGTCGCTGCGCCGTCTCGGTGTGGACCGCATCGACCTGTTCCAGCTGCACCGCATCGACCCGGACGTCGCGCTCGAAGATCAGGTCGGCGAGCTGAAGGCGCTGCAGGACGAGGGCAAGATCCGGCACATCGGCCTCAGCCAGGTGTCCGTCGAGGAGGTGACACAGGCGCAGAGGATCGCTCCGATCGTGTCCGTCCAGAACCTCTTCAACCTCACGGACCGCTCCTCCGAGGAGCTCCTCGACTGGTCGACCGAGCAGAACATCGGCTTCATTCCGTGGTTCCCGCTCGCCACCGGAAAGCTCACCGGCGAGGGCAGCCCGCTGACGGAGCTGGCCCAGCGGCACGGCGTCTCCGCGTCACAGCTCGCCCTCGCGTGGCTGTTGCGTCGATCCCCGGTGATGCTGCCGATTCCCGGAACGTCGTCGGTGTCCCACCTCGAGGACAACGTCGCCGCCGCGAGCATCGAGCTCAGCGACGAGGAGTTCGCCGAACTCTCGGCCGTGGGCGTCTGACCCGAACCGTCAGCGCAGATCGGCGAGCAGGCCGCCGATCGCGACTCGCTGAGCGGCGCCTCGTTCCGCGATCGCCGACTGGGCGCGCACATACTCGGCGCGCCCGGTCGGGGTCTCGACACGCACGGGAGAGTAGCCGTACGCCGTGAGGTCGTACGGGCTCGCCCGCATGTCCAGTTCACGCGCCGTCATCGACAGCGCGAAGCAGTCGAGCAGCAGTTCGGACGGCAGCAGCGGTCCGAGCTTCGCCACCCACTTGTACAGATCCATCGACGCGTGCAGGCAGCCCGGCTGTTCCGTCAGGAGCCGGTGCTCCGGCGTCAGCTCGAGCGCGTTCCGCGGGACCGCGTCCGGGGTGAAGAAACGGAACGCGTCGTAGTGGGTGCAGCGCAACGGCATCGACTCCACCACCGCGTCGGTGCCGTCGTGACCGAGGCGCAGCGGCACGTCGTGACGCAGAGCCTCGTCCCCGCCGCGGTAGACCATCGCCCACTCGTGCAGACCGAAGCAGCCCAGCTGCGCGGGGCGGGTGGCCGTCCGGCCGATCAGGGTGCTCACGAACTCGATCGCGGACGACCGCCGGTCGAGGAACTTGGACGACACCGTGACGCCGGGTCGCCCGCCCACGGCGACGTCCACGTACCCGGAGCGTCCGCGGTAGTCCTCGATGCCCGGCCCGGTCAGTACCGAGCCGTGACCGGGGTGCCACCGGCGCAGATGGCCCGGCTTGAGGCTGTAGTAGGTGAAGAGGAAGTCGAGCACCGGATGCGGCTCGCCGACCGCGCGCCGCTCCAGATAGGCACCGATCATCTCGTCCACCCGCTCGCCGTGAGCGAGCCGCCGAGGATGCCACGCGTCCGGTCCGAGAACGACGAGATCGGTGTCCGACACGACGGACGTCACGGCGCGTCGGGCCCGGGGACGACGTCCTCCACGAGGTGGGTGCCGTCGCGCACCGTGCCGACGAACTCCTCGACGAGGTCCTCGAGAGCGACGATGCCGATGGTGCCCTTGCCCGTCTCCACCACGGCGCCGAGGTGACTGCGTCGGCGGCGGAGACCGGCCAACGCCTCGTCGAGAGGGGTGCGCGCGTCGATGATCGGCAGAAGGCGGACGTCCGAGCGCGGGATGATCGTCCCCGAGTCGGCCAGCGGGTCCGCCATCAGATCGAGGACGTCCTTGATGTGGAGATACCCGATCATGCCGTCGGTCTCGTCGCGGACCGGGTACCGCGAGAAACCGGTCTCGCGGACCGCCTCCTCGATCGCACCCAGCGTGGGTCCCTTGGGTCCGCAGACCACCGTGCGGGCCTTGTCCAGCGGGATGAGGACCTCCCGCACGGTGCGCCCCGACGTCTCGAGAGCCTGCGTCAGCCGGCGGTGCTCCTCCTCGTCGATGAGTCCCTCCGAACGGGACTCGCCGATCATGTCGGAGAGCTGATCCGCCGACACCGACGAGTCCAGCTCGTCCTTCGGCTCGACGCGCAACAACCGCAGTGTGCCGTTGGCGCACAGGTTGTAGAACGAGATCAGCGGCTTCGCGACACGCAACCACCACAGATGCACGGGCACCAGCAACATCGCCGTCGCTTCCGGTCCGGCGATCGCGATGTTCTTCGGCACCATCTCGCCGATGAGGATGTGCAGGATCACCACGATGCCCAGGGCGAGGGCGAACCCGATGGGGTGCAGCAGGGAGTCGGGTACGCCGAGCAGCTCGAACGGGCGCTCGATCAGGTGTGCCACGGCGGGTTCCGCCACGCGCCCGAGCAGGATCGAGCAGATGGTGATGCCGAGCTGCGCGGCCGCGAGCATCATCGACAGGTTCTGACCGGCCTCGATGACCGTCTGAGCCCGTTTCTTGCCCTGCACCACCAGACTCTCGAGGCGGTCGCGGCGTGCCGAGATCAGAGAGAACTCGGCACCGACGAAGAAGGCGTTGAGGAGCAGGAGGACGACCGCGAGGCCGACGGCGAGAAGGTCACCCATCGAGGGCCTCCCGGTCGTGCTCGCGGACGGTCTCGGCGCGCAGCCGGGTGATCTCGTCCTCCGCGGCCGGGCGTACGAGGATCCGGTCGATCCGGCGCCCGTCCATCGCGTCCACGCGCGCGACCCAGCCGCCCTCGTCGGACTCGAGGTCTCCGCTCGGGGGCGGCAGGATGACCTGGTCGCCGGCGTCGGGGATGCGTTCGAACTGTGTCAGCACCAGGCCACCGAGGGTGTCGTACTCGCCCTCGGGTGCCGCGTACCCGGTGAACTCGGTGACCTCGTCGATGCGCAGGAGTCCGGAGCAGAGCCACCCGTCGGCGACGCGTTGGACGTCGACCTCGCGGGTGTCGTGCTCGTCGCGGACGTCGCCGACGATCTCCTCGATGAGGTCCTCCATGGTGACGATGCCCGCGGTGCCGCCGTACTCGTCCACCACGATGGCGACCTGCATGCCGTCGGCGCGCACCCGTTCCATGACGGTGTCGCCGTCCAGGCTCGAGGGGACGTTGGGGACACGCTGCGCGAGGGAGCTGACCGTCGTTCCGGCGCGGCGCTCGGCGGGCACGGTGAACGCGTGCTTGATGTGGACGACGCCCAGGGTGTCGTCGAGGTCGCCGTTGACGACGGGGAACCGGGAGAACCCGGTGCGGGCCGCGGTGTCGATGAGGTCGGCGACCGTGTCGTCCGCGGCGAGCGTCTCGATCTTCACGCGGGGGGTCATCAACTCCTCCGCCGTGCGCTCGCCGAACTGCAGCGAGCGGTCGACGAGGAGAGCGGTGCGCTGGTCGATGGAGCCGTGTTCCGCGGAGGAGCGCACCAGCGACCCGAGTTCCTGGGGCGAGCGCGCCGAACGCAGTTCCTCCGCGGGCTCGACGCCGAGGCGGCGGACCACCCAGTTCGCGGAACCGTTGAGACCGTTGATGGCCCAGCGGAAGACGAGGGAGAACCCTGCCTGCAGGCCGGCCGTCGCCCGCGCCACCTTCATCGGATTGGAGATGGCCATGTTCTTGGGCACCAGCTCGCCGAACACCATCGACGCCGACGTGGCGATGACGAGTGCCAGCACCAGTGACACGGCGCCGGCGAGCGAGTCGGACGCACCGAGCGCCGTGGCGGCGGGGGTGATGAACCGCGCCAGCACCGGTTCGGCGATGTAGCCGGTGATCAGTGTCGTGATGGTGATGCCGAGCTGCGCACCGGAGAGCTGGAACGACAGCGTCCTGTGCGCGTGCTGGACCTGGCGGGAGCGCATGTCACCGTCGCGGGCCGCCGCGTCGACGGTGCTGCGTTCGAGTGCGGTGAGGGAGAACTCCGCGGCGACGAAGATCGCCGTTCCCGCCGTCAGCGCGACGAAGCCCACGAGGGACAGGATCGGAACGAGAACGGTCACGAGGGACACACCTCGCTGCGCCTCGAGGTGGTCGTCGGGGAAGCGCCGGGTGAGCCCGGCGACCTAGAGGAGCCCTCCGGAGAGAGACCGCCGGACGACTCCCCGTCGGGGGAGGGGCGGTCTCGGGACGGTCGGTCCGGGGACGGAGTGCCGGACCCGGGGGTCGGCGTCGTCGTGGGTGCCTCGGGCACCGGTGTCCTTCCTGTCGTGTGGCGTTCGCGTGGAGGCGACGCCTGCGCCGCAGAATCGGCGCGTGTCACAGCGGTACCCGCTCGGGGGCGCCGCTATCGCACACATCGTATCGTCGCCGACCCGGAATCACCGAGTCGGCGGCGTGAGCACGAGTGCGGCCGAGATCACCAGCCGGACGGGAGCGGCCGCCCCTCGGCGAAGCCCGCCGCAGACTGGATGCCGAGCACGGCATCCCGGTGCAGCTCCTCGAGCGAGCGCGCACCGGCGTACGTGCAGGTGCTGCGCACACCCGCGCAGATGTGATCGATGAGGTCCTCGACACCGGGCCGCTCCGGATCGAGGCGCATCCGCGAGCTGGAGATGCCTTCCTCGAACAGGCCCTTGCGCGCCTGGTCGAACGCGCTGTCCGCCGCGGTGCGTGCGGCCACGGCTCGCTTCGACGCCATGCCGAAGCTCTCCTTGTAGGCCACCCCGGCGGCGTCGACGCGGAGATCTCCGGGCGACTCGTGGGTGCCGGCGAACCAGGACCCGATCATGACGTTGGAGGCACCCGCAGCGACGGCGAGCGCGACGTCGCGGGGATGTCGGACCCCGCCGTCGGCCCATACGTGCTTGCCCAGTTCGCGCGCCGCGACGGCGCACTCCTCGACGGCCGAGAACTGCGGGCGGCCCACGCCGGTCATCATGCGGGTGGTGCACATGGCGCCGGGGCCCACACCGACCTTGACGATGTCCGCGCCGGCCTCGATCAGGTCACGGGTACCCGCTGCGGACACGACGTTGCCGGCGACCAGGGGCACGCCCAGATCGAGCGCCGCGACGACGGCCAGCGCATCGAGCATCTTCTGCTGGTGGCCGTGGGCGGTGTCGAGCACCAGGACGTCGGCCCCGGCCTCGACCAGGGCGGCGGCCTTCGCGCCCACGTCACCATTGATGCCGACGGCGGCGGCGATGCGCAGGCGTCCGTCGGCGTCGGTGGCGGGCCGGTAGATGCCGGCGCGCAGCGCACCGGTGCGGGTGAGCACTCCCGCGAGTGCGCCGTCCGGTCCGGTCAGTACGGCGAGGTTCTCGTGCCGGGCCTCGAGCTGCTCGAAGATCTCGCGGGGACTCGTGTCCACGGAGGCCGTCACGAAGTCCTTGTCCATCACCGTCGAGAGGCGCGCGAAGCGATCGACGTCCGTGCACGCCGCCTCGGAGACGATGCCCACGGCCGTGTCACCGTCCACGACCACGACGACGCCGTGGGCACGCTTGGGCATGAGGGCGAGAGCGTCGGAGACCGAGTCCTCCGCCGTCAACACGACCGGGGTGTCCGCCACCAGGTTCCGGCTCTTGACGAAGGAGACCGTCTCGGCGACGGCCGCGGTCGGCAGGTCCTGCGGGATGACGACGATGCCGCCGCGTCGCGCGACCGTCTCCGCCATCCGGCGGCCGGCCACGGCGGTCATGTTGGCGACGACGATGGGAATGGTGGTCCCGGAGCCGTCGACACTCGCCAGGTCGACGTCGAAACGGGACGTGACCGTCGTGTGGTTCGGGACGAGGAACACGTCGTCGTACGTCAGGTCGTAGGGCGGGCGCTGGTCGCGAAGGAAATGCACGGGACGCCAGCGTACGCGACCGACGGATATATCTTGCGGCGGCGACGTCGAGGGTGGGTCAGACAACCGGGACGGCGTCGTCCGCACGCCCCTGCTCCCGCGAGAGAACCACGGTGGTCACGATCATGACGATCACGGCGGAGGCGACGACCACGCCGCGCAGTCCGTCGAGGCGGAGCCGTTCGTCGAGCACCACGATGCCGAGGAACACCGCCGCCAGCGGCTCGCACACGGTCACCGCCGGCAGCGACGCCGCGAGCGGACCGGCCTGGAACGCTCGCTGCTGCAGGTAGAAGCCCGAGACTCCCGCGGCGATCAACGCGTACGTCTGCCACGCGGTGAGGGCGCCGAGCAGATCGGACTCCACCAGGTCGGTGACGTACTTGGTGAACGCGACGGCGACGCCGAACAGCAGCCCACCGCCGACTCCGAGCAGCAGCGCCGCACGACCGGGCTCGCGAGTGAGCACACCGGCGACGGCGCCGACCAGCGCCACCGCCACCACGGCGGCCAACGGCAGTGCCCACACCGACAGCGGCGCGTCGGCGGTGCCCTCGGTGGGGTCGCCGACCGCGACGAACGCCACCAAGGCGACCGTGAGACCCACGGCCGAGATCCAGGTGGCGCGCCGCATCCGCAGACCGGAGTACTTCGCGGCGAGGGGAAGCGCGAACAGGAGCATGCTGACGAGCAACGGCTGCACCACGGACACCGACCCGACGGCCAGGGCCGCCACCTGCACCAGGTATCCGCCCAGGTCGCCGACCACCCCGGCCCACCACCGCGGGCTGCGCACGAGACCCGAGATCAACGAGTCCCCGTCCGCGACCGCCGACGCCGCCGTCTGCTGAGCGACGGCGGCGCAGGCGAAGAGAAATGCCGCGACGAGCGAGAGCCCGACCGCGAGCACGGACGAACTCACGGCGGAGGTCAGGCCTCGATCTCGGACCGGTCCTCGCTCCACAGGGTGTGGAACTTGCCGTCGGCGTCGATGCGCTCGTAGGTGTGCGCTCCGAAGAAGTCGCGCAGACCCTGCGTCAGCGCGGCGGGCAGACGTTCGGCGCGCAGTCCGTCGTAGTACGACAGGGCGGAGGCGAAGCCGGGCACCGCGATTCCGAGGAGTGTCGCGGTGGACACGACGCGACGCCAGCTGTCGACGGCGTTCTCGACGGCGTCACGGAAGTACGGCGCCAGCAACAGCGCGGGTAGTTCCGGGTTCTCGTCGTAGGCGTCCTTGATGCGGTTCAGGAATCGGGCCCGGATGATGCATCCTCCGCGCCAGATGGTGGCGAGATCGCCGGGGTGCAGATTCCAGTCGTACTCGGCCGAACCGGCGGCGATCTGATCGAAGCCCTGCGAGTAGGCGACGACCTTGGAGGCGTACAGCGCGGAACGGATGTCCTCGGTGAAGGTCTCGATGTCCTCGGGCTTCGCCGAGAGCGTTCCCGACGCCAGACCCTTGGACGCCTCGCGCTGGCCGCGCGCGCCCGAGAGTGCTCGGGCGAACACCGCCTCGGCGATACCGGTGACGGGGACTCCGAGATCCAGCGCGGACTTGACGGTCCAGCGACCGGTGCCCTTCTGCTCGGCGGCGTCGACGATGACGTCGACCAGGGGCTTCCCGGTCTTCGCGTCCTTGTGGGCGAGCACCTGCGCGGTGATCTCGACGAGGTAGCTCTCGAGGTCGCCCTCGTTCCACTGGCGGAAGACGTCTGCGACCGCGTCCGGATCCATGCCCAGCGCGTCGCGTAGCAGGTTGTAGGCCTCACCGATGAGCTGCATGTCGGCGTACTCGATGCCGTTGTGCACCATCTTCACGAAGTGCCCGGACCCGTCGGGGCCGATGTGGGTGCAGCACGGGGTGCCGTCCACGTGTGCCGAGATCGACTCGAGCAGGGGCCCGACCGACTCGTACGACTTCGCGGGGCCGCCGGGCATGATCGAGGGGCCGTTGAGTGCACCCTCCTCGCCGCCGGAGATGCCGGCGCCGACGAAGAGAAGGCCGCGGTCCTTCAACGAGGACTCGCGGCGGATGGTGTCCGTGTAGAGGGCGTTGCCGCCGTCGATGATGATGTCGCCCTCGTCCATGACGCCGGCGAGTTCCTCGATGACCGCGTCCGTGGGATCGCCGGCCTTGACCATGATGACGACCTTGCGTGGCTTCTCGAGGCTGGCCACGAAGTCCTCGATGCTCTCGGACGCGACGAAGGTGCCGTCACTGCCGTGCGCGTCGAGCAGAGTCTGTGTCTTGGAGTAACTCCGGTTGTGCACCGCGACCACGTGTCCGTGGCGGGCGAAGTTCCGCGCCAGGTTGGACCCCATGACAGCGAGGCCGGTGACACCGATCTGGGCGAGAGGTGAAGAATCCGAGGAAGTCATTCCCCCAGCTTTCCCTGCCCGGCCCCGACGCGAAAGTCGGGGCCGGACAAGGACGGGAGAGCTGTCAGTCGCGCGCGGTGCCCGCAGCACGGCTGCGGAACCCGCCGGTGCGCGAAGCCGTTGCGCCCGTGCGGTTCTCGTCGCGGCCCTTGTAGCCACCGGTGGACTCGCCGCCGCGGTAGCCGCCGGTGCGGTTCTCGTCGCGGCCCTTGTAGCCACCGCTCGACTCACCGCCGCGGTACCCACCCGTGCGGTTCTCGTCGCGACCCCGGTATCCGCCGGAGTCGCCGCCACGGTAGCCACCGGTGCGCGGGGATCCCGAGGCGCCGAAGCGCGAGGGGCCACTGGGACGCTCGCGACGCGGTGCCTCACGCACCGGCTCGCCGGACGGAGCCTTGGCTCCGGTGATGGAACCGAGCTCCACCGAACCGGGGGAGACGTCCACCGAGGTGACCTTCACCCCGGCCTGGCCGGTCAGCCGGCTGATGATGCGGCGCTGGTTGGGCAGCGCGATGGCGACGACGGTGCCCGCCGCACCGGCACGTGCCGTACGGCCGGCGCGGTGCATGTAGTCCTTGTGATCCGCGGGCGGATCGACGTGCACGACCAGGTCGATGCCGTCGACGTGGATGCCGCGTGCGGCGACGTCGGTGGCGACGAGCACGGGGGTGCGGCCGCTCTTGAAGCGGTCGAGCACGCGGGTGCGCTGGTTCTGAGCCTTGCCGCCGTGCAGCGACTCGGCGTGGATGCCGACTGCGCGCAGGCGATCGGTGATGCCGTCGCAGCCGAGCTTGGTGCGGGCGAACATGATGGTCCGGCCACCCTCGCGAGCGGCGATCTCGGACAGGACGATGTCCTTCTGTCCACGGCCGACATTGAGGATGTAGTGATCCATCGACTCGACGGCGGCCTTGCTGTCACCGGTCGAGTGCTGGACGTGGTCGGCCAGGAACTGGCGGACCAACGACTGGACCTCGCGATCCAGCGTGGCGGAGAACAGCATGCGCTGGCCACCGTTCGCGGTCTGTCCGAGGATGTCGCGCACCTCGGGCAGGAAGCCCATGTCGGCCATCTGGTCGGCCTCGTCGAGTGCGGTGATCTCCACTGCCTCGAGGACGCAGGTGCCCTGACGCAGGTGATCGCCGAGGCGTCCGGGGGTGGCGACGAGAACGTCGACACCGCGGCGGAGCTGATCGGCCTGACGACCGAACGGGGTGCCGCCGACGGCCGGACGCACGCTCAGTCCGAGGACGGTGGCGTAGGACTGCAGCGAGTCGACGACCTGGAAGGCGAGCTCGCGGGTGGGGACCAGCACCAGTGCGCGGGGACGCTTCGCGGCGGGCTTGGTACCGGTCGACGCCAGGCGGGCGAGCATCGGCAGACCGAACGCGAGCGTCTTGCCCGATCCGGTCTGTGCGCGGCCGAGAACGTTACGGCCGGCGAGGGCGTCGGTGATGGCCATCTTCTGGATGGGCGAGGGAACGGTGATGCCGTTCTTGGCGAGCGCCGCGACGATGGCCGCGGGAAGTCCGAGGTCGGAGAACGTGGTCTCGGACGCCTCGGGAGTGCTGGTGGCAGAAACAGAAACGGGGGTGGCGCTGGTCAACGCGGTGGTACCTCTCGGGGTTGCAGGCGCGTCGGTGCACAGCAACGATGAATCACCGCGCAGCGTGACGAGCCAGGGCACACATCACCTGGTCATCGATGCGCAAGCGGAGCTCGGGCGCAATGTGAGGTGTCTTGTCACCGGTACGACTCCGTGGCGTCCACGAGGGGACGGATCGGAGCGACGGCGAAATTTGTGCCATATCGACTAACGGATGGTTCTGATGAACCACGGGTAACACTACGCGACGAGTGGTGTCGATGCCGACTCGTGTGAGCCAGTAGTCACGAACCGTGTCGTGCGAGGCGCGTCAGCTCGGTCAACCACGGCACGGCGACGTAGATGGTCGGCACCACGAGAATGGCCGCCGACGCGAGATAGGCGAGAGTGGCGACACCCGGGGTGGAACCGGGAGTGGCCAACCGGCGCACCCGCACCAGCGTGCTCGGCCCACCCGCGGCCAGCGCTCCCCGCGGCGCCGACGATCCGGAGCAGGCCACGAGAGCGCGGGCGAGGGGACGAGGGCCCGTGACGCGCACCGCGGAATCGTCCGCGAGCAGCTCGACCAGCAGCTGCACCGACCCCAGCGCGGACCGGCTGCGCACGACGTGCGGGAACGCCTGGTTGACGGCCATGAACGCCTCGAGAACGAGATCGTGCCGCGCGCGCAGGTGGGAGCGTTCGTGGGTCAGGATGGCGGCCAGCTCGTCGTCGTCCAGGTTGGACAACGTGCCCTCGCTGACCACGACGCGTTGCCGCAGTCCGGGCAGGCAGTAGGCGATGGGGTCGAGGCTCTCGAGGACCCGCACGTCGGTTCCGTGGGCACTGGTCTCGCCCGCACTGCGATCGAGGATGTCGACCAGCGTGCGGTGTCGCGCACGCCGTCGTCGGGTCTTGATCGCCACCAGGGACGTGGCCCAGACGAGCCGCGCACCGATGACGAGGGTGATCGCGAGCACCGTCACGTAGAGGATCCACAGCGGGAGGCCGAGGGCGTCGATCTCGGCCGTCGGCGCCGTGGTGGGCCGGCCGTCCGGTCCGGGGACGAGCAGCTGGCTCGCGATCGCGAGACCGGAACTGAAGGCCGAGAGCACCGCGGCGAGTGCGATCGCCTGCCACAGCACCAGGGCGGCGCGCGGTGTCCGGTGCGGCCATGTCGCACGGGACAGCATCGCGGGAACCGGTCCCGTCAGGATCAACGCGAGTACCGCGAAGACCAGTGCTGTCGGTGCGTTCATGTCCTCACCGTCGTGTGGGAGGGAGCGTCGAGGGTCGAGAGGTCAGGCGTTGGAGGAACCGTCGGCCTGCGTCTCCAGTGCCGCGAGGGCCTCCCGGAGTGCGGCGGCCTCGTCGGCGCCGACCCGACCCACGAAGTGGACCAGGGCAGCAGCGCGTCCGCCGGAGCGGTCGGCCTGCTGGAGGGCGTCGACCATGAGGCTGGCGACAAGCTCTTCGCGCCCATGTACCGGAGCGTACCGATGCGCGCGGTCGTCCCGCTGCTGGGTGACGAGCTTCTTCTTGGCCAGACGCTGCAGGACCGTCATGACCGTCGTGTATGCGAGCTCACGCTTCGACGCCAGTGCCTCGTGGACCTGACGGACGGTCTGCGGCTCCGAACTCGACCACAAATGTTCCATCACTGCTCGTTCGAGATCGCCCAGGCCTGCCATTCGTCAGATGATACGGCCACTCCGACGCAAATGCGTACTACACGGTGTAGCAGCGGGTCGTCGCACGTCGGCGCGCGTCCACCGGCGCGGAAACACGCGTCGAGAACTACTGCGCGGCTACTGTTGCGCCGTGGCATTCGTCGACACGTCGTTGGTCAGTGGACCGGTCCCGATCGTCGTCACGGTCGTCGGAGTGCTCGGGCTCGTCTGGCTCGTGCTCGCGCGGCGTCGGCGGCACCTCACCCGCGCCGTCCCGGTGGCCGTCGCGGTGGCGGCCGTCCTCACGGTGGCGGCGTGGTTCGGCATCGAGAAGATCTGGCGGGTCTTCCCCGATCCCGTCGAGACGTCGGTCTACGTCTGGGTCGGTCTCGGAGTCCTGGGTCTGTTCCTCCTCGTGCCGCGGATGCTGGCCGCGACACGGTGGTGGACCCGCGTGGTGACCGTGATCGCGACGGTGGCCGTGGTCGCGACGTCCGCGCTGCAGGTCAACCTGGTCTTCGACGCCTACCCCACCGTTGGTACCGCCCTGGGAATCTCGTCCGTGCAGGAGGTGGACGTCGACGACGTCACCGGCCGCACCGCCGACCCGATCACCGGTACACCTCTCGCGAGCGTGTGGACCGCCCCCGCCGACATGCCGACCGGTGGTCGCATCCTGGACACGCCGATCCCGGGCACGGAGTCGGGTTTCTCCGCTCGGAACGCGAAGGTCTACCTGCCGCCCGCGTACTTCACCGCACGCCGGCCGCTGCTGCCCGTCCTCGTGCTGCTCGCCGGCCAACCCGGAGCGCCCGACGACTGGCTCACCGGCGGCCGGTTGGTCCAGACGATGGACGCCTACGCCGCCGATCACGCAGGTCTCGCACCCGTCGTGGTGGTGGCGGACGCGACCGGGTCCACCATCGCCAATCCGCTCTGCGTCGACTCTCCGCTCGGCAACGTGGCGTCCTATCTGGCGAAGGACGTGCCGGCGTGGGTGAACGCGACCCTGCAGGTGGACACCGATCCGGCGCACTGGGCGATCGGCGGGCTCTCCTACGGCGGTACCTGCGCCATGCAGATGACCACCAACTACCCGCAGCTGTACCCGACCTTCCTGGTTCTCTCGGGGCAGCTCGAACCGACGTTGGGGGACAAGCAGCGCACGCTGGACGCGGCGTTCGGCGGAAGCGAGGCCGCATTCGAGGCCGTGAACCCGATGAACCTCATGGCCACACGCCAGTACCCCACCAGCGCCGGCGCCTTCGTCGTCGGCGCCAGTGATCCCGATTACCAGAACTCGGCGAAGCAGCTGCTCGCCGCCGCACAGAAAGCCGGAATGGACGTGCGTTATGCCGAGGTCCCGGGTGGACACAGTTACGAGACGTGGTCTGCGGGCCTGAAGCTGGAGCTGGACTGGCTCTGCACCCGGCTGGGGTTGACGTCGTGACCGATCCGTCCGCCGCAGGATCTCCCGCGCAGGGTCCGGTCGCCCGTGCGCGGACCGACATCGCCGCGTGGTGGGGACGAACCGGTCGCCAGGGCGCACGGTTGTGGTCCACGATCGCCTACGGCGCCAAGGGGGCTCCGGTCAGCCTCGCACTGCTGGCCGTCATGTGGGTGGGGCTGATCGTGCTCTCCCTCACCACACGCAGCTATCGCAGCTTCCTCGACCACCACACCGCGCTGGGCATCGTTCCGATCGAGAACCTGCGGCTCTGGACCCCCGTCACGTCGGGGCTCTTCGCCGTGGGGGTGGCCGCCTTCGTCGTCGCCACCGCGTTGTTCCTGGTCGTGGCAGCGCCGATCGAGCACCGGATGGGTACTCGGCGCTTCGCGGTCGCCGTCCTGGTGACCCAGGTGGGCGGCTCGCTGCTGGGTCTCGCGCTGGCCGCTCTCGGGCAGTTGCTCGACGAGGGGTGGGGCTTCCAGCTTCATCTCGGCGTCACCTCGGGCCCCACGGCCTGGATTCTCGGCACGCTGATGGTGGCCAGCGCGAACATGGGAACGCTCTGGCGTCGGCGGGTGCGGGTGGGCCTCGTGGCGCTGACCGTCGTGATGGCCCTGTTCGGTGGCCATCTCGCCGACATCACCGCGCTCGGCTCGGTCGTGGTCGGCGCAGTGGCGGGTCCGTTGATCGTCGGACGATCCTCTCGCGCCACCCATCTCGCCGGTACCCGCCGCGAGGGTCGGGTGCTGGTGGCCCTCATCGTCGCGGCGTCCGCGATCGGCCCGATGATCGCTGCCTTCTCGCCCAATGCGGTGGGCCCGTTCGCCGTCCTGCGCGAACTGTTCCGCAGCCAGGAGTGGACGCTCGACGAGGTGAACCTGGTCTGTGGTGCAGATCCGGGGTCCACCGACTGCCGACGCGGGCTGCTCGATCTCCGACTCGGCGGAGTGGGACCGGTGCTGGCCAGCGTCATGCCCTCGGTCTATCTGCTGGTCCTCAGCGACGGACTGCGCCGCGGGCGTCGGTTCGCCTGGATCGGTGCGATGGTCTCGCAGGTCGTGCTCCTGGCCCTGGCGCTCGCCAACTACCTGATCCGCTTCGCCGATCTGGACAACGGCGACACGCTGTTCTACGGCGTCGCAGATCCGACGCTCTACCGCACCGCCGTCCCGTTCGTCGTCCCCCTGGCGGTCATGGCACTGCTGGTGGTCACGCGAACGAACTTCGACGTGTCCGCGCCTGCCGGTACGTACACGCGACTGTGGGCCACCGTGGTCGGGGCCGGCGCGGTTCTCGCCGTTCTCTACGTCGCCGTCGGCGCGCTGATCCGGTCCGGCTTCGACGGCAGCCCGGGAGTGCTGACGCTGCTCGGCGACTTCCCGCAGCGGCTCGTGCCCCCGGTTCTGCTGCAGTGGTTCGACCCGCCCTTCCTGCCGACGAGCTGGCTCGCCACCGTGCTCTACGAATGGACCGGCATCGTGTTCTGGGCGGTGCTGGTCGTCGCGACCGCGGGGTCGTTCGTGAGACCGGCGTACGGCGTGGAGACCGACGCCACCGAGCGCGCCCGGGCGGTGCTGACGAGCAGCAGCGGCAGCGCCCTGTCCTGGATGACGACGTGGCGCGGCAACCGGTACTGGTTCTCGCCCGACGGTCACAGTTATGTCGCGTTCCGGGTGATCTCGGGCATCGCCCTCACCACCGGCGATCCGGTGGGTCCGCCCGCGGACCGGGAGGCGGCCATCGTCGGCTTCTCCGAGTACGCCGCCGCGAACGGATGGTCGCCCTGCTTCTACTCGGTGACGCCGGACGTCGCGGCGATCACCGGCGCTCTGGGTTGGGAGAGCATCCAGGTGGGGGAGGAGACCGTGCTCCCGCTCGCGGATCTCGCCTTCACGGGCAAGAAGTTCCAGGACGTCCGCACCGCGGTGAACCGGGCGAAGAAGGCCGGTGTCGAGGCCGAGTGGATCTCGTTCCCGACGGCGCCGCTGGCGATCACGGACCAGATCACCGCGATCTCCGAGGAATGGGTCGCCGACAAGGGCATGCCCGAGATGGGCTTCACGCTCGGCGGCCTGGACGAGGTGGACGATCCGCAGGTCCGGTGCCTCATCGCTGTGGACGAGCAGCGCACCGTGCACGGCATCACCTCGTGGATGCCGGTGTACCGCGACGGCGTCGTCGTGGGCTGGACCCTGGACTTCATGCGCCGTCGGTCCGAGGGCTTCCGGCCCGCGATGGAATTCCTCATCGCGTCCGCCGCACTGTCCCTGCAGGAGGAGGGCGCGCAGTTCCTCAGTCTGTCGGGAGCGCCGCTGGCCAAGGTGGGCGATCCGACCGAGGACACGGCGCAGACGTCGACACTCTCGGGGATGCTCGAGCGTCTGCTCGACGTCGTGGGCCGCACGCTCGAACCGGTCTACGGCTTCCGGTCGTTGCTGGCGTTCAAGTCGAAGTTCCAGCCGGTGTACGAGCCGATGTACATGACGTTCCCCGATCCGGCTGCGCTACCGAGCATCGGCAACGCCATCGGACGGGCCTACCTGCCGGACGTGTCCTTCGGTCAGAGTGTCCGGCTCGTGAAGACGATGATCGACCGCTGACCGTCAGGCCGGTCGGATGCCGGCGCCCGCCCGGACGTGGCGGGTGCCGATGGGCACGATCAGCGGACGATCGGAGACCGGGTCGTCGATGACGGCCGCGGACAGGCCGAAGACGTCGAAGAGCATCTTCTCGGAGATGACCTCGGACGGCGTACCGCTGGCGACGATCGCTCCCTCGTGCATGACCACGAGACGGTCGCTGTAGCGGACGGCCAGGTTGAGGTCGTGCAGCACCATCACCACGGTCCGGCCCATCTCGTCGTGCATCCGATCCACCAGGTCGAGGACCTCGATGGAGTGCGCGAGATCGAGGTAGGTGGTCGGCTCGTCGAGGAGCAGGACGTCGGTGCCCTGCGCCAGTGCCATGGAGATCCAGGCACGCTGGCGCTGTCCTCCCGAGAGCTGGTCGACGGGACGTTCGGCGAGATCCTCGATACCGGTGAGCTTCAGCGCACGCGCCACCTCGGACTCGTCGTCGCGGGACCACTGCCGGATCCAGGACTGGTGGGGATGGCGGCCTCGTGCCACCAGGTCCGCCACCGTCAGCCCCTCCGGGGCGATCGGCGACTGCGGGAGCACCCCGAGAGTGCGCGCGACGTCGCGGGTCTTCATGTGGCCGATCGCCTTGCCGTCCAGCGTCACCTGGCCCTGGCGCGGGGACAGCAGGCGGCCGAGGGCGCGCAGCAGAGTCGACTTGCCGCAGCCGTTGGGTCCGATGACCGTCGTGACGACGCCGGTGTGGATCTCGAGGTCGAGCCCCTCGATGATGATGCGGTCGCCGTAGCCGACCGAGATGTTCTCCGCGGCGAGACGGTGCGGAGGTGTGGCTCCGGTGATCTCCGGATGCGCGTGCACGCTCATACTGTCGCCTTTCGGTTGACTCGGACCAGCAGATAGAGGAGGAAGGGTCCGCCCAGGACGGACGTGACGATGCCGACGGGGAGCTCGACCGGCAGAATCGTGCGCGCCACCAGGTCGGACCCCACCACGGTGACGGCGCCGGTGAGGGCCGAGGCGATCAGCGGAGGCTCGGCGCACCGGGTCAGCCGCAGGGCGATCTGCGGCGCGGCGAGGGCCACGAATCCGATCGGGCCGGCGACGCTCGTGGCGATGGCGGCCATCGCGACCGAGATGACGAGCAGGACGGCCTGAGACCGCTGCACGTCCACGCCCAGCGAGCGGGCGGTGTCCGGCCCGAGCCGCATGGCGGACAGTCGGAACGACATGATCACCGAGCCCGCTCCGAGAACGACCACGGCGGCGGTGACGGGCCACACCTGCGACCACGTGGCGCCGGACAGCGTCCCGGTGAGCCACAGCTGGGCGCGGGTGACGTCGGTGATGTCGGCATTGACCAACATCCAGCCGATCAGCGCGACCATCATGGCGTTGATCGCGATGCCCACGAGCACCAGCCGCATGCCCTGCACTCCGCCCCGCCACGACAACAGGTACACCAGCGCTGCGGTGAGCAGCCCGCCGACGAGAGCGGCGAGGGTCACGCCGAGCGTGGCGAACAGGCCCACGGCCGTACTGGTGCCGCTCAGGACGATCAGCGAGATGGCGGCGACGCTCGCGCCGGACGTGATGCCGAGAATGTCCGGGCTCGCGAGTGAGTTGCGGGTGATCGACTGCATCAACGCGCCGGAGACGGCGAGCGCAGCTCCTACGAGCGCGCCCGTGAGGGCACGCGGCAGGCGGAGGTCCATGACGACGAAACGCTCGATCCGCGAGCCGCCGCCCACCAACACGTTCACGACGTCCGGGATCGACAGCGGGTAGTCGCCGCGCCCGACGTTCAGACAGAACACGAGGAACAGCACGATCGCGAGGGCGAGGGTGACGAGCACCCTGGCGGGGCGACGCACCGTCGACAGCGGTCCCATGCGGAAGGCCGGGCGACCCGCCACCGACGGCGCGGTGGCCGCGGAACGGACGGTCGGGTGGGCGGTCACAGCGACACCAACGTCCGACGGCGTACCAGGGCGATGAAGAACGGCGCGCCGATCAGCGCGAGCACGATGCCGACCTGCAGTTCACCGGGCCGCACGACGACGCGACCGATGACGTCGGCGAGCACGAGCAGGACACCGCCCAGCGCGCCGGCGAACGGGAGCAGCCAGCGATAGTCCGGGCCGGTGATGGCACGCGCGATGTGGGGCACCACCAGTCCGACGAAGGCCACGGGCCCACACGCAGCGGTCGCCGCGCCGGTCAGAAGTGTGATGGCCACGATGCCGACGACGCGCGTGAGGGTGATGTTGGTGCCCAGTGAGCGGGCGACGTCGTCACCGAGGCTGATCGTGTTGAGGGCGGGCGTGCCCGCGACGGCGATGATCAGCCCGATGACGATGAACGGGAGCACGGTCCAGAAGATGTCCGGCCCGCGTCCCGAGACGGAGCCGACGACCCAGAACCGGTAGCTGTCGAGGGTGGTCTGATCGAGCAGCACCACCGCGTTGGTCATGGCCTGCAGGAAGAACGCGATCGCGGCTCCCGCGAGGGCCAACGACAGCGGGTTGGCCCTCGCCCCGCCCAGAGACGCGGTACCGAACACGACGATGCTGGCCGCGGCAGCGCCGGCGAAGGCGAACCAGAGGTAGCCACCGGGGGACGTGATGCCGAAGAGGTAGATCGCCATGACGACGAAGAAGGCGGCACCGGCGTTGAGGCCGAGCAACCCGGCATCGGCGAGCGGATTGCGGGTGTGGCCCTGGATCAGGGCGCCGGCGACGCCGAGTGCGATGCCCACGACGAGTCCGAGGATCGTGCGGGGGAGGCGTAGCGACCGGACGATCACGTCGGTGTCGGTCCCGGTGGCGGAGAACAGCGCATGGAAGATCTCGGCGAAGGTGAGCGGCCGCGCACCGACGGCCACGCTCATGAGCGCGACGAGCACGATGGCGGCGACGAGGATGATCAGTCCGGAGGTTCGGCGTCGACGGGTCGCTGCCGAGGAGGTGTCCGGAGCGACCGGTTCGAAGTCCTCCGCGACCGCGACGGTGAGCCGGACCGTCTCGACACCGGGCTTCCGACGCAGCGTCAGAGCAGGTCGGACGCCCACCGCGTCACCGGTCTCGGCGTCCCGCAGCACGAGGGCGAACACGGACTTTCCGACGCTCTGTCCGGCGCGACCGTCCCGGAACCCCCGGTTCCACACCAGCACACCCGCGGCCGCGAGCACCGCGATGACGCCGAAGACCGCGCGGTCGACCTGGCCGCCGCCGTTGTCGTCGGCGAGCGATCGGACGACGACGAGGCCGAGCACGAGGGGGAGCAGGACGACACCGACGTCGACCGCCGAGGCTGCCGCGACGGTCACCCGGCCGGGCGCCCGCCGATCCGCGTCGGCGATCGAGTAGTCGCGATCGGGACGAACCGTGGTGCCGGGCTCGGGGAGGTCGTTCGGGCCGGGGTGAGATGCGAGAGGTCCGGACGCGGTGTCGGTCACGCGGTCCTCCTCGATCGGTGTGGTGGTGTCTCTCATGGAAGGTTACGCAAGCCTAAGCAGTCGTGTGGCGGCGCGGTCTCGCGGTGATGCGAACCACACCCGGTTGTCTTCGATGTATTGGTTAGGCTTACCTTATGAATCGACCGGTCGCCTCGACCGGTCGGTGCGTGTCACCGTCCGGGCACCTGCAGACGAGGAGTTCCATCCGATGACAGTCACGATCGACACCGTCGTCTCACCGCACGATCGTCGAGCCGCGGTGTCCACCGCCTTCCGGCACACCATGACCGCTCTGCGACACCTCGATCCGGAGGCCCCCCGCGTGTACGCCGTCGCGGACATGGCCGAGCAGAGCAAGCGTCGCTGGTGGTCGTTCGCCACCGGGCTCGAGTCGGGCCGCTTCGAGGCCCTGCTGCGCCGGTCGTCGCTCGACCATCCGGACCCGCGTCGTGCGGTGGACCAGGTGGCGGCCGCACTCGTGCACGCTGTCGTGGGACGGTCGGCCGCGGCGTTCGTCGGATGCGGACGGGTGTGGGATCCCGGCCCCGAGAATCTCTGGATCCATCTCGACAGCGACGTGGGCATCGACTGGGCGGGCGTGCGGGACACGGCGCTGCGCTCGGTGTCCGGCTCGGGCGCGACCGCGGGAACGGTGGTCATGCCGTGCGACGAGGCGCTCGCGGCCTGGACCGCGCATCGCGCTGCTCGCTCGCTCGAGGTCGCCGCGGCAGGGTTGTCCGCGCTCGGTCCTCTGGACGCCACGCAGATGAGCCGCATCGTGGGCGAGTCGGTCCTCGGCGCCTCGGCACGAGTTCCGTTGCTGGGTGGCGTGTCTCGTGACGGCGGCTGGCGCAGGGGGCAGATGCTCCTCGATGCGTTCGTCGACGCGGGGTGGCGCGTTCGGTTACGGCGACCTGCGTGACTTAGGCAAGGCTATCCTGTATAGTCCGAGCGACACGAACTTCGGATCGTGCCGACGTCCTGAGGGCTGCAGCGACGTCGGCGTCCGTGCCCCGGCGGGCCTCGCGACACACTGCGAGGCCCGCCGCTTCGTGTCCGTCCACGTGATTCACTGAACGCCATGAACGATGTGTCACCGTCGGTGTCGGACGAACTTCGAGAGCAGTTGGACAGCGGTTTCGGGAAGGTGCTGGGTCTGCAGTTCCGCGAACTGGGACCCGATCGGGCCACCGCGGAGTGGACCGTGCGCCCGGAACTCCTGCAGCCGTTCGGGATCGTGCACGGCGGCGTGCACTGCGCCGTCGTCGAGTCGCTGGCGAGCACGGCGGGCGCCCTGTGGTTGGGGGATCGCGGCCACGTCGTCGGAGTCAACAACACCACCGATTTCATCCGCGCCGCCCGCGAGGGCGTGCTCTCCGCCGAGGCACTGCCCGTGCACCGCGGGCGGACCCAGCAGATCTGGACCGTCACCATCACCGATGCCGCGGACCGTCTCATCGCCCGCGGCCAGGTCCGACTGCAGAACATCGAGGACACGGGGCGGATCGGCGCGTCCTGACGCGCGTCCGGCGAGCGCGACGGCCGAGGTCGTGCCAGCATTGCCTGTCGCCGTCGTTCGCCGCGAAGGGAAGTGTCCCCCATGAGATTGTCTCCGCACGAGCAGGAGAGGTTGCTGCTCAGCTACGCCGCGGAACTGGCGCGTCGCCGGCAGCAGCGCGGACTCCGGTTGAACCATCCGGAGGCGATCGCGCTGATCACCGACCACCTGCTCGAGGGCGCACGCGACGGGCGGTCCGTGGCGGAACTGATGTCGTCGGGCCGTGAGGTGCTGACCCGCGCCGACGTGATGGACGGCATCCCGGAGATGCTGCACGAGGTGCAGGTGGAGGCCACGTTCCCGGACGGCACCAAGCTCATCACCGTTCATGACCCGATCTCGTGAAGGAGTACGCGTGATTCCCGGAGAGATCATCACCGAGGACGGGTCGATCGAGCTCAACGCCGGTCGTGCGTCGCTCACTCTCGACGTCGTGAACGACGGCGATCGGCCGGTGCAGGTGGGAAGTCACGTCCATCTCCCGCAGGCCAACGCCGCGCTGACGTTCGATCGCGTCGCCGCGCACGGGAAGCGCCTCGACATCCCGGCGGGCACCGCGGTGCGGTTCGAACCGGGTATCGCTCAGGAGGTCGTGCTCGTCGACATCGGCGGTCTCCGCGAGGTTCACGGCATCTCGCTCACCCCGCCCGGCGCACTGGACGACACGACATCCCGGGACGGTCACTGATGGCGTACCTCGATCGTTCGCGCTACGCGGAGCTGTACGGACCCACCACGGGTGACCGGATCCGCCTGGCAGACACCGATCTGCTGATCGAGATCACCGAGGACCGCAGCGGTGGGCCGGGTCTCGCCGGCGACGAGGCCGTGTTCGGCGGCGGCAAGGTGATCCGCGAGTCGATGGGACAATCGCGGGCCACGCGGGCCGACGGTGCGCCCGACACCGTCATCACCGGTGTCGTGGTGCTCGACCACTGGGGCGTGATCAAGGCCGACGTCGGACTGCGTGACGGACGGATCGTGGCGCTGGGCAAGGCCGGGAACCCGGACACCATGCCGGGAGTGCATCCCGGTCTCGTCATCGGGCCGTCCACCGAGATCATCGCCGGCAACGGCAAGATCCTGACCGCCGGCGCCATCGACTGCCACGTGCACCTCATCGCCCCCCAGCTCATGGAGGAGGCGCTCGGCGGTGGCATCACCACCATCATCGCCGGTGGCACCGGCCCCGCCGAGGGCACGAAGGCGACGACCGTGACCCCGGGTGCCTGGCATCTGGCGCGGATGCTCGAGGCCATGGACGGGTGGCCGCTGAACGTGGCGCTGCTGGGCAAGGGCAACACCGTCTCACCCGACGCGATGTGGGAGCAATTACGTTCCGGCGCATCGGGATTCAAGCTGCACGAGGACTGGGGCTCGACCCCGGCCGCCATCGACGCGTGCCTGCGGGTCTGCGACGAGGCCGGTGTGCAGGCGGCGCTCCACTCGGACACGCTGAACGAGGCGGGCTTCGTCGAGGACACCCTCGGCGCGATCGCCGGTCGCGGCATCCACTCGTACCACACGGAGGGTGCGGGCGGCGGGCACGCGCCGGACATCATCACGGTCGCCTCGCAGCCCCACGTGCTCCCGAGTTCGACCAACCCGACTCGGCCGCACACGGTCAACACTCTCGACGAGCATCTCGACATGCTGATGGTCTGTCACCACCTCAGCCCGTCCATTCCCGAGGACCTCGCCTTCGCCGAGAGCCGCATCCGCCCCTCGACCATCGCGGCCGAGGATCTGTTGCACGACATGGGTGCCATCTCGATGATCGGCAGCGACTCGCAGGCCATGGGACGCATCGGTGAGGTGGTCATGCGGACGTGGCAGACGGCCCACGTGATGAAGAAGCGTCGTGGCTTCCTCGCCGGTGACTACCGTGCGGACAACAACCGCGCGATGCGGTACGTCGCGAAGTACACGATCTGCCCGGCCGTGGCGCACGGACTCGACGGCGAGGTCGGATCCGTCGAGCCCGGCAAGTTGGCCGACCTCGTGCTGTGGGAGCCGGCGTTCTTCGGTGTCCGGCCGCATCTGGTGATCAAGGGCGGCATGATCGCGTGGGCCACCATGGGCGACGCCAACGCCTCGATTCCGACACCGCAGCCGGAACTGCCGCGACCGATGTTCGGAGCGGCACCCAAGGCGGCGGCCGCCACGTCCGTGCACTTCGTCGCGCCCCAGGCGCTCGACGACGGGCTGGCCGATCGCCTCGACGTCGCGCGTCGACTCGTTCCGGTCGGGAACGTCCGCGGCATCGGGAAGGCACAGATGGTGAACAACGACGCGGTTCCCCGCATCGAGGTCGATCCGGACACCTTCACCGTCCGCATCGACGGCGACGTCTGGACCGAGCAGCCGGCGACGGAGCTGCCGATGGCGCAGCGGTACTTCCTGTTCTGATGACGATTCCGCATTCCGGTGTCGGCCTCGCCACGTTGCTCACCCTCGCCGACTCACGGCTCCCGATCGGTGGGCACGTGCACTCGGGGGGAGTCGAGGAGGCGATCGCCGAGGGACTCGTCCGGGACCTGCCGACGCTCGAGGCGTATCTACTGCGGCGTATGCGCATCAGCGGCGCCGTGGCGGCGTCGATCGCTGCCGCTGTGGCCGCCGGTGTCCTGCCCGCGGACGCCGCCGATCGCGAGACCGACGCCCGCACGCCGTCTCCTGCGGCTCGCGCCGCGTCCCGCGCCCAGGGGAGGGGGTTGCGTCGCCTCGCCGAGACGGTATGGCCGGACCACGACTGGACGACGGTCGGACGGCGCCCGCACCTGCCCGTCGTGGCGGGAGTCGTCGGTGCCGTCACCGGCGCGGGACCGTACGAGACGGCGTCCGTGCAGATCTACACGGCCATGACGGGCGCCGCCATCGCCGCCCAGCGACTTCTCGCGTTGGACCCGGGCGCCGTGGCGGGGTGCACCGTGGCGCTCGCGGCCGAGTGCGACCGGATCGCGGCCTCGGTCGCGCGCGCGCTCCCGGCTCTGTCCGACGAATCGGATCCGCTGCTGGACCACCTCGGCGAACGTCACGTCCGGCGCGAACGCCCCCTCTTCGTCTCCTGATCACCCCACAGAAAGAGAGAACACCCATGCCTCCGCATCTCATCGACGGCGAGCCCCACTCCCACGCCCTGGACCGGCCCAAGCGCGTCCGCACACCCGGAGAAGCGCTGCGCGTGGGTATCGGCGGTCCCGTCGGATCCGGCAAGACCGCACTGGTGGCGGCGCTGTGCCGCCAGCTGCGCGAAGAACTGTCGCTGGCCGTGCTGACCAACGACATCTACACGACGGAGGATGCCGACTTCCTGCGCCGTCACGCAGTTCTGCCGGACGAGCGCATCACGGCCGTGCAGACCGGCGGCTGCCCGCACACGGCGATCCGTGACGACATCACGGCGAACCTGGACGCCATCGACGACCTGGTCGACGCCAATCCGCCACTCGATCTGATCCTCGTCGAGTCGGGCGGCGACAACCTCACCGCGACCTTCTCGTCCGGGCTGATCGACGTGCAGATCTTCGTCGTGGACGTCGCCGGCGGTGACAAGGTGCCGCGCAAGGGCGGTCCCGGCGTGACGTTCTCGGATCTGCTCGTGATCAACAAGACCGATCTCGCCCCCATGGTGGGTGCCGACCTCACGGTCATGGAGAACGACGCGGTGCGGGTGCGTGAGGGTCGTCCCACCGCTCTGATCTCGCTCACGGAGGATCCTGCCGCGACGGTGGTGCTCACCTGGGTGCGCGAGCAGCTCGCTGCCGTCGCCGCCTGACGTGACGACGCACGGCGCCCTGCGCTCGACGGTGCTCGTCGTCGCGTCGCGGAGCAGGTCACCGCGCATCGAGGCGGTGGGTGGGCTCGCCGTGCGCCGGACCGGTGTCGACCGCGTCCACCTCGTCGGCTCGGCCGCGACCCCGCTGGGTGGGGACACCATCGACGTCCGGATCGTGGTCGAGGCGGGGGCGCGGCTGCACGTGTGCAGTGTCGCCGCCTCGGTGGCGTTGCCCGGGCGCTCGACCGACGTGTCACACGCGTCGTGGACCGTGGAAGTCGAGGACGGCGCCGAGGTGATCGTGGACCCGGAACCCACCATCGTCGCCGGGTCGGCGGACCACCGATCGTCGGTGTCGCTGCATCTCGGCGACCGGGTACGCGCCGCCGTGCGCGAACGAATCCAGATCGGCCGCACCGGGGAACTGGACGGCCGGTGGTCGGGTCTCTTTCGAGTCGACGGCGTGGCCGGTCCGGTGCTCCGCCACCGACTCGACCTGGGCAGGGGCGCCGCAGGGCACGACGCGCTCTTCGCGCCGACCGCGTCGATCAGTACGTTGACCTGGCCGGAGTGCTTGGCGGACAGTCCCTCCGGAGACGCCGTGGCCGGTCTGGAGACGACGATGCCGATGGCCGGAGGCGGAACACTGTCCACCTGGCTCGGCCATCGGCTCCCGGTCACCCGGTCGGTCGCTGCGCTCTCGGCGCGGGGAGATCAGCCTGCGCGCTTGGCCTCCGCGGTCTCCGCCGCTCCGTCGTTCGCGGAGGGCTCCTCGCCCTGACGCTCCGCCGGTGTGGGTGAGGCACCGGAGGCGGCCCGCTTCTCCGTGCTGTCGAGCTGCTTGCTCTGTTCCGCTGCGTCGGCCGTGGCACCGGACTCGCGGTCCGCCGCCTTCGAGGTCGCCTCGACCGTGCGGGTGGGGATCGCCACGCCGTCGACGCGGTTCTCCTGCTCGAGCGTGTGGAGTTGCTCGATCGCGAGGCGCGCGAACACCTGCTGTTCGGTGGACGCCATCTGCGCCCGACCCTTGCCCAGGAAGGTGACGAACCAGGAGATCACCGTCGTCAGACGGTTCCGGTATCCCACCTGGTAGAAGAGGTGGAGTCCGAGCCATGCGACCCAGGCAATGAATCCGCCGAACTCCAGCTTGCCGACCTTGCACACGGCGCTGAATCGCGACACGGTGGCCATCGACCCCTTGTCGAAGTACGAGAACGGCTTGCGCTCGGACGAGTTCTGTCCGTCGAGTGAGGCCTTGATCTGCTTCACCGCGTACTTGGCGCCCTGGATCGCGCCCTGCGCCATACCCGGGACGTCCTTGACCGACATCATGTCGCCGACCACGAACACGTTGGGGTGTCCCTTGACGGTCAGATCCGGCTCCACCACGACACGGCCCGCGCGGTCGACCTCGGTGCCGTCGGACTGGTCGGCGAGCTGCTTGCCCAGCGGGCTGGCCTGCACGCCGGCGGACCAGACCTTGCACTGCGCCTCGATGCGGCGTTCGGTGCCGTCCTTGTCCTTGACGGTGAGACCGTCGTTGTCGACGCCGGTGACCATCGCGTTGAGCTGGATGTCGACACCGAGCTTGGTGAGGCGCTTCGCGGCCTTCTCGCCCAGCTTCTTGCCCATCGGGGGGAGCACGGCGGGCGCCGCGTCGAGCAGCACCACCTTCGCGTCCTTGGCGTCGATGTTGCGGAAGGCTCCGTCGAGCGTGCGCGTCGCGAGCTCGGAGATCTGCCCCGCGAGCTCGACGCCGGTGGGGCCTGCGCCGACCACGACGAACGTCATCAGGCGCTCGCGCTCGGCCGGATCGGTGGACAACTCGGCCTGCTCGAACGCGCCGAGGATGCGTCCGCGCAGTTCCAGGGCGTCGTCGATCGTCTTCATGCCAGGTGCGAACTCGGCGAAGTGGTCGTTGCCGAAGTAGGACTGCTGGGCGCCCGCAGCCACGATGAGGCTGTCGAACGGCGTCACGGTCTCGCGCTCGAGCAGCCGCGAGGTGACGGTCTTGTTCGTCAGGTCGATGGTCTCGACGTCACCCATCAGAACCTCGGCGTTCTTCTGCTTGCGCAGGATGACGCGGGTCGCGGGGGCGATCTCGCCGACCGAGAGGATGCCCGTGGCCACCTGGTAGAGCAGTGGCTGGAACAGGTGGTGGGTGGTCCGCGCGATGAGCGTGACGTCCACATCGGCTCGCTTGAGGGCCTGTGTGCCGAAGAGGCCACCAAAGCCGGACCCGATGACGACGACGCGGTGGCGCTTCTTCTCGTTCGTCTCGACGCTCATGTATCCGCTCCTAGATGTCTATGCGTTCTGAGCTCAACGGTAGTCTCCCCACCCCCGCGCGTCTCCGCGAGGCCGTCGTCAGGGGACGAGGACGTACTTGCCGCGCGGGTGGTGCGTCTGCAGTTCGCGGTGGGCGGTGGCCGCCTCCGCGAGGGAAAACGTCCCGGCCACCGTCACGGTGATCACCGATCCGGCCAACTCGAGCAGAGGTAGACGCGCCTCCTTGCGCCGTGCGGCGCTCTCGTTGTTCCCGCCGCCCGCGGACCGGAAACCCTCGTCGGCTGCCCGACCGAAGGCAGTGATGGTCACGATGCGTGTCCGGTCCTGCACCACCGCCAGGGACACGTCGATCGCCTCGTCGGTGCCGGCCGTGTCCAGCGCGGCATCCACGCCGTCGGGCGCCGCGGTGCGTACCCGGTCGAGCAGATCGTCGCCGTACGCGACTGCGACGGCGCCGAGGGCGCGCACCGCGTCGAGGTTGCGGGGATTCGCGGTGCCGATCACCTGTGCTCCGCGGTGCATGGCGAGCTGGACCGCCTGCGAGCCGACGGCGCCGGATGCTCCGTGGATCAGGACGCAGTCGCCCTCCTCTACGCTCGCGAGCTCCGCCATGTCGTAGGCGGTGGCCGCAGTGAGGGAGTACCCGGCCGCTTCCTCCCAGCCCAGCGCCCGCGGTTTCGGCAGCACCGCGTCGGCATCGACGAGAAGGCGATCGGCGTAGGCGCCGTCTGCCAGAACGATGACCTCGTCGCCGACACGGACGGGACCCGCCGGTCCGACGGCATCGCGCCCCACCGCGGACACCACGCCCGACGCCTCGCTGCCCAGGTGCAGCGGGAGTGTGCTCTCGTCCGTCCCGAACGCGCCGCTGTAGAGCTTGTGATCGAACGGATTGACGCCGGCGGCGCGAATGTCCACGACGACCTGGCCGGGACCCGGTTCGCCGACCACCTCGTCGCGGATCGCCAGGACGTCGGGTCCACCGAAGGCCGTGGCGACCACGGTGCGTGTCGTTCTCGAACCAGTCATACGAGGACCAACGGTGCCCGGTGCTCCGAATGTTCCCCGGGAGTGCACCGCGTCGGCGGAGTGCTGATCCGACCATCGAGGAGAACCATCGTGCAGTTGGCAGTCCACTATCCCTACTTCACCCTTCCGGGTGGCTCCGCGGCCACGGCGGGACTGCTCTCCGACTCCGCGCGCGCTGCGGAGGACGGCGGGTGCACGCTGTTCACGCTCATGGACCACTGGTTCCAGATGGAGAATCTGGCGACCGCGCAGGACCCCATGCTCGAGGGCTACACCTCGCTGGGCTTCCTCGCGGGCCGGACCGAGAGCATCCGCCTGGGCCTGCTCGTCACGGGCGTGACCTATCGGCATCCGGGGCTCCTGGCGAAGACGGTCACGACCCTGGACGTGCTCTCCGGCGGTCGAGCGATGCTCGGCATCGGTGCGGCCTGGTACGAGCGCGAGCACCGCGGCCTCGGTGTGCCGTTCCCGTCGACGGCCGAGCGGTTCGAGCGTCTCGAGGAGACGTTGCGCATCTGCAGACAGATGTGGAGCGACGACGACGGACCCTTCGAGGGCACGCACTACTCGCTGGCCGAGACACTCTGCGAGCCGAGGCCGCTGCAGAGTCCGGGTCCGCCCATCATGGTCGGCGGGTCGGGGGAGAAGAAGACACTCGCGTTCGTCGCGCGGTACGCCTCGCTGTGCAACCTCTTCGCCCCCGACCAGGAGACCGTGGCACACAAGCTCGACGTGCTGCGCGGTCACTGCGAGCGCGAGAACCGCGACTACGCGGAGATCGAGAAGACCATCATCACCTCGCTCGACCCGGTGGCCGACGAGGCCGGATTCCTCCGGGAGATGGAAGGGTTCGCCGCGCTCGGAGTCGACACCGTGTGCGTGAGCCCGCAGGGACAGGAGCCGGTGACCTGGACCCGGTCCGCCACCGCAGCCGTGGTCGACACACTCGCAGGATTGGAGAACTGACATGGACCTCCCGGGCAAGCACTTCCTGGTGACCGGCGCTTCCGGCGCTCTCGGATCGCGCATCACTCGCCGCCTGCTCGACGCCGGCGCCACCGTCACCGCGTCCGGCCGCTCGGAGCAGACGCTGGCCGGTGTCGACCTGGGCAGCGCGCACCTCGTGGCGTCGGACCTGACCCACCCCGCGGCCCCGGCCGACCTGATCGCGGCGGCCAAGAGCCACACCGGGACGCTCGACGGCGTCGTCATCGCCTCGGGCGTGGTGGCGTTCGGACCCGCGGCCGAGGTGGACGACGACACCGTCGACGATCTCCTGCTGGTGGATCTGCTGGCGCCACTGCGGCTGGTGCGATCGGCACTCACCGAGGTGGAGTCCGGGGGCGTCGTCGTCAGCATCAGTGGGGTGATCGCGGAGAAGCCCGTCGGCGGGATGGCTGCGTACTGCGCGGCGAAGGCCGGCATCAGCGCGTTCGTCGAGGCGGCTCGACCGGAAGCGCGTCGGCGCAAGCTGCGGGTCGTGGACGTACGTCCGCCGCACACCGAGACCGGTCTGGCAGGGCGCGCGATCGCGGGTACGGCGCCCACCATGCCGGACGGTCTCGATCCGGACGCTGTCGCCGACCGGATCGTCAAGGCCATCGTGGACGACGAGAAGGATCTGGCGTCGACCGACTTCAGTTGAGTCGGGTCAGAGAGCGCCGCGGCGGACGGTGGTGGGCGTCGCGTTCCACCACCGTCGGCACGCACGAGTGAAGGCGGACTGCTCGGACAGTCCCACCGCGGCCGCGATCTGACTCATCGGCAGCGACGTCGTCGTGAGGTACCGATGGGCCTCCGTGCGGCGCACCTCGTCGACGATAGCCGCGAACGACGTTCCCTCCCCGGCCAATCGGCGTTGCAACGTCCGCGGGTGCAGGTTCAGCAGATGTGCGGCACCGTCGATGTGCGGTGGGGTGGTGCCGAGGGACTGCTGCAGGATGGTGCGCACCCGCGGCGCCACCTCGGTGGTGGGTCCGGCACCTTGTCGGGCGAGGAAGGCGAGGGCCAAACGTTTGAGGTTCGAGTCCCCGCCGTGGAGCGGTCGGTTCTGGAGTGTGGCCGGGACCCGGAGGACGGCGGCGGGACGGCCGACGCTGACCGCGACGCCGAAGAAGTTCTCGTAGACCGACACCGGAGCCGCCGGCACGTAGGGGAGCTCGACCGAGCGGAGTCCGTACGACCCGCCGACCAGTGCGATGGTGGCGCGGTGGAGGAACCCCAGGCCCATGTCGGTGCCCTGGACGGGCGCGACGACCCCGGGCCTCGTTCCGTACCGCAGCGCGACGATCCCCGGCGTCCCGTACGGGTCGGGTTCGGCACGCAGGCTGAGCGACTGGGCATGGATGAACAGGTAGTGCTCGGTGCACTCGAGTGCCTCCCCCACGGTCGAGGAGTTCTGGATCGCGAGTGCGAGCGGCCCGAGCATGCCGAGATCCTGGCGCCGT
The DNA here is from genome assembly GCF_019836065.1 of Rhodococcus sp. BP-332. Classification (NCBI taxonomy): domain Bacteria; kingdom Bacillati; phylum Actinomycetota; class Actinomycetes; order Mycobacteriales; family Nocardiaceae; genus Rhodococcus; species Rhodococcus sp. BP-332. The sequence continues at coordinate 81,961 of NZ_JABUEC010000001.1, forward strand.
GCGATCCGCAACCCCAGATCGGGGCACGCCAGCTCCGCCGCGGCGATCTCGAGAACCGCGGCCATGGCGACGTCCTCGACGAGGAGGTCGTCGGCGTCGAGCGCGTCCACGGGCAGCCCCGCCGCGACGGCGTACGCCTCGGCGTCCCCGCCCAGTTCGGCCACGGTCGCGCGGAAGCCGCGGAGACCGGCGGAGCGGATGGCGGGCACAGCGCTCACCTTGGGCCAGTTGTCGTCTGAAGTCAACTAGTTGTCGTGAGGTGTCAAGCCATCGGGTGGTGGCACGAGGACACTGGAGTCATGACGTCCACCACCGATCGACTCGACTCGTCCCCGACCGACACCACCCTCGAGCATCTCGACGTGATCGTCGTCGGCGCTGGGCTCTCCGGCGTCGGTGCGGGCTACCGCCTGTCGACGGAGCATCCCGGCAAGTCGTGGGCCATCCTCGAGGCGCGGTCCTCGATGGGCGGCACCTGGGATCTGTTCCGCTACCCTGGTGTGCGCTCGGATTCCGACATGTACACGCTGGGCTACCAGTTCAAGCCGTGGCGCGAAGCGAAGTCCATCGCCGACGGGCACTCGATTCTGAAGTACATCGAGGAGACCGCTGCGGAGTTCGGGATCGACGAGCACATCCGGTACGGGACCCGCGTCGTCGGCGCGGATTTCTCCACCGCGGAGGCTCGCTGGACCCTGACTCTCGACGTGACCGACGAGTCGGGAACCTCGCAGCAGCAGATGACGTGTGGCTTCCTGTACTGCTGCTCGGGCTACTACGACTACGCCAAGGGCTACAACCCCGACATCCCGGGACTCGACACGTTCGAGGGCACCGTGGTGCATCCCCAGTTCTGGCCCGACGATCTGGACTACGCCGGCAAGAACGTGGTCGTGATCGGCAGTGGCGCCACCGCAGTGACCCTCGTGCCGTCGATGGCGCGCGACGCCGGTCACGTCACGATGCTGCAGCGTTCGCCCACCTGGATCAGCGCGGTCCCCGGACGGGACAAGCAGGCGGACAAGATCCGTGATCTTCTCCCGGCAGGCTTGGCGCACAGCGTGATCCGCATCAAGAACATTCTGTTCAGCACCGGTTTCTACCAGTTCTGTCGGCGTCGTCCGCAGGCGGCACGGCGGCTCCTCACCAACCTCTCGACCAAGATCCTGGGCGACGAGAAGCTGGTGGCCGAGCACTTCACGCCCGAGTACAACCCCTGGGATCAGCGACTATGCGCCGTCCCCGATGCCGATCTGTTCAAGGCGATGAAGAAGGGGAAGGCGTCGGTCGTCACCGACCGCATCGCCTCCGTGCGGCCCGACGGCATCGACCTGCAATCGGGCGCCTCGTTGCCCGCCGACGTCATCGTCACCGCGACGGGACTGCAACTGCTCGCCTTCGGCGGTATCGAGCCCAAGGTGGACGGCGTGACCGTCGATCTGTCGAAGCAGTTCGTGTGGCAGGGCGCCATGATGACGGGTGTCCCCAACTTCGCCATCTGCATCGGATACACCAACGCGTCGTGGACTCTGCGCGCCGATCTGACGTCGCGTCTCGTGTGCCGCGTGCTCGGCTACATGGACGACAAGGACTTCGCGTCCATCGTCCCGCAGCCCGACGGCCCGCTCGAGGAGCGTCCGCTGCTGGACCTGCAGTCCGGCTACGTCCAGCGCTCGATCGACGCCTTTCCCCGGCAGGGCGATCACGGCCCGTGGTTGGTGCGTCAGAACTACATCCTCGACTCCGTCACCACGCTGCGGGGCGATCTCGGCAAGACCCTCTCGGGCACGCCGCGTCGGTCGGTGCGACGCGCCGCCGGAGTCGCCTGACGCGCACCGCAGAAGGCCACCCATCGTCAACTTGGGGTTGACGATGGGTGGTCGTCACCCTACGGTTGACGCATGACCGATACCGATCCCGCGCCCGGCGTGCGCCTCGACGATCTGATCGTCGCCGTCTCTCGCACCGACACCGACCCCCTGATCCAGCTCTCGCGAGCCGTCGTCGCCGCCGAGCGACTCGGCGACGTGGCCGACCATCTCGTCGGACACTTCGTCGACCAGGCTCGTCGGTCCGGGGCGTCCTGGACCGACATCGGCCGCAGTATGGGAGTGAGCAAACAGGCCGTGCAGAAGAAGTTCGTGGCCAGGCCGCACGCCGACGAGGCGTTGAACGCGAGCCAGGGTTTCGCTCGTTTCACAGAGCGCGCGAAGAACATCGTGGTGGCGGCGCAGACCGAGGCCCGAGCGCAACGGGTGTCGTCGATCACTCCCGACCATCTCGTGATCGGACTGGTGCAGGACCCCGACTCGTTCGGCACCCGTCTGCTCGCGACACAATCGGTGACGCCCGACGACGTACGCGCCGCCGTCTCGGCACGAGGTTCGTCCGCGGGGGAGCACGGTGAGCCGCCGGCACTCGTTCCGTTCGATGCTGCGACGGCGAAAATTCTGGAACTGACGTTCCGCGAGGCGCTGCGCCTCGGCCACGACTACGTCGGCACCGAACACGTGCTGCTCGCGATGCTGGAGTTCGAGAACGGGACGGGGCTGCTCAGTGGTCTCGGCGTGACGAGGGACCAGGTGGAGACCGACCTCGCTGCCGCTCTCGATCTGTCCTGAGAGCGGCAGCGCGTCCGTCACATGCCGCGGCGCATCACGGCGTAGTAGGCGGACGGGAACACGCGGGCGAGGATGTCGACGGTGTGGGCACTCGCGGCGATGAGGACCCGTCCCTTGCGCTTCTCGACCCCGTCGAGGATGCGGAGTGCAGCCTTGTCCGCGGGATAGGTGAGCAGTTTGGCGAAGGTGGCCTTGCCGTCCGCGATCTCCTTGTCCGTCGCTCCGGCGGCCGAACCGGCCGTCTCGGCGATGCGGGTCTTGATGCCGCCGGGGTGCACCGACGTCACGCCGATCGTCGGCGCCAGTTCGTGGCGCAGGCACTCGGTGAACCCGCGGATGGCGAACTTCGACGACGAGTAGGCCGACTGCCCCGGAGGCGCCACGATGCCGAACAAGCTCGACACGTTGACGATGTGCGCGCCCGTGGATCGGCGCATCGTCGGCAGCAGACGTCGGGTGATGTCCACCGGCGCATGGAAGTTGATGGTCATCACCGAGTCGAAGTCCTTGGCGGTGAGTTGCTCGAACGAGCCGCCGAACGCGATACCGGCGTTGTTGATCAGCAGGTCGATGCGCTCGTGCCGCTCGATCACACCGTCGATGACCACGCCGAGCGCGTCGAGGTCGGAGAGGTCCGCGACGACGACGTCGACGCTGCGTGCCGGTGAGGCGGACTCGATGGCGCGTGCGACGTCGGCGAGCCGATCGGCGTCCCGGTCGAGCAGGATCAGATCGGTGCCCCGTCGCGCGAGCTCGTGGGCCATCTGCTCACCCATGCCACTGGCGGCGCCGGTGACGAGCGCGGTGGCGCCGGGAAAGCGGAAGGGGGGCAAGGACGACATGACAACTCCTGAGCTCGGCGGTACCAACGTCTCGATCATCGCGGACGGCGGGCCGTCGTTCTTGACTTCAGGCGACACCGTCGTCGATCGCCCGTATCGAGGCTGTCGGGTCGCTACGGTGCACCGGTGACGCCTGACTCGACCGCTCCGCTCGCGTCCGGATCCGTGACGGTCCGCGCCGATGCCGAGGACGTGTACGCCCTCCTGACCGATCTCGACCGACTCGCCGATCTGGCGGACGAGACGCACTCGATGCGGTGGGTGGGGAGCTCCGGCGCCCGTCCGGGTGCGTCCTTCGTCGGTCGGAACCGCAACGGTCTGCATCGATGGTCGACCACATGCACCGTGACCGCCGCCGACCCCGGAGCAACCTTCGCCTTCGACGTGCACTACGGCCCGTTCTCGCTGCCGATCGCGCACTGGCGCTACGACATCGACGGCGGTGGCGACGGCGGCGAGACCACGGTGACCGAGCGGATGTGGGACCGGCGTCCGCGGTGGTTCGTCGGCGTCGGCGGACTGGCGACGGGTGTCCGCGACCGCGCCACGGTCAACGGCGACCACATCGCGGCCACCCTCGAACGGCTCCGGCAGACCGTCGACGGTCCCCCGGATTCGTAGGGTGCGAGTGCGGGCACACTGGACGCCATGACGGCACACGCGACGATCGGCATCTGGACCGGAACGCTCGACGGGGTCTCCGCCTCCGCGGTTCCCGACGTGGTGGGGGAGGTGGAGTCGCAGGGCTGGCACTCGCTCTGGTTCGGCGAGGCCTACGGCCGCGAGGCGCTCACCGCCGCGCAGATGTACCTCGGCGCCTCGTCGTCGCTGATCGTCGGTACCGGCATCGCGAGCATCTACGCCCGCGACGCCGTGGCGACCGCATCGGCGGCACGTACCCTGCATGCCGTCTCGGGTGGTCGGTTCGTCCTGGGACTCGGCGTGTCGCACGCTCCGCTGGTCGAGCGCATGCGCGGTCACAACTACGGCAAGCCCGTCGCGGCGATGCGGGAGTATCTCGACGCACTCGACAACGCACCCGCGGCAGTGGCGGGGGAAGAGCAGAACCCACCACGACTGCTGGCGGCGCTGGGTCCGAAGATGCTCGAGCTGTCCCGCGATCGCACCGCGGGGGCGCATCCGTACCTCGTCACACCGGAGCACACGGCGACGGCCCGCGAGATCCTCGATGCCGGAGACGGCGAGAAGCGCCCGGAACTGGTCGTCGAGCAGGCGGCGGTGGTGGACCCGGTCGCCGACACCGACGCGGAGGTGTGGGCCGAACGCGCGCACGCGCATCTGAACATCTACACCGGGCTACCCAACTACCGGAACAACTGGGAGCGTCTGGGTTTCGGGCAGGACGACTTCGTCCGCGGCGGCAGCGAGAAGCTCGCCGAGGCGATGGTGACGCGCGGACTCGACGCGACTGTGGCCCGAGTGCGCGAGCACATCGAGGCGGGAGCCACCAGCGTCCTCGTCCAGGTCCTCGGATCCGCGATGAACGTTCCGCCGGTGGACGACTGGCGTCGACTGGGTGAGGCCCTCGAGCTCTCCCGTTGAGCTGAGGGTAGCCTTACCGCAAGCCTGCTCCACCAGTCGTCCCCGAAAGGTTCTTCATGCGCGTCTCCGTCGGTGTGTCCGTCGCGGCCACCGTTCTTCTGCTCGGAACGGCGGCGTGCAGCTCGTCGGACACGGACTCGGCGCCGGCCGCGGACGCGTCGGGAGCCTTCCCGGCCGAGGTCACCGACAAGTTCGGGACCGTGACGGTCGAGGGTGCGCCGGAGCGTCTGGTGACCGCCGGGTACAACGACCAGGACTTCGCGCTCGCTCTCGGTGTCACACCCGTGGCCACCCGCGGATTCACGGGGTACGACTACACCACCCGACCGTGGGCCCAGCAGCAGCTGAACGGTGCCACGATTCCCGAGGTGGGAAGCGACACACTCGATCTCGAAGGTGTCGCGGCCGCGGAGCCCGACCTCATCATGGCGACGTACGCCTATCTGGAGGAGCCCGAGTACCAGCAGCTCGGACAGATCGCCACGACGGTCGGCGACATCCCCGGCTCGGACGGGTCGGAGACCCCGTCGTGGCGAGACCAGTTGGCCGCGTACGGAACCGCCCTGGGCAAGACGGCCGAGGCAGAGACCGTGCGTGACGAGGTCGACGCGACGTTCGTAGACGCCACGACCGAGAACCCGTCCTTCGCCGGCCGCACGGCTGCGGTCGCGCTCTATCTCGACGGCACCTTCTACATCCTCGACAGCGGTGACCCGCGGAACAGGTTCTTCACCGACCTCGGCTTCGCGACGCCCGAGACCACCGGAACGGTGAGCCCGGAGCGCTACGACCTGCTCGATCAGCAGACTCTCGTGCTGCTGGGCGTCACTCCCGAGGACGTCGCCGGTGATCCGCTGCTGCAGAGCCTGAACGTGGTGAAGGAGGATCGCACCGTCTACGTCGGCGAATTCGGGACCACCGTGCCGGCCGCTCTCGGTTTCGCCAGCCCCCTCAGCCTTCCGTACGCGGTGGACGCGCTCGTCCCGGTGCTCGCACGGGCCTCGGACGACGATCCGGCCACCCGCGTCGGCACCGTCGAGGGCTGATCGGTCCTGCTCACGGGTCGGAAGGTTAGTGTGACCCGACGACAGGGGTAACCGTGGGCATGAGCATCGAGCAGTACGACAGGGACGGGGGCGGCCCGCCCGAGACCGAGCACTGGTCCGAGGGCCCGGTCACCACCCCGGAGCGGGACCCGTTCTACGTCGCGCCCGACGGTTTCGAGAGTGCCGCGTGCGGCGACGTCCTGCGCACCAGACCCGTGCGCATCGGTGTGTTCGGCCGGGTGCGGCAGCGCGTGCAGGCCTGGCAGCTGCTGTATCGCACCGAGGATCTCGAGCGCGTGCCACGCGTGAGTGTCACCACGGTCTTGCTGCCCGCCGGAGCCGTCCCCGACGCGACGCGACCACTCCTGTCGTATCAGTGCGCCATCGACGCCGTGTCCGGTCGATCGTTCCCGTCGTACGCGCTCCGGCTCGGGTCACGTGCGCGCGGCACGGTGCCGCAGTACGAGTTCCTGCTCGTCCTGCACGCCCTGCGTCTGGGTTGGGCAATCTCGATCCCGGATCACGAAGGCGCCGAGGGGCATTGGGGTGCGCCGCTCGAGCCCGGGTACTGCACTCTCGACGCCGTCCGGGCCGCGCTCTCGTTCGACGAGCTCGGTCTCGACACGACCACACCGGTCGGACTGTGGGGATACTCGGGTGGCGGGCTCGCGTCGTCCTGGGCGGCGGAGGCCGCGGGGGAGTACGCACCCGAGATCGATGTCGTCGGAGCCGTTCTCGGGTCGCCGGTGGGTGATCCGGCGTCGGCGTTCTTCCGGCTGAACGCCACCCGCTACGCCGCGCTGCCGACTCTCGTCATCGAGGGTCTGCGGCGTACCTACCCGTCCCTGGACGACGTCATGCAGGAGTTCGTCACCGAGGAGGGTCTCGAGCTGCTGGCGTCGACGAACAAGATGACCACGATGCAGGCCATCATCGCGCTCCGCGGGTTCGACCTCGACGCCTACTCGACCATTCCCATCGCCGACGTCATGGCTCGTCCGGAGATGGTGACGATCTTCGAGGAGATCCAGCCGGGCCGCTCGGCGCCCGGATTCCCGCTGCTCGTCCTGCAGGCGACGCACGATCAGATCATCGCCGTGGACGACGTCGACGGGCAGGTGACGCGCTATCGAGACGCGGGTGCCGAGGTCGAGTACGTCCGCGATCGCACGAGCGAGCACCTCACGCTGCTGCCGCTGTCGGTCCCGCTGACGCTCCGATGGCTCGACGACCGGTTCGCCGGGCGCCGACCGGGACTCGCGGCCACCAGGACCGTCTTCTCGGTGGCGGCGTCGTGGCGCAGCGCCGCGGGTTATCTGGCCATGGCAGGCTCGGCGGCGAGAGCGCTGACCGGGCTCCCCATCTCCGTCCGCCGCACCCGACGCTGAGACGACACCACCCCCGCACCGAGGACTCGGTGCGGGGGTGGTGTGGTGTTCAGGAGCGAGATCAGGCCAGTTCGAAGCGATCCAGCATCATGACCTTGTCCCACGCGGCGACGAAGTCCTGGACGAACTTGTCCTTCGCGTCGTCGCAGGCGTACACCTCGGCGATGGCACGGAGTTCGGAGTTCGAGCCGAACACCAGGTCGTTACGGGTGCCGGTCCACTTCGTCGCACCGGTGGCAGCATCCTTGGCCTCGTAGATGCCGTCCTCGGACGTGGGAACCCACTCGGTGCCCATGTCGAGGAGGTTCACGAAGAAGTCGTTGGACAGTGTGCCGACCTTGTCGGTCAGAACGCCGTGCGACGAGTTCTGGTAGTTGGCGCCGAGAACACGCAGACCACCGACGAGGACGGTCAGCTCGGGTGCGCTGAGTGACAACAGGTTCGCCCGGTCGACGAGGGAGTACTCCGCCGGCAGCTTCTGGCCCTTGCCGAGGAAGTTACGGAAGCCGTCGGCCTTCAGCTCGAGGTCCGAGAACGAATCGACGTCCGTCTGCTCCTGCGTGGTGTCCATGCGGCCCGGGGTGAACGGAACGCTGACGCCCGAAGCCTTCTCGAGTGCCGCGACGCCGCCGAGGACGACGAGGTCGGCAAACGACACCGTTCCGGAGAACGACTCCTGGATGCCCTCGAGCACGCGGATGACCTGTGCCAACTCGTCAGGCTCGTTGACCTCCCAGCCCGCCTGCGGCTGCAGGCGCAGGCGACCGCCGTTGGCACCGCCGCGCTTGTCGCTGACGCGGAAGGACGACGCTGCGGCCCACGCGGTCGAGATGAGCTGCTCGGTGCTCAGTCCGGAATCGAGGATGGTGGACTTGAGCTCGGCGATCTGTGCATCGTCGATCAGTTCGTGGTCGACGGCCGGGATCGGGTCCTGCCACAGCAGGGTCTCCGACGGCACCTCGGGTCCGAGGTACCGGCTGACCGGTCCCATGTCGCGGTGGGTCAGCTTGAACCACGCCTTCTGGAACTCTTCTGCGAGCTCCTCGGGGTGGTCGAGCCAGCGACGGGTGATCTGCTCGTAGATCGGGTCGACGCGCATCGCGATGTCCGAGGTCAGCATCGACGGGTGGCGACGCTTGGTCGGGTCCGCGGGATCCGGAACCAGGTCCGCGCCCTCACCGTTCTTCGGACGCCACTGATGTGCGCCGCCGGGGCTCTTGTAGAGCTCCCACTCGAAGCCGTAGAGCGTCTCGAGGAAGGTGTTGTCCCACTGCGTCGGGGTCGGGGTCCAGATGACCTCGAGGCCACTCGTGATCGCGTCCGCGCCGACACCACTCTGGAAGCTGTTCTTCCAGCCGAGACCCATCTGCTCGATCGGGGCGCCCTCGGGCTCGGCTCCGATGTGCGCATCGGGGTCGGCCGCACCGTGGGTCTTGCCGAAGGTGTGTCCGCCGACGGCCAGTGCTGCGGTCTCGACGTCGTTCATGGCCATGCGGCCGAAGGTCTCGCGGATGTCCAGTGCGGACTGCACGGGATCCGGGTTGCCGTTCGGGCCTTCGGGATTGACGTAGATCAGGCCCATCTGCACGGCTGCCAGCGGGTTCTCGAGGCTCGTACGATCACCGTCGTAGCGCTCGTCGCCCAGCCAGGTCTGCTCGGGGCCCCAGTAGACGTCCTCGTCCGGCTCCCAGGCGTCGACGCGACCGCCGGCGTAGCCGTAGGTGGGCAGTCCCATGGACTCGATGGCGACGTTGCCTGTCAGGACGATGAGGTCGGCCCAGGAGAGCTTGCGGCCGTACTTCTGCTTCACGGGCCAGATCAGGCGACGGGCCTTGTCCAGGCTCGCGTTGTCCGGCCAGCTGTTCAGCGGTGCGAAGCGCTGCATGCCGGCTCCGGCTCCGCCGCGTCCGTCCTGCTTGCGGTACGTGCCGGCTGCGTGCCACGCCATACGGATGAAGAAGGGGCCGTAGTGGCCGAAGTCCGCGGGCCACCACGGCTGCGAGTTCGTCATGACCGCTTCGATGTCGCGCTTGACCTCGGCGAGATCGAGCGAGTTGAACTCGGCCGCGTAGTCGTAGTCGGCGCCCATCGGATCGCCGACGGCGGGGTTCTTCTTCAGGATCTTGAGGTTCAGTGCCTTGGGCCACCACTCGTGGTTGGTGCCACCCTCGACCGGCATCGGCATCTTGTCGTGCATGACAGGGCAGCCGCCGGACGCGTCCTGCGGCTGGTCCTGGTTCATCTCTTTTTCGCGTGTTGTGTGGTCCTCGGACACGAGTTTCCCTCCAAGAGAAGATGAATGAACTGATTTCGCGGCGCCTTCGCGCCTCGAGATCAGGGGCTGACGCTGGTGGAGCAGTTCTCGCACAGGCCCCAGTAGATGACCTCTGCCTCGTCGACGACGAAACCATGGGCCTCCGACGGAGTGAGGCACGGAGCCTCGCCGACGGCGCATTCCACGTCGGCGATGGTGCCGCACGCGCGGCACACGACATGGTGGTGATTGTCGCCGATTCTGCTCTCGTACCGCGAGACCGAGCCGGACGGCTGGATGCGCCGTACCAGTCCCGCGGTGGTGAGAGCGTGGAGCACGTCGTACACGGCCTGGCGGGAGACTTCGGGCAGGGTGGCCCGAACGGCTCCGTAGACGGTGTCGGTGTCGGCGTGCGGATGTTCGTGCACCGCGTCGAGCACCGCCAGACGGGGGCGGGTGACTCGGAGCGCGGCACCACGCAGCATCTCCGGGTAGTTCGACGATGGGCTCACGTCGAACAGTATGCACGACTTTTCTGGAATGAGTCAGGAAACGGGGCGCGAACACGGGTCGAACGGCGTGTCGTCCGGCCCCCGCGGGGGCATGATGCGAGGCGACATCCATCGCTCGCAGGGGGTACGAAGATGACCGCGTTCCAGACCGTCGCCAACGCCGCGAACCAGGTCGTTCGACCGCTGATGCGACTGCCTGTGCTGTCCGCCGTTCTCGGGCGTGGCCTGGCCACCATCACCTACACCGGCCGACGGTCGGGCCGGACCATCTCGCTGCCCGTCTCCTACCGGCGATCGGGCGACAGGGTCACCGTGATGGTCGCGGCACCGAGCCAGAAAGCCTGGTGGCGCAACTTCCATCCCGACCCCGCCCCGGTGACCGTCGACATCGCGGGCCATCAGCATCGGGGGAGCGCACAGGCGGTGGTCGCCGACAAGGGTGGCGTGCGTGTGGTGATCACCCTCGACAGCTGATCAACGGAGTACGACGAGCTGCTGGGTCGCGCGGGTCATCGCCACGTAGCGATCGACGACGCTGTCCGCACTCGACCGGTCGACGAGATCGAACCCGAGGCCCTTCGCCGATCGTGCGCTCGACGATCGGATCCTCGCGGTGCCCGGTAGAGACGGCATCCCGATGACGCAGGCCACACCCTCACTCGTCGCGGCCCGCTCGTCCAGCACCGCCGCCAGGTCGTCGACGTCGGCGTGCCGGACGCCCACGCCGGTGGTGCGCACCGAGCGTGGCACGAGCGCGGCGCGCGCGCATCGCCGTCGCCCGTGGATCGCCGAGGCGGCGACGAGCGACATCGAGGACCGGGAGATCTGCTGTGGTCCAGGGGGACCCGACGTTCGTGCGGACCGCCGCCCTGTCATCGTCGTCGAGCCAGGGTGCGCAGTGGCGTAGGTACGCCCGCACAGTCCAGAGGTCGGCGACGAGATCGGGAGCATCGATCACCGTCCACGACGACTCCACTCGGTCGCAGAGCTCGTCGATTTCACGCAGCGACGACGCCAGCTCGCGGGCCGACACGTTCGCGACGAGGATCTCGCCCAGAACCGCCCAGATCTCCTCTCGCGCATCGTTGTGCGGAGTCTCCGCCTGCGGTGCCGCAGTGCCGCGTCGATTCTGGCGAGGTTCCCCTCATCGCCGATCGTCGCGTGCCTCGGCCAACCGCCTGATCGCGGACGGCCCCACTCCGTGTAGCGCGGACAAAGTCGCGAGGTTCGCCGGGAGGTCGTGCACCGTGCGATACCCCGCGTCGATCAACGCACCGGTCGCCGGCCGGCCGATGCGGACACCGTCGAACAGCGGTCCGCGGTCGACCGGCACGTCCCTCGTCATGCTGCTCAGCTGACGCCGAGAACCTTGATCGCGAAGATCAGAGAATCGCCCTGCTGGATGCCCGCGCGCGGCTGACCGTTGGGGTAACCGTCCGCGGAGGTCACCGCGACGCCGATCGTCGATCCCACGGTCTGGCCGGCGATGGCCTTCTGGAAACCGGCCACGACACCGTCGAGGGGGAATTCGACCGGGGCGCCGCGCTCGTAGCTGCTGTCGAAGGTGGATCCGTCGCGTCCGTTGACGCCCATGTAGCAGACGGAGACGGTGGCGTCCGCCGCGACGACGGGGCCGTCGCCGGCCTGCAATGTCTGCACCTGCGTCTCCGCGACGCTGAAGGGTGCCTCGACGGTGACCAGGGGAGCGGCATCGTCGGTGGACCCGGTCACCGCGATGCTGCCCGTGTCACCGTCGAGGTCCCACTCGGCCGCGGCACCGGACTCGGGCGCCGCGGTGGGGCACGACTCGGCAGCTGCGGTCGACGACGACCCCGCGGACGAGGATGCGGCGCTGGAGGAGGTGGCGGCAGATGGCGTGTCGTTGTCGGAGCTGCATCCGGACAGCACCAGGACGAGCGACGCGGACGAGGCCAGCAGGACACCGAGGGTACGAGAGGAGTTCACGCCCGACACGCTACAGCCGCCCGACTACTCGACCAGCCGGGCGAGTGCTGCGGTGACCGAGCCCCACCCTTCCGCGAACCCGAGGCTCGCGTGACGATCGCGTGTCGTCGGATCTCCGTGACGGACGACGGCCCGGTAAGCAGTGCCGCGCGGGTGGTCGGTCAGCGTGATCTCCGCTGACATCGCGACCGGCTGCGGCGACGCGGGGCGCCACCCGCTGTCGAGAGTGTTGGTGAACACCAGCCGGGTGTCGGGCTCGACGACGAGGAACACGGCGTCGGTGTGGGGCACGAATGTCGTTCCGTCGTCGCTCATCTCGGTGACGAACGCCCCGCCCGGTCGCACCTCCAGGTGGTCCACCCGAGTGACGGTGGGTGCCGGTGTCCACCACTGTGACAGCAACGACGAGTTCGTCCATGCCTCCCAGATGCGGTGACGAGGAGCCGCGATGACGCGATCGAGTACGAGGTCGAGGGCAGGATCGATCGGGAGCGCGGTCATGAGTCTTCTTCCGTCGGAGTCGGGGAGGTGACGAGTTGTTCGAGCCGATCCGTGCGGCTCTCCCAGAGGTGTCGTTGATCGTCGAGCCAGTCCTGGACGAGGTCGAGTCGTTCCCTGTGCAGAGTGCACGTCCGGACGCGTCCTACTTTGGCCGTGCGAATGAGCCCGCTCGACTCGAGACTGCGGACGTGTTTGAGGAAGGTGGGAAGCGCGATCGGGAACGGCGCCGCCAGTTCACCGACGCTTGCCGGACCGGCACCGAGACGCCGGACGACTGCTCGCCGCGTCGGATCTCCGAGGGCGGTGAGCACGGCGTCGAGTTCTGCCGTATGGTTAGCCATAAGGGTAAGTATTACAGGCGATCCGGGGTGTGGCGCAACCGATGACTTTCGGGGTGCGCGTCGGTCAGAGTGTTCGTGGGCCGACCAGCGCCCACCGGGAACGAAGGAGTGCACATGCGCACGTTGATCGTCACCGCGTTCGTCTCGCTCGACGGCGTGATGGAGGCGCCTGGTGGAGAGGCCGGATACCGCAACGCGGGCTGGACCTTCACGGACGTCGAGTTCGACGAGGCCGCGTACGAGATCAAGGGGCGGGAGCAGGGGGAGGCCGCCGCACTGCTGCTCGGTCGCCGATCCTACGAGGCGTTCGCGCCCGTGTGGCCCACGATGGAGGACTTCGCCGGATACAACGCCATGCCGCGGTACGTGGTCTCGACGACGCTCGACGATGATGATTCGCGTTGGCCTGCAACGGTTCTTCGATCACTCGACGACGTCGCCGCGCTGAAGGAGACCGAGGGCGGACCGATCCTCGTGCACGGGAGCGCGACGCTGGGACGTGCGTTGGCCGACGCGGGGCTGGTCGACAGATACCACCTGCTGGTGTTCCCGTTGCTGCTCGGCGCCGGACTGCGCCTGTTCAGCGACACGGACAAGGACACCACGGTGCTGACGCTCGTCGAGCACGAGGTCTACGGCAACGGTGTCCAGAAGCAGGTGTTCGATGTGCGCCGCTGACGGGGAAACGTCATGCGGACACTGAGATTCGCGATGAACGCGAGTGTGGACGGTTACGTCGCGGCGCCCGACGGCGACCTCGGCTGGAGCGTGCCGAGCGACGAGGCGTTCCAGTGGTGGTCCGACCGCGTCGACTCGACGGGACTCACGCTCTACGGGCGGAGGCTGTGGGAGGCGATGAACGCGTACTGGCCGACGGCCGATCGGCAGCCAGGGGCGACGCCCGCACACGTCGCGTACGCCCGTCGGTGGCGCGACATGCCCAAGGTGGTGTTCTCGTCCACCCTGGACGCGGTGGAGGGCAACGCGCGGCTCGTCACAGGTGACGCCGTGGCGGAGATCGTCCGACTGAAGGCCGGCGACGGTGGGCCGATGGACATCGGCGGCGCCACACTGGCCGCGGCGGCGATGCGGGCCGGGCTGATCGACGAGTACGTGATCATGACGCACCCGGTTCTGGTGGGCGCCGGTACGCCGTTCTTCACGGCGCTCGACGAGTGGGCGGGTCTGGAGTTGGTGGAGACGCGGACGTTCTCGGGTGGACTGCACCTGGCGAGGTACCTGGCGCGGTAGGGGTTGGGAGATTCACGATAGTTGACATAATGTCGATTATCGGCACAATTCGGTTTCACCTGGAACCCTGCCTGAGCGTCGCACGTCGACCGACGTACCGTCGGTCGACGAAGTCCTTCCTGTACCGCACAGGTCGTGAGCACGGAAGGCGAAGATCGTGACTGTGGAACGACGTGTACTGATCACCGGGGCCAGCATCGCCGGCCCGACCCTCGCGTACTGGCTCGCGAGGTCGGGTCGTGCCGTGACGGTCGTCGAGCGCGCGCCGTCGCCTCGGCTCGGCGGGCAGAACATCGACATTCGTGGTCCCGGCCGCGAGGTCGTGCGCCGCATGGGTCTGGAGGACGCTCTCTTCGCCGCGACCACGACGGAACAGGGCACCCGGTTCGTCGATCGACGGGGTGCGACGATCGCGTCGTTCCCGGCCGGTACGGCGGACAGCGGAGGCGCGACGGCCGAGCTGGAGATCCTCCGCGGCGAACTCGCGCGCATCCTCGTCGACGCGTCGGGACCGGACGTCGAGTACCGCTACGGCGACCGGGTCGTGGGCTGCGATCAGGACGCCCACGGTGTCGACGTGACGTTCGAGCACGGCGCTCCCGAGCGCTACGACCTCGTGGTGTTCGCCGACGGAGTGCGGTCCGGGAGCCGGGAGATCGTCTTTCCCGGCGAGGCCGTCACGCGAGATCTCGGGCTGTACACCGCCTACGGGGTGCTCCCCCGCACCTCGGACGACGATGCATGGTGGCGCTGGTACAACGCGACCGGCGGACGTGTGGCCGGCTTGCGCCCGGACAACCAGGGCACCACGCGCTTCAGCCTGTCCTGGTTGTCGGGGCCGACCGGCCTCGAGCGGGCAGGGCAGTCGGAGGTCGTCGCCGCCCTTCGGGCGACGTTCGCCGGCGCCGGCTGGGAGACTCCCCGCATCCTGGAGTCGCTCGATTCCGCCTCGGAGCTGTACGTCGACCGTCTCGCTCAGGTGCGCGCCCCACGGTGGTCGTCGGGCCGGGTCGCGTTGGTGGGCGACGCGGCCTGGTGCGCGACTCCGGTGAGTGGGATGGGCACGACACTGGCGATCACCGGTGCCTACGTACTGGCCGCCGAACTCGCCCGCACCGATGATCACCGGGCCGCGTTCACGGCATGGGACGCTCGGATGCGTCCCTTCGTCGACACGGTGCAGTCGCTGCCGCCGGGAACGCCGAGGCTGGCGCACCCGAAGACGGCAGTGGGGCTCGCGGTCTTCAACTCTGCTGTGCGACTGGCCGGTTCGGCGCCGGTGCGAGCGCTGGCCGGCAGGTTCGGCGGCTCGGACGACGCGAACCTCGATCTGAGCGACTACCGCTGACGCTGCTGGATGCGGATCAGGTTGCCCGCGGGATCACGCACCGCGCAGTCCCGGATCCCGTAGGGCTGGTCGGTCGGTTCCTGCACGATGTCGGCATCCGCGGCCTCCGGATCGTCCTGCGGGAGGAAGCTGGAGGCGATGGTGAGTGTCATGGCGACGACACTAGGTTCGCCTTACGCGGTCCGCTTCTCGATTCCTGATCGGTCGGGTGACCACCTTCTCGACACACGACGGCGCGCCGACCTCCGTGGACTGGTTCTGCTGCCGATACGCGGACGGGGACAGTCCGGTCAGTTCGGAGAAACGGGTACTGAAGGTGCCCAGTGAGGAGCACCCCACGGTGAAGCAGATCTCCGTCACCGACCTCTCCGACCCCCGGAGCAGCGCCATGGCTCGTTCGATGCGCCGCGTCATCAGGTACGCGTAGGGCGACTCTCCGTACGCGGCGCGGAACTGCCGGCTCAGGTGCCCCGCGGACACGTGCGCGTCGCGCGCCAGGGTCTCGAGGTTCAGTGGCGTGGCGTACTCGCGGTCCATTCGATCCCGTACTCGACGGAGACGACGCAGATCGTCGAGGTGTCGCGAGTCCGCACCGGTGTCGGTCACGCGTCCTCCTCTCAGGAACGGCGCAGCAGTCCGTGCAGTGCGCGCATGCAGAGATCATGCACCTCGTCGGCCGAGATCGACTGCCGGTCCACCCAGTCCACGCACACGGCGCGAACGAACGACACCCACCCGGCCACGGCCACCCGCGTCACCTCGTCCGCGCCGTCGTCGGGTCCCAGAGCCGCCAGGATCCGTTGCTGCTGCGTCTCGAACTCGGCCGTGAGGATCGCCTGGATACCGACGTCGCCCGACATCGTTCCTCGATTGATGGCCCGTAGTCCGTGAGCGTGATCGGTGGAGTAGCGGATGTAGGCGCGCAGTCCGGCGGACACCTGGTGCTCGACGGGCAGCGTGGTGTCGGGAGCCGTGATCTCGACCATCCGAGCGGATTCGAGCCGGATGATGTCGGCGAAGAAATCCCTCTTGGACGGAAAGTAGTGATACATCAGCCCACGCGAGACGCCGGCCAGGTCGGCGACCTCCTCGATCCACACCTCGTCGTAAGGCCGTTCCGCGAACAGTCGTGACCCGATCTCGAGCAGCTGGTGCCGACGCTGATCGGGTGACAGGCGTTTGCGGGGAGTGGTCATGACCTGCGCCATGTTACGGGACTCCTCGTGATACTTGACACGCGTTCAGTAGGGGGTACCGTCCGCTGTTGTATCCCGGTTCAGTACGCCGGCCACCCACGCGAAAGGGTCCGACCGTGGTCACCACGATCTCGTCCACTTCTCCGCTTCCCCATCCCCCTCGACGACTCCCGGTGCTGGGCGACGTGCTGGGCGTACACGCGAGCACCCCGGTGCAGGACTCGGTGGCGCTGGCCGCGCAGCTGGGCCCCATCTTCGAGCGGGTGGTCCTGGGGCGCCGGTTCGTGATCGTGTCGGGCGCCGATCTCGTGGAGGAACTCAGCGACGAGTCGCGGTTCGTCAAGCACGTGGCACCCGCGGTCGCCGGACTTCGCTCGATCGGCGGGGACGGACTGTTCACGGCGTACTCGCACGAACCGAACTGGCGCAAGGCCCACGATCTCCTCCGGCCGGCGTTCACGCAGTCGGCCATGCGGAGCTACCACGACATCATGGTGGACGTCGCCGGACAGCTGGTGTCGCACTGGTCGTCCCGTGATCGGGTCGACGTCTCCTCGGACATGACCAAGTTGACGCTCGAGACCATCGGCCGCACCGGGTTCAGCTACAGCTTCGACTCGTTCACCCGCGCCGAGACGCACCCGTTCGTCCGGGCCATGGTGCGGACCCTGCAGCACAACCAGCGCCGCGCACTGCTGCCGCTCCCCGTCGTCGGCGACCTGGTGTTCCGGCGTCGCGAACGGCGGAACGATGCCGACAAGGCCTTCATGGCCGAGTTGCTCGACGACATCGTGCGGGCCCGCCGGGACGGTGAGACGAGCGGCGACGGCGATCTGCTGGACATCATGCTCCAGGCGGCACGCGACGGTGATCCCAACGCGCTGGACGAGGTGAACATCCGGCATCAGATCGTCACCTTCCTCATCGCCGGACACGAGACGACCTCCGGCTCACTGTCGTTCGCCCTGTACTACCTGTCGAGGCATCCCGAGATGTGGGCTCGGGCGCGTGCGGAGGTGGACGAGGTGTGGGGTGCGGACACGCCGTCCTTCGAGCAGGTGGCGAAGTTGCGCTTCGTCCGACGGGTTCTCGACGAGGGACTGCGCCTGTGGCCGACGGCCCCTGGTTACGCGCGCGAGGCACGCCACGACACGACGGTCGGCGGGCGTCCCATGGCCGCGGGCGACTGGGCCCTGGTGCTGATCCCCGGTCTGCATCGCGATCCCGTCTGGGGGCCGGATCCCGAGGTGTTCGACCCGGACCGCTTCCTGTCGGCGAACGTGCGGGCCAGGCCGCCGCACGCCTACAAGCCGTTCGGCACGGGCGAGCGTGCCTGCATCGGGCGCCAGTTCGCTCTCCACGAGTCGCTGCTGGTGCTGGGCACGATCCTCCAGACCTTCGACGTCGCTCCCGATCCGGGCTACGAGCTCGCCATCGAGGAACGCCTGACCCTCATGCCGGCCGGGTTCGAGCTCGAGCTGGCTCGGCGCGACCGCAGCTGACGTGAGGATCCCGCACACTGGTCCCATGCGATCGCGCGGCAAGATCATGGAGGCCACCCTCGAGGTGATCGCGGAGCACGGTTTCGACGGCGTCACCATCGCGGGTGTGTCCGCCGCTGCCGGGGTCTCCCGACAGACCGTGTACTCCATCTTCGGCACGCGCGAGGTGTTGGTGACCCGCACGATGGAGCATTTGGCGGTCGAGGTCATGACCGAGATCCGGTCGCGCCTCGACGGCCCGGAGACCGTGCGCGACTACGTCGTGGAGATGGTGATCGGTGGTCGGCGGGCGGTGCGCGACATTCCCGCGATGGGAGCGCTGCTGCGGTTGGACGGCATCAACCCGGTGCTGCATCCCGATGTCGTCCAGCACGCCATTCCCGTCGTGCGAGATCTACTGTCCCCGCTGACCGCACTCGACCCCCGGGTCGCGGAGGTGTTGGACGACATCGTCCTCATCACCACTCGTCTCGGACTGTCCGTCGTGCTCTTCGACGATCCGTCCATCGCGGACGACGACGACCTCCGCGCCTTCCTCCTGCGGTGGCTCCCGGCGTCGATGACCGTGCCGCCGGAGTGACGGGCTTCACCTCGTGACCTTGACACCTGGTGCCGGAACTGTCTAACTTCAGGGCGCCTGCCGGGGGGTCCGCGCAGCGGGAAGGAAGTCGATGACACTGTCACGCAGTCTGATCGTGGGAGCGGTGCTCGTGGCGTTGATCGGTGTCGCACCCGCACTCGCCGACGCAGCCCCCGGTGACGACTTCTACTCCCCACCGACGGACGTCGCGGGTGCGCCGGGCACGGTGCTCCGCACCGAGCCGATGTCGCTCTTTCTCGCTGCACCGGGAGTGGACGGTCGCTACCCCGCCACCGCGCAGCGCGTCATGTACACCTCGCGGACCGAGAACGACGAGCCCGTCGCGGTGACCGGAACGTTCATCGACTCGGCCGTTCCCTGGCGCGGCGCCGGCCCCAGACCCACCGTCGTGGTCGCTCCGGGAACGGTGGGGCAGGGCGACCAGTGCGCGCCGTCGCGGGCGTTCCCGCTCGGGCTGAATCTGACGACGGACCCGCTGTCCCTCTCGGCGAACCAGGAACTCGTGTCGTCGACGCTTTGGGGGTCGATGGGCGCGCGCGTCTTCGTGACCGACTACATCGGTCTCGGCACGCCGGGGTTGCACACCTACGTCAACCGGCCGGAGGAGGCGCACGCGGTGCTCGACGGTGCGCGAGCGGCGAACGCGCTGGCGGGCGACCCCGACTCCCCCATCGGTCTCTGGGGCTATTCGCAGGGCGGCGGCGCCACCGCCGCCGCGGCCGAGTCGGCGGCGAGTTACGCACCGGAACTGAACATCAAGGGCACGTGGGCGGGCGCACCGACGGCCGACCTGCTCGACGTGCTGAACACGGTGGACGGCACTCTCATCGGCGGAGTTATCGGGTACGCACTGAACGGAGTCCTCGAGCGAAACCCGTCGTTGCGGGCCCGCGTCGAGGAGCGCGTCTCCGATCACGGCAAGACAGTGCTGAACGACCTGTCGACCCAGTGCATCGCCGACACGATCCTGACGTATCCGTTCCTGCGCACCGAGACGCTGACGAAGGACGGGCTGTCGATGTCCGAGAACCTGCGGTCCGTTCCGGAGGCAGGCCCCATCTTCGACAAGCTGCGCACCGGCACCCTGCGGCCGTCGGCCCCGGTGTTGATCACCAGCGGCGTCAACGACGACACGGTGCCGTACGGACAGGCGCGGACCCTGGCGGACGAGTGGTGCGGTCAGGGTGCGTCGGTGACGTTCCGGTCGAACCCGCTACCGCCGATCCTGCCGGGTGCGGTGCTGCCCAACCACTTCGGTCCGCAGATCATCGACGGCTACGGCGGTGCGGCCGCGGCGTATCTGATGGATCGGTTCGCCGACGTCCCCATCGCCGGGTGCGACATCGCCTGACGGTCGGTTCGGGTCACCGACCACGGTCGGCTCGGTCATTGTCGTGGACGGCGATCAGCCATAGTGTCACCGATCACAGTGGATCATTCGGCTGACTGAGGGGTACACACATGACCGTCCAGCACTCTCCGGAACGCACCGCGGCACCGACGCCGTCCGACGGAGAGGTGCACGCGGCCGTCGCCCGCGCGCGTGACGCGGCACTGTGGTGGGGCGCTCTCGATTTCACGGATCGCAAGGGGTGGCTGCTCGAGTTCCGATCCACGATCGCCCGGACGTCGGCGTCGCTCGTCGACACCGTGCGCGACGAGACGGGTAAGCCGAAGGACGACGCCCTGCTCGAGGTCATGCTGGCGGTGGAACATCTCACGTGGGCCGCGAAGAACGCCCGCCGTGTCCTGCGGGAGCGGTCCGTCTTCCCGGGTCTGGTGAGCATCAATCACGCTGCCTCCGTGCGGTATCAACCGATGGGTGTCGTCGGCGTGATCGGCCCGTGGAACTATCCGGTCTACACGCCGATGGGGTCGGTCGCGTACTCGATGGCCGCCGGCAACGCCGTCGTCTTCAAGCCCAGCGAGCTCACTCCCCGCACCGGTACCTGGCTGGCCGACGCCTGGGCGTCGCTGGCGGCGCCGCACCAGGTGCTGCAGACCGTCACCGGTGACGGTCGGGTCGGCGAGTCGCTGTGCCGCTCGGGAGTGGACAAGCTCGCGTTCACCGGGTCCACCGCGACGGCGAAGAAGGTCATGGCGGTGTGCGCGGAGACGCTGACGCCGATCGTGGTCGAGGGCGGCGGCAAGGACGCACTCCTCGTCGACGCCACTGCCGACCTCGAGGCCGCGGCGACCTTCGCCGCCTTCGGCGCCATGGGCAATGCGGGCCAGACCTGCGCGGGCGTCGAGCGCATCTACGTGGTCGAGGAGGTCGCCGATCGTTTCGTCGACATCCTGACCTCCCGCGTACGCGGCCTCCGGGTCGGCGACGCGGACGATGCGCAGTACGGACGCATGACGTTGCCGAAGCAGGTCGACATCGTGCGGGACCAGGTCGAGGACGCCCTGGCTCGCGGTGGTCGCGCCGTCGTCGGCGGACTCGAATCCGTCCGGGCGCCGTACGTCGATCCGATCGTGCTGCTCGACGTGCCGGAGGACAGCTCGGCCGTCGCCGAGGAGACCTTCGGTCCGACCGTGGTGGTCAACCGCGTCCGCGATCTCGACGAGGGCATCGAGCGTGCCAACGCGTCGAAGTACGGGCTGGGTGCATCGGTCTTCACCGCGTCGAAGGCTGCGGCCGAGCGGGCGGCGGACCGGCTGCGCGTCGGCGTGGTGACCGTCAACTCCGTGTTGGGTTTCGCGGCGGTGGGCGCACTGCCGTTCGGCGGAGTCGGCGACTCGGGCTTCGGACGGATCCACGGCGCCGACGGGTTGCGGGAGTTCTCCCGGGTGAAGTCGGTGACGAAGCAGCGCTTCGCCGCCCCGCTGGGCCTGGTGACGATGACGCGCAAGCGACGCGACGTCGCGGTCGCACGACTGTTGCTGACCAAGGTCTACGGGCGATGACCACCCTCCCCCGACCGCGCTTCGGGCGGTTCGGGTGGGTGCGGGTGATCGACGAGCTGGATCCGGTGGCGGACGCGGCCACCGTCCTCAAGATCACGGCGGGCTGCGAGTTCCCCTGGGACTATCAGCGCGCGTTGGAGTTCGCGTTGTTCCGCACCTATTGCGTGCCCACCATCTCGGCGTTGCTCCGCAAGACAGGTGAGTTCGAGCACCGCCCCCAGAAGCGGTACGACGACACCGCGCTGCTGATGTCGGAACTCGTGGAACACGGGTACGACTCCGAGCGCGGGCGCGCGTCGCTCCGCGCGGTCAACCGCATGCACGCGCGCTACGACATCTCGAACGACGACATGCTGTACGTGCTCTCCACCTTCGCGTTCGATCCGCTGGACTGGATCGACCGTTACGGGTGGCGGCGCCTGCATCCGCACGAACGGATCGCAAGCGTCGCGTTCTACCGCGAGGTCGGGATCCGGATGGGCATCCGGGACATTCCCGCGTCGACAGCCGACTTCCACGCCTTCAAGGTGCGGTACGAGCGCGAGCGGTTCGTCTACTCCGACGACAACAGGGCCATCGGCGAGTACACCCGCGACCTGCTGGCGTCGTGGTACCCGCGCCCGGTCCGCTCCGCGGTGCGCGGCGCCGTGCTGTCGATGATCGATCAGGACATGACCCGCGCCTTCGGGTTCGGCGACCCGGTCCCCGCCGTGCGCCCGGCGCTCGAGTCGGCGCTGCAGGCCCGAGGCCGCGTGGAGCGTCTGCTGCCCAAGCGGACGGCATCGCGGTCGGCGCAGGATCCGCGCAACCGGACGTACCCCGGGTATCCGCAGGGCTACCACCCGAGCGACCTGGGTGTCTGATCAGGATCAGCGCAGTCGTTCCGCGTCCTTGGCCAGGGTGACCAACCGGTCGCAGAGCTCGGCGAGTTCGGCCGCGTCGGCGCCCTCCGCGACGGCCGTGGCCACGTCCTCGGCGGCGCACCGGACTCCGAACGCGCGATCGGCGGCGGCACCGGCCTCGGCCTCCGTGAGCACCACGGCGTCGTCCGCGACGACGGTGTCCTTCAGCGACGTCCGCTGTTCGTAGGCGCGCTGACGGCAGGACTGACGGCAGTACCGTCGGCGCCGACCCGCAGCGCCCTCGATCACCGGCCGACCGCACCACAGACACGTGCTCGGGCGCCGTGCACGGGACCGACCGATCCCACCGCCCACCGTCCCGGATTCACCCCGCATCGACCCGACGATACCGACGTGCGCGGACCCTGCCGCATCACCGGTTAGAATGGGGTGTTCGCGTGCGGGAACGTTCCGCGCACCACGCGCGTTGAATTCGACGGACGCGACATGCGTACCACGATCGAGAGAGGACTCCACCATGGCAGATCGCGTTCTACGAGGTAGTCGACTCGGAGCGGTGAGCTACGAGACCGATCGCGACCACGACCTCGCGCCCCGGCGCATGGCTCGATACCGGACGGACAACGGCGAGGAGTTCGACGTTCCCTTCGCCGACGACGCCGAGCTGCCCGGCACCTGGCTCTGCCGCAACGGTCTCGAGGGCAGTCTGATCGAGGGCACCGCGCCCGAGGCCAAGAAGGTCAAGCCCCCGCGCACCCACTGGGACATGCTGCTCGAGCGGCGTTCGGTGGAGGAGCTCGAGGAACTGCTCAAGGAGCGGATGGATCTGCTCAAGGCGAAGCGTCGCGGCGCCGGAGTCTGACCGCCTCTCCCCTGTCGTCACCGAGGGCCCCGGAGCATCTGCTCCGGGGCCCTCGGTGTGTCTCGGGTCCGTCCGAGATCAGCGCAGGTGCTGCGCGACGATCGGTCCGATGATCGCGAGTGCCTGCGGATCGGTCATCGCGGAGTGTGCGACCGGCACCGCGTGATCGTGGATGGCACCGCGGACGTGTCGACGCCAGGCCGAGGCGGTCCGCCGTACGTCGTTCCGATTCACCTCGTCCTCGGTCGCCGTGAAGAACAGCACGTCGCAGTCCACGACGCCCGGTGAGTACCCGTGCGCCAGCGAGGTCCCGTTCACGTAGCCCGCGTACAGCCGCTCGAGGGTGCCGACGGTCATCGCCGCCATCGGACCACCCTCGGACCGCAGCGCGGCCGCCGCCTCCGCGACCGTCGGTTCCACGCCTGCCGGCAACTCGTGGCCGGTGAACTCCTCGATGAGATCCCTCACCGACGGTGTCGACTCGAGGTACTCGTCGGCGAGCACGTAGCTGTCGAGCATGGTCAGCGTCGCGACGCTCTCCCCCACCCGCTGCAGCTCGACGGTCATCGCGTGGGCGATGAGGCCTCCGAGCGACCAGCCCAGCAGGTGGTACGGACCGTGCGGCTGGATCGACCGGATCTCGCGAACGTAGTACCGGGCCAGCTCCTCGACCGTGTCGAACTCCTCGGTGCGTCCCGAGACGACGGGTGACTGCAGGCCGTACACCGGCTGATTCGAGTCGAGGTGGGCGAGCAGACCGCTGTAACTCCAGGACAGTCCGAACGCCGGATGAATGCAGAACACCGGTGACGCGGAACCCTGCGGGCGCAGCGGCAGCAGCATGTCCAGTGACGCCGTGGCCGTCGCCGCGACCTCGTCCGCCGACAGATGCGCGGTGTCGTCGATGCGCGCGGCGAGAGCTGCCGGCGTGGAGTCGGTGAACAACCATTGCATCGGAACCGTCGTGCCGAGGGTCTCTTCGAGTCGAGCGACCACGCGCGTCCCCACCAGCGACGTGCCGCCGAGTTCGAAGAAGCTGTCGTCGAGTCCGACTCCGGCCACCCCCAGGATCTCCTCGTAGACAGCGCAGACGGCGCGCTCGGTCGCGGTGCCCGGATCGCGATGCTCGCCGGTGACGGCGAACTCCGGAGCGGGCAGCGCTCGCCGATCGAGTTTGCCGACGGAGGTCAGCGGCAGCTCGTCCAGCAGCATGATCGACTGCGGCACCATGTAGCCGGGCAGTCGCTCCTGCAGATGGCGACGCAACGACGCCGTGTCGACCGACGACTCCCGGTGCGGCAGGACATAGGACACCAGCACGGTGTCCCCCGAGGGCAGGACGTGGCCCATCGTGGTCGCGAAGTCCACGCCGTCGTGCACGTCGAACGCGGCGTCGATCTCACCCAGCTCGATGCGGAACCCGCGGATCTTGACCTGATGATCGGTCCGGCCCACGTAGGACAGGGTCGGGTCGCCGTCGGCGGACTCGCGCCAGCGCACCAGGTCACCGGTGCGGTAGAGGCGCTCACCCGGCTTGCCGTGCGGATCGGCGACGAACCGCGACGACGTCAACGCCGTGCGCCCGAGGTAGCCGCGAGCGAGTTCCGGTCCGGCAAGGTACAGCTCGCCGACGACGCCGAACGGCACCGGTTGCAGCTGGCGGTCGAGCACCTGCGCCGCGACACCGCGGATCGGTCCACCGATCGTGACCGGACCCTTGGGCACCATCGGCGCACTCATCGTCGTGACGATGGTCGTCTCCGTCGGCCCGTACACGTTGTACAGCGAGCGTCCCGGAGCCCAGCGCTCCACCAGTTCCGGTGGGCACGCCTCGCCGCCGACGAGAATGTGTCGCAACGACG
Source organism: Rhodococcus sp. BP-332 (assembly GCF_019836065.1). Classification (NCBI taxonomy): domain Bacteria; kingdom Bacillati; phylum Actinomycetota; class Actinomycetes; order Mycobacteriales; family Nocardiaceae; genus Rhodococcus; species Rhodococcus sp. BP-332. Next base: position 107,389 of record NZ_JABUEC010000001.1, read on the forward strand.
TCGCGCTCGCCGGGTCCGCGGTCGACAACGCCGCGGTCGTGATGAAGGCGTGCGTGATGCGTTCCGATCCCAACAGGTCGCCCAGTTCGCGGCCGCCGTAGACCCCGGGCGGTGACACGACGAGTGTCGCGCCGGATCCGTACGCGAACAGCTGATCCATGACGGCGGCGTCGAAACTCGGTGTCGCGAAGTGCAGCACGCGCGCCGTCTCGTCGACCTCGAATCGATCGCGCAGCTCGCCGGCGAAGTTCGACAGGCCGGCGTGGGTGACGACGACGCCCTTCGGTGTCCCGGTCGACCCCGAGGTGTAGATGACGTACGCGGGGTGCACGAGAGCGATGGGTACGAGAAGCTCTGCGGGTGTGAGGGGTTCGTCGGACGTACGAGCCAGCTCGGCCAGGGTGTCCGCGTCGTCGAGCACGAGCCACCGTGTCGACGAGACTCCGTCCACGGCCGCCAGGTGCTCTGCGGTCGTCAGTCCCCACGTGGTCGCCGAGTCCGTCAGCATGTGACGGACGCGGTCGGCCGGGTAGTGCGGGTCGACCGGGACGAAGGCGCCGCCGGCCTTCGCGACGGCCAGGACAGCGACGAGGGAGTCGAAGGATCGCGTGAAGCCCAGGGCCACCAGTGATTCCGGTCCGACACCGCGCCGGACGAGAGCTCGGGCCAGCGTGGTCGAACGTCGGTCGAGCTCGCCGTAGGTGATGTGGGCGCCGAGGTACTCCGCCGCGATGCGGCCGGGAACCCGGCGTGCGGTCTGCTCGAACACCTCGGACAGGGTCAGCGACGGATCGGGATCGGTCTCGCCGCCGTGCACGGGCACCAGTTGGGCTCGCTCCTGCGAGGTCAACATCTCGACGCTGCCGACGCTGCGGTCGGGTTCGGTGGCCAGGACGCCCAACACGCCCACCAGACGATCGAGCATGGTGCTCACGGTGGCGGCGTCGAACAGATCGGTCGCGTAGTCGGCGGTGACGGTCAGCCCCGCCGGGTCCCTGTCGTCGGTGCGCCGGTCGGTGACCGTGAACTGGATGTCGAACTTGGCGACGGCGACGTCCACCTCGGCCGCGTCGACGGTCACCTCGCCCATGCGTGCAGTCGTCGGAACGTCGTCCTGCAACGACAACATGATCTGGAACAACGGGTGATGGCTCGTGCTGCGCTGTGGGTGCAGCACGTCCACCAGACGTTCGAACGGAACGTCGGGGTGCGCGAACGCGTCCAGATCGACCGCGCGCACGTGCTGCAACGCCTCGGTCAGCGACGCGGTCGGCGAGACCCGCGTGCGCAGTACCAGTGTGTTGACGAACATTCCGACCAGCGCGTCCAGTGCCTGGTCGCCGCGGCCGGCGACCGCGGTACCGACGGACGTGTCGAAGCGGCCGGCGAGACGGCCGAGCACGACGGCGAGGGCGGTGTGGACGGCCATGAACAGCGTCGCGTTCTCCCGCCGCGCGAGGTCGACGAGCCGCCGGTGCGTGTCGACACCCACCGTGGTGGTGACCACCCCGCCCCGGTGAGACGGCACGCTCGGCCGCGGACGGTCGGTGGGGATGTCGATACGGTCGGGAGCTCCGGTCAACGCCGCCGTCCAGAACGCCAGTTGCGTCGAGACGAGGCTCGACGGGTCGTCCTCGGAGCCGAGCCGGTCACGCTGCCACAGCGTGTAGTCCGCGTACTGCACCGTCAGTGGCTCCGTCGCGGGTGCCGTGCCGGTGGACCGCGCGGTGTAGGCGGTGAGCAGGTCGGCGGCGAGCGGCGCCAGCGACCAGCCGTCCGCGGCGATGTGGTGCAGCGTGACGACGAGGACGTGCTCGACCCCGGCCGTCACCTCGAGCAGGTCCACCCGCAGCGGTGCCTGCGTGGTCACGTCGAACCCTCGAGCCGCGCTCGTGACGATCGCGGCCGTCACCGCGGAGGGCTCGGTCACGACGGGCTCCAGCGCCACCGGCACCTCGTCCGCAGGCAGGATCACCTGGTGCGGGCCCTCGGGCGAGTCCGGGTACACGGTCCGGAGCACCTCGTGGCGGTCGACGAGGTCGCGCAGCGCGGCCTCCAGGGCGGCGATGTCGAGCGGTCCCGTCAGGCGCACCGCGAAGGGCACGTTGTACGCCCCCGACGCCCGGTCGAACCTGTTGAGGAACCACAGGCGTTGCTGCGCCGAGGACAGCGGGATCCGGTCGGGTCGAGGCCGTGCCTCGAGAGCGGGGCCGGCGGACTCGGCCAGCCCGTCGACGTGCGCGGCGAGGGCTGCGACCGTCGGGTGCTCGAAGAGTGCCCGAACCGGAACCCGAACGCCGCGAGTGGAACCCAGGCGGGACGCGACCTGTGTGGCCAACAGAGAGTTGCCACCGAGTGCGAAGAAGCTGTCGTCGCGTCCGACCTCGACGTCGAGGTCCAGCACTGCCGCCACGATCTCGGCGACGGCCCGCTCGGTCTCGGAGGCCGGCGCGTCGTGAGTGCGGTCGACGGCCACGACGACCGGGGCGGGAAGCGCCCGCACGTCCAGCTTGCCGACGGGAGTGAGAGGGATGCGCTCGAGAACCGTCATCGATGCCGGCACCATGTGGCCGGGCAGGACGGAGCGGACGCCGCCCGTGACCGCGTCGACATCGATGTCGTGTCCGGTGGCGGCGACGACGTAGGACGCCAGCGAGGCGCGACCGGAGGCATCGGTGTGCACCAGAGTGTGCGCGAAGCCGACGGACGGGTCCCTCGTCAGTGCGGCGTCGATCTCACCGAGCTCGATGCGGAATCCGCGGATCTTGACCTGGGTGTCCGAGCGTCCGACGTAGTCGAGCCGGCCGTCCGCAGTCCACCGCACGACATCGCCGGTGCGGTACATCCGCTCCCCCGCGGTGCCGTACGGATCGGCCACGAACCGGCCCGCCGTCAGTCCCGCGCGGTCGAGGTAGCCGCGAGCGACGCCGACACCCGACAGGTACAGCTCACCCGTGACGCCGACCGGCACCGGATGCAGACGCGCGTCGAGCACCACGGCGCGGACTCCGGCGATGGGCGTACCGATGGTGACCGGTTCGTCGGCACGCAGTTCCGCGATGGCGGCGACGATGGTCGCCTCCGTCGGACCGTACCCGTTGTACAGCGAACGTCCGACCGACCAGCGCCGCACCAGGTCCGCGGAGCACGTGTCGCCGCCCACCACCACGGTGGTGAGACTCGGCAGTGATCCGGCGGCGACGTCGACGGTCGCGAGCGCGGCCGGGGTGACGAAGGCGTGCGAAACCGACTCGCGGTCGATCAGCTCGGCCAGTTCCGCGCCGCCGTAGACGTCGCTCGGGGCGACGACGACGGTGGAGCCGGCGCCCATCGCCATCAGGATCTCGAGCACCGACGCGTCGAAGCTCGGCGAGGCGAAGTGCAGGGTCCGCGATGTTCCGGTGATGCCGAACGTCGTGCGCTGCACCTCTGCGAACGAGGAGAGTCCCGAGTGCGTCACGGCGACGCCCTTGGGCAGTCCCGTCGATCCGGAGGTGTAGATGACGTAGGCCGGATGGTCGACACGCAGCGTGGACGTCCGGTCACGGTCCGTGACGGGTTCCGTCGACCGGGTCGCGATGTCGGCGACGGTGGCCGGGTCGTCGAGCACGATCCAGTCGACGTCCCGTCCTGCCGCCGGGCGGTCGGCCACGGTGCAGACACCGAGGTCGGCCCCGCTGTCGGTGAGCATGTGGTCGATGCGGTCCGCCGGGTAGCGCGGATCGACGGGGACCCAGGCCGCGCCTGTCATCGCCACGGCGAGCATCGCCGCGACGGACTCCGCCGACCGGGTGAGCGCCAGGGCGACGACGCGCTCGGGTCCGGCTCCGCGTTCGAGCAGGACCCGGGCGAGACGGGTGGCGTCGGCATCGAGCTCGGCGTACGTGCGCGACCGCCGAGCCGTGACGTCGACGCCGTGGGACGGATCATGCACCAGCGCAGTGGTGTTCGCGTTCTCCCGCGCGACGGCGGCCCACAGGTCGGGCAGCAGTACCGGTGCGCCGGGACGCTCGCCGGCCCGTGTCGTCAGCTCGCGGGACTCCTGATGGGACAGGAGTTCGATGTCGCCCACGGTCACCGACGGGTCTCGGGCCACCGTGGTGAGCACGGCGCTGACACGGTCCGCGAAGGCGGCGATGGTGCTCTCGTCGTAGAGATCGCGCGTGTAGGTGACGCGGAACCGCCACGACCGCTCGCCGTCGGCGTCGGTGCTCTCCGTGACGGCGAGCTCGACGTCGAACTTGCTGCGCTGCAGGTCGATCTCCGACGCGGTGACGGTGAGACCGTCGAGTTCGCCGCTGGTGACACCGTCGGACTGGAAGGCCAGCACGACCTGCACGAGCGGGTGCCGACCGGCCGTCCGCGACGGCGACAGAGCGTCGACCAGACGCTCGAACGGCAGGTCCGCGTGGGCGAACGCGTCGAGATCGGTGCTGCGGACCCGGCCGAGAACGTCGGCGAAGGTGTCGGACGGCGCCACGTCGGAGCGCAGGACCAGTGTGCCGACGAACATGCCGACCAGCTCGTCCAGTGCGCGATCGCGTCGGCCGGCGATCGGGGTGCCGATCACCACGTCCCGGGTGTCGGCGAGCCGAGCGAGCGTGACCGCGAGTGCGGCGTGCATCGCCATGAACGTGGTGCCGCCCCGGCGCTCGGCGACGGCCGACAGGGCGGTCATCACGGCTGGATCGACGGCGAACTCGTGGACGCCGGCCCGGTGGGACGGCGCCGCCGGGCGGACGCGATCGCCGGGCAGGGTGCACTCGTCCGGAAGGTCGGCCAGAGTGTCGGTCCAGAAGGAGAGGTCGCGGTGTGCCCGGCTCTCCGGGTCGGCCTCGTCTCCGAGCACGGCTCGCTGCCACAGGGTGAAGTCGCTGTACTGCACCGGAAGTGGGGTCCACTGCGGGGCAGCTCCGCGGGTGCGGGCAGCGTAGGCGACCATGACGTCGCGGGTCAGCGGTCCGAGGGACCACCCGTCCGCGGCGATGTGGTGTACGACGAGACCGAGCACGTGCTCCGTCTCGGAGATCGACAGAAGAGTGGTGCGCAGCGGGGTCTCGACCGTGAGATCGAACCCGCGACGGGCGAACCGGGTCAGCGCGTCCGCGACGTCGCCGCGGTCCACGACGGTCGTCGTGAGCGGTGCGGGTGCTGCCGGTGCGACGACCTGGTGCGGTCCGTGATCGCTCTCGGGGAACATGGTCCGCAGGCTCTCGTGCCGTTCCACCACGTCGGCCAACGCCAGTGCCATCGCGGGGGCGTCGAGGACGCCGTCCAGGTGCACCGAGAACGAGATGTTGTAGGCGTCGGAGGTCGGGTCGAAGCGGTTGAGGAACCACAGCCGTTGCTGCGGCGACGACAGCGGAATCCGGTCCGGACGGCTCGCCGCCGGGATCGCGACGAGCGGGATCCGCGACGCCGCACCGCTGTCGGCGTCGAGGTGAGCCGCGAGCGCCTCGACGGTCGGGGCCTCGAAGAGAGTGCGCACCTCCACCTCACGGCTCAGCGCGGCGCCGATCGCACTCGTGACACGGGTCGCCATCAACGAGTTGCCACCGGCGTCGAAGAAGCTGTCGTCCAGACCGACCCGGGGCACCGTCAGGACGTCCGCGAACACGCGGGCGACGGTCCACTCGGTCTCGGTGCGGGGCTCGCGGTACGCCGTCTCCGCCGTCTCCGGTGTGGGCATCGGCAGCGCGCGGCGATCGAGCTTGCCCGACGGGGTGAGGGGCACCTCGTCGAGCACGACCACCGCGGACGGCACCATGTACCCGGGCAGGGTGCGGCGGGCGTGCTCGAGCACCGGCTCGGTTCCGGCGGCGCCAGGCGCGAGCGTGAGGTGCGAGACCAGGCGGGCGTCGGCCCGGCCCGCGTTCTGCACGCTCGTGACGGAGAACGTGACCGACGGATGACGCTGGAGCACCGCGTCGATCTCGGCGAGTTCGATGCGGTGACCCCGCACCTTGACCTGGTCGTCGGCTCGGCCGCGGAACACCAGTTCGGTTCCCGCGGTGGTGGTCACGGCGGCGACGACGTCGCCGGTGCGGTACATACGGTCACCCGGGGTGCCGAACGGATCGGCGACGAAGCGGGTGGAGGTCAGCGGCAGGCGCCCGAGGTACCCGCGGGCCAGCGCCGGCCCGGACAGGTAGAGCTCGCCGGGAACTCCGGGGACCACCGGGCGCAGACGACGATCGAGCACCCGCACGTCGACACCGCGGCGCGGGGCGCCGATGGTGACGGGCGAGCCGGGTGCCATCGGCGGTGTCAGGGTCGCGACGACGGTGGCCTCGGACGGCCCGTACAGGTTGAGCATGCGGCGGCCGGGCGCCCACCGTTCGACCAGGGCGGGACTGCAGACGTCGCCGCCGACCCCGACGAAGGTCAGAGCGTCGAGGTCCGCAGGGTCCACCGTCTCGAGAGCAGCAGGGGTGACGAAGGCGTGGGTCACCCGCTGATCACGCAGCAGTGCGGTGAGGCGGTCGCCGCCGTAGACGTCGGTACCGGCGACCACGACGGTCGCGCCCGCGGCGAATCCCATGAGCAGTTCCAGGATCGAGGCGTCGAAACTCGGCGAGGCGAAATGCAGTGTGCGCGATCGCGGTCCGACTCGGTAGGTCGCCACCTGCTCGCGGGCGAAGTCGGCGAGGCCGCGGTGCGGCACCACGACCGCCTTGGGGGTGCCCGTGGATCCGGACGTGAAGATGAGGTAGGCCGGGTTCTCCGGGCGCACCCGTACGGGCAGTGCCGCCGAGGACTCGTCGGATCGGTGATCGACGGTGACCCACCGGACCGCAACGGGCAGTGCGGCTCCCGCGGCAGCGATACCGAGGGACGCGGCGACGTCGGTGACCATGCGCTCGATGCGCTCCGCCGGGTAGCGCGGATCCACCGGGAGGAAGGCGGCGCCGGTCTTCGTCACGGCCCAGGTCGCGACGATCGAGTCGATCGAGCGCTCGAGGCACACGGGCACGATCGATTCCGGGCCGACCCCCTCGGCGATCAACGCGTGCGCCAGCAGGTCCGACGCGTCGTCGAGTTCGCCGTACGTGACGGAGCCGTCCGCCGTGACGACGGCGGTGGCGGACGGATCGCGCCGCGCGGCCGAGACGAGGATGTCGGCGAGCGACGAGGTGGGCCCGGCTGCCGCGCCCACGAGGACGGCAGGAGCGTCGGTGGACGTGGACAGGTCGATGTCGCCGATCGCTCGGGTGGGATCCGCCGCGACCGATCGCATGACGGACACCAGTCGCTGCGCCATCGTCGCGGCTGTCGCGTCGTCGAACAGATCGCGGGCGTAGCCCAGGCGCGCATCGACCCCGTCGGGCCGACCGTCGACCGTGGTGCGCTCCGAGAGCTGCAGTGTGAGGTCGAACTTGGCTGTGCCGGAGTCGATTTCGGCGACCTCGACATCCAGTCCGGCCATCTCGACGCGGACCGGCGCGAGGTTCTCGAAGGAGAGAACGACCTGGAACAGCGGGTGGCGCGACGTCGAGCGTTCCGGTGCCACCGCGTCGACGACACGCTCGAACGGGACGTCCGCGCGGGCGAACGCCTCGAGGTCGTGATCGCGTACCTCGCGGAGGAGGTCGGTGAACGGGACGTGCGGCGCGGGCGTCGACCGCAGCACCAGTGTGTTGACGAACATGCCGACGAGTCCGTCGAGCGCGCGGTGGCCGCGACCGGCGATGGGCGACCCGATCGCGACGTCGTCCGAGTCCGCGAGCCGTCCCAGCAGCGCGGACAGTGCCGCGTGCAACACCATGAACAGGCTGGCCGAGGTGTCCGATGCGAGCACGAGGAGCTGCTGGTGCAGATGGGCGTCGATGTGGAAGTCGTGGGCGCCGCCGCGGTGCGACGGTGCAGCGGGACGGGGGCGATCCGTCGGCAGCTCGAGCGTGTCGGGCAGGCCGTCCAACCGCGCGGTCCAGTAGTCGATCTGACTGCGCAGGATCGAGGTCGGATCGTTCTCGTCTCCGAGTGCGGCGTGCTGCCAGAGCGTGAAGTCCGCGTACTGCACGTCGAGCGGTGCCCACAGCGGCGCACTCCCCTGCGTCCGCGCAGCGTAGGCGGTCATGACATCGGTCGCGAGGGGGCCGAAGGAGAACCCGTCCGACGCGATGTGGTGCAGCACCACGGCCAGCGTGTGCGACGTCGGCGAGGTGCGGAACAGGCGGACACGGACCGGGTGCTCCCGCGTGACGTCGAATCCGTGAGACGCGAACTCCCGCACGGTGTCGGCCAGCGCCGAGTCGTCGGTGTCGATCGGCGCGAGGTCGTGGTGCGCGGGGTCCTGCACCACCTGGTGCGGACCGTCGGCGGAGTCGGGATACACGGTGCGCAGCGTCTCGTGGCGCTCCAGGACGTCGGCGAGCGCGACACTCAGAGCGTCCGCGTCGAGGTCGCCGTGCAACGTGATGGCGAACGGCATGTTGTACGCCGGGGACGCCGAGTCGAACCGGTTCAGGAACCACAGTCGCTGTTGGGCGAGCGAGAGGGGAATGCGATCCGGGCGAGGTCCTGCGACCAGCGGCGGCCCGGTGGTGACCACGGGCGCATGGGCGACGCGATCCGCCAGACGTGCCACGGTCGGCGCCTCGAAGAGGTCCTTGATGCCCACGTCGGCACCGAGCTCGGCGCTGATGCGCGAGACCACGCGCGTGGCCAGCAGCGAGTTGCCGCCGATCTCGAAGAAGCTGTCGTGGACACCGGGAACGGGGACGTCCAGCACGTCGGCGATGGTCTCGGCGATGCGTCGCTCGACCTCTGTGCGCGGCGGGACCGAGGGTACGTCGGCCCGGCGGCGCACCGGTTCCGGCAGTGCCTTGCGGTCGACCTTGCCGTTGGCGCTCAACGGAAGTGCGTCGAGAACGATCACCAGCGACGGCACCATGTAGGACGGGAGGCGGTCGGCGACGGTCGCGGCGACAGCGCGGACCTCGACGCTCGCCGCGTCGGTGCCGGGCTCGGGTGCGACGTACGCGACGAGCGTGGTCTCGCCGCGCTCGTCGACGTGGGCCACGGCCACCGCGTGGTGCACGGCGGGATGCGCGACCAGAGCCGCCTCGACGTCGCCGAGCTCGATCCGCAGTCCGCGGATCTTGACCTGGCAGTCGGTGCGGCCCAGGTATTCGACGGCGCCGTCGGCCCGCCAACGCGCCAGGTCGCCGGTGCGGTACATGCGGGTGCCGTCCGCCGACAGCGGGTCGGCGACGAACCGGTCGGCGCTCAGATCGGGCCGACCGACGTAGCCACGGGCGAGCTGGTCGCCCGCGAGGTAGAGCTCGCCCGCCGTTCCCACCGGAACCGGCTCGAGCCGGGCGTCGAGGATCTGCAACGCGGTGTTCCACACCGGCCGTCCGATCGGCACCGTGACGGCGTCGGCGTCGGTCACCTCCCAGTAGGTGACGTCGACGGCGGCCTCGGTCGGCCCGTAGAGGTTGTGCAGCGCGGACCCGGTGAGCGAGCGGAATGCCGATGCCGTCTCCGCGGGCAGTGCCTCACCGCTGCAGAACACCTGACGCAGGTCACCGAGCCGGGCGTCGGACGCGCGCAGTTCAGCGACGAAGGCGCCGAGCATCGAGGGCACGAAATGTGCCGTGGTGACGCCTGATCCGGCGATGATCGAGGCGAGGTAGCGCGGATCGCGATGCCCGTCGGGCTCCGCGATCACCAGGCGGGCGCCGACCTGGAGCGGCCAGAAGAACTCCCACACCGAGACGTCGAACGTCGCCGGAGTCTTCTGCAACACGGCGTCGTCGGCGCCGAGGTAGTACTCGTTCTGCATCCACAGCAGTCGGTTGACGATCGCCTGGTGCGACACCCCGACACCCTTGGGGCGGCCCGTGGAACCCGACGTGAAGATCACGTACGCCAGCGAATCGGGTCGCAGAGTCGCCGTGCGCTCACTGTCGCCGACCGGCGTGTCGGCGAGGCCGGCGAGATCGAGCATGTCGACGTCGACGCGTGCAGCGGTGTCGGGCAGGACGACACCCTGCGTGGACACCGTCAGCACGCACGCGGGCCGGGCGGTGTCGAGGACGTGGCCGAGACGCTCGGCGGGATGATCGGGGTCGAGCGGTACGTAGGCGCCGCCGGCCTTCTCGATCGCGTACATCGCGACGACGAGGTCGAGCGAGCGCTGCATTGCCAGGCCCACGAGCACGTCGGGTCCGACGCCGCGGGCGATCAACGCCCGCGCCAGGCGGGACGAGCGACGATCGAGTTCCGCGTACGTCAGTGCGGTGCCGGCGAACTCCAGGGCCGTCGCGTCCGGGGTGCGCCGCACCTGTGCGTCGAACAGCGCGGGCAGCGTGGTCCGCGGAACGCTCACGGCTGTGTCGTTGAACTCGGTGACCACACGGTCGTACTCGTCGGGCAGCACGACGTCGAGACCGGAGACGCGAGTTCGTGCCCCACGTCCCAGGAAGTTCTCGAAGAAGGCGAGGAACCGCCGATGATGGGCGGCGAGGGTGTCCTCGTCGTACAGCGACGGGTTGCCCTCGAAGTCGATGTTCAGCGAGTTGCCGCCGCTGTTGTAGACGTTGAAGGTGAAGTCCTCGATGGGACCGCTGGAGAGCAGGTGCAGCCGGCCCACCAGATCGCCCAGACCGACGGTCCAGTCGAACAGCATGATGTTCACCATGGGTCCGAAGAACCCGCGGTGCATGGTCGAGCTGCCGTGGTCGCGGCGGATGTCCTCGTGGCGGTATTTCTGGTGGCGCAGCGCACCGGTGATCTCGAGGGTCACCGACGACACCAGGTCGCCGATGTTCATGTCGGGCGAGATGTGCACGCGGATCGGTACGACGTTGGACACCATGCCGCCCGAGCGGCGCAGCGCCGCGGTGGTGCGGACGGACACCGGCAGACTCATGACGACGTCGGCGCGCCCGGTGACCCGGTGCAGGTAGGCGGCGAAGGACGCGGCCACGACGGCAGCGGCACTGGCGTCGAATCGCTCCTCCGCGGAGGTGAGCATGTCGCCGACGGTCTCGTCGGTGACACCGTTGAGTCGCAGGCGACTCGGCGCGGCCGGGGCGGTGCGATCGGCGAGGGAGAAGGTGTCCGGCAGACCCTGGAGCGTGTCCTGCCAGAAGGCGCGGTCGGTCTCGAACCTGGTGGAGGTGCGATACGCGCGTTCTGCCGCGTAGAGCGTGGCCAGGTCGCCGGCCTTGCTGTCCGGGGTGGGAACACCGGCCTGCTCGTTGGTGTACAGCTCGGCGACGCGCTTCATGGCGGTGACGGCGCCGTATCCGTCACCGGCGATGTGGTGCATGCGGGTGTACCAGAAGTAGCGGTGGTCCTCGACGCGGAAGACGACGTTGACGGTCAGCGGATCGCGGTCCAGATCGACCGGGGAGCGCATCTCCTTCTGCATCCAGGCCAGGGCCGCGGCGATCGGGTCCGCCTCGGACCGGACGTCGAGCCGAGTGGTGCGCACGGTGGCTGCCGGGTCGACGACCTGATACGGCTGACCGTCGATCTCCACGAGCCTGATCTCGCCGGATTGGAGTTCCGCGGCCGCGCGGGCACCCACGCGCTCGAGCAGGTCGATGTCGAGGTCACCCTGCACGTCGACGTACTGCGCGACGGTGAGGGGAACCTCGGGAGCGAGCTTCTGGGCGAACCACAGGCTGGCCTGCGCCGGGGAGAGCGGGAAGGGATCGGACGCTGTCCGGTTCACGGTAGGTGTCGTGTCGGCCGGTTCGGTGGTTCTCGGTGCGCTGTCCGACGTCGTCATCGTTCGCTCCTCCTCGTCGGTCCCGTGGCCGAGGAGCGGTTCTGCTCCCCGGGCTGTGCGAGACGACGCACACTTCCACCGAACGGACGCAGAGAGCATCGACGCCGCGGCCGATTCGGCCGCACGTCTGCGTGCTGTGTGTGACTTCCGGTGTCCCCGACCGTGGTCGCACTCTGTACTGAGCTGTATGTGGCATTCGCTCACCCACCCGCCGTGGATGGGTGAGACTTACCAACTTCTCGGTTTGCGGACCCGAAACGTTACGTCCATCGCGGTGACAGATCACGAAAAGTGCGGAAAGACCGCCCCGACCAGCGGACGCGGAGCCGTGTGCCCGGTCAGCGGGCCAGGCGCCGTCGAACGTTCGGTATCGTGGCGGCGATCACACTCAGGACGCCGAGGGCCACGAACACGTACTCGACGGTGGATCCCAGCCGCGTCGCGAGTGTGGTGTCGGTGCGCAGACCCACCGTGGCGACCAGATGGTCGGCGTCGAAGAGAGCGGTCCGAGAGGTCACGGAACCATCGGGCGCGATGACGGCGCTGACCCCGCTGGTGGCGGCGACCACGACGGTCCTCGAGTGCTCCACCGCCCGGACTCGCGACATGGCCAGCTGCTGGTAGGTCATCTCCGTGTCGCCGAAGGTCGCGTTGTTGGTGGGCACCGCGAGAATCTGGGCGCCGGCGCGCACCGCCTCGGTGGGTGCGCGGTCGAAGGCCACCTCGTAGCAGGTCGCGACACCCATCGCGAGAGCTCGCTGCTCGCGATCCGTGCCGGCGGGCACGTGCACGACGCCGTCGCCGTCGCCGGGCACGAAGTTGCCCGCCGAGTCGGCGTACGAGGAGAACAGCCGGAAGAAGCTGCGGTACGGCAGATACTCCCCGAACGGTTGGACGATCTTCTTGTCGTGGCGCTCCCCCGGTCCGGCGGCTCCGTCCCAGGCGATGACCGAGTTGGTGGAGGTGCCGTCGGCATTCGACAGCACCGCGCCCACGAGAATCGGTGCGTCGATCCGCACGGAGGCGGCGGTGATCTCGGCCGCTGCGGTCGCGTCGCGGGTGGGATCGACGTCCGACGCGTTCTCCGGCCAGATGACGACGTCGGGCTTCGGGGTCCGCCCCGCCTCGACCTCCTCCGCCAGCCGGAGAGTCTCGTTCACGTGGTTGTCGAGCACCTGGCGGCGTTGCGCGTTGAAGTCGAGGCCCAGCCGGGGAACGCTGCCCTGGATGGCCGCGATGGTGATCGTGTCGTCGCCGTCCTGTGGACCCGCGAGCGTGGGGCGCACGACGAGTGCGACGACCGGCGCCACGGCGGCGAGCGCGACCAGCCCGGCGACCGAGGTGACGGCGAAGCCGGTGCGCACCGTCCTGCACAGCAGCGTCAGGCACACACCGATCAGCGCCACCGCGGCGCTGAGCAGCGGGGCGCCGCCGAGTGCGGCCAGCGGAAGCAGGGGTGACTCGGACTGACCGAAGGCCAGACGGCCCCAGGGGAATCCGCCGAACGGGACCGTGCTGCGCAACCATTCCGTCAGTGACCACACCATGGTGATCCACACCGCGGCGAACGGCAGGCGGGACACCACCACGGCGAGCAGTCCGAACAGACCGAGGAACAGTGACTCCGCGACGGCGAGCGCGATCCACGGCAGCGGTCCGACGTACACGCCGATCCACGGGAGCAGCGGCAGGAAGAAGCCGAGGCCGAAGGCGAACCCGTACAGGAAGCCGCCTCTCAGCGAGAGGGCGCGCACCGGACCGTCGACCCGCCGCTCGGTCAGGACGAACGTGACGAGCGCCAGGGCGACAGGCGCGAGAAACCACAGTGATCGCGGTGGGAACGACGCGAACAGGAGCGCGCCGGCGCCGGCCGAGAGAGCGAGCCGCGCGGGTGGGATCAGTCGAGCGGGAACGCTCACGCGCGGTACACCGTGGTGCCGCGGTGCACGGTCTCCAGGCACACCGGGTCCGGCGCCTCGGGATCGAGGCGAGGCAGGGCCGGAACTCGTGACCGCGGGTCGGTGGACCAGCGCTGCACCGAGTCCCGTGGTGCGCTCACGACCAGTTCCGCGGCGTCCCACACCGCATAGCTGGCCGGCGCGCCCGGCACCAGCGTGCCGGCCAGGCCGTCGCGCACTCCCCCGGCGCGCCAGGCGCCGCGCGTGGCCGCGGAGAACGCGGCGCGGGGCGAGACGGCACTGCCCGGTGTGCGGTGGTTGACCGCTCCGCGGACACCGCGCCACGGCTCGAGCGGCGTGACGGGTGCGTCCGACCCGATGGCCAGCGACACCCCGGCGGACGCCATCATCGCCAGCGGGTTGAGTGCGCGAGCGCGCTCCGCGCCGAGTCGGGTGGCATACAGGCCCTCCTCACCGCCCCAGTAGGTGTCGAACACCGGTTGCACGCTCGCGATGACACCCCACGCCGCGAGGGCGTCGGCCTGCTCGGACGACACCATCTCGATGTGCTCGAGGCGATGGCCGCGAGACGCCACGGCGGGGCCGCCGAGCTCGGCCACGACCCGCCCGAACGCCTCGACCACGGCACTGGTGGCGGCGTCGCCGATGACGTGGAAGCCGGCCTGGATCCCGGCCCGCGTGCAGGCGGAGACGTGCGCCGCGATCGCGTCGACGTCGAGATACGAACGGCCGCAACCGGAGTGGTCGGCGTAGTGGTCGTGCAGCCAGGCGGTGTGCGAGCCGATCGAACCGTCGACGAAGAGGTCGCCGCCCAGGGCGTGCGCGCTGGTCGCGGCCAGGAGTGCCGTCGCCTCGTCCGGGGTCGAGACGGCCTCGCCCCAGTAGGCGCGCACCTCGACGCCGTGCTCGAGGGCGAGGAGTTCGGCCAGGTCGACGCGGCCGGAGATGTCGGGGCCGGCGCACTCGTGCACGGCGGCGACCCCGTGCGCGGCAGCATGATCGAGCGCGGCGACGCGGGCGCGGTGCCGGCCCGCGGGGCTCAGCAGGTCCAGCGCCCGGGTGCGCACGGCATGGTGCGCCTCCGCGATGAGCGGCCGTTGCGGATCTGCGGTGGCGACCACGTCTCCGGCGGCGCGACGCAGCACCGTCGAGCACGCCGCGGAGTGCGCGTCGATGCGCGAGAGGTACACGGCCCGTCCGGGTGCTGCGGCGTCGAGCTCCGCGGTGGTGGGGCCGCGCCCCTCCGGCCACGTCGACTCGTCCCAGTTCTGCCCCCAGATCAAGGTGCCCCCGTCCTCGGCCGCGTACGCGGCGAGAGCGCGCAGGCACTCGTCGAGAGACCGAGCGCCGCTCAGATCGAGTCCGATGAGCGCCAGACCGGTGGCGGTGGTGTGGACGTGGGTGTCCACGAACGCGGGAGTCACGAACTCCCCGTTCAGTTCCACCACCTCGGCGTCGGGATGCAGCGCCCGCGCGGGGCGATCCTCACCGATCCAGACGACGGTGCCGTCGGTGACGGCCATGGCTGTCGCGTCGGGCGCGGACGGGCTGTAGATCCGTCCGCCGACCAGCAGATGCGTACTCACGCTCGCCAGTGTGCCCGGTGTCGGGCGGCCGGGGTGTCGGGGGTCAGCGCTCGTCGCGGCCGGTGGTGCCGTCGATCACACCGCGGGTGTCGCGAGGGGCCGAATTCCCGCGGTCCGGCATCACGTCGCCGTCGATGACCACGTGACCGGCCCCGAATCCCCGCGGCCCGAAACCCTGCGGCCCGAATCCACCGGGCGGGAACGTACGGCCCGAGGCCACGGCCGTCTCGACGCGCCGGGCGGCGGACCGGGCGATGACCGGACGCAGCAGCGCGCGGGTCAGCGGGATCATCAGCAGCAGGCCGAGGACGCTCGAGACGAGACCGGGGATCGTCAGCAGGACCGAGCCGAGGGCCACGAGCGCACCGTCCGCGACCGCGCCGCCGGGTGAGCGGCGTCCGGCGTTGGCCGAGCGCAGTTCCGAGAGCACGCGCCGACCCTGGGAGCGGATCGCGACCATGCCCAGAGCGGACAGTGCGATCACCACGAACACCGTCCACAGGATGCCGATCGCCGAGCCGAGCCACACGAGGGCGCTGATCTCGACGACGAGGTAGAGGAAGAAGTAGAGCAGTGGCATCGCGGGAGTCCTTTCGGCGACTGGTCGAACCCGTCTGCCGTGTCAACGCGCGACCGCCTCGTTTTTCTCCCGGCCGGTCAGGCGCCCGGAGTGACCAGTCCGAGCTCGTAGGCGAGCACGACGGCCTGGACGCGATCGCGCAGCCCGAGCTTGGTGAGCATGCGGCCGACGTGGGTCTTGACGGTCGCCTCGGACAGGAACAGCTCACCCGCGATCTCGGCGTTCGACTTGCCGGCGGCGATGAGCAGCAGCACCTCGCGCTCACGGTCGGTCAGCGACTCGACGGCTGCCGATCGTCCGGGAACATCGCGCGGTTGCCCGGCGACGATGCGGGAGAGCAGACGTCGGGTCACCCGCGGCGAGACGACGGCGTCCCCTGCCGCCACGCTGCGGATCGCGGACACGAGGTCCTCCGGAGGCGTGTCCTTGAGGAGGAATCCGCTGGCACCGGCACGCAGTGCGCCCAGGGCGTGTTCGTCCAGGTCGAAGGTCGTCATGACGATGACCCGCACCTCGGGTTGCGCCGCGATGATGCGTTCGGTGGCCGAGACACCGTCGATACCGGGCATGCGGACGTCCATCAGCACGACGTCCGGTTCGAGGCGCGCGGCCGCGGCGATCGCAGTGGCACCGTCGGGCACGTCGCCCACCACGTCGATGTCGGGCTGCGCGCCGAGAACCATCGACAGACCCATGCGCATCAGTTCCTGATCGTCGACCAGGAGCACCGAGATGGACACGGGAGACAACCTAGCGGTCCGGGTGGTCCTGGTCGACGCCCAGCGCGGCCTTCAGTTCGAGGGGCAGCGTCGCGGCCACGCGCCACCGGCCGTCCGGCAGCGGACCGGCGCGGAGCTCTCCGCCCAGCACGGCGACACGTTCGCGCATGCCGATGACGCCGAAGCCGCTGGTGGTGGGTGCGGCGTGGATGTCGACGGCCGGGCCGGTGTCGTCCGAGGAATTGATCACCGACACCGTCACCGCGGACGGTTCGCGGCGCACGGCCACCACGGCTCGGGGCCGCTCACCGCCGTGGCGCAGCACGTTGGTGAGCGATTCCTGCACCAGCCGGTGCACCCCGAGCGACACCGCCGGCGGCAGGTCGTCGAGTTCGCCCGTCTGCTCGATGGACACCCGCAGCCCGGCGGCGCGCATCAACTCCACGATCTTGGCGAGGGCCGCGGTGCCGTACTCGGGGTGGGACTCGGACGACTCGTCGGTCCGCAACAGCGACACCGTGCGTCGGAGTTCGGTGAGTGCGGTGCGGCCGGTCGCGGAGATGTTCGCGAGTGCCGCCGCGGCCCTCTCCGGGTCCGACCGCAGCGCGTAGGACGCCCCGTCCGCCTGCACGATCATGACGCTCACCGCGTGGGCCACCACGTCGTGCAGTTCGCGGGCGATGCGGGTGCGCTCGGCGGACACCGCCTCGACGGCGCGTCGGTCACGATCGGATTCGGCGACGGCGAGCCGTGCGCTGACCTCTGCGACGTAGGCCCGGCGAGTCCCGAGGAACTCCGCCGTGATGTAGGCCAGGGCGTAGAGGAGGACGAAGAAGATGGTGGAGGTCCAGTCGGACCCGAGCACGAGTCGCACGACGACGATGTCGGCCGCGAGGCCCAGCACGAAGAGCAGGGTCGTGCGCCGGTCGGTGTACACGGCCAGCGTGTAGAGCATCACCACGAAGCCGAGCTGCCCGGGCGGCAGCGTGCGCGGTTCCTCCGATGCCCACACCCCCAGAGTCGCGACCTGGCCGAGTGCGAGCGCCGTCCAGGCGGCGGCCACCGGGTAGCGGCGGCGCCAGGCGATCGGCGTGGACACGGCGACCGCCATCGCCACGTAGACGAGTGGCTGCTGCACGGCAGCGACGGCCGTGAGCTCGATGAGGAAGAGCGACACCGCCAGCGCACAGTCGACCGCGAACGGACGGTGGCGGAGCCATTCGCTGAATCGGCGCATCGTGGTCGAAGCGTAGCGCGGGAGCTGTGATCGAATGTCCGCCATGGGTGCTGGTGACTGGTCGGTGTTGCTGGCTGCCGCGCTGGCGGCGGGTTGGGTGGACGCCGTGGTCGGTGGCGGCGGGCTCATCCTGCTGCCCGCACTCCTGTTGGTCACGCCGGCGGCCACGACCCAGCAGACCGTGCTGGCCACCAACAAGCTGGCCTCCGTCGCCGGCACCACCGCCGCGGTGCTGACCTTCTCCCGCAAGGTCCCGATGAACTGGCGGCTCCTCGCACCCGCCGGAGTGGTGGCCGCGGTCGGCGCGGCGTTCGGCGCCGCCACCGTCAGCCTCATCGACAAGGACCTCTTCATCCCCATCGTGCTGGTGGTGCTGGTCGGCGTCGCGGTGCTGGTGACGCTGCGCCCCACCGTCGGCGTCGTGGTGGGTGATCCGCCGACGCGCCGCCGCATCACCATCGTGGTGGTGGTGGCCGCCGTCGCCATCGGGTTCTACGACGGCATCCTCGGTCCGGGCACCGGCACCTTCCTCATCATCACGTTCGCCACCCTGCTCGGCACCGAGTTCGTGCGCAGCGCGGCGATGGCGAAGGTGCTGAATCTGGGATCCAACATCGGCGCCCTCCTGTACTTCTCGGCGACCGACGACGTCCTGTGGTTGCTCGGCCTCGCCATGGCCGTCGCGAACGTCGCGGGCTCGCTGGTCGGCTCACGCATGGCGATCTCGCGGGGCGCCGGGTTCGTGCGCATCGTGTTGCTGGTGGTGGTGTTCGCGCTCGTCATCCGACTCGGGTGGCAACAGTTCGGCTAGCGTCACCGATGTGAGAGACGTCGACAGCGATTTCGTCGCCCTGCCACTGCACGCGCTCGCGGATGCGGCGCTGACAGCGGCACGTGCGTCCGGTGCCACGCATGCGGATCTGCGGGTGCATCGCTTGCGGACGCAGTCGCTCGCTCTCCGCGACGGCGAGGTGCAGTCGAGTGTCGAGGCGACGACGCTCGGCCTCGCGGTCCGGGTGATCGTCGACGGCACCTGGGGCTTCGCGTCCGGCGCGGTGCTGTCGGTGGACGAGGCCGTCTCCGTCACCTCGCGCGCCGTGCTCGTCGCGCAGGCGTTGCGCGACCTGAACCGGGATCCCGTCGTGCTCGCCTCCGAGCCGGTGTACGAGAACGTGTCGTGGGTGTCGGACTACGAGATCGATCCCTTCGACGTCCCCACCACCGACAAGGTCGATCTGCTGGGCGAGTACTCCGGCCGTCTGCTGGCCTCGGACGGCGTCGACCACGTGACTGCCTCCGTGCTGCAGGTCAAGGAGCAGACGTTCTACGCCGACCTCGCCGGGTCGCGCATCACGCAGCAACGGGTGCGACTCCACCCGCAGATCGACGCCGTGTCCGTCGATTCCGCGTCGGGTGGCTTCGATTCGATGCGCACCCTCGCTCCCCCGACGGGACGTGGCTGGGAGTACCTGACCTCTGACGGGACCGGCGCCGACGGACTGTGGGACTGGGACGACGAACTCTCGCGCATCCCCGACTGGCTCGCCGAGAAGACGAAGGCCCCCGGCGTGGAGCCGGGTCTCACCGATCTGGTGATCGACCCGACCAACCTGTGGCTCACCATCCACGAGTCCATCGGCCACGCCACGGAATACGACCGAGCCATCGGCTACGAGGCCGCCTACGCCGGAACGTCCTTCGCGACGCCCGACCAGCTCGGCACGCTGCGCTACGGCAGTGAGTCGATGCATGTGACCGCCGACCGCACCGAACGCCACGGGTTGTCCAGCATCGGGTGGGACGACGACGGCGTGGCCTCGCAGTCGTGGGATCTGGTGCGCGACGGGGTTCTCGTCGGCTACCAGCTCGACAGGGTGTTCGCACCCCGCCTCGGGCTCGAGCGGTCGAACGGGTGCTCGTACGCGGACTCGCCCCATCACGTCCCGATCCAGCGGATGGCCAACGTCTCGCTGCAACCGGACCCGCACGTCGATCGCAGCGTGGACGATCTCATCGCCGACGTCGAGCACGGCGTCTATGTGGTGGGCGACAAGTCGTGGTCGATCGACATGCAGCGCTACAACTTCCAGTTCACCGGCCAGCGCTTCTTCCGCATCGAGAACGGGGCTCTCGCGGGCCAGGTGCGGGACCTGGCGTACCAGGCGACGACCACCGATTTCTGGGGCTCGATGGAGGCGGTGGGCGGACCGTCCACGTGGCGTCTGGGCGGCGCGTTCAACTGCGGCAAGGCGCAGCCCGGTCAGGTGGCGGCGGTGTCGCACGGCTGCCCCGCTGCTCTCTTCCGTTCGGTCAACGTCCTCAACACACGAACGGAGGCGGGTCAGTGAGCGTCAGCACTCCCCTCGGCGGCCACGATCTGGTGGAGCGTGCGCTGTCGTACGCCACCGTCTCGGACACCGTCGTGATCGTCGCCGACATCTCGGAGGCATCCCTGCGGTGGGCCGGGAACTCGATGACCACCAACGGCGTGGGTGACTCGAGGTCCTGGACCGTCGTCTCGATCGTGCGGGACGGCACGGCGGCGCGGGTGGGAACGGTCTCGTCCACGAGCATGGATCCGGATGATGTCGCCGGCGTCGTGGCAGCCGCCGAGGACGCCGCTCGTGCGGCTCAGCCCGCCACCGATGCGATGCCCCTCGTCGAGGGCGCCCCGACGCCGGACTCCGGCTGGGGCGACGTCCCGCTCCGCACGGGGATCGACGTGTTCGACTCCGTGGTACCCGGCCTGGCGCGGGGATTCGACGGAGCCGATGCGTTGTACGGCTTCGCGCATCACACGGTCCGTACCGTGTGGCTGGGCACGTCCACCGGGGTGCGGCGGCGCGTCGTCGAACCTGTCGGGTCGCTCGAGATCAACGGTAAGAGGGGTGGTCTCTCGGGCGGTGCCAGTGCCTGGGTGGGCACCGGTACCCGAGACTTCCGCGACATCGATCTGGATGCGTCCCTGGCCGAACTGACGCGCCGGCTCGACTGGTCCGCCCGCACCGTCGACCTTCCCGCGGGACGCTACGAGACGATCCTCCCACCGTCCGCGGTCGCCGATCTGATGATCGATCTGCTGTGGTCGATGGACGGCCGGGGCGCGCAGGAGGGCCGCACCGCCCTGTCCGCTCCCGGCGGCGGCACCCGCGTCGGTGAGGTGCTCGGACACCTCGGTCTCACGCTGTACTCCGACCCGTCCGAGAACGGCCTCGAGTACGCCCCGTTCGTGGTCACCGGATCCTCGAGCGACGCGGTGTCGGTGTTCGACAACGGAATGGACGCCGGCCGCACCGACTGGATCCGCGACGGTGCAATCACCTCCCTTGCCTACCCGCGTTCCGCCGCAGCAGAATTCGGGACCACACCCACTGTGCCCGGCGACAACCTCGTCATGGTGGGCGGCGCCGGCGGTTCCGTCGACGACCTCGTCGCGCGCACCGAACGAGGACTCTTGTTGACGACGCTCTGGTACATCCGCGAGGTGGACCCGACGACCATGCTCCTCACCGGGTTGACGCGGGACGGCGTCTACCTGGTCGAGGACGGCCGAGTGACTGCTGCCGTGAACAACTTCCGGTTCAACGAGAGCCCGCTCGACATCCTGCGCCGCGCGACAGAGGCGGGTACGACCGTTCCCACCCTGCCGCGTGAGTGGTCGGATTGGTTCACCCGCGCAGCGATGCCCCCGATGCGGATCCCCGACTTCCACATGTCGTCCGTGAGCGCGGCCCAGTAGGAGGGGCCTCACTCGCCGGGTGCGGTGAAATAGTCTGTGCCGTGCGAGTCGCGGACATGGACGATCCCGTCCCGGAGCATGCGGTGGTGCCACTGCCGCCGGGTCTTCAGGCCGTGGTGCCGACGGCACAGCGGCGCGAGGTTGCCGATGACGGTCCATCCGCCTCTCCGGGGGTCGGTGTGGTCGAACGGGACGACATGGTCGAGGTCGCAGTCTGCACTCGGCACAGCACATCCCGGATGAACGCACGTCGAATACAGCGCTGTCACCAGCGACGCGACCGCCTCGGACGGCCGGTAGGTCAACGCCCCGGCCGGGGGCAAGCCGAATCCCCCATGTCCGTCGGGGTCGGCGACGGCACGGTCCACCGCCGATGGTGGGAGCGTGCGGAGGTAGTCGACCTGCTCCCGGAGTTTTAGGTTTTTCGTGCTGCCCAGTTTCCCCTTGATGGGGGTCCACCCTGCCGACATGCGGCGAGTTCGGCGGACTTCCCGCCCGGCGGCGGGCATCGGCGGGCCCGGTGGTTCGGAGTCGGTCGGCGGGTCGTGCTCCGGGCATCGGCACCTGCACCCCGCCCGCGGTTCCGCGACCTCCGCGGCGGTGATCATCGCCTGCCACGTCGCATCCCCGGCAATTCTCCGGGCTACATCAGCTGGTACCGGTCCCCAGCCGACGAGGTGGCCGGGTTCCCCCGCCAACCCTGCTGCGGTGGCAGCATCGAGGACGATCACGGCACGGGCCGGCGTACCCGACACGGCCCCCGTCAGGAGCGAACGCGCCGCGTCGAACAACCGAGACGGCAACGAACTCGGGTCCGTCACCCCGCGTGCGGCGGTAGCGGCGATGTTCCGCCACATTGCTGCGACTTTGTCGACCGGACCACGAATCGTCAGCTCGGCCTGACCCCGCGGGAGCTTCCGCACCGTTGCCGACCGCTCCCGCGTCGCCCGTTCACGCGCCTTCCGGTGCCACTGAGCGTCGAACTCCGCGAGAATCCGATCGACCGCCGCTGCCACCGCACCGGGAGTGCACCTCGACGCGGCAGCGATCACACGCTGCAGCAGCGCTTCGGTGGCGTTCGGAACCCCGGCCACCGACCTGCACACCGTCCGGAACGCCGCATACGCCAACCGGCCCGCATCGAACGCCTGCGCCACCGCAGGATGCGCGGTGCGGGTCAGGAACAGCCACTCGGTCACCGTGCGCGTCGACACCGACAACGCCGCCGCGACCTCCGCCACCGCACAGGTCTCAGCAGCTTCCGCGTCGAACACCCCACCCGGACCGAGCACCGCCGGCCGACGCGACCCATCGTCGACATAGGCACACGATGCGGACACGGTCCGGGCGAACGAGGCCTGAGCGTCGACCTTCGCCGACACCAATACATCCGTCGAAACCGCTGTGTCGTACACGAATTCACCCCCCCGGTGATGCCCCGATCAGACCGCCCCCCGACGACCTGAACAGACAGTAACCGACACCGCCGACACGGAATCAGGCCGCGCGGAGCGCCAACCCGACGGTGCTGCTCTTGCCCTTAAACAGGGAGCTCATCGTGACGGCGATGCGGCCGGTGATGCCGTACTTCTCGATCACCACGTCGCGGGTACGCGCGGTGCCTGCGTCGTCCAGCACCTCGGCGACAGCGTCCATGGCTGGGCCCACGTTCTTTCCACTGCGATCGCAGGTCGCGACCGTGACGCGGGGAGTATTGCGGATCCGCTTCACCTTCCACGACTCTCGCTGCGTCCACATGAGGAGCCGGTCCCCGTCGAGCGCCGCCCAGATGGGTGTCGGCTTGGGGGTGCCGTCCTTGGTGAACGTGGTCAGGAGGACGTACTTCGCGGTGCCGACGTCACCGAACGGGTTGCTCATACGAGACAGGATAGGCCGGTCAGTCGCCCTCGAGCTCGCCTTCGCTCTCGAGGTAGGCCGCACGGAGGTCCGCGAGCACTGCCGGGTCCGGTTCCGCCCACATGCCGCGTTCCACGGCCTCGAGCAGTCGCTCGGAGATTCCGTGCAGCGCCCAGGGATTGGACGTCGACATGAACTTCCGATTGGTCTCGTCGAGGACGTACTCCTGCGTGAGCTTCTCGTACATCCAGTCCTGCACGACTCCCGTGGTGGCGTCGTACCCGAACAGGTAGTCGACCGTCGCGGCCATCTCGAATGCGCCCTTGTACCCGTGCCGCCGCATCGCGTCCATCCAGCGCGGGTTGACGACGCGCGCACGGAACACGCGGGACGTTTCCTCGTGCAGCGTGCGGGTGCGCACCGATTCCGGGCGGGTGCTGTCGCCGATGTATGCCTCGGGAGACGTTCCGGTGAGCGCACGCACGGTCGCCACCATGCCGCCGTGGTACTGGAAGTAGTCGTCGGAGTCGGCGATGTCGTGCTCGCGGGTGTCGGTGTTCTTCGCCGCCACCGCGATGCGCCGGTAGGACGAACGCATGTCGTCCGCTGCCGGGACGCCGTTCAGTCCGCGGCCGTACGCGAAGCCGCCCCACGTCGTGTAGACCTGCGCCAGATCCTCGTCACTGCGCCAGCTCTTGCTGTCGATCAACTGCAGCAGTCCGGCGCCGTACGTTCCGGGCTTGGATCCGAAGATGCGGGTGGTGGCTCGGCGGTCGTCGCCGTGCTCCGCGAGATCGGCCTGTGCGTGCGCACGCACGTAGTTCTGCTCGTCGGTCTCGTCCAGGCCAGCGACCATGCGGACTGCGTCGTCCATCATCGCGAGCACGTGCGGGAACGCGTCGCGGAAGAAGCCGGAGATGCGGACCGTCACGTCGATACGCGGCCGTTTCAGCTCGTCCAGAGCGATCGGTTCGAGGTGCGTGACGCGGCGCGACGCCTCGTCCCACACGGGCAGCACGCCGAGCAGTGCGAACACCTCGGCCACGTCGTCACCCGAGGTACGCATGGCGCTGGTCCCCCACACCGACAACCCGACAGAGCGCGGGTACTCGCCGTGATCCTGCAGGTAGCGGGCCACGAGCGACTCGGCCATCGCCTGGCCGGTCTCCCACGCGAGCCGCGACGGCACCGCCTTGGGGTCGACCGAGTAGAAGTTGCGGCCGGTCGGCAGCACATTGATGAGTCCACGCAGCGGCGACCCGCTGGGGCCGGCCGGGATGAATCCGCCGTTCAGCGCATGCAGCACACGGTCGATCTCCTGGTCGGTCCCGCGCAGACGGGGAACCACCTCGGTGGCCGCGAAGCGGAGGATCTCGGCGACCGTGTCGGGCAGTCCCGCGGCGATGCCGTCGACGGCGTCCACCGACCAGTCGGCGCGGTGCAGTGCCGCAACGAGACCACGTGCCTGCTCCTCTACGGCATCGACCGACGTACGGGCCTCGTCGCCGTCCTCGCTGAGACCCAATGCTTCCCGCAGACCCGGAACGGTGCGCTCCCCACCCCACATCTGACGGGCCCGCAGCATGGCCAGCACGAGGTCGACCTCCGCCTCACCGCGCGGAGCCTGCCCGAGGACGTGGAGCCCGTCGCGGATCTGCACGTCCTTGATCTCGCACAGCCAGCCGTCGACGTGCAGCAGCATGTCGTCGAACACCTCTTCGTCGGGGCGTTCCTCCAGGCCGAGGTCCTTGTGCATCTGGGCCGCGGTCATGAGCGTCCAGATCTGCTGACGGATTGCCGGCAGCTTTGCCGGGTCCAGAGTCGAGATGTTCGAGTGCTCGTCGAGCAACTGCTCGAGGCGGGTGATGTCGCCGTAGCTCTCGGCGCGGGCCATCGGCGGGATGAGGTGGTCGACGAGAGTCGCGTGCGCGCGGCGCTTGGCCTGTGTCCCCTCGCCCGGGTCGTTGACCAGGAACGGGTAGATCAGTGGCAGATCGCCCAACGCGGCGTCGGTGCCGCACGAGGCGGACATGCCGAGAGTCTTGCCGGGCAACCACTCGAGGTTGCCGTGCTTGCCGAGGTGCACGACGGCGTCCGCGGCGAAACCGCCGTCCTCTTCCGGGGCCGCGAGCCAGCGGTAGGCGGCGAGGTAGTGGTGGCTGGGGGGAAGATCCGGATCGTGGTAGATCGCCACGGGGTTCTCGCCGAACCCGCGAGGCGGTTGCACCATGAGGACGACGTTGGAGAACCGCAGTGCGGCGATGACGATCTCGCCCTCCGGATCCGCCGAACGGTCGACGTACAGCTCGCCCGGTGCCTCGCCCCAGTGTTCGACGACGCCGGATCGCAGGTCCTCCGGCAGCGTGTCGAACCAGCGTCGGTAGCGCGCGGCCGAGATTCGGATGGGGTTGCCCTCGAGCTGCTCGGCGGTGAGCCAATCGGCGTCCTGCCCACCGGCGGCGATGAGCGCGTGGATGAGGGCGTCGCCGTCCTGCGCGGCGAGGCCGGGCACCGCGTCGTCACCGTCGACGGGTCCGATGTCGTAGCCCAACTCGCGCATCCGCGTCAGCAGACCGATCGCCGACGCCGGGGTGTCGAGTCCGACGGCGTTGCCGATGCGGGCGTGCTTGGTCGGGTACGCGGACAGCATCAGCGCAATGCGCTTGTCGGCTGCGGGAATTCGGCGCAGTCGAGCATGCCGGACCGCGATGCCGGCGACACGCGCACAGCGCTCGTGGTCGGGTACGTACGTGCTGAGGCCGTCGGCGTCGATCTCCTTGAACGAGAACGGCACCGTGATGATGCGACCGTCGAACTCGGGCACCGCGACCTGGGTCGCGACGTCCAGCGGGGACATGCCGTCGTCGTTCGCGTCCCACATCGCGCGGGAGCTGGTGAGGCACAGGCCCTGCAGGATCGGCACGTCGAGCGCGGCGAGCTCGGCGACGTCCCAGGCCTCGTCGTCGCCGCCGGCGCCCACGTTGGCGGGACGGGTTCCGCCGGCCGCGAGCACGGTGACCACCATGGAGTCGGCTTCGCGCAACGCCTCGAGCAGTTCGGGTTCCGCGCTGCGCAGCGACGCACAGTAGATCGGGAGCGCGCGGGCGCCCTTCGCCTCGATGGCGTCGCACAGGGAATGGATGTAGTCGACGTTGCCCGCGAGGTGCTGGGCTCGGTAGTACAGGACGGCGATCGTGGGCTCTGCCCCCGTGCGCCTTTCGCGTACCTCTGGATGCGCAAAAGGCGCACGGGTGCGCAGCACACCCCACGTCGGGAGATGGGCGGGCGGCTCGAATCCGTGACCGGTGAGCAGAACGGTGTCCGACAGGAACCACGACAGCTCGCGGAGGTTGTCCGCGCCGCCCTCGGCCAGGTACTGGTGCGCCTGCGCTGCCACATTCGCCGGAACCGTCGACAGTTCCATCAGCTCGGCATCAGGAGCCTGCTCGCCGCCCAGCATGACCACCGGAACGGGGCCGCGGAGCACCGCGTCGATACCGCTCTCCCACATCCGGCGCCCGCCGAGAATGCGCACGACCACCAGGTCGACACCGTCCATGAGCGTCGGCAGATCGGCGTCGACGAGGATGCGGGACGGGTTGGCCCAGCGGTACTCGGCGCCGGAGGCACGTGCGCTCAGCAGGTCGGTGTCGGATGTCGAGAGCAGCAAGATCACGGTGGTGGAGCCTTCCCTGGGGTTTTCGCGCCCCGTCGGCGTCGGTGTGCACCCCAGGTCTGACTTCTCCGGAGACGCTGGAGTCACAGTGGCGCGACCGCGCCGGAGTCTCACCGGCTTCCGGGGTGCTTCGCGATGATCGTACGTCGTAGCCTGGACTGCATGAGTGATGCCGGGGACAGGACCAGACGGGACGCCTGCCCCGGGGCGCTCCAACTGCACGAGGCGAAGGACGGCTTGCTGGCTCGGGTGCGTCTGCCCGGCGGCGCGCTCAGCGCCGAGCAGATGGGTGTGCTCGCGGCGGCGTCGACAGATTTGTCCGACGGTGAGTTGGTGCTCACCTCCCGGGGGAACGTCCAGCTCCGCGCGGTACGCGATCCCGACGACCTGGCCGACCGGCTCGCGGCCGCGGGACTTCTGCCGTCGGAGACCCACGAGCGGGTCCGCAACATCCTGGCGTCGCCACTCTCGGGTCGTCTCGGCGGAACGGCCGACGTCCGCGACCTGGTGTCCTCGCTGGACACCTCGCTCACGAGTGATCCTGAGCTGGCCGACCTGCCGGGTCGGGTGCTCTTCTCGGTCGACGACGGCCGCGGCGATGTGACGGGTTTCGGCGCCGACATCGGCGTCCACGCCGTCGACGAGGACGCCTTCGCCCTCATCCTCGCGGGCGCCGACAGCGGCGTCCGGGTCCCGCGGGCCGACGCGGTCGCGGTGATGCTCGACGCGGCACGCGGGTTCCGCCGCGAGCGGCAGGGGCACTGGCGCATCGCGGAGATGCCGAACGGCGTGGAGGCTGTGCTCGGTCACGTCGATCACGCTGTCGGCGACCACCCTCGGGTCGCCGTCGAGACGTCGGTGGAGCCGCCGATCGGATGGTTCGTGCAGGACGACGCCACCGTCGCGCTCGGTGCCGCACTCGCCCACGGCGTGCTGCCGGCCCGCACCGCCCTCTTCCTCGCGGCGGTCGAGAAGCCGATCCACGTCACGCCGTGGCGCGGCATCGTGCTCCTCGATCTCGACGAGGGCGTCGCCGAGCAGGTCGTGCGAGTGTTGGCCCCGATGGGCCTGATCTTCGACGCGGAGTCACCGTGGGTGCGGGCCAGCTCGTGCGTCGGCTCTCCCGGCTGCGCGAAGTCGCACTCCGACGTGCGCGCCGATCTCGACGCCGCCGTGGAGAACGGCGAGGTGGGCGACGGCCGGGAGCACTGGGTCGGGTGTGAGCGCCGATGTGGCCGAC
The DNA here is from genome assembly GCF_019836065.1 of Rhodococcus sp. BP-332. Taxonomy (NCBI): domain Bacteria; kingdom Bacillati; phylum Actinomycetota; class Actinomycetes; order Mycobacteriales; family Nocardiaceae; genus Rhodococcus; species Rhodococcus sp. BP-332. Next base: position 135,685 of record NZ_JABUEC010000001.1, read on the forward strand.
CCCGCGGTGAGGTCACCGACGTGGTCGCGACCGAGAGCGGTTACCAGCGCTCCTGAGCCGCCTGCATCCGATCAGGAGCCCGGTGCGGTCACGATCAGGTAGTACAGCGTGGCACCGATAGCCAGTATCTGTTGGCCCGGGAAGGCGTAGTTGTCGACCAGCCAGTGGCCGGCGAGGTCGAACAGATCGCTCGGAAACATGGTTCGGCTCCGTTCTCGTCGACGACCCCGCGGTCGTTCGTCTCGGCAACGTTACGGACGATGCAGCGCGACCGGAACAGACCGAGCGTCACGATTCGGTGTCGATCCGTGGTGCCTCTCCCCCGTGCCGCGGCGCCGGACCCTGGCCGACCGCGGCGCGTCATCGCTCCCTATCGTGGAGCCATGCACGACTACATTCGCGACGGCGACGAGATCTACCGGCGCTCCTTCGCGACCATTCGCGAGGAAGCCGATCTGTCGGCCTTCTCCGACGATGTGGCCCAGGTCGTCGTGCGCATGATCCATGCCTGCGGCGAGGTGAATCTCGCACAGTCGATCGCGTCCACACCCGACGTCGTGGCCAAGGGTCGCGCGGCACTCCGCGCCGGGGCCCCGGTGCTGTGCGACGCGACGATGGTCGCGTCCGGCATCACCCGTCGACGGCTCCCGGCCGACAACGAGGTGATCTGCACCCTCAACGCACCGGACGTCCCGGAGATGGCGCGCGAGCGCGGCACCACCAGAACGGCCGCAGCGGTAGATCTGTGGGTCGACCACCTCGACGGCGCCGTCGTCGCGATCGGCAACGCACCCACCGCACTGTTCCGGCTCATGGAGTTGATCCAGCAGGGCGCTCCGCGCCCGTCCGCGATCCTGGGTGGGCCCGTGGGCTTCATCGGCGCCGCGGAGTCGAAGGACGATCTCGTCGCCTCCGGTCTCGGCCTCGACCACCTGCTCGTCCTCGGCCGCCGCGGTGGCAGCGCCATCGCCGCAGCCGCCGTCAATGCCATTGCGACGGAACGCGAATGATCGGCAAGCTCTGGGGTGTCGGTATCGGCCCGGGTGATCCGGAGCTGGTGACGGTCAAAGCCGCGCGGGTCATCACCGCCGCCGACGTCGTCGCCTTCCACAGCGCCCGGCACGGCAAGAGCATCTCGCGCCGCACCGCGGAGCCGTACCTGCGCGAGGGGCAGATCGAGGAACACCTGGTCTACCCGGTGACCACCGAGGGCACCGACCATCCCGGCGGGTACGACGGCGCGCTCGCGGACTTCTACGTCGAAGCGTCCGAACGTCTGGCGGCGCACCTCGAGGCCGGGCGCTCGGTCGCGCTGCTCGCCGCCGGCGACCCGATGTTCTACAGCTCGTATCAGCACATGCACGTTCGTCTCGCGCACCGCTTCGACACCGAGGTGATCCCCGGCGTCACGTCGGTCAGTGCCGCGTCCGCGGCGGTGGGGGAACCGCTCGTCGAGGGCGATGAGGTCCTGACGATCCTGCCGGGAACCCTGCCTCGCGCCGAGCTCACCCGGCGACTGAAGGACACCGACTCCGCCGCGATCCTGAAGCTGGGCCGCACGTATCCCGCTGTGCGCGAAGCCTTGCGCGACAGCGGCATGATCGACCGCGCCCGCTACGTCGAGCGCGCGAGCACCACCGGCGAACGCGTTCTCGCCGCCGACGACGCGACGGACGTTCCGTACTTCTCCATCGCCGTGGTCTCGAGCCCGTCCTACGTGGTCACCGAACCCGCTGCGTCGGGCGAGGTCGTCGTCGTCGGACTCGGGCCCGGCTCCGCCGAGTGGACCACGCCGGAGGTGCGCGATGAACTGCTCCGCGCCACCGATCTCGTGGGCTACACCACCTACATCGACCGGGTGCCCGTTCGAGCGGGCCAGCGTCGACACGCGAGTGACAACCGAGTCGAATCGGAACGTGCCGAGATGGCACTCGATCTCGCGTCTCGCGGCGGTCGGGTCGTCGTCGTGTCCTCCGGCGATCCCGGCGTGTTCGCCATGGCCGCAGCGGTTCTCGAAGTGGCGGCGCAGGACCGATGGCGCCACGTTCCCGTGCGCGTCTGCCCCGGGGTCACGGCCGCCAACGCGGTCGCGAGCCGCGTCGGCGCTCCCCTGGGCCACGACTACGCCGTTCTGTCCCTGTCCGATCGCCTCAAGCCGTGGGACGTGGTCGAGCGCCGCATCCGCGCGATCGCGGCGGCCGACATGGCGTTGGCCGTCTACAACCCGGCCTCGCGCTCGCGGACCTGGCAGGTGGAGGCGCTCAAGACGCTCGTGCTCGAGCACCGTGGCCCGGACACTCCCGTCGTCGTGGGCCGCGACGTCTCGGGACCCGAGGAATCGGTGACCGTCGTCCGGCTCGGGGATCTCGACCCGGCCACGATCGACATGCGCTGTCTGCTCATCGTCGGAGCGTCCACCACGACGGTCGATCACACCGCGGACGGCCCGCGGGTGTTCACGTCACGGCGTTACGACACCGTCGATCCCATCGCCCGCGTCGGGAGCGGCGCGGGGAGTGCGTCGCTTCAGTAACCAGGTCACGCACTTGTCGGCAGTCGGCACCACGGGCACGTCGTCCTGAACGGGCGGCCGTTCCACCATGACGACGGGGATGCCGCGCTCGCGGGCGGCCTGAAGCTTGGCCGACGTGAGCTTACCGCCGCTGTTCTTGCTCACCACCACGTCGATGCGGTGCTCGTCCAACAGCTCGCGCTCGCCCTCGAGGTCGAACGGCCCGCGTGACTCCAGAATGCTCGAGTGCGCGGGGACCTCGCCCTCGGGCGGATCGATGCACCGCACGATGAAGTGCCGGTCGTCCAGGGACGCGAAGTGGTGCACGCCCTGTCGGCCGATGGTGAGCAGGACGCGGGCGAGAGCGGGTCGGTCGGCGAGTGCCTGCGCTGCCGCCGGCATCGACGGCACCGTGATCCAGTCGTCCTCGGCCAGCGGACTCCACGGCGCGCGACGCACCAGCACCAGCGGCACGTCGGCCGCCGTGCAGACCTCGACCGCGTGCGCCGTCATCGTCGCGGCGTAGGGATGCGTGGCGTCGACGACGTGCGTCACCTCGTGCTCCGCGATCCACTCGCGCAGACCGTCCACGCCACCGAAGCCGCCGATCCGCACCTCCCCCACCGGGAGCACGGGATCGGCCACTCGGCCGGCGAGCGAGGAGGTCACGGTGGTGCCGTGCAGTCCGTCCAGCTTGACCGCGAGCTGACGTGCTTCGGACGTGCCACCGAGAACCAGAACATGCATTGGGGCGACCTTACCGGCCCCGGACGGTCAGTGATCGAGCCGTCGCCGGGCCGCCGAGTACAAGAAGCTGTCCGGGAAGCCCTCGGCCGACAAGACGCGGCCCACGACCACGACCGCCGTCTTCACGATGCCCGCCGCCACCGTCGCGTCCGCGAGATCGGCCAGGGTGCCCCGCACGATCACCTCGTCCGCGCGGCTGGCGAAGGCCACCACCGCTGCGGGACAGTCGGATCCGTAGTGCGGCACGAGTTGCTCGGTGATGCTGTGGATCTGGCGCGCACCGAGATGAATGACCAGTGTCGCCCCGCTCCGTGCCAACGTGGGCAGATCCTCGCCGTCGGGCATGGCCGTCGACAACGTCGACACCCGCGTCAGCACCACGCTCTGCGAGATCCCGGGCACGGTGAGTTCGCGGCCCAGCGCGGCCGCAGCCGCGGCGAACGCCGGAACACCCGGCACGATCTCGTAGTCCACGCCCGCCGCGTCGAGCCGTCGCGCCTGCTCGGCGACGGCGCTGTACAGCGACGGATCGCCGGAGTGCACGCGGGCGACGTCGAGGCCGTCACCCCAGGCTGTGACGAGTTCGTCGACGATCGCGTCGAGCGTCATGCGAGCGGTGTTCACGACGCGGGCGTCTGCCGGGCAGGTGTCGAGCAGTTCGCGTGGCACCAACGACCCGGCGTACAGGCAGACCGGGCTCGACGCGATGATGCGGGCTGCGCGGACGGTCACGAGATCGGCTGCACCGGGTCCCGCGCCGACGAATCTGACGGTCACGCTGTCTCCTTCTCGTTCTTCGCGACGCTCCACTGCGTCACCGGCATCTGCGGACGCCACCCGGTGAATCCGCCGAGCGGTTCGCCGCGATGCACCTGCAGTCGTCGCAGCAGACCACCGTGCCGCTGATACCACTGCAGGAGAAGCGATTCCGACTCGGCGGTGACGGCATTGGCCACCAGCCGCCCACCCTCGGGCAGGGCGTCCCAGCAGGCGTCCATGACTCCGGGTTGGGTCGCGCCGCCCCCGACGAACACGGCGTCGGGTTCGGGCGCACCGGACAAGGAATCGGGTGCCGCGCCGCGGACGACGAGCGACGGAACGCCCAGGGCGACAGCATTGGTCCGGATAGTGGCGGATCTGGACTCGACGCGCTCGAACGCGATCGCGGAACATGCCGGATGCGTGCGCATCCATTCGATCGCGATGCTTCCCGACCCGCCGCCGACGTCCCACAGACGTTCACCCGGTGAGGGCGCGAGGGCGCTGAGAGTCAGCGCCCTGACCTCGCGTTTGGTCAGCTGACCGTCGCCCATGTAGAGCGCGTCGTCGAGTCCGGGTGCGCGCGAGACGGTGTGGCCCCGCACCTCGAGCGCAACGACGTTCAGTGAGTCGACGTCGCGCGCGTGCACCCAGTCGGTGACGGGCAGCGCACGCACCCGCTCGCGCGGTCCCCCGAGTTGCTCGAGCACGGACATGGCACTGGAGCCGAGGTCACGGCTCAGCAGCAGAGTCGCGAGTTCGGCTGCGGTGCTCTCGTTCTCGGCGAGCACGAGGACGCGGCGTCGGTGTGTCAGGGCGGGCAGTACGGTCTCGATCGGCCTGTTCACCAGGGACACCACCTCGACGTCGTGGAGCGCCCAGCCGAGACGGGCGCACGCGAGCGACGCCGACGACGGGTGCGGAAGGACGCGCACCGCATCAGCACCGAGGAGCCGCGTCAACGTCACGCCGATCCCGTGGAACATCGGGTCACCGCTCGCGAGCACGCATCGCCGCGTACCGGCATGCTCGTCCAGGAGACCGGTCAGGGCGGGCAGCATCGGGGTGGGCCACGCGATTCGCCGAGCCGCGGTGCCCGGCACCGCGTCGAGTTGGCGCTCGGAGCCGAACAGGACGTCCGCGGATTCGACGGCGTCACGGGAGGTCGGCGACAGCCCGGCCCACCCGTCGGCGCCCACGCCCACGACGTCGATCATCGCGGCATCCGGCGCCAGATCGGACGTGGGAGGACGCGCATCAGGGCGACGAGTAGGCGCAGACGGCCGGGCACCCACACGACGTCGGTCCGCGAGCTCAACGCGCGGACCACCGCGTCGGCCACCTGGCCGGGTGTGCTCGACATCGGTGCGGGAGACATCCCCTCGGTCATCCGGCCGATGACGAAACCCGGTCGGATCAGCAGCAACCGCACGCCGGTCCCGTGCAGCGCGTCGGCGAGACCGGACGCGAATCCGTCCAGTCCGGCCTTCGCCGACCCGTAGACGTAGTTCGCCCTGCGGACCCGAGCGCCGGCGACGGAGGAGAAGACGACGAGCCGGCCGGATCCCTGCTCGCGCAACGCCGTCGAGAGATGTGTCAGCATGCTGACCTGCGCCACGTAGTCCGTGTGGACGACGGCCACCGCGTGCGCCGCATCCGTCTCGGCGCGCGTCTGATCGCCGAGGATGCCGAAGGCCAGGACCGCCGTGTCGATCGGCCCGTGAGCCAGAACCGACGTCACGAGACCGTCGTGCGACGCCAGGTCGTCGGCGTCGAACTCGAGCGTCGTCACCCGACTCGCGCCGGCCGCGCGCACTCGATCCGACTCGGCGACCAGATCGTCGGACCGCCGGGCGGCGAGGACGACGTGGCGGCCGCGCGCGAGGCGCTCCGCGATCTCGAGACCGATGTCGCTGCGACCACCGAGGAGCAGCAGGATGCCGGTGCTCGACTGGTCGGGTGTGGTCAGGTCACGGCCGGCCGGTGGGTGGGTCACGGCGTCCAGTGTCCTCGATTATCGTGGCGGTCATGCCCGCCACCCCCTCCTCGCTGAACGCCGACGCCGGAACCTTCCTCACCGAGCGTCATCTGGCAACGCTGGCCACGAAGCGTCAGGACGGCACACCGCACGTGGTGGCGGTGGGATTCACGTGGGATCCGGAGGCAGGTCTGGCGCGAGTGATCACGCGGGACGGATCGCAGAAGGTGCGCAACGCCGAGCGCGGCGGCTACGGCGCCGTGACTCAGGTCGACGGGGCGCGATGGCTGACCCTCGAGGGGCCGGCACGCATCCTGCGCGAACCCGACGCCGTGCGTGATGCGGAGAACCGATACGCCCAGCGCTACCGGACGCCGCGGGAGAACCCGGAGCGCGTGGTCATCGAGATCACCGTCACCCGGGTGATGGGCTCCCAGTCGTTGCGGGACTGAGCAGTCGGGCGGCGGCCTCCGGGACGAGCCACCACCAGGTGTGCGTCGACCTCTGTCAGACCAGCCCGAGTTGGTGAGCGACAATGGCGGCCTGCACGCGATTGGTTGTGTCGAGCCGAAGGAAGATCGACGCGACGTGGGTCTTGATGGAGCTTTCAGCGAGGTGCAACTGATCGCCGATCTGTCTGTTCGTCAGTCCGTGTGCGAGGAGACGGAGAACATCCCGCTCACGGGACGTGAGCCGAGACCCCACATCCCTCACCTCAGTATTCGTGACGGTGTCGCGACACCTGATGTCGCTGACGAGCATCGACGCTATTCGAGGTGACAGGTAAGCGCCCCCGGTCGACGCGGCCCGGACCGCGACGACGAGTTCGTACGGGTCGGACGCCTTCAGGGGAAAACCTCGGACATCGGCGCGCAGAGCGGCGTCGACGTACTCGCGGTCATCGAAGGTGGTGAGGATGACTGCCGCAGTCACAGAATTGATGGTGTCGAGGGTGGCTGCCACCTCGAGCCCGTCCGGGGCCGGCATCCGTACATCGAGCAACGCGACATCCGGGGTGAGTTCCGCGATGAGACGGAGAGCGTCGGTCCCGTCTGCTGCTTCGCCGACCACCGCGATGTCGGAGGTGGTGTCGAGAATCGCTCGTACGCCGGCTCGTACGCCGGCGTCGTCGTCGGCGACGATCACAGTTGTCACGGTTCGACCGCCGAGGTCGAGACGATGGGGACGAGGGCATCGACGGTGGAGTGTCCGGTGTCGCGATCACGGCCGAACCCGATGGAGCCTCCCTCGTCGATCACCCGCCGGGCCAGCGTCGGGAGACCGGAGCTGGTGGCCGTGGGTGCTGGGGACCGGGTGGTCACCACGATCCGCCAGCGTCGAAGTACCGTGGTGACGGACACGTCCACCGGGTCCGTGGGTGCGTGCTTGTGGGAATTGGTGACGGCCTCCCTGATCACCGAGTGCGCGAGGGTGCCCTTGGTGCACACGACGCCCGGATCCACGTGTAGTTCGACGGGGGTGCCGGTGAGCCGCGCCTGGCGAACCATCTCCTCGACACTGGGCGCGGCCGAGAATGTCTCGGCGGCGGCGCCAGTGCTGTTGTCGCCGTGATGGTGGCGCAGTGTCGCGCGCAGCCGGTCGGTGGCGCCGGTTGCGTATTCACGGATCTGCGCGGCGGTGCCCCGGACGCTCGGTGGTTGCTGTTCGTCGATCTCGAGGGAACCGGCATGCAGCGCGATCACGGCGAGGTCGTGGCCCAGCGCGTCGTGCATGTGACGCAGCAGAGCGTCGCGTTCGGACAGGCGTGCCGACTCGATACGACGTCGGTGTCGATGGTCCCGGCGTCGGTGGCGTGCGCCCAGGCACCATGGGAGTGCGACGGTGACCAGGTACGTCACCCCGGCCGACACCGAGGTCGGGACGTCTCCGAGAACAGCCACGCCGCCCACCGCGGCAGCCAGGACACCGAGGCCGAGCTGCGACGGCCACGCCGCCGAGGGCCGCCCCAGGACGTACGCGACCGGGAATGGGACCACCCACCCCGCAGCAGCGAGAACATCAACACGTGATCCGCTGCTGATCAGAGCGCCGTGAATCATCGCGAGCGATCCCAGAATCACCAACGCGCACGCGCTGACTGCGGGGACCACACGACTCGACTGAAGACTCGTCATCGCCGGCATGTCCTTGCGGCGAACACGATGACGCCGCACGCGGCGGTGACCCCGATGACGAGCAGGCCGGCCGGGACGAGATGCGCGATCTCGATCCACCGCACCGATCGACCGCCGGTGACGAACTCGGTGAGACGCCGCGCGCTCAGCAGAACGACTAGGGGCACGAGCAGCCACGTCGAGCGCAGGAGTCGCCGCGGAACAGTGCTCGCGGCAGTACGGTGACGCCACCAGCGCACGCGTACGAGGCCGACGCAGAAGGCTGACAGGACGGTTGCGAGGGCAACGGCGACGATGCGATTGGCAGTCGTGAGGGTGTCGGTGACTGCGAACTCATCGGATCCGGTGCGTGCCGTGTGCGCGTGATCGAGTGCCTGCATCAGGGGGTAGGCCATGTCGACCATGGAAGCAGAGTTCATCAGTACGACGACAGCACTCTTGTCCTGTGAGCGTACGAGTTGGGCGGAGGTGGCTGTGAACAGGTTGCCGGAGTGCACACGGGCACCCGAATCGTCCTTCGACCAGCCCATCGCGTACTCCACACCTTCGGGCGGATTCTGCGCGGTCTCGAGCACCTTCGCCGGTATCACCTCCTGTGCCCCACCGAGCTGGGCGCGCATCCACAGGCCCATGTCGTGCGCCGTGCTCATCAGCCCACCGGACCCGGGACCGTATCCCCCGGGCTCGGCTGTGGTGAACCACCGACCGAGTAGTTCGTTCCATCCGCGTCCGGGATCCCCCGCGGGATCGATGAACGTCGTGGACGTCATCCCCAGCGGCGCGAGGATTCGCTCGTGCAGGACGTCGTCGAAGGCACGGCCGGTCACCCGTTCGATGACGGCGGCAGCCAGGTTGTAATTGACGTTGCAGTAGCGGAACTCCCGTCCCGGATCACTGTCGAGACGAGCCCCGTCGAGTCGTTCGACGAAGTCGGTGGAAGTGCGTGACCGAAGCAAGGATTCGACGTCGATCGACGTGTCGGTCAACCCTGATCGGTGCATGAGTAAGTGTCGCATCGTGATGGTCCGGAAGCGGGGATCGGCGAGCTGAAGTGTCGGAACGTAGGACACGACGGGGCGGTCGAGGTCCAAGGTGCCCTCATATGCCAGCAGCGCCGCGAGAGTTGCTGTGAACGCCTTGGTCAACGACGCGAGGCGCAACGGGGTGTCCGTGGTGAGGGGCTGCCCATCGACTCCGCGACCTCGAGCGACGACGTCGAGCCCGTCACTGTCGATCACCGCGACCGCCGCAGCAGGTGCATCCGTCTCGGCGAGATAGGTGCTCACGATGGACTCGGCCGACATCTGCGCATAGACCGTCGGTTGCGGCTGTGAGAACCACACGCCGACAGCGCCCGACACTAGAACCACCACCGGAAGGAGGAGCAAGCACCGGCGCGGCGCGAGACCGTCGGAAAGCGAAGATGACGTCATGCAACTAAGTCAAGACGGGCGAACCAGGCTGCCGCTTCCCCCATCAGTACCTGATCGCTGGAGCGCGCGGATTCGAACGACCCGATACAGGACCACGCTGCGACACGAGGTCTCGAACCGCGCGCCGGGGAGCGACGTGATCAGCTGACACTGGCGGAACCGGGTTTACTCATCGGCGTGCACAGCATCGTCAGATGGATCGCGGTAGTCATCTTCGCTTACGGCTGTGCTGTCCATCTAGTTCAACTCGTGAGCGGCGGATGGTCGACATATGCCGGGCTTCCCGGCCTTCTGGCTGCGTTTTTTGCAGCGCTTGTCGTTCTCGACGCAGCTGTTGCTGTAGCGATCGCCAAGAAGTCGAGAGCTGGATGGTTGTCGGGAGCGGCTCTCTTGGTCGTCGACTCGGTGGGCAATGCGGTTGCGAACTACCCGCCTCTCGATACCACCACGGGTATCACGACAGGCCGGATCGGACAAGCGCTCGTAACTGCACTCGCCGTGTGGATGATCGCTCTCACGCCGCGTATGATGCGTGCGTTCTCCGAGTCTGGTCGGCCGAGCCTGTGGTGATACCGGGCTCTCAGCTGATCAGTCTCGTGACCTGACGTCAGAAGCGGGACGCGTCGAGCAGTGACTCCGCGACCGAGGTGTCACCGAAGACGGTGAGCACGTCGAGTGGTCGACGACGGCAGAGCACCAGCAGCAGGTGCTCTGCCGTACCCCGCAGTGCCACATCGGCTTTCCCGTGCCCGCGCGCACTGGCGAGGCCGTCGGCCCCGAGCGTGAACGTCCACTCCAGGTCGTCCACGTCCGTGCCGTGCACGTGCACGGTGCGCCCGATCGACTCGGGCGTCAGGCGGTCGAGGAGCAGTCGGTGCGGATACTGCACCTCCGTCAGCTCGGCCACGGCGTCCGCGGCGGAGTCGGGATCGAGCGCCTCGGGCGCCACTCCCCCGGCGGCGCGCACGGCGTCGGCGGCGTCGATGCGATGCACGGCGACCTCGTGTGCCTGCCGTCGGAGCCACCACGCGGCCGTGCGCGCGCCGACGAACGTCTCCACGACCGCCTCGGGATCCGTCGACTCGAACGTGGCGACCATCGCCTCCAGCGACGATCGGTACGCGGGGAGACTGTCCGGGCCCTTGGGCAACGACTCGACCTGCTGCTTCGCCACCGCGCCCGTGTCCGCCCCCGGGCCCGCCAGGATCACCGCGTTCGCCCACCGGTGGACCTTGCCCGTGTGTCGGACCACGTGCTCGAGCGTCCATCCCGGCACGGTGGGTACCGGCGCCGTCAGCGCCTCGACAGGCATCGACGCGAGGCGGTCGCCCTCGCGTCGCAGTGTGGCGAGGAGGTCGAGGCTCATCGCACCGGAAGCACGGTCAGGCCGTGCGGCCGCGTGTTGACCGACTCGCAGCCCTCCGGAGTCACGATGACGATGTCCTCGATCCGGGCGCCCCACTCGCCGGTGAAGTACACCCCCGGCTCGATGCTGAACGCCATCCCCACCTCGAGCGGAATGTCGTTGCCCGCCACGATGTACGGCTCCTCGTGCACCGAGAGGCCTATGCCGTGCCCGGTGCGGTGCACGAAGACGTCGCCGTAGCCGGCGTCGACCAGGATGTCGCGTGCGGCGGCGTCGATCGATTCCGCGGTGACTCCGGGACGGACTGCATCGACGGCTGCCTGCTGCGCGCGCTCAAGGACCGCCATGGTCGCAGCGACCGAGTCCGACGGCTCGCCGATGCTGTAGGTCCGGGTGGAGTCCGAGTTGTAGCCCGGCTCGACGGGGCCACCGATGTCGATGACGACGACGTCGCCCTCCTCGATCACGCGCTCGGAGACCTCGTGGTGCGGGTCGGCGCCGTGCGGGCCCGAGCCGACGATGACGAACGCCGCCTCGGTGTGTCCCTCCTCGAGGATCGCGGCCGAGATGTCGGCAGCGACCTGCGCTTCGGTGCGCCCGGCCGCGAGGAACTCGCCCATGCGCGCGTGGACGCGGTCGATGGCGGCGCCCGCCGTGCGCAACGCGCCGATCTCCGCGTCGTCCTTGGTCATCCGGAGCTCGCGCAGGACCGCCGTCGCCAGGACGGGCATCGCGCCGAGCGCCTCGGTCAGCGGAACGAGATGCAGGGCGGGCATGGCGTCGGTGACAGCGGTCCGGGCCGGGCCGGGAAGCAGCGCCGCGACTGCCTGATGCGGATTCACGCCGTCGACCCAGTCCCGCAGCTCGATTCCCAGGTCGGCCGCGGCCGAGTCCTTCAACGCCGCCAGTTCGATGCGAGGCACCACCACCGACGCGGGCGTGCCGTCCGCCGGGACGACGAGGCAGGTCAGACGCTCGAACGACTCGGCGCGCGAGCCGAGCAGATAGCGCAGGTCGGGTCCGGGCGTGATCAGCAGCGCGTCGAGACCGGCCTCGGCAGCGAGAGCCGCCGCTCGGTCGAGGCGGGTGCGATACACGGAGGAGGGAAACCGAGACGTCATGACGCCAGGCTATCGACTCCGGTGCCGCCTACATGCGGCAGGATGTGGCGCATGACGGCCGAGAGCAGAGACACGGTACTTCTCCTCGATGCGGCGAGCCTGTGGTTCCGGGCCTTCCACGCGTTGCCCGAATCGATCACGGCGCCCGACGGTCGGCCGGTGAACGCGGTGCGTGGTTTCACCGACATGGTCGCGTCCCTCATCACGCGGACGGGTGCGTCCCGACTGGCCGTCTGCCTCGACCTCGACTGGCGTCCCACCTTCCGGGTCGATCTGGTGCCGTCCTACAAGGCGCATCGGGTGCTCACCGAGTCCGCTGCGGGCCCGGACGCGGAGGAGGCACCCGACGCACTGGGTCCGCAGGTGAACCTGATCCTGGAGATCCTCGAGGCCGCGGGCATCGCGACGGCCGGAGCGGAGGGTCTCGAGGCGGACGACGTGTTGGGAACCCTCGCCGCCACCGAGCGCGACGGCACCGTGGTGGTGGTCAGCGGAGACCGCGACCTGTTGCAGGTCGTCTCCGACGATCCGGTTCCGGTGCGTGTGCTCTACGCGGGACGCGGACTGGCGAAAGCCGAGCTGTTCGGCCCGACAGAAGTGGCCGAGAAGTACGGGGTGCCCGCGGACCGACCCGGGCCGGGCTACGCGGAACTCGCACTGCTGCGCGGTGATTCGTCCGACGGACTGCCCGGGGTGAAGGGCGTCGGGGAGAAGACCGCGGCGTCCCTCATGCAGAAGTTCGGCTCCCTCGAGGCGTTGCTCGCCGCCGCCGACTCGGGCGACCCCGAGATGTCGGCCGGGGTGCGCGCGAAGATCCAGAGCTCCCGCGACTACATCGACGCTGCACTCCCGGTGGTACGGGTGGTGACCGATGCGGACATCATCTGGTCGCGCCCCGACGTGCTGCCGCACGAGCCCGTCGATCCGGAACGCCTCGCGGCGCTCGCCGAGGAACTCGGCGTGCAGAACTCCGTCGGCCGCCTTCTCACCGCGATGGCGCGGTGAGCTACTGGGGCCGGCCGACCTCGTAGGTGCCCTGGTCGTCCTTGACGGTCACCGTCACCGAGCGCGCCTCACCGTCCACCGTCAGGTCGCAGGAGAAGGTCGTGTTCGCCTCCACCTTCTGGCCCGACGGGCAGGACACCGCGGAGACGTCGATCGCGCCGTAGGACTCCGTCACGATCTTGGCCACCCCGCTCTGCACCGCGGAGTTGTCCAGGGTGTCGCCGCCCAGCGACGTGGCCGCGTAGATCCCACCCGCCACGACGATCGCGGCGATGACGACGCCGCCCACGATGAACGGCACCTTCGACTGCTTCTGCGCCGGCGCGGCGTTCCACTGCTGGTTGCCCTGCGGGTAACCCGGCTGTCCGTAGGGCTGCTGGCCGTACTGGGGCTGTTGGCCGTAGGGCTGTTGGCCGTAAGGCTGCTGGCCGTACTGGGGCTGCTGGCCATAAGGCTGTTGGCCGTACCGGGGCTGCTGGCCGTAAGGCTGCTGCCCGTACTGGGGTTGCTGACCGTAGGCCTGCTGGTCGTAGCCCGGCTGCTGACCATAGGGCTGTTGACCATAGGGCTGCTGACCGTAGGGCTGTTGACCGTAGGCCTGCTGGTCGTAGCCCGGCTGCTGTCCGCTCGGGTACTGGCTGGTGGGCGTGTCCTCACCGGCCGAAGAACGGTCGTCGGGGTTGTACGGGCCGCTCATCATCGCCTCCGGTGGGTGCCTGTGGTGACTGCTGTGACTGTGGAGACCATCATGCGGCATCGACGGCGACGACTCCGCGCCGTATCGCCGAGATCGCCTTCGTGGCGGTCGCGGTGACCTCGTCGTCGGGGGACGCCGAGCGGATCTGGTCGAGCAGATCGATGACCTGGCGGCACCACCGTACGAAGTCCCCGCCGGACAGGGCGCGGCCGTGCTGACCCGCGGCGAACAGCACGTCCTCGAGCGACTCCTTGCGAGCCCACTTGTAGACGGCCACCGCGAACCCGGTGTCGGGTTCCCGCGTCGGAGGCAGCTTCAGTCGGATCTCGTCCGCGCGGAGCTCGTGCCACGCGGCGACGGTGCGGGTCAACGCGTGTCGGATGTTCCCGGTCGGACCCTGCTCCGCGCTCTCACCCTCCTGGCGCGACTCGTACACGACGGTCGAGACCACGGCGGCGAGCTCGGCCGGCCCGAGGCCTCGCCAGATTCCCTCGGCGAGGCACTCCGCGACCAGCAGGTCCGACTCCGAGTACAGACGTCCGAGCTTGGCTCCACGGTCGGTGACCGCGACCTCGCCGTCAGGACCGGCGGCCAGATAGCCGCGCTCGGTGAGCAGCGCCAGGATGCGATCGAAGGTACGGGCCAACGAGTTGGTGGTCGCGGCGACCTTCTGCTTCATCGCATCGGTGTCACGTTCGAGCCGGCTGTACTTCTCGGCCAGCCGGGCGAGATGCTCACGATCCGGCCAGGTGTGGCACGGATGCGAGCGGACGGCGCGGCGCAGCACTCCGAGCTCGCGATCGTCGCCTGCCGACGACTGCCGGCGCCGACCGCGTCCCGGCGCGCTGATCCCCGTTCCCCGGAGCGCGGACGCCAGGTCCCGACGGGTCTGCGCCGTGCGGTGATCGACGTGGCGGGGAAGGCGCATGTGGCCGAGAGCCGACACCGGTGTGGGGAAGTCCGCCGACGACACGCGCCCCGCCCACTTGTCCTCGGTGAGCACCAGAGGCCGCGGGTCCACCGAGTTCGCGTCGGTCTCCAGGACGACAGCCAGTCCCGAGCGTCGACCGGACGGGATGGAGATGACGTCGCCGCGCCGCAGCGACACCAGCGACGTGACGGCATCGTTGCGACGATCCGTGCGGCCCTGACGCTCGAGCTCGCGTTCGCGCTCCTTGAGGCGCGCGCGCAGGGCGGTGTACTCGACGTAGGGCGAGTCCTCGCCGCCCAACTTGCCGAGCAACTCGCGCCGAGCCACGGCGTTCTTCTCGATACCGCGCACCAACCCGACGACGGACGCATCGGCCTGGTACTGCGCGAACGACCGTTCGAGCAGCATCCGGGACGCGTCGACACCCATCCGGTCGACCAGGTTCACCGCCATGTTGTACGACGGGCGGAACGAACTCCGCAGGGGGAACGTACGGGTGGAGGCCAACCCGGCCACCTCGGTCGGCTCGACACCCGACTGCCACAGCACCACCGCGTGACCCTCGACGTCGATACCGCGACGACCGGCGCGGCCGGTGAGTTGCGTGTACTCCCCCGCCGACAGGTTGGCGTGCGCCTCACCGTTGAACTTCACGAGGCGCTCGAGCACCACCGTCCGCGCCGGCATGTTGATGCCGAGGGCGAGGGTCTCCGTCGCGAAGACCGCGCGGACCAGACCGCGGACGAACAGTTCCTCGACCGTGTGCCGGAACACCGGCAGCATCCCGGCGTGATGCGCGGCGATGCCCCGCTCGAGGGCGTCGCGCCACTCCCAGTAGCCGAGCACCTCGAGGTCGCTGCGCGGGATCTCGGCGGTGTGGCGTTCGACGACCTCGGTGATCTCGCGCGCCTGCTCCTCGGAGGTCAGCCGCAGTCCCGATCGAAGACACTGATCGACGGCGCCGTCGCACCCGGCGCGGCTGAAGATGAACGTGATGGCGGGAAGCAACCCCTCCTCGTCGAGGAGCTTGATGACGTCGGGCCGCGGGATCGGACGAGATTCCGGCCGGCCGGGGCGGCCACCGGACCGACCCGACCGCGGGCCACGGCCGCGTGGGGCCTCCCAGGCGCCCATGCGCTCGGCCTGCACTCGTTCCTTGACGTACCGGACGAGGTTCTTGTCCACGACCACGCCGCCCGGAGCACCGTTGTTCGCCTCGACGTCGAAGAGGTCGAACAGGCGGCGACCGACGAGGATGTGCTGCCACAGCGGAACCGGGCGGGTCTCGTCGACGACGACGGTGGTGTTGCCCCGCACCGTCTCCATCCAGGCGCCGAACTCCTCGGCGTTGCTCACCGTCGCCGACAGGCTGACGAGCCGGACGTCCTCGGACAGGTGCAGGATGACCTCCTCCCACACGGCGCCGCGGAACCGGTCGGCGAGGTAGTGCACCTCGTCCATCACCACGTGCGAGAGTCCGCGCAGCGCAGGCGATTCCGCGTACAGCATGTTGCGGAGCACCTCGGTGGTCATGATGACGATCGGTGCGTCCGAGTTGATGCTCTGGTCACCGGTCAGCAGGCCGACGTAGCCCTTGCCGTAACGCGCGACGAGCTCGGCGTACTTCTGGTTGCTCAGTGCCTTGATGGGGGTGGTGTAGAAACACTTCGCGCCGCTGGTGAGTGCGAGGTGGACGGCGAACTCGCCGACGACGGTCTTGCCGGCTCCGGTCGGCGCGCACACCAGCACGCCGTGCCCGTCCTCGAGGGCCGAGCAGGCACGGATCTGGAAGGGATCGAGCGGGAACGGAAGCGACGCCGCGAACTCGGTCAGCTTCGGCCCGTCCACGAGTCGAGTCCGGATGTCGCCGGTGTTCTGCTGCCCGCTGTGATTGGCCACGACTCCAGATTAGAGGGTGTCCGCCGATGGGGGTCACTCAGACAGCGTGGGCAACTCAGAGAGTGTCGGAGTAGTCGGCGTCAGCGTCGTGACGCACCGGGACGGGCCTGCCGACCGGGGCGGCCGAGGTGTCGAGAGGCGACGCCTCGTCATCGGAGACGTTCCCCCACTCCTCGGTCTCGCGCCGTGCACGCCGTCGATCGTTGACGCGCGCGATCTGGATGGCGAACTCGACGAGGATGCTCAGCGCGAGCGCCAGCGCGGTCATCGAGAAGGGGTCACCGCCGGGCGTGACGACGGCGGCGAAGGCGAACATCGCGAAGATGAGCCCGCGACGCCAGCCGCGGAGCTTCTCGTACTTCAGGACGCCGACGGCGTTGAGCGCGACGATCAAAAGCGGGATCTCGAAGCTGACGCCGAAGATGACGAGCAGGTTGATGACGAAGCCGAAGTACTCGGCGCCACTGAGAGCGGTGACCTGGACGTTGTCGCCGATGGTCAGCAGGAAGTGCAGGGCCTTCGCGACGACGATGTAGGCGAGGACGGCGCCGGAGACGAAGAGCACGGCCGCCGCCGTGACGAACGAGATGGCGTAGCGCCGTTCCTGGCGGTAGAGGCCGGGCGTGATGAACGCCCACACCTGATAGAGCCAGATGGGGCAGGCGAGCACGACGCCCGCGGTGATGGCCACCTTGAACCGGAGCATGAACTGCTCGAACGGTCCGGTGGCGAGCAGCCGACACGTGCCGTCGTCGGTGAGCTCGGCACGACTCTCGGACGGGAGCGAGCAGTACGGCCCGCGGAGCAGGTCACCGAGCGACTCGATACCCAGCAGCGAGTGCGAGTACCAGAAGAACCCCACGATCGTGGTGAGGACGATGGCCAGCATCGACCACAGCAGACGCGTGCGGAGCTCGTAGAGATGCTCCACCAACGACATGGTGCCGTCGGGATTGACGCGACGCCTGCGCTGTCGCGGATCGAACGGTATGCGCACGGTGACTCTTCGCCTGTCGACTGCGGTGCCTGGACTGAAGACTGTGGTTCGCGGTGACGGGTGCCGAGGTTCGCACGCCGCAGCGGGCGCGAACCTCGGTCACCACCCACGAAACGGCCGAGGCGACATCGCCCCGACCGTGGTGCCTGCGAGTGTCAGGCCGAGCGCGGGTGCTGCTCGTGCGTCGGTTCGGTCGACGCGACGGTCGGGGTGACCGTGTTCGGGGACGGCAACTGCGACTGCGGTGCCGGCGCCGTGTTCGTGGTGGTGTCCGGCTTCTTGCCGTCGTTCTGCATCTCCTGCACTTCACTCTTGAAGATGCGCATCGAGCGTCCCAGGCCACGTGCGGCCTCGGGCAGCTTCTTCGATCCGAACAGCAGTACGAGCACGACGATCAGGACGATCCAGTGCCAGGGTTGTAACGCACCCATGAAAACCTCCCAGTTTCGGTGGATTCGATGCTACCGGACCCGAGGGCTCCCACCCGGTGTCCGGTGGACCCGCGTACCGACCGTTCGCCGAGAGTTCACCGGACGAGTCCTGCATGTCCGGACGACTCGAGATGGGCCGGTCACGCTCCCGAGACGGCGCGATAGACGTCGAGGGCGTCGCGCGACCGAGCGGTGACCTCACGAACCAGTGCGGGCGGTCCGAGCACCCGCACTCCCGACCCCAGACCCAGCGCCAGACGGCTCATCCAGTCGAGCGTCGCGAATCGCATCGAGACCTCGATCGAGCCGTCGTCGTGCGCAGCGGTCTGCGTCATGGGGTAGTAGTCCAGAATCCACACGTGGTCGGGTGCGACGACGAGCCGTGCGAGCGGCAGCGACGGATCGTCGTGGAAGAGATCGAGTGCGTCCCCACCGGTCCGGGCCTGCTCGGGCGGTGCGGACGGCTCGTCCAGCTCGGTCGCGGCATCGATGCGGTCCAGCCGGAACAGCCGGACGCCCTCCGCGTCGCGGCACCAGGCCTGCAGGTAGCTCTGATCGTCGACGAGGACGATGCGCAACGGATCGACGGTGCGTTCGGACACCACGTCCCGCGATGCCGAGTAGTAGGTGATGTGCAGCGCGCGACCGCGGGCGAGCGCCCCACGGACGGTCGTGACACTGGGACTCTCCTGCGGCTCGGGCGTGTCGTCCGGCCCCTCGGCCGCCGCGACACCCGCCGCGGCCTCGATCTTCGCGATGGCGCGGTACGCCGCGGACGGGTCCACCATGCCGGGCATCTCGACGAGTGACCGCAGCGCGATGAGCAGCGCGGTCGCTTCCGTCGACGTCAGACGCAGCGGCCTGTCGATACCGGCGGAGAACGTGACCTCGATGCTGTCCTCGGAGAACGACAGATCGATGAGATCGCCCGGACCGTATCCGGGCAGTCCGCACATCCACAGCTGGTTCAGGTCGTCCATCAGCTGTTTGGTCGTGACCCCGAGCTCGGCCGCGGCGTCGGCCGCGCTGATACCCGGATTGGCGATGAAGTACGGCACGAGGTTGAGCAGCCGGGCCAGCCGCGAGGACAGGCGAACGCTCATGAGCTGCTCCCGGGCGAGACGGCGTCGGTCGGCGCGCGGTGCGCGCTCACGGACAGGGTGCCGACGACGATGTCGCGGAGTTCGGTCGGCGACAGCACGATCGCGTCGGCGCCGTGGCCGGCGACCACCCGGGCGATCCACTCCCACGACCGCACCGGGATGCGGACCACCGAACCGCGTCGCCCCACGAGCTCACGCGTCTCCACCTCGGTGCCGAGACGGCGCAGCTCGAGTCCCCGTCCCTCCGACACCCAGACGTCGGCGCTGCCCGCCACGTCACCGCTCGCGGCGGCGCGGGCCACGATGACACCGAGATCGACGTCGTCGGGCTTGCGCACCGATCCCGCCGGTCCGAAGGCCACGACGTCGTCCCCGATCCGTGACAGGCGGAAGGTACGGACGGCGTCGCGCTCGGTGTCGTGCCCGACGAGGTACCAGCGTCCGGAGTGGGTGACCACTCCCCACGGCTCGACGGTGCGCTCCCGGAAGGGGGCGGCCGGGGTGGAACGGTGCGAGAACCGCACGGACCGGCCGGCGTCGATAGCAGCGAGCAGCTTGCCCAGCGCGGGCTCGGAACCTCGACTGCGGGACGGAACGGCGGTCACGGCGGCCGGCGAGTTCTCGGTGTCCACCTGCACGCCCGCGGCGCGCAACTTCAACATCGCGCTCTGAGCGGCGGAGGTGAGCTCGGGCGACTCCCAGAGTTGGACGGCCACGGCGACCGCAGCGGCCTCGTCGCTGGCCAGGTCGACATCGGGGAGTTCGTACCGATCGCGGTTGATGCGGTACCCCTCGACCGTCGAGAAGCGCGAGATCTGACCGGTCTCGAGCGGGACGCCGAGATCACGCAGCTCGTTCTTGTCGCGCTCGAACATGCGACTGAAGGCCTCGTCGCTCGCCGAGTCCTCGTATCCGGCGACGGACTCGCGGATGCGCTCGGCGGTCAGGTACTGCCGTGTCGAGAGCAGGCAGATGACGAGGTTCATCAACCGCTCGACTTTGGAGATCGCCACCGACCCAGCCTAGTGGCTGAGCATCTCCCCACCCGTGCGCATCGCCGGGGTGGGGAGGACGGGACTCCTGTGGAGAAGGAGGGCCGTCGGCCTCTACATCGACGCGATCAGGCGCTCCACGCGCTCGTCGACCGAGCGGAACGGGTCCTTGCACAGCACCGTGCGCTGAGCCTGGTCGTTGAGCTTGAGATGCACCCAGTCGACGGTGAAGTCGCGTCCCGCCTCCTGTGCGGCGCTGATGAACTCGCCACGCAGCTTCGCACGTGTCGTCTGCGGCGGCGTGTTCACCGCCTCGTCGATCTGGTCGTCCTCGGTGACGCGCTTGACCAGTCCCTTGCGCTGCAGCACGTCGAAGACGCCGCGGCCACGCTTGATGTCGTGATAGGCCAGGTCCAGCTGGGCGATCTTCGGGTCGGACAGGTCCATCGAGTACCTGTCCTGATAGCGATCGAACAGCTTGCGCTTGATCACCCAGTCGATCTCGGTGTCCACCTTGGCGAAGTCCTGCGCCTCGACGGCGTCGAGGGTGCGGCCCCACAGGTCGACGACCTGCTCGATCTGCGCGTCCGGCTCGCGGTTGCGCAGGTGCTCGACGGCGCGGGCGTGGTACTCGCGCTGGATCTCGAGTGCACTGGCCTGGCGTCCCCCCGCGAGACGGACGGGGCGCCGCCCCGTCGAGTCGTGGGACACCTCGCGGATGGCGCGAATCGGGTTGTCCAGGGCGAAGTCTCGGAACGAGACGCCCGCCTCGATCATCTCCAGGACCAGCGCTGCGGTGCCGACCTTGAGCATGGTCGTCGGCTCGGCCATGTTGGAGTCGCCGACGATGACGTGCAGACGACGGTACTTCTCGGCGTCGGCATGCGGTTCGTCGCGCGTGTTGATGATGGGCCGTGAGCGGGTGGTCGCGGACGACACGCCCTCCCAGATGTGCTCGGCGCGCTGCGAGAGGCAGAACGTGGCGGCCTTCGGCGTCTGCAGGATCTTGCCCGCGCCGCAGATGAGCTGGCGGGTGACCAGGAACGGCAACAGCACGTCGGAGATGCGGGAGAACTCACCGGCGCGCACCACGAGGTAGTTCTCGTGGCAGCCGTAGGAGTTGCCCGCGGAGTCGGTGTTGTTCTTGAACAGGTAGATGTCGCCGCCGATGCCCTCCTCGACGAGACGCTGCTCGGCGTCGATGAGCAGGTCCTCGAGAACACGCTCGCCGGCGCGGTCGTGCGTGACCAGCTGCAGAAGGCTGTCGCACTCGGCAGTGGCGTACTCGGGATGGGAGCCGACGTCCAGGTAGAGCCGCGCACCGTTGCGCAGGAACACGTTGGAGCTGCGTCCCCACGACACAACACGCCGGAACAGATACCGGGCCACCTCGTCCGGGCTGAGTCGACGGTGCCCGTGGAACGTGCACGTCACACCGAACTCGGTCTCGATCCCCATGATTCGTCGCTGCACACTTCGACAGTACAACGGCATCGACCGCGGCATCGGCTACCCGAGCCCGTGGCAGCCGTAGTGTGGCGCAGGTGAATCCCCGATCGCTGCGCGGCCGCACCCGTTCCGTCGATCTGGCGCTGGTGAAGGCCAGTTTCGCGTCGCGACCGTCGGGGTTGGACCCCGCGCTGCGCACGCTCACCGGGCTCGCCGATCACAGTGTTCTGTGGGCGATCGTGGCGTCGGCGCTCGCCGCGTCCGGCGGCCCCCGACGACGAGGTGCCGTACGCGGCATGCTCGCGGTCGTGGGTGCCAGCTCGCTCGCGAACGGGGTGCTCAAGCCGCTGCTCCCCCGCGATCGTCCACCGGCCGCGTCGGTCCCCGCGCTCCGGCGGATCATGACCCCGCCCGTGTCCTCGTCGTTCCCGTCCGGTCACGCCGCCTCCGCCGCAGCGTTCGCGACGGGCGTGGCGCTCGAGGCTCCGCTCGCCGGTCTCCTGGTCGCCCCGCTGGCCGCGACGGTCGCGTACTCGCGAGTGCACGTCGGTGTGCACTGGCCGTCGGACGTGGTGGTGGGCGCGGCGCTCGGGGTCGCGGTCGCGCTGTCGACCCGCCGCTGGTGGGCCGTGCGCTCCACCGAGTCGGCCGAGTTGGGCCCCGCGGGGCCGGCGCCCGCCCTGCACGAGGGTGAGGGGATGCTCGTGCTGGTCAATCCGGGCGCGGGCACCCACAATTCGGAGGTCGTCGCCGACGTGGCGAAGGCCCTGCCGAGGGCGCGGTTCCTCGAGCCGGACGCCGACGACGACTTCACCGCCCAGTTCGTCCGCGCCGCAGGATCGGACGTGCTCGCGCTCGGAGTCTGCGGAGGCGACGGCACGGTGGCCGCTGCCGTCGCGGCCGCGGTGCGGACTGGGCTCCCTCTCGCGGTGTTCCCCGGCGGCACGCTGAACCACTTCGCACGGGACGTCGGCGCGGTCGAGGTGTCGGTCACCGCGGACGCCGTCACTCGCGGCGCGTCCAGCCGGGTGGATCTCGGCGGTGTGAGCATCGACGGCGGTGAGGAGATCCTCTTCGTCAACACCGCCAGCATCGGGGGCTACCCGGATTCGGTTCGGCTGCGGGACAAGTGGAGCTCACGCATCGGGAAGTGGCCCGCGGCCGCGGCCGCGATGGTGGCCGTCCTGGCGGTGGCCGAGCCGATGCACGTGGAGATCGACGGGCGCCGCGACTCGGTGTGGATGATGTTCGTCGGCAACGGCACCTACACGCCGGGTGATCAGGTGCCCATGTCGCGGCCGTCGATCGCGAGCGGTGTGCTGGACGTGCGGTTCCTGCGCGCGCACATGCGGCTCTCGCGTACCCGCCTCGCACTCGCCGCGATGACGGGGACTCTCGGCACGTCGCCCACCTACCGTCATCTGCGGGTGCCGGCCGTCTCGGTGCGCAACCTGCAGACCACGGTGGCGGTGGCGGTGGACGGGGAGGTGGCGGGCGAGGGCCGGGCCTTCGACTACCGGGCCCGGCCCTCGCTGCTCACGCTGTACGGAACGGGCACCGCCGACGCGCCGCGCGCGTGACGGGTGCTTCGTAGCCGGTCGGTCAGGTGCCCGCAGGTTCCGAACCGGGGGGCAACAGTCCCTGGAGCGCCGCTCCGGAGATCCGCCGGAACGCACGCCTCGGCCGCGTCTGTTCGAGAACGGCCACTTCGAGGCTCGTGACCTCGAGGACGCGCTTCTCCGCGGGCTCGCTCGCGGCACCGTTGGTCGGCGGCGTCGACGTGGAGTCCTGGAGCGCACCGACTGCCAGCGCGACCGCCGCGTCGAGATCGAGCCCCGAGCGGTACTTCTCGCGCAGGACCGTCGAGATCGGTTCGGTGGCACCGCCCATGACCACGAAGTCGACCTCGTCGACGATCGAGCCGTCGTACGTGATGCGGTAGAGCTGGGACCGGGGGCTCTCGTCGACGGCACCGACCTCGGCCACGCAGATCTCCACCTCGTACGGCTTGAGCTGCTCGGTGAAGATGGTGCCGAGCGTCTGCGCGTATGCCTTGGCCAACGATCGTCCGGTGACGTCCGCACGGTCGTAGGTGTAGCCCTTGGTGTCGGCGTGCACGATGCCGGCGCGGCGTAGATTCTCGAACTCGTTGTACTTGCCCACCGCGGCGAAGCCGAGGCGGTCGTACAGCTCGCTCACCTTGTGCAGTGCGGAGGACCGGTTCTCGGCGACGAAGAGCACGCCGTCCGCGTAGGTCAGCACGACCACGCTGCGACCACGTGCGATTCCCTTGCGCGCCAGTTCCGAACGATCGCGCATGATCTGTTCGGCGGACGCGTAGTACGGCATCGTCATCGGCGCGCACCCCCTTCTTCCGATCGGTCCTGCAGTACCGCACGGGCCAGAGCCTCGATGCGGTCCGATCCCACCAGGTTCGCTCCCCCGGCACCGATGGCCACCGCCGTCGGGTAGATGCCGCGGGTCAGATCCGGTCCGCCGGTCGCCGAATCGTCGTCGGCAGCGTCGTACAGCGATTCGACCGCGACGCGCAGTGCCTCGTCCTCGGTCATGTCCTCGCGGTAGAGCTTCTTCATCGCCGACTTCGCGAACAGCGATCCCGATCCCACCGCGTGGTAGCCGGACCGTTCCTCGTAGCGGCCACCGACCACGTCGTAGGAGACGATGCGCCCCGCATGGCGGGCGTCGGCGGCGTCGAGGTCGTAGCCGACGAGCAGCGGAACCACAGCCAGACCTTGCATGGCCGCACCGAGATTGGCCCGCACCATGGAGGACAGCTTGTTGGCCTTGCCGTTGAAGGTGAGGGAGACGCCCTCGATCTTCTCGTAGTGCTCGAGTTCGACCGCGAACAGCCGCACCAGCTCGATCGCCATGCCCGCGGTACCCGCGATGCCGGCGGCCGAGTAGTCGTCCGTGACGTACACCTTGTCGACGTCGCGACTGGCGATGAGGTTGCCCATCGTCGCGCGGCGATCACCCGCGAGGATGACGCCGCCGTCGAAGGTGACGGCCACGATGGTGGTGCCGTGCGGTGCGATGTCGGACTGCATCGTCGCCTCCGGGGACAGAGCGAGATCCGCACGAAAATGGTTCTCGGGCAACAGGTGCGGTGCGTAGGCCCGCAGGTGTTCACTGAAGGAGGAGAACGGCGACCCGTAGCGCAGGGTGGTGTCGCTCTCGTGGGGACGGGGAACGGAGTTCGCGTCCGTCACTGGCCGCCCTTTTGCACGTAGGCGCGGACGAAGTCCTCCGCGTTCTCCTCGAGCACGTCGTCGATCTCGTCGAGGAGATCGTCGGTCTCCTCGGCGAGCTTCTCGCGTCGTTCCTGACCCGATGCGCCCTCGGCCGAACCGTCGTCGTCATCGCCACCGCCGGAGCGTGTGGTCTGCTCTTGTGCCATAGCCGACCTCCTCGTCACGAACCGCGTGTTCTCTCGACACGCAGCGAAACTTCACCCTACCGAGCATGCGCCGTCACAGGGTGACAACCCACCGTACGTCCGGCACGGGCGGACCGTCAGGTGGTGAGCTGGTCCACCAGTTCTGCGGCCGAGTCCACCGATTCGAGCAGAGCACCGACGTGGGCCTTGCTCCCCCGCAGTGGCTCGAGGGTGGGGATACGCACCAGCGAGTCTCCACCGAGGTCGAAGATGACCGAGTCCCAGCTCGCGGCCGCGATGTCGCGGCCGAACTTGCGGAGGCACTCGCCGCGGAAGTACGCGCGGGTGTCGGTCGGGGGGTTCGAGACGGCGTCCATGACGTCCTGCTCGGAGACCAGCCGTTCCATCGATCCGCGCGCGACGAGCCGGTTGTAGAGACCCTTGTCGAGGCGGACGTCCGAGTACTGCAGGTCCACGAGGTGCAGTCGCGGCGCCGACCAGCCGAGTCCCTCGCGGTTGCGGAACCCTTCGAGCAGCCGCAGTTTCGCCGGCCAGTCGAGGAGGGACGCGCAGTCCATCGGGTCGCGCTCGAGCTTGTCGAGGATCATCGCCCACTTCTCGACCACGTCGGCGGCGCGCGGATCATTCTCGCCCTGTGCGTCGAGATGCGCGGAGACGCGCTCGAGGTAGATGCGCTGCAGTGCCAACGCCGTCAGCTCGCGACCGTCCGCGAGCGCGACCGTGCGGCGCAGCGTCGGGTCGTGACTGATCTGGTGCACCGCCGTCACCGGACGGGCCAGCTGCAGATCGGACAGGTCCACGCCGGCCTCGACGATGTCGAGCACTAGGGCCGTCGTTCCGACCTTGAGATAGGTCGCCATCTCGGCGAGGTTGGCGTCACCGATGATCACGTGCAGGCGCCGGTACTTGTCGGCGTCGGCGTGCGGCTCGTCGCGGGTGTTGATGATGCCGCGCTTGAGCGTCGTCTCGAGGCCCACTTCGACCTCGATGTAGTCGGCGCGCTGCGAGAGTTGGAATCCGGGCTCGTCCCCGGACTGACCGATGCCGACGCGGCCCGAGCCGGTGAACACCTGGCGGGAGGCGAAGAACGGCGAGAGCCCGGCGATGATCGCGGAGAACGGGGTCTCGCGAGACATCAGGTAGTTCTCGTGGGTGCCGTACGACGCGCCCTTGCCGTCGACGTTGTTCTTGTACAACTGCAGGCGCGGGGCGCCGGGCACGCTCGAGGCATGGCGCGCAGCCGCTTCCATGACGCGCTCCCCCGCCTTGTCCCAGATGACGGCGTCGAGCGGATCGCGTACCTCCGGTGCGGAGTACTCCGGGTGGGCGTGGTCGACGTAGAGACGCGCGCCGTTGGTGAGGATCATGTTGGCCGCGCCGACCTCGTCGGCGTCGATGATCGGCGCCGGGCCACTGAACCGGCCCAGGTCGAACCCGCGTGCGTCACGCAGCGGAGATTCCACCTCGTAGTCCCAGCGCGTCCGCTTGGCCCGCGGCACACCCGCCGCGGCGGCGTACGCCAGCACCGCCTGGGTGGACGTCAGGATCGGATTGGCGGAAGGCTCGGTAGGAGAGGAAATTCCGTACTCGACCTCGATGCCGATGATGCGCTGCATGCTCTCGACCCTAGGCTATCGACCCTGTGACCCCTGATCGAGTGGGAGCGGTGACGCATGCCTGACGACGAGGTCGTGGCCGTGTACGACGAGCGTGGCCACGTGGTGGGCGCGGCGCCGCGCACCGAGGTGTACGAGCGCGGTCTGTGGCACGCGAGTGCCGGCGTGCTGGTGCGATCCACCGACGGGTCACGCGTGTACGTCCACCGCCGCACGACGACCAAGTCGGTGTTCGCGGGAATGCACGACGTTCTGGCCGGTGGGGTCGTCGATGCCGGGGAGGACCCTCGACAGACCGCCTCGCGAGAACTCGCCGAGGAACTCGGCGTCGTAGCGGACGTGACGGGCGACCCGGTGGTCGGCCGCTGGACGGGACGATCCGGCGCTGCGACGGTGCGCTGCCACCTGTTCGCGTACGAGGTGCGCCACGACGGGCCGATGCACCACCAGCCGTCCGAGATCGCGGACGGCTGGTGGTGGTCGGACGTCGAGGTGCTGACACACCTGGACGATCCCGCGTGGCCCTTCGTTCCGGACACCCGCGTGATCGTCTCGGCGCTGCTACAGGTGGGCGGTCAGAGGTACTGACCCGTGTTCGACTCGGTGTCGATCGAGCGGCTCGCACTGGCGTTCTTACCGGTGACGAGCGTGCGGATGTAGACGATCCGCTCACCCTTCTTGCCCGAGATGCGGGCCCAGTCATCGGGATTGGTGGTGTTGGGCAGATCCTCGTTCTCGGCGAACTCGTCGACGATGGAGTCGAAGAGGTGTCCGACGCGCAGACCCGGTGTCCCGGTGTCGAGCACCGACTTGATGGCGTACTTCTTCGCGCGGTCGACGATGTTCTGGATCATCGCGCCCGAGTTGAAGTCCTTGAAGTACAGGACCTCCTTGTCGCCGTTGGCATAGGTGACCTCGAGGAATCGGTTGTCGTCGCTCTCGGCGTACATGCGCTCGACGACGCGTTCGATCATGCCGCGGATGCAGGCGGCGCGATCGCCGCCGAACTCCGCGAGATCGTCGGCGTTGACGGGCAGCGAGTCGTCGAGGTACTTCGAGAAGATGTCGAGCGCGGACTCGGCGTCCGGGCGCTCGATTTTGATCTTCACGTCCAGACGGCCCGGGCGCAGAATGGCCGGGTCGATCATGTCCTCGCGGTTGGACGCACCGATCACGATGACGTTCTCGAGGCCCTCGACACCGTCGATCTCGGCCAGCAGCTGAGGAACGACGGTGGTCTCCACGTCGGACGAGACGCCCGACCCACGTGTACGGAAGATGGAGTCCATCTCGTCGAAGAACACGATGACGGGAGTGCCCTCGGACGCCTTCTCGCGAGCCCGCTGGAAGATCAACCGGATGTGGCGCTCGGTCTCACCGACGAACTTGTTGAGCAGCTCGGGGCCCTTGATGTTGAGGAAGTAGGACTTCGCGTCGCGTGCGTCCTGCCCCCGTGCCTCGGCGATCTTCTTCGCCAGTGAGTTGGCGACCGCCTTGGCGATGAGTGTCTTGCCGCAGCCGGGAGGCCCGTAGAGCAACACACCCTTGGGCGGGCGCAGCGAGTACTCACGGAACAGATCCTTGTGCAGGAAGGGCAGTTCCACGGCGTCGCGGATCTGCTCGATCTGCCGCCCGAGGCCGCCGATGTCCTCGTAGCCGACGTCGGGGACCTCCTCGAGCACGAGGTCCTCGACCTCGGCCTTGGGAATGCGCTCGAACGCGTAGCCGGCCTTGGTGTCGACCAGCAACGAGTCGCCGGGGCGCAGGCGGCGCGACGGCCCGTCCGGATCCTCCGGTGCCTCGTCGTCGGCCATCTCCTGCAGCGGAGTCGCCAACCACACGACACGTTCCTCGTCGGCGTGGCCGACGACGAGGGCGCGCTTGCCGTCCTCGAGGATCTCGCGAAGGGAGCTGATTTCGCCGACGCGTTCGAATTCACACGCCTCGACAATGGTGAGGGCCTCGTTCAGACGCACGGTCTGGCCGGGCCGGAGTGCGGTGGCGTCGACGTTCGGCGAGCACGTCAGGCGCATCTTGCGGCCCGAGGTGAACACGTCCACCGTCGCGTCGTCGTAGGTGTGTACCAGGACGCCGTAACCGCTGGGCGGTGCGCCGAGCCGGTCGACCTCTTCGCGCAGGGCGATGAGCTGCTGGCGCGCCTCCTTGAGCGTCTCCATCAGCTTCGTGTTGCGCGTGGAGAGCGAGTCGACCCGCGACTCGAGATCACGCACGTCGGTGTTACGGGTGTCCGCCGACGGCGCACCCCCACGGGAAGCGTCGAGTTGTCGGCGCAGGACGGTGGCCTCGGCTCGCAGGGCATCGAGTTCGGCCAGGACTGCGGACTGGTCCGGGTTGTCTGTAGGGCTCATGCAGGACTCCTCCCAAAGCGATTTCTCAACGCTACCGGGCGAAACGCAAACGTGTGTGACGACCGTGGTCAGACACTGTCACCGACCACCGACAGACAGCGGACGAACGGCACACGGTCGGTGCATGAACCCCCGGTGTCAGGCGGGTTCGGTGGGGGTCTTGCCGGCCCGTCGCTGCGGTTTCGGGGTGACGGTGCCCTCGGCCAGACGACGCGCACTGACCAGGAACGCGGTGTGCCCCTGCATGCGGTGCTCGGGTCGCACTGCCAGCCCGACGACGTGCCACCCGCGCACGATCGACTCCCACGACCGCGGCTCGGTCCAGCACTCCTGCGCACGCAGGGCCTCGACGACCTTGGACAACTGCGTGACGGTGGCCACGTAGACGATCAGCACGCCGCCCGGAACCAGCGCACCGGCGACGGCGTCGAGTGCGTCCCACGGCGCCAGCATGTCCAGCACCACCCGGTCGACCATGCCCTCGTGACGCGCGACGTCGAACGCGGCGACGTCGTCGATCACCAGGTCCCAGTTCTCCGGCCGCTCGCCGAAGAAGGTCTCCACGTTGCGCACCGCGTGCACGGCGTGGTCCTCGCGCACCTCGTAGGAGATGACGCGCCCCTGCGGACCGACGGCACGCAGCAGCGAACACGTCAGGGCGCCGGAACCGGCACCCGCCTCGAGCACGCGGGCACCCGGGAAGACGTCGCCCTCGTGCACGATCTGGGCGGCGTCCTTGGGGTAGATGACCTGCGCGCCGCGCGGCATCGACAGCACGTAGTCGACGAGGAGCGGGCGCAGAGCTAGATACGGGGTGCCGTTCGTCGACTTCACGACGCTGCCCTCGTCGACACCGATCAGATCGTCGTGGCGGATCCCGCCGCGGTGGGTGTGGAACTCCTTGGCCGCGTCGAGCACCACCGTGTAGTGCCGCCCCTTGGCGTCGGTGAGCTGCACGCGATCACCGACGCGGAACGGTCCGCTCGCGCGCGCAGACGTGTCGGTGTCGGTCGGTTCCACGGGTGGTCCTCTTTCCGGTGCACTCTGGTCCCGCCCACGAAGCGGGGCGCTCCCGGGGCGCGACGCGCCCCGGGGAACTGTAGGGCAGATACCGGATCGTGTCGGTGAGCGGGCATAGTGTCGGCCCCGTGAGCATCTCGACCGAAGACCCCGTCGTCACCGACGTCGCCGCGGCGGCACCCGACCGTCCTCGCCGTCGTCCCGCGTTGTCGCCCTCGCGCGCAGCGGATTACAAGCAGTGCCCCCTGCTCTACCGGTTCCGGGCCATCGACCGCCTGCCCGCACCGCCGTCGAAGGCGCAGTTGCGCGGCACCCTCGTGCACTCCGCCCTCGAGTCGCTCTACGCGTTGCCCGCGGCGGACCGGGTCTCGACGCGGGCCGGCACCCTCGTGCAGGAGGAATGGGACGCCATGGTCGTGTCGCACGAGTACGCGGCCGATCTCGTCGAGGAGCACGAGCGCGAGAAGTTCGTCGCCGAGGCGCAGTCGCTCGTGGCGTCCTACTACTCGCTCGAGGACCCCACACGGTTCGACCCCGAGTCGTGCGAGCAGCTCGTCGAGACCGAACTGGACGACGGCGTGCTGTTGCGCGGCTACATCGACCGCATCGACGTCGCGCCCACCGGGCAGCTGCGCGTCGTCGACTACAAGACGGGCAAGGCGCCGCGCGAGATCGCCGAGGCCAAGGCGTTGTTCCAGATGAAGTTCTACGCGGTGGTGCTGATGCGCACGCGCGGCATCGTTCCCGCGCAGCTGCGCCTGCTGTTCCTGAAGGACAGCCAGATTCTCACCTACGCCCCGGACGAGGACGAGCTCCGCCGGTTCGAACGGACGCTGTCCGCCATCTGGACGGCCATCCGGTCCGCCGGCGAGACGGGCGACTTCCGCCCCAAGCCCGGAAAGCTGTGTGGGTGGTGCGACTTCCAGGCCCTGTGCCCGTCCTTCGGCGGCACTCCGCCCGAGTACCCGGGGTGGCCGAGAGAGCCGACGGAGGTCACGGCGTGAGCGAGGATGCACTCTTCGTCCGTGTCGAAAGAACCGATCGCTATCGCGCCACGCGGCTCACCACGAGTGTGTGGGCGGAGACCATGCAACACGGCGCTCCCCCGTCGGCGCTGCTCGCGCGAGCACTGGAGGAGTGTTCGCCGGTGCCGGGCACCCGGCTCGCGCGGGTGACGATGGAGATCCTCGGGCCGGTGCCCGTCGGAGAACTCACCGTGCAGGCCCGTGTGGAACGCCCCGGTCGCCGGGTCGCCATGCTGACGGCCGACCTCGTCGCGGATCTGCCCGACGGGTCGACCAGGGCGGTCGCGCGTGCCACGGCCTGGCGCGTGGCGATGACCGACACCTCGGCGGCCGGGCAGACTCTCGATCCACCGCTGGTGCCCGGTCCGGACGAGTCCGAGGCCGGGTGGGCCTTTCCGGACCACTGGCACGGCGGGTTCCTCGACAGTCTCGAGTTCCGGGGCGCCCGCCCGGTGACGGCGTCGGAGCCCGGCCGGGTGTGGGCACGTCCGAGGTATCCCGTGGTGGCCGGCGAGCAGACGTCGCCGATCGTCGGACTGTTCGCCGTGGCGGACATCGCCAATGGCGTCGCGGCGCTTCTCGATCCGACGGAGTGGACGTTCCTCAACACCGATCTGACGGTGCAGATCGTGCGCGAACCCGTCGGCGAATGGGTGGGTGTGCAGGCCCGCACCGCGATCGGCGACGACGGCATCGGGCTGTGCACCTCGACGTTGTACGACGCGACGGGGTCGGTGGGCCGCACGTTCCAGACACTCGAGGTGCGCGCTCGCCCCTGACGTCTCCACACCGGATCAGCCGAGCCGGACCACCTGTCCGACGCGGAAGATCCCCGCGGGATCGTGCTGTTCGGCCAGGGCTCCGAGCCAGGCCCGGGTGTCCTCGTCGTAGACCCGTGCGAGGTGAGCGGGGTCGTCGGACGCCGCGAAGTTGGGCAACGAGCCACCGGTCGACCACGGTGCCAGAGCCTCCACGACAGCCTCGCCGTGCGCGATCACCGCATCGGCGACGGGAGGCGCCAGCACTCCGATGCACAGGAGGCTGTAGGCGGCCTCGCGATGGCAGTACACGTCGGGATGCGGTCCCGGCCGGCCGAGAGCGCCGCCGAGCAGCCTCAGCTCCACGATCACCTGCGGTGAACTCGACGCGGGGCCGGTCATGACCAATACGGTCGCTGCCGCCTCCTCGTCGAACACGCGGAGCATCGTCGTGGCCTCACGTGTCGGCATCGGATCCACCGGGTCGGCATGTACCGACCCCACCGCCGCGTACGGAATGGTCGTGACCGTGTCGATGACGGTCGGGGCCGCAGCGCGCATCGGTGCGAGGACGTCGGCTGCGATCCCCGGCTCCGCGACCGATGCGAAACGCACCGCGACCACGAACTTCCCGGCCAACGGTTCCGGCACGCCGGGCAGCGGTGGGAGCTGGAGGAACGCGAGCGAGGTGTTGTGCTCCTCGGTCAGCGTGGCGCTCCACACCCGCCACGCCTCGAGTACCGCCGCCGCGTGCCGGCCGTCGTAATACAGTGCGCCCGCGTAGAACTCGGCGATCGGCAGCAGCTCCGTCTCGACCGCGGTGACGATGCCGAGTGTCGACTTGCCCCCACACAGGCCGCGGAAGAGATCGGCGTCGCTGTCCGGTGTCACCCGGCGCAGTGTGCCGTCGCCCGTGACGAGATCGAACGCGCGCACGCGACTCGACGAGACCCCGTACGTCCGAGCCACCGGCCCGATTCCCCCACCGGTCAGAAATCCCGTGACGCCGGTGTTCGGCGACGACCCACACAGCGGCGCCGATCCGGACGGCGCGCCGGCGTCGAGAACCTGCTGCCACCGGACCCCGGCGCCGAGCCGGGCGACGCGCGTGTCGGGGTCGATCGTCAGTTCGTCGAGATCACCGGTGAGGACCAGAATCGTGTCCGGACCGATGCGCACCGCCCCGTGTCCGGTGGCCTGCACGGCCACGCGAAGCCCGGCCTCGCGCGCTGCCCGCACGGTGGCGGCGACGTCGTCCGCGGTGGCGGCCGCGACGACTGCCACCGGATCGACGGGGACGGCGACGTTCCACGGCACCGACCGCTCGTATCCGGGCTCCCCCGGACGCGACAGTGTTCCGGTGAGTGCGGCGGCGAGCGAGACCAGCAGGTCGGGGCTCGCAGAATCGACGACGGTCATGATGGATCCTCTCGACGACGCGACTCTAGCGACGAGAGGAGACTGGTCGGTACCGATCAGAAGCTACTGGGACCGATCACAACGGAGCGGACGCGTCAGAATGCGCGGCACGACCGGATGTCGGACGCGAGAATCGCCTTGGCGCCGAGCTCGGCGAGCTCGTCCATCACGGCGTTGTGTCCCTTGCGCGGAACCATGGCACGAATGGCCACCCACGCCTCGTCCGCGAGCGGGGACAGCGTCGGCGACTCGAGGCCGGGCGTGATCTTGACGGCGTCGTCGAGGATGCTGCGCGGGCAGTCGTAGTCGAGCATCAGGTACTGCTGGGCGAAGACGACGCCCTGGACACGCGCGATGAGCTGGTTGCGCGCCTTGTCGTCGACGGGCGAGCCCGCCTGCTCGATGAGCACGCCCTCCGAATCGCACAGGGATTCACCGAACGCCACCAGGTTGTGTTGGCGCAGTGTGCGTCCCGAGCCCACGACGTCGGCGATCGCATCGGCGACACCCAACTGGATGGAGATCTCGACGGCTCCGTCCAGACGGATCACGGTGGCCTCGAGGCCCCGCGCCGCGAGATCCCGGCGGACCAGGTTGGGGTACGACGTGGCGATGCGGAGCCCGGCCAGATCGTTCGGGGTCCACTCCTTGCCGGCCGGCGCGGCGTAGCGGAAGGTGCTGTTGCCGAATCCGAGTGCGAGCCGCTCGGTCACGGGTGCGCCCGAATCGAGCGAGAGATCCCGGCCGGTGATGCCGAGATCGAGCTCACCCGAGCCCACGTAGATGGCGATGTCCTTGGGACGGAGGAAGAAGAACTCGACGTTGTTGGCGTTGTCGAGCACGGTGAGATCGCGGGAATCGGCGCGGCGACGGTAGCCCGCCTCGCTCAGAATCTCTCCGGCGAGCTCGGACAGGGAACCTTTGTTGGGGACGGCGACGCGAAGCATGGTGGGACTCCTGGGGTGCGGGAAGATCGGTGGCGGTGGAAGTGGGGTGGTCCGCTCACAGATGTCGGTAGACATCCTCGAGGGAGAGGTTCTTCCCGACCATCAACACCTGGATCCAGTACAGGAGCTGCGAGATCTCCTCCGCCAGCGCCTCGTCCGTCTCGTGCTCCGCGGCGATCCACACCTCGCCGGCCTCCTCGAGGATCTTCTTGCCCTGCTGATGCACACCCGCGTCCAACGCGGCGACGGTGCCCGAGCCTTCGGGCCTGGTGGCAGCGCGGTCGGTGAGCTCGGCGAACAGGGACTCGAAGTTCTTCACGGGTGATGATTGTTCCACGACGCGGCCCGCGGACCGCTATCAGTGTCCCCCGGCGCGCGCAGACCGGAGATCGTCCAGGGTGAGCCCCTCGAGGGTGGTGCGGAACGTACGGCCCGGTCCGCTGGGCACCTGCACCTCGGAGGGCACCACGACGACGGCGCATCCCGCCGAGACGGCGGACTCGGTTCCCGTGGGCGAATCCTCGACGGCGACGCACGACGCCGTGTCGACACCGAGCAGCTCTGCGCCCCGGCGGTACGGATCGGGAGCGGGCTTCGCGTGCGTCACCTCGTCGCCACACACGGTCGCGCCGAAGCGGTGACGGCCCAGCGTCTCGAGCGCGATCTCCGTCAGCATGCGCTCGGTGTTGGTGACGAGGGCACACCCCAGACCGGCCGACTGCACCAGATCCAGCGCCGCCTCCGCACCCGGACGCCACGGCAGACCACCCGCGAACAACTCGACCACACGGCCGTTGAGCCAGGCAGCGGACTCCGCCAGGTTCTCCGGCGACGCCTCCCGTCCCACGTGCGCGTAGACCTTCGCCAGCGCACCCATCATCGAGTTGCCCAGAGTCGACTCCCGCACATCCGGAGTGAGCTCGCGCCCGAGGGACTCGGACAGCTCGTACACCGCGATGTCCCACAGGCGCTCCGAGTCCAACAGCGTCCCGTCCATGTCGAACAAGACGGCCTGGAGCTCAGACATCCGACCGGCCTCCGGCCTGCCCGCTCAACTCCGACCGGCCTCCGGCCTGCCCGCTCAACTCCGACCGGCCTCCGGCCTGCCCGCTAGACATTGAAGTACTTCGCCTCCGGGTGGTGCAGCACGAACGCATCTGTCGACTGCTCGGGGTGCAACTGCAACTCGTCGGACAGATCCACCCCTATGCGCTGGGGTTCGAGCATCGCGACGAGCTTGATGCGGTCCTCCAGATCGGGGCACGCGCCGTACCCGAACGAGTACCGGGCACCGCGGTACTCGAGCTTGAAGTACCCCTCCACGTCGGACGGATCCTGATCCACGAGGGAGCGGCCGCTGGGCAGCACCAGTTCCTCGCGGACGCGGCGATGCCAGTACTCCGCGAGCGCCTCGGTGAGCTGCACGCCGATGCCGTGCACCTCGAGGTAGTCGCGGTACGCATCCGCCTTGAAGAGCTCGTTGGCGAAGTCGGCGATGGGCTGACCCATCGTCACCAGGTTCATCGGCAGGACGTCGACCACCCCCGTCTCACGGGCGAGGTCTCGCGACCGCACGAAGTCCGCGATGCAGAGGAACCTGCCGCGGTCCTGGCGCGGGAACGTGAACCGGAAGCGCTCCGCCGCATCGGGTTCCGGGGACTCGAGGACCACCACGTCGTCACCCTCGGACACTGCCGGGAAGTACCCGTACACCAGTGCCGCGTGCGCGAGGATGCCGTCGGTGCTGAGGCGGTCGAGCCAGTACCGCAGGCGCGGACGGCCCTCGGTCTCCACCAGGTCCTCGTAGGACGGGCCCTCACCGGCGCGTGCGCCGCGCAGACCCCACTGACCGAGGAACAGGGCACGCTCGTCGAGAAGCCCCGAGTACTCGGACAGCGAGATGCCCTTGACGATCCTACTGCCCCAGAACGGGGGCGCCGGAAGCTCCTTCTCGACGGAGACGTCGGAGCGCTCGGGAACGACGACCGGTGTCTCCGCGGCCTTGCGCTTCTCGGCGATGCGCCGGGACCGCTCGTGCCGCTCCTTGCGCTCCGCGGTCTTCTGCTGAGCGGCGAGCGCCTCCTCGCTGTCGGGAGCCGGCGCCACACCGCGTTTGGTGTTCATGATCGTGTCCATCAGGCGCAGGCCCTCGAACGCGTCACGCGCGTACGACACCTCACCCTCGTACACCTCGGCGAGATCGTTCTCTACATAGGACCGGGTGAGCGCTGCGCCACCGAGCATGACGGGGAACTTCTCGGCGACGCCCTTGGCGTTGAGCTCGAGCAGGTTCTCCTTCATGACCACCGTGGACTTCACCAGCAGACCGGACATGCCGATGACGTCGGCACGCTTGTCCACCGCGGCGTCGAGAATCGCCGAGATGGGCTGCTTGATACCGAGATTGACCACCTCGTAGCCATTGTTGCTCAGGATGATGTCGACGAGGTTCTTGCCGATGTCGTGGACGTCGCCCTTGACGGTGGCGAGCACGATGCGGCCCTTGCCGTCCTCGTCGGACGCCTCCATGTGCGGCTCGAGATGTGCCACAGCGGCTTTCATCACCTCGGCGGACTGCAGCACGAACGGAAGCTGCATCTGCCCGGACCCGAACAGCTCACCGACGGTCTTCATGCCGGACAGCAGCGTCTCGTTGATGATCGCGAGCGGCGGCTTCTCCTGCATCGCCTCGTCGAGATCGTCTCCCAGCCCGGCACGCTCACCGTCGACGATGCGGCGCTCGAGGCGATCGAACAAGGGAAGGCCGGCCAGTTCCTGCGCCCGCGACTCGCGTGCGGACGCCGCGGAGACGCCTTCGAACAGCGCCATGAGCGCCTGCAACGGGTCGTAGCCCTCGCGGCGACGGTCGTACACGAGGTCGAGCGCGACCTGGCGCTGCTCCTCGGGGATACGCGCCATGGGGAGGATCTTCGACGCGTGGACGATGGCCGTGTCGAGCCCGGCCTCCGTGCACTCGTGCAGGAAGACCGAGTTGAGCACCTGCCTCGCAGCAGGATTGAGGCCGAACGAGATGTTCGAGATACCCAGGGTGAAGTGCACCTCGGGATGACTCTCGTGCAGTCGACGGATGGCCTCGATGGTCTCGATGCCGTCCCGCCGGACCTCTTCCTGGCCCGTCGAGATGGGAAACGTCAGGGTGTCGAGGATGATGTCCGATTCCGGCAGACCCCAGTTGTCGCGGATGTCGGCGATGAGCCGCTCCGCGATGCGGATCTTCCAGTCCGCTGTCCGGGCCTGACCCTCCTCGTCGATCGTCAGCGCGACGACCGCCGCTCCGTGACGCTTGACCAGCGTCATGATGCGCTGGAAGCGCGAGTCGGGCCCGTCGCCGTCCTCGTAGTTGACAGAGTTGACCGCGCTGCGCCCACCGAGGTGCTCGAGCCCGGCCTCCAGGACTGCGGGCTCGGTGGAGTCGAGCATGATCGGCAGCGTCGAGGAGGTGGCCAGGCGCGAGGCCAGAGCCGACATGTCGGCAGCACCGTCGCGGCCGACGTAGTCGACGTTGAGATCGAGCATGTGCGCGCCGTCGCGCGTCTGGTCCTTCGCGATGTCGAGGCACTTCTGGTAGTCCTCGGCCAGCATCGCGTCACGGAACGCCTTCGAACCGTTGGAGTTGGTGCGTTCGCCGATCATGAGGATGCTGGCGTCCTGCTCGAACGGCACCGCTGCGTAGAGAGACGAGACACCCTTCTCGGGCTTCGGGTCCCGCACTCCGCGGCGCGCGTCGTGCACCGCGTCGGCGACCTGGCGGATGTGCTCCGGGGTGGTTCCACAGCAGCCACCCACCAGGGAGAGGCCGAACTCGGTGACGAAGCCGCTGAGCGCCTCGGCCAGCTCGTCGGGACCGAGCGGGTACTCGGCACCCTTGGGGCCGAGCTGCGGAAGGCCGGCGTTGGGCATGACCGAGACCGGCACGGTGGCATGCCTGCTGAGGTGACGCAGGTGCTCGCTCATCTCGGCGGGGCCCGTGGCGCAGTTGAGGCCGATCAGGTCGACCCCGAGCGGCTCGATCGCGGTCAGTGCCGCGCCGATCTCGCTGCCCAGCAACATCGTGCCGGTGGTCTCGACCGTCACGTGCGTGATGATCGGGATGCGGATGCCCAGCTGCTCCATCGCGGCCTGACTGCCGAGGATGGCGGCCTTCACCTGGAGCAGGTCCTGGCACGTCTCGATCAGGACGGCGTCGGCGCCACCGTCGATCATTCCCAGCGCAGCTTCGGCGTAGGCGTCGCGCAGCGCCCGGAACGGGGCGTGGCCGAGGGTGGGCAGTTTGGTGCCCGGCCCCATGGACCCGAGCACGAAGCGGCCCATGCCGTCTCGCCCGGTACCCATCTCGTCGGCGACCTCGCGGGCCAGGATCGTTCCCTTGTAGGACAGCTCGCGGATGCGGTCCGAGATGTCGTAGTCGGCGAGGTTGGGGAGGTTGCACCCGAAGGTGTTGGTCTCGACGGCGTCCGCGCCCGCCTCGAAGTACTCCCGGTGGATCTGGCGGAGCACGTCGGGACGCGTGTCGTTGAGGATCTCGTTACAGCCTTCGAGGCCGCGGAAATCGTCCAGCGTCAGGTCTGCGGCCTGCAGCATCGTTCCCATGGCACCGTCGCCGATGACAACACGCTGGGACAGCGCATCGAGCAGGCGTGATCGGAATTCGACAGGCATGCCCCCAAGCGTAGTGGTCTGTCCCGACAGCTCTGGTCGTAGGCTGGGCGGGTGAGTGCGCCAGAAACGCCCGAGGGCGATCTCCCCGTGGTCCAGGACCCCCCGACAGACCTCGCCGCCGGCGTCGCTGCCGAGCTGGTGGCCGGTGTCGGAGCGGACGATCAGGACTCTGCGACGGACGAGTCCGAGCTGGACGAGATCCTGCCGACCCTGCGCACCCCGATTCTCGTCGCGGCGTTCGAGGGATGGAACGACGCGGGCGACGCCGCGAGCGGCGCGGTGGAGCATCTCGAACTGATCTGGGACGCGACGCCCCTGGCCGAGCTCGACTCCGAGGACTACTACGACTACCAGGTCAACCGCCCGACGGTCCGACAGGTGGACGGTGTGACGCGCGAGATCGAGTGGCCGTCGACGAGGTTGTCGGTGTGTTCGCCTCCCGGCAGCGACCGCGACGTCGTGCTGCTGCGCGGTATCGAGCCCAACATGCGGTGGCGGAGCTTCTGCGACGACCTGCTCGAGTTCATCGACCAGCTCGGGGTCGAGACGGTCGTGATTCTCGGCGCACTGCTCGCCGACACGCCCCACACCCGGCCCGTTCCCGTGACCGGCACCGCGTACAGCACCGAGTCGGCGGAGCAGTTCAACCTCGAGCAGACCCGGTACGAGGGCCCGACCGGCATCACCGGTGTTCTGCAGGACGAGTGCGTCAAAGCGGGGATTCCGGCAGTGTCCCTGTGGGCGGCGGTCCCGCACTACGTGTCCCAGCCGCCGAACCCCAAGGCCACCGTCGCCCTGCTCCAGCGTGTCGAGGACGTCCTCGACATCGAGGTGCCGCTCGGCGAGCTGCCGTCCCAGGCGGAGGACTGGGAGGAGTCGGTCACCGAGATGACCAAGGACGACGACGAGATCGCCGAGTACGTCCGCACCCTCGAGGAGCGCGGCGACGCCGAGGTCGACATGTCGGAGGCCGTCTCCAAGGTGGACGGCGATGCGCTGGCCGCCGAGTTCGAGCGCTACCTGCGCCGACGCGGGCCGGGCAGCTTCGGGCTGTGACGCGCGCTCGTCACCGGTGAGCGCGCGACTCGCACGGCTTCGCATCGGCGCTCTGTACGCCGGTGGCTTCCTCGGCCCGTTCGGCGGCGGAGTGGTGTCCTCGATGCTGCCCGAGATGGGCGCGGATCTGGGGGTGTCCACCGGGTCGGCGGCATCGACTCTCAGCGCGTACCTGTTTCCGTTCGCTCTGGCCATGCTGGTGTCGGGCACTCTCGGCGCGCGATGGGGCCGGGTGCGCACCGTGCGCCTCGCCTACCTGCTCTACGTCGTCTCCTCGCTCCTGTGTGCGGTCGCGCCCACGCTCGACCTGTTGCTGGGTGCGCGCGCACTGCAGGGCATCGGCAATTCCTTCACGACGCCGCTGCTCCTCGCGTCACTGGCGGCCGTCACTCCCCGCGAGCGCCTGGGACGGGTGCTGGGTACCTTCGGCGCCCTGCAGGCGGCGGGTCAGACCAGTGCGCCGCTGGTCGGTGGCCTCGCCGCCGAGTTCGACTGGCGGTACGCGTTCGTCGTGCTGGCCGTCGTCGCCGCGATCCTCGGGCTGGTCGGGCTCCCCGCGGCCACCGCGCCGTCCACCCCCGGCGGTCGTCCCGAACGGTTGCGCGACGCTCTCACCGTCCCGGTCCTCCGCGTGGCAGTGGTCGCGCTCCTCGGCTGGGGCGCCCTCGGGGGACTCAACTTCCTCGTCGCCTTCCGCGCGGAGGACACGTTCGGTCTGTCCTCCACACAGCGCGGACTGCTGCTGACCGTGTTCGGGGTCGCCGGAATCCTGGTGGCGCGACGCGTCGGTGGACTGATCGACCGCATCGGGCCACGCCGAGCGATCGTGGGTGCCGCTCCTGTTGGCGCGGTCCTCATCGCCCTCGCCGGCACCATGCCCAGCCTGGTGGTCGTCGGCCTCGTCTGGTCGGCAGCGGGTGTCGCCAGCCAGTTCATCCTCGTCGGCGTCAACGCCGCTGTCCTCGGCTCGTCGGGGGCGAACCGCGGCGGCGCCGTGTCGGTCGTCCAGTCGTTCCGGTTCTCCGGGGCGGCCTTCGCTCCTCTCGCGCTCACCCCGCTGTACGGGGTGCACCCGACGTCGGCCTTCCTCATTCCCGCCGTCCTGCTGGCAGTGGTCGCGCCGCTGGTGATGACCGGGCGGAAGACCTGACACTGCGGCGGCCGCGCTCGAGAGTGAATGATGACGCCGCCGTAACACGGGCGCAGCAGTGCCGTCACCGCGTGCACGGACAGTCGTCCCATGGCCAGCACTCCGAAGTTCATCCAAGGCGTCTTTCCCTTCGTCGGGCACGGCCTGGGCAAGTCCGAGCTTCTCGACGCCGCCACGGCGTACACCGTTCCGTCGGGCCTGACCGCACAGCCGCTCTACTTCCGCGGCGGTAACTCCTCCGACGAACTGGTCGTCGTCACGCTCACGCGCGACGGACAGTCGATGCGCGTGTTCCCGATGGGCGCGAAGGCGAGCGTCAACGTTCCGCTGCGCGTCGTCGAGGACGTCGATCCCGACTCGGTTCTCGAGCTCACCGTCGCGGCGCCCGACGGCTGCAGCGGCGAGGTCGTCGTCGATTTCGGGATGATGATCTTCTGATGCCGGCTGCAGGAGAACGGCATCGCCTGCTCGTCGTCGGCAACGGAATGGCGGGGGCCCGCACCGTCGAGGAGATCCTCGGCCGCGACCGTGCGAAGTTCGACGTCACGATGATCGGCGACGAGCCGTACGGCAACTACAACCGCATCATGCTCTCGCACGTGCTCTCGGGCGAGTCGTCCATCGACGACGACGATCTGATGCTCAACCCGATGGCCTGGTACCGGGAGAACGGCGTCACCCTCCACGTCGGAGACCGGGCGGTGGCGTTGGACCGCTTCGCCAAGAACGTGACGTGCGAGAGCGGACGCGTCGTCCCCTACGACACCGTGATCATCGCGACCGGGAGCACGACGTTCTTTCCCAACATGGACGGACTGCGGGAGGCCGACGGCAGACTGGCGCGCGGCGTCTTCGGTTTCCGGACGATCGAGGACACCAACGGCATGCTGCAGATGGCGTCCTCCCGCGACGGCATCCGCGCCGTCGTCATCGGTGGCGGACTGCTGGGCCTCGAAGCCGCCTACGGTCTGCGCACGCAGGGCATCGACGTGGACGTCGTGCACTCCCCCGGACACCTGATGAACCAGCAGCTGGACGAACGTGGTGGACGCGTGCTGCGCAACAAGATCGAGGACCTCGGCGTCGGCGTGTACACGTCCAAGCGCACCACGGCTGTGTTGCGGGACGAGAGCGGTGCCGTCACCGGGGTCGCGTTCAACGACGGTTCCACCCTGCCCGCGGACATGATCGTCGTGACGGCCGGTATCCGCCCCAACGTAGACCTCGCGCGGCGTGCCGGACTGGTGATCGAGCGCGGCATCGTCGTCGACGATCAGATGCGGTGCGAGGACGAGGGAGCGATCCACGCAGTCGGAGAATGCTG
The DNA here is from genome assembly GCF_019836065.1 of Rhodococcus sp. BP-332. Lineage (NCBI taxonomy): Bacteria > Bacillati > Actinomycetota > Actinomycetes > Mycobacteriales > Nocardiaceae > Rhodococcus > Rhodococcus sp. BP-332. The sequence goes on from NZ_JABUEC010000001.1 coordinate 178,022, forward strand.
CCAGCATCGCGGTGAGGTGTACGGCCTCGTGGCTCCCTTGTGGGAGCAGGCGTCGGTCCTGGCCGACGTGCTGACCGGTGCGAATCCGGCTGCGGCTTATCATGGTTCGCGACTGACGACGAAGCTCAAGGTCGCGGGCGTCGACGTTGCGGCGATGGGCGTCAAGGGTCCCGAGCGGGACACCGACGAGTTCGTGCAGTTCTACGAACCCCGCAGCGGCACCTACAAGTCGGTGGTCGTGCGCGACAACAAGCTGATCGGCGCGATGCTGCTGGGCGACATCAGCAAGGTGAGCTTCCTGACTCAGGCGTTCGACGAGAAGGTACCGCTTCCCGACGAGCGCATCAGCATGCTGTTCGACATGGGCACGCCGAGCGCGGAGACCGGCGCCGCCGAACTGTCCGACGATGTCCAGGTGTGCAACTGCAACGGGGTCACGAAGGGCGACATCGTCGCCTGCGTGCACGGCGGGGCCACCACCGTCTCCGAGGTCGTGGGAAAGACCCGTGCGGGCAAGGGATGCGGATCCTGCAAGGGCCTGGTCGCCGACATCGTCGCCTGCGCCGCCGGTGGAGCGCTCGCGGTCGATCCCGCGGCGGACTGGTACGTCCCCTGTATCCCGATGTCCAAGCCCGAGCTGATCGAGGCCGTCCGCTCGCAGAACCTCCGGTCCGTCTCCGCAGTCTTCGATGCGTTGGCCGACGCCGAGGACGCGACCGCGAAGATGCCGCTGGCCTCGCTGCTGCGCGTGGTCTGGGGACCCGACTGGGTCGACGAGCGAGGCGCGCTGTTCATCAACGACCGCGTTCACGCCAACATCCAGCGCGACGGCACCTTCTCCGTCGTGCCGCAGATGAAGGGCGGCGTGACCACCCCGGACCAGTTGCGGCGCATCGCCGATGTGGCCGACAAGTACGGCGTCCCGCTGGTCAAGGTCACCGGTGGCCAGCGCATCGATCTTCTCGGCATCAAGAAGGAGGACCTGCCGAAGGTGTGGGGCGATCTCGACATGCCGTCCGGGTACGCGTACGGCAAGAGCATGCGCACCGTGAAGACCTGTGTCGGCAGCGATTTCTGCCGTTTCGGGCTCGGTGACTCCACCGCACTCGGCATCGCGATCGAGGAACGGTTCCAGGGTCTCGAAACTCCCGCAAAGCTCAAGCTGGCCGTGGCCGGATGCCCCCGCAACTGCTCCGAGGCGCTCTGCAAGGACTTCGGTGTGGTGGCCGTCGGCGACGGCCGCTGGGAGATCTACATCGGCGGCGCGGCCGGCGCACACATCCGCAAGGGCGACGTCCTCGCCACGGTCGACTCCCCCGAGGAGGTCCTGACCCTCGCGGGCCGGTTCATCCAGTACTACCGAGAGGAGGCGAAGTGGCTCGAGCGAACCTACGCCTTCGTCCCGCGGGTCGGCCTCGAGACGTTGCAGCGACTGCTCGTCGACGACGCCGAGGGTCTCTGTGCAGGACTCGACGAGCGCATCCAGATATCCATCGACGGCTACACCGATCCGTGGAAGGAACGCGCGGCGCCGCGGTCACCGGCGCAGTTCGCGCCCTCCCTCCCGCTTCTCCCGCTGCCTCAGGTGCCGGTTCGATGACGACGGCACAGGCGACCGTGGTGGGAACCGTCGACGATCTCACCCCCGGCGAGGGCCGGACCTACGTGGTCGACGGACGACAGATCGCCGTCTTCCTCCTGACCGACGGGACGGTCCGCGCCATGGACGCGGTGTGCCCCCATCGCGGCGGGCCGCTGGCGGACGGGCAGATCGACGGGGCCGTCGTCGTGTGTCCCCTGCACCAGTACCAGTTCTCCCTGGACACCGGCCGGTGCACCACCGACGGCATCGGAACGGTCGCGACCCACCGTGCCGACGTCGTCGACGGGCAGGTGGCTGTCCGACTGTCCTGACCGCCTACCCTGTTGCAGTGACCGAATCCGCCGACTCCTTCGTGGTGGACGACAGGCTCCGGCTCTTCTCGTTCGCGACAGCCGAGAAACGGGCCGACTACCTGCGGGTTCTGCGCGCTTTCGAACATGCCCGTACCGGCTACGTCGTTCTGCTGCACGCCGGCGAGGTGGCCGAGATCCTGGCCCGCACCGACGGCGGCGACACTCTGACCGGCCTCGAGATCGGCCCGCTGCTCGAACAGTTGCACACGTGGGGCGTTCTCGAACGCAGCTACGACGGCACCCGCGCGGCCACGCTCGCCGAGTACCGCAATCGCCACTACGTCTACCAGTTCGGTCAGGTCGGCTACCAGGCATACCGCGCCGTCGAGGACGTCCTGGCCGCCCGCCCCGAGGACGCCTCGCTCTCGCGTCTGGTGCTGCCCGAGCTGCTCGCCGACCTGGAGGATCTCGCGGCGGCGAACCTCGCCGGGGACGCCGACCTGGTGTACCGCAAACTCGATCGGCTCGACACCGCTCTCAACGACATGGCCACCCGCGCCGCGCACTTCTACCTGTCGCTGGGCGACCTCGTCCGCACCACGGACGTCACACCCGAGTCGTTCCTGGCACACAAGGACGCATTGCTCTCCCACATGCGGGAGTTCTCCCTCGACCTCGCCCGCTTCGGCCCCAAGCTCAGCGCCGCCATCGAGCGGGTGGATGCCACCGGACTCGACTCGCTGCTCGACCGGGTGGCAGCCAGTGACGAACGCGTCTTCCTCAGCCGCGAGGAGCGCCGCGCCGACTGGGCGGGCCGGTGGACCGGTCTCGTGCACTGGTTCACCTCCACCGACGGCGAGCTCACCGAGTCGGATCGTCTGCGGGAGGGCACCATGAGCGCCATCGCCGCCGTGCTGTCGCTGCTGCGCCGCGTCACCGAGACCCGCAGGGGCGGAGTCAGTCGCGAGTCCCAGCTGCGACATCTCGCCGGGTGGTTCGCGTCCGCTCCCTCCGAGGAGTCCGCCCACGCCCTGTTCGGTGCCGTGTTCGGCCTCGGCCGGCCTCGTCACCTGTCGATGGTCCACCCCGACGACGACATCATTCCCACCACGCGATCGTGGTGGGACGCTCCGCCTGTCGAGATCTCGCGCACGCTCGCCGAGACCGGTCGGCCCCCCGCCGCCGGTGCTCCTGCCAGGGTCCACCGCAACGACGCCGGTGTCCGGCGTCTGCGCGAGGAACAGCTGAGCGTGCAGCGTCGCCGCGCTCAGGCCGCGCGATCACTCGCCGAACACGGGGTGTACGAACGGGATCTGACCAACGAGGAGACCGACGTGCTGCTCGGGCTGCTCAACGCCGCCCTCACCGCACGCGTCCCGGTCAGCGGCCGCGTGGGCAGCTCGACCGGCTCCGAGGGTGGCGTCACCCTGACACTGGCACCGCACGAGCAGTCCACCGTGGTGCGCACCGAACGCGGTCTACTGCACCTCGAACGGCTGTCACTCACCATCGGCGCGCGGCGATGAGAGCACGCACCATTCCGAGCCTGGCACTCGACTCGTACCAGCGCGCCGCCCGAGTCGTGTTGTCCCACCACCTGATCACCCGCACCTACCCGGACCGCATCGCCCTGCCCCTGGTTCGCCGATGGGCCACGGAACTGCGCGAGGACATGCTCGATCTCTTCGGATACCGACTCGAGGTCACGGAGACCACGGCCCGGCTCTACCCCGTACTCGACCGGTTGGACGCGAGTCGACCGGCCCGCACGACCTCCGACCGCGTCTTCGACCGTCGCCGCTACGCATTCCTGGCGCTCACCCTGGCGGCACTCGGTCGCGCGGGTGACCAGATCACGTTGTCCGAGTTGGCGGTTCAGGTCGCCTCCGATGCCGGACGGGTGGTCGGGGTCGACCTCGACACCGAACGCGCGACCGACCGGGACGCCTTCGTCGACGCCGTCGGCTGGTTGTCCGTTCGCGGTGCGATCACCCTGGCCGACGGCGATGCCGGCGGGTGGGCGCACAACCCCGACGCGGGAGAGGCCTTGTACGACATCGACCGCTCCGTCGTCGTGGCCCTGTTTCGTCCACCGCGCGCGCTCCAGCATCTGCGCAGCACGGCACACCTGCTGCACAGCACCACGGACGACCCGGCCGATCGCGCTCGCCGTGCCCGCCGTGCGCTCGTCGAGCAGCCCGTGGTCCACGGCCCCGACTCGGTGCCGGACAACCGGTCCGTCGAGGATGTCCGGCTGCTGACCGGACTGTCCGTCGAACGCCGGGCGGAGGGCATCGCGCTCATCGACACGTCGGGACGCCTGTCGGACATCAGGTTTCCGTCCACCGGCACGGTCGCGCAGGTCGCCCTTCTCCTCGCCGGTGAGATCGCGGAGCGGGTACTCGATCCCGATGCCGACGATCGGACCACGCTCGAGGCGGACATCGACCCCACCGACACGCTGCTCGCGGCCCTCGACAGCGCGATCCCGGACGGCGGCGTCGTGGACGACCTGGTCGACGACTCGGTCGCCCCGGACACGGTGGAGGCGTCGGACGAGACGATCCGGCACCCGTTCGTCGCGGACTCCTGGCTCGACGAGACCGTCGGCGCCCTCGTCGACGCCTACGGCCGCACCTTCGCCGCTCAGTGGCAGGCGGACCGTGCCGGGGTTCGCGCGGCCGCTGTCGCACTCCTGACGAACCTCACTCTGGTGGCACCGGTACGCGGGGGCATCGTCGCGTTGCCGGCCCTGGCGCGCTATCGGGGAGTGGTCGTCACCGTCCGAGAACAGGCGTCCGCCGGCCTCTTTCCTACCGATCACACGAGCACCCTCGAGGAGCACACCCCGTGACGCGCAGCACCCGATTCCGGCCCACGCGCGCCGGCATCATCAACCTCTGGGACTACCGCGATCAGGAGTTCTCGTTCGCCGACGGTCGGCTGGTGTTGCGTGGCCCCAACGGATCCGGCAAGACCAAGGCACTCGAGGTGCTGTTCCCGTTCGTGTTCGACGGCCGGATCGAGCCGCGTCGCCTCAACCCGTTCGCGGGTGAGGAACGCACCATGAAGTCCAATCTGCTCTACCGCGGCCAGGATTCGGCGCACTCGTACGTGTGGATGGAGTTCGCACGTGGCGATCGGGACGAGCCCGAAGCGGTGACCGTCGGCATCGGCATGCGTGCGACACGGTCGGCGGACAAGGTGACGCGCTGGTACTTCGTCGCCGACGGCCGCGTGGGCGTCGACTTCTCGCTGCTGGGCACCGACGACAGGCCGCTGACGAAGAAGCAACTGGCCGAGCAGATCGGGACCGACGCCATCGTCGATCGGCCGGTGGACTACCGCGCCGCCATCGACGCGCGACTGTTCGGTCTCGGCGCCGAGCGGTACGACCAGCTCATCACCCTGATTCTCACGCTGCGACGCCCGCAGTTGGCGAAGAACCTCGACCCGAAGGGCTTGTCCCGTGCGCTGTCCGACGGACTGCGCCCCCTCGACGAGCACCTCGTCCTCGAGGCGGCGCGCTCCTTCAGCGACATGGAGGAGGTGGGCCGCGCCCTCGAGGGACTGGTGCAGGCCGACCACGCGTCGAAGAGGTTCGTCGAGGTCTACTCGAAGTACCTTGCCGTCCAGGCGCGCACCGACGTCGATCAGGTCGGTCGACGTCTCGAGGCCGTCGACCACGCCACCGTCGCCCTCTTCGCCGCCAAGGGCTTGCGTGAACGACGACGGGTCGAGCGCGTCGAGGCGGAGAAGCGGTACGAGGCAGCCGAGCGCGCACTCGATCTCGCCGTCGCCGACCAGCAGACCTTGCAACGGTCCACCGCCTACGAGGGCAAGCAGCAGCTCGACGATCTCGCGGATGCGGTCCGCAAGCTCGAGGTGTCCACCGTGCAGCAGCGCGACAAGGCTCGCAAGGCGACGGAGGCCGTCGACGTCCGGCGACGAGAGGCAGACGAGGCCGCAGTGGCGCTGCGGGAGTCGACCGCGTCGATCGTCCGCGCCGAGGACGAGCTCCTCGCGGCCGCCGAGGACGCCGGCATCGCCTGGACGCCACTCCCCCGCGACGCCCGTACCGACCAGATCACGGCAGCGGTACGCGGTCATGCCGAGGAGCGGGACGGGGACGTCCGGGCCGTGCGTGCCGCGCTAGCCGTCGTCGACCGTGCCACCACCGAGCGTGCCCGTACCGAACGGGCCGCCGACCGCGCCCACACACTGCACGACGCCGCGGTGGCCTCCGTCCGCGAGGCCGAGGCCGCCGTCGAGTCGTCCCGTGCCGCGACGACGGAATCGCTGCGCGCGTGGTGGGCCACGCACGCCTCGGTGCTGGACGACGGCGAGATCCTCGAGTCGTTGCACACCGCGCTCGCACGCATCGGCGAGGACGACGCACCCACGCTCGGCGAGGTACTCGGCGACGGAGTTCGCGAGCTGCTCGACACGGTGCGGGACCGACGGAGTGCTGCACTGCAGGACCGGGACGACGCGGCGCGCATCATCACCGAGTCGACGGCCGAGCGCGCGTCGGTCGCCGCCGAGCACGACGACGCTCCCCCGGCACTGCGCACCCGTACCGGCGACCGTGCGAGTCTCGACGGCGCACCGTTCTGGACACTCGTCCGCTTCGCCGACGACGTCAGCGCCGACGATGCCGCGGCCCTCGAGGCCGCGCTCGACGCGGCCACCCTGCTGGACGCGTGGGTCGCCGACACGGCTCCGACGGGGCTCGTCTCGGATCAGTACCTGACCGCCACCACACCGGTGAGCGGGCGATCGCTGGCCGACGTCCTCGTCGTCGAGGACGACATCCCCGTGCAGCACAGCACCGTGCGGGCGATCCTCGACTCGATCGCTCTGGACGACGTGGGCAGTTCTGTGGGGGTCGGACGGGACGGGAGCTTCGCGCACGGTCTCGTGCGCGGCGCGCACCACAAGGACGCCGCCGAGTACATCGGCGCGACGGCACGAGCTGCACGGCGCACGTCCCGCATCGCGGAGATCGACGAGGCCCTCGAGGTGGCCACCGCGCGGCGCGACGAGGCCGATCGAGTCGCCGAGCAGTGTCGAGAACGTCTCGACTCGATCCGCGCCGCCGTCTCGACGGTTCCTCGTACGTCGGAGGTCACCGCGGCGCTCCGGGCGGTCACGTCGGCCGCCGGCGCTCTGCGATCGACGACCGAGTCGGTCGCGTCCGCCGACCGAGAACTGGACCACGCGATCGCCGAACTGTCTGCCGCCGAACGACGTCTGCGGACGGACGCCGTCGTGCGGCGGGCTCCGTTCACGCCGCGAGACCTCGACGCGCTCGCGGCGGCGATCCGCCACTTCGAGAACACCGGTTCCGCCATCCTGCGCCACCGCGGCGACGCGGACCGGTCCGCCGAGCGCGACCGGGAAGCTGCCGGGCGCCTCGACGAGGCCATGATTCTGGCCGAGGAGTACGCGGAGGAAGCGGCCATCGCCGAATCCGACTACGAGCAACAGCACGCCAAGTTGGAGATGCTGCGGGACTCGCTCGGTGCGAGCGCCGAGAAGATCGATGCCGAACTCGACGCGATCAGGATGCGCATCGAGGCGTGCAAGACCGAGCAGCGCGCCGCCACGAAGGCGGACCGTGAATCGGGCGAGGCCATCGGCAAGGCGGAGGGCGCGCACGAGACAGCCGTCGCCGGACTGACGACCGCGTTGACCGAAGCGCTCAGCGACGCCGCGCGACTGGCTCCCTACGCGCACCGCGATCTGCTGGCGGTGCTCGGTGCGGCGCGCGACTGCTCCTGGCCGGCGAGCGACGCGGCCTGGTCGACGGTCGAGCAACTGCTCTACCGAACCGACACGGCTGCCGGGCCCGACGAGGCCCCGGACGTACTGCCCCCGGAAGTGCACCGACTGCACACCGAGCTCACCGAGGCGACGGCGCAGGTCAAGGTCAGCGATGCGAGCCGCCGCTCCACACGCAGCGCGCTGACGGCGGCGTTGCAGGAGTTCGACGCTCAGCTGGCCGCGTCGGGTCAGGATTTCCGGCTCAGTTGGGACGCGGCCGACGGGGTCACGGTGGTGCGGGTGCAGGACGAGCAGGGCCACTCCACCATCGCGGACTTCGCGGATCGCATCGACGCGGCACGACGCGACCAGGAGACGCTGCTCACCGATGCCGAGCGCCGCATCCTCGAGGACGCTCTGCTCACCGGCCTGGCGCAGCAGATCCACGAGCGCACGGTCGACGCCCGCGAACTGATCGCCCGTATGGGATCGGAGATGAAGCAGCGCCGCATGTCGTCGGGCAACACCATCGGCGTGCACTGGGTGCTCGCGGACAACCTCGACGACAGCACCCGTGCCGTGTCGAAGCTGCTCGAGCGGGACGCCTCCGCGCTCGGACCCGAGGAACTGGCCGAGATGCGTGTGCACTTCGCGGCACAGATCCGGACGGCGCGGGCGCAGCATCCTGAGCGCTCGTACCCCGAGATCCTCAGTGCCGCACTGGACTACCGGCAGTGGCGCGTCTTCGCGTTCACGCTCATCTCCGGTGACGGCTCCGAGGACAGGCTCACCGTCGCACGCCACAGTGCGCTCTCGGGCGGCGAGCAGTCGGTGTCGCTGCACCTCCCGCTCTTCGCGGCGGCGCACGTGATGCTGTCGTCCGCGGACCCGCACTCACCGCGGTTGCTCGCACTGGACGAGGCGTTCGCGGGTGTCGACGACAACGGTCGCAGCGAACTCCTCGGTCTCAGTGTGCAGTTCGACCTGGACCTCTTCATGACGGGCTACGACCTCTGGATCACGTACCGCGACGTGCCCGGGTGCGCCCACTACGACCTCGCGCACTCGACGGTCGAGAACACCGTCAGCGCGGCGCTTCTCGTGTGGGAGAACGGGGAGTTGCTCGCGGAGCACGACGGGTCGGACCTGGCGGCGGCACTGGGCTCGCCGTTGAGCCGCCGCGTCGACCTCCCCGCGGAGGGTGGGCTGGACTTCGCCGAGGTGTGATGGTGGGTGTGGTGCTCCACTACCGGGTGTTCGCGGCGGGAATCCGCTCTCTCGGGCTGACACTGGCACAACACTCCCTCAGCGACGAGCGTGCCGTCGCCTTCTGACCTCGTGGGCGATCTGTCGAGCGATGCTGTCCGGATCACGCAGCACATCGAATGCCGCGTAGCGGAGCACACGGAATTCTGCCAGGACCAAAATGTTCTGGCGCACGCGATCTCGTCGGAAGACATCTCCGTCGATGTGGAACTCCCGGCCGTCCACCTCGATGATCACCCGCGACGCCTCGTCGTAGAAGTCGACGATGAACGCCCCGACCCGCGCGTTGACCTTCAGGCGCAGCCCGATGGCGATGAGGGCGCGGTCCAGAACCCGTTCGGGCTCGGATGCGAACCTCGTCGAGGCAGATCTGAGTTGCTCGGTCAGGCGAGCGTTCCCCGAGCGCCCCGGTGCCGACGCGACGAGTCGCCGCACGGAATCCCGTGTCATGCCCGCGGCCAGCCGATGATCGACGAGTCGACCCGCCGCACGAGGTTCCATGATCGCGACGCAGTCGAGCAGTGCCTGCGCCTCCGTGACGGCGGAGAGGTCGTCGACCCGAGTGACGGCATCACTGGCCAGGTCGCGTCGATGAAGGACGAGCCACGACGGAGTACGGCCCTTTCTCGCCCGGGGAACCGTGGCCTCGATGATGGCCGGTTCGGCGAGCCACCCGTACAAGCGGGCCGCCGTCCGATGACTGAGGACGGCGTCCGATCTCCACAGCAGGACGGCGGCGCACCGTCCGGTCCAGCTCGGTTCGGTGCGAGAGTAGATCTGCGGTAACACGCGGTGATAGTCGCGAGAGAGGGAACTGCTGGAGACTCCTGCCGCCAACAGTTGCCGACGTGTCGCCAGGCCATACGTGGTCATGTCCGAGATCGTCGACGAGTGTGTGCGATCGTCAGCGCAGCCGACCAGGGTCGACAGAGACGCTGTGGATCGAGCGACCCTGTGGACGACGTGGGCGTGGTGTTCCACTCGATCGGTCACAGCGCGGAGAACCGCGATCACGAACCACGAGTGGAACACCACTCCCGACGAGCTAGAGCTTCACACCCAGCAGCGCGTCCACCGCCAGCGACACCAGCCCCGGCGCCGCGGGGTCGGAGCCGCCGAGCGTCACGGCGTCGTGTGCCCACGCATCGATCGCGTCGAGTGCCTTGGCGGAGTCGAGATCGTCGGCCAGGTGCTGGCGCACGCGGGCGACGGTGTCCTCGGCGGACTGTGCCGACTCGAGCGCCACGGCCTTGCGCCACAACGCGAGTCGGTCCTGCGCAGCGGCGAGGATCTCATCGGTCCAGGTGCGGTCCTGCCGGTAGTGGCCGGCGAGGAGACCGAGGCGGATGGCACCGGGATCGACACCCGCAGCGGTGAGCTTCGAGACCAGGACGAGATTGCCCAGCGACTTGGACATCTTCTCGCCGTCGAGGCCGATCATGCCGGTGTGCACGTAGTGTCGCGCGAAACGGTCTGCGCCCGTGAGCGATTCGGCGTGGGCCGCGGAGAACTCGTGGTGCGGGAAGATGAGGTCACTGCCGCCGCCCTGCACGTCGAAGCCGGATCCGATGCGGTTCAACGCGATCGCCGCGCACTCGATGTGCCAGCCGGGGCGCCCCGGACCGAACGGCGAGGGCCACGACGGCTCGCCCGGACGCTCGGCCTTCCAGACGAGGGCGTCGAGAGGGTCGCGCTTGCCGGGGCGGTCGGGATCTCCGCCGCGCTCGGCGAAGAAGGTGTCCATCGTCGCCCGGTCGTACCCGGACTCGTAGCCGAACTGCTCGGTGGCGTCCGCGCGGAAGTACACGTCGGGGTACTCGGCGTCGTCCACCACGTAGGCGGCGCCCGAGGCGACGAGCTTCTCGACGAGCTCCACGACCTCGGTCACGGACTCGACCGCGCCGATGTAGTCGCGCGGCGGGATGACGCGGAGCGCGGTCATGTCCGACCGGAAGAGGTCGGTCTCGCGCTGTCCGAGCGACACCCAGTCGTCGCCGTCGCGTGCCGCGCGCTCGAAGAGCGGGTCGTCGACGTCGGTGACGTTCTGGACGTAGTGCACGTCGTGGCCGGCGTCGCGCCAGACCCGGTTGACGAGGTCGAACGTCAGGTAGGTGGCCGCATGGCCCAGGTGCGTCGCGTCGTACGGGGTGATGCCGCAGACGTACATGGTGGCGGTCGAACCGGGCGCGACGGGACGCACGGCGCGATCGGCCGTGTCGTACAAACGGAGCGGCGGGCCCTCGCCCGGCACGCTGGGAACGTCCACTTCGGGCCACGACTGCATGGGTGAAGACTATCCGGTCGGGCCGGAGCCGCCGCCGCGTGCCCGGTCTAGAACGCGGGCCAGGGAATGGGCCTGCTGGAGTCGGGCGCCGGCATGACCGGTTCCGCGAGCAACCGCGACACGCGACCGGCCAGCGCCTCGATCTCCTCGTCGGTGATGTGTGGCGCGAGGGTGTCCCCGAAGGCACCGCGCAGGTCGCGGGAGAAGTCGACGAGGTCGGCCAACAGAGCGGCGTCGACGGGTCGACCGGCCCACCCCCACAGCACGGTCCGCAGCTTGTTCTGCCGGTGCAGGGCGATGCCGTGGTCCACGCCGTACACGGAGCCGTCGAGTGCCTCGAGCACGTGTCCGCCCTTGCGGTCGGCGTTGTTGATGACGACGTCGAGAACAGCCATCCGGTGCAGCCGCGGATCGTCCGCGTGCACCAGTGCCACCTCGTCGCCGGCATCGTCGTAGGCCCGGAGCACGGGGATGTAGGACGAGGGCACGAGGTCGGGGCGGCAGAGGTCCACCATGTCGTAGCCCTCGCCCTTCTCGGGGAGGCGCTCGACGGTGTCGATCCACCGCTGCACCATGCCGACACCGAGCGGACCGTCCCGTAGCACGGTCGTGGGCACGACGCCCCAGCCCAGTGCGTCGGAGATCAGGTAGGACGAGATCTCGCGGCCCGCCAGCGTGCCGTCGGGGAAGTCCCACAACGGCTGTTCCCCGCGCACCGGCTTGTAGACACATCGCAGTGCCGGCGCCGGATCCTCACGCTCGATCTCGCACACGAGCGTCGCGTTGGACGCCTGCACCACGCGACCGACGATGGTCATCTCGCCGTGCGCGAGCAGGTCCGTGTCGTCGTCGGTCCAGGGCGCGGTGGCGTCGCCGGCGGAGGTCAGGACTCGTCCCCGAACTCGGTGGTGTCGCTTCCCAGCACGGTGCCGCGCCGGTACCCGTTGGTCCGCACGCACATGTGACCACCGGGCGCGAGGGGCTCACCGCAGAGCGGGCACGGGGGCCGACCGGCAGCGATGACGCGCTCACTGCGCGCGGCGAACTCACGGGCCTGCTCCGGACTCAGGAACACCCGCACGGCGTCCGGACCCTCGTCCGTGTCGTCGAGCACCACCGACTCGTCGATCTCGGTCTCGGTGATGGCGAGCAGCTCCACCACGACGGCGCCGGCGTCGGCGTCCCAGCCCAGACCCATGGTCCCGACCCGGAACTCGGCGTCCACGGGCATCACCAGTGGGTCGACGTCGCTCGGATCGGCTTCCTCGGGCGGCACCTCGGTGCCGAAACGCCTCGCCACCTCGTCGAGCAGAAGCCCGACACGGTCGGCCAACACCTGAACCTGCTGCTTCTCGAGTGCCACCGACACCACTCGGGCGTCGTGCACTGCCTGGAGGTAGAAGGATCGATCGCCGGGCTCACCCACCGTTCCGGCGACGAACCGGTCGGGGGTGCGAAAGACGTGAATCGCGCGTGGCATATCTGCACCTCCAAAGATTGCGCCGCCGAACTGCCGCGGCTGTGACTCCATTATCCGCGTGTTGTCACTGTCCGGTGGAACCACCGGGGACAGCGTCCGATTCCGACGCGGTCGGAGCCTGGTCGGACGGGGCCTCCGCAGTGGCGTCCGTCTCGGCGGGCGGCGTCGGAACGAACTGCGTCAGATCCCCACCCAGATCGCCGAGACGATGGACGAACGGCCGCGTCTCGGTGTACCGGACGACACTGATCGACGCCGGGTCCACCACGATGCGCTGGAACTGGTCCAGGTGCGACCCCAGAGCATCGGCCAGGACGGACTTGATGACGTCGCCGTGCGAACAGGCCACCCACAGCACGTCGGCGCCGTGCTCGGCGGCGAGCCGCGCGTCGATCTCGCGGATCGCACGCACCGCCCTGATCTGCACGTCGGCGAGGCCCTCACCCCCCGGGAAGACGGCAGCGGACGGGTGCTGCTGCACCACCTTCCACAGCGGCTCCCCCACGAGATCCTTGATCGGCTTGCCGGTCCACTCGCCGTAGTCGACCTCGAGCAGCCGATCCTCCACGACGGGTTCGAGCTCGCGCGCCGCAGCGAGGGGCGCGACCGTCTGTTCGCACCGGAGCAACGGTGATCGCACGATCGCTGCGAGCGGAAGCACCTCGAGACGGGCGACGACACGCTCCGCCTGCTCCCGACCGAGATCGTCGAGTTCCACGCCGTCCGACCTGCCCGCGAGCGTGCCGGCCGTGTTGGACGTCGAGCGTCCGTGGCGCAGAAGTATGACCGTCATGACCTCAGCCTAGTGAGACGCGAGGGGCGCCCGGCGTCGCGGTGGCGTCAGTTCGCTGCGACGACACCCGTGGCGAGGAGGCCGAGAACCGCGACGCCGACGACGATGCGGTACCCGACGAACCAGTACAGCGAGTGGTTCTGGACGAAGCGCAGCAACCAGGCGATGGAGGCGTACCCCAGTACGAAGGCCACGAGCGTCGCCACGACGAGCTGGGATCCCGACGCCTGCAGACCTTCGCCCGCCGGTTCGAAGGCATCCGGCAACGAGAAGAGTCCGGACGCAGTGACGGCCGGGATCGCGAGCAGGAACGAGAAGCGGACCGCGGCGGCACGCGTCAGGCCCATGAACAGACCGGCACTCGTGGTGGCGCCGGATCGGGACACGCCCGGGATGAGCGCGAGACACTGCGCGGCGCCCATGACGAGGCCGTCGCGGGTGGTGAGCTTCTCGATCGGTCGCGTCTGTCGGCCGACCTTCTCCGCGACGGCGATGACCACGGCGAACACGATGAGCAGCGTCGCGATGATCCACAGGTTGCGCGCACCCGTCCGGATCGCGTCCTTGAAGACGAAGCCGAGCACCCCGATCGGGATGGTGGCGAAGATGACGTACCACCCCATGCGGTAGTCCAGCGTGTCGCGCTGGGACTTGTCGGCGATACCGCGGAACCACGCCGCGACGATGCGCCCGATGTCGCGGGCGAAGTAGAGCAGGACCGCGGCCTCGGTACCGAGCTGCGTCACCGCGGTGAACGACGCGCCGGCGTCGTCACCGAAGAAGACCTCGGAGACGATGCGCAGGTGTGCAGAGGAGGAGATGGGGAGGAACTCGGTCAACCCCTGCACGGCGCCGAGCACGAGGGCCTGCACCCAGGACATCGATTCCGCGATCATCGCTGCTCTCCTGCCGTCCGATTCCGCGGCGCGCAGACGCCACCGACGAGGTTTCCTGTCGAAGTCACGAGGCACGACCGTACTAGGGTCGTGCCTCGACCACCGTGTCGGCAGGACGAGACACGGACGGAACACGGCGAAACGGATGCACTGCCTTCATGAAGCACAGAACGGTCGGGAGCAGCGGGCTGCGGGTGTCACGCCTGGGGCTCGGAACGGGTGAATGGGGACGCGGAGTCGACGGTGACGACGCCGCGGCGCAGGTGACGGCGTTCGTCGACGCGGGCGGGACCCTCGTCGACGCGTCCGCCTCGTATGGAGACGGACGCGCGCTGCGGGTGTTGGCCGAAATCGTCGACGACGTGGTTCCGCGCGGTGAGCTGGTTCTCAGCATCGATTCCGGCGTCTCGCGTCCGGACACCTCGGGGCACTGGACCGTCGACTGCTCGCGGCGCGCGCTCCTCGCAGACCTGGACAGGACACTGCGCGAGCTCGGCACCGATCACCTCGATCTGTGGAGCGTCGGCGCGTGGGATCCGCAGACCCCTCTCGGTGAGGTGGCGGCGACTCTGGAGCACGCGGTCTCGTCCGGGCGGGTCCGCTACGCGGGTGTTCGCGGCTTCACGGCGTGGCAGCTGGCCACCGTGTCGGCGTCCGTCGACATCACCGCGGCGCAGGCGGAGTACTCCTTGCTCGCGCGCGGCGCCGAGGACGAGCTGTTCCCCGCGGCCGATCACCACGGCGTGGGCGTTCTCGCGGTGTCGGCTCTGGCGGGCGGCGTGCTCACGGGCAAGTACCGGGACGGTGTGCCCGCGGATTCACGCGGCGCGGACGATCACCGACGCCACGCGCTCGCACCCTTCCTCGGTGAGGACGGCGGGAAGGTGGTCGAGGCTGTCCTCACGGCGGCCGACGGTCTGGGCACGTCGCCACTCGCGGTGGCTCTGGCGTGGGCCCGAGATCGCCCCGGTGTCGCGTCGGTCGTGGTCGGGACGCGGGACATCGGTCAGCTGACGGGTGTGTTGGCCGCCGAGGAGGTCGCGCTTCCGTCGGCCATCACCTCCGCGCTGGACGACGTCAGTTCCTGACCGTCACTTCGGGTCGATCGCGTTGCCCAGCCGCCCGAGCAGCGATCGCAGGAGTGTGGTGTCGGGCGGCTGCGGCGAGTCGAGCGGACGGACGTCGGCGACCGCGTCCCGGACCGCGGCGACGATCGAGCGCTCGTCCGAGAGGTCGACGTCCGTGACATCGCGCTCCGCGACCGCGTCGACGTCGAGATCGTCGGGAACGGCCTGCGCCAGGTCGGAGCGGTAGACCTCCACGCGCAACGACTTACCGCGTACCCGGAAGGCGAAGCTCCGCCCGTCCGGAGTGGACCCGAACCCGTGGGCGTGCGCCCCCACCGACACGTCCTCCACCGAGAACTCCGCATTGCTCGGCCCCGTCATGCGCCCTCCCTCGCTCTCTCTCGTCGACAGGCACTCGTCGAAACGTACAGACGCGTCATGGTGGCCACATTCCTCCCCTGTGCTCGCGCCGGCACGGCGAGATGATCGGATGAGAGAAGACCTGAAGGAGAATCACCCCCATGGCACCCCGACCGACCAGTGCCCACTCGGCACGACGCAGCAGTACCCGTTTCGTCCTTCTCGGCCTCGCCCTGGTGACGACGGTCACAGCAGGATGCGCGAACTCCGACGATCCGGAGCAGCTGAACACGCGTGAGCCGGAGGTCGCCGCGGTGTCCCCCGACACGACCGTCACGCCGGCGGGCGTCACGGCCGACCCGCGCTTCGGCGGTCCGGCCACCGTCGACGGCCTCGCGATCGAGCCTCGCGACCGGATCGCCGGGATCCTCACCGACGACGGTACGACGCTGCTGCTGACCCCGCTCGACTCGGAGGAGAATCCGCGCTCGGTGCGACTCTCCGCACCCGGCACGTCCGTCTCCGCCGGCAGGGACGGCGAACTGCTGGTCACGACGTCGTCGGGCATCAGCCGGGTGGACGCGCAGTCCGGTGAGGCGACGGACGTCGCGGTCGACGGCGGCGCCGCCTCGGTGACGCCGTGGGACGACGGGTACGCCGTCGGGACGCCGACCGGAACCGTCGTGATCACGGGAGCCGACGGCGCGGTCGAGAGCACCATCCCCGGTCAGGCGTCGGTCGACGGTCTCGTACGCACCGGAGACGATCTGGTGTCCCTGGACACCCGGCAGACGTCGGTGACGTCCGTGAACGTCGGTGCCGAACGTCTCGGCGCCGCGCTGCGCGCAGGCGACGGGGCCACCCGCATGACCGGATGCGCCGACGGTGCCGTCGTGGTCGCCGACACGACCGACGACGAACTGCTCGTCTTCACGGGCGACCCCGATCTGATCATGCGACAGCGCTACCCCGTCGCCGGTTCCCCGTTCGCCGTCGCGTGCGAGGACGACGGCACGGTGTGGGTGACCGTGACCGCACTGAACGAGGTGGTGGGATTCGACATCACCTCCGGAATTCCTGTCGAGTCGGCACGGTTCCCCACAGTGCGCCAGCCCGACTCGCTCGCCGTGGACTCGCAGTCCGGCGAACTTTTCGTAGGCTCGAACAGTGGCGCCGGGGTCCAGGTGATCCCGACCCGGGCGTGAGTGCCCGCGAGGACGAGAGCGAGATCCGTGAACCGGAACAACCGTGCGATGCCCGTCGGCTGGGAGACCCAGTCGGACGACTGGGAGTACGTGCCCATCAAGCTGCCGCCGGACGTCACCCGAGTGACGGCCTCGATGCGGCTGGCCATCTCCGCCGAGTTCGGTGGATGGGAGCTCTCCCGGGTCCGGCTGTACACCGACGGCAGCAGGCGAGTACTTCTCAAACGACGCAAGACCGCGCACCACGTGCCCGATCCCGGTCTCTGACCGAGTGGCGGCGCCGCACCACCGACGAGATTCCCCGACGAGAGGTTTCCAGGCTGTGAGCCCGTACCGGCTGCTGCTCCGCGCGATGTTCCTGCTCCCTCCGGAACGCATTCATCACCTCGCATTCGCGGCGATGGTCGCGGTGACTCGATTCGCGCCCCTGCGTGCGCTGGTCTCGCGCGTGCTCTCGGTCCGAGATCCGGCACTGCGGACGACCGCCTTCGGCGTGACGTTCCCCACCCCGGTCGGGCTGGCCGCCGGTTTCGACAAGACCGGTGAGGGTGTCGACGCGTGGGGTCCGCTGGGGTTCGGTTTCGCGGAGGTCGGCACCGTGACCGCGCAGGCGCAACCCGGAAACCCACAGCCTCGACTCTTCCGGCTTCCCGCCGACCAAGGCCTGCTCAACCGCATGGGTTTCAACAATCCGGGTGCTGCGGCGGTGGCCGAGCGTCTGCGCGGACGACGCGGGGACATCCCGGTCGGCGCCAACATCGGCAAGACGAAGGTGGTTCCCGCGGCGGACGCCGCGATCGACTACACGGAGAGTGCGCGGCTGCTCGGCCCGCTGTCGGACTTCGTCGTGGTCAACGTGAGTTCGCCGAACACCCCCGGACTGCGGGATCTGCAGGCGGTGGAATCGCTGCGGCCTCTGCTGGCCGCCGTGGCGAGCGTCGTGACGGTGCCCGTCCTGGTGAAGATCGCGCCCGACCTGTCGGACGACGACGTCGACGCGGTGGCAGACCTGGCCATGGAGCTGGGATCCGCCGGCATCGTGGCGACCAACACGACCATCGGGCGCGACGGGCTGCGGACGGCCGGGGCCGCGGATCTCGGAACGGGTGGCGTCTCCGGCCCGTACGTCGCGGACCGATCACTCGAGGTGCTGCGCCGACTGCGTGCACGCGTCGGGGACTCGATGACGCTGATCTCGGTCGGCGGTGTCGAGACCGCCGACGACGCGTGGGAACGCATCCTCGCCGGTGCCACCCTCGTGCAGGGGTACACCGGCTTCGTCTACGGCGGTCCGTTCTGGGCGCGTCGCGTCGCCGTCGGCCTGGCTCGACGAGCCCGGGCCGCGGGATTCGCCTCGGTGGCCGACGCGGTCGGCACGGAGACTGTCCCGCGGCCCGGGCCGCGCTGACTCGGTTCTCGTCAGCTCTGCTCGTACGTGCCCACGATGACGGCACGCGCGATGGCGTGACTGAAGAGGTTGAATCCGAGGTACGCCGGTGACGCACTCTCGTCGATCTCGAGCTTCTCGACGTCGACGGCGTGTACCGCCACGAAGTAGCGGTGCGGTCCGTGCCCCTGCGGGGGTGCGGCACCGATGAACCGGGCCAGGCCCGCGTCGTTGCGCAGCGTGATCGCGTCGTTCGGCAACCCGGTGGAGCTGTCGTCGCCCGCTCCGGTGACCAGGGTGGTGGTCGAGACGGGGATGTTCGCCACCGCCCAGTGCCAGAAACCGGACGCCGTCGGCGCATCGGGGTCGTAGACGGTGACGGCGAAGCTCTTGGTCTCCTCCGGGAAACCCGACCACGAGAGCTGCGGCGAGTTGTCGTGGCCGCCCGCGCCCATGATGCCGCTGACCTGGTCCTCGTGGAGCGGCTGACCGTCGGTGACGTTGTCCGACGTGAGCTCGAACGACGGCAGCGACGGCAGTGCGGCGTAGGGATCGTGTGACATGAGGTCCTCTCGGGAGATATGGGTTCGGGGGTTGTCAGCTGTGCAGAAGGAAGTGCTCGAAGACCTTGGTACCGAAGATCAACGACTCGACGGGTACCCGTTCGTCCACGCCGTGGAACAACGCCGCGAAGTCGAGCTCGGGCGGCAGCTTGAGCGGCGCGAAGCCGAAGCAGCGGATGCCCAGCTTGGCGAACGCCTTGGCGTCGGTGCCGCCGGACAGCATGTAGGGCACCGTGCGACCGTTCTCGTCGAACGCCAGTATCGCGTCGTTCATCGCGTCGACGAGGTGCCCGTCGAACGTGGTCTCGTACGGCTCCAGGTCGGTGATCCAGGACCGTTCGACGTGCGGACCGATGAGCGCGTCGACCTCGCGCTCGAACTGCGCCTTGCGTCCCGGCAGGACGCGGCAGTCGATGGTGGCGGAGGCCGTCTGCGGGATGACGTTGGCCTTGTACCCGGCCGAGAGCATCGTGGGGTTTGCCGTGTCGCGCAGTGTCGCGCCGACGATGCGGGCGATGCTGCCGAGCTTGGCGAGGGTGCCGTCGATGTCGGGCGACTCGGGGTCGAAGGCCAGGCCGGTCTCCGAGCTCACGGCGGCGAGGAACTCGGTCACCGAGTCCGTCATCACCAGCGGGAACTGGTGGTTACCCAGTGCTGCAACGGCTTCGGCGAGGTACGTCACGGCGTTGTCCTCGTGCAGGAACGATCCGTGACCGGCGCGAGCCTTGGCCGTCAGACGCATCCAGGCGAGCCCCTTCTCCGCCGTCTCGACGAGGTAGAGGCGACGCTCGTCGCCCTCGGGGGTGGACACCGTCAGCGAGAAGCCGCCGACCTCGCCGACGGCCTCGGTGACACCCTCGAACAGATCGGGTCGGTGCTCGACGAGCCAGTGCGACCCGTACCTGCCGCCGGCCTCCTCGTCGGCCAGGAACGCGAAGACCAGGTCGCGGGGCGGGACGGTGCCGGCCGACTTGAACTGTCGGGCCAGCGCCAGGGCCATGCCGACCATGTCCTTCATGTCGACGGCGCCGCGTCCCCACAGGTAGCCGTCCTCGACGGCACCCGAGAAGGGATGCACGCTCCAGTCGGCGGGCTCGGCCGGAACGACGTCGAGGTGGCCGTGCACGAGCAACGCGCCGCGTGAGCTGTCGGCGCCGGCCAGTCGGGCGAAGACGTTGCCGCGGCCGGGCGCACCCGACTCGACGTACTCGGTCTCGTACCCCACGGCCTCGAGCTGGCGCGCCACCCACTCGGCGCACTCCTTCTCGCCGGCGGTGGTCTCGAGCTCACCGGTGTTGGAGGTGTCGAAGCGGATCAGCGACGAGACGAGGTCGACCACCTCGTCCACGGCCACGGTCTGCTTCTCGGTCTGGTGGTCGTTCTCTCCTGTTGCGGACACAGCTCGTTCCTACCACTCCAGGTGCCTCGGCAGGTGCTCCGACGTGCGGTTTTGGTCCAGGGCGCGGTATCGGCTAGATTTAGCGACCGCACCGAGAACACGGGTGCGACGCGATCGTGAACTGTGTGTGACCAGCAGGGTGTGACGCGGGTTGTCCGAGTGGCGGAATGGCAGACGCGCTAGCTTGAGGTGCTAGTGTCCTATTAACGGACGTGGGGGTTCAAGTCCCCCCTCGGACACCGAAGACAGACCGACGAAAGCCCCGATTCCTCACGGAATCGGGGCTTTCGTCATGACACGGGAGCGTGGAGGCGGCGATGACGGAGCACAGCGTGACGGGCATCGACCCCGACGAACTCGCCGCGTGCCTGCGCGTGCTCGACCGCGCGGCGGCCCTGGACGACGATCACCCCGACGCCGTGACCGTGCAGCGTGCCACGGCCGGCATGTTCAAGGCCGCGAAGAAGCGTCGCCGCCTGGAGTCGCGCGCCCGCGTCGCCGACGCCGACCGCGCCGTCGTCGCCGCCACGGCGACCGGATCACCCGACCGCATCGACGACGAGACCGCCGGGCTGGCGCTGACGTCGGCCACCACCACCGAGACCGCGGGCACACTGCAGCGTGCGCGTCCCTGCTACATCTGCAAGCAGCGGTACACGACGGTGGACGCGTTCTATCACCAGCTCTGCCCCGAGTGCGCCGCCCTGAACCACGCGAAGCGGGACGCCCGGACCGATCTCACCGGCCGCCGCGCCGTGCTCACCGGCGGGCGCGCGAAGATCGGCATGTACATCGCGTTGCGCCTGCTGCGCGACGGTGCTCACCTGACCATCACGACGCGCTTCCCCGCGGACGCGGTGCGCCGGTTCTCCTCGATGTCCGACAGCCACGACTGGATGCATCGGCTGTCCGTCGTCGGCATCGACCTGCGTGATCCCGCGCAGGTGGTCGCGTTCGCGGACTCCGTCGCGGCGGAGGGCCCGCTCGACATCCTGATCAACAACGCCGCTCAGACCGTCAAGCGGTCCGCCGGCTCGTACACCGCCCTCGAGGACGGTGAGCACGGCGTCGATCTGGCAGCGCTCGGGGTGCGCACGTTCGGCGCGACGAGCGATGCCCACCCGGCAGCGCTGGTGGGAGCGTTCGGCGAGACCGACGGCGACACCGTCGCTCTCGACACCGCCGTCATGGCGAACATGGGGCCGTCGCAGGTGACCTCCATGGCCCTCGTCGCCGGTTCGGCGTCCCTGCAGCGCATGGCTGCCGGAACGGCGATCGACGCGGGTGGGCTGGTACCCGACGAGGCGCCGACCAACAGCTGGGTGCACACCGTCGACCAGGTGGATCCCGTCGAGCTGCTCGAGGTGCAGCTGTGCAACTCGGTGGCGCCGTTCATCCTCGTCTCGCGCCTGCGCGCCGCCCTGGCGGCGTCGCCGCATCGCCGGTCCTACGTCGTCAACGTCTCCGCGATGGAGGGCCAGTTCGGCCGCGGCTACAAGGGACCGGGGCATCCGCACACCAACATGGCCAAGGCCGCACTGAACATGCTGACGCGCACCAGTGCGAACGAGATGCTCGACGACGGCATCTCGATGAGCGCGGTGGACACCGGCTGGATCACCGACGAACGCCCGCACCCGACGAAGATCCGCCTCGCCGACGAGGGCTTCCACGCGCCCCTGGATCTGGTGGACGGCGCGGCTCGTGTCTACGACCCCATCGTCCAGGGTGAGCTCGGTGTCGATCTGCACGGGAAGTTCCTCAAGGACTACGCGGCCTCGCCCTGGTGACACCGCCGAACCCCGTGTCGTGCGCCTGGCGGCCGCCCACGTGGTGCAATGTCGTGATGGGCGACGAGGTCGAGCAGCGCACGTTCAGCCGTAAGGACCGGCAGATGTTCCGGCACAAGGTGCAGGAGTGTCTGGACGCCCTGGCGGCGATGTTGGCGGACGACACCTTCCGGGTGGACGAGCCACGCCTGGGCATGGAGATCGAGCTCAACCTGGTGGACGAGTCGATGCAGCCGGCCATGGCCAACGCGGCCGTGCTCGAGGCGATCGCCGATCCGGACTTCCAGACCGAGCTGGGCCAGTTCAACATCGAGATCAACGTGGCCCCGGAACCGCTGGCGGGCGACCGGATGCGCATCCTGGAGAACGGATTACGCACCTCCCTGGACACCGCGGACGCCCGTGCTCGTGAGCAGGGATGCGCCCTGGCGATGATCGGGATGCTGCCCACGCTGGGCAAGGATCACTTCGCCCACCAGTGGTTGTCCAGCAATCCGCGATACGACCTGCTCAACCAACAGATCTTCGCGGCGCGCGGCGAGGACATCGAACTGTCGATCACCGGGGTCCCTCTGCCCGGCAGCCACGACATCGAGTCGTTGAACGAGATCTCCGACACGATCCTCCCCGAGGCCGCGTGCACCTCCGTGCAACTACACCTGCAGGTCTCGCCGACGGAGTTCCCCGCGCACTGGAACGCCGCGCAGGCGCTGGCGGGAGTGCAGGTGGCACTGGCCGCCAACTCCCCCTTCCTCGCCGGCAAGGCACTGTGGCACGAGACCCGGATCCCCCTGTTCGAACAGGCGACGGACACGCGCCCACAGGAACTCAAGAACCAGGGAGTACGACCCCGCGTGTGGTTCGGCGAGCGCTGGATCACGTCGATCTTCGATCTGTTCGAGGAGAACTCGCGGTATTTCCCCGCGCTGCTGCCGGTCGTGTCCGACGAGGATCCGATGGCCGAACTCGCGGCGGGCCGAGCGCCCGGCCTGACCGAGCTGAAGATGCACAACGGCACCGTCTACCGATGGAACCGTCCGATCTACGACACCTCGAACGGCGAGCAGCACATCCGCCTCGAGAACCGCGTTCTTCCCGCAGGGCCGACCGTGCTCGACGTCCTCGCCGACGCGGCGCTGTACTACGGCACCCTGCGGTCGCTCGTCGACGCGGACAGGCCGGTGTGGACGCAGATGTCGTTCGACGCCGCCGTGGAGAACCTGCACTCGGCGGCCCGCGGCGGGTTCGACTCGCGGCTCTACTGGCCGGAGGTCGGCTGGATCTCGCCGCAGGAGCTGGTCCTGCGCCGACTGCTGCCCATGGCCGAGGCGGGTCTCGCGTCGTACGGCGTGGACACCGAGGTGCGCGACCGCTACCTCCGGGTCATCGAGGGTCGATGCCTGCGCCGTCAGTCCGGATCGGTGTGGCAACGCAATGCCGTCGTCGCACGCGAGCGTGCCGGGGAGTCGCGCGAGCGCGCCGTGGCGGGCATGTTGTCCGACTACCTGCAGCTCATGCACGAGGGCGAGGCCGTCCACACGTGGTCGTGGTGAGTGGTGGTGGGTCACAGGAGCGCTTGTAGGCTCGGGTGATGGCCGAGACTTCCGCACCTGACCCATCCGAACTCGACACTGCGTCCGATCTCGACACGGCAGGGGATCGCGAGTTGGACGTCGTCGTCTACGGCGCCACCGGTTTCGTGGGCGCGCTCACCGCCGAGTACCTGGCGAATCATGCCCCGCAGGGCACGTCGATCGCTCTCGCGGGCCGGTCCCGATCCAAGCTGGAGTCGACCCGTCGCGGTCTGCCGTCCCGCGCCGCCGACTGGCCACTGCTCGTCGCGGACGCGGACGACGAGGCCGCGCTCACCGACATCGCTTCTCGCACACAGGTCGTCATCACCACGGTCGGGCCGTACGCGAAGTTCGGACGCACGCTCGCGCACGTCTGCGCGGCGCAGGGCACGGACTACGTCGACCTCACCGGCGAAGTGCTGTTCGCTCGTCTCAGTGCCGACCAGAACCACGATCTCGCACACTCCACCGGCGCTCGGATCGTGCACTCCTGCGGCTTCGACTCGGTGCCGTCCGACATCGGCGTGCACGCGCTCTACTCCAAGGTCCACGAGGACGGAGCAGGCGACCTGACAGACACCACCCTCGTCGTGACGTCGATGAGCGGCGGAGTCAGCGGCGGCACCATCGACTCGCTGCGCGGCCAGATCGACGAGATCACGAAGGACCGCGCCGCGGCGAAGATGGCGGCGAGCCCCTACTCGCTCAGCCCCGACCGCTCGATCGAGCCGGATCTGGGACGCCAGAGCGACACCCCCATCGTCAAGGGCGCCGACATCCACCCCGATCTCAAGGGGTGGAAGGCACCGTTCGTGATGTCCTCGTACAACACTCGGGTCGTGCGCCGCACGAACGCGCTGCTCGGATACCCGTACGGCAAGAACTTCCGCTACAGCGAGGTCATGAGCGTCGGCTCGTCGCCCGCCTCCCCGGTGATCGCCGGTGCCGTGCTCGCCGGACTGGGCGCCTTCGTCGCGGGCATGGCCTTCAAGCCCACCCGTTTCCTCCTCGACAAGATCCTGCCCAAGCCGGGCGACGGTCCCAGCGAGAAGACCCGGCAGAAGGGGCATTTCACGATCGACGTCTACACCACCACCAGCACCGGTGACCGGTACGTCTCGCGCGTGAAGGCGAAGGGAGATCCCGGCTACGCGGCCACCGCCATGATGCTGGGCGAATCGGCACTGGCGCTCGCGCTCGACCGTGACGCACTCCCCTCCGTCGGCGGCGGCGTGCTCACCCCGGCCTCCGGAATCGGTGACGCGCTGATCCACCGACTCCGCGGCGCCGGCATGGAGATCTCCGCGCGCAAGGTATGACCGACCTGCTGCACCGGTACCAGGCCGACCTGGGTCTCGCTCAGGCCGCCGACATCACCGTGCGACCCGTGTCCGAGGGCGTGTTGTCGTCGACCCTGCCGGTGGCCGCGCTGGCCGTCGGTGCGGTCGCTGCACTCGGTTCCGCGGTCGACCGGTTCCGCGTCGCCTCGGGGCTGACCGCACCGTCACCGCGCGTGGTGGTCGGCGATCGGGTCGCCGCGTCGTTCGCGGGAGACAGACTGTTGCGCATCGACGGGCGGCCGGTCGCAGGGTTCGCCGCCCTGTCCGGCTTCTTCCGCACCGCGGACGGGTGGGTGCGCACCCACGCCAACTACCCGCACCACCGGGCGCGACTGCTCTCGCTACTCGAGCTCGCCGACGACGCCGACCACACCGCCGTCGCGGCGGCTCTGCTCCGCCACGAGGCTCTGGACGTGGAGGAGCGTGCAGCAGAACTCGGCGCGATCGTCGTGGCGGTGCGGACCCCGGACGAGTGGTTCGGCTCGGCGCCCGGCCGTTTCACGCGTTCCGGCCCCATCGTCTCGTCCACCGTGCGTCCCGACGGTCTGCCGTCGCTTCCCGAACCACCGACCGACCCGATGCGACCGCTGGCCGGGGTGCGCGTACTGGATCTCACGCGGGTCATCGCCGGCCCGGTCGCCACGCGCGATCTGGCCCTCCTCGGTGCATCGGTACTGCGGGTCGACTCCCCACTGCTGCCGGAGATCGAAGCCCAGCACCTCGACACCGGCGCCGGCAAGTACTCGACACTCCTGGACGTGCTCGTCGACGACGACGACGAGCGACTGACGGCGCTGATGTCGTCGGTGGACGTGGTGGTCGGCGGCTACCGGCCGGGCTCCTACATCGACGACCACCTCCGCGCGCACCGGCCGAGCGGAGCGATCATCGGGACGGTGAGTGCGTGGGGCGGCCGGGGGCCGTGGGCACGGCGGCGCGGATTCGACAGCCTGGTGCAGGCGGCGTCCGGCATCGCGAACATGTGCGGCGGGAAGGCCGGAGGCCGGTCGGATGACGGCGGGAAGGCCGGAGGCCGGTCGGATGACGGCGGGAAGGCCGGAGGCCGGTCGGATGACGGCGGGACGGCCGGGGTTCCGGGGGCGCTGCCGGTGCAGGCGCTCGATCACGCGTCCGGCCACCTGCTGGCGGCGGGAATCGTCGACGCTCTGACCCAGCGCCTCGACGGTGGCATCGGTAGGACGGTGTCGGTCTCGTTGGCACGCACTGCCGCCTGGCTGCTCGATGCCGACGGCAGGGTCGACACTCCATCCGACCCCGTGCTGCCGACGGACGAGCACACCGTCCTCCACGACGACGTCCGCACGGCCCGACCGGCGCTCGCGGAGTACGACGATCACCCCTTCCCGGCCCGCCCGTGGGGACGCGACGAGCCACGCTTCCCGTCCTGACAGGATGGCGGCATGACCGACGTCGACTCCCCCGCCCGCACTCGACTCCTCGTCGACGTCGACACCGGAATCGACGATTCCCTCGCTCTGGTCTATCTGGCTGCGAGTCCGGAGGCCGAGATCGTGGCCGTGTGCTGCACGGCGGGCAACGTGCCCACCGCGCAGGTGACACGGAACACGCTGTCCTGGTTGGAGATCTGTGGTCTGACCGACGTGGAGGTGGCGGTCGGCGTCGACGCACCGCTGGTCGCCCCGCTGATGACGACGGAGGACACGCACGGTCCGCTGGGAGTGGGCTACGCGAATCTGCCGGCGCCCACCATGACCGTCTCCGATCGGACGGCGGCGCAGGCGTGGGTGGACCTTGCGCGCGAGAACCCGGGCGAGCTGGTCGGGCTGGTGACCGGTCCGATGACGAATTTGGCTCTGGCACTGCGGCTCGAGCCCGCACTACCCGTGCTGCTGAAGCGTCTGGTGATCATGGGCGGCAGCATCGATCACCCGGGGAACACGACGCCCACCTCCGAATGGAACGTGGCGGTCGACCCGGAAGCTGCGAAGGAGGTGTTCGACGCCTTCGACGCGGTGCCCTCGGGCCGGGAGCCGATCGTGTGCGCCCTGGGCCTGACGGAACGGATCGAGATGCATCCGTCGCACGTGGCACGTCTGGCAGAGATCGCCGGATCCGTTCCGGTGGAGCACCTCTCGATCGACGAGGTGGGAGCACGCTCGACGGCGTCGGTGCCCGTCGTGCGGTACCTGACCGACGCGGTGCGGTTCTACATGGAGTTCCACCACGCGCAGGGTGAGGGATACCTGGCGCACATGCACGACCCGTTCGCGGCGGCCGTCGCACTGCACCCGAAGATCGCCGAGTACGCGCTGGCCACCGTCGACGTCGAACTCGTCGGGACCCTCACGCGGGGAACGACCGTGGCCGACCGGCGCGGGTTCTGGGGACGTCGCCCCAATGCCGCGATCGCCGTGTCGACCGATCCGGACGCCTTCTTCGATCACCTGCTCGCGACGGTCGGGGCGTTCGCCGCCGGGACCTGAGTTCAGCCGTCGAAGGCGGTCAGGATCTCCTGCGCACCCAGTGCGGCCGTGAGCGATCCGTCGGCCACGCGCCTCTCCACGTCGGCGCGGACGGCGGTCACCGCGGGACTCGACGACAGTCGGCGCATCAGCTGGTCCTGCACCATGGTCCACACCCACTGGACCTGCTGGTCGCGGCGGCGGGCGTCGAAGTCGCCTGCCGCGGTGAGGACGTCGCGATGGCGGCACACAGTGTCCCAGAACTCCGTGAGTCCGGTCTCCTCGATCGCGCTCATCGTCAGCACGGGCGGCGTCCACAGGGCGTCGTGCGGGTAGATCAGTCGGAGCGCTCCGGCGAGTTCGCGCGCGGCACCCTTGGCGTCGCGGAGATGGTTCCCGTCGGCCTTGTTGACGGCGACCACGTCGGCGAGTTCGAGGACACCCTTCTTGATGCCCTGCAGCTGATCTCCCGTGCGCGCGAGCGTCAGGAAGCAGAAGGTGTCCACCATGCCCGCGACCGTGATCTCGGACTGCCCGACCCCGACGGTCTCCACCAGCACGACGTCGTAGTTGGCCGCCTCGAGCAGCACGATCGTCTCGCGGGTCGCCTTCGCGACACCGCCGAGGGTTCCCGACGTCGGGGACGGCCGGATGTACGCCTCGGGCGCGACCGTGAGCCGTGCCATCCGTGTCTTGTCCCCGAGGATGGAGCCCCCGGTACGGGTCGACGACGGATCCACCGCGAGAACCGCGACGCGGTGGCCCTTCTCGATGAGCGTCATGCCCAGGGCATCGATGAACGTCGACTTGCCGACTCCCGGTACGCCCGTGATGCCCACCCGATGCGACCCCCCGGCGTGCGGAAGGAGCTCGAGCAGCATCCGTTGGGCGAGGTCGCGATGGTCGTCGCGGGTGGACTCGACGAGGGTGATGGCACGCGCCAGCCCGGCACGCTCACCGGCCCGCACCGAGGCCACGAGCGCGTCGAGATCGATCGCCGGACGCGTGGGACGTGCTGCGGTCGCGTCGGACATGCTCAGGCGTTCGCTCCTGCGTCCGAGACGGCCGCGCCGTGACCCAGGCTCTCCGCGAGCTGGCCGATGAGATCGACCGCGGCGTCGGCGATCACCGTGCCGGGCGGGAAGATCGCGGCCGCCCCGGCCTCACGCAGCGCGTCGAAGTCGCCCGGCGGGATGACGCCGCCGACCACGACCATGATGTCGGACCGGCCGACGGCGGCGAGTGCTTCCCGCAGCGCCGGAACCAGCGTCAGGTGACCGGCGGCGAGCGACGACACCCCGATGACGTGGACGTCGTTGTCGGCGGCCTGGTTCGCCACCTCCTCGGGGGTCTGGAACAGGGGGCCGACATCGACGTCGAAGCCGATGTCGGCGAACGCCGTCGCGATGACCTTCTGCCCGCGATCGTGTCCGTCCTGCCCCATCTTCGCCACCAGGATGCGGGGTCGGCGGCCCTCCGCCTTCGCGAACGCCGTCGCCAGCTCGCCTGCATGCACCATGTTCGTGGCCTTCCCCGCCTCGTCCCGGTAGACACCGCTGATCGTGCGGATCTCGGCGCGGTGCCGTCCGTAGACCTTCTCGAGAGCGTCGGAGATCTCGCCCACCGTCGCCATGGCCCGCGCCGCGTCGACGGCGAGGGCGAGCAGGTTGTTCTCCATCCCGCCGTCGGTGGACGCGGCCGCCGCGGTGAGGGCGGACAGCGCCGCCTCGACGCGGCCGGGGTCGCGCTCCTCTCGCAGCCGCTCGAGCTTCTCGATCTGCTCGGTGCGCACCCGCGAGTTCTCGACCTTGAGCACCTCGATGGCGTCGGGCTCGTCGGGCACGTACTTGTTGACACCCACCAGCGGCTGCCGACCGGAGTCGATGCGCGCCTGCGTCCGCGCCGCCGCCTCCTCGATGCGGAGCTTCGGGATGCCCTCGCCGATGGCCTTGGCCATTCCGCCGGCCTCCTCGACCTCGGCGATGTGCGCGCGGGCCCGATCGGCGAGCTGGTGGGTCAGCCACTCCACGTAGTACGAGCCGCCCCACGGATCGATGGGCCGCGTCGTGCCGGACTCCTGCTGCAGCAGCAGCTGGGTGTTGCGGGCGATCCGGGCGGAGAAGTCGGTGGGCAGCGCGAGCGCTTCGTCGAGCGCGTTGGTGTGCAGTGACTGCGTGTGTCCCTGCGTCGCGGCCATCGCCTCGATACACGTGCGGGAGACGTTGTTGAAGACGTCCTGCGCCGTCAGCGACCAGCCGGACGTCTGCGAATGTGTGCGCAGCGACAGTGATTTCGCGCTGGACGGATCGAACTTCTGCACCAGCTCCGCCCACAGCAACCGGCCCGCGCGCAGCTTGGCGACCTCCATGAAGAAGTTCATGCCGATGGCCCAGAAGAAGGACAGCCGCGGGGCGAACGTGTCGATGTCCATGCCCGCGGCCAGCCCGGCGCGGATGTACTCCACCCCGTCGGCGAGGGTGTACGCGAGCTCCAGATCGGCCGTCGCGCCGGCTTCCTGGATGTGGTAGCCGGAGATGGAGATCGAGTTGAACTTCGGCATGTGCGTCGAGGTGTACGCGAAGATGTCGGAGATGATCCGCATCGACGGCTCGGGCGGATAGATGTAGGTGTTGCGCACCATGAACTCTTTGAGGATGTCGTTCTGGATGGTGCCGGCGAGCTTCTCCGGTCCGACGCCCTGCTCCTCCGCCGCGACGACGTACAGCGCCAGGATCGGCAGCACGGCGCCGTTCATGGTCATCGACACCGACACCGACCCCAGGTCGATCCCGTCGAAGAGTTGGCGCATGTCGTAGATCGAGTCGATCGCGACACCCGCCATGCCGACATCGCCCTGCACGCGCGGGTGGTCACTGTCGTAGCCGCGGTGCGTCGCGAGGTCGAACGCGACCGACAGCCCCTTCTGACCGGCAGCGAGGTTGCGACGGTAGAACGCGTTGGACTCCGACGCCGTCGAGAATCCGGCGTACTGACGAATCGTCCACGGCTGGTTGACGTACATCGTCGGGTACGGACCGCGCAGGAACGGAGCCGTGCCCGGGTAGGAGTCGAGCGGGTACCCGGCCTCGGCCGCCTCCGCCCGGTCGGCGCCGGTGTACAGGGGTCGGACGTCGATGCCCTCGGGGGTGGACCACACCACCTGCTCGGGCGAGTAGCCGTGGGCCGCCGCGGCCGCCTCGACGTGGGCGCGCGCATCGTCGGCCGCCGGCGCTGCCGCGTCCGCGCCGCGGGGGTCGACGAGCGGAACGTCCGCGAAACTGCCCACGGGGCCCATGTCACCAGCGTCGTCGGTCATGCGGTGTGTCCTTCCGTACGAGCCTCGCCGGTGAGTGCATCGAGAAGAGCACTCAGTTCGGCGACGGCATCGATGGTGAGCGTGAGATGTCCGTCCGGGGTCTGTTCCGGCGACGCGTCCGCGAAGGCCGAGGCACCGCCGGCGACGAGCACCGTCCGCACCCCCGCCGACCGCAGATCGGCGACGGCGTCCGGTCCCTCGGCGGCGTACCGCTTGTCGGTGCCGCACAGCACGGCGATCGGCGAGACGGTCTCGCGTGCCACCGCGGCGAGATCGGCTCCCGCACCGGGGTTCACCGCCTCGATCCCGCCCGACGCCATGAGGTTCGCCGCGAACGTGGTGCGTCCGTTGTGTTCCGCGACGCTGCCCAACGGCGCCAGCAGCACCACCGGGCGACTGCCCTTGTCCGCCAGCACCGCGTCGCTGCGATCACGCAGCGCCTCGAACTCGGCGGCGTACCGCGTCGCGGGACGTCCGGCGACGGTGCCGTTCCCCGAGGCCGCGGGCGTCGGCTCCTGCAGGTTCGGGAACTCGTTGACACCGGTGACCGCGGTGCGGCGGTGGGCGATGTCGCTCGCACGGGCGGCTCGGGTCTCGTCGACCCGGCGCGCGATCTCACCGGATTCCAGCGCGGCGCGGTAACCGCCGGCGGCCTCGACCGCCTGCAGAACCGACCACGCCGAGTCCGCGAGCGCGTCGGTGAGCGACTCGACGTACCAGGAACCACCGGCCGGATCGACCACCCGCCCCAGGTGGGACTCCTCGAGCAGGAGCAGCTGGGTGTTGCGCGCGATCCGTGCGGCGAAGGTCTGCGAGACGTCCGCGGCGCCGCCGGGAATCGCGGCGTCGAACGGCAGGACGGTCACCGCGTCGGCTCCGCCCACACCGGCGCCGAACGCGGCCAGCGTCGTGCGCAGCATGTTCACCCAGGGATCGCGCTGCGTCATCATCGCCGCCGAGGTGACGGCGTGCTGTGGGGCCCCGCCGTGCTCCGGCGCTCCGAGCACCTCGGCCACCCGGGCCCAGACCCGCCGGGCCGCACGGAACTTGGCGATGGTCTCGAACTGCTCGTCGGTGGCCGCGAGCCGGAACTCCACCTGTCCCAATGCCTCGACAGTGGACAGTCCCGCCGCCGTGAGCGCGCGCAGATACTCGAGTCCGGCCGCGACGGTCAGACCGACCTCCTGCGCGTCTGCCGACCCGGCAGCGTGGAACACGGTGCCGTCCAACGTGATCGCGCGCACCCGCTCGGTGCGCGCCACTGCCCGCACCGCGAGATCGATCGCGTCCTGCTCGCTCGCACCCGGGAGGTCGGCGAATCGATCGGTCAGCGGTGACGCCCCCAGTCGGACGTCGGCGGCGGCACCGCGCTCGTCCAGGAGCGCGAACAACGCGTCGGCCACCGCTGTGACGTCCGCACCCGCGTCCAGCGTCAGGGGCGCGAGGTCGAGCAGGACCCCGTCGAGTGCGCGGGCCAGGCCCTCGGCACCCACGGACGCCGTGTCGAGCCACAGGGCGCTCGTGCCGTTCTGCAGCGCGTCGAGGAGCTGGTCGTTGAGCGTCGCCGCGTCCGAGTCCGCACCGGCGGGACGGCCGAACCGACCGGCGACCAGCCACCCGACGTTGACGTCGCGATGCGCGTCCGTGCCACGCGTGAAGGGGAAGGTGCCGGGCAGCGGAGCCTCGGCAGTCTCGTCCAGCGGCCCGTACAGGGGCCGCACCGTGACCCCGTCGTACGTGGTCACCTCGAGCAGCGTCTCCGGATGCTCGGGGAGCTCCGAGACGTCCACCCGACGAGCCTTGGCCAGCACCCCGGCCACGCCGCGGCGCCAGGTCGCGAAACCCTCCTCGGCGCTGCTCACCGGTACGGCCGCGCCGACGTCCTCGGCAGCGACGGAATTCGGTGTCCCGGTGTGTGACGTGGCCATGTGTCCCTTTCGCGCCTGCGGATGCTGTGATGTTAACCGCACTCCGGGCACGCTATCCCGAGTCCCATCACAGTGGCCTGAGACAAACTTCACACTAGTAGGGCGTCCGAGCATCGGTCCTCCTAGTGACCGTTCCGACCGCGTCGACGAGCACCGCCCGCATCGCGCTTCGGTAGCGTGAGCAGACGTGACGACCCCCGACATCGACCCGCACGACACAGTGCCGTCGGAGGAGTCGATCGTCGTCGGAGGCCGCCGCGCGCTCGTGCTGCGCGTGGCCGCGACCGTCACCGTGCTCGCCGCCCTGATCGTCGTGGCACTGCTCGTACCCCTCCCCACCATCGACCGCGTGCGGGAGTGGGCCGTCGCCGTCGGGCCGGCCTTCCCCCTCGTCTTCTTCGCGGCGCACGCGATCATCACGGTGGCGCCGATCCCCCGCACCCTGTTCACGGTGTCGGCGGGTGTGCTGTTCGGACCCGTGACGGGGGTCGGTGTGGCGGTCGCAGCGACGACCGTGAGTGCAGTGCTCGCGTTCCTGCTGGTCCGAGCACTCGGCCGCGACGTGGTGACCGCACGCTGGGACCATCCGGTGATCCGGGCCGTCGATTCCCGTCTCGCGCGACGGGGATGGTTGGCGGTGGGGAGTCTTCGACTCATCGCGCCGGTGCCGTTCTCGGTGGTCAATTACTCCGCCGGCCTGTCCTCGGTGGCCGTGGTGCCGTTCGCGCTGGCGACGGTGGTCGGGGTGATCCCGGGAACGGTCGGCATCGTGTTGCTCGGCGACGCTCTGGCCGGTCACGGCGATCCGGTCCTGCTCGCGATCTCGGGGGTCTGCATTGCCGTGGGCGTCGTGGGACTGATCCTGGACGCGCGGATGCCGGTGGCCGGCGATCGATGAGGTCAAGGTCACGGGCTTGATGTGGCCGGATCAAGGTCGACGATGAACTTTGTGCGTCGCAACGCATCAAGACTCGAGGCTTGATTCTGGCTGATCAAGCTTCTAGGGTTGATCGATGTTCGTTCTGACCGTGGACCAACGCGGAAGTCGACGCGACATCGATCGCGTCGCCGACATCCTCGACCGAGCCACCGACCTGGTGCGCCCGTTCGAACGCACGGCCGGCGACGAGGTCCAGGGTGTGGCGGACGACGCGTCGGTGGCACTCGACCTCGCCCTCGACTTCCTCGAGGACGGGCACTGGAGCGTCGGGATCGGGGTGGGGGCCGTGGAGGATCCGTTGCCACGCTCCACCAGAGCGGGTCGGGGCCCGGCGTTCGAAGCCGCGCGGGACGCCGTCGACAGCGCCAAGAACGCCGTCGCCCACATCGCGGTCCGCGGCGGTGACGCCGAGTCCGCCGGCGATGCCGACGCCGTGGTGGCACTGCTGGCACTGCTCCTGGTCCGGCGCACCGAGCAGGGCCGCGCCGCGGTCGACAGTGTCCGCAGGCTCGGATCGCAGACCGCCGTCGCCGAGGAACTGTCCATCACACCGCAGGCAGTGTCCCAACGACTGGCCGTCGCGGGGTGGCAGGCCGAGCGTGCAGCACGACCGGTCGTGGCGCGGATGCTCGCGCTCGCCGATCTGCGCGCACGCGGAACGGACGCCTGATGGCGACCACCCTCGCGCTGCTCGCACTCGCGCTCTCCGCCGGAGCAGCACTGCTTCCCGCCCGACCGGTGCCGACGATCCCACCGACGGCTGCGCCGGGACGCCGCGTCCGGTGGCTGCCGCCGCTGCGCTGGTGGATTCCGGCACTCCTGTCCGCCGGGATGCTCGCACTGGCGGGTCTCGCCGCCGCGATCGCCGGCGCACCGGTCACCGGGCCACCACTCGTCGTCGCGATGGTCCTGGTCGTCGCGGTCGCCGTCACCGGCGGCACCGTCGTCGTTCCCGCGGTCTTCCATCTCGCGCGCCGACGGCCCGAGCCCGGAGACGGCGATGCCGACGACGAGCGCCCCGTCCTGCGTGGGGGGCTCGTCATCGGCACACTCGAACGCATCGCCGTCGTGGTCGCAGTGCTCACGGGGTGGCCCGAGGGCATCGCCGTCGTGCTCGCGGTGAAGGGACTCGCGCGCTACCCCGAACTCCGCGACCCGCGGGCGTCCGAGTACTTCATCATCGGCACCTTCACCAGCGTGCTCTGGGCACTCGCCGCGGGCGGCATCGGCGCGGGTCTGGCTGCCTGACCGTCAGCGGTCCAGTTCGCGCGGTGCGTCGTCGCCCGACCCGGACCCGTCCGGCGTGGAGGCCTCGACGGCCTTCGCGGGCTCCGGAGCCGAGTCCCGCGCCGGGTTGGGTGCGGCGGCCAACGACGTGTCGACAGGCTTGCGTGCCACGGCCTCGGCGTCGGCCACCGCCCGAGCGATGGCCGGGTCCGTCTTCGTGTCGAACCAGTCGGCCACCTCCGCGGAGTCGTCCTCCGGCTTGGAGTGCGTCTCGCCCTGGTCGCTGGGCTCGAAACGGAAGACGCCGTCGTCGCCCGGCGCACCGAGATTCTTGGCAAAGCCCTTCAGGGCATCACCGAAGTCGGACGGCACCACCCACATCTTGTTCGCATCACCCTGCGCCATCTTCGGCAGCGTCTGCAGGTACTGGTACGCGAGCAACTCGGGCGTCGGCTTGCCGGCCTTGATAGCCTCGAACACCTTCTCGATGGCCTTCGCCTCACCCTGTGCGTTGAGGTACTTGGCCGCCCGCTCACCCTGCGCACGGAGGATGCGGGACTGACGCTCACCCTCGGCGGAGAGAATGGCGGCCTGCTTGGCGCCCTCCGCGGACAGGATCTGCGACTGCTTGTCACCCTCGGCCGTCTTGATGGACGACTCACGGTGTCCCTCGGCCGTGAGGATGGTGGCGCGCTTCTCGCGGTCCGCCTTCATCTGCTTCTCCATCGACTCCTGGATGGAGGGCGGCGGATCGATGCTCTTGAGCTCCACTCGGGCGACACGCAGGCCCCATCGCCCGGTGGCCTCGTCCAACACTCCGCGGAGCTGGCCGTTGATGGAGTCACGCGAGGTGAGCGTCTCCTCCAGGGTCATACCGCCGACCACGTTGCGAAGCGTCGTCGTGGTGAGCTGCTCGACACCGACGATGTAGTTGCTGATCTCGTAGACCGCGGCCTGCGGGGTGGTGACCTGGAAGTACACGACGGTGTCGATGGACACCGTCAGGTTGTCCTGCGTGATCACCGGCTGCGGTGGGAAGGACACGACGCGCTCACGCAGGTCGACCTTCGCTCGGACACGGTCGACGAACGGCACGAGGAACGTGAGCTGCCCGGAGACCGTCTTGGAGTATCGGCCCAGACGCTCGATCACCGCGGCCTCGGCCTGCGGCACGAGCGTCACCGACTTCGCCACCACCACGGCGACGAACAGCACCACCACGGCAAGGGCGATCAAGGCGGCATAGTCACCCATCTAGGGTCCTTTCCACACGACGGCCGTGGCGCCGTCGATCTTCATCACGGTCACGGTCGTTCCGGCCGCGTACACCTCGGTGGGATCGAGCGGACGAGCCGTCCACACGTCACCGTCCAGCCGCACCGTGCCGGAATGCTGATCGATGGCATCGAGCACCTGCGCGGATCGCCCGGTGAGCGCGGCGATCCCGGTGGGGGTCGGCGGGGGCGTCGAGAACCGGCGGGTCAGCACCGGCCGGACACCCAGGATCAGGGCTCCGGACAGGATCGCGAACACGATCGCGTCGCCCCACACGGGGAAGTCGGTCAGCGCCGAGATGCCCGCGGTACCCAGGGCCCCGCCGGCCAGCATGAGAAGGAAGAAATCTCCGGACAGCGCTTCACCCGCAGCGAGAATCACCGCTCCGACGAGCCACAGAAGTGCAACCACGAACTCCACAGTAGCGACGAACGACGAGCCGGTGGGGTGCGCGCGACCGTCGTGGGGAGATCGTTACCGACCTGTCTCCCCGTTCTCGTCACCCAGGGTGACGAAGTCGACGAGGCGCTCCACCGCGCCGATGAGCGGCGCCTCGAGATCGCGAAAACTGGACACCGCACCGTAGACCCGGCGCCACCCGTCCTGCGGTGTGCCCCAACCCAACTCGCGGCAGATGCCGGTCTTCCAGTCGGTGCCGCGCGGGATCCGTGGCCATGCCTCGATGCCCACCGCGGCGGGCTTCACCGCCTCCCACACATCGATGTAGGGGTGTCCCGTGACCGTCACGTACGGGCCGAGCGACCGCGTCAGGCGGTCCTCCTTCGAACCGTCGACGAGGTGGTCGACGAGAACCCCCACCCTGCGTCCCGGCCCGGGCGCGAACTCCTGCAACCGCTCTGCCAGGTTGTCCAGTCCCTCGAGATGCTCGACGACCACACCCTCGACCCGCAGGTCGTGGCCCCAGACCCGTTCGACGATGGCGGCGTCGTGAATGCCCTCCACCCAGATACGGCTGGGCAGAGCCACTTTCGCTCGTACGTTCTCCACCCGCGTCGACCCGGAGGCCGAGCGGGTCGGAGCGACGGCACGGGTCGGCGCCGGACGCGTCAGCGTCACCGGGCTTCCGTCGACGAGGAAGGCGGCCTCGCGCATCGCGAAGAGCCTCCGTACGCCTCGGCCGTCCTCGAGCCGGACGAAGTCACCGTCGTACGTGCGCTCGAAACCCAC
This sequence comes from Rhodococcus sp. BP-332, assembly GCF_019836065.1. Classification (NCBI taxonomy): domain Bacteria; kingdom Bacillati; phylum Actinomycetota; class Actinomycetes; order Mycobacteriales; family Nocardiaceae; genus Rhodococcus; species Rhodococcus sp. BP-332. The sequence continues at coordinate 215,406 of NZ_JABUEC010000001.1, forward strand.
CACGGCGCCGCAGAATCCGGTCGCCGCGTCCTCGACCACCACGTCCCGTTCGGCCGCCATCGTCGGGACCACGCGTCGCGCTCGCCTCGCGTGCCCGGCGAAGATGTCGCCGCCGTACCGGTTGTCCGCTGTCATCGTCTTCCCTCGCCCTCCGCGCTCACTCCCGGGACAGGACTGTCGGGTCACCGGGCCGTCCCACGGTATCGGCGCCGCGCACTCCCCGACCGCAGCCACGCCGGTCGCCTCCGACGCCGCCTATGATCGGACGGTGTCGTCCCCATCCTCGAGCCTCGCCATCTGGTGCGGCGCCTGGCTCGCCGGAGCCGCGCCGCCCGACGACGTGATCGATGCCCTCACCGAGTGGGCACCGTTGGCCCTCGTCGTCGCCGCCGATCCCGAGACAGCCGAGCGGCACGACCTCCCGTGGCCCACTCCTCGTGACGTCGGCATCGCCCAGTTGCTCCGAGTCGTCCGCGCCGCGGCACCCGTCGGCGACCGCGAGGTGACCGTCGACATGGTTCTTCCCGCCCCCGGTGACGTCGCCGGGCTGCCGACCGACTCCGCGTTCTCGGCAGCCGCCGTGCTCGCGGGCGAAGGCGTCGTCATCGGAGTGCCGGGGCAGCCGGGTGTCGGACTCGTCCCCACCGACGAGGGCCCCGACGTCATGCGGTGGACGGTGTTCACCGTCACCGTGCCGGTCACCTACCAGGAGCTGGCGCTCGGGGAGATCGAGTACTCGATGCGGGACACCGTCCGGAGTGCGGCCGAGGCCCTCACCGCGGTGCAGACGGTCGACACCGGCCGTTCCGGCGGCGACCCGCACACGATGATCGCCGAGCGCCTCGCCATCGCGAGCCGCCATCGCTACCCGCCGCTCCCCGAACGCACCACCCGAGTTCTCGACACGGCCGACCGGGTGGACGCCATCCTCGCGGCCGCGCAGACGTCGGCGCCCTCGGAGGCACCCAGCAGCAGCGGTGCCGAGGCCCGCGAGGCCGTGCTCCGACCGTTGCGTCGCGCCGTGCGCGCCGCGCGACGTGCCGCCGTGCGCGCCGCCGTGGACGGGTACCTGTCGCCCGATCGCCGCTAGCGGTACCCCCCTCGCGCGAGTACGTCCGTAGTGTCGCGATCCATGCCCGGATCACGACACTTTCGGCGTACTCGCGGGTGGGTGGTTCCCGGGATGTTCGAGCTGTCAGGCCGGGCGGCGACGCACCGGGGGCTCACAGCAGCCGGGATTGCACGGCGTTCCGTCGACGGTGGTCCCGAAGGCGGGCTCGGAACCCAGACGCAGCGGCGCGGTGCCCACGGTGCGTTCCTCGACCAGCGTGCGCACGAGCCGGGCGAATCGAGGGTCCGCACCCGGGGTGCCGGCACGCTCGAGAGCGATGCCGAGTTCCTGCGCCTTCTCGACCGCCTCGGTGTCCAGGTCCCACACCACCTCGAGGTGATCCGAGACGAACCCGACCGGGCAGATCACCACGGCGTCGACGCCCGTCTCCGCCAGGGCTTCGAGGTGATCGCAGATGTCGGGATCCAGCCACGGGATCTGCGGCGGTCCCGACCGGGACTGCCACACGACGTCGAACTCGTCGACACCTGCTGCGGCGGCGCACAATCGGGACGCCTCGGTGACCTGACGGCTGTAGAGGTGGCCGCCCGCCGACGGCGGACCCGCGGCCTCGTCCGCCGAGACGGGCACCGAGTGCGCCGTGAAGACCACGCGAGCACCGGCCCGGCGATCCGCCGGAAGCCTGCCGATCGCCGCGCGGATCGCGTCGGCGAAGGCATCCACCATGAGCGGATGGTCGTAGTACTGCCGCAGTTTGGTGAGCTGCGGAGCACCCTCCCCCACGGCGGCACGGGCGCGGGCGATGTCTTCGTGGTATTGCCGACAGCCCGAGTACCCGCCCCAAGCCGAGGTGGGGAACACCAGCGCGTTGCGCACGCCGTCGGCCTGCATCGCGGCGACGGTGTCCTCCGCCATGGGGTGCCAGTTGCGGTTACCGAAGTACACGGGCAGGTCGATGCCCGTGAGCGCGAACTCGGTCTCGACCGCGGCGATGATCTCGCGGTTGAGTCGGTTGATCGGCGACACCCCACCGAAGTGGTGGTAGTGCTCGGCGACGGCATCGAGGCGCTCGGGCGGGATTCCGCGGCCACGGGTGACGTTCTCCAGGAACGGCCGCACCTCGTCCGGCCCCTCGGGCCCACCGAAGGAGAGCAGCAGAAGCGCGTCGTAGGTCATGACGCCATTGTGCCGGAACCCGTTTCGGTGGACCCGAGAGGATGCTCGGATCGAGGCGAGATGTCAGAGATTCTCGGGCAGCCAGGTGTTGTGGCTCGCGCCGCCGTCGACGTAGACGATCGACCCGGTGGTCGCCGGCAGCCAGTCCGACAGCAGCGCGCAGATCGACTTGGCCACGGCCGTCGGGTCGTTGAAGTTCCAGCCGATCGGGGACGCACCGTTCCAGTACTCGTTGAGCTGGTTCATCTTGTCCGCGTCACCCGTCGCGGTACCCGCGATGGCCTTGGCGGCGAGCGTCTTGATCGGGCCCGCGGCGACCAGGTTGGAACGGACCTTCTTGGCCTCGCCGACCTCGCGGGCGACGTAGCGGTTGACCGACTCGAGCGCAGCCTTCGCCACGCCCATCCAGTTGTAGAACGGCATCGCCGTGCGCGGATCGAAATCCATGCCGACGATCGATCCACCCTCGTTCATGACGGGGAGCACGGCGCGTGCGAGCGAGGCGTAGGACCAGGCAGAGATCTGGAACGCGGCGGCGGCGTCGGGACCCGGTCCCTCCAGGAACGGCTTGGACCCCGGGCCCATCAGGGTGCGCGGAGCGAACGCGATGGAGTGCAGAACGCCGTCGATGCCCTCCGGAGCGACCTCGGAGATGCGACCGGCGAGTGCGGCGAGATGCTCCTCGTTCGTCGCGTCCAGCTCGATCGCCGGCGGCACGGGCTCCGGCAGTCGCTGGGCGATCCTGTCGATCAGTCGCAGCCGGTCGAACCCGGTGATGACGACCTTGGCGCCCTGCTCCTGCGCGACCTTGGCCGCGTGGAACGCGATGGACGCGTCGGTGATGATCCCGGTGATCAGGATGGTCTTGCCTTCGAGCAGTCCGCCCATGTGCGTGTGCCTTTCGTGTGAAGTCTGGTGTGCCCGAGTCGATCGGGCGTGAGTCGGGACGAGGTGGGCTAGTGCCCCATGCCCATACCGCCGTCGACCGGGATGATCGCGCCGGAGACGTAGCTCGAATCGGGTGACGCGAGGAAGCTCACCACCGCGGCGACGTCCTCGGGAGTACCGAGTCGCTTGAGCGGGATGTACTCGCGCGCGGTGTCCCGGAGTTTGTCGTCGAGCTCGGCCGTCATGTCGGTCTCGATGAACCCGGGTGCCACGACGTTCGCGGTGATCGAACGCGAGCCCAGCTCACGGGTGAGCGAGCGCGCCATGCCGACGACACCCGCCTTGGAGGACGCGTAGTTGATCTGGCCGGGTCCGCCGGCCTGACCGACGACGGAACCGAGGAAGACGAACCGTCCGAAGCGTGCCCGCAGCATCGAGCGGCTCGCTCGCTTGGCCACCCGGAACGCGCCGGTGAGATTGGCGTCGATGACGGAGGTGAACTGCTCCTCGGTCATCCGCATCAGCAGGGTGTCGTCCGTGATGCCCGCGTTGGCGACGAGCACCTCGACGGGGCCCTGATGCTTCTCCACCTCGGTGAACGCGGCATCGACGGACGCGGTGTCGGTGACGTCGCACTGCACCCCGAACAGTCCGTCCGGTGCACCCGAGCTGCGGTGCGTGACCGCGACCTTGTGGCCGTCCGCGGCGAGTCGGCGGGCCACGGCCAGGCCGATGCCCCGATTACCGCCGGTGACGAGCACGGACCGGGAGACGAATCCCCCGCCGGCCGTCGCGTCGGGTGTCGCGGACTCGGGCGCAGAGGACATACGGATGAACCTTCTCTCTCGGGGGTGCTGCTCGCAGCAACGGCCAGTCGGTGGGCGATCACGGACGTCGTCGATCGCCTCGACCCGCGCGTACTTTACCGATGCGTGTCAGGGGACTCGCTGGCGTAGTGACAATGCTGTGACAAGTCCCGCCGACACGAACAGCACTCCGGCGATCAACCAGGGCCGACTCGCGTCACCGCGGGTGGTCTCGTAGCCGATCTGCTCCTCGAGCGTGTCGTACACCTCGGTGAGTTCCTCGAGACTCGACGCCGTGAAGAAGTTGCCACCCGACAGGCGTGCGATCTCCTCGAGCGACGGGTCGTCGACGGGCACCGCGACGCGCTGGGTGTCGCCCTGCTCGTCGGTGATGTCCACCGTGCCGTAACTGGTGCCGAACGAGATGGTGGAGACCGGGATCCCCTTCGTCTCCGCCTCGCGGGCCGCCGTGTACCCACCGCGCGGGTCGTCCGGGTTCTCGGGAACGGTCTGCTTGCCGTCGGACAGCAGCACGATCCGTGCCGGCGGCGCCGCGTCCGATCCACCGAGCACCGCGCCGAGTGTCTCGATCGACTGCATCGCCGTGAAGATGGACTCGCCCGTGGCGGTCCGCTCGGCCAGCTGCAGCCGATCGATGGCCGATTTCGTCGCCTCACGATCGGTGGTCGGTGAGACCAGCACCGATGCCGTGCCCGCGAACGCGACGAGTCCGAGGTTGATGCCGGGAGTCAGGCCGTCGGCGAACTGCTTGCCGGCCTCCTGCGCCGCTGCCAGTCGCGTCGGTTGGACGTCGGTGGCTTCCATCGACAACGACACGTCGATGACCAGCATGACCGTCGCCCGATTACGCGGAACCCGTTGATCGGACGTCGGTCCGGCCAGCGCGACGGTCAGGAAGAGCAGCCCCACGAGCACGAGCGCCGTGGGGACGTGGCGCACCAGCCCGGGGCGTTGCGGTGCGACGCGTTCGAGCAACTCCATGTTGGTGAAGCGCATGGTGTTGCGCTGACGGCGGCGCTGCGCGAGCACGTAGGCCACCACCAGGCCCGCGACCACGAGGAGGAAGAGCAGCCACCAGGGTGACGAGAAATCGGGCAGGCTCACCGCGTACTCGCTCCCATGCTCGCGCCGTGGCGTCGCCGGGACACGAAGCGGACGACGTCGGCGATCCAGTCGCCGTCCGTCCGCAGGGTGAGCCGAGGCGCGCTGCAGCCACGCAGGATCTTCTCGACGTTCGCGCGGTGCGCCGCAGCGGCGGCCGCGAAGTCCTCCCGCAACCGGGGTGTCGTGCTGAACTCCCGCGTCCGTCCCGTCTCCGGGTCGTGCAACACCACGTCACCGACATCCGGCAGCTCGAGGTCGCGGGGGTCGACGACCTCCACGGCCAGCACGTCGTGGCGCGCCGCCAGGGCGCGGAGCGGACGCTCCCAGTCCGTCGGACCGAGGAAGTCGCTGACGACGACCACCATGCCGCGTCGACGTTCGGGCCGTCGCAGAGCGTCGATGGCGCCGACGAAGTCGCCGCGGGTGCCGTCGGGTGCGTGCGGTGTGGTGGCCACGGTGCGGAGCAGGGACTGGATGTGCGCCCGACCGCCCCGTGCGGGGACCCGGACGACACGTTCGCCCGTCGCGACGACGGCGCCGATGCGGTTGCCGCCGCCACTGGTCAGATGCGCGATGGCCGATGTGGCCGCGACGGCGAGGTCCCGCTTCTCGCACCCCGCGGTGCCGAAGTCGAGGGAGGCCGACAGGTCGATCGCCATCCACGTCTCGAGTTCGCGGTCCGCGACGCTCTGCCGGACGTGGGGGTGCGTCGTCCGGGCGGTGACGGACCAGTCCATCTGACGTACGTCGTCGCCCGGCTGATACTCGCGTGCATCGCCCGGCTCGGAACCCGGGCCCGGGATGAGACCCAGATGATCGCCGTGCAGCACGCCGTCGAGGCGCCGACGAACGGTCAGCTCGAGGGTGCGCAGCGCAGCCGACAACCGAGGGTCCTCCAGCGATCCCGAGGCGAAGGACGGGGGCGCACCGCGCAACGACTGCTGCACGGCGGGCGCGCCGAACACCGGATCACCGGGCCGGCCACCCGTGGGTGACGCCATGGTCACCGCGTGGGATCGGTCGCGGGAGTCTGCTTCTGCATCCACGGCGCCGGGCCACCCTGCTGGGGACCGTTCTGCTGGGGGCCACCCTGCTGCGACGGTCCGTCGGGACCGGGCTGCGGGGGTCCGGGCTGGAACTGCTGCGGTCCGCCCGGTCCCTGCTGCTGGGGTCCGTTCTGCAAGGGTCCGTTGTGCTGGGGAGCCGACGCCTGCTGCTGGACCGGCTGGGCGCCGACCTGCGGCAGACCCACGGTCTGCAGGATGCGCGTGATGATCTGCTCGGGCGTGATCTCGTCGGCCAGGGCGTCGTACGAGAGCACGAGACGGTGCCGCAGCACGTCCGGCACCACGTCGAGGACGTCCTGCGGCACGACGTAGTCCCGTCCACGCAGGAACGCCAGCGCCCGGGAGGCACTGATGATGCCGAGGGTCGCTCGGGGTGACGCGCCGTAGGCGATCCAGCCGGCCACGTCGTCGAGGCCCACGTCGCGCGGAGTACGGGTGGCGGCGATGACGCGCACGACGTAGTCGACCAGAGCGTGATGGACGAACACGGATGCCGCGACGTTCTGGAGGCGCACCAACTCGACCGGGTCGAGGATCTGCTTGGGCTTCGGTGCCGCGACGCCCATGCGGTAGACGATCTCGCGCTCCTCTTCGACCGTCGGGTAGTCCACGACGATCTTGAACAGGAAGCGGTCGCGCTGCGCCTCGGGAAGGGGGTACACGCCCTCGTTCTCGATGGGGTTCTGCGTCGCCATGACCAGGAACGGATCCGGCATGGGGTACGTGTGACCACCGATGGAGACGTGGCGCTCGGCCATGACCTCGAGGAGAGCCGACTGCACCTTGGCCGGAGCTCGGTTGATCTCGTCCGCGAGCACGAAATTCGCGACCACCGGGCCGAGCTCGGTGTCGAATTCTTCTTTGCCCTGACGGTAGATGCGCGTACCGATGAGGTCGGTGGGCACCAGGTCGGGCGTGAACTGCACGCGGGAGAACGAGCCCCCGACCACCGTCGCGAACGTCTCCACCGCCAACGTCTTCGCCACACCGGGAACACCCTCGAGCAGGACGTGCCCCCGTGCGAGAAGCCCGACGAGGATGCGTTCGACCAGTCGGTCCTGACCGACGATGACGCGTTTGACCTCGTAGACGGCCTTCTCGAGCGTCTGCACGTCCCGAGAGATGTCGGTCGTGTCGGTCTCTCGTGACGTCACCTGTGGAACCACCGCTTTCTACCCGGACTCTGCTGCCGAGCACCACTATTGCAGGTGGCGAGGACACATGACGTTCTACCTGCTCGGACGGGGTGTCACTCCACCATGCGGACGGCGTACGGCGTCATGCCGTCGAAACGGACGGGCGACACCTTCACCACCGATCCCGACTGCGGAGCCTCGAGCATCTTGCCGTCACCGAGGTAGAGGGCGACGTGCTGCGAGGCGCCCGGACCGTAGAAGATCATGTCGCCGCGGCGCATCTGGGACGACGGCACCTGCTTGCCGGCCGTGTACTGGTAGCCGGTGTAGTGCGGGAGCGAGATCCCGAGACCACCGAAGGCGTACATCATGAGGCCGGAGCAGTCGAAGCCCACCTTGTTGTAGTCGCCGTAGCTGTCGGCGACACCGCCGTCGCGGATGCCCTTGGTCGGCCCGTTCTCGTTGCCGCCACCCCACGAGTAGGGGGTGCCCAACACGGACATGCCACGGTCGATGACGAGTTCGATGGCTGCGGACCCGGTGAGCGATGGATCCTTGGTGGCGGTCCCGCGACCGCCGCCGGACGACGTGCTGCCCGACGACGAGGTACCCGAGGACGTGCCGCCCGAGGACGAGGTACCGGACGACGCGCCGCCCGAGGACGAGGTACCGGACGACGCGCCGCCCGAGGACGAGGTACCGGACGACGTGCCGCCCGACGAGGTGCCGCTCGACGTCGATCCGGTCAGGTCGGTGTGGTCGCGCTCCCCGTCCACCAACGCTGCGGCGCGATCGGCGGCGGCCTGGTTCGCGGCCACCCGGGCGGCCGCGGCCACCGCTGCCTCCTGCGCTGCCTGCGCGGCTGCCGCGGCGGCGGCTTCCTCCGCCTGACGCTGCTGGTCCCACTGCGAGTACGCGTCGCGCTGTCCCTCGAGTCCCGCGGCGTCGTTGCGCGCCTGCTCGAGTTCGGCGGAGGCGCTGTCTCGCTGCGCCTCGACGGCCGCCTTCTGTGCTGCCTGCTCCTGCTGTGCGGCCACGGCCGCGGCGATGGCCTGCTCCGCCTCGTCCTTCTTCGCGTCCGCTTCCGCGGAGGCACGATCGGCCTCGATCTTGCTCTGGCGTGCGGTGGAGTCTCGGTTGGCCTCCTCGGTACGCTCCCGCTGCAGGCTGTCCAGGGTGGCGTTCTGCTTGGCGGACAGCATCCGCAGGATCTGCGCTCGATCGAGCACGTCCTGCGGCCCCTGCGCGTCCAGCAGGGAGGAGACACCGGCGGACCCGGTGCCCTTGACGTAGTCGGTGACGGCGAAGGCGTCGAACTTCTTCTGCGCGTCGGAGATCATCTGGCCGGCGTCGCGAAGGGCCTGCTGCGCGATGCCGACGGCCGCGGCGGCGGCGTCGGCGACGGTGCGGGCGTTCTGCAGGTCGACGAGGGCCTTGTTGACGTCCTCGCGCTTGACGGCCACCTGCGCGTCGATCGCGGCGAGCTGCTGGTTGGCCGAGGCGACCTGGTCGATGAGTTGGCCGACTCGGCCGAGTTGGTCCCCCACGCGTGCACCGGCGGCGGCGATGTCGGAGTCGGAGGGATTGGGAGGGGGTGGCGGCACGGCGGACGCGAGACTCGGTGCGAGGAACCCCGTCCCGGACAGCAGCAGCGTCGTCGCGACGACGGCGCCCCCGATCGTGCGACGCAGAGCCCGCGGTCGACCGATGTGCCGTCGACCTCCGGAGTATCGCTTCACCTGTTCGTCTCCCTCACGTCCGCAGTGCGGATTCACCCACCACACGCGTGGGGAGGACACGACGCAGCGTGACAGGATCCCGGATCACAGCCGACAACGGCCGACCCGGGAGCAATGATCAGCCCCTCTGCGACACTTCTTCCCCAAGCAGTGCCATGCGAACCGTACGACACTTCGAACGCTTAAGGAACTCCAGTCACAAATGACACATGTGTCATTCCGCAGACTGCATCGGCGCTGATCAGGACGTTGTCCGAGAAAAAATCATTCGGACTTTTTTGGGAGCGGTCACTGCCCGTCGGGCGTGACGGCCTCTCGATCGGTGACTTCTCCCGAACGATGACGGCGTTCGTTCACCCACCACGTGCCGCCGAGCACGGCGACGACCACGAGAACCAGGCCGAGAGTGATGCCGGTCCACGGCGGGCCGGGCTCCACGAGCACGTCGACAAAATTGCCCGCGGACTGCACCGCGTTGCCGGTGTACGCCTGGTCCTGACCCGCTTCGAGCGTCACGCGATCGATCGAGTCGCTGAATGTCCCGACCTGTCCCGGACCGATCACGAGGACCGTTCCACCGTCGGTGGCACCGACCGAGGTGGCGAGATCGCGGAGCTGCGAATCGAGCGGCGCCGGCGCGTCGAGCACGACGATGCTCAGGTCGATCCCGTGTTCGTCGGCGCGCGCCACGACACCCTCGAGCCCGACGACGTCCTGCCCCGGCGCGGCCACCCCGTCGTCCGCGACGTCGGCGAGAGTCGCCTGCAGGTCGACGAACGTCGGCACCTCACTGATCATCGGGAGGGCGAACAGCGGCTGATCACTCAGCGGTAGGGCCGGGAGAGGAGAGAGAGACATCGTCCGTCCGTTGTCGTCGATCGCGAGGCGATGCGGTGGATCGCGAGGCGATGATGGTCGAAATGTGTGCGCCGTCGAGCCGGACCCTACGGGACGGGACCGTTGCCGAGCCCGAGGCGCACCGAGGTGCACGGAGGCAGCCCTTCGTTGCGCCCGGAACGTTGCCGGGGAACGATGAGTGCGCAACACGGTGAGAACGACACGGCGATTCGGCCACTCGTTCTCACAGGACAAGCGTACTGTTAGAATCGAAACACCGAGACTGCGGCGGCCTCGACGCCACCCGGGTGCACCCTCACCCACGGCGATGTCCGCCCGCTCTCGCCACGCCGTCGACACAGCCCCGTCGACGGCAGCCCAGAAGACGAGTGGAGCTGACGTGACCGCAAGTATCGATTCGTTCGGCGCCAAGGGAACGCTGGAGGTCGGAGAGAACTCGTACGAGATCTTCCGCCTGAAGGCCGTCCCCGGCACCGAGAAGTTGCCCTATGCCCTCAAGGTCCTCGCGGAGAATCTCCTGCGTACCGAGGACGGCGCGAACATCACCAAGGACCACATCGACGCGATCGCCGCGTGGGACCCGTCCGCCGATCCGAGCATCGAGATCCAGTTCACGCCGGCCCGCGTGATCATGCAGGACTTCACCGGTGTCCCCTGCATCGTGGACCTCGCGACCATGCGCGAGGCCGTCACCGCTCTCGGCGGCGACCCGGAGAAGGTCAACCCGCTCGCTCCGGCCGAGATGGTCATCGACCACTCCGTCATCATCGACGTGTTCGGCCGCGCGGACGCGTTCGAGCGCAACGTCGACATCGAGTACCAGCGCAACGGCGAGCGCTACCAGTTCCTGCGCTGGGGCCAGGGCGCGTTCGACGACTTCAAGGTCGTCCCCCCGGGCACCGGCATCGTGCACCAGGTCAACATCGAGCACCTCGCCCGCACCGTCATGGTGCGGGGCGGTCAGGCCTACCCCGACACGTGTGTCGGCACCGACTCGCACACCACCATGGTCAACGGCCTCGGTGTGCTCGGCTGGGGCGTCGGCGGCATCGAGGCCGAGGCGGCCATGCTCGGCCAGCCCGTCTCCATGCTCATCCCCCGTGTCGTGGGCTTCAAGCTCAGCGGCGAGATCAAGCCCGGTGTCACCGCGACCGACGTCGTGCTCACCGTCACCGACATGCTGCGCAAGCACGGCGTCGTCGGCAAGTTCGTCGAGTTCTACGGCGAGGGTGTGGCCGAGGTCCCCCTGGCCAACCGCGCGACGCTCGGCAACATGAGCCCCGAGTTCGGTTCCACCGCGGCGATCTTCCCGATCGACTCGGAGACCGTCGACTACCTGCGCCTGACCGGGCGCTCCGACGAGCAGCTCGCTCTCGTCGAGGCGTATGCCAAGGAACAGGGCATGTGGCACGACCCCGAGAACGAGGCGACGTACTCCGAGTACCTCGAGCTCGACCTCGGCGACGTGGTGCCGTCCATCGCCGGACCGAAGCGCCCGCAGGACCGAATCCTGTTGTCGGAGTCGAAGATCGCGTTCCGTAAGGACATCCACAACTACGTGGGCGGCGAGGACGTCGACGCCACCCCGTCGAAGCTGGACGAGGCGCTCGACGAGACCTTCCCCGGTTCCGATCCCGCCACCCTGTCCTTCGCCGACGACGATGCGGCTCCGCTGCATTCCGCCGCCGGCAACGCCGAGGGTCGCCCGACCAACCCGGTGCGCGTCGACTCGGACGAGCAGGGCTCGTTCGTCCTCGACCACGGCGCCGTCGCCATCGCGTCGATCACCTCGTGCACCAACACCTCGAACCCGTCGGTCATGCTCGGTGCGGCACTGCTCGCCAAGAAGGCTGTCGACAAGGGCCTGACCAGCAAGCCGTGGGTCAAGACCTCGATGGCGCCGGGCTCACAGGTGGTCACCGACTACTACGACAAGGCCGGCATGTGGCCGTACCTGGAGAAGCTCGGCTTCTTCCTCGTCGGATACGGCTGCGCCACCTGCATCGGAAACTCGGGACCGCTCGATCCCAAGATTTCCGAGGCAATCCAGGACAACGACCTCACGGTCACCGCTGTCCTGTCCGGTAACCGCAACTTCGAGGGTCGCATCTCCCCCGACGTGAAGATGAACTACCTGGCGTCCCCGCCGCTCGTCATCGCCTACGCGCTGGCCGGCACGATGGACTTCGACTTCGAGCACGACGCTCTCGGTCAGGACAACGAGGGCAACGACGTTTTCCTGAAGGACATCTGGCCCTCGCCCAAGGAGATCCAGGACACGATCGACTCGTCCATCTCCAAGGAGATGTACACCAAGGGCTACGCCGACGTCTTCAAGGGCGACGAGCGCTGGCGCGGACTGCCCACCCCGGACGGCAAGACGTTCGAGTGGGACCCGCAGTCGACCTACGTGCGGAAGCCCCCGTACTTCGACGGCATGCCCAAGGATCCGGAAGCCGTCACGGACATCTCCGGTGCGCGCGTGCTGGCGTACCTCGGAGACTCGGTCACCACCGACCACATCTCCCCCGCCGGCAACATCAAGGCAGGAACGCCTGCTGCGCAGTACCTCGACGAGCACGGTGTCGAGCGCAAGGACTACAACTCCTTCGGCTCGCGTCGCGGCAACCACGAGGTCATGATCCGCGGAACGTTCGCGAACATCCGGCTGCGCAACCAGCTCCTCGACGACGTCTCGGGTGGCTACACCCGCGACTTCACGCAGGACGGTGGCCCGCAGGCCTTCATCTACGACGCGTCGCAGAACTACCAGAACGCCGGCATCCCGCTGGTCGTCCTGGGCGGCAAGGAGTACGGCTCCGGATCCTCGCGTGACTGGGCTGCCAAGGGCACCCGCCTGCTCGGCGTCAAGGCCGTCATCACCGAGTCGTTCGAGCGCATCCACCGCTCCAACCTCATCGGCATGGGCGTCGTCCCGCTGCAGTTCCCCGCCGGCGAGTCGGCGGCGTCGCTGAAGCTCGACGGCACCGAGACCTTCGACATCTCGGGCATCACCGAGCTGAACGAGGGCCGCACGCCGAAGACGATGCACGTCACCGCGACGAAGGAAGACGGCTCTGCCGTCGAGTTCGACGCCGTGGTCCGCATCGACACCCCCGGCGAGGCGGAGTACTACCGCAACGGCGGCATCCTGCAGTACGTGCTGCGCAACATGATCGGCTGATCACCGCAGTGATCACTGCCCCGTGAGGGGAGCAGAACGCGCACGACCGCGCCGCGATACCGCGTGTATCGCCGGTTCGGTCGTGCGCGTTCTGCGATCAGCACGATGTCCCCAGCACACGACAGGAGCACCGAGTGCCGAAGGTCAGTGACGACCATCTCGCGGCGCGCCGAAGTCAGATCCTCGACGGCGCGCGCCGCTGTTTCGCCGAATACGGTTACGAGGGCGCCACGGTGCGGCGACTCGAGGAGGCCACCTCGCTCTCGCGAGGAGCGATCTTCCACCACTTCAAGGACAAGGACGGGCTGTTCCTCGCGCTCGCCCGCGACGACGCGCGCCGCATGGCGGACGTCGCCGCCGAGCAGGGGCTCGTCCAGGTGATGCGGGACATGCTGGCCGCTCCCGACCAGTTCGACTGGCTCGGTACACGTCTGGAGATCGCCCGACGGCTCAAGACCGACGCCGAGTTCCGGGCCGGGTGGTCGGAGCGCTCGGTCGAGCTGCAGGACGCCGTCCTGTCACGTCTCGAGCGTCAGAAGTCTGCGGGCCGACTGCGGGACGACGTGCCCACCGCGGTACTGCTGGGATACCTCGACCTCGTCATGGACGGTCTCGTGACCCGCATCGCGTCGGGCCAGGGCACCGAGAATCTGTCGGCCGTCCTCGATCTGGTCGAGGAGTCGGTCCGTCGCGATCGGCCGTGAGCCGACTCAGGCGAGCGTGATCAGGTCGAGGTAGTCCTGCGACCAGTGGTCCTCGTTGCCGTCCGGCAGGAGGATCACTCGTTCGGGAGACAGTGCCTCGGCCGCACCCGGATCGTGCGTCACCAGCACGACGGCGCCCTTGTAGCTCCGCAGCGCCTCGAGGACCTGCTCACGCGAGATCGGGTCGAGGTTGTTGGTCGGCTCGTCGAGCAGCAGCACGTTGGCCGCCGACGAGACCAGGCCGGCGAGCGCGAGTCGCGTCTTCTCACCGCCGGAGAGAGTGCCGGCCGGCTGTTCGAGCTGCGGGCCGGTGAACATGAACGCACCGAGCAGCGACCGCAGCTCCTGCTCCGGGGTGTCCGGTGCCGCGTGCCGCACGTTCTCCCAGACCGACGCCATGTCGTCGAGGGTGTCGTGTTCCTGGGCGAAGTAGCCGATGCGTAGACCGTGACCGGGCTCGATCTGGCCCGAGTCGCTCTTCTCCGTGCCGGCGAGGATGCGGAGCAGCGTCGTCTTGCCGGCGCCGTTGAGGCCGAGCACCACGACGCGGGAACCGCGGTCGATGGCCAGATCCACACCCGCGAAGATCTCCAGGGACCCGTACATCTTGGTGAGGTTCGACGCCATGAGCGGCGTCTTGCCGCACGGTGCGGGCTCGGGGAAGCGGATGTGTGCCACCCGGTCGGACACGCGTTCCTCGTCGAGGTTCGCCATCAGCTTGTCGGCACGCTTGGCCATGTTCTGGGCGGCCACGGCCTTGGTGGCCTTCGCACCCATCTTGGCGGCCTGGGCGCGCAGAGCGCCGGCCTTCTTCTCCGCGTTGGCACGCTCGCGGCGACGACGCTGCTCGTCCGTCGAGCGCGCGTCGAGGTACTTCTTCCAGTTCATGTTGTAGACGTCCGGCTCGCCGCGGACGGCATCGAGGAACCACACTCGGTTCACGACGTCGTTCAGCAGCTCCACATCGTGACTGATGACGATGAGCCCACCCTCGTGGCTCTGCAGGAAGCCGCGGAGCCAGGTGATGGAATCGGCGTCGAGGTGGTTGGTGGGCTCGTCGAGCAGCAGCGTGGTGGCCGAGCGACCACCACTGCCGTCGGACGCCGCGAACAGGATGCGTGCCAGCTCGACGCGGCGGCGCTGACCGCCGGAGAGAGTGCGCAGGGGCTGCGCCAGGACACGGTCGGGAAGTCCGAGGCTGTTGCAGATGCGCGCCGCTTCGCTCTCGGCCACGTAGCCGCCGAGCGAGGCGAAACGCTCCTCGAGCTCGCCGTATCGGCGGACGGCCTTGTCGAGGCGATCCTCGTCGGCCACCTCGGCCATGAGCGCCTGCTGCTTCTCCATGTCGTGGAGCAAGGTGTCGAGTCCGCGGGCGGACAGGACGCGATCCTTGGCCAGCAGGTCGAGGTCGCCCTCCTTGGGGTCCTGCGGCAGGTAACCGATGTCCCCGGTGCGGGTGACCGAGCCGGCGTAGGGCTCGCCCTCTCCTGCCAGAATGCGAAGAGTGGTGGTCTTTCCGGCGCCGTTGCGGCCCACGAGGCCGATGCGGTCGCCGGCCTGCACGCGCAGGGCGGGCCCGGGAGCGGACAGAAGAGTACGCACGCCGGCACGAACCTCCAGGTCGGTGGCGGTGATCACGGTGCGAACTCCTCGATCGTCGTAGTTGTCCGGTGGCAGACCGGGCGCAGCGCGAAGTCGACTGCGCAGCAATCCCTCATTTTAACGCCTCCGCGGGCTCCCACGGTCCACGCAGACGTGACTCCGCTAACGTTCGACGCATGGAGAAGGAACAGGATCTGCAGGGGCGTGTCGCCGTGGTCACCGGCGCGAGCCGCGGAATCGGTCGGGCCATCGCGGCCGACCTCCTCGCTCGCGGCGCCGCCGTGACGGTGACCGCCCGCAAGAAGGAGCAGCTCGACGCCACCGCCGAGGAGTTGCGCGCCGCGGTACCGGGGGCCACCGTGCTCGCCATCGCCGGCAACGCCGGGGACGAGGAGTCCCGCCGCGAGACGGTCGACCGCACGGTCGCCGAGCTCGGCTCACTCGACATCCTGATCAACAACACCGGCATCAATCCGGTGTACGGATCGCTGATGGAGGCCGATCTGGCCGGCGTCCGCAAGATCTTCGAGGTCAACGTCGTCGCGACGCTCGGCTTCATCCAGGAGGCGCACCGAGCGTGGATGGGCGAGCACGGCGGCTCGGTCGTGAACCTCGCCAGCGTGGCGGGAATCCGATCCACCGGAGTCATCGCCGCGTACGGCTCGTCCAAGGCGGCGCTCATCCGGCTGACCGAGGAGCTCGCGTGGCAGCTCGGACCCTCGATCCGTGTGAACGCGGTGGCCCCGGGCGTCGTCAAGACCAAGTTCGCCGAGGCACTCGTCGCCAATGGTGAGGAGGCGGCGGCCGCCGGCTACCCGATGAAGCGGCTGGGAACGCCCGAGGACGTGGCCTCGCTCGTCGGGTTCCTCGTGTCCGACGCCGCGTCGTGGATCACCGGTGAGACGGTGCGCGTCGACGGCGGACTGCTGGCGACGGGAACGTTCTGACCGACGTCCTCGTCGTCGGCGCCGGCCCGTCCGGCCGCGCGGCGGCACATCGCTGCGCGGCCGCGGGGGCATCGGTGACTCTCGTCGACCCCCGTCCGGATCGTCGATGGATCAACACGTACGGGATGTGGACCGACGAGATTCCGGACTGGGTGCCGGAGTCGACGCGCGCGTCCACGTCCCGCTCCCCCGTCGTTGTCGGCACACGCCGACACGTGGTGGACCGTGAGTACTCGGTGCTCGACACCGGACGACTGCAGGACGGCCTCACGCTCGACGGAGTGTCGGTGGTCGCGGAGTCCGCGGCGGAGGTGACGCCCACGTCGATGACCCTGCGGAACGGCACGACCCTGTCCGGCCGGACGGTGATCGACGCCCGTGGCTCGGCGGTGGGCCCCGGAGTCCCCGAGCAGACGGCCCACGGGGTCGTGGTCGACGAGGACACCGCCGCACGTGCCTGCGGCGGCGAGTCCGCTGTGATCATGGACTGGCGGCGGGACAACGGTGCGGACGCGGACGCGGTGCCGTCCTTCCTGTACGTGGTGCCGCTCGGCGGCGGCGCGGTCTTGCTCGAGGAGACCTGCCTGGTCGGTCGGCCCGGCCTCACCTCACCCGAGCTCGCGCGTCGGCTGGTCGCACGACTGGCCGCGCGGGGTGTGACTCTGCGCGGCGACGAGCCCGTCGAGCGGGTGCGCTTCGCGATGCGTCCGCCGACCCGATCGACCCGCGGGGTCGTCACCACCGGCACGCGGAGTCCGGCTCTGCACACCGCGACCGGGTACAGCGTCGCTGCCTCCCTGCGCCGAGCGGACGTGATCGCGTCGGCCGTGCTGGACGGCAGCGGCGTCGACTCGGCGGGATCGCGGGCGGTCACCCGGCTGCGGTCGGTGGGCGCGGACGCTCTGCTGTCCTTCCCGCCCGATGCCCTCGCGCCGTTCTTCGACCGATTCTTCGAGATGCCGTCGACGCTGCAACGGGCCTATCTGTCGTCGGACGACGACGTCGCCGGCATGTCCCGGGCGATGCTGACGCTGTTCTCGCGGATCGGTTCGTCCGACCGCCGCGTGATCCTCGGAGCGGTCCGTCGGGCGATGTTCTCCGCAGCGGTGGGGACGCGTTCGTGACGGGTGGTGGAAATGTGACCGGGCGTGCCCCAAGATTGGACACATGCGATCGATCTGGAAAGGCTCCATCGCCTTCGGCCTGGTGAACGTCCCGGTCAAGGTGTACACGGCCACCGAGGACCACGACATCAAGTTCCACCAGGTCCACGGCAAGGACGGCGGTCGCATCAAGTACGACCGGAAGTGCTCCGTGTGCGGTGAGTCGGTGCAGTTCGCCGACATCGACAAGGCCTACGAGACCCCTGACGGCGACCGGGTGATCCTGACCGATCAGGACTTCTCGTCGCTGCCCGCCGCCGAGAAGCACGAGATCCCGGTTCTCGAGTTCGTGCCGACCGACCAGATCGATCCGATCCTGTTCGACAAGAGCTACTACCTGGAGCCGGACTCGACGTCCCCGAAGGCCTACGTGCTCCTCCGGGAGACCTTGTCCACCACCGATCGCACCGCACTGGTGCACTTCACGCTGCGACAGAAGACACGCCTCGCGGCCCTGCGCGTGCACGACGACGTGCTGATGATCCAGACGCTGCTGTGGCCCGACGAGGTGCGGGCCGCCGAGTTCTCCTCGCTCGACGACGTCACCGCGCCCCGCCCCAACGAACTGAAGATGGCGGGGGCACTCGTCGAGAGCATGTCGGGCGACTTCGACCCGTCCGAGTACACCGACGACTACCAGATCGAACTCCGCAAAGTCCTCGACGAGATGATCGAGAACGGCGGTGAGAAGGTGGTCCACGCCGAAGCGGAGGACACCGACTCGGGCGAGGACGCCGAGGTCGTCGATCTGGTCGCCGCACTCCAGCGCAGCGTCGAGGCGGCAGGCCGGTCCGGCCCTGGTCGTCGCGGCGACACCGACTCGGCGTCGACGAAGGACGAGTCGGAGAACGAGGAGTCCGCGACGAAGGCTCCGGCGAAGAAGACAGCCGCGACGAAGGCGCCGGCCAAGAAAGCGGCCGCGAAGAAGGCCCCCGCCAAGAAGTCGGCCGCGAAGAAGACGGCGGCGAAGAAGGCCGGGAGCGGCACGTCGTCGAAGGACGAGGACCAGCAGCGCAAGGGGGCGTGAGGTCTCACGACCACGTCGTGCGCGTGCGCACGGGCCTCACAATCAAGTGCCCACGGAACCGTATGTCTCACAACGTCAAACGTGGTTGATCACCCCGCGGATGCTCTTAGGGTCTCTGGAGAGACACAGCGAGTCGTCCCGGTCACACCCGGGACGGGTGCCGCATCCATCGGGGGAGATCACATGTTCGACGATTACACGTTCACCACTGTCGCCAACGACGCGCACCTGGTCAGCCCGGTCGTCGCTCTGACGGGCGACGCTCCGTCGCTGTTGTTCTCGCGCAAGTACGCGGACGTCGCGGCGCTGTCCGCCGGCGACCACGAGTTGCTGCGACCGATCGTCGATCCGAGCACTGCCGAGCAGGTGCGCTCCATGGCGCCGCCCGCGGCCGAGGTCGCGCTGGTGTTCGGTGCGAACGGCTTCGTCGGAGCGCATCTCGTCGCGGAACTGTCTCTGCGGCCCGGAATCACGACGGTCTACGCCGGTGTCCGATCCGCCGGTGACTCCTCGGCCGCCGAGCGTTTCGAGGAGACCGTCGCTCAGTACTCGATCACCGGGATCGATCTCGCGAAGATCGTCGTCGTCGAGGCGGTTCCGACCCGGACGAACTTCGGTCTCGACGAGGACACCTACCTGCAGCTCCGCCGCACGGTGGACCAGGTGTTCAACTCGGCCAGCTCCACGGACTACGACTCGAGCTACCTCGAGCTCCGACAGGACTGGTTCGTCTCCCTGCTGCGCGTGGTCCAGTTCACCCTGGAGGATCGCCGCAAGCACCTCACCTACATGGGGTCCATCGGCGCCTTCATCTACACCAGCCCGGAAGACTTCCTGCGTCCTGATTCCTGGTGGTACTCGGGCTACTGCCAGATGAAGTGGATCAACGGTCAGCTCCTCGGGTGGCTCGCGCGGGACGGCGTCGCGTCCGTGACCCTGGTCGAGTCGCCGTACGTGCTCGGCAGCACCACCGTCGGCAAGGACCCCGGCCGCGTCTACAGCTTCTGGCGTGCGATCGAGCTGGCGAGCAGTGTCGGTGCGATGTGGGACGGCCCCGGCATGAACTACGCTCCCGTCGACGTACTCGCGAGCGTGCTGGCGGACAATGCGCTCGGCGACGACACGCTCCCCCACCTCGTGCCGTCCAATCCGGTGCCGTACAGCAATGCCGTCCTGGCATCGGCTCTCGGCCTGGACCTGGTGCCGTGGGCAGAGTTCAAGGCGATCGTCGACCGCGCGATCCCGGCGGAGAAGACGGCGTCCCTGCTCGGGTCCGACGTCAACGACCTCATCCGCCGTTCCAACGCACCGTCGCTCATGCCGTCGTCCTTCGACGGATCCTCGTGGGACCACGATGCGCTCTTCGCGCTGTACCTGTCGGTCATCCAGTTCCGCGATGCGACGGCTCGCCGACCCCGACTGGTCACCGCGTGAGCAGTAGCGCACAGACCCGCGACGTCCTCGGCCGTGCACGATGAGTCGCGTCCCGCCGCAACCGATGTTCCTGGAATCCGGCGCGAGGTACCGGGTCCGGGTGTTCCTCGGCGACTTCGTGAACTTCACCCTCGGACTCGTCTACTACGTCGCCTGCGCGACCCTCGGAGTGCTCGCCGTCGGGGTCGATGCCATGCTGCGCACCCATCTCTACGACGCGTTCATCGCGCTGGTCGAGCGCATCGACCACGGTAAGGAGACGGTTGTGGAGCCGTCGTGACCCGAGCAGCCACCACCGCCGGAACCGTGGCTCTGGCCGCCCTCGTCGGCGGGTACTCGTACTGGCGCAGCGCCGCCTTCCTCCGTGATCCGGATCGATCGGTGCCCTCGGACCCGTCGTCCATCGTGTCGGCCGCCGACGGGTACGTCACCTACGTCAAGCGAGTCGAGTCCGGGCAGATCCCCGTCGCCGTGAAGAAGAGACGCACCATCCGGCTGTCCGAGTACGCCGGTATCGACTCCGACGCGAGCGGGTGGCTCGTCGGCACCTACATGACCGAGCACTCGGTCCACCGCAATCGCGCACCGATCGAGGGAGCGGTGGTGGTGCGTGAACACCGCGGCGCGGCGCCGTTCAACCGGTCGATGGCTCGCATGACGGCGAACCTGTTTCTGCACCGCACGCCGTACGACGAGGGGTGCGAGTACCTCCTGACCAACGAGCGACTCACCATCGGTGTCCGGCACGCCGACGGCCCCACCGTCTTCGTCACGCAGATCGCCGATCTGTGGGTGGATCGGATAGTCGCCCACGTCGAGGTCGGTGAGCACCTCGCTCGCGGCGAGCAGTACGGCCTGATCCGCTTCGGATCGCAGTGCGACGTGTTCCTTCCCGACGCTCTGCTCGACGGCGACGTCCTGGTACGGCCGGGGCAGTACGTGTGGGCCGGTGAGTCGGTGCTCGCCCGGTCGTCCGTCGTGGGGCCGGCACCGACGACCCGGAGCCCGATGCAGGACGACCTCGAGGAGGCCCCCTCATGACCACGCGTACGGACAGTCGGCCGGCCACGACCGATGCCGTGACCGTCACGGCGGTACGCACCCGTCGCGACTGGTCGACCTTCGCGAAGGTGCCGTTCACGGTCTACCGGGACGACCCGAACTGGATTCCCGGCGACATCGCGGACGTGGGGTCGATGCTGCGTCGGCCGTCGGAGAAGACGCGGAGCCGGATGACGAGCCAGGCCTTCCTCGCGTATCGCGGTCGGCGGCTCGTGGGGCGGATCGCGGCCATCGCCGACCTGGTCTTCATCTCGCACTACGAGCAGCAGACCGCGTACTTCGGATACTTCGAATGCCTCGACGACCGGGAGGCCGCGCACGCTCTGCTCGACGCCGTGGCCGACTGGGCTCGGGGCCGGTCGCTGAGCACCGTGGTGGGGCCGATGAGCCCGTCATTGCTGTGGAGCGCGGGAGTACTGGTGCACGGCAACGACATTCCGCCGCTGGTCGGCATGCCCCACAATCCCCCCTACTACGCCGATCTCCTCGAGTCGTGGGGCATGAGCAGCATCAAGGAGTTCCACAGCTTCTATCACGACGATCCGCACACGCTCGTGCAATCGCCGCCGTTCGCACGGAAGTACGCGATGGGCCAGAGGTGGAAGGCGCGATCGTCGGTCGTCGTCCGGCCGATGAATCCGGCGACGTTCGACGAGGACGTGGCGAAGTTGCGGGTGCTCTACAACACCGCATTCGCGTCGTTCTGGGGATTCACGCCGGTGGAACCCGACGAACTCGATGCGCTCGTGGCGACCATGCGCCCGATTCTCGACCCCGAGATCGTGCTGTTCGCCGAACTCGACGGCGAGGTCGTCGGCTTCGTCATGGGCATTCCCGATGTGAACAGGGCAGCCCTGGGGGCGGTGCGCTCACGGTTCGGCATCGTGCGAGATCTCCACACGATCGCACGGTGGCGTGGGCCCGGCGGACGCCGACACCGCACGCACGTGCGGCTGGACATGATGTTCGTGGACCCGAGCTGCCCCGACAAGGGCACCTCGGCACTGCTGATCTTCGAGCTGTTCCAGCGCATCCACGACCGCGGGTACGACTCCATCGAAGCCGCACCGGTACTCGCCGACGGCGGCTGGTTCCGCTCGGTGCGGGCGTCCTACCCGGTGGATCCGAGCAGGACGTACCGCATCTTCTCGCGTGAGATCGGGTGAGCCGGCTCTAGACGGTGAAGCCGAGCGCGCGCAGCTGCTCGCGGCCGTCGTCGGTGATCTTGTCCGGTCCCCACGGCGGCATCCAGACCCAGTTGATCTTCAGGTCCTCGGCGAGACCACTGCGCACCAGGGCGGTGCGGCTCTGGTCCTCGATCACGTCGGTCAACGGGCACGCCGCAGACGTGAGTGTCATGTCGAGAGTGACCACGGCCTCGTCGTCGATGGTGATTCCGTAGACCAGTCCGAGGTCGACGACGTTGATGCCGAGCTCGGGGTCGACGACGTCACGCATGGCCTCCTCGAGGTCCTCGATGACGGAATCGGGCGCCACTGCGCCGTTGTCGGTATCGGTCATGATCGTCCTCCACTGTTCGCGTGCTCGTCCTGCGTCTCCACAGTACGAACAACGGCGTCCTTGAATGCCATCCATCCGAGCAGCGCGCACTTCACGCGTGCCGGGTACTTCGCCACACCCGCGAAGGCGATGCCGTCGCCGATGACGTCCTCGTCACCCTCGACGGTGCCGCGGCTGCCGACCATCGCCGAGAAGGCGTCCACCGTGAGGAGCGCGTCCTCGACGGAGAGTCCGACGACCTGGTCGGTCAGGACCGAGGTGGCCGCCTGACTGATGGAGCACCCCTGCCCGTCGTAGGACACGTCGGCCACGACACCGTCGGCGACGTTCACGCGCAACGTGACCTCGTCACCGCAGGTGGGGTTGACGTGGTGCACCTCGGCGCCGAACGGCTCGCGGAGCCCGCGACCGTGCGGGTGCTTGTAGTGATCGAGGATCACTTCCTGGTACATCTGTTCCATTCTCACGCGGCACCGCCGACGCCGAAGAACGTCTGTGCCGTGCGGATCGCGTCGCGCAGCGCGTGCACTTCCTCCACCGTGTTGTAGACGGCGAACGAGGCACGGGCCGTCGCGGCCACGCCGAAACGACGGTGCAGCGGCCACGCGCAGTGGTGACCGACGCGGATGGCGACACCCTCGTCGTCGAGGATCTGTCCCAGATCGTGCGCGTGGATGCCGTCGACGACGAACGACACGGCTCCCCCGCGATCCTGCGTGTCCGTCGGCCCGATGATGCGGAGCCCGTCGATGGTGGCGAGCTCCGACAGTGCGGCAGCCGTGAGCGTCTGTTCGTGCGCGGCGACGGCGTCCATCCCCAGCGCGTTCAGGTACTGCACGGCCGCACCCAGGCCGACGACCTGCGACGTCATGGGCACACCGGCCTCGAACCGCTGCGGGGGCGGTGCGTAGGTGGTCTGCTCCATCGTCACGGTCTCGATCATCGACCCGCCGGTGATGAAGGGAGGCATCTCGGCCAGGAGCGCCGCCTTGCCGTACAGGACACCGACTCCGGACGGTCCGAGCATCTTGTGCCCGGAGAACGCCGCGAAGTCGACGTCGAGCGCGGAGACGTCGACCGGCATGTGCGGCACCGACTGGCACGCGTCGAGGACGACCAGTGCGTCGACCGCACGTGCACGGCGGACGAGTTCCTCGGTGGGAGCCACCGCGCCCGTCACGTTGGACTGATGAGTGAACGCGACCACGCGCGTGCGGTCGGTGAGCTCGAGCGAGTCGAGATCGATCCGGCCGTCGTCGGTGACCCCGTACCACCGGAGCGTCGCACCGGTGCGACGCGAGAGCTCCTGCCACGGAACAAGATTGGCGTGGTGCTCGAGCTCGGTGATGACGATCTCGTCACCGGGACGCAACGAGCGCGCGAAGCGGTCGTCGCCGAGGACGTGCGTCACGAGGTTGAGCGACTCGGTGGCGTTCTTGGTGAACACGATCTCGTCCGCGCGGGCACCCACGAAGGCAGCGATGCCGGCGCGGGCTCCCTCGTAGGCGTCCGTGGCTTCCTCGGCCAGCTGGTGCGCCCCGCGGTGCACGGCCGCGTTGCAGGTGGTGAGAAAGTGCCGCTCGGCGTCGAGCACCTGCACCGGACGTTGAGACGTCGCGCCGGAGTCGAGGTACACCAGTGGCTTGTCGTCGCGCACGGTACGACCGAGGATCGGGAAGTCCTCCCGAAGCCTCGCGACGTCCAGGGTGCCGACCGACGCGACGGCCGTCATGCGCCCGCGGTGGTCTTCGTGAAGCGCTCGTATCCGTTGGCCTCGAGCTCGTCGGCCAGCTCCGGTCCACCGGACTCGACGATGCGGCCCGCGGAGAACACGTGCACGTGATCGGGCGTGATGTAGCGCAGGATGCGGGTGTAGTGCGTGATCAGGAGAATGCCGCCGTTCTCCCGCTCCTTGTAGCGGTTGACACCCTCAGACACGACGCGCAGAGCGTCGACGTCGAGGCCCGAGTCGGTCTCGTCGAGGATGGCGATCTTCGGCTTGAGCAGGCCCAACTGCAGGATCTCGTGGCGCTTCTTCTCGCCACCGGAGAAACCTTCGTTGACGCTGCGCTCGGCGAAGGCCGGATCGATGTCGAGCTCGGTCATCGCCTCCTTGGCCTCCTTCACCCAGTGCCGCAGCTTCGGGGCCTCGCCGCGCACGGCAGTGGCCGCGGTGCGGAGGAAGTTGGACATGGACACACCGGGCACCTCGACGGGGTACTGCATTGCGAGGAACAGGCCGGCGCGAGCGCGCTCGTCCACGGACATCTCCTGGACGTCCTCACCGTCGAGCAGGATGGTGCCCGAGGTGACGCGGTACTTGGGATGGCCGGCGATCGCGTAGGACAGCGTCGACTTGCCCGAGCCGTTGGGGCCCATGATGGCGTGCGTCTCGCCCGACGAGACCGTCAGATCGACGCCCTTCAGGATCTCGATCGGCTGCGCGGCATCGTCGGTGTTCGCGACGTCGACGTGCAGATCGCGGATTTCGAGAGTGGACATGATGTTCCTTGCCTGTCTGTGAATCGGGAGAAGGTGGTCGCGCGAGGGGTCAGACGCCGGTGATGGCGAGTTCCGCCTCGACCGCGTCGGAGAGACGCTCGCGGATCGACGCCACCGGGATCTTCGCGATGATGTCGTGGAAGAAACCGCGCACGACGAGCTTGCGTGCCTGGTCCTCCGGGATGCCGCGGGCACGGAGGTAGAACAGCTGCTCGTCGTCGAAGCGACCCGTCGCACTCGCGTGACCGGCCCCGACGATCTCGCCGGTCTCGATCTCGAGGTTCGGCACGGAGTCCGCACGCGCGCCGTCGGTGAGAATCAGGTTGCGGTTGAGCTCGAACGTGTCCGTGCCCTCCGCCTTCGCACCGATGACGACGTCACCGACCCACACGGTGTGGGTGTCGGGCTTCTTCGACGCCGGATCGCCCTGCAGGGCGCCCTTGTAGACCACGTTGGACTTGCAGTGCGGCGCGGTGTGGTTGACCAGCAGGCGCTGCTCGAGATGCTGACCGTCGTCCGCGAAATACAGGCCCAAGAGCTCGGCATCGCCGCCCGGACCGGTGAAGTTCACCGTCGGGGTCAGGCGCACCAGGTCCCCGCCGAGGCTGACCGACACGTAGCGCAGGACGCTGTCGCGGCCCACCTTCGCGTGATGCGACGCGACGTGCACCGCGTCGTCGTCCCACTCCTGCAGAGCCACGACCGTGAGGTGCGCGCTGTCCGCGACGACGAACTCGACGTTCTCGGCGTACGTTCCGCTGCCGCGCTGCTCGAGTACGACGGTCGCCTTCGCGAACGCCTCGACGCGGATCTGGACGTGGCCGTAGGCGACGGAGTCCGCTCCGGGACCGTCGACCGTGACGATCAGCGGATCCGCGAGCTCGGCCTCGGAGGCCACCGTGACGACGGTGGCCGAGTCGAAGGACGAATACGCCTGTGCGGCGACGCGATCGGCCGGCGCACCCGCGGTGCCGAGCCGCACGTCGTCACGACCGACGGTCTCGACGCGCACGGACTCGGGCGCGTCGGTGACCGTCACGGTCGCGGAGCCCGTGGCCAGGGCGGTGCCGTCGTGGAGACCACGCAGGCGCCGCAGCGGTGTGAAGCGCCAGATCTCGTCGCGGCCGGACGGCACCTCGAACGCGGCGACGTCGTAGGACGAGAACTGCGCGCCCTTGTTCGCGACGATCGCGCGCTTGTTCTCGGTGGCGGGGTTCTCGCCGGTTACGGCAGCCTTCACCCCGGTGTCGGTGTGGGGCAGGGTCATCCGACCGATCCCTCCATCTGCAGCTCGATCAGGCGGTTGAGCTCGAGGGCGTACTCCATCGGGAGTTCCTTCGCGATGGGCTCGACGAACCCGCGCACCACCATGGCCATGGCCTCGTCCTCGGTCATGCCGCGGCTCATCAGGTAGAACAGCTGATCGTCGCTGACCTTGGAGACGGTGGCCTCGTGGCCCATCGTCACGTCGTCCTCGCGGATGTCGACGTACGGGTAGGTGTCGCTGCGGCTGATCTGATCGACCAGGAGTGCATCGCACTTGACGGTCGACTTCGACCCGTGCGCGCCCTTGTTGATCTGGATCAGGCCGCGGTAGGACGCCCGGCCGCCGCCGCGAGCGACGGACTTGCTCACGATGTTGGACGACGTGTTCGGCGCGAGGTGGAGCATCTTCGAGCCGGTGTCCTGATGCTGGCCCTCGCCGGCGAACGCCACCGACAGAACCTCGCCCTTGGCGTGCTCACCGGTCATCCACACGGCCGGGTACTTCATCGTGACCTTCGAGCCGATGTTGCCGTCGATCCACTCCATCGTCGCGCCGGCCTCGGCCTTGGCGCGCTTGGTGACGAGGTTGTAGACGTTGTTCGACCAGTTCTGGATGGTGGTGTAGCGGCACCGACCACCCTTCTTGACGATGATCTCGACGACTGCCGAGTGCAGCGAGTCGGACTTGTAGATGGGCGCGGTGCATCCCTCGACGTAGTGCACGTAGGCACCCTCGTCGACGATGATGAGCGTCCGCTCGAACTGGCCCATGTTCTCGGTGTTGATGCGGAAGTACGCCTGCAGCGGGATGTCCACGTGGACGCCCGGCGGCACGTAGATGAAGGACCCACCGGACCACACCGCGGTGTTCAGCGCGGAGAACTTGTTGTCACCGGCCGGGATCACCGAACCGAAGTACTCCTGGAACAGCTCCGGGTGCTCACGCAGACCCGAGTCGGTGTCCAGGAAGATGACGCCCTGCTCCTCGAGATCCTCACGGATCGAGTGGTAGACGACCTCGGACTCGTACTGAGCGGCGACACCCGACACGAGGCGCTGCTTCTCCGCCTCCGGGATGCCGAGACGGTCGTACGTGTTCTTGATGTCGGCGGGCAGATCGTCCCACGTGGCGGCCTGCTTCTCGCTGGACCGCACGAAGTACTTGATGTTGTCGAAGTCGATGCCGTCGAGGTTCGATCCCCAGTTCGGCATGGGCTTGCGCTCGAACGTGCGCAGCGCCTTCAGGCGTGCCTCGAGCATCCACTCGGGCTCGCTCTTCTTGTCGGAGATGTCGCGGACGACCGCATCGCTGATGCCGCGCTTGGCGCTCGCACCGGCGACGTCGGAGTCGGACCAGCCGTATCCGTAGGTCCCGAGAGACGCGATGGTCTCGTCCTGCGTGAGTGTCGCGGGCACCGTGGGGGTCACCTGGTCTGGTGTGACGGTCATGCGGGCTCCTTCCGGAGACGATCGAGCGGGCTGTTCGGGCTGGAGCTGGTGGTACGGGCCGAATCGAGAGCTGTTCGGTCGAGGTGGACCGTGCCGCTGTCGGCAGCATCACTCGGTGCAACGCCGACATCGTCGTCGGTATTGCCTGATTCGGGAGTCGAGAGTGTGCGAAGGGGCACATGGGTGGTGCACGCGCAGTCACCGTTGGCGATGGTGGCGAGACGCTGTACGTGCGTTCCGAGCAGGTCGGCGAACGCCTCGCGCTCGGCGGTGCACAGCTCGGGGAACTCGGCCGCGACGTGCGACACCGGGCAGTGGTGCTGGCAGATCTGCACCCCGTTGCCGACCGGGCGGGTGGAGGCGGCGAAGCCCGACTCGGTGAGCGCCTCGGCAATGGCGTCGGCCGTCTCGGAGACGGACTGCTGCGAGGACGTGTCGGCCGGCTCGACGTCGCCGACGATCGACTGGATGCGTCGGCGGGCGAACGTGCGCACCGCGTCGTCGCCGCCGATCTCCCGCAGGTGCCGCATGGCCGCACCGGCGAGATCGTCGTACGAGTGGCCGAGTCGAGAGCGTCCGTGCGCGGTCAGGGAGAACAGCTTCGCGGGGCGACCGCGGGTACGCGCGCCCGGACGCGAGGTCATCGTGACGCGCGCGTCGCCCGCGTCGATGAGAGCATCGAGGTGGCGGCGCACGCCGGCGGCGCTGATGCCGAGACGGGACCCGACCTCGGTGGCACTGATCGGACCCTCCTCGAGCAGGAGCGTCACGACGGACGACCGCGTGCGGCCCTCCGACGTTGCCGAACCCGACGTTGCCGAACCCGACGTCGCCGAATTCGGGGTGACGGTGACCGACGCGACGTCGGCGCGGGCGCTGATGCGCTCGCCGGAACGTTCGGTAGTCGTTTTCACAACACCAGTGTGACCGAATTACCGGAGAGGTTCCAGCAAGGGCACCCTGGGTAGCAGGACCGATGCTGCGGCGACGTTCGTGATCGGCGCCGGTGTCGATACGCTCCGTTCTGTGCCCGCACCTGCCGACGACCCCGTGCCCACCGCGCCGGTGACACCGACCGACGCCTCGGCGTCCCCCGCGGGCGGCACCGACGACGTGGTCACGGCGGGCGCGACGGAGCCGACTCGACCCGGTGCGGCCGCCAGGATGCGGGCGACGGCACGTGGAGCGACGCGTCGGGTGCTGGGGCTCGAAGGGTATCCGCGCAGCGATCGCGTCGCGTTTCTCCACGACAACGAGCCCGAGCGCCCTGAACTGAACGCCGCCGAGGTGCGCGATCTCACACGGATCCGTCGCTTCGGTGCCATCGGCGCCGCGATGATGGCCCTCGGTGCACTGGGCGCCGGCGCGCAACCGGTTCTCCAGAACCCGGTGCAGGGCGTCCGCGTGCTCGGACTCTTCGCTCGCGCGCTCCCCGCCGCACTCACCGTCACGATGATCGGCACCGCCGTCGTGGTGCTCGCGTGGCTGCTCCTCGGCCGCCTCGCCGTGGGATCCTTCGGCGCGCACTCGTCGCCGCGCCGGATGTCTCGCTCCCAGCTGGACCGCACGCTCGCGCTGTGGATCGTGCCGCTGTGCGTCGCGCCACCGATGTTCAGCAAGGACGTCTACTCGTACCTGGCGCAGAGCGAGATCACGGCCCGCGGACTCGATCCGTACGCCATCGGTCCGCAGGCGGCACTCGGCGTCGACCATGTACTCACCCGCACCGTGCCGAATATCTGGCGCGACACCCCGGCGCCCTACGGACCGTTCTTCCTGTGGATCGGTCGGGGCATCACCGCGCTCACCGGTGACGACATCGTCGCCGGAATCTTCCTGCATCGCATCGTCGCGCTCGTCGGGGTCGCGCTCATCGTGTGGGCACTCCCCCGCCTCGCCGCCCGATGCGGAGTGTCCAGCGTGGCGGCGCTGTGGCTCGGTGCCGCGAATCCGCTCCTGCTCTTCCACCTCGTCGCCGGGATCCACAACGAGGCTGCGATGCTGGGCCTGATGCTCGCGGGGCTCGAACTCTCGTTCCGCGCAGTCGAGTCCGCGGCACCACTGCGGGGCCGTACCGGCGTGCTGCTGCTCGCGGGCGCGGCGGTCATCGCCCTGTCCGCGACGATCAAGATCCCGTCGGTGCTCGCGCTCGGATTCGTGGGCATGGCGTTGGCGCGTCGATGGGGTGGTCGGCCCCGCGACGTCGCGGCCGCCGCCGCACTGCTCGGCGCGGTGACGGTCGCCGTGATCCTCGGTGTCAGCGTCGCGAGCGGGCTCGGATTCGGCTGGCTGGACACCCTGGACACGGCCAACGCCGTGCGCAGCTGGATGTCGTTGCCCACACTGCTCGGCCTCGCCACGGGAGGCGCCGGCGTCCTCCTGGGCATCGGCGACCACACCACGGCCGTGCTGTCCCTCACCCGCCCGATCGCCTCCCTGGTGGCCGCGCTGATCATCGTGCGGATGCTCGTGTCGGTCCTGCTGGGCCGGCTCCACCCCATCGGCGCCCTCGGCGTGTCGCTCGGGGCACTGGTGCTGCTCTTCCCCGTCGTCCAGCCCTGGTACCTGCTGTGGGCCGTCACCCCGCTGGCCGCCTGGGCCACCCGACCGGCGTTCCGGGTGCCGGTGATCGTCTTCTCCGCGTTCGTCTCGCTGATCGTCATGCCGACCGGCGGTGAGGTCCAGCCCTTCGTCATCGTCCAGGCAGCGGTGGCGACCGTCCTGACGATCGCCGTGCTGTACGCCTCGACGAGGCGACTGCTGCCCTGGCGGGCACGCGACGGGGCGGCGGCGCCCGACCGTCCTTCGGACGCCTACGCTGGATCATCGTGACCGCCCGATCTGTCCCTCCGCCCACGGCGTCCGATGCCGGGACGCCGACGGACTCTCCGGCGGTGTCGCTCCGCGGTGTGGTCAAGCACTTCGGTGACGTCGCGGCCGTCGACGGACTCGACATCGAGCTGCAGCGCGGCCGGGTGCTCGCACTCCTCGGTCCCAACGGGGCCGGCAAGACCACCACCGTCGAGATGTGCGAGGGCTTCCACACGCCCGACTCCGGTGAGGTTCGCGTCCTGGGGCTCGATCCCATCGCCGACTCCGACCGTCTCAAGCCGCGGATCGGAGTGATGCTGCAGGGCGGCGGCGCCTACCCCGGCTCGCGTGCCGGCGAGATGCTCGACCTCGTCGCCGCGTATTCGGCCGACCCGCTCGATCCCGCGTGGCTCCTCGGACAGTTGGGGCTCACCGATGCGGTCCGCACGCCGTACCGACGACTCTCCGGCGGTCAGCAACAGCGCCTCTCGCTGGCCTGCGCGCTGGTCGGCCGGCCCGAGCTGGTGTTCCTCGACGAGCCGACCGCCGGGCTCGACGCGCAGGCGCGGCTCCTCGTGTGGGACCTCGTCGAGGCGCTGCGGCGCGACGGCGTGAGCATTCTGCTGACCACCCACCTCATGGAC
Source organism: Rhodococcus sp. BP-332 (assembly GCF_019836065.1). Lineage (NCBI taxonomy): Bacteria > Bacillati > Actinomycetota > Actinomycetes > Mycobacteriales > Nocardiaceae > Rhodococcus > Rhodococcus sp. BP-332. The sequence goes on from NZ_JABUEC010000001.1 coordinate 246,589, forward strand.
GAGGCCGAGCACCTCGCGGACGACCTCGTGATCATCGACCACGGTCAGGTCGTGGCCTCCGGTACGCCCACCGAGCTCACGCGACGGGGTGCCGAGGGCCAGTTGCGCTTCTCCGCGCCGTCCGGCCTCGATCTGTCGTTGCTGCAGATGGTGCTGCCCGAGGGGTTCGATCCGGTCGAGAGTTCCCCGGGCTCGTATCTGCTCGAGGGGACCATCGACCCCCAGGTGCTCGCGACGGTGACCTCGTGGTGTGCTCGACTGAACGTGCTGGCCACCGATCTCCGTGTGGAACAGCGCAGCCTCGAGGACGTCTTCCTCGACCTCACGGGGCGGGAACTGAGAGGGTGAGCGTGACATCACGGTCCGAACGTGCGTCCGACCGATTCGCACCGGGGACGTTCACACCGGATCCCCGGCCCGCGCCGCGACGCCGCATGCTGCTGGCACAGAGCCGCCTCGAACTGCTTCTCCTGCTGCGCAACGGGGAGCAGCTGCTGCTGACGATGTTCATCCCGGTGACCTTGCTCATCGGGCTCACGCTGCTGCCGTTCGGCGACTTCGGCACCGAGCGCGTCGGCACCGTCGTGCCCGCCGTGATGACCGTCGCGGTGATGTCGACCGCGTTCACCGGTCAGGCCATCGCCGTCGGCTTCGACCGGCGCTACGGCGCCCTCAAGAGACTCGGCGCCACCGCCCTGCCGAAGTGGGGCGCCATCGCGGGGAAGTCGATCGCCGTCCTCCTCGTGGTCGTGCTGCAGTCGGTGCTGCTCGGTGCCATCGGCCTCGCCCTCGGGTGGCGTCCGACCCCCGGCGGACTCGTGCTGGGCGCGCTGGTCATCGCATTGGGCACCGTCACCTTCGCCACGATGGGCCTCCTGCTCGGCGGGACGCTGCGGGCCGAGATCGTGCTCGCCCTCGCCAACATCGCGTGGTTCGTGATGCTCGGCATCGGCAGCGTGGTGTTCGCGAACGAGGCACTCCCCGGCGGCGTCCGCATGATCGCGCGGCTGATCCCGTCGGGTGCGATGGCGGAGACGCTGGAGCAGGCCGTCGTCGGGCGAGCCGATCTGTTCGGCATCCTGGTCCTCGTCGTGTGGGCAGCGGTCTGCGGCTTCTGGGCGACCCGAAAGTTCTCGTTCACCTGACACCGGTGCCGCAGGCCGACCACCCGGTGCCGCAGGCCAACTACGCAGCGTAGGAGATGCCGTCTACCATCGACGTGTGCTCTCCCGTGCGTACTTCTCCGTGGTCGACCGCCTCCCGGTCCCCTCCGTTCGCGTCCAGCGGATCATCGCGTTCGTCGTGATCCTGACGCAGGGCGGTATCTCGGTGACGGGCGCCGTGGTCCGGGTGACGGGCTCCGGGCTCGGGTGCCCCACGTGGCCGCAGTGCTTCCCCGGCAGTTTCACGCCCGTCGGCGTGTCCGAGGTGCCCGTCCTGCACCAGGCGGTCGAATTCGGCAACCGCATGCTCACCTTCGCCGTGGTCCTCACCGCCGCCGCCATCGTGCTGGCGGTGACGCGGGCTCGGCGACGCCGCGAGGTGGTCGTCTATGCGTGGCTCATGCCCGCGGGCACGGTGCTGCAGGCCGGCGTCGGCGGCATCACGGTGCTCACCGGGCTGCTGTGGTGGACCGTGGCCGTGCACCTCGTCATCTCGATGCTGATGGTCTGGCTCGCGACGCTGCTGTTCCACAAGATCGGGGAGAAGGACGAAGGCGTCTCGGTCCCCGCCGTGCCCGCGCCGCTGCGGTGGCTGACCGTGCTGTCCGCGGTCCTGCTCGCCGGAGTTCTGGTGGCGGGCACCATGGTCACCGGCGCGGGACCGCATGCAGGTGACGCGGACGTGGCCCGGCTCGAGGTGGAGATCGTCACCCTCGTGCATCTGCATGCCGAACTGCTGGTGGGATACCTGGCGCTGCTGGTGGGGCTCACGTTCGCGGTCTACGCCGTCAGTCCGTCCGGAGCCTCGGCCATCAAGAAGCGCCTGCAGGTGGTCATCGCGATCGTCGTCGCCCAGGCGTCCGTCGGCATCGTCCAGTACTTCACCGATGTCCCCGCGGCCCTCGTCGCCGTCCACGTCGCCGGTGCTGCCGCGGCCACGGCGGCCACGGCCGCTCTCTGGGTGTCCCTGCGCGAGCGGGAGACCGTGCCGGCAGCCGAGGACACCGACGTGACCTCGCCGCGGCTGGCCCGCGCGGACTGAGCCGGACGCGGTCAGAGACCGTTGCGGGCCTTCGGGAAACGCGACTGACGCGCCACCCATCCCGCCATCTGCGCGAAGTGGCCCTTGCGCGGGGTGACGATGCTCGTCAGCTCGCGGTCCCAGTCACCGAGGGTCACGGAGTCGAGCGAGTCCACCACTGCGTGCGCGATGCGGAGATTGCCGGCGACCCGGTCCCCCAGGATCCCGTCGGCACCGACCAGCGTCATGCGGACACCGGCGCGGCCGAGCGGCTGCAACACCACCGTCGCGGACCCGCCGTGCGCTGCGACGAACGACTCGATCGAGGACACCAGGTTCGATGGCGGGGCCGCCGTCTCGGTGCTCTGCCCGGAGTCACCCTTGGGTGCGTTCTCGATGCTCTCGGTGCTCATGGTCGTGAGAATACCCGGTGCGTCTCGCGCGGCCTACTGGCCGGTAACGCCGCGGCGGGTCGGTCCTGCCCCCGCTGCCACGCGCACAGTGGCAGACTTTTCCCATGCGCGCTGTACTCGTGACCCGAACCGGCGGACCCGACGTCCTCGACGTGACCGAGGTCCCCGATCCGGTGGCCGGCCCGGCCGATCTGCTGGTGCGGGTCCAGGCCTCCGGAATCAACTACATCGACACGTACTTCCGTAGCGGGTCCTACCCGCGGGAGCTGCCGTACGTCCCGGGCGACGAGGGCACCGGTGTCGTCGAGCAGGTGGGCTCGGAGGTGTCCGAGTTCTCGGTCGGTGATCGCGTCGCCTGGGCCGCGGCGCCCGGGAGCTACGCCGAACTCGTGCGGGTCCCGGCAGCCTCGGCCATCGCGGTGCCGGCGGGTGTGGATCCCCCACAGGCAGCGTCCGTGCTGCTCCAGGGCATGACGGCGCACTATCTGATCGAGTCGACGTACCCCGTGCAGTCCGGCGACGTGGTGTTGGTGCACGCCGGCGCGGGCGGAGTCGGGCTGATCCTCACGCAGCTCGTCACGGCGAAGGGCGCGTCGGTGATCACCACCGTGTCCACCGACGAGAAGGAGGCGTTGTCACGCGAGGCAGGCGCGGCTCACGTTCTCCGTTACGACGACGACATCCCGGCACGCGTGCGCGACATCACCGACGGTGTCGGCGTCGCGGCGGTGTACGACGGCGTCGGTGCCTCGACATTCGACGCGAGTCTCGAGAGCGTGCGCATCCGCGGGACCGTGGCCCTGTTCGGTGCCGCGAGCGGGCCGGTACCGCCGGTGGACCCACAGCGCCTCAACAAGGCCGGCTCGGTGTTCCTGACCCGTCCCACTCTCGCGCACCACATCCGCGACCGGGCAGAGCTGGAATGGCGCGGCGGCGACGTGGTGCGCGCGCTGGCGGACGGAACCCTGACGGTCAGAGTCGAGCATCGCTATCCGCTCGAGCAGGCCCGGCAGGCGCACACCGACCTCGAGAGCCGGAAGACGGCGGGATCGATCGTGCTGGAGCCCTGACTCGGAGCGGGTGTCAGGAGAAGAAGTCGGAGACCGTGGACATCCCGAGCACGGAATCGACGGCGAGACCGATGAACACCACCGCGAGGTAGTTGTTCGACTGCAGGAACAGGCGCAGCGGCTTCACGGCCTCACCGCGTCGCACGCCGGAGTACAGCTGATGCGCCATGAGCAGGAACCAGGCACCCGCCGCCAGGGCGACCGCGGCGTAGACGACACCGGCCGCCGGGATCAGCGCAGCCGTGGCCGCGACCGTGGCCCACGTGTAGAGGACGATCTGCCGGGTGACGACCTGCTCGGTGGCAACGACGGGCAGCATGGGCACGCCTGCCGCCTTGTAGTCGTCCTTGTACCGCATGGCCAGGGCCCACGTGTGGGGCGGAGTCCAGAAGAAGATGACGAGGAACAGGACGATCGCCTGCCACCCGATGGTCCCGGTCACGGCGGACCATCCGACGAGTGCGGGCATGCATCCCGCGGCACCGCCCCAGACCACGTTCTGCGAGGTCCGGCGCTTGAGCACCATCGTGTAGACGAGGACGTAGAACAGAATCGTCGCGACGACCAGGATTCCGCTGAGGAGATTCGCCGCCCACCAGAGCCAGAGGAAGGATCCGACTCCGAGGAGCGCGCCGAAGACGAAGGCGTGCGACGTCGGCACGGCCTCGCGGGCCAGTGGCCGCCGCGCCGTGCGCTTCATGACCTTGTCGATGTCCGCGTCGACCACGCAGTTGAGGGTGTTGGCGCTGGCAGCACCCATCCACCCGCCGAACAGCGTGGCGAACAGGAGCGGGAGGTTCACCGTGCCGCGGTCCGCGAGAAGCATCGTGGGGATCGTCGCGACCAGGAGGAGCTCGATCACGCGCGGCTTCGTCAGCGCTATGTAGGCGGCGGGCTTGGCCGTCAGCCGGCCGAGTCGCGACGTGGGAGCGGTCGACACGTCCCGGGTCGGACTGTCGGTGAACCCGTGTCCGCTCGGGCTCTGCCGCATACCCACTCGAATCTCCCTCTCGCACCGTCCGCTCCACCACCCGGCCCAGTTACCGAGCGGAATGGTGCTACTACAAGCGATGGTAGACGCCGCCTGTGTCATCACCCCAATCGGCGGGTAGTCGGATGGTGCGGGCGTCGCGTGACGGATCGGCGGCGGACCACCCGCCACGGAACCAGCGAGGCGTCCCCGACGGAACTAGGCTCTACCGGTGAACCGGGTATCCCCGACCGATCCGCCGGGGAACTAGGCTCATCACGCGCGGAGCGTCGACGAGTGCGCCGCGCCCGTGCACTACTGGCCACCCCACCCCGACAGTGTCAGGAGATCTCCACCCGTGTCGATCACAGACGACATCACCGTTCTCACCAGCGCTCACCATCCGAGCGACTGGACCGATCTGGACACACGGGCGGTGGACACTGTGCGTGTTCTCGCTGCCGACGCGGTGCAGAAGGTCGGCAACGGCCACCCCGGAACCGCCATGAGCCTCGCTCCCCTGGCGTACTCGCTCTTCCAGCGCACGATGCGCCACGATCCCACGGACACCACGTGGATCGGCCGCGATCGCTTCGTGCTCTCGTGCGGCCACTCGAGCCTCACGCTGTACATCCAGCTCTACCTGGGCGGCTTCGGCCTCGAGCTCGCCGATCTCGAAGCGCTGCGCACGTTCAAGTCGAAGACCCCCGGCCACCCGGAGTTCCGCCACACCAAGGGCGTCGAGATCACCACCGGCCCGCTCGGTCAGGGCCTGGCCTCGGCCGTCGGCATGGCCATGGCGTCGCGCCGTGAGCGTGGACTCTTCGATCCCGAGCCCGCGTGGGGCGACAGCCCGTTCGACCACTACATCTACGTCATCGCGTCCGACGGCGACATCGAGGAGGGCATCACCTCCGAGGCGTCCTCGCTCGCCGGCACACAGCAGCTCGGCAACCTGATCCTGTTCTACGACGACAACAAGATCTCCATCGAGCACTCCACCGACATCGCGCTGTCCGAGGACACCGCCAAGCGCTACGAGGCGTACGGCTGGCACGTGCAGGTCGTCGAGGGCGGCGAGAACGTCACCGCCATCGAGGAGGCGGTCGAGGCGGCCAAGGCCGTCACCGACAAGCCCTCCATCATCGTGCTGCGCACCATCATCGGCTTCCCTGCCCCCACGATGATGAACACCGGCGCCGTCCACGGTGCCGCTCTGGGCGACGACGAGGTCGCCGCCGTGAAGAAGGCGCTCGGCTTCGATCCCGAGAAGACGTTCGAGGTCACCGACGAGGTCATCGAGCACACCCGCGGTCTGCAGGCGCGTGGCCGCGCGGCGCACGAGGCGTGGAGCAAGGACTTCGACGCGTGGAGCGAGCGCGAGCCCGACCGTCGCCGACTGCTGGACCGTCTGACCGAGGGCACGCTGCCCGACGGTTGGACCGACGTCCTCCCCATCTGGGAGCCGGGCGGCAAGGCCATCGCGACGCGCGCCGCGTCCGGTGAGGTCCTCAGTGTCGTCGGCCCGGTCCTGCCGGAGCTGTGGGGCGGCTCCGCCGACCTCGCCGGCAGCAACAACACCACCATGAAGGGCGCCAAGTCCTTCGGCCCGACGTCGATCTCCACCGACGACTGGGACGCCGAGCCCTACGGCCGCACACTGCACTTCGGTATCCGCGAGCACGCGATGGGTGCGATCCTGTCCGGCATCGTCATGCACGGACCGACCCGTGCGTACGGCGGCACCTTCATGCAGTTCAGTGACTACATGCGCCCCGCGGTGCGCCTCGCGTCGCTGATGGACATCGATCCCATCTACGTCTGGACCCACGACTCCGTCGGTCTCGGCGAGGACGGCCCGACGCACCAGCCTGTCGAGCACCTCGCGGCACTGCGCGCGATCCCGAACCTCTCGGTCGTGCGCCCCGGCGACGCGAACGAGACCGCCCACGCCTGGCGCGCGGTGCTCGCGCGCTCGTCGAGCAGCGGCCCCGTCGGCCTCGCGCTCACCCGTCAGGGCATCCCGATTCTCGACGGCACCAGCTACGAGGGTGTCTCCAAGGGCGGGTACGTCCTGGTCGAGTCGTCCAAGGCCGCACCCGACGTGATCATCGTCGCGACCGGTTCCGAGGTGCAGTACGCCGTGGAGGCGCAGAAGCTCCTCGAGGCGCAGGACATCGCGGCGCGCGTCGTCTCGATGCCGTGTGTCGAGTGGTTCGAGAGCCAGGACCAGAACTACCGCGACCAGGTCCTTCCGCCCACCGTGAAGGCCCGTGTCTCCATCGAGGCCGGCATCGCGATGCCCTGGTACAAGATCGTCGGCGGCTACGGCGAGATCATCTCGCTCGAGCACTTCGGCGAGTCCGCGGACGCGGCCACGCTCTTCCGCGAGTACGGCTTCACGGCCGAGGCCGTCGTGGCCGCAGCTCAGCGCTCCATCACCAACGTGAAGGGATGACAGCATGACTCAGAACCAGAATCTCGCAGACCTGTCCGCCGCCGGAGTGTCGGTCTGGCTGGACGATCTCTCCCGTGACCGGATCTCCTCGGGCAACCTGAAGGACCTGATCGACTCCAAGTCGGTCGTCGGCGTCACCACGAACCCGTCGATCTTCCAGGCCGCCCTGTCGAAGGGCACCTCGTACGACGAGCAGGTGAACGAACTCGCCGCCCGCGGCGCCGACGTCGATTCCGTCATCCGCACGGTCACCACCGACGACGTGCGCAACGCGTGCGACGTGCTCGCACCGGTGTACAAGGCGACCAACGGAGTCGACGGACGGGTGTCCATCGAGGTCGATCCCCGCCTGGCCCACGACACCGACAAGACGGTCGCGCAGGCCGTCGAGCTGTGGAAGATCGTCGACCGGCCCAACGTGCTGATCAAGATCCCCGCCACCGAGGCCGGCATCCCCGCGATCGCCAAGGTCATCGGCGAGGGCATCAGCGTCAACGTCACGCTCATCTTCTCGGTCGAGCGCTACGAGGCCGTCATGAACGCCTACCTCGAGGGACTCGAGTCGGCGAAGGCCGCGGGCCACGATCTGTCGTCGATCCACTCGGTCGCGTCGTTCTTCGTCTCGCGCGTCGACACCGAGATCGACAAGCGTCTCGACGCCATCGGCACGCCGGAGGCGACCGACCTGAAGGGCAAGGCCGCACTGGCCAACGCACGTCTCGCGTACGTCGCCTACCAGCAGGTGTTCGAGATCGGGTCGCGCTTCCAGGGCATGCTGACCGACAACGCGCGGCCGCAGCGCCCGCTCTGGGCCTCCACCGGTGTGAAGGACCCGACCCTGCCCGACACGCTGTACGTGTCCGAGCTGGTCGCACCGAACACCGTCAACACCATGCCCGAGAAGACGATGGACGCCTTCGCCGACCACGGCGAGGTCGCCGGCGACACCATCACGGGCAAGGGCCAGGAGTCGCAGGCCGTCTTCGACGCCATCAGCGCACTGGGCATCGATCTGACCGACGTCTTCCTCGTGCTCGAGAACGAGGGCGTCCAGAAGTTCGAGGCGTCGTGGGGCGAACTGCTCGACGCCACCTCCGAGCAACTCTCCGCCGCGTCGAAGAGCTGAACCGTGGCGACGGAGTCAGCCACACCCTGGGTGAATCCGCTCCGTGACAGCAGAGACAAGCGTCTCCCGAGGATCGCCGGGCCCTGCAGCCTGGTGATCTTCGGTGTCACCGGCGACCTGGCGCGCAAGAAGTTGATGCCGGCGGTGTACGACCTCGCGAACCGGGGGCTCCTGCCGCCAGGGTTCGCGCTGGTCGGGTTCGCCCGGCGTGACTGGTCGGACCAGGACTTCGGCACCATCGTGCACGACGCTGTGCGGGAGCACTCCCGGACGCCGTTCCGTGAGGACGTGTGGGAACGGTTGTCGGAAGGCATCCGCTTCGTACAGGGATCCTTCGACGATGCCGCTGCGTTCGATCAGCTCACGACGACGCTGGCGGAACTCGACGTCGAGCGTGGAACCGGTGGGAATCACGCGTTCTACCTGTCCATCCCGCCGGGCGCGTTCCCGACGGTGCTCGAACAGTTGTCGGCGTCCGGCCTCGCCACCGGACCGGAGTCCGAGGACGAGGCGCCGCGGCACTGGCGTCGAGTGGTGATCGAGAAGCCCTTCGGCCACGATCTCGAGAGCGCGAAGGAGCTCAACGCGATCGTCAACCGGGTGTTCCCGGAGGATCGTGTCTTCCGCATCGACCACTATCTCGGCAAGGAGACGGTCCAGAACATCCTGGCGCTGCGCTTCGCCAACCAGCTGTTCGATCCGATCTGGAACGCCCACTACGTGGACCACGTGCAGATCACGATGGCCGAGGACATCGGCCTGGGGGGTCGAGCCGGGTACTACGACGGCATCGGCGCCGCGCGCGACGTGATCCAGAACCACCTGCTCCAGTTACTCGCCATCACCGCGATGGAGGAGCCGGTCAGCTTCAGCCCCAGCGAGCTGCAGAGCGAGAAGATCAAGGTCCTCTCGTCGACGCGGTTGGCGGAGCCCTTCGCGCAGACCGCCGCCCGGGGGCAGTACACCTCGGGGTGGCAGGGCAGCCAGAAGGTGAAGGGGCTCAAGGAGGAGGAGGGGTTCGACGCGGAGTCGAACACCGAGACCTACGCGGCCATCACCCTCGAGGTGGACACCCGGAGATGGGGCGGTGTCCCGTTCTACCTCCGTACCGGTAAGTCGCTCGGACGGCGCGTGACCGAGATCGCGATGATCTTCAAACGCGCACCGCATCTGCCGTTCGACGCCACGATGACCGAGGAACTGGGCCAGAACGCACTCGTCATCCGCGTGCAGCCCGACGAGGGCGTCACGCTGCGCTTCGGATCGAAGGTGCCGGGGTCCAGCATGCAGGTGCGGGACGTCAGCATGGACTTCAGTTACGGCCAGGCCTTCACCGAGTCGTCGCCCGAGGCGTACGAACGTCTCATCCTCGACGTGCTGCTCGGCGAGCCGTCGCTCTTCCCGGTCAATGCCGAGGTCGAGCTGTCGTGGAAGATCCTCGATCCCATTCTCGAGTACTGGGCGTCCGGCGGCGCGGCCGATCCGTACGAGGCCGGCACGTGGGGCCCCGACTCGGCCAACGAGATGATGCAGCGCACCGGACGCGAATGGAGAAGGCCGTGATCGTCGATCTGCCCGCCACCACCACCGGTGCCGTCTCGAAGAAGTTGGTGGAGCTCCGCGAATCGGGCGGCGCCGTCACGCTCGGTCGGGTGCTCACCCTGGTCGTCGTCATCCGTGATCCGGCGAAGTTCGAAGCCGCGATCGAGGCGGCCAACGAGGCCAGCCGGGAGCATCCGTGTCGCGTCATCGTGTTGGCCCGCGGCGAACGCGACGACGACGACGTGCTGGATGCGCAGATCCGCGTCGGCGGCGACGCGGGCGCGTCCGAGGTGGTCTTCCTGCGACTGCGGGGCGAGCTGTCGGAACACGAGCAGAGCGTCGTCCTGCCCTTCCTGCTGCCGGACACCCCCGTGGTGGCCTGGTGGCCGAGCGGAGCACCGGCGGTCCCGAAGGAGGACCCGGTGGGTCGGCTCGCCATCCGACGGATCACCGACGCGACCAATTCGCCCGACCCACGCGCCGCCATCTCGTCGCGACTCGAGTCGTATGCCGAGGGCGATTCCGACCTCGCCTGGTCGCGCATCACCTATTGGCGTGCGCTGCTCACCACGGCGCTCGATCAGCAGGCCGAGCCGGTGCGATCGGTGACCGTGTCGGGTCTGCGCGAGGAGCCCGCACTGGACATTCTCGCCGGGTGGTTCGCCGCCCGCCTCGACGTCCCCGTGGTGCGCAAGGTCGGCGACCTGCGTGTGGAGATGGTGCTGGCCGACAGCACCGTGTCCATCAGCAGGCCGCAGACCGGCACCACGGCCACGCTCATCCGCACCGGACAACCGGACACGCTGGTCTCACTCGCCCGGAGGGAGACCCGCGACTGCCTCGCGGAGGAGCTGCGTCGACTCGACCGTGACGAGATCTACGAAGAGGCCCTCGCCGGCCTGACGAAGGTGACCTATGAGTGAGACACGATCGGAGATCCACCGTTCCGACGACACGGCGGCTCTCGCCCGCGCCGCGGCCGAGCGATTCGTGTCGGTGGTCGTCGACGCCCAGCGAGCACGCGGTACCGCATCCGTCGTGCTGACCGGTGGCGGCACCGGCGTCGCGACCCTGGCCGCTGTCCGCGACCTCGGCGGCGACATCGACTGGTCCGCCGTCGACGTCTTCTTCGGTGACGAACGCTTCCTCCCCGAGGGCGACCCGGAACGCAACTACGTGCAGGCCAGGGACGCCCTGCTCGATCACGTCGGCGTCGATCCCGACCGCGTGCACGTCATGGCCCCGTCCGACTCGCCGCTGGGCGACGACGTCGAGGCCGCGGCGGTGACCTACCTGCAGTCGGTGGCAGCCTTCGCACCGGAGGACGGACCCGCCTTCGACATCCACCTGCTCGGCATGGGCCCGGATTCTCACGTCAACTCCCTCTTCGCCCACGGTGACGCGGTGCAGGAGAAGTCACGCTGGGTCGTGGCCGTGACCGACTCCCCCAAGCCGCCTCCCGTGCGCATCACGCTGACGCTCCCGGCGGTGAACAGGTCTCGGCACGTGTGGTTCCTCGTCTCGGGCGAGGGCAAGGCCGATGCCGTCGCCGCCTGTGTCGGGGGCGCGGACCCGGTCGAGCATCCGGCCGCCGGGGCACACGGCCTCGAGTCGACCGTGTGGTTCCTGGACGCGGGGTCGGCGTCCCGCCTCTGAGCGACGCGGGGTCGGCGTCCCGCCTCTGAGCGACGGTCAGGCCGGCGGCCGTCCGGGCTGATCGTCCTTCGGTCGGACGGGTGTCGAGGCCGCTGGTCGACGCCGGGGCACTCCCCTGCGCCACGCGGATGCGGTTGCGGTGCAACGGTGTTCGTTCTGCGGAGTCATGACGGAGGTCCTCCCGGCGTCGAATGGGTCTGTTCTGTTCGACGCCGGGAGGGTCCTCGCGGTTCCCTCTATCCGCTGTTGCGCAACGCGGTCGCGAGCCCGTTCATGGTCAGCAGGATGCCGCGCTTGACCTGCTCGCGATCGTCTCCCGCCCGCAGCTGTGCGAGTAGTTCCACCTGCAGGTGGTTCAGCGGCTCGAGGTACGGGAAGCGGTTGAACACCGACCGCGCCAGCGCCGGGTTGTCGTCGAGCAGCCCGTCGTGCCCGGTGATCTTCAGGTACATCGACACGGTCTTGGCATGCTCTGTCGAGATCATGTCGAACACGGTCTTGCGGAGCTGCTCGTCCGGCACCAGTTCGGAGTACCGGGCGGCGAGCCCCAGATCCGACTTGGCCATGACCTGCGCCATGTTGGACAGCACCGTCCGGAAGAACGGCCACCGCCGGTACAGATCGGTCAACGTGGCCAGCTTGTCCGCGTCGCCCCCGACCCAGTCCTCGAACGCGGTACCCACTCCGTACCAGCCGGGCAACATCACCCGCGACTGACTCCACGACATCACCCACGGGATCGCCCGCAGGTCGTACACCGAGTTGGTGGGCTTCCGCGACGCCGGCCGGCTGCCGATGTTGAGCTCCCCGATCTCGGCGACCGGTGTGGACATCCGGAAGTACTCGACGAAGCCCGGCGTCTCGTGGACCAGTGCCCCGTACGCGGCCTGGGCGCGTGCCGCCAGATCGTCGAGCAGCGCGTAGGCCGGCTCGGCGTCGTCCCCGAGCCCCTCGACGTCGAGCAACGTGCTCTCGATGGTCGCCGCCAACAGCGTCTCGAGGTTGCGGCGAGCCAGGCGGGGTTCCGCGTACTTCGCCGCGATCACCTCGCCCTGCTCGGTGATCCGCAGCGAGCCGGTGACCGCACCGGTCGGCTGAGCGAGGATGGCGTCGTAGCTCGGGCCACCGCCGCGGCCCACGGTGCCACCGCGGCCGTGGAACAGTCGTAGCCGGATCCCGGCGGCGCGTGCAGCCTCGACGAGGTCGAGTTCGGCACGGTAGAGCGCCCAGTTCGCGGCCAGGTACCCGCCGTCCTTGTTGGAGTCGGAGTACCCCAGCATCACTTCCTGGTTGTCCCCGCGGGACGTCACCAGCGCGCGGTAGACGGGGATGGACAACGTCGCGGTGAGGGTCGCCGCGCCCTGCTGGAGATCGTCGATCGTCTCGAACAGCGGCACCACACCGACGGGCGAGGACGGACCCGTCTCGGCGTCGCCGGGATCGAGGATGCCCGCCTCCTTGAGCAGCACCGCGGCCTCGAGCATGTCGCTGACCGAGGTGCACATGCTGATGATGTAGTTCGGCACCGCGCCGCCGCCGAAGGTGCGCACGGCGTCCGCGGCGGACTCGACGATCGCCAGCTCCTTGGCCGTCTGCTCGCTGAACTCCGCGCGGGGCCCGATGAGGGGTCGCCGCGTCTCGAGCTCGGCGGCGAGGATCGCGACGCGCTCGTCCTCCGACAGTGACGCGTAGTCCGCGTGGACGCCCGCCCAGGCCAGCAACTCCGCCACGACCTGTTCGTGGATCTCGGAGTTCTGCCGCATGTCGAGCCCGGACAGGTGGAACCCGAAGGTCTCGAGCGCCTGCCGGAGCGTCGCGAGTCGGTCGTCGGCGATGACGCCGTTGGCCGTGCGCCGCAACGAGCGGTCCAGCAGGTCCAGATCGTCGAGCATCTCCTGCGGGGCGCCGTACGGCTCGAGTTCCGGCGAGTCGAGGGTGTTGTCCGGAACCACGTCCAGCATGCGGCGTGCCGTCGCCGACAGTCGCCCGCGGATACCGCGCACAGCTCGGCGGAAGGGCTCGTCCGCACGGAACGCCGACTCGTCCTTCGACGCATCGGCCAGGGCCTGCAGGTCCGCGTCCACGTCGATCAACCGAGCCGACATGGACAGCTCGTGCTCGAGACCGACGAGATCTGCGAGATACCGGGTGAACGCGACCTGCGCGGCACGGTTGGTCGCGCGGTGCACGATCTCCCCGGTGACGAAGGGGTTGCCGTCCCGGTCGCCGCCGATCCACGATCCGGGTCGCAGCATCGGCTGCGTCAGCAGGTCGGCATCCGGCCAACGGCTGCGGAGCGCTGCCCGCAGCTCGGTGTTGATGCGCGGGATCACGTCGAAGAGCGACATGTCGTAGTAGCGCAGACCCACCTCGATCTCGTCCTGGATCCGCAAGCGGGACAGCCGGATCAGCGCCGTCTGCCACAGTGCGAGGATCTGCCGCTCGATCTTCGCGTCGGTCTCCGCGATCTCGGTGTCGTCCAGTTCCGTGCGCTCACGGAAGCGCATCAGATCGGTGATGCGGCTCTGGATCTCCGACACGGTGCGGCGACGCGTCTCGGTGGGATGCGCGGTGATGACGGGCGACACCAGGGCGTCACGGAGCAGGTCCTCCACCGTGGCGGCGTCGAGGCGCGCCGCATCGAGCTTGCTGTAGGTGGAGGCGAGACTGCTGTCCTGGGGCGGCTCCCCGGCACGCACGTGCACGGCGCGGCGGCGCTCGCGGTGAATGTCCTCCGCCAGGTTGGCGAGAAGCGAGAAGTGACTGAACGCCCGGATCACCGGGATGGCACGCGTGATGTCGATGCCGTCGAAGAGCCGGGCGAGTTCGCCGCGATCGATCTCCGACCGCCGCACGCGGAACGACTCCACTCGGGCCTGCTCGACGAGGTCGAAGATCTCCTCGCCCTCGTGGTCCCGGACGACGGAACCGAGTATTCCACCGAGGAGCCGAATGTCCTCTCGCAGAGGTTCGGTGGCGGGCAGACCTGGATCCACGACTGTCATGAGGACAGTATCGTCGGCGCACCCCCGGACCGCAGCGCGGGGCTCACGGCAGGGGTCACGTCACCCGATCAGGCGAACTTGATCTCCAGGCCGATACCCAGGATGCAGATGAGCCACACGACACCGGTGAAGACGGTGACACGGTCGAGGTTCTTCTCGACGACGCTGGACCCGGACAGAGACGACTGCACGCCACCACCGAACAGGCTCGACAGGCCGCCGCCCTTGCCGCGGTGCAGCAGGACGAAGACGAGCAGGCCGATGCTGGTGACCACCAGCAGGATGTCCAGGAACGTGCGCATGATGGCCAATGTTACAGGCCGCGCGCCGCCGAACGACGAAGGGCACGTCGCGTGTGCGACGTGCCCTTCGATCGGTGATGCGCGGTGGGTCAGGGAAGCGGTCCCCCGGCGGCGATGGCACACAGGGTGGCGAACTCGTCCGCCTTCAGCGACGCTCCGCCCACCAGTGCACCGTCGACGTCGGTCTGGCCGACGATCTCGCCCACGTTCTTCGAGCTGACCGATCCGCCGTACAGCACACGGACCGCCGCCGCGGTGTCGACGTCGGCGAGCGACGCCAGCTCCTGACGGATGGCTCCGCAGACTTCCTGCGCGTCCGCGGCACTGGCCACGCGGCCGGTACCGATGGCCCACACCGGCTCGTAGGCAACGACGATCTTCCCGATCTCCTCGGCACTCAGACCCGCGAGGGACCCGCGGAGCTGCTCGACGTTGAACGCCACGTGCTCGCCGGCCTCCCGCACCTCGAGACCCTCACCGATGCAGACGATCGGCACGAGTCCGTGCTTCAGCGCGGCCTTGGTCTTGGCGAGCACCGCCTCGTCGGTCTCGCCGTGTCCGGCGCGACGCTCCGAGTGCCCGACCACGACGTACGTGCAGCCCAGCTTGGCCAGAAAGGCACCGCTGATGTCGCCGGTGTAGGCGCCGGAGTCGTGGGGCGAGAGATCCTGCGCGCCGAACGTGAGCAGGAGCTTGTCGCCCTCGATCAGCGTCTGGACGCTGCGGATGTCCGTGAACGGCGGGATGACCGCGACGTCGACCTTCTCGAAATACTTCGCGGGCAGTGAGAACGCGATCTTCTGCACCAGCGCGATGGCCTCGAGGTGGTTCAGATTCATCTTCCAGTTACCGGCGATGAACGGGGTCCTGGCCTTACGGTCGAGCGAAGCTCGTGGAGATGTCATGGTTCAGCCCTCCAGTACCGACAGGCCGGGGAGCTGCTTGCCCTCGAGGTACTCGAGGGAGGCACCGCCACCGGTGGAGATGTGCGAGAAACCGGCGTCCGGGAGACCCAGCGTGCGCACCGCCGCGGCGGAGTCGCCACCGCCCACGACACTGAACGCGCCCTTCGTGGTCGCCGCGATGATCGCCCGAGCGATACCTTCGGTGCCCTTCGAGAACTTCTCGAACTCGAAGACTCCGGCGGGACCGTTCCAGAAGATGGTCTTGGCGTTGCTCAGCACCGCCTCGAACCGATCCACCGAGTCGGGTCCCACGTCCAGACCCATCCAGCCGTCGGGGATCTCCGACGCCTTCACCGTCTTCGACTCCGCGTCGGCGGAGAAGCTGTCGGCGACGACGAAGTCCGTCGGAAGGTGGATGACGTCACCGAAACGCTCGAGCAGGTCCTTGCACGTCTCGATGCGATCTTCCTGCAGCAGCGACGTGCCCACGGAATACCCTTGCGCCGCAAGGAAGGTGAAAGCCATGCCGCCGCCGATGACCAGCGTGTCGACCTTCGGCGCCAGCGCCTCGATGACACCGATCTTGTCGGACACCTTGGAGCCGCCGAGCACCACGGCGTAGGGACGCTCGGGGGTCTCGGTCAGCTTCGTCAGGACGTCGACCTCGGTCGCGACCAGCGTGCCCGCGTAGTGCGGGAGCAGCGTCGCGACGTCGTAGACCGACGCCTGCTTGCGATGCACGACACCGAAACCGTCGGACACGAACGCGGCGTCGTCGCCGGCCAGCGTGGCCAGTTCCTTCGCCAGCGCCAGCCGCTCGGCGTCGTCCTTGCTGGTCTCGCGCGGATCGAAGCGGATGTTCTCGAGCAGGAGAACGTCTCCGTCGGTCAGACCCTCGGCGCGAGCCTCGGCGTCCTGACCGACGACGTCACCGGCGAGCTGGACGTGGCGTCCCAGCAGTTCGCCGAGCCTCGCCGCGACCGGAGCCAACGAGAACGCGGCGTCCGGCTTGCCCTCCGGCCGGCCGAGGTGCGCGGTCACGATGAGCTTGGCACCCGCCTCGAGCAACGTCGTCAGCGTCGGGAGCGACGCCTCGATACGGCCGGCGTCCGTGATCTGCCCGTCGTCGAGCGGAACGTTGAAATCGGCACGGACGAGGACGCCGCGTCCGTCGACGCCCTCGTCGATGAGATCCTGCAGTGTCTTGACGGCCATCGGGTCAGAGCGACTTTCCGACGAGTCCGATGAGGTCGACGAGACGGTTGGAGTAACCCCACTCGTTGTCGTACCAGGAGACGATCTTGACCTGGTCCTCGATGACCTTGGTCAGGCCCGAGTCGAAGATCGACGACGCCGGGTCGGTGACGATGTCGGAGGAGACGATCGGTGCGTCGGTGTACTTCAGGATGCCCTTCAGCGGGCCCTCGGCCGCAGCCTTCATGGCCGCGTTGATCTCCTCGACCGAGGCGGTCTTGCGCACCTGGGCGGTGAGGTCGGTGACCGAACCCGTGGGGATCGGGACGCGCAGCGCGTAGCCGTCGAGCTTGCCGAGCAGCTGCGGGAGCACCAGGCCGATGGCCTTCGCGGCGCCGGTGCCCGTGGGCACGACGTTGAGCGCGGCGGCGCGGGCGCGACGCAGGTCCGAGTGCGGACCGTCCTGCAGGTTCTGATCCTGCGTGTAGGCGTGGATCGTGGTCATTAGGCCCTTGACGATGCCGAACTCGTCGTCGAGCACCTTGGCGATGGGGCCGAGGCAGTTGGTGGTGCACGAGGCGTTCGAGATGATGTTCTGGCTGCCGTCGTACTTGTCGTCGTTGACGCCCATGACGATGGTGATGTCCTCGCCCTTGGCCGGCGCGGAGATGATGACCTTCTTGGCACCGGCGTCGATGTGGCCCTGAGCCTTCGACGCGTCGGTGAAGATGCCGGTGGACTCGACGACGACGTCGACGCCCAGGTCTCCCCACGGCAGGGCGGAGGGACCCTCGCGCAGCGAGAGAGCCTTGATCTTGCGGTCGCCGACGACGATGGTGTCGTCGCCCTCGAGCGAGACGTCGTGCGGGAGGCGGCCGAGGATGGAGTCGTACTTGAGCAGGTGAGCGAGAGTTGCGTTGTCGGTGAGGTCGTTCACCGCAACGATCTCGATGTCGGTGGTGCCGAGCGCCTTCTGCGCATCGACCGCCCGGAAGAAGTTACGTCCGATACGACCGAAGCCGTTCACGCCAACCCGAACCGTCACTGTTCGCTCCTTTGTGTTGAAACTCGTGTTCCTCGTCGATGCACGGGTCGTGCATCGGTTTCCTCCACCGCACGTGATGGTGCGGACGTGTCCGTCACGGGCGACCGAGCCGCTCCGTGACCTGTGATCACCCTAATGGTTCGGGGTGGTGCAGTTCTCGGTCAGGCACCCGCGCTCATGCCTCGTCGAGCAGGTCGGCCGTGACGGCCGACTCCGTGTCCGGGATGCCCGAGTCCTTCGCCTTGCGGTCGGCCATGGACAGCAGTCGGCGGATCCGGCCCGCCACCGCGTCCTTCGTCATGGGCGGATCGGCGAGCTGCCCGAGCTCCTCGAGCGACGCCTGGCGGTGCTGCACGCGCAGGTGACCCGCCGCGGCGAGATGGTCCGGGACGTCCTCGCCGAGAATCGCGAGCGCCCTCTCGACCCGCGCCGCGGCCGCGACGGCCGCCCGCGCGGAGCGTCGCAGGTTGGCGTCGTCGAAGTTCGCGAGACGGTTCGCCGTGGCCCGCACCTCGCGGCGCATCCGGCGCTCCTCCCACGTCAGTCGAGTGTCCTGGGCGCCCATCCTCGTGAGGAGGACACCGATGGCCTCGCCGTCGCGTACGACCACGCGATCGGCGCCGCGCACCTCTCGGGCCTTGGCCGCCACACCGAGCCGGCGGGCGGCGCCGACCAGCGCGAGTGCTGCCTCGGGTCCGGGGCAGCTGACCTCGAGCGCCGACGATCGACCGGGTTCGGTGAGCGAGCCGTGCGCGAGGAACGCACCGCGCCACGCCGCCTCGGAATCGGCGACGGTGCCGCCCACCACCTGGGCGGGAAGTCCGCGCACCGGCCGACCACGCATGTCGAGGAGCCCGGTCTGGCGCGCCAGGGCCTCGCCGTCCTTGGCCACCCGGACGATGTAGCGGGTCGACTTGCGCAACCCGCCCGCGCCGATGGAGTGCACGTCCGCGTTGTAGCCGAACAGATCGAACACCTCGCGCTTGAGCCGCCGGGCGATGGACAGCTGGTCCACCTCCGCCTCGACGACGACGCGACCGGCCACGATGTGCAGCCCCCCGGCGAAGCGCAGCAACGCGGCGACCTCCGCCTTGCGGCAGCTGACCGCCGTGATGGTGAGGCGGCTCAGTTCGTCCTTGACATCGGCTGTCATGGCCACGACGTCGATCCCTTCCTGCTGTCGGTGCTGCTGTCGAGGTCGGCCCGGTCGGCGCCCTCGAGAACAGCGGCGAACACGGCCGCGAGCTTGCTCGGGTCGTGTGCGTGTGGTGTCGCCCCCGCGACGTCGGCGTGGATCACGTCGGCGCCGAACACCGCGGCGGCCCGCGCGAGGTGATCACGCTCGGACCCCGGCGGCACCGACGTCGAGTCGACCACCACGTGATGCACCCGAAAACCCGGCGCGTGTTGGGACAGTACGTGGAGATGACGCTCCGCCGAGAATCCCGTGGTCTCCCCCGGCTCCGGCCCGAGATTGAGCACCAGCACCTTGCGGGCCTCGGTGGCGCGCAGCGCCGAGGCGAGCTCGGGCACGAGGACGTGCGGCAACACACTGGAGAACCACGACCCGGGTCCGAGAACGACCAGATCGGCGGCGCCCACAGCGGTGACGGCCTGCTCGGTGGCCGGCGGATCCGACGGGCGCAGTCGGACGCGCCGCACCTTGCCGGGAGTGGTGGCGACGGCGACCTGCCCACGGATGACGCGGCTCACGCGCGGGTCGGACTCGAGTCCCGACACGTCCGCCTCGATGTCCAGGGCGATGGGCGACATCGGCAGCACCCGCCCGTCGACACCGAGCAGCCGCGCGGCCTCGTCGAGTGCGGCCACCGGGTCACCGAGCACCTCGGACAGTCCGGCGAGCAGAAGATTGCCCACGGAGTGTCCGGCGAGCGCGCCGCTGCCGCCGAAGCGGTGCTGCAGGATGTCGGCCCAGAGCCTGCCCTGCGGCGTCTCCGCGGCCAGCGCCGCGAGCGCCATGCGCAGATCGCCGGGCGGGATCATGCCGAGCTCCGCGCGTAATCGGCCGGACGACCCGCCGTCGTCGGCCACGGTGACCACCGCCGTCACCCGGGTGGAGAGCGACCGTACGGCGGACAGGGTCGCGTAGAGGCCGTGCCCGCCGCCGAGCGCGACGATGTGCGGAGCGTCGTCGCCGCCGCGTCCGCCGTCCGCGCTCACTCTCGACCCAGGTCGCGGTGCACGACGCGGACACTGGTGTCGGCATCGGCACGCAGCCGTTCGGCGAGCGCCTCGGTCATGGCGACGCTGCGATGCTTGCCGCCGGTGCAGCCGACGGCGACGGTCATGTACCGCTTGCCCTCGCGCCGGTAGCCGGCGAGCGTCATCGTCAGCAGGCGGTGATACAGCTCGAGGTACTCCTCCGCGTCCGGCTGCCCCAGCACGTAGTCCCGCACGCCGGCGTCCTTGCCGGTGAGCGGGCGCAGCTCGGGGATCCAGTGCGGGTTCGGGAGGAAACGCATGTCACACAGCACGTCCGCGTCGAGCGGTACCCCGTACTTGAAGCCGAAGGACTCGACGGTGACGGCCACGGTGCCCACCACGTCGTCGCCGAACGCCGCGGCGACACGATCGCGCAGACCGTGCACGGAGAGCGAGCTCGTGTCGATGACGATGTCCGCGGCCTCCTTGACGGTGGCCAACCGGGCCCGCTCGTCCGAGATGCCTTCCGTGAGCGTGCCGTCCACACCGTAGTTCTGCAGCGGGTGGCTGCGGCGCACCGATTCGAATCGCCGGATCAGCACGTCGTCGGACGCGTCCAGGAACAGCACGCGCGGGCGCACCCCGTCCGCTGCCAGGTCGGCGAGCAGGGTGCCGACGTCGCCGTTGAACAATCGGCTGCGCACGTCGACCACCAGGGCGAGCCGCTCGATGCCGGGGTCCGAGGTGCGACCGATCTCGATCATGCGAGTGATCAGCTCGGGCGGCATGTTGTCGGCGACGTACCAGCCCAGGTCCTCGAGGACCTTCGCCGCCGTGCCGAGCCCGGCACCGGACAGCCCTGTGACCAGAGCGACGTCGATGTCGGAGTGCGGTCGAACGGGGTCACCCACCTGCTCTCGCTGCACGTTCACTCGTCCCGGTGTCCTGTTCCTCGATGCGCGGCCACCGACAGCGGCTCACCGGACGGTGCCGGCAGCTCGTCACGGTCGCTGCCGTCGGTGCGTTCATCATGTCGTACCGGGGCGCTGTCCGCTTCGTTGTCGGGGACCGCGGTCGGTTCCGACGCGGCCGCGGCAGCCGACGCGTCCTGGTCCTGTGGAACTCCCAGTGCCTCGAGGACGGCGCGTGCCGTCGTCTCGCCGATACCCGGCACCTTCACGATCTCGGACACCTCGGCCTGCTTGAGCTTGGCCACCGAGCCGAAGTGCGTCACCAACGCCGTGCGACGCGCCTCACCGAGCCCGCGCACCGAGTCCAGCGCGGACGCCGTCATGCGCTTGGACCGCTTGCTGCGGTGGAACGTGATGGCGAAGCGGTGCGCCTCGTCGCGAACCCGCTGGAGGAGGTACAGCGACTCGCTGGTGCGCGGCAGGATCACGGGGTCGCTCTCCCCCGGCACCCACACCTCCTCGAGCCGTTTCGCGAGACCCACCACCGCGACGTCGGTGACACCCAGCTCGTCGAGCACCTCGGCCGCCGCGGCCACCTGCGGTGCGCCGCCGTCGACGACGAAGAGGTTCGGCGGATAGGCGAAGCGGCGGGGCCGACCCGTCTGCGGGTCGAGCGAGGCCTCGGGAGCCAGATCGCCGCCGGAGTCCTTGCCGTGACGCAGGAACCGTCGCCGTGTGACCTCGGCGATGCTCGCGACGTCGTCCGAGTGACCGTCTCCCGCAGCCTCCTTGATGGAGTAGTGGCGGTAGTCGCTCTTGCGCGGCAACCCGTCCTCGAACACCACCAGCGACGCGACCACGTCGGTGCCCTGGACGTGCGAGATGTCGATGCACTCGATACGCAACGGTGCACTGTCGAGGTCGAGCGCTTCCTGGATGCCCTGCAACGCTGCGGAGCGCGACGTGAAGTCGCCCGCACGCTTCATCTTGTGCTGCTGAAGCGCTTCGACGGCGTTGCGATACACCGTCTTCGCGAGCTCCTTCTTGTCGCCGCGACGAGGCACCCGCAGCTGCACCGCGGACCCGCGCAGCGAACTGAGCCACGCCTGCACCTCGTCGGCGTTCGGCGGCAGCACCGGGACGAGCACCTCGCGGGGTACGGCGTTGGCAGCGGCGTCCTCGGTGGACGACGAGAGCGAGGCCTGCTCGCCGTAGAACTGGGTGAGGAACTGCTCGACGAGCGCCGGCAGATCGGACGCCGCCTCCGCGTCCACCGGAGCGTCCTGCGCCTCGGTACGGTCGTCGGCCCCGGCGGACGTCGCCTCGGCCGCGACCGCGGCGTCGATCACCTCGCCTGCCTTCTCCACGACCCACCCGCGCTGGCCGCGCACGCGACCGCCCCGGACGTGGAACACCTGGACCGCCGCTTCGAGGTCGTCGCTCGCGAAGGCGACGAGGTCCGCGTCGGTGCCGTCGCCGAGCACCACGGCCTGCTTCTCGAGCGCGCGCCGCAGAGCCCCCACATCGTCGCGCAGCCGGGCCGCCGTCTCGAAGTCCAGGTCCTCCGACGCCTTCTGCATCCGGTTCTCGAGCTCGCGGACGAGCTTGTCGGTCTTGCCGGACAGGAAGTCGCAGAAGTTCTCGACGGTCGCACGGTGTTCGGCCGCCGACACGCGTCCGACGCACGGCGCCGAGCACTTGTCGATGTACCCGAGCAGACAGGGCCGACCGATCTGGTTGTGCCGCTTGAACACTCCAGCGGAGCACGTCCGCGCCGGGAACACCCGCAACAGCAGGTCCAACGTCTCGCGAATCGCCCACGCGTGCGCGTACGGGCCGAAGTAACGCACACCCTTGCGCCGGGGCCCGCGGTAGACGAACAACCGCGGGTACTCCTCGTTGAGCGTGACCGCGAGCATCGGGTAGCTCTTGTCGTCCCGGTACCGGACGTTGAATCGAGGATCGAACTCCTTGATCCAGTTGTACTCGAGTTGGAGCGCCTCCACCTCGGTGGTGACGACGGTCCATTCGACGCTGGCAGCCGTGGTGACCATCTGACGCGTGCGAGGATGCAGGCCGGCGATGTCGGCGAAGTAGGAATTGAGACGGCTGCGCAGGCTCTTCGCCTTGCCGACGTAGATGACGCGGCCGTGCGGATCACGAAATTTGTAGACCCCTGGCTCGACCGGAATGGTTCCGGTGGCCGGGCGGTACGTAGCGGGGTCGGACACAGCTCCACGGTAGTCGTCGTGACCGACAGTCGAAATCCGCCGTTCGGGCTGCGAACCACGCCAGGACGCGGTGTCATGGATCGGTGACTTCCCGCCGATCACTGACTCGTCCTCTCGCCCTCGCGGCCGTCGTCGCCCTCACCGCCGTGTCCTGCTCCTCGGGCAGCGGTGACGACGCTTCCGGCTCGACCCCCTCGTGCGTCGCGGGCGGAGGCGGCACCCCCGTCACCGCGGACGCGGGCACGGGACCGGACGGAGCGCCGGAGGTCGCCACCGGCTACCGCACCGGAATGACCGCGGTGCGCACCGCCACGTACGCGGTGTCGACCGCCAACCCGGTGTCGACGGAGGCGGCGTGCGAGGTGCTGCGCGACGGCGGGACCGCGGCCGACGCGCTGGTCGCGGCGCAGACGGTGCTCGGACTGGTCGAGCCGCAGAGCTCCGGTATCGGCGGCGGCGCCTTCCTCCTCTACTACGACGCCGAGTCGAGGACTCTGCGTGCCTACGACGGCCGTGAGACGGCTCCCGCCTCTGCCTCCGCGAATTATCTGCGCTTCGTGGACGACACGGCTGCCCCCGGTGCGCCCGCCGATCTGTCCGTGCCGAAGCCCGATGCCCGATCGAGCGGCCGCGCGATCGGCGTTCCCGGCGTCGTGCGCATGCTGGACGACGTCCACCGCGATCACGGGAGCAAGGAGTGGCGGTCACTGTTCGATCCGGCCATCGCGCTGTCCGACGACGGCTTCGAGATCAGTCCGCGGATGGCGTCGTCCATCGCGGACTCGGCGCCGAAACTCGCTTTGGACCCCGCCTCGCGTGACTACTTCCTCGAGCCGGACGGCAGCCCGAAGGCGGCGGGGACGACGCTGACGAACCCCGCGATGGCCAAGACGCTCGGCGCGATCGCCACCGAGGGTGCCGACGCGTTCTACACCGGTGCGCTGGCGCAGTCCATCGTCGACGCGACGGCGGACACGACGGGCGGGCGCACCCCCGGCCGGCTGACACTCGACGACCTCGCCGGATACGAGGCGAAGGAGCGGGACGCGGTGTGCGTGCCGTACCGCGACACGGACGTGTGCGGCATGCCGGGCCCGTCGTCGGGCGGTATCGCGGTCGCGTCCACGATGGGCATCCTGTCCCACTTCGACATGGGGCAGTACGCACCCGCCTCCCCCGATGCCGACGGTGGAGTCCCCGACGCGGAGGGCGTCCATCTCATCGCCGAGGCGGAGCGCCTCGCGTACGCCGACCGCGACAAGTACGTCGCCGATCCCGACTACATCCCCCTGCCCGGTGGCAGCCCCGCCGAGCTACTCGATCCGGACTACCTCGAGCAGCGCGCCCGCGTGATCGATCCCGCCCGCAGCATGGGCACGGCTCAGCCGGGCGACTTCGGTCCGATACCCCTGAGCAGCTACGCCGGACCGGAGGCAGGGACCAGTCACCTCAGCATCGTGGACAGCGCGGGGAACGTCGCGTCGATGACCACCACGGTGGAGTCGGCGTTCGGCTCCTTCCACATGACGAACGGCTTCCTCCTCAACAACCAGCTGACCGACTTCTCGGCCGCACCCGAGGGGCCCGACGGGGTACCCGTGGCCAACCGCGTGGAGCCCGGCAAGCGTCCCCGCAGTTCCATGGCGCCGACGATCGTGTTCGACCGTGGGGACGACGGTGCGCGGGGTGACGTGCGGCTGGTGACCGGATCACCCGGCGGTTCGGTCATCATCCAGTTCGTCGTGAAGAACCTCGTCGGCATGCTCGACTGGGGTCTCGATCCGCAGCAGGCCGTGTCCGCCGTCAACGTGGGTGCGGCCAACGCGCCGACGACGAACGTGGGCGGCGAGCATCCGAACATCGACGCGCAGAACGACGGTGCCGCGGATCTGCTGGTGTCGGCTCTGCGGGCGATGGGCCACCAGGTGTCGGTGGCCGATCAGTCCAGCGGCTCGAGCGCCCTGGTCCGAACGGCCGACGGCTGGATCGGCGGTGCCGATCCTCGACGCGAGGGTGTCGTCATGGGAGACGGGATCGAGTGACCTCGGTCAGCTCGCTGCGGCGTACTTCTGCTCGAGAGACCGGAACGTACGCGCGGCGTGCACCGCGTACTCGCGATCGTTGGACTGGATCGCCATGACCGGAACGTACTCGTCGTCCGGCAGTTCCACGCGAGCCCAGCTCGATCCGGGCGAGAAGGACAAGCCGCGCACGAGGTCCCACGGAATCAGTTTCTCGGTGACGAGGTTGCGCACCAGCACGCCCTGCGCACCGACCTTGATCCGCGGACGAGTCAGCAACAGCACGCCCGCCGCCATGCCACACCCGATGGCGATCATGGCGAACTGGTCCACGCGCTGGAAGAACACGCCGGTGTTGCCGGTCCGCAGCAGAATCCCCAGGGTGGTGTGCACGATGACGAGGAGAGCGGCGACACCGACGGCGTATTTCGCGCTCTTGCGCGGCCGCGCCTCGAGTTCCCACTGCTGACTCGCTGTGTCGGTCACGACGGACTCCCGTGACGCAGGCCCTTCAGCGTCAGCGCCGTGTCGACGGCCGCCGCGACGGCCTGCGCACCCTTGTCCTCCTTGGACCCGGGAAGACCTGCGCGATCGAGTGCCTGCTGCTCGTCGTTCACGGTGAGTACTCCGTTGGTGACCGGGGTGGACTCGTCCAGCGACACTCGGGTCAGCCCGGCGGTCACGGCGTCGCACACGTACTCGAAGTGCGGTGTCCCGCCCCGGATCACGACGCCCAGAGCGACCACCGCGTCGTGGGTTCGGGCGAGCTGCTGTGCGACCACGGGGATCTCGATGGCTCCGGCGACACGCACGAGAGTCACGTTCCGCAGTCCCACCTCGTCGGCCTTGCGGAGTGCGCCGTCCACGAGTGCCGTGCTGACCTTCTCGTGCCACTGGCCCGCGACGATCGCGACCTCGAGGTCCTCGGCGCCCGAGAGCTGCAGGACCGGTTCGCCCTCGCCGCTCATCAGAGGCCGCCCGCGTCGGGGGTGACCACCGGCGTCTCGAAATCGTCCAGTCCGACGAGGTCGTGGCCCATCCGGTCACGCTTGGTACGCAGGTAGGTGAGGTTCTCTGCGTTGGCACGCAGCGGCATCGGCACCCGCTCGGTGATGTGCAGGCCGTAGCCGTCGAGGCCGACCCGCTTGGCCGGGTTGTTGGTCAGCAGACGCATCGACGAGATGCCCAGGTCGACGAGGATCTGCGCTCCGATGCCGTAGTCCCGCGCGTCGGCGGGCAGGCCGAGCGCGAGGTTGGCGTCGACGGTGTCGGTGCCGGCGTCCTGCAGCTGGTAGGCCTGCAACTTGTGCAGCAGGCCGATGCCACGGCCCTCGTGACCGCGCATGTAGAGCACCACTCCGCGACCCTCCTGCGCCACCATGTCGAGCGCCGCGTCCAGCTGCGGACCGCAGTCGCAGCGCAGCGAGCCGAACACGTCCCCGGTCAGACACTCGGAGTGGACGCGGACCAGTACGTCGCTGCCGTCGCCGTCGGGCCCGGCGATGTCGCCGCGCACCAGCGCCACGTGTTCGACGTCCTCGTAGACGCTCTGGTAGCCCACCGCACGGAACTCGCCGTGCGCCGTCGGGATGCGCGCTTCGGCGATGCGCACCACGTGCTTCTCGTGCTTGCGTCGCCACGCGATCAGGTCGGCGATGGAGATGAGCGCGAGGTCGTGGTCGTCGGCGAAGACACGGAGCTCGTCCGTGCGGGCCATCTCGCCCTCGTCCTTCTGCGACACGATCTCGCAGATGACGCCGGCCGGGCGTAGATCCGCCATCCGGGCGAGGTCGACCGCGGCCTCGGTGTGGCCGGGGCGGCGCAGCACGCCACCTTCCTTCGCCCGCAACGGGACGACGTGACCGGGACGGGTGAAGTCGTTCGCACCGGTGTCGGGGTCCGCGAGCAGACGCATGGTCGCCGCGCGGTCCGATGCCGAGATGCCCGTACCGATACCGACGCGAGCGTCGACGGTCACGGTGTACGCGGTGCCGTGCTTGTCCTGGTTCGTGGAGTACATGGGAGGCAGTCCGAGGCGATCGCAGTCCTCACCCGACAGCGGAACGCAGAGGTATCCCGAGGTGTACCGCACCATGAAGGCCACCAGCTCGGGTGTGGCCTTCTCTGCGGCGAAGATGAGATCGCCCTCGTTCTCGCGGTCCTCGTCGTCGACGACGACGACGGCCTTGCCGGCGGCGATGTCGGCGACAGCGCGCTCGATGGTGTCGAACCTGGTCACGCCGTGCGCTCCCCACGTCTGCTGCCCGCAGTGTCGGGCAGATCCTGTGTTCTCAAGACTACGACCCCCGCTGCGGGGGCCGATGTTCAGTCGACCTTCTGCAGCCGCTCGACGTACTTGGCGATCACGTCGACCTCGAGGTTGACCTGCGTTCCCGCCTCCGCCTCGCCCAGTGTGGTGAGCGACAGGGTGGTAGGAATCAGGGAGATCTCGAAGTACTGATCGTCCTTCTCGCCGCCCAGTGCGGACACCGTCAGCGACACTCCGTCGACCGTGATGGACCCCTTGTGCACGACGTATCGCGCGATGTCACGGGGCAGCGAGATGCGTACCACGGTCCAGTTGTCCGACGGGGTGCGCGAGAGCACCACCCCGGTCCCGTCGACGTGGCCCTGGACGAGATGCCCACCGAGCCGCGACGCGAGCGAGGCGGCACGCTCGAGGTTGACCGGTGACCCCACGGCCAGGGACTGCAGTGACGAACGGTTCAGTGTCTCCTGCATCACGTCGGCCGTGAACGCGCCGTCCGCGACCTCGACGACGGTGAGGCACACACCGTTCACGGCGATCGAGTCCCCGTGCGACGCATCGGAGGTGACCAGCGGGCCACGCACGGTGAAGCGAGCCGCGTCCGCCAGATCCTCCTTGGCGGTGACGCTGCCCAGTTCCTCGACGATTCCGGTGAACATGCTCGTCATCCTCTCGGCACCAGCTGGTGCAGTGATCTCTGTTCGGCTCAGTGGTCGGACGACCGTAGCGGAGCGAGTCGGACGAGCAGATCGTCGCCCAGCGTCTCCACCGACTCTCGTCGAAACCTCATCGCATCGGCAATTGTTCCGACACCCGTCCCCCGCACGGCGGTCGGACCCTCGCCCAGCGCGACAGGGGCGAGGTACGCCGTGACGCGGTCGACCAGGCCCGCCGACAGGAACGCTCCGGTGAGCGTCGATCCGCCCTCCAGCACCACGTCGGTCAGATCCGCGAGGGCCTCCATCACCGCGAACGGGTCGCGGGTCCGCACGACGCGGGTGGGGGCGGAGTCGTCGAGGATCCGAGACCCGGCAGGGATGTCGCGCAGCCCGACGACCACGCGCACCGGCTGGTGCGCAGCGAGCGACCCGTCGGGCAGTCGCGCCGTCAACACCGGATCGTCGGCGAGCACGGTCCCGGTACCGACCACCACCGCATCGATCCGCGCGCGCTCGGCGTGGACGTGTGCGCGAGCGATCTCCCCCGTGATCCAGCGGCTGGTGCCGTCCGGCGCCGCGGTGCGGCCGTCGAGCGTGGCGGCGTACTTCCACGTGAGCATCGGGCGCCCGGTGCGCTGCCGATGCAGCCAGGCACGCATCGGCCCGGCCTCGGCGAGATCGGCGAGAACGCCGGACCGTACCTCGACGCCGGCACCGCGCAGAGTCTCCGCGCCGCCTGCCGCCAGCGGGTTCGGATCGCCGAGCGCGTGCACGACGCGGACGACACCCGCGCGCAGCAGCGCCTGCGAGCACGGACCCGTGCGTCCCGTGTGGTCGCACGGCTCCAGCGTCACCACGGCGGTGCCGCCGCGCGCTCGCTCGCCCGCCTGCGCTAGCGCGGCGATCTCCGCGTGGGGGCCGCCCGGTGCCGCGGTGGCGCCGACTCCGACCACCAGCCCGTCCCGGTCCAGGACGACGGCGCCGACGGGAGGATTGGGAGTGCTGACACCGCGCGCCGCGACCGATGCCTCGATCGCCCGCCGCATCGCGGCATCGATCGGGTCGAGGCTCCCGGTCACCGGCCGGACAGGTGGGGCGACGCGCTCGCGGCGGACTCACGCAGCGAACGCACGGCACCCGCGGGGTCACTGGTCGAGTACACCGCCGAGCCCGCGACGAAGCAGTCGATGCCCGCGGCAGCGGCCTGCTCCACGGTGTCGGCGTTGATGCCGCCGTCGATCTCGATCACCAGCGTCAGTTCACCCGAATCGACCAGCCGGCGGACGGCGCGAGCCTTGTCCAGCACCTCCGGCATGAAGCTCTGGCCGCCGAATCCCGGTTCGACGCTCATGATCAACAGCGTGTCGAAGTCCTTCAGGACCTCCAGGTACGGCTCGATCGGGGTACCGGGCTTGACCGACAGCCCGGCCTTCGCGCCCGCCGCCCGGATGTCGCGGGCGACGGCGCGCGGATCGTCGGTGGCCTCGGCGTGGAACGTCACGTTGTACGCGCCGGCCTCGGCGTAGGGCGGCGCCCAGCGGGCGGGGTCCTCGATCATGAGGTGGCAGTCGAGCGGGATGTCGGTCGCCTTCAGCAGGCTCTCCACCACGGGCAGACCCAGGGTGAGATTCGGGACGAAGTGCGCGTCCATCACGTCGACGTGCAGCCAGTCGCTGCCCGCGACGGCCGCGGCCTCGTCGGCGAGCCGCGCGAAATCGGCGGACAGGATAGACGGTGCGATCATCGGGTGCTGCGGAGTCGGGGCCACGGGCGATCAGCCTAGTAGGTCCGGATCCACCTGCATCAGAGCGTCGTCGATGTGGCCGGCGAGGAGGTACTGACCCTCGTCGGTCGGGTGATCACCGTCGTCCTGGATGATCAGCGGGTCGGCCAGCCACTCCTGCGGCAGCGCGTCGACGTAGTCCAGCCCGGCCGACACCGCGGCAGCGGAGACCGCGGCGTCCACGTCCCACATCTCCTCGCTCACCGGCTCCCCGCTCCAGATCGGTCCGATGACGACGATGCGGGCCTCGGGTGAGCGCTCGCGCAGCGACGCGTACAGGTCGGTGGCGTCGGCGAGCACGTCCGCCGGATCCGCGTCGACGTCGTTCTCGCTGCCGACCACGAGGATGACCGTCGGGTTCTCCTCGGTGGCATAGGCGACCTGGTCCGCGAAGGTGCCGAGATAGTCGTCGCCCGCCTCGTAGCCGGCGCCGCCCAGGCTCGCGTTGGTCACCTCGAATCCGTGTTCCTCCGCCAGGACGTCCGGCCAGACCACGTCGTTCATGGAGCCGGCGGAGAACGAGTCGCCGATCACCGACACACGGACCGCGCTCCACTCCGACTCTGCCGCGACCACCCGCTCCGCGTCGGCGGTCCGCGCCGAGGCCGTCCCTGCCGTCACCGACGGGGACAGCGAGCAGCCACCCAGCACCGCGACCGAGGCGAGGGCGGCCACCGCTGCCCCGGCCGTGCGGTGTCGAAGGAGTCGCGGAGTCACGTTCCTGTTGTACCCGCGAGTCGTTGCCGACCGGTAACGAGCGCGGTCAGGAGGCATCCTTGCGCAGCGCAGCGAAGAACATCGCGTCCGTTCCGTGCCGGTGCGGCCACAGCTGCACAGACGTTCCCGAGGCCGCCCGCGGCACGCCGGGCGCGAGCGTCGCGGTGTCGAGCGCGGTCAGACCGTGACGTCGGACCGCATCGGCCACGACGCCGACCGTCTCGGACAGATGCGGCGAACACGTCGAGTAGACGACGACTCCGCCCGGCCGCACCAGCTCCACTGCTGCCGCGAGCAACTCGCGTTGCAACGTCACCAGACCCGCCACGTCGCTCGCCTGACGACGCCACCGCGCCTCGGGTCGACGACGGAGTGCACCCAGACCGGTGCAGGGTGCGTCGACGAGGACGCGGTCGTATCCCGCGTCCAGTCCGCTCGCGCGACCGTCCACCGCGTGCACGGTGACCGGGAGATCCCGCACCGTCTTGCGCACCAGGTCGGCTCGATGCTCGGACGGTTCCACGGCATCGACCGTCGCACCGTCGATCGCCGCGATGGCGCCGAGCAGCGCAGCCTTGCCGCCGGGGCCGGCGCACAGATCCAGCCACCGACCTGCGTCCGGCCCGTCGAGCTCCGCGAGCGTGAGAGCCCGAGCGACCAGCTGACTGCCCTCGTCCTGGACGCCGGCCAGCCCCTCACGCACGGCGTCGAGACGACCCGGATCGCCGCCACTGTCCAGATGCACCGCATAGGGCGACCACGGTCCGGGCTCACCGCCGGTGATCGACGCGAGCTCGTCTGCCGAGATCTCGCCGGGCCGCGCCACCAGGTGCACCAGCGGGCGGGCGTCGTCGGCGGCGAGCGCCTCGTCCAGCTCCGCAGCATCCGCTCCCAACGCGTCGTTGAACGCCTGTGCGATCCAGGCGGGATGTGCGTGCCGGAACGCCGAGTGACCCACCGGATCTCGCTCCGCGTCGGGAGCCAGCAACTCGATCCACTCTGCTTCCGTGCGCTCGGAGACCCGGCGCAACACGGCGTTGACGAACCCTGCCTGCCCCTGCCCGGCCTCGCTGCGCACCAGGTCGACCGACGTCGCCACCGCCGCGTGCGGGGCGACCCGCGTGCGCAGCAACTGGTACGCACCGAGCCGGATGACGTCCAGCAGTCGACCGTCGATGTCCGACACCGGACGCGAGGCCGCGTGCTCGACGACCGCGTCCAGCACCCCCTGCGCGCGGGCCGCGCCGTAGGCCAACTCCGTCGCGAGGGCGGCATCACGCTCGTTCAACCGGCGATCCCGGAGCAGACCCGGAAGCACCAGGTTCGCGTACGCGTCACGTTCCCGCACCGCGCGCAGGACGTCCCGTGCCGCGATCCGTGCGGGGTCCGACCCCGCCTCGGCGGGATCGGGGCGACCCGGCTGCTTCGGACGCGAATTCCCGGACCGACCACCGGCCTTGCTCGAACCCCCGGCCACTGCCGGCCGGCCTCCGGCCTTCCCGCCATCCGGCCGGCCGCCGGCCTTCCCGCTCTCACTCGGCCGGCCTCCGGCCTTCCCGCCGGCCTTCCCGCCACGCTTACGAGGACCGCCGGACCCCGGTGTCTGCTCACCGCTCATCGTGCAGTCGCTCCGTTCACATCGCGGGCGCCGCGCGCCCAGTCGGTCGCTGCCATCTGCTTCTTGCCGTGCGGCTGCACGAGCCCGAGCGACACGGCCGCCGTCGCGGTACCCACCAGGACCGCCTTCTTCCGTACCTCGACGCGCCCGGGTTCGAGCTCCTCGTCGGTGATCGTCACCGGACCGATCTTGACGCGGACGTCGCCGATCTCGGTCCACGCTCCGGGTGCCGGTGTCACACTCCGGACGTGCCGGTCGATCAGGTGCGCCGGGCGACCGAAGTCGATGCGGGCCGATTCCACGGTCACCTTGGGCGCGTGTGACACGCCGTCGCCCGACTGGGGAACCGCCTGCAGTGCACCGTCGTCGATCCCGTCGAGGGTGGACGCGAGCAACTGGCTCCCGCTGTCCGCGAGCCGGGTCAACAGATCCCCGGCGGTGTCCGTGGGGCGCACCCTCTCGGTCACGACGCCGTACACCGGACCGGTGTCCAGCCCCTGCTCGAGGAGGAACGTCGACGCGCCGGTGACCTCGTCACCCGCGGCGATCGCGGCCTGCACCGGCGCGGCCCCACGCCAGGCCGGCAGCAGGGAGAAGTGCAGATTGATCCAGCCGTGTCGCGGAATGTCGAGCACGGGCTGTGGCAGCAGCGCGCCGTAGGCGACGACGGGACAGCAGTCCGGTTCCAGATCGCGGAGCGCGGCCATCGCCTCGGGGTCGGACGGCTTCGCGGGCTGCAGCACCGGGATGCCGTGCTCGTCGGCCAGCATCGCAACGGGCGATCGCACGACCTTGCGCCCTCGACCGGCCACCGTGTCGGGTCGGGTGAGCACACCGACCACCTCGTGACGGGAGGAGTCGAGCAGTCGCCGCAGCGACGGGAGAGCGGGGTCGGGAGTACCGGCGAAGACGAGGCGCACGCCGTTCACCCTATGCGGAGCGGGTCGACCTGGATTCGCAGCGCCGACGCGGTCTTCTTCGCCCCCACCACGGCCCGTGCCTCACCGAGTGCGCGTGAGAGGGCGGCACCGGACGATCGCGGGACGCGGACCAGCATCCGCTCGACGGGCGCGGACGAGTCGGCGTCGATCTCGCTGCCGAACGGCAGCCGCTCGCCGGGTGGCAGGTCCACGGGTCCCAGCGTGACGGCGTCGTCCGGGAGCCGCGCCGAGTCCAGCAGGGCGCGCAGCGATTCGGTGGTGCCGTCCACGGCGGCGATGTGCACTGCGGGTGGAAACCCGACCTCGGTGCGTTCGGAGAGTTCGGTGCGCGCGTGACCGACGGGGTCCCACCGCACCAATGCCTGCACGGTGGGAAGTCCCGAATCGGCGACCACGACCACCTCACCGCCCTCGGCCGACGGGCGCACGAGGGTGGCGGCGGCCATCCAGCGGCGAAGGGTCTGCTCTGCGGCGCGCAGATCCGCTCGACCCAGCAGCGCCCACCCGTCCAGCAGCAGCGCGGCACCGTAGCCGCCGTCCGCGACGGGTTCGGCGCCCACGGTGGACACGACGATGGCCGGGCCGGCCGGCACCGTGTCGAGCACCGAGGTGCCGCCGGACTGTCGCACGGGGACGCCGCTGAACGCCCGGCCCAGCTCCTCGGCGGTCCGTCCTGCGCCGACCACGACGGCGCGCAGCGCTCGTGAACCGCACGTGGGGCACGAGTACGACGGGTCGGCGGTGCCGCACCACTTGCACGTGGGGCTGCCCGCGCCGTCGGCACCGGGCGCGGACGGCAGCGCCAGGGGTCCGTGGCACCGTCGGCACCGGGCGGGCGTCCTGCACTTGGAGCAGGCGAGGGAGGGCACGTACCCGCGCCGCGGGACCTGCACCAGCACGGGGTGCCCGGCGGTGAGCGACGCTCGGGCCGCCGCGAAGGCGATCGCCGGAAGTCGCGCCGCGCGCGCTCCGGGGTCGCGGGCGAGCGCGTGGTCGCTGTCCGCGAGAGCGGTGACCCGTGGAACGCGCCCGCGGACGGTGTCACGGGTGGCCACGAGATCGTGTGCCCACCCCGTCTCGACCAGAGCCTGTGCCTCCGCCGTCCGGGAGAAACCGCCCACCACGGCGGCGCACCCGGCTCGGTGTGCACGCAGCAACGCGACCTCGCGGGCGTGGGGGTACGGCGCACGCGGCTCCGACAACGAGTCGTCGCCGTCGTCCCAGACCACCATCAGTCCCGGGTCGTGCACCGGGGCGAAGACGGCGCTGCGCGTGCCGATCACGACGCGAGCGCGGCCACGAGCGGCGGCGAGCCACCGTCGGTAGCGTTCTGCGGGACCGAGCCCCGCGGCGAGCGCGACCACCGCGTCGTCGTCGAGGACGGCTCGGCAGGCCGTGTCCACGCGATCGAGATCGCGCTGGTCCGGGACGACGAGAACGGCTCCCCGTCCCGACGACACGGCCACGGCTGCCAGGTCGGCGAGCCGGGCCGCCCAGTCCTCCCCCGGCAACGCCTGCCAGACCGCCCGCGGCGCCCGACCGCCGCCGAGCGCGTCGAGGAACTCGGCGCCGTGCCGGTACGCGGACCACTCGTCGCGGCGAAGGACGGGGATCGACTGCGCACCGGAGGCGAGAGATTCGTTCTCCACCCGCGCGTGTCGGGGTGGAACCGCGAGACGAAGAACGTCCGGACGGGTGCCGGCGTAGCGCGTGGCGACGGCGTCGACGAGACCGAGCAGTTCGGGACCGAGCACCGGCTCGGCGGAGACCACCTTGTCGAGGAAGCCGAGCTTCCCCGGATGGTCGCTGGTGTCGAGGCGGGCGAGCAGGAACCCGTCGACCAGACGCCCGGCGAAGCGGACGCGCACACGCACACCGGGTTGCGCCACGGCATCGAGTTCGGCGGGGACGACGTAGTCGAAATCGCGATCGAGGTGGGACAACGCGAGCATGGGAAGCACGCGGGCAATGGGCCGGGTGGGGGCCGGTGAGCGCACACCGGATGCGGTGGCACTCACCGACCGACCCCTTTCAGACGATGATCACGAAGTGGAGCGAGACGTCACAGACCTGCGGCGGACCGCAACTTCTCGGCACGGTCGGTGTTCTCCCACGGCAGATCGATGTCCGTGCGGCCGAAGTGGCCGTACGCCGCGGTGGGCGCGTAGATCGGACGCAGCAGGTCCAGATCACGGATGATCGCGCCGGGACGCAGGTCGAACACGTCGGTGATGGCGGACTGGATCTTGAGCGGATCCACGTTCTCGGATCCGAACGTCTCGACGAAGAGACCGACGGGAGCGGCCTTGCCGATGGCGTAGGCGACCTGCACCTCGACTCGTTCTGCGAGGTCTGCGGCCACGACGTTCTTGGCCACCCACCGCATCGCGTACGCAGCGCTGCGGTCGACCTTCGACGGATCCTTGCCCGAGAACGCGCCGCCGCCGTGGCGGGCCCAGCCGCCGTAGGTGTCGACGATGATCTTGCGACCGGTCAGGCCGGCGTCGCCCATCGGCCCGCCGAGGACGAACTTGCCGGTGGGGTTGACGAGCAGGCGTACCGACGAGGTGTCGAGCGAGTCGTGCCCGAGCTCGGCCAGTACGGCCTCGAGGACATGGGTCCGGATGTCCGGGGTCAGCATGTTGTCGAGATCGATGTCGGCCGCGTGCTGGGTGGAGATGACCACGGTGTCGAGGCGAACGGCCTTGTTGCCCTCGTACTCGATGGTGACCTGGGTCTTGCCGTCGGGACGCAGGTACGGCAGCACCTCGGTCTTGCGCACCTCGGTGAGGCGACGCGACAGCCGGTGCGCCAGTGCGATCGGCAGCGGCATGAGCTCGGGCGTGTCCTTGATGGCGTAGCCGAACATCAGGCCCTGGTCGCCCGCACCCTGACGGTCGATCTCGTCGTCGGTCAGACCCTCGACGCGGGACTCGTGCGAGTTGTCGACGCCCTGGGCGATCTCGGGCGACTGCGCGCCAATGGCGACGTTGACCCCACAGGAGTTGCCGTCGAAGCCCTTGGCCGACGAGTCGTAGCCGATCTCGAGTACCTTCTCGCGCACGATGTGCGGGATGTCGGCGTACGCGGTGGTGTTGACCTCACCGGCGACGTGAACCTGCCCGGTGGTCACCAGGGTCTCGACGGCGACGCGTGCGCGCGGATCGTCGGTCAGGAGCGCATCCAGGATGGAGTCGCTGATGGCGTCACAGATCTTGTCGGGATGACCCTCGGTGACGGACTCGCTGGTGAAGAGCCGACTGGCGGACGTGCTCACAGATGTTTCCTCTCGTACACGCATGAATGTGTCGACATGATCGAACCGCTCCCCGAGACGCCAGTCGACGATAGACGGAGCCACCGACGTCTCGAGTACTGCGGGTCACCGCGAGTCGTCGGCGCTCGTACACTCCTGCGACGTCGGTGACGGTTGACGCACGCGCAACAGGGGCACCAACGCATCGATCACACGAGACGACATGAGCGCCTTCGATCCGTGTTCGAGCGCCAGCTCGGTCCCGTCCGCGGACAGGATCCAGCCGTCGTTGTCGTCCATCTCGAATGCTTTACCCTCACCGACCGCATTCACAACCAGGAGGTCGCACTTCTTGCGTGCCAGCTTGGCGCGGGCGTGCGTCAGCACGTCGCCGTGCTGGTCGCCGGTCTCGGCCGCGAAGCCGACGATCGCGGCGTCGGCGGCCAGGTCACCGGCATCGCGTGCCGCGACGAGGCCGGCCAGGATGTCGGCGTTGCGCGTGAGCGGGATGGTGTCCGGCTCGTCGGCACCCTTCTTGATCTTGCTGGTGGCGAGCGTCGTCGGCCGGAAATCGGCGACGGCGGCGGCCATGATCACGGCGTCGGCACCGACGGCGGCGGCCGTGACCGCGGTGCGCATGTCCTCGGCGGTGCGGACCGTCTCGACGCGGACACCGGCAGGAGCGGACAGGTCGCTGGTGTAGCCGGAGATCAGCAGCACGTCGGCACCGCGCTGGGCGGCGACCCGCGCGAGCGCATAACCCTGCTTGCCGGAGCTGCGGTTGCCGAGGAACCGCACCGGGTCCAACGGCTCGCGCGTGCCGCCGGCGGAGACGACGACGCGCCGCCCCTCGAGGTCACGAGGCAGCGCATCGGGTCGCTCGAGCAGCAGCTCGGCGATGCCGGCGATCTCGTCCGGCTCGGGCAGACGGCCCGCTCCGGTGTCCTTGCCGGTGAGCCGACCCGAGGCCGGCTCGATCACCGTGACACCGCGCCGACGCAACGTCGCGACGTTCTCGACGGTCGCGGGGTGGTCCCACATCTCGGTGTGCATGGCCGGCGCGAACACGATCGGGCACCGCGCGGTGAGCAACGTCGCCGTCAACAGGTCGTCGGCGCGTCCGGCAGCGGCCCGCGACAGCAGGTCGGCCGTGGCCGGGGCGACGACGACGAGATCGGCGTTCTGACCGAGGCGGACGTGCGGTACCTCCGGCACGTCGGCGAACACTCCGGTGTGCACCGGGTTGCCCGACAACGCCTCGAAGGTCGCCCGGCCGACGAACTGCAGCGCCGACTCGGTGGGGACGACGCGGACGTCGTCACCCGCCTCGGTGAAGTGGCGGATCAGCCCGCACGCCTTGTACGCGGCGATCCCTCCCCCGACACCGACCACGACGTGACGCCGTGTCGTCGTGTCCGAGGGAGACAGGGAACTCACTCCCCTTCGACGTGCTCGAGAAGGTCGGCGTGGATCTCGCGCATGGCGATGGACAGCGGCTTCTCCTGCAGACCCGGTTCGACGAGGGGGCCGACGTACTCGAGGATGCCGT
Organism: Rhodococcus sp. BP-332; assembly: GCF_019836065.1. Lineage (NCBI taxonomy): Bacteria > Bacillati > Actinomycetota > Actinomycetes > Mycobacteriales > Nocardiaceae > Rhodococcus > Rhodococcus sp. BP-332. Next base: position 284,577 of record NZ_JABUEC010000001.1, read on the forward strand.
CACCGAGCTGGTTGTAGTAGTCGTTGATCTGACGCGCGCGCTTGGCGGCGTAGATGACCAGCGCGTACTTCGACGACGTCCGGTCCAGCAGCTCGTCGATGGGCGGGTTGGTGATGCCCAGCGGGGTGTCGTACGTCGCCACGTCGATACGGGAGAAGGAATCGGACACGTTCGCCAAGGGACTACTCACAAATGCTCCTGAAGATTCACCGGGGCGGATGCCTCGGAAGAGAAAACTGGTGTTACCTGTGCGGTCACGCGGTCCCGAACTCACCGTTCGGGACGCCACCGACCAACAAGGATACCAACTCCGCGCACGCTCGGTCGACATCGTCGTTCACGATGACCGTGTCGAACTCGTCGGAGGCCGCCAGTTCCTCGCGCGCGGTCTCGAGCCGACGCTCGATGACGTCTTGCGGTTCGGTGCCGCGGCCGGTGAGCCGACCCACCAGCACGTCCCAGGAGGGCGGCGCGAGAAACACGAGCAGAGCCTCCGGGGCGGCGGCACGGACCGCGCGCGCACCCTGCAGATCCACCTCGAGGAGTACCGGCTCACCGGAGGCGAGCGCGCGACGCACGGGCTCGGCGGGCGTACCGCTGCGGTGCAGGCCACGGTGGATCTCCGCCCATTCGAGGAGATCACCGGCCTCGATCATGCGATCGAACTCCGCTGCGTCCACGAACCGGTAGTCCTGTCCGTGCACCTCGCCGGGGCGGGGATCGCGCGTCGTCGCCGACACGCTGAAGTACAGATCGGGAAGCTGCTGACGCACCTTCGCGACCACACTGGACTTACCGACGGCGGAAGGGCCGGCCAGTACCACCAGCCGGCCCTTCCTGAGCGAGGAGTCCTCGCTCGACACTGCCGTCGACTCGTTGTCGGTCGACACGTCGCTGTCAGGCCTCGAAGTCGAACCTGGCGAGAAGCGCCTTGCGCTGACGATCGCCCAGTCCGCGCAGGCGGCGGGTGGGTGCGATCTCCAGCTCGGTCATGATCTCCTGAGCCTTGACCTTGCCGACCTTGGGCAGAGCCTCGAGCAGTGCGGACACCTTCATCTTGCCGAGGATCTCGTCCTCTTCGGCGTCCTTGAGGACCTGCTTGAGGTCGGTGCCGCCGCGCTTGAGGCGTTCCTTGAGCTCAGCCCGGACACGACGAGCTTGTGCCGCCTTCTCCAAGGCAGCAGCGCGCTGCTCATCGGTCAACTGGGGAAGGGCCACGGTTCCTCCGTCTCATCGGTGAATCTCTGTCGAGAAGTGCATTCCGTACCCGCGTCACGCGATGTGCGCGAGCCGGCCGTTCTGGTACATCCAGTCACTGCCACCGGATTGACCAGCGGCGATAGCGACCGTACCCGGGCAGGGCGCCGATTGCGAACTTGCCCCCCGCCGCCGTGTCGCCGCGATGGTGGTCTATGCGAGGGCGTTCTCGACGGTGTCGCGAGCGACGATCGCCGCCTCCCGTAGAGCGGCCACGTCCGGTCCGTGTCGTAGGACGTCGCGGGAAGAGTTGGGCAGCAACAACTCTGACGAACCCTGGAACAGGGAGGGCAGGTCCTGCGCGGTGGCACCCTGGGCGCCGAGTCCGGGCGCGAGGATCGGCCCCGAGAACGTCCGCAGATCGAGCCCGTGTCCGCGTGTCGCACCCACCACGAGACCCATGACGTCGTCGTTCGCCCGCGCGTTGACCGCCGCGGCCTCGTCGACCACGGCCTGCGCGACACTCGCACCGGTGGCGGTGACCGCCTGTTGCAGCGCCGCGCCCTCGGGATTCGACGTGCGTGCGAGCACGAACAGGCCGCAACCGTGCTCAGTCGCCTGCTCGACGAACGGCGTCAGCGCACCCACCCCGAGGTAGGGCGAGACCGTCACGGCGTCCGAGGCGAGTGGTGAGGACGGGTCCAGCCACGCCCGGGCGTACGCCTCCGACGTGGACCCGATGTCCCCACGCTTCGCGTCCGCGACGACGAGCACGCCCGCCGCACGCAGATCGACGATGGTCCGCTCGAGCACGGCGAGTCCACCGGACCCGAAGCGCTCGAAGAACGCCACCTGCGGCTTGACCACCCCGATGTCCGACGCGAACGCCTCGACGCAGAGCCGCGCGAAGCGGTCGAGGCCCGCCACGGTGTCGTCGAGGCCCCACGACGCGAGGATCGCGGAGTGCGGATCGATGCCGACACACAGGCGTCCCCGCGACCGGACGGCCGCGGTCAGCTTCCTGCGCCACACCCCGGCCTCCGGACTACCGGTCACCGAGGGGTGACCGGGTCGGTCGTGGCCGTCGGCCCGGTGCCCGCTCGCAGGTACGTCGTCAGCGAGCTGTGCAGATCCTGGAGCGACTGCACCCCGATGTCGCCGCGGATGCTCGCCTCGATCCCCTGCACCGCGGCCGCGGCACCCTGCACGGTGGTGATGCACGGGATGTTGCGCGCCACCGCGGCGCTGCGGATCTCGTACCCGTCGACCCGCGGGCCGGAGTTGCCGAACGGTGTGTTGAACACCATGTCGACCTCCCCCTCGCGGATCAGGTCCACGATGGTCCGCTCACCGTCCTCGAGCACGTCGGAGTGCTTGCGCACCACGTCGCTGCTGATGCCGTTGCGGCGCAGCATCTCCGCCGTTCCCTCGGTCGCGAGGATGCGGAAGCCCAGATCGGCGAGCCGCTTGACCGGGAACACCATCGACCGCTTGTCGCGGTTCGCGATGGACACGAAGATCGACCCCGTCGTCGGCAGCGAGCCGTACGCGGCGGTCTGGCTCTTCGCGAACGCGGTACCGAAGTCCGCGTCGATTCCCATGACCTCGCCGGTCGACTTCATCTCGGGGCTCAGGAGGGTGTCGACGCCACTGCCGTCCGCCTTGCGGAACCGGTTGAAGGGCAGCACGGCCTCCTTGACCGCGACCGGTGCATCGAAGGCAGCGTGCCCGCCGTCACCGGTGGGCGGCAACACGCCGTCCGCCCGCAACTCCGCGATGGTGGCGCCCAGAGCGATCCGGGCCGCGGCCTTCGCGAGCGGCACCGCCGTGGCCTTGGAGACGAAGGGCACCGTGCGGCTCGCACGAGGGTTGGCCTCGAGCACGTAGAGCACGTCGTCCTTGAGGGCGTACTGCACGTTGAGCAGCCCGCGGACCCCGATCCCGAACGCGAGCGCCTCCGTCGATCGGCGGACCGCGTCGATGTCGGTGCGGCCGAGCGTGATCGGGGGCAGCGCGCACGCGGAGTCGCCGGAGTGGATGCCCGCCTCCTCGATGTGCTCCATGACGCCGCCGAGGTAGACCTCGGTGCCGTCGCACAGGGCGTCGACGTCGATCTCGATCGCGTCCTCGAGGAACCGGTCCACCAGCACGGGGTGCTCCGGCGTGAGCTCGGTGGCGCGGGAGATGTAGTCGTCCAGCGACGCCTCGTCGTAGACGATCTCCATGCCGCGTCCGCCCAGCACGTACGACGGACGCACGAGCACGGGGTAGCCGATCTCGCTCGCGATGCGCTTCGCGCCGTCGAACGTGGTGGCCGTGCCGAACTTCGGCGCGGGCAGACCGGCGGCGACGAGCACCTCACCGAACTCCTTGCGGTCCTCCGCCAGGTCGATCGCCTCGGGCGACGTGCCGACGATCGGCACACCGGCGTCCTGCAGTCGCTGCGCGAGACCGAGCGGCGTCTGCCCACCGAGCTGGCAGAGGACACCGACGACACCGGGTCCGCCCTCGCCCGACTCCTTCTCCGCCAGGTATACCTCGAGCACGTCCTCGAACGTGAGCGGCTCGAAGTACAGACGATCCGCCGTGTCGTAGTCGGTGGAGACGGTCTCGGGGTTGCAGTTCACCATCACGGTCTCGTAGCCGGCGGCCGAGAGCGTCGTGGCCGCGTGCACGCACGAGTAGTCGAACTCGATGCCCTGGCCGATGCGGTTGGGACCGGAGCCCAGGATGAGCACCTTGCCGAGCGTGGTCTGCGGGGCCACCTCGGTCTCCGCGCCGGGATCGAGCTCGTACGTGGAGTAGTGGTACGGCGTCTTCGCCTCGAACTCCGCGGCGCACGTGTCGACGGTCTTGAAGACGGGCCGCACTCCCAGCCGGTGGCGCAGCGAGCGCACCCCGTCCTCGCCCGCGAGCTCGGGACGCAGTGCCGCGATCTGCCGATCGGACAGGCCCGAGTGCTTGGCCCGACGCAGCAGGTTCTCGTCGAGGACGGGAGCGTCGAGCAGCCGGGTCCGCAGTTCCACCAGACCGGCGATCTCGTCGATGAACCACGGGTCGATACCGGACGCGGCGGCGACCTCCTCGACGGTGCCGCCGAGGCGCAGCGCCAACTCGGCGTCGTAGATGCGTCCCTCGGTGGGAACCTTCAGGTCGGCGAGCACCGCCTGCAGATCGTGCGCCCGGTCCCCCGCCAGCACCTCGTCCGACGTGGTCCAGAATCCGGTGGCCTTGGTCTCGAGCGACCGCAGCACCTTGCCGAGCGCCTCGGTGAAGTTGCGGCCCAGGCTCATCGCCTCGCCGACCGACTTCATCGTCGTCGTGAGGGTGGCGTCGGCGCCCGGGAACTTCTCGAACGCGAAGCGCGGCGCCTTGACGACGACGTAGTCCAACGTCGGCTCGAAACAGGCCGGTGTCTCGCCCGTGATGTCGTTGACGATCTCGTCGAGGCTGTACCCCACCGCGAGCTTCGCCGCGATCTTGGCGATCGGGAATCCCGTCGCCTTCGAGGCGAGTGCACTCGACCGCGAGACGCGCGGGTTCATCTCGATGACGATCAGACGACCGTCCTTCGGATCGATCGCGAACTGGATGTTGCATCCGCCCGTGTCGACGCCGACCTCGCGGAGGATGGCGATGCCCAGATCGCGCATCTTCTGGTACTCGCGGTCGGTGAGCGTCATCGCCGGAGCGACCGTCATGGAGTCGCCCGTGTGCACACCCATCGGGTCCACGTTCTCGATCGAACACACGATCACCACGTTGTCGCGGTTGTCGCGCATCAGCTCGAGCTCGTACTCCTTCCACCCGTAGATGGACTCCTCGATGAGCACGTTGGCGGACGGCGACGCGGCCAGTCCGCCGCCGGCGAGACGCTCGAGATCCTCGGTCGTGTACGCCATGCCGGAGCCGAGCCCGCCCATGGTGAAGCTGGGCCGGATGACGACGGGCAGGCCGAGTTCGGCAACGGTGTCGTGCACCTCGGCCATCGTGTAACAGACACGCGACCGGGCACTCTCGCCGCCGACCTTCGCGACGATGTCCTTGAACTTCTGGCGATCCTCACCACGCTGGATCGCCTCGAAGTCGGCTCCGATGAGCTCGACGTCGTACTTCTCGAGGATCCCCTGCTCGTGCAGCGCCACCGCGCAGTTGAGCGCCGTCTGGCCGCCGAGGGTGGCGAGCACCGCATCGATGGGATGGCCCTCGGCCTTCTCCTTCGCGATGACCTTCTCGACGAACTCCGCCGTGATGGGTTCGACGTAGGTGGAGTCCGCGAACTCGGGGTCCGTCATGATTGTCGCCGGGTTCGAGTTCACGAGGCTGACCCGCAGGCCCTCCTCGCGGAGCACACGGCAGGCCTGCGTTCCGGAGTAGTCGAACTCGCAGGCCTGACCGATGACGATCGGTCCGGATCCGATGACCAGGATGTGCTGGAGGTCTGTGCGCCGTGGCATTACTGGCCGGCTTTCTTGTCGAGGAGCTGCAGGAAACGGTCGAAGAGGTACTCGGCGTCGTGCGGACCGGCCGCGGCCTCGGGGTGGTACTGCACCGAGAACGCCGAGTCGTCGAGCAGGCGGACACCTTCGACGGTGCCGTCGTTCGCGCACGTGTGGCTGACGATCGCCCGGCCGAACGGGGTGTCGAACTCCTCGCCGGCCTCGCCCTCGAGCGCGAACCCGTGGTTCTGGGCCGTGATGGAGATGCGGCCCGTGCCGTGTTCGATCACCGGGATGTTCATGCCCCGGTGACCGAAGGTCATCTTGTAGGTGGAGCGGCCGAGTGCGCGGCCGAGGATCTGGTTACCGAAGCAGATGCCGAACAGCGGGGTGCCGTCACCGAGCACTTGCTCGGTCAGCCGCACCACGGAGTCCGCGGTGGCCGGGTCGCCCGGTCCGTTGGACAGGAACACGCCGTCCGCGCCGAGTGCCCGCACCTGGTCGATGTCGGCGTTCGCGGGGACCACGTGGACCCGGATTCCCCTCTGCGCGAACATGCGTGGCGTGTTCGACTTGATGCCGAGGTCGACCGCGACGACGGAGTACCGGGGCTCGCCCTCGGGGTCGACCGTGTAACCCTCGGTCGTGCTCACCTCGCCCGCCAGATCCGCACCCACCATGCTCGGCTGGCTGCGCACGGTCTCGATCAGCGCGTCGACGTCGGTGAGGGCCTCGCCGGAGAAGATGCCGGCCTTCATCGACCCGCGGGTGCGCAGGTGCCGCACCAGCGCGCGGGTGTCGATCTCGGCGATGCCGACGACGTCCTGCCGCGCCATCTCCTCGCCCAGGGTGCCGGTCGAGCGCCAGCTCGAGCTGCGGCGGCTGGGGTCGCGGACAGCGAACCCGGCGACCCACATACGGGAGTCGTCGGCGTCGCCGGTGCGTCCGACGGACTCGTTGTCCTCACCGTTCCAGCCGGTGTTGCCGATCTGCGGGGCCGTGGCCACCACGATCTGGCGGTGGTAGCTCGGATCGGTCAGCGTCTCCTGGTAGCCGGTCATGCCGGTGCAGAACACCGCCTCGCCCAGGGTCGAACCCCGGGCTCCGAACGCGGTGCCACGGAAGATGCGCCCGTCCTCGAGGACCAGTGCCGCGGCGTCCTGGGTGCTCACGCGGTCTCCTTCTCGTCACTGCTCGTGTCGTCCACCCACTGCGGGTAGACCGTCTTGTCGTCGGCTCGGAAGCCGGTGTCGATCTCGGTGCCGGTGGGCAGTTCCCAGCGGACGACCAGCAGGCCGTCCCTGGTCATGACCTTGCCGGCGAGGCCACGCTCGGTCCGCACGGCGCGGAGCGAGTCGGCGGGCATCCAGATGTCGGACTCCCCCGTGCGCTCGAGCAGGATGCCCGTCTCGTAGCGCGTCAGCGTTCCGGTGGCGCGATGGCCCATGTCGCCCACGGCGATCCGGTTCTGCCAGCTCGGGGCCAACGTCGATCCCACGTACAGACCTGTGCAGGCCGGGGTGACGACGGCGCCGAGCTGCTCCGGCACGGCCGGGAGGGTTCCGATCGCGTCGGCCTGACGCTTCTGACGGTTCTTCCAGCCCCAGATGATCAGGCCGATCATGGCGACCCAGAACACGAGGAAGCCGACCACCAACAGCACTCTGTCCATCTAGTTCATCCCTCCCGATGGCGCGGCCGCGACTCCGTCGCGGCTGGTGATCCGTCCGCGCAGCAGCGTCGCGGTGACCTTCGCGGGCAGCTCGAGCGACTCGTACGGGGTGTTGGCGGACAGCGAGGCCAGATCCTTCGGGACGACGGTCCACCGGACGTCCGGGTCGACGATCGTCAGGTTGGCGGGCTCTCCGACCGCGATGGGCCGACCCTGGTCGGTGAGCCCGGCGATCTCCGCCGGTCGCTCGCTCATGACCCGTGCGACGCCGCGCCAGTCGAGCAGACCGGTCTCCACCATGGTCGTGACGATCACCGACAGGGCGGTCTCGAGACCGAGCATGCCGGGCCGGGCCTGCGAGAACTCGCAGCACTTGTCCTGCTCGGCGTGCGGCGCGTGATCGGTGGCCACGCAGTCCACGACACCCGAGGCCAACGCCGCGCGGAGTGCCTGGACGTCGGAGGCCTCCCGCAGCGGCGGGTTCACCTTGTTCACGGCGTCGTAGGTCTCGAGACGCGAGTCGTCCAGGAACAGATGGTGCGGTGTCACCTCGGCCGTGATGGCGATGCCCTGCTTCTTCGCCCAGTCGAGGAGCTCCACGGTGCCGGCGGTGGAGGCGTGGCAGATGTGGACGCGGCTGCGCGCGTCCCGCGCGAGGATCGCGTCGCGGGCGACGATGGACTCCTCCGCGGACCGGGGCCATCCGGTGAGACCCAGGCGCGCCGCGGTCGGACCCTCGTGGGCGACGGCACCTTCGGTGAGCCGCGGCTCCTCGGCGTGCTGGGCGATGAGCACTCCCAGGCCGGCCGCGTACTCGAGGGCACGGCGCATCAGCAGTGGGTCGGCGACGCAGTGACCGTCGTCCGAGAACATCCGGACCGCACCGACACCGGCGTTCATGGTGGCCATCTCCGCCAGGGCCTTGCCCTGCAGGCCCACGGTGACGGCGCCGACGGGGTGGACGTCGACCAGCCCGATTTCCTGGCCGCGACGCCACACGTGGTCGGTGACCACCACGGAGTCCGCGACCGGAGAGGTGTTCGCCATCGCGAAGACGGCGGTGTATCCGCCGAGAGCTGCTGCGGCGGAACCGGTCTCGATGGTCTCGGTGTCCTCGCGGCCCGGCTCCCGGACATGGGTGTGCAGATCGACGAAGCCGGGCAACAGAACGCCACCGGCACCGTCCACGATCTCGGCACCGTCGGGAACGGTGATGTCCGCGCCGATCGCGTCGATGACACCGCCCGACACCACCACGTCCACGGGATCACCCTCGCCGTAGGGGCGCACCGAGCGCAGCACCACGGTCCCGCTCATCGCGCGAGTCCCGGTGTCGGCTCGGACCCGATGAGCAGGCGGAACAGCACTGCCATACGCACGTGCACTCCATTCTGGACTTGTTGCAGGACGGCGGTCTCGGGTGCGTCGGCGACCGAGAAGCCGATCTCCATGCCGCGGAGCATCGGACCGGGGTGCAGCACCACCGCGTGGTCGGGGAGCAGATCGAACCGCTTCTGCGACAACCCGTATCCGATGGAGTACTCCCGCGCCGACGGGAAGAAGCCACCGTTCATGCGTTCGGCCTGGACGCGCAGCATCATGACGGCGTCGAGCGCCGGCAGCTCGGAGTCGAGCGACGGTGCCACGGTGACAGGCCACGTCTCGATGCCGACCGGCAGCAGCGTGCGCGGCGCGACGACCACCACCTCGGCACCGAGCGTGGCCAGCAGGAACGCGTTGGACCGGGCGACGCGGCTGTGCAGGACGTCACCGACGATGGCGATGCGGCGGCCCTCGATTCCGCCGAGACGCTGGCGCAGCGTCAGCGCGTCGAGCAGCGCCTGGGTGGGATGCTCGTGCGTGCCGTCGCCGGCGTTGATCACGGCCGGACCCGAGCCGTCGGACAGGGCCGTCCACTGGGCGATGCGGTGCGCCGCACCGGACGCGGGGTGCCGCACGATCAGGGCGTCCGCGCCGGCCGCTCGCAGCGTGAGGGCGGTGTCGCGCAGCGACTCACCCTTCGACGCGGAGGAGCTGCTCGCGCTGACGTTGATGACGTCCGCGCTCATCCACTTGCCCGCGACCTCGAACGACACCCGGGTGCGCGTCGAGTTCTCGTAGAAGACGGTCATGACCGTCTTGCCGCGCAGGGTGGGGAGTTTGCGCACGTCGCGGCCGAGCAGCGCCTGCTCGAAGCGCTCCGCCTCGTCCAGGATGTCGGTGGCGTCGTCGCGGCTCAGGTCCATCGTCGACAGCAGGTGCCGGGCACTCACGAGAGCTCCACCCCGTCTCGACCGTCGTGCTCGTCGAGCAGCACCGAGACGTCCTCGGTGCGCGCGGTCGGCACGTTCTTGCCCACGTAGTCCGCGCGGAGCGGGAGTTCGCGGTGGCCGCGGTCGATGAGCACCGCGAGCTGCACGGCCCGCGGACGCCCGAGATCGCGGAGAGCGTCGAGCGCGGCGCGCACCGATCGGCCGGAGAACAGCACGTCGTCGACGATCACGACGAGGGCGCCGTCCACACCGGTGTCGGGCATCGAGGTGCGCTCGAGCGCGCGATGGGGCTTGCTGCGCAGATCGTCGCGGTAGAGCGTGATGTCGAGAGAGCCGACCGGCGGGCGGAGTCCGGAGTACTCCTCGATCCGCGCCGCGAGGCGCGTAGCGAGAGTGGAACCGCGAGTGGGGATACCCACGAGAACCAGCGGAGCGGCGTCGGCCGAGCCGAACGCGGTCTTCTCGATGATCTGGTGGGCCATCCGGGCGATGGTGCGGCCGACGTCCGCCGACGACAACAGCTCGCGGGACTGGCCTGCTGGACCGGGGGTACCGGGCTCGTCTGAGGACACGAGAACAGGTGACCTCCTTCTCCGCCTCACTGGACGGATCGTTAAAGGATGTCTGACGCGGTGACTATACCAACCACGCCGGGCTCGAACTCAGCTCGAGGCGGGCGGTACGGCGTCGTCGGCGGTGTTCTCCGTCACGGGCCGGCTCTGCGCCGCCGGACGCGCCGCCGCGGCGGCGCGCACCTGGGGTGCGACGAGCACGATCTGGCCCAGCACCCCGTTGACGAAGGACGGCGAGTCGTCGGTGGAGAGTTGCTTGGCCAGCTCGACCGCCTCGTCGACGGCCACCACCGGCGGGACGTCGACCGCGTTGAGCAGTTCCCACACCGCGACGCGCAGGATCGCGCGGTCGACGGCGGGGAGACGATCGAGAGTCCACTGGTGCAGGTGATCCCCGATGACCGAGTCGACGCGGTCGAGGTTCTCGGCCACTCCGGTCACGAGAGTCGTGGTGTACGCGTTGACCGGCGCCACCGTCTCCTCGTGAGCGGACAGCTCGCCGCGCTCGGTCGCGAGCACCACGGGATCGAGATCCCGAGCCTCGGCCTCGAAGAGGAAGTCGACGGCGCGCTTACGCGCCTTGTGCCGTGCTCCGAGCTTCTTCGCCGCCGGCTTGCCCGGTGCGGCAGGGTTCTTGGAAGGCTCGCTCACTCAGGAATTCACGCGCCCGAGGTAGTTGCCGTCGCGGGAGTCCACCTTGAGCTTGTCGCCGGTGTTGATGAAGAGCGGCACGTTGATCTCGGCACCCGTCTCGAGGGTCGCCGGCTTGGTGCCACCGGTGGAGCGGTCGCCCTGCAGACCCGGATCGGTGTGCTGGACGATCAGCTCGACCGTGACCGGCAACTCGACGTACAGCGGCAGACCCTCGTGCATCGCCACCTGGACCTTCATGTTCTCGAGCAGGAAGCGCGAGACCTCGCCGATGGTCGCCTCGGCGACGGAGATCTGGTCGAAGGTGTCGCCGTCCATGAAGACGTAGTCCGAACCGTCGTGGTAGAGGTACGTCATATCGCGTCGGTCGACCGTCGCGGTCTCGACCTTGACGCCCGCGTTGAAGGTTTTGTCGACGACCTTGCCCGACGTGACGTTCTTGAGCTTGGTGCGCACGAAGGCCGGTCCCTTACCAGGCTTGACGTGCTGGAACTCGATGATGGACCACAACTGGTTCTCGATGTTGAGAACGAGTCCGTTCTTGAAATCACTGGTGGAAGCCACTTGCTTCGCGTCTCCTCGTCGACTGTCGTCTCGGTCTCTCGGTACCCGGACGCCGCGCACGGCCTCCGGGCCTGACAAGCACTGGTCGGCAGGCCCTCGCCTACAGAACGGTGAACTCTTTGCTGGTGAGCGTCAGCAGTTCCGGCTCGTTCTCTCGAACGATGAGCGTGTCCTCGATCCGTACGCCTCCGCGACCGGAGAAGTACACGCCGGGCTCGACTGTCACCGCAGCACCGCAGAGCAGTGTACCGGTGCCGGTGGCACCGATTCCCGGCGCTTCGTGGATCTCGAGTCCCACGCCGTGGCCGAGTCCGTGCAGGAACTTGTCCCCGTGCCCCGCGTCCACGATGACCGAGCGAGCCGCTCCGTCCACCGCCTGCACGTCGGCGCCGGGGAGGACGGCGGCGCGTCCGGCGGCCTGGGACTGTTCGACGAGGGCGTACAGCTCGCGCTGCCAGTCCGCGGGGGTGCCCAGCACGTAGGTACGCGTCATGTCGGAGTGGTACCCGTCCACCTCCGCGCCGAAGTCCAGCTTCACCAGGTCACCCTGCTCGAGCACCGCACCGGTGGGGCGGTGGTGCGGCACCGCCGAGTGTGCGCCCGCGGCCACGATGGTCTCGAACGAGATGGCGTGCGCTCCCAGCTCGAGCATGAGGAACTCCAGATCGATCGCGACCTGCTTCTCGGTCCGGCCGGCGCTGATGCCGCCCCGCTCGATCAACGCGGCCAGCGCGGCGTCGGCGACACCGCAGGCGCGTCGCAGCGCGTCGATCTCGCTCTCGTCCTTGATCATCCGCAGCTTCTCCACCAGGCGCGGCAGGCGCTGGAGCGAGAGCGAGGACGCGGCGTCGGACCATGCCTGATGCTCGTCGACGGACACGACGTGCGATTCGAATCCGACGGTCTGCCCGCCTCGCGCACCGCCGGCGTCCTGCAGCAGGCGAACAGGGCCCGCGCGGTCGATCACCGCCGCGAGGTCGGGCACCTGCTCGGCCACCTGCGTCACGTACCGACCGTCGGTGCACACCACGGTGCCGGACTCGTCGGAGGCGGAGTCGTGCGCACTCAGCAGCAGCGCGGCATTGGAACCGGTGAACCCCGTGAGGTACCGGACGTTGAGCAGATCGGTCACCAGGAGCGCGTCGGCCTCCCGGTCGCGGACGAGTTCTCTGAGAGCGTCGCGCCGTGCGGCGCGGTCGGAGGACGGCATCTCTCGAACCTACCGCCGCCGTCACCGACGGCCGGCGACACCGGTCCGCCCGACGACACCGCACCCGGATATGTGGGCAGAAGCACACGCGACCGACCGGGGTGATTACTGTGTGCAGCATGACTGGGTGGGTGGTTCGCGGTGTGGGGATGGCGCTGGTTCATGTGGTGGCACGAGTGCTGCTCGCGCTGGCGGTCTCCGCCTGGCCCGCGCAAGGGTCCGTGTTGCGCATGATCACGCTGGCCGCCGTCGTTCTCGTGGCCGTCGTGTGGGGCGGAATCGACGGGATCAACGCGCACCGCCGCGGTGACCACGGCGAGGGCCGGACCGATTTCACGATGCTGTGGCTGAAGGCGTCGGTCGTGGCCGGTGTTCTCGCCGGGCTCGTCTGCTGGGTGTTCTCGGCGGTGGCGAACCTCGCGGTGAGCAGCAACTCCCTCTTCTTCGAGGTCACCTCCGGCGCGGCGTTCACGATTCTGCTCGTCTTCATCCCCACGGTCATCGCCGTCACGGTGGGCCGTTGGCTGGCCGGACGCGGCGACGACAAGCAGGAGGACCTGCGGCCGGGCAAGAAGGAGGACGCGACCGAGCGTGACCGCGTCACCTCCGGAGCACCCGCACGGGGCGAGTCGGACGCCGACACCGAGGTCTTCGCGCCGGTCCGGGACTCCGATCCGCGCCCGAACCTCGCGAAGGGCGACCGCTCCTCCTGACCGACCCCGTCGTCAGAGGAAGATCGACGACCCCGTCGTCGGCTCCTCACGCGCCACCGCGGAGTACGCGGCGGCCAGCAGCGCCGGATCCGGTCCTTCGAGGCGGCCCGGCTTGGCCAGTCCGTCCAGCACGACGAAGCGCAGCAGCCCGTTGCGGTTCTTCTTGTCCGTCTGCATGCCCGACAGCAGATGGGCGAACGCGTCCGCGTCGTAACTGACGGGCAGTCCCACCGCCTGCAGGATGCTGCGGTGCCGGTCGGCGACATCGTCCGACAGTCGCCCCGCGAGACGTCCGAGCTCGGCGGCGAACACCAGACCCACGGAGACCGCGGCGCCGTGGCGCCACTTGTACTTCTCGCGGCGCTCGATCGCGTGTCCCAGGGTGTGGCCGTAGTTCAGGATCTCGCGAAGATCGGATTCCCGGAGATCGGCCGCGACGACCCGAGCCTTCACCTCGATGGAGCGCCGGATCAGCTCGGGCAACACCTCGCCCGTCGGGTCCAGCGCGGCAGCGGGATCCGCCTCGATGAGGTCGAGAATGACCGGGTCGGCGATGAATCCGGTCTTGATCACCTCGGCGAGCCCGGCCACGATCTCGTTGTGCGGCACCGTCTCGAGGGTCGCCAGGTCCACCAGGACGGCGGCAGGCTCGTGGAAGGCACCGACGAGGTTCTTCCCGGCGTCGGTGTTGATGCCGGTCTTGCCTCCCACGGCCGCGTCGACCATGGCGAGCAGCGTGGTGGGCACGTGCACGATGCGGACGCCGCGCATCCAGGTGGCCGCGACGAAGCCGGCGAGATCGGTGGCCGCGCCGCCGCCCAGGCTGACCACGGCGTCGCTCCGCGTCAGACCGATGCGGCCGAGCACCTCCCAACAGAAGCCGGCGACGGCCAGTTCCTTGCCGTCCTCGGCATCGGGGATCTCGATGCGGTGTGCGTCGATCCCGTTGTCCGCCAGTGCTGCTCGGACGGCCTCAGCGGTCTCGGCGAGCGGAGGCTGATGGAAGATCGCGACGGTGCGCGTGCCCGCGAGCTGCTCCACCAGGTCGGTGAGCAGACCGCGACCGATGATCACGGGGTACGGGTTCGCCGTCCGGACGTCGATACGAACAGGTTCTGTCACGAGAGCGTCTCCTGTGCTGGGGGTGGATCCTGCGGTGGTCGGGTACGGCCGGTCCGTGGTGCCGACTGCCGCGGCAACGGTCCCGGATCGGTGGGGATCGGACGTCCGCCCTTGCGCCGGATCCGGCGCCGCGGCGAGGTCCGCTGCGGTGGTGCGGCCGGCGCGGGGACGCGGTCGGCGGGAGCGACGCCGAGACGGCCGAGCACAGCGGTGACGACGCGAGCAGGGCTGCGGCCGTCCGTGCGGACACGGATGGTGGACACCTCGCGGTACAGGGGTCGCCGAGTGCGCATCAGTTCGCGGTACTTCGCCCGCGGGTCCGAGCTGGCCAAGAGGGGTCGCGAAGCGTTGGCAGTGGTCGCACCGGTGCGCCGGAGGCCCTCGCCGACACTGATCTCGAGGTAGACGACGGTGTGACCGCGGAGCGCCGCACGAGTGCGCGAGGACAGGATCGCCCCACCGCCCAGGGACACGATGCCCGGATACGTGCGCAGCGCATCGAGCACGATGCGCTCCTCGATGGCACGGAACTCCGCCTCACCGCTCTCGGCGAAGATCTGCGGGATGGTGCGGCCGGTGTCCTTCTCGATGGCCACGTCCGTGTCGTACACCTGCGTGCCCAGGGCCTGAGCCAGCCGTCGGCCGATGGTGGACTTCCCGGCGCCGGGTGGCCCGATCAGCACCGCGCGCGGCGGACCGGAAACCTCCCCGGCCTGCCCCGCCCCGGCCTGCCCGGCATCCTGCGACCGGCCTCCGGCCTGCCCGGTCATCGCGGCGGACGGGCTTGCGCGTTCTCCACGTAGCGGCGCACGTTGCCGGCGGTCTCGGCGACGGAGTCGCCTCCGAACTTCTCCAGCGTGGCGCGGGCGAGCACCAGAGCCACCATGGTCTCCGCGACGACCCCCGCGGCCGGCACGGCGCAGACGTCGCTGCGCTGGTGGATGGCCACCGCACCCTCGCCGGTGGACATGTCCACCGTCGCCAGGGCACGCGGAACCGTGGAGATGGGCTTCATGGCCGCGCGCACCCGCAGCGGGGCGCCGTTGGTCATGCCGCCCTCGATGCCGCCGGCGCGGTTGGTGGTGCGGACGATCCCGTCCGGGCCGGGGAGGATCTCGTCGTGGGCGGCGCTGCCGCGGCGGCGTGCGGTCTCGAACCCGTCGCCGACCTCGACACCCTTGATGGCCTGGATGCCCATGAGTGCCGCGGCGAGCTGCGCGTCGAGCTTGCTGTCGCCGGTGACGAACGAGCCGAGTCCCACGGGAAGGCCGTGGACGACCACCTCGACGATGCCGCCGAGGGTGTCCCCGTCGCGCTTGGCCGCTTCGATCTCGGTGATCATGGACTGCTCGGCCACGGCGTCGAACGCCCGCACGGGGCTGGCGTCGATCGCCTCGATGTCTCCCGCCGACGGCTCCGGGCCCTCGTACGGGTCGGACGCGCCGATCGAGATGACGTGCGACAGGACGTCGACGCCGAGGACCTGTTTCAGGAACTGTCGCGCGACGGTGCCGACCGCGACGCGGGCGGCGGTCTCCCGTGCGCTGGCGCGCTCGAGCACGGGCCGGGCGTCGTCGAAGCCGTACTTGAGCATGCCCGAGTAGTCGGCGTGGCCGGGGCGCGGACGGGTCAGGGGCGCATTGCGCGCGAGGTCGGCGAGCACGGCGGGATCGACCGGGTCGGCCGCCATGACGGTCTCCCACTTCGGCCACTCCGTGTTGCCGATCTCGATGGCGACGGGACCGCCGAGCGTCGAGCCGTGCCGGACACCGCCGATGACGGTGACCTTGTCGGCCTCGAACTTCATGCGGGCGCCGCGGCCGTAGCCCAGGCGTCGTCGGGCGAGCTGAGCTCCGATGTCCTCGGAGGTCACCTCGACTCCGGCCACCATGCCCTCGAGAATGGAAACCAGGGCAGGGCCGTGAGATTCTCCGGCAGTGATCCATCGCAACACGGATCGATCTTTTCACGTCCCGGCGTTCACCCACGCCACCAGGGTCGCCGCACACAGAGCGGGTCCGTGCGGAATCCCCGCCGCTCCCCCGGTTCGTCCCGTCATCGCCGCCAGCACCAGCGTCGTCGTCGGTGCCAGCACGGCGGCCACGGTCCACACGGACGGCCCCGAGACCGCGCCCAGTCCCCCGAGTGCGAGACACAGCTTGACGTCGCCGCCTCCGATCGATCCGGGTGACGCCACCGACCCGACGAGGTGGACACCGGCCAGAGCCAGGCCGCCGAGGAGCGCCGACTCGCCCCCACCCTGGTGGGCGGCTGCCAGGAGCACCGCACCCGCGGCGGGCAGCGTCAGATCGTCCGGCAGGCGGTGACGGACCAGGTCGACGAGCGCGACGGCACAGGACCACGCCCCGACCGCGAGGATCGCCACGTCGGTGGTGACCGCGCCGAGCGCGGCACCGACGACGGCGGCCGCGAGCAGGTCGGGCACCGTCGGCGTCACCCACCGACCGACGGTGAGAAGAGCGAGGCAACACAGCGCGGATCCGAGGAGGACGGTCATGCAGTCACGGTGGCACCGGTGACTCCCATGATCCGTGCCGCGGCGACCCGCCCGGGGACGACGGCGCACCCGGGGATGGTCAGGACTCCCGCAGAGCCCGCTCCATCGCAGCACGCGGGGCAGGCATACCGGTGAACTGCTCCACCTGACCGAAGGCCTGGTGCAGCAGCATCGCGAGGCCGCCGACGACGACGCCGCCGGACTCCTCGACCGCGGCGGCCAGCGGCGTGGGCCACGGGTGGTAGATCGCGTCCAGCAGCACGCGCGTCCCGCGCAGTGCGTCGATCATCGCCGCGCCGCCCTCGGGCGGGACGGTGGACACCACGGCTGCCGCGTCCGCGACCGCTCGCGGCAGCGCGTCGTCGTCCGGTGCACTCCACCGGGCGGTGAGACCGGCGTCGCGAGCACAGACCAGAGCTCCCTCCGCCCGCTCCTCGTCCCGCGAGACGACGGTGACCGCACTCGCCCCGAGATCACGCAGAGCGACGAGCGCCGGGCGGGACGTTCCGCCCGCCCCGACGACGACCACCGACGCTCCCGACAGGTCACGGACACCGACCGTGCCGAGGGCGCCCGTGACACCGTCGACGTCGGTGCAGTCGGCGCGCCAGCCCGAGTCGGTGCGTACCAGGGTGTTCGCCGAGCCCACAGCGATTGCGCGCTGCGTTCGTTCGGTCGCACAGGCCAGAGCCGCGAACTTGCCCGGCATCGTCACCGACAGTCCCACCCACTCGGGTCCGAGGCCGTCCACGAACTCCGGAAGCCGTTCCGCGGTGCACTCCACCCGCTCGTAGGTCCACCCGGTGAGCCCGAGCTCCCGGTACGCCGCCGCGTGCAGGACAGGTGAACGCGAGTGCGCCACCGGCGACCCCAGAACGGCCGCGCGCCTCGTCGACGAGGCGTCGGAGACGGACGTCACCGGCCGCTGTCGAGGAACCCGCCCTCGACCTTCGTGATGTTGTCCAAGTGCACCTGGTAGTCGTCGGTGAAGAGCGTCTCACCGGCGGCATTGATGGTGACGAAGTAGAGCCAGTTGCCGGGCTCGGGAGCCTCGGCGGCCTGCACCGCTGCCACACCGGGAGAGCAGATCGGCGTCGCCGGCAGACCCTCCTTGGCGTACGTGTTCCACGGCGTGACGTTCGCACGGTCAGCGTCGGTGGTGGCCACCTCGGTGGTGTCCAGCGAGTAGTTGACCGTCGAGTCGAATTCCAGACGCTGCCCGATGGCGAGACGGTTGAGGATGACGCGCGCCACCTTGGCGAAGTCCTGCGGCAACGCCTCGCGCTCGATGAGGGACGACGCCACGAGCACCTGGTACGGGTCGAGACCCGAGGAGGCGCCTGCCTCCAGAAGACCGGTGTCCTCGTAGATCCCAGCACTCTCGGACACGAGCTGACGCAGGATGTCCGTCGGTGCGGCGCTGGGGTCGAAGTTGAACGTGCCCGCGGCGATGAGCCCCTCGAGCTGACGATCGCGATCCGGCACCTGCCGTACCGCGTCGGTCGCCCAGTCGGCGACACCGAGTGCGGAAGGATCGTCCCCCGCACCCGCGAGGTTCAGGTCGTCGTATGTCACGCACGGAAGACCCTCTCCGACAGCACAACTGGCCTCGGAGATCAGCGTGTAGATGCCCTTGCGGACGGCGCCGGTGTTCACGTCGGTCGAGTCGTGCAGCTGACGGCCCTCGGCGATCTGGATCTGGCCCACTCGCGATGCCGGGTCCACCAGTGCGGAGACGGCGTCGGCCGCCGCCATCTGCGAGCGCATCCGATAGAAACCGGGCTGCACGGAGGTCATCGCGGTGTTCTGGACCGCGGCCTCGTAGAAGGCCGCCGAGCTGGCGGTGACGTCCTTGTCCGCCATCTCGGTCGCGATCTCCTGTGCGGTGTCGCCCGAGGCGACCTGCACCACCACGGCGTCGCCGCCGGGACCCGGGTAGTCCTCCGCGACCGCGGCCCCGCCGCCGGTGAACTTCGACACTCCCCACACACCTCCGACGGCCACGAGGCCGACCAGGACCAGCACACCGAGTCCGCCGATGATGCGCGAGCGACGTTTGCGACCGGCCGCGGCGCGGTCGCGGCGGGTGTCCGCACGGCTCGCGCGGCTCGGGCGGTCACCGGGACCCGACGCCACTCGCGCAGGACGGGCGCGGCGGTCGTCGGCGAGCGGCTGACGGCGCAGGTCGTCGACCGGGAGATTCAGCTCGTCGGTGTCCCACTCGTCGCGTCGGCCGGGCCGCTGTCCACGACCGTCGTCCGTCACGGGGTCGTCCCCGGTGTGTCCTGCTCCGGACCGTGATTCTCGGGCACCGTTGCCCCCTCCTCGTTCGCCTGGGCGACCATCTCTCGCGCCAGGACACTGCGGCGCTCGTCGAGCCACCCTTGCAGGATGGCGACCGCCGCCGCCTGGTCGATCATCGACCGTTGGTCTCTCGCGCGGACGCCGCTGTCTCGAAGACCACGCGCGGCACTCACCGTAGTCAAGCGTTCGTCGGACAGCCGCACCGGCACGCCGGGCAGCGCACGGTGCAGGACTCGGGCGAAACGGACAGCCAGCGTGGCGGCGGTTCCGCGCTCGCCGCGCAGCGTGCGCGGCAGACCGACGATGATCTCGACGGCCTCGTACTCCTCGGCGAGCGCGACGATCCGCTGGACGTCGGCCGAGTCGGTGTGTGTCTTCGCCGCGCGCGGGACCGTCTCGACGGGTGTGGCGAGGGTGCCGTCGGGATCGGAGGACGCCACCCCGACGCGCACGCTCCCGACGTCGATCGCGAGCCGCCGCCCCCGCCCCGGGTCGTCGGCGCCCGGCCGGTCGGGCGCGGAGCTGCCGGCGGCCACCGTCAGGAGTTCCCGGCGATCTCGGTGACGCGACCGAGCAGAGCCTCGATCGCCGCCGGAATACCCGACGCGTCGGACCCGGCTCCCTGCGCGGTGTCGGCCTTGCCACCGCCGCGGCCGCCGATGCTCGGACCGAAGGCACCCACCAGTTCACCGGCCTTCACGCCGAGTTCCTGCGCGGCCTTGGTCAACGACACGACGAACGGCACCTTGCCGTCGACGTCTCCGAACAGCGCCACCACCGCGGGCTGCGTGCCGAACCGGCCGCGAACGTCGCCGACGAGGGTGCGCAGATCCGCGGCACCGACGCCGGCCGGCGCGGGCTCCGCGACGACGAGCAGCGACCCGACCCGGCGCGCCGTGTCGACGTAGGACCCGGCGGACGAGAGCACGGCGGCGGCGCGAGTGGCCTCGAGCTCCTTCTCGGCGACGCGGAGCCGTTCGACGAGGTTCTCGATCCGCGCGGGCACCTCGTCGGTGGGCACCTTGAGCGACGAGGCGACACCGGCGAGCAGCGCCCGCTCCTTGGCGAGGTACTTGTACGAGTCGAGGCCGACGAAGGCCTCGACGCGTCGCACGCCCGACCCGACCGACGACTCTCCGAGGAGCGTCACCGGGCCGATCTGCGACGAGTGCTGGACGTGGGTGCCGCCGCACAGTTCCATCGAGAACGGTCCGCCGATCTCCACGACCCGGACCTCGTCGCCGTAGTTCTCACCGAACAGCGCCATCGCCCCCATGGCCTTGGCGTCGTCGAGATCGGTGACGAAGGTGTTGACCGCGAAGTCGGACGCGACGGCGTCGTTGGTGACGGACTCGATGTCCTCGCGCTGCGACTCCGACAGCGCACCCTGGTACGTGAAGTCGAACCGCAGGTAGCCGGGCTTGTTCAGCGATCCGGCCTGTACCGCGTTCGGGCCCAGGATCTGGCGGAGTGCGGCGTGCACCATGTGCGTGCCGGAGTGTCCCTGGGTGGCGCCGCGGCGCCACTGCTGGTCGACGTGCGCGGTGACGACGTCGCCCTCGGTGAGCTGCCCCTCGTCGACGGTGACCTTGTGCACCCACACGGTCTTCGCGATCTTCTGCACGTCGCCCACGGTGACACTCAGTCCCGGGCCCGTGAGGGTGCCGATGTCCGCGAGCTGTCCGCCGGACTCGGCGTACAGCGGGCTGCGGTCGAGGATGACCTCGACCTTCTCCCCCGCAGCGGCGGTGGGCACCCGCACGCCCCCGGCGATGATCGCGAGAACCGTTGCCTCGCTGTCCAGCTCGTCGAAACCGGTGAACTCGGTGGGACCACGGTCGACGAACTCCTTGTACACCGTCAGGTCGGTGTGCGCGTGCTTGCGCGACTGCGCATCGGCCTTCGCACGGTTACGCTGCTCCGCCATGAGCGTGCGGAATCCGGCCTCGTCGACCTGCAGGCCCGCCTCGGCCGCCATCTCGAGTGTGAGGTCGATGGGAAAGCCGTACGTGTCGTGCAGGACGAAGGCCTCGTCACCGCTGATGCGGGTGCCGCCGGACGCGGTCACGGCCTGAGCAGCGTTGTCGAAAAGGCGCGATCCGGACGTGAGGGTCGCGAGGAACGCCTTCTCCTCGCCGACGGCGACGGACTCGATGCGCGCGAAGTCCTCGACCAGTTCCGGGTACGACTCGGCCATCGTGTCGCGGACGACCGTGACGAACCGCGCCATCGAGGGGTCCTCGGCACCGAGCAGGCGTGCGCTGCGCACGATCCGGCGCAGCAGACGCCGCAGCACGTAGCCACGGCCGTCGTTGCCCGGCGTCACGCCGTCGGCGATGAGCATGACCGCGGTGCGGGCGTGATCGGCGATGACGCGGAACCGTACGTCCGCGTCGTGGTTCTCCCCGTACCGACGGCCGGACAGTGCCTCGGCCTCGGTGATGACGGGACGGACCAGATCGGTCTCGTAGACGTTGTCGACGTCCTGCAGCAGGAACGCCACGCGCTCGACACCCATACCGGTGTCGATGTTCTTGCGCGGCAACGGCCCCAGGATCTCGAAGTCGTCCTTCGACGTCCCCTGTCCGCGCTCGTTCTGCATGAACACGAGATTCCAGATCTCGATGTAGCGGTCCTCGTCCGCCTCCGGACCGCCCTCCTTGCCGAACTCGGGTCCGCGGTCGTAGTAGATCTCCGAGCACGGCCCGCAGGGTCCGGGAATGCCCATGGACCAGTAGTTGTCGGCCATGCCTCGGCGCTGGATGCGCTCGTCGGGCAGACCGGCGACGTCCTTCCAGATCTGGATGGCCTCGTCGTCGTCGAGATACGCTGTGGCCCAGATCCTCTCGGGATCGAAGCCGTAGCCACCGTCCTCGACGGACGAGGTGAGCAGTGACCACGCGAAGCCGATGACCTCGCGCTTGAAATAGTCGCCGAACGAGAAGTTGCCGGCCATCTGGAAGAAAGTGTTGTGGCGGGTGGTCACGCCCACGTTCTCGATGTCGCCGGTGCGCACACACTTCTGCACACTCACGGCACGCGCGAACGGCGGGGTGCGCTGCCCGAGGAAGTACGGGACGAACTGCACCATGCCGGCATTGATGAACAGCAGATTCGGGTCGTCGAGGACCAGCGAGGCGCTGGGGACGGAGGTGTGTCCCAGCTTCTCGAAATGGTCGAGGAAACGACGGCGAATCTCGTGAGTCTGCACGGAAACACCCTAGCGCGCGAGAGCACGCACGATTCTGCGGAGCTTGCCGACGCGCGTCTCGAGGTCTCGCTCCGCTCCGTGGTTGGTGGGCCGGTAGTAGTCGGTGCCCACCAGCTCGTCCGGCGGGTACTGCTGGGCGAGCACACCGTCGGGGTCGTCGTGCGGAAACTTGTAGCCCACCGCGTTGCCCAGTGAGGCGGCTCCCGTGTAGTGCCCGTCGCGCAGGTGCGGCGGCACGGCGCCTGCCTTCCCCGCCGCGATGTCGGCCATCGCCGCGGACAGCGCGCTGGTGACGGCACCGGACTTCGGTGCGGTGGCGAGGTGGATGGTGGCCTGGGCGAGGGCGAGCCGCGCCTCGGGCATCCCGATCGTCTGCACCGCCTGCGACGCCGCCGTCGCGACCAGCAACGCGGTGGGGTCGGCCATGCCGATGTCCTCGCTGGCGTGCACCACGAGCCTGCGGGCGATGAAGCGTGCGTCCTCACCGGCGGTGATCATCCGGGCGAGGTAGTGCATGGCCGCGTCGACGTCGGACCCGCGGATCGACTTGATGAACGCGCTGATGACGTCGTAGTGCTGGTCACCGTCCCGGTCGTACCGCACCGCGGCTCGGTCGACACTCTTCTCCACGGTCTCGAGATCCACGGTGCCGCCCGCACCCGCAGTGTCGGCGGCCGCCTCGAGCGCTGTCAGACCCCGTCGAGCGTCACCGCCGGCCAGCCGCACGAGGTGTCCGAGCGCCTCGTCGGTCACCGTCACCGACCCGCCGAGACCGCGCTCGTCCGCCAGGGCCCGCGTGAGAACCTCGCGGATGTCGTCGTCGGTGAGCGACCGGAGCTGCAGCACCAGGGACCGTGACAGCAGCGGCGACACGACGGAGAACGACGGGTTCTCCGTCGTCGCGGCGACGAGCAGCACGATCCGGTTCTCGACGGCGGCGAGCAGGGCGTCCTGCTGGGTCTTGGAGAACCGGTGCACCTCGTCGATGAAGAGCACGGTCTGCTCGTTGTTCAGCAGCCGGCGACGCGCCAGGTCGATCACGGCCCGGACGTCCTTGACGCCCGCGGAGAGCGCGGACAGGGCCTCGAACTTGCGGCCGGTGGCACCCGAGATCAGGGACGCGAGCGTGGTCTTGCCGGTGCCGGGTGGGCCGTAGAGCATGACCGACGCTGCCCCGGACCCCTCCACCAGGCGGCGCAGCGGGGCACCCGGGGTGAGGAGGTGGCCCTGGCCCACGACCTCGTCCAACGACCGTGGACGCATCCGCACGGCCAGCGGCGCACCCGGTGTGCTCGCACGCGGGGACGGGACGAACGCGTCCCCGTCGGAAGCAGCGGTGTCGTCGTCGAAGAGGGAGTCGTCGGCGCTCATCGGACGGTCAGGACGCGGCGGCGGGCCACCGCGCCGCGAGTGCCTGCCGGACATCGCCCGCGAAGTCCGCGAGATCGTGGTGCCCGACGAAGCGCGCGTACTCCGAGAGGATGGACCACCGCGTGGTCAGCGCGGCGGCGCGGGGCACCGAGAGGTGGTGCCGACGCAGTGCGGCGTTGCGGGTGTCGTCGTCGGGGAGGAACCAGTGCGTCGTGAGCCAGGCCCACACCAACTGGGCGTCCAGCAACTTGGCGTGCAGCACGTCATCGTCGGCGAGGTGCGGCCAGATTCCGACCACCTCGGCGCGCCACGCATCGACCATGGCCTCGGCGCGTTCCGGCGTGAGATCGAGACGGCACAGGCAGCCGGGGTAGGACAGGAGCGTGTAGGCCACGTCGAGAGTGGCGTCCCGGAAGCCTCCCCACTCGTAGTCCAGGAATCGCACGCCCTCGTCGTTGACGATGATGTTGTCCGGGCACAGGTCCGACGGACTGAAGGCGCGGTGTCCGCCGGAACCGAAGAGTTTGGCCGCGCGGGCGACGGCGGCGGCGACCGCGGGCGGCACCTCGATGCCGAGATCCGCGGCGAGCATCGCCGGGACGTCCGACTGGGCCACCGCGACCTGATCGGCCAGCCCGTCCCGAGAATCGGCGACGCCGGCGCGACCGAGGAGCGCCCCGAAATCCTCCTCGCGGCCGAACGTGGCGGCGTGCATCCGCCCGAGTGCCTGGGCCAGAGCCATGAGCGAGTTGGTGACGGACGACGGATCCGGGTTCGCGATCAGACTGGTGAACGGCGCGGCGTCCCCCAGGTCACTGAGGACGAGGAGCCGTTCCTTCAGGTCGTACGCGATGAGGGAGGGACCGGGACGGGTGTGCGTCGCGAGGGCGGTGGCGAACTGGTACGAGACCGCTTCGCGCAGGAACGCCGTGTGGTCTCCGGCGCCGAGACCCGTGCGGGACACCGACTCCGTGGACGTCTCGCGGACCTGCTTGATCACGAGCGTGCGGGGCAACTGGAACGGGTTCTCGGCCACCCGGACACGGATGACCACGGTGCGCCCGCTGCCGCCGAGATCGACCGGGTCGACCAGGGTCACCGATGCTCCCGTGCGTCTGGTGAGGAGTTCTCGTGCTGCTGCCACTGCTTCGGTGACCGGATCTGCCAACATTGCCGTCATCGATTGTCCGACCCACCTCGTTCGTGAACGGGCAGGTCATTCCTCGTTTCCGTACTCGCGTCGGCCCGTGAGGGCCGCCTGTGATGCTGTGTGCGTACTGCCGGAGCAGGATCGGGTTCCCCGCTCCACAGTCGATGAAACGGGCTCGCTGTGCGGTTTCTCGACCCTATCGCACTCTCCCGACAGCTCGGGGGCGCCGCTGGCACCGCGGTGCCCACGAGAGGCAAGATCCGAGGTCAGACGGCTCGGACGATCGGCGCGACGTCGACCGACACGGCGATGCGGCTCCCCGCCGACTCCGTGTAGATGATGCCGCGCAGCGGCGGGACGTCGTCGTAGTCACGGCCCCACGCCACCGTCACGTAGCGCTCGTCCACCCACTGGTCGTTGGTCGGGTCGAAGGCCAGCCACGAGCCGTCCGGTGACCGCACCGCCGCCCAGGCGTGGGTGGCGTCCACACCCACCATGCGTTCCTTGCCCGGCGGCGGTCGAGTCGCGAGGTAGCCGGAGACGTAGCGCGCGGCGAGGCCGTGCGAGCGCAGGCACGCGACGGCGACCCGCGCGAAGTCCTGACACACACCGGTCCGGGCGGCGAGGACGTCCGCGACGGTCGTCGAGATGGTCGTCGACCCCGACAGGTAGGCGAAGTCGGTGTGGATCCGGTGGTTGAGGTCGAACACCGCCTCCACCAACGGGCGGCCCTCGGTCAGCGAGAGCGCGGCGTACTCGTGCACCTCGTCGGTGATCTCCGGTGGCACGAGATCGAGCACGAAGTCGACGTCCAGGGCCCCGTCGACCCCGGTGGGACGAGCACTCTCCCACGCCGTCGTCGCAGCCCGGGTGGTGAGGCGAGCGGGGTCGGGAGGGTCCACGGCGACCAGGGCGCGCGCGGTCACGCACAACCGGTCGTGATCGGTGGTGACGTGGAAGTAGACGTCCTCGTTCCCGAAGAGGTCGACACCGGTGGACCGGTCGGTCGGCGTCGGCGTCACGGTGACGGAGGCGTCGAGACACCGCTGCTCCGAGGTCGAGCGCGGGAAGAGGTGGCCGCGGCCGTACGACGACGACACGGTGCCCTGATAGACGTACTCGGTGCGGTGGGTGATGGCGTACCACCGCGCACCCTCGTGATCGGTCACGACAACACCCGTCCGCCGCCGCGTCCCCACAACGGCTGCGTGCCGCCGGGCAGCGTCAGGTGCGCCGCGGTGATCGACTCGGAGAGGTCGAGCAGATCGGTGTGCACCGACCGGACGACGTCGTCGAACTCCGATCGGGTCCCGGTGGAGTCGACGTCCTCGAGATCGGACGGGTCCACTCGGCGCAGCGTCGCGACGATGCGCTCGAGCGCCCGATCGGTGCGGGAGGTCCCCGTCGACCCGGGCAGCGACGCCAGGTTCACCGCTGCTCGTTCCACCGAGTGGATGACCGAGCGCGGGTTGCCGCCGTCGAAGAGCACGAGCTCGGCCACGGCGCCCACCTCGGGAGCACCGCGATAGCGGCGCCGGTAGGTGACCGACGAGTCGGCGGCGTTCAGCACCGCCCCGAGCACGGCCTGCTCGACGGCCGGTGGGCGCGCGGTGCCCACGGTCTCGGCGAGCAGGGCGGTGATCTGCAGAGCGCGCTCGATGCGCTTGCCCGTGTCCATGAGGAACCAGCCCGGATCGTGCACCATCGACTCGGCCGACAGACCGGCGACGGCGAGCATCGACCCCACGACACGGCTCTGCGTCGACCAGAGCCCCGCCTCGTCGGACACCGGCGACGCCGCACACTCGGCGAGCGCGGTGTCGAGCCGGTTGAACACCGCCCAGGTGTCCTCGCCCAGCTGATCCCGCACCGCGCGGGCACACGTCTGCAACGCCGCCACGGCGTGCGCGAGCGAACCGGTGCGCCGCGTCCGCACCGTCAGCGACCGGAACTCCGCGAGCAGGTCCGACCGCGTGGTCGCGGCGCGGAACCCCGGCGCCGTCGCGGTCACCGCGGTCACCGCGTCGAGCACCACGGCGAGGGCGACGTCCGTGTCGGACCGCGCCTGCTCCCCGAACGGCGTCTCGCCGCGATGATCGCGGACCATCTGGTTCGCGGCCACCAGCAGGCGGGCCGTCGCCTCGGCACGCTCGCCGTAGCGACCCATCCAGTACAGGTCGTCGAGCACACGCGGCGTACTCACCGAGTCGATGACACGGGGACGGCGTCCACCCATCGGACGCGGTGCGTCGACGGCGCTCGACACGTCCGGCTGATCCGACCGGCCGCGACGCTGGGCCAGCACCCACACGTCCTTGGCAGCGGTCGTGGCCATGGGCTCCGACGGCGGATCCGTGACCAACACCTGGGCGAGACCGCCCGTCATCGGGGTGTAGCCCCGGTGCCCGGCCACGTCGAACAGTCGGATGCCGACGGGCCTCGGCAACACGGCGGCGTCGTGCCGGCGATGACCGACCGGCCCGACGGGCGACGTCGCCAGGTCCGGTATCGCCCGCGCCGCCCACCCCGTCGGGTCCGCCCCGATCCGCCGCACCAGCTCGTCCCGTTCGCGCATGGACAGCGCGGGACCGACGACGCTCTCGTGCGAACCGATCGCGTACACCACGAGCGAACCGATACGAGAGACGATGTGCGACAGGCCGTGTGGATCCCCCGCCCAGAAGGCGTGGACCGAGTCGAGCAGGGGCTCCTCCCCGAGCAGCGCCCGGCCCAGCTCCGGCAGCCGTCCGAACAGCGCCGCGTTCTCGAGGACGCCGCTGCCGATCGTGTTGACCACGGTGACGGCTCCGCGCCGCGCGACCTCGAGCAGTCCCACGACCCCGAGGCGTGACTCGGGGCGCAGATCGAGCGGATCCACGTAGTCGTCGTCGACACGGCGCACCACGACGTCGACGCGGCGCAGGGTGCCGAGCGAGCGCATCCACAGGGCGCCGTCGCGGACGACCAGATCAGCGGACTCGACCAAGGGGAATCCGAGCACCGAGGCGAGATGCGCCTGGTCGAACGCCGTCTCCGACCAGACACCGGGACTGAGCACCACCACGAGCGGGTTCTCGGCGGCGGCCGGCGCCACCTCGACGAGGGCCACGCGCATCGCACCGACGTAGGTGCTCGCGGGACGGGGCGCCACCCGGCCGAAGACAGCCGGTACCGCACGCGCGACGATCGACCGGTCCGCCAGGGCGTAGCCGGCGCCCGACGGTGCCTGAGTGCGGTCGGAGAGGACTCGGAACTCGCCGTCGGTGCATCGGGCGATGTCCGCCGCGTGGAAGAACAGCTGATGTGGGCCGGGGATGGTGATGCCGTGCGCGGCTCGGAGATAGCCGCGATGCCGGAAGACGATCTCCGGCGGCAGCAGACCGCGGCGGATCAGGGTGCGCTCGCCGTACAGATCGGTGAGCACCGCGTCGAGGATGCGCGAGCGTTGCAGCATGCCGGCCTCGAGCCGGTCCCAGTCCGGCGCCGACACCACCGTCGGCACCACGTCGAGCTCCCACCGCGCACCGGACTGCGTCGACGACGGCGATTCGGACGACGCGTCCGCCGTGTCGTTGTAGGTGATGCCGGAGTCGTCCACCAGACGGCCCACGCGCAACTGTGCGGCGGCGAGATCAGCCGGGGTCACGTCCTCGGCGCCGGGGAGGGCCGCCCAGCGCTCTCGTAGCCGCGGACCACCGTCGACGGCGTTCTCCACGAGGTCGTCGTGGCCGTCCGGACGGATCTCGTCGAGGTACGCCGCGAGCACGGGAGATGTGGCCTCACCCTGCTGCACGCAACTCCCCCTCCGCAGACGACCGGCACCGCGCTCGGCGCACGTCCGCGAGAAATCTACCTGTCCGCCTGTGCCCGAGCCGATCGCCGGTGCAGGGAGAGCACGAAGGTCGCCGCGACGACGATGCCGAGGAGGTTGATACCCAGCTGTCCTGCGGACAGAGCGGCGATGCGCCAGCTCCCCACCGTGGCCGCGACGACGGCGAAACCTGCTGCCGGAACGGTGGTCACGGAGATGAAGACCCCGACCAGGGCGGCCGATTTCGCCGACACGAGCGCGAGCATGCCGGCGGCGCCGGCGAGCAGAGCCACGACGAGAGAGAACGGACCCACCTGGTAGATGAAGTCGACCTGCTGCAGGTCGTCCATCGCCTCCGGTCGGATCCATCCGAGGGCCTCGGCCCCGAACGCCCCCAGCGCCGTGATGACCATCGCGGTCGGGAAACCCACGAGCAGCGCCAGCAACGATCGACGGATCAGTGATCGCTGACGACGCACGAGGCCGACCGACAGCGCTGCCAGCGGACCGAACTCGGGTCCCACCACCATCGCACCGACGATGGTGACCGGCGAGTCGGTCACGACGCCGATGGCCGCCAGCAGCAGCGCGATGGTCAGGAAGGCGACGAACGTCAGGGTGAGGGACGATTCCTCCCGCGTACGTCCGACCAGTTCGTCCCAGACGATCGAGTCGTCCGGGTCACCGGGCGCGTCCTGTTCCGCGGTGCGCGCCGCGTCCGACAGCACCGTCTCCACGGGTTGCATGGTGATGGCTCCGTCGTGGGTCAGGCGCAGCGAACGCAGACCGTCGAGAACCTGATTCGCGCACTCCCGCACGACGACGGCGTCCACGACGTCGCCCTCCGGGCGCACGGCGGCACCGCGCAGAACGACGACGTGAGCGACGCCGGGAGTCTCGTCGAGCACCCGGAGCACCTCGTCGGTCCGGTCCGCCGGACTGACCACCCTGAGGTTCTGCATGCACTCTCCGTCCGCGCGTCGTCGACGCGTGACCGGCGACGCCTCGACCCTAGGTCGTGGGGCCCTCCGACGCGGGCTTCTCGCCCGATGCGCCACCCGGCGTCTGACGAGGAACCGGCTTCGCGTCGATACCCGACTCCTTGCGCTGCGCCGGGGTGATCGGAGCCGGCGCGTCGGTCAGCGGATCGACGCCGCCGCCCGACTTCGGGAATGCGATGACCTCACGGATGGAGTCCACTCCGGCCAGCAGGGCCGTGATGCGGTCCCAGCCGAAAGCGATACCGCCGTGGGGCGGCGCACCGAAGGCGAAGGCGTCGAGGAGGAAGCCGAACTTCTCCTGCGCCTGCTCCGCGTCGATGCCCATGATCGCGAAGACGCGCTCCTGGATGTCCTTGCGGTGGATACGGATCGAGCCGCCGCCGATCTCGTTGCCGTTGCAGACGATGTCGTACGCGTAAGCCAGGGCGTTGCCGGGGTCGGTGTCGAAGGTGTCCATCGACTCTGGCTTCGGCGAGGTGAAGGCGTGGTGCACGGCGGTCCACGAGCCGGAACCCACGGCGACGTCGCCGCTGGCGGTGGCATCGGACGTCGGCTCGAACAGCGGCGCGTCGACGATCCAGACGAAGGCCCACTCGTTCTCGTCGATGAGGCCCTGCTTGCGGGCGATCTCACCGCGGGCGGCACCGAGCAGTGCGCGCTGCGCCTTGGCGGGGCCGGCCGCGAAGAAGACGCAGTCACCGGGCTTCGCGCCGACGTGGGCGGCGAGTCCGTCGCGCTCGGCGTCCGACAGGTTCTTGGCGACGGGACCACCGAGGGTGCCGTCCTCCTGGACCAGGACGTACGCGAGGCCCTTGGCGCCGCGCTGCTTCGCCCAGTCCTGCCACGCGTCGAGCTGCCGACGCGGCTGCGACGCACCGCCGGGCATGACGACGGCGCCGACGTACGGCGCCTGGAAGACGCGGAACGGCGTCTCGGCGAAGTACTCGGTGCACTCCACGAGCTCGACTCCGAAGCGGAGATCGGGCTTGTCGGAACCGAAGCGGCGCATCGCGTCCGCGTAGGTCATGCGCGGGATGGGTGTGGTGATCTCGTGGCCGATCAGGTTCCACAGCGAGGTGAGGATCTCCTCGGCGAGGACGATGACGTCGTCCTGCGTGACGAAGCTCATCTCGACGTCGAGCTGGGTGAACTCCGGCTGCCGGTCGGCGCGGAAGTCCTCGTCCCGGTAGCAGCGGGCGATCTGGTAGTACCGCTCGATGCCGCCGACCATGAGCAACTGCTTGAACAGCTGCGGGCTCTGCGGGAGTGCGTAGAAGCTTCCCGGCTGGAGTCGCGCGGGAACCAGGAAGTCGCGGGCACCCTCGGGGGTCGAGCGTGTCAGCGTGGGCGTCTCCACCTCGACGAATTCGTGGTGGGCCAGGACGGACCGTGCCGCCGCGTTGACCTTCGAGCGCAGTCGGATCGCATGACCGGGTCCGGCGCGACGCAGGTCCAGGTAGCGATACTTGAGCCGCGCTTCCTCGCCCGGAGTCTCGTCCAGCTGGAACGGCAGCGGCGCGCTCTCGCCCAATACCTCCAGCTCGGTCACGTTCACCTCGACGGCGCCCGTCTGGATCTCGTGGTTCTGGTTGCCCTCGGGGCGGAGCTCGACGATGCCGGTGATCTTGACGCAGAACTCCGACCGCAGGCGGTGCGACTGCTCGGCCGCCGGACCGTCGCGGAACACGGCCTGGACCACTCCGGAGGCGTCACGCAGGTCGATGAAGATGACTCCGCCGTGATCGCGCCGTCGAGCGACCCAACCGGTCAGGGTGACGTGTCGGTCCGCGTGCTCGGCTCGAAGCGAACCGGCGAGGTGCGTGCGCAGCACAGGAGTCCTTCCAGAAGTAGACGAATACAGCTGGTGATCCTACGGACCATTCGAGCCCACCCCGACGCCGGGAGAAACAGCGCTGTGTCGGTGGTGGCCACGTGCGAAGCTGTGAGCCGCACACGCCGACGAAAGTGGTGACTCATGACGTTCGACCCCGACGCCAGGATCGACTCCTCCCGGGTTCGACGGTCCTCCGGTGGCCGCGGCAAGGGCATCGCCGTCGGCGGCGGTCTCGGCGGCATCGTCATCGTGGTGATCACCCTGCTGCTCGGCGGCGACCCGTCGTCGGTGATCGGGCAGCTCGGCGGCGGTGAGGCCACGTCGCAGGACTCGGGCAGCGGCGCCATCGAGAACTGCGACACCGGGGCCGACGCCAACGCGAATGTCGACTGCCGGGTCACGGCCACCGTGAACAGTCTCGATCAGGTGTGGGACGCCGAGCTGGCGGCGCAGACGGGCGTGCCGTACGAGCGCCCCGAGGTCGACATCTTCTCCGGTCAGGTCTCCACCGGGTGCGGCGCCGCGACGTCCGACGTCGGCCCGTTCTACTGCCCCGCCGACTCCACCGCGTACTTCGACACCGGATTCTTCCAGGTGCTCGTCGACCAGTTCGGTTCCAGCGGCGGCCC
This sequence comes from Rhodococcus sp. BP-332, assembly GCF_019836065.1. Classification (NCBI taxonomy): domain Bacteria; kingdom Bacillati; phylum Actinomycetota; class Actinomycetes; order Mycobacteriales; family Nocardiaceae; genus Rhodococcus; species Rhodococcus sp. BP-332. Next base: position 316,819 of record NZ_JABUEC010000001.1, read on the forward strand.
GCTCGCGCAGGAGTACGTCGTGGCCCACGAGTTCGGCCATCACATCCAGAACCAGCTGGGCGACATCGGCCGGGCGCAGGCCGACCCGAACGGACCCGAGTCCGGCGCCGTGCGCACCGAGCTCCAGGCCGACTGCTACGCCGGCGTGTGGGCGAACAAGGCCGACGACGTTCCCGCACCCGGCAGTTCCGAGCCGCTGCTCGATCCGCTCACCGAACAGGACGTGTCCGACGCGTTGTCGGCCGCGTCGTCCGTCGGCGACGACCGGATCCAGCAGGCCTCGACGGGCCGCGTGAACCCGGAGGGCTGGACCCACGGCTCGTCCGACCAGCGACAGGCGTGGTTCGACGCCGGCTACCGCACGGGAGCTGTCGCCGCCTGCAACACCTACGACGCGTCGGATCTGAACGACCCGTCGTCCGTCCGCTGATGTCGTCCCGCACGGAGCTGCCGGTCTGTGAGACGTGTGGCGTGCAGTTCGACCGCGTCGATCCGGACGAGTGCCCGATCTGCACCGACGAGCGCCAGTACGTCGGACGCGGCGGCCAGCGGTGGACCACCGTCGCCGAGGTGTCGGCGTCGCACCGGACCGTGGTGCGCGAGGAGTACCCGGGCCTGTGGGGCATCGGCACCGAGCCGACCTTCGCGATCGGCCAACGCGCGCTGCTGGTCCCCGGCGACGGCGGAAACCTGCTGTGGGACAGCATCACCACGATCGACGACGCCGCGATCGCCCGTGTCACCGAACTGGGCGGCGTGTCGGCCGTCGCTCTGTCCCACCCGCACTACTACAGCGCGATGGTCGAGTGGAGCGAGGCCTTCGGCGACGTGCCGATCTACGTGCACGAGTCCGACCGTGCGTGGCTGCCCCGCGCCGGCAACATCCGCACGTGGTCGGGCGACTCCCTGGAGATACTGCCGGGGCGGACGCTGATCAACACCCGGGTGCACTTCGCCGGCGGCTCGGTGCTGCACTGGCCGGGCACCGACGGCCGCGGCGCGCTGTGCACCGGGGACATCGTCCAGGTGGTGTCCGACCGCCGATGGGTCTCGTTCATGTACAGCTACCCCAACCTGATCCCCGAACATCCCGACACGATCCGCCGGACGGTCGCCCTCCTCGAGAACGTGGCCTTCGAGCGCATCGTCGGGGCGTGGTGGGACCGGGTCGTCGAGGAGGACGCTCACGGCGCGGTGGTCCGCTCGGCGCGGCGCTACCTCGAGCACATCGGCGTGACCCCCGGCTTCTGACCGACCGGCTCAGAACAGAGTCATCGCTGGTTCCGGAGCGGGTTCCGCGGGAGCTGCCCTGGCCACACGCCGCGCACCGGCCGGATCGAGCACCGTCAGAGAGTGCTTCTCCCGCAACGGTTCCACCTTGTCGCGGAGCCACTGCTTGTACTCGGGGCTGACGTACGCCCCGCGTCCGTAGAGCACCCGGTAGCGGCGCACGAGAGCCGGATGATGCTCGGCGAGCCAGCTCATGAACCACTCCTTGGTGCTGGACCGCAGATGCATCGGCAGCGCGGTCACACCGGTCGCGCCCGCCTCTTCCAGGGCCGCCATCAGGGCGCCGAGGTGTTTGGGACTGTCGGTCAGGAACGGGATGACGGGCGCGATGAGCACGTGGCACGACAGACCCGCGTCCGTGATGGCCCGGATCATGTCGAGGCGAGCGCGCGGTGACGGCGCCCCCGGCTCGAGGGACTTCTGCAGATCCTCGTCGTGAAAGGCGAGACTGACACTCACCTGCACGTTCACCTGCTGAGCGGCGAGGGTCAGCAGCGGCAGATCCCGTCGCAGCAGCGTGCCCTTTGTCAGAATCGAGAACGAGGTGCCGGACTCGGTGAGCGCCCGGATGATGCCCGGCATGAGCTCGTAGCGACCCTCCGCGCGCTGGTACGGGTCGGTGTTGGTGCCCAGGGCGACCGGGTCACGTTTCCACGAGGCGCGGGCGAGTTCCTTGCGCAGCACCGAGACGATGTTGGTCTTGACCACGATCTGCGAGTCGAAGTCGCGGCCCGCATCGAGGTCGAGGTACTCGTGGGTCGGCCGGGCGAAGCAGTAGCGGCACGCGTGCGAGCACCCGCGCGCGGGGTTGATGGTCCAGCGGAACGGCAGCGCCGATTCCTCGGGCACCCGGTTGAGGGCGCTCTTGCAGAGCACCTCGTGGAAGGTGACGCCCTCGAACTCGGGCGTGCGGACGGTGCGGACCAGACCGGCACGCACCAGCCCGGTGCGCTCGAGGCCGGGAAGCGCCCCGTCGGGAGCGTCGAGTGTCTGACCGTCCCACCGCATGACCCCTCCTGTTCTCCGGCGACCCCGGCACACCGATGCCTCGAACACACGATCGATCGTCGATTCGCAGACAGTCGAACATCCGTTCTATCGAGGTGTCAACTCTTCGGTAGTGTCAGTGGACATGGCCCTCCTCCCGACTCCCCCGTCACCTGCGGACGGCGCCCGGTCCGACGATGTCGTCGCCTGGGTCGCCGAGCACCTCGGTGACCTCACCCTCGAAGAGCCCGAGGAGATCCGGGCGGGCGGTCTGCGCGGCGGACAGTCGGCAGCCGACGCCGCTCTCGCGAGCCTGGACATCACGGGCTACGCCCGGTCCCGCAGCACGGTGGAACCGACGTCGCGGCGCGGGGCGAGTCGCATGTCGCCGTACATCCGGCACGGCCTGCTCACGCTGAGCGAGGTGTGGGACGCGGTGGCGGACGCGCCGACCCGGGACCGGTCTCGTTACCGCGACGAGTTGCTGTGGCAGGAGTACGCCCGCCACCTGTACGCACGGGTGGGCTCGCACCTGGGGGCGTCACTCACGCGCGAGCAGCCCCGTCCGGCCGTCTCGGCGCACGACACCTGGTCCGACGATCCGTGGCCGGCCCGGATGCGCTGCATGGAGTCCGTCGTCGACGAACTGCACGAGGACGGGTGGCTGGTGAACCAGACGCGCATGTGGCTGGCGTCGCAGTGGGCCGTGCGGGCCGGCGCGACATGGCGGGACGGCGAGGACGAGATGTTCACCCATCTCCTCGACGGCTCGAGGGCGGCCAACCGACTCGGCTGGCAGTGGACCGTCGGTACCGGCAGCGGCAAGGTCTACGGGTTCAGTCGTTGGCAGGTGGAGAAACGCGCACCCAGCCTGTGCCGATCGTGCGCGCTGTCGTCAGCGTGCCCCATTCAGGACTGGCCGACGGCCGCTCTCGGCCCGTCGGTCGACGGACCGAGCCTGGCCACCGGCGACACCCCGGCCGGCCCCGCGGACACCGTGGGTGAGGACGGCGACGAGGTGTGGCTGACGGCGGAGTCGCTCGGCAGCGCGGATCCGGCCCTCGCGGCCGACGACGCCCGCCCCGCGGTGTTCGTGTTCGACGAGCCGCTGCTCCGACGGTTGCAATTGTCCGGCAAGCGGCTGGTCTTCCTCGCCGAGACACTCGGCGAGCTCGCCGCCGTCCGGCCTCTGGAGGTACGGCGCGGACGGGTCACCGAGGAGCTCGCCGGACGGCGCCTCGCCGCGACCCACGCCCCGGTACCGGGGTGGGCACGCATCGCGGCCGCCCTCGATCCGGTGGAGGTGCACCCGTGGCCGTGGTTGGTGCGTCCGACCCGATCGTCGGTGCGGTCGTTCAGTGCGTGGCGCCGGGCGTCGGAGCGGGGAGGGCGGAGCCCGGCCGGGAAGTAGGCGGGGAGGGCGGAGCCCGGCCGGGAAGTAGGCGGGGAGGGCGGAGCCCGGCCGGAAAGTCGGCGGGAGGGCACCAGGTGGATCGGATACGGTCGAGCGCGTGACCGAACCCACGGACCCGTCCGCGTCGATCGAACCGACCGCTCCCACGCTCGAGCCGCTGCTGCGCATCGTGTTGCGCACCGCGGATCCGGTGCAGCTCGGCGACACTCCCGTCGGCGCGGAGTCCGTGGCACCGGTCGTGGGTGGTGTGCTGAGTGGGCCCGGGGTCGAGGCCGTCGTCCGCGCCGTCGGTGCCGAGCACGCCCACGTCCGAGCGGACGGATCGACCACGTATTCCACCGACCTGTTGGCCGACGTCGAGTCGGACGACCCGGGCGCCGTGATGCGGTTGACGCTGAACTCCGTCCGTTTCGGATCGGCCGAGGTCGTCGAGGCCCTCGATCGCGGGGAGGACGTCGAGTCCGCGCTCTACTACTTCCGCGGCACCCTCACGGTGTCCACGTCGATCCGGACGCTCGCCTACCTGAACAGGGCCGTGATCGTCACCTCCGGCTCGCGTCAGGGCACCCAGTCCGTGGTCGACGCGTTCCTGGTCACGTAGTCGATGACCACCACCGGTGCCGGGCGTCCCAGGCTCACCACCCGTAAGCGACCGGGAGCCACGGCGCGGGAGGAGATCCTCGACGCGGCGGCGGAGCTGTTCACGACGCGGGGTGTCACCAGCACGTCCACCCGCATGATCGCCGACGCGGTCGGGGTCCGGCAGGCGTCGCTGTACCACCACTTCGCCACCAAGGACGACATGCTCGCGGCGCTGCTGGTGGGGACCGTCGACGCACCCCTGGCCTGTGCGCAGGCGCTGCGCGACGCCGCGGCCGACGCTCCGAGCGCGCTGTATGCCCTGGTGTGGTTCGACGCGGACCAGCTCATGACCTCGCGATGGAACCTCGGCGCCCTGTACCTCGTCCCCGAATTGCGCAGCGCACGGTTCGAACAGTTCCGCACTCGTCGCTCCGACCTCATGGCGCTCTACGCCTCGCTGTCGCGAGACGCTCTCGTCGACATCGGCACGCTGGTGGTCTCCGAGGAACTCACACACCTCCCGTTCCGCATCGTCGAATCGGTGATCAGCGCCCGGTCCGATGCGGAATCGACGCAGCACTCCCTCGCGACGCCCGACACGATCGCCGACGCCGCGGTGCGCGTGCTGGGGTGGACGGGCTCGACGGCGTCGCTGCGTGACACGGCCACGACACTGCTCGACGCCGCTCGGCCGATCAGTCGGTGAGAGCCGCGACCTCGGCGTCGGTGAGCACGGTCGCCGGGGCTCGCCCGGACGTGCGGACCACGTCGATCGCCCGATAGAGCGGGCGCTCCGACAGCCCGGCCTCGCGGGCCTCGGCGCGAAGCTGGGTCACCAGTACCGACGACAGCGCCAGAGCCGACGCGAGCGGGGACGAGGCCAGTCCGTCCGCCACCGCGCGCAGCGCGATCGGCTGCAGTTCGCGACCGCCGTCGGTCGTGTACATCGCCACGCCGACCGTGACGTCGCCGGACGAGTCGCCGACACGGATCAGCACCTGGCTGACACGCGCGACCCGCACGAGGACCTCGACCTTCGTCGCGTCCGACAGGTTGACCCGTCGCACGCGGAACGACCCGCGCCGGCTCACCACACCGTGATCGATCCACACGCGTCTTCGGCCGCCCGACACGACGGCGAACCCTGCCGTGGCGACGAGCGCAGCTCCCAGAGCGACACCGACGTACGGCGAGATCAACAGTCCGGCGACGACACCGAGCACGGCACCGACCACGGCGAACACCGCACCGGCGACGCGGAGCCGCGGAACGATGAGCTCCGGCGGCACCAGATCGAGCGCCACCAGCCCTCTGTCGGCCATGGTCAGCTCACTGGCGACAGCGTGGCACGCACGCGAGCGGTGGCCTCGGACAGCGGGATCGACGACTGCTCGCCGGTCGCCAGGTCCTTGAGGCCGATCTCTCCGGCCTCGAGATCGCGATCACCGAGCACCAGCGCGAGGCGGGCACCGGAACGGTCGGCACCCTTCATGGCGCCCTTCATTCCGCGGTCGCCGTAGGAGAGGTCCACGCGGACGCCGGCGGCCCGAAGTTCCCGGGCGATCACCGCGAGACGCAGCTTGGCCTCCGGACCCATGGGCACGCCGTACACCTCGCACCGGGCCGTCGACGCGGGCGCGACGCCCTCGGCCGCGAGAGCGAGCACCGTGCGGTCCACGCCGAGACCGAAACCGATGCCCGACAGGGGCTGCCCGCCGAGCTGCGCCATGAGGCCGTCGTACCGTCCACCGCCGCCGATGCCGGACTGCGCACCGAGACCGTCGTGGACGAACTCGAAGGTGGTCTTCGTGTAGTAGTCGAGACCGCGCACCATGCGCGGATTGACCACGTACGGCACGCCCATCGCGTCGAGATGGGCACGCACGGTGTCGAAGTGGACGCGAGCCGACTCCGACAGGTGGTCCATCATCAACGGTGCGTCGGCCGTCATCTCACGGACGTGCGGTCGCTTGTCGTCCAGGACGCGGAGCGGATTGATCTCGGCGCGGCGACGCGTGTCCTCGTCCAGCTCGAGACCGAACAGGAAGTCCTGCAACAGCTCCCGGTACTGCGGGCGGCAGGTCTCGTCGCCGAGCGAGGTGAGCTCGAGCCGGAAACCGGTGAGACCGACGCTCCGGAAGCCACTGTCGGCCACGGCGATGACCTCGGCGTCGAGCGCAGGATCGTCGACCCCGATGGCCTCGACGCCGACCTGCTGCAGCTGCCGGTACCGACCGGCCTGGGGGCGCTCGTAGCGGAAGAACGGGCCGGAGTAGCTGACCTTCACCGGGAGCGCTCCGCGGTCGAGACTGTGCTCGATGACCGCGCGCATCACGCCGGCGGTGCCCTCGGGTCGCAGCGTGACACTGCGGTCACCCTTGTCGGCGAAGGTGTACATCTCCTTGCTCACCACGTCGGTGGACTCACCCACGCCGCGTGCGAACAGCGCCGTGTCCTCGAAGATGGGGAGCTCGATGTGGCCGTAGCCCGCGGCCCGGGCAGCGGCGGTGAGACCGTCGCGCACGGCCACGAAGGTCGCGGAGTCGGGTGGCAGGTAGTCCGGGACGCCCTTGGGGGCGGCGAACGGCTGGATGCGCTGTGTGTCGCCGGTCATCGCACACCACCGAGTCCCACGAGGAACGGGTTGCTGCCGCGTTCCGCGCCGATGGTGGTGGACTCGCCGTGTCCGGGCAACACGGCGGTCTCGTCGTCGAGGCACAGCAGGTGCTCGGCGATCGAGGCGAGCAACTGCTCGTGATCGCCGCCGGGCAGATCGGAGCGGCCGATCGATCCCGCGAAGAGCGTGTCCCCCGAGAAGATCACCTGCTGCTCGCCCCCGTCGAGACGGAAGACGACGGAGCCACGGGTGTGACCGGGCGTGTGCGCGACGGTGACACCGAGTCCGGCCACGTCGAGAACGTCGCCGTGAGAAAGTTCCACCACCGTCGCGGGCTCCTCGAAGGTGGAGTGCGCGATCAGCGGCGCCAGGACCGGGCCGATACCGGACGCCGGATCGGTGAGCATGTGGCGGTCCTCGGGATGCACGTACAGGGGAATGTCGAAGCGCGCGCACACCGGCGTCGCGTCCCACATGTGATCGAGGTGGCCGTGCGTGAGGAGCACTGCGATGGGCGTCAGGCCCGCGTCGTCGAGGAACGAGTAGAGCGGCGCCGCGGCGTCCTGGCCGGGATCGACGACGATGCAGTCCGTCCCCTCGTCCCGACTGACGACGTAGCAGTTCGTCTGGAACATGCCGGCGGGGAATCCGGTGACACGCACAGTGAAGGACTCCTCATGCTTTGCGGTGCAGCGATCCGCGATCGGACGAATGCCACCAGCGTAGGCGGTGCGGCCGGGCGCCCCGGAACGTGGGGCAGGCACCTCGGCCGTCCACCGGGTCAGGTGCCTCTCAGGGAAGCCTGGCACACTTCTGCTGCTCACCCGCTCCAGCGAGAAGAGGAACGCCAACCGTGCCGACGAACGAACAACGACGTGACGCTGCCAAGCGCAAGCTCGAACGCCAGCTCGAGAACCGTGCCGCTCGGGCGCGACGACGCAAGCAGGCGACCATCGCCGCCGCCGTCATCGGACTGGTCGTCGTCATCGGCGGCGTCGCTGTCGCCATCGGTGTGACACGCGGCGACGACGACACCGCCGTCGAGGCCTCCGACTCCCCCACCAGCGAGAACGCGACCCCGGAGGGCATGCTGCCCGCCGGCCGCTCGGAACCGCTGCCCGAGACCGTGAGCTGCTCCTACCCTGCGGGCGGCACTGCCGCGAAGCCGGCGAACGCTCCGCAGACCGAGAACGTGCCCACCACGGACGACAACGTCAGCGTCAGCATGGACACCTCGCAGGGCCCGATCGGCCTGTCGCTGGACGCCACGAAGGCGCCGTGCACCGTGAACAGCTTCGCCTCGCTGGCCGGGCAGAACTATTACGACGCCACTCCCTGCCACCGTCTGACCACGGCCGACAGCCTGAAGGTCCTGCAGTGCGGTGACCCGACCGGCGCCGGAACGGGCGGCCCGGGCTACCAGTACGCCAACGAGTTCCCCACGGACCAGTACGCCGACGATCCGGCCGCGTTGCAGTCGCCCGTCCTGTACCCCCGCGGAACCATCGCGATGGCGAACGCCGGCGCCGACACCAACGGCAGCCAGTTCTTCCTCGTGTTCGGCGATTCGCAGCTGCCCCCGAACTACACGGTGTTCGGCACGATCGACGAGACCGGCCTCGCGACTCTCGACAAGATCGCCGCAGCGGGCGTCGAAGGTGGCGCGCAGGACGGTGCCCCGGCTCTCGCGACCACCCTGAACACGGTGCGGCTCGACCTGGCCTGACGGCTCACCTCGCACCCTCCCCGCGAGTACGCCGACAGTGTCGTGATTCCGGACGGGATCACGACACTGTGGACGTACTCGCGGGAAGGGTGTCGAGTTCTAGGCAGCCGAGGTCAGGCGATACACGTCGTAGACACCCTCGACGTTGCGGACCACGTTGAGCACGTGCCCCAGGTGCTTGGGATCACCCATCTCGAAGGTGAACTTCGAGATGGCGACCCGATCGCCCGAGGTGGTCACCGACGCCGACAGGATGTTGACCTTCTCGTCGGCCAGCGCCTTCGTGACGTCGGAGAGCAGACGGTGGCGATCGAGTGCCTCGATCTGGATCGCGACGAGGAACACCGACGACGGCGACGGGGCCCACTCGACCTCGATCAGCCGCTCCGACTGCGTCTGCAGCGACCCGGCGTTGGTGCAATCGGTGCGGTGCACGCTCACCGAGCCACCGCGGGTGACGAAGCCCATGATGTCGTCTCCCGGCACCGGGGTGCAGCACTTCGCCAGCTTGGCGACGACGCCGTCCGCACCCGACACCATGACCCCTGCGTCGCCGACGCGGCGCGGACGGGTGGGAATGGTGGACGGGGTGGACCGCTCGGCCAGTTCCTCCTCGACATCGCCGACACCGCCGAGGTGAGCGACGAGACGCTGCACGACGTGCTGCGCCGAGACGTGGTTCTCCCCCACCGCGGTGTAGAGAGCCGAGACGTCGACATACCGCAGCTCGTGCGCAATAGCCGACATGGACTCGCCGTTCATCAAGCGCTGCAACGGAAGTCCCCCGCGCCGCACCTCCTTGGCGATGGCGTCCTTGCCGGCCTCGAGCGCTTCCTCGCGGCGTTCCTTGGCGAACCACTGGCGGATCTTGGTCTTCGCACGCGGCGACGCGACGAAGGTGGCCCAGTCGCGGCTCGGTCCGGCTGTCGGGGCCTTCGAGGTGAAGACCTCGACCACCTCGCCGTTGTCGAGCTGACGCTCCAGTGCGACGAGGCGCCCGTTGACGCGGGCACCGATGCACCGATGCCCCACCTCGGTGTGCACGGCGTAGGCGAAGTCCACGGGACACGATCCGGCGGGCAGGGTCACCACGTCGCCCTTGGGGGTGAAGACGAAGATCTCCTTGACCGCGAGGTCGTACCGCAGCGACTCGAGGAACTCCCCCGGGTCCGCGGCCTCCCGCTGCCAGTCGAGCAGCTGGCGCATCCACGCCATGTCGTCGAGCTCGGTCGCGTCACCGGAGTGACGGCCCTTCGTCTCCTTGTATCGCCAGTGCGCGGCGATGCCGAACTCGGCGGTGCGATGCATGTCGCGGGTGCGGATCTGCACCTCGAGAGGCTTACCCTCGGGACCGACGACCGTGGTGTGCAGCGACTGGTAGACCCCGTAGCGCGGCTGCGCGATGTAGTCCTTGAACCGTCCGGCCATCGGCTGCCACAGCGAGTGGACCACGCCGACGGCGGCGTAGCAGTCCCGGATCTCGTCGCACAGGATGCGCACGCCGACCAGATCGTGGATGTCGTCGAAGTCGCGGCCCTTGACGATCATCTTCTGGTAGATCGACCAGTAGTGCTTGGGCCGACCCTCGACCACGGCACTGATGCGGGAGGCCGACAGGGTCGCGTTGATCTCGGCGCGCACCTTGGCGAGATAGGTGTCGCGTGACGGGGCCCGGTCGGCGACGAGGCGCACGATCTCGTCGTACTTCTTGGGGTGCAGGATCGCGAACGCGAGGTCCTCGAGCTCCCACTTGACCGTCGCCATGCCGAGGCGGTGCGCGAGCGGTGCGATGACCTCGAGGGTCTCCTTCGCCTTGCGCGCCTGCTTCTCCGGCGGCAGGAAGCGCATCGTGCGCATGTTGTGCAGCCGGTCGGCCACCTTGATGACCAGCACCCGCGGATCCCGCGCCATCGCGATGATCATCTTGCGGATGGTCTCGCCTTCGGCGGCGGTGCCGAGCGCGACCTTGTCGAGCTTCGTCACGCCGTCGACGAGATGGGCGACCTCGTCGCCGAACTCGGTGCGCAGCTGGTCCAGCGAGTAGCCGGTGTCCTCGACGGTGTCGTGCAGCAGCGCCGCGACGAGCGTCGTGGTGTCCATTCCCAGCTCGGCCAGGATGTTGGCGACCGCGAGCGGGTGCGTGATGTACGGGTCACCCGACTTGCGCATCTGCGTTGCGTGCCGCTCGTCGGCCACGTCGTACGCGCGCTGCAGCAGCCCGAGATCCGCCTTCGGGTACATCGACCGGTGGGTGCCGGCCAACGGCTCGAGCACCGGCTTGACCGCGGTGTTGCGCTGCGCGGTGATGCGGCGGGCCAGCCGCGCACGAACGCGCCGGGACGCGGACGACGGCGCAGTGGGGGTGGCGGAGGAGGGTGCCGGATCGGGCACTGGCTCCGTGGCGGGTGCGACCGGCTCCGGTGTCAGGGCATCGGTGCGCGCGGTCGGATCGGCAGGCTCCGCCCCGAAGGGCACGGGCTCCGTCGCGGCCTCGTCAGCCGCAGCGTCGGCAGGCAGGACGGCGTCGGACGGCAGCGACTCCCCCGCGGCAGGCGGCACTGCTGCGGACTCCTCGGCGGTACGACCGATGTATCGCGTCATGATCGACACCTCCTCAGCTGCTCGAGAGACCCGACTCTATCCGCCGTCACCGGAGCGCACAGCGCACGCCCTCACATCTTCTCGAGGTCGGATGCTCAGACGACGCCCAATGTCGTGAGCGGTCCACGCTTCCAACGCTCGCGGCCGCCCAGAACTTCCACCTCGAGAACAACGGCGGCACCCACCACGATCGCCCCGCACCGCGTCAACAGTTCGGCGGCGGCCTCGAGTGTGCCGCCGGTCGCGAGCACGTCGTCGACGACGAGTACGCGGCGCCCCTCGAGCGCGATGCCCTCGGCGGAGATCTCGAGCTCCGCCGTGCCGTACTCGAGTTCGTACGACTGCCGGTGCACCGGCGGGGGCAACTTCCCCGCCTTGCGGACGGCGATCACGCCGGTGTTCAACGCCAGCGCGACGCCGGCACCGAGAAGGAAGCCGCGCGCGTCGATACCGGCCACGACGTCGGCGTCACGGCCCGCCTCGGCGAGCGAGTCCACCACGGTGCGCAGCCCCTCCGCGTCGGCGAACACGGGCGTGAGGTCGGCGAAGCGCACTCCCGGCGTGGGGAAGTCGTCGGCCCAGCGCGTCAACCGGGCGACGACGTCCGATCCACCGGGTGCGCTCGTGGTGGGGCTGCTCGATCCGGGTGTACTCATCCGACGAGTATCCACTTGTCCATGTTCCAGCCCGCACCCGCGACCGTCGGGTTCGACTCCACACCTCGCATTCCGGACGCCACCGCGGTGACGCGCGGCGCGTTGTAGAGCGGGAGTGTGGGCATGTCGGTCCACAGGATGTTCTCCGCCTCGACCGCCGCGGCGAGCACGGTGGCGTCGGACTGGTCGACGGCCAGGCGATCGATCAGCTCGTCGAGACGCCCGTTGGCGTAGCCGCCGACGTTGACGCCCTGTCCGCCGCGCAGGGCGAAGCGACCGGGATCGGCGGAGGACGTGCCCGACGCACCCGCCTGTCCGGCGGTGGAGGCCAGGACGGCGTCCACTTCCCCGTCGCGCAGAGCGAGCGGCGAGAAGGTCGGCGACGACGCGTCCACGATCTCGATGCCGAGAGGTGCGCAGGACGATGCGATGGCGGCGACGACGGCCGCGCGGCGCTCGTCGGGCCCCAGGTAGCCCACGCGGACGACGGGGTCGGTCAGACCCGCTTCGGCGAGACCCGCGGTCACCCCGGCGACGTCCGCGGTGCGGTATCGCTCCGCCGCGGTGGCCGCCACCGAGCGGTAGGGCAGCGTCGCGGGAAGGGTGGTCCGGCTGTCGACGATGCCGGACCCGCGGCCGGTCTCCGCCTCGTATCCGGGGTGGCCGTGCTGCGCGTACAGCTCGCCGCGGGGAACGCATGCAGCGAAGGCGCGGCGTGCGGCCGGGTCGACGAAGACACCGGACGTGGCCATGGTCAACTGCTCGACGCCGAAGGACGGCTGAGCCGTCGACGTGAAGCCGTCGGGAGTCGCCGTGCCGCCGTCGGCGTCGACGACCTCGATGTCGCCCGATGCCGCCTTGGCCGCGATGTCGGCGCCCTTGGGCCACACGACGACACGATCCGTGGCGGCGGGAACACCCCACCACCGTTCGTTGGGAACGAGCGCGAGACCGTTCTCGACCGAGTACGACTCGATGCGGAAGGGCCCGGACGACACGAAGACCGCCGGGTCGACGGTTCCGACGTCCTCCCCCTCCGCCGGGGTGAGGTTCCATCCGGTGTTCCAGACGTCCGCGACGCGCCGCAGTGCGTCCTGGTCACCGCCGGCGAGGGTGCTCACCACGTCCGGCACGCCGGCGATGCGGGCCGCGACGTGTGCGGGCATCATCGTCCCGGCGCCGAAGAGGGACTGCCACTCGACGTACCCGCGTCCCGAGCGGAACGTCACGGTCGCGACCTTGTCCGCGGGAGCGCAGTCGATGCGTTCGATGTCGGTGTAACCGGCGGTGGACGCGGCGTCGAAGAGCGGCGCTCCGTCCGCGGCTGTCCGGCCGCTGCGTGCGGCCCACGCCAGCACGAGGTCGTCGCACGTCATCGGCACACCGTCGGACCACACGGCGGGCGCGGCGAGCGTGTAGGTGACCACCTGCTGCTCGCCGGGTACCTCCACGGCCGTCCCGATGTCGGTGTCGCTCACGGCACCGCCGCTCGGGGCGGTGAGCGCGAATCCGGGCAGCACTCGCGAGAAGGCCTGCGGCGCAGCCGAGACCGATCCGGCGACGGTTCCGCCGTTGTAGGTGGTGACGGTGTTGTCGACGGCGTAGCCGATGGACGGGATGCGGGTGTCCTCGTCGCCGCACGCCACGAGTGTCGTGGCCGTGATCGCGGCGAGCGCCGCGACGGCGACGCCTGTCCTGACCCCTGACGACGCACGCATGTCAGCTCCTCCGCTTGCCGCGCTTACCCGTCGGGCGTGCGCCTGCGCGGGGCGCCGCGGCCGCAGTGCGTGCGGTCTTGGCCGCAGCATCCGTTGCCGTGGCGGTCGCCGTGGACGTGGCGCCGGCCGGAACCGCGCTCTCGGCGCGCGGACGCGTGGTGCCCTCGCGCTTCGCGAGCACCTTCTTCGTGTGCGCCGCGACCGGGCCCCACCGTTCCTTCAGCGTGACCACCAGCGGGGTCGCGAAGAAGATCGACGAGTAGGCCCCGATGACGATGCCGACGAGCTGGACCAGTGCGAGATCCTTCAGCGTCCCCACACCCAGCAACCAGACCGCGATGACGATGAGGGCGATGACAGGGAGCACGCTGATGACGGTGGTGTTGATCGAGCGCATCAGCGTCTGGTTCACCGCCAGGTTGGCCTGCTCGGCATAGGTGCGCCTGTTGAGGTGCAGGATGCCGCGGGTGTTCTCCTCGACCTTGTCGAACACCACCACGGAGTCGTACAGCGAGAAGCCCAGAATGGTCAGCAGTCCGATGACGGTCGCCGGAGTGACCTCGAACCCGACCAGCGAGTAGACACCCGCCGTGACGAGGATGTCGAAGAACAGGGCCGCGATACCGGCGAGCGCCATGTCCCGCTCGTACCGGACGGCGATGTAGATGCTGACGATCACCAGGAACACCACGAGCGCGATCAGCGCCTTGTCGGTGATCTGGGAACCCCAGGTCTCACTGACGTCGGTGAAAGAGACCGCATCGCGCGTGGTCTCACCCTCCGCGTTGGCGGGCTGGAACGCGTCGAACAGGGCCGTCTGCAGCGCGGACGCCTGCCCCTGGTCCAGCGACTCGGAGCGGATCTGCACGGTGGCGCCGGATCCGGTGCCCACGGTCTGGACGGCGACGGCGTCCTGACCGAGGGTGTCGGTGTAGATCTCCTCGACCTGCGCGGTGTCGACGCCCTGCGGAGCCGGGAACTGCACGCGCGTGCCGCCCTCGAAATCGATACCGAGCGTGAAGCCGCGGACCGCGATCGACAGCAACGACACGAGCACGAAGGCCGCGGTGACGCCGTACCAGAGGCGACGGCGTCCGATGATGTCGAACGCGCCGGTGCCCGTGTAGAGCCGCGACAGGAGTCCGCGACCGGCCTCGGGTGCGTCGGGAACGGAGTCCTCGGTGGTGGTGGTCGTCTCGGCCACGGGTCAGGCCTCCTTGCTTGGGCCGGCTGCCGCGGTAGCAGCATCGCGGGTGGTCTTGGCGGCGGCAGCGCGTTTGCGCGCGCGGGCGATCTCCTGGACGGCACCGAGACCGTTGATCGACGGCTTGGACCAGAACTCGGACCGCGAGGCAAGGTTGACCAGTGGCCACGTCACGAGTATCACGATGACGATGTCCAACAGGGTCGACAGGCCGAGCGTGAACGCGAAGCCGCGCACCTGACCGACGGCGAGCACGTACAGCACCGCCGCCGCGATGAAGCTCACCGCGTTGCCGGACAGGATGGTGCGCCGCGCACGGGCCCAACCACGCGGAACCGCCGAGCGGAAGCTGCGGCCCTCGCGTATCTCGTCCTTGATGCGCTCGAAGAACACCACGAACGAGTCGGCGGTCATACCGATACCGATGATCAGACCGGCGATGCCGGCGAGATCGAGCGTGAACGAGATCCATCGACCGAGCAGTACGAGGATCCCGTAGATGGCGACCAGCGACAGCACCAGCGACAGCGCCGTGAGGATGCCGAGCATGCGGTAGTAGAGGAGGCAGTAGATGAGGACGAACACGAGACCGATGGCGCCGGCGATCAGGCCTGCCTCGAGCGACGCGAGTCCCAGCGTCGCCGACACTGTCTCCGCCTCGGAGGCGGCGAAGGACAACGGCAACGATCCGTACTTCAGCGTGTTGGCGAGCTCGCGGGCACTGTCGGCGGTGAAATTGCCGGTGATCTGCGTGGCGCTGCCCGCGGGGGTCGCGCCCTGGATGACCGGTGCGCTGACGACCTTGGAGTCGAGGGTGAACGCGGCCTGCTTGCCGATGTTCGCCGACGTGAACTGAGCCCAGGTGTTGCCACCCTCGGTGGTGAAGCTGAGGGAGACGACGTTGCGGGACTGCTGGGTGTCGAACTGCGAGCTGGCGTCGGCGATCTGCTGTCCGTCGATGATCGACGGCTCGAGGATGTAGACCGCGGTGCCGTCCGTGGAGCAGGCGACGAGCGGCAGGGCCGGATCGTCGTTGCCCTGCAGGGGGTCGGGCGCGGAGCAGTCGATCGTGGCCATGGCCTGCTGCTGCACGGTCGGGTCGGTGCTCTGCCGCTGCGCCTTCGCCTCGGCGATCGCGTCGGCGGTCTCGTCCGCCGACGACGCGGGCGGGGCGGCACCGGGCTCGGAGGCGGAGGTGTCGGACGGCGCGGGTGTCTCGGACGGAGCAGATGTCTCGGACGGGGCGGGGGTGTCCGTGGGGTCCTGCGCCGGGAAGGGCCGGTTCTGCGGCGCCGGTGTCGCGGGAGCCGTGGTGGCCGCAGGGTCGGCAGCCGTGGGGTCGGCAGCGGGGTCGGTCGCCGCGGGAGCGGGAGTGCCCGCCGGAGTGGGGGCCTGGGACGTCAGCACCGGGCGGATGTAGAGCCGGGCCGTCTGACCGAGTGTGCGGGCCTGCGAGCTGTCGTCGCCGGGAACCGTGATGACCAGGTTCTGACCGTCGACGACCACCTCCGAGCCGGAGACACCGAGACCGTTGACGCGGGTCTCGATGATCTGCTGCGCCTGACGCAGGCTCTCCTGGCTCGGGGCGCTGCCGTCGGGCGTGCGCGCGGTGAGCGTGACGCGTGTTCCACCCTGCAGGTCGATGCCCAGCTTGGGAGTCGGGGACTTGTCACCGGTGAAAAAGACCAGGACGTACACGAGGGCGATGAAGACGCCGAACACGGCGAGATACCGCACCGGATACGAGGATCCGCTGGATGGGGCCACGGTGAGTGCTTCTCCTGAGTGAGACGGACCGGCTGGAGGAGACGGACCTGCTGCTGGTCGGACGGGGGTGGAGCGCGGCGGCGGCGGGCGTCACGGACGGCCGGAGCCTGACCGACCGTACCCTCTCCACAACGACGCACCGCCCCCGAGGACGACCTCGGGGGCGGTGTATCCGCTTTGTCTCACTCCTTGGTGAGTCGTGCCTGCGATCGGCCGTCGTCCGCTCCGCCGAGGCCGTTCTCCAGGCTGTCGACGCGCGATCCGGCGTCGCTGTGGTCCTCGAAGTCGCTGGTCGGAGCGGCGTTCTCCGCAGCCGACTCGTCCAGCTCGTCCTCGTCGGGCAGCACGTCGCGCACGACGGCACGCGACCAGGTGGTGATGATGCCGGGAGCGATCTCCAGGTCGACGGTGGTCTCGGTGAGTCCGTCGACGAGGCCGTGCAGCCCGGACGTGGTCAGGACGCGATCACCGATGGACAGCGCTTCCTGCAGCTCGACCGTCTTGGCCACCTCACGCTTCTGGCGGCGGATGCCGAGAAACATGGGCACGAGCAGGGCGAGAACGAGAAGCGGAAACAGCAGTTCCATCAGAAACGTCAATCCTTAGATCTTGGGACTCGGAACCTTCAGTGTGCCACGTTCGGCCGGGCGATCGGGCGTGTCGACCGCCCGAAACGCCGGGATCGTCCGGATCCACCGGCTCAGGTCTCGTCGAAGAGCGTGCGTTGCGGCTCGTTCGTCCGCACCGAGATGCCGCCGACCGCGAGATCCGGCGGGGGTGTGAGACCCATCCGTTCCCACGCGGCGGCCGTGGCCACCCGACCGCGCGGCGTCCGCGCGATCATGCCCGCGCGGACGAGGTAGGGCTCGCACACCTCCTCCACGGTGGCCGGTTCCTCCCCGACCGCGACCGCGAGCGTCGAGACCCCCACGGGCCCGCCGCCGAAGCTGCGGACGAGTGCGCCGAGCACGGCCCGGTCGAGGCGATCGAGGCCGAGCTCGTCCACGTCGTAGACCTCGAGCGCCGCCCGGGCGACCTCGAGTGTCACGCGGCCGTCGGCACGCACCTCGGCGTAGTCCCGCACCCGGCGCAGCAGGCGGTTGGCGATGCGGGGTGTGCCGCGCGATCGTCCCGCGATCTCCGCGGCGGCATCCGCCTCGATGCGCACTCCGAGGATTCCCGCCGACCGCGTCAGGATGCGCTGCAGTTCGCGGGGGTCGTAGAAGTCCATGTGCGCGGTGAAGCCGAAGCGGTCGCGCAGCGGGCCGGTGAGGGCGCCGGACCGGGTGGTGGCACCGACGAGCGTGAACGGTGCGACGTCGAGCGGGATCGAGGTGGCGCCCGGCCCCTTACCGACGACCACGTCGACGCGAAAGTCCTCCATCGCCAGGTACAGCATCTCCTCGGCCGGCCGCGCGATGCGGTGGATCTCGTCGATGAAGAGCACGTCACCCTGGACGAGGTTGCTCAGCATCGCCGCGAGGTCTCCCGCTCGTTCGAGGGCCGGCCCGGACGTCAGGCGCAACGCCGAGTTCAGCTCCCCCGCGATGATCATCGCCATGCTGGTCTTGCCGAGTCCGGGCGGACCGGACAGCAGGATGTGGTCCGGTGTTCCGCCGCGTTGCGTCGCGCCCTGCAGGACGAGCTGCAGTTGCTCCCGCACGCGGGGCTGACCGATGAAGTCGTCGAGCGACTTCGGCCGCAGACTCGCATCGAGATCGCCGTCGTCCGGCACCATCTCGGCGGTGACCAGTGAGTCATCGGTGCCGTCCGGGTCCGTCACCGCGACCTGCCCAGGCTCACCAGGGCCGAGCGCAGAGCCTGCGCCGTTCCGACGGCGGGGTCGTCTGCCAGCACGGCATCGACGGCGGGCTCGGCCTGCTTGGCCGGGAACCCGAGGCCGAGCAGCGCCTCGACCACCTGATCACGCACCGGGCCCGACGAGTGGCCGGGTGCGGCGACACCGGCCGGACCGGACACCACCGCGTCCACCTTGTCGCGCAGTTCGACCACGAGACGCTCGGCGCCGCGCTTGCCGATACCCGGTACCCGCATCAGGGCCGTGACGTTGCCGTCGGTCAGCGCGGTGCGCAGCGCGTCGGGTTCGAGGACGGCGAGCACGGCCATGGCGAGCCGGGGACCGACGCCGGACACCGTCTGGAGCAGACCGAAGAGATCGCGCGACGTGGCGTCCGCGAAGCCGTACAGCGTCATGGAGTCCTCGCGCACGATCATCGAGATGACCAGGCGCGCCTCGGTTCCGCGAGAGAGCCCGGCCAGCGTCGCCGGCGTCGCATTGACGCGGTAGCCGATGCCTGCCGCTTCCACCACCGCGTGGTCGAGGGCGATCTCGAGCACCTCGCCCCGTACCGAGCTGATCATCGCGGTTGCGCTCCCGTCCTCGCGGCGGCCCGCACGGCCGCGCGCTGCTGCTTCAGTTTCTTCTCGTACGCGGCCTTCGCCGCGGCCGCCTGCGCCTCGGCGGCGGCCATCCGCGCCATCATGGGTGCCCGCCAGCAGTGACAGATCGCCAGGGCGAGAGCATCGGCGGCGTCGGCGGGGCGGGGGGCCTGCTGCATGCCGAGAATGCGGGTCACCATGGCCGTCACCTGAGCCTTGTCCGCGGTGCCGTTCCCGGTGACAGCGGCCTTGACCTCGGACGGAGTGTGGAAGGCGACCGGGATACCGCGCCGGGCGGCCGCGAGGGCGATCACTCCCCCGGCCTGCGCGGTGCCCATCGCGGTGCGCACGTTGTTCTGGGAGAACACCCGCTCGACGGCGACCACCGTGGGCCGGTGGGTGTCCAGCCAGTACTCGGCGGATTCGGCGATCAGGAGAAGTCGCTGCGCCAACTCCATGTCGGCCGGCGTCCGCACCACGTCGACGTCGAGCGCCGTGACCGCTCTGCCTGCGCCGGACTCGACCAGGCTCAGTCCACACCGGGTCAGCCCGGGGTCGACTCCCATGACACGCAACGCCCACTCCCTCACCGGATTCGGCCGCTCCGGACCTTCGAACACGTAGAACTGTTGTTCGATACCTTAGCGGCGAGTCGGTGACGAGTGTGGGCGGCGCGCTGGAGTCAGTCCTCGTCGAGCTGCGCGAGCACCTCGTCGGACAGATCGACGTTGGACCACACGTTCTGCACGTCGTCGCTGTCCTCGAGCGCATCGATCAGCTTGAACACCTTGCGCGCTCCGTCGACGTCGACGGGCACACTGACGGACGGCTGGAAGCTGGCCTCGGCGGAGTCGTAGTCGATGCCCGCCTCCTGCAGCGCGGTGCGCACGGCGACGAGGTCGGTCGGCTCCGAGACCACCTCGAAGGTGTCCCCGTTGTCGTTGACCTCCTCGGCGCCGGCGTCGAGCACGGCCATGAGGACGTCGTCCTCGGACTGGCCGTTCTTCTCCAGCGTGACGACGCCCTTGCGGGAGAACAGGTAGGACACGGAACCCGGGTCGGCCATGTTGCCGCCGTTGCGAGTCATCGCGACACGGACCTCGCCGGCCGCGCGGTTGCGGTTGTCGGTGAGGCACTCGATCAGGACGGCGACACCGTTGGGCCCGTAGCCCTCGTACATGATGGTCTGCCAGTCGGCGCCGCCCGCTTCCTCACCGGCGCCGCGCTTGCGCGCACGCTCGATGTTGTCGTTGGGGACCGAGGTCTTCTTCGCCTTCTGGATGGCGTCGTACAACGTGGGGTTACCGACGGGGTCACCACCACCCGTGCGCGCGGCGACCTCGATGTTCTTCACCAACTTGGCGAAGGACTTCGATCGGCGGGCGTCGACGACAGCCTTCTTGTGCTTCGTGGTCGCCCATTTGGAGTGGCCGCTCATCGGCAATAGCCCCTTTCGTACCGGCAGAGAACGTGCCCATCTTACGCGGGCGTGGACGAGGTCCTTCGCTCCCGCACCATGTCGGCGAACAGGGCGTGGACCCGGCGGTCCCCCGTGACCTCGGGATGGAACGACGTCGCGAGCACGTCGCCCTGCCGCACGGCGACGACGCGGCCCGCCGCGGGACCCTCCGGGACGGTGGCCAACACCTCGACTCCGTCGCCGACCCGCTCGACCCACGGCGCCCGGATGAACACGGCACGCATCGGCTCGCCGCCCACCCGAGCGACGTCGAGGTCGGTCTCGAAGGAGTCGACCTGACGACCGAAGGCGTTGCGCCGCACCGTGATGTCGAGGCCGTCGAGATGCACGGCATCCGGGGTGGTGTCCAGGATGTCGGAGGCCAGCAGGATCATGCCGGCGCAGGACCCGTAGGCGGGCATACCGGCCGCGAGGCGCTCGCGGAGCGGATCGAGGAGATCGAAGATCCGCAGCAGCTTCCCCATCGTGGTCGACTCGCCGCCGGGCAACACCAGACCGTCGACGGCGTCGAGTTCCTCGGGACGGCGCACCGTCACCGCGCTCGCACCGGCGGCAGTGAGCGCCTCGAGATGCTCTCGCACGTCACCCTGCAGCGCGAGCACTCCGATGGTCGAAGCTGTCACCGTGACGTCTCGAGGCCCGGCGTGTGCTGCGCCGAGCGGTCGTAGCGCATCAGACCCTCCTGCGTGACGGCCGCGACCATCCGGCCCTGACGGTCGTAGATCCGCCCCTGAGTCAACGCGCGGCCGAGGCCGGCGGAGGGCGACGTCTGGTCGTACAGCAACCACTCGTCCGCACGGAACGGGCGCAGGAACCACAACGCGTGATCGAGCGACGCGGTCTGCGTGGCGACGTCCTCGTGCGGGACCTTCGCCGAACCCAGCAGCGTCATGTCCGACATGTACGCCAGAGCGCACACGTGGAAGACCTGATCGTCCGGCAGCGGATCGCGGTATCGGATCCAGACCTGTTGCTGCGCAGCAAGACTGGAGCTCCGGGTGATGCGCTCCTGCGGGACGAGCCGCACGTCCCACCGGTTCCACTCCTTGTAGAACATCTTCTGCCGCAACGCCTCGTCCTCGGCGACGTCGGGGAGGTCCTCCGGACCCACCACCGCCGGCATCCGGTCCTGATGCTCGATGCCCTCGTCCTCCACGTGGAACGACGCCGACATCGTGAAGATCGCCTTGCCGTCCTGGATGCCCGTGACCCGACGCGTGGCGAACGACCGACCGTCGCGGATGCGGTCGACCGTGAAGACGGTGGGCTCGTTCGGGTTTCCGGGACGCAGGAAGTATCCGTGCAGCGAGTGCACGCGGAACGCGGGATCCACCGTCTTCGCCGCGGACACCAACGACTGCCCGGCGACCTGGCCGCCGAACGTGCGCTGCAGCTGACTCGGGACGGAACTCCCGCGATAGATGTCGTTCTCGATGCGCTCGAGCTCGAGGATCTCTTCGATTCCGGCCATGATCACCCTTTCCGGTCGGGACAGACGGGACCTGCCCCGCGAGTACGGCAGAAGTGTCGCAGAATCGGGCCCCGGAACGACACTTCGGCCGTACTCGCGGGGGGCGGAGGCGGCACGTCGGGCAGGATCGAGGCCGTGCCCCGCTTCTCCCCCACCACTCCCGACGCGGTGGTGGACCACGTCGTGGACCGCATCGACGCCGTCGACGGACGGTGTGTCGTGGCCGTCGACGGCGCGGACGCCGCCGATCCGGTGGCCTTCGCTCAGCGCGTCGTCGCCCGGCTCCGCGCGGACGGCCGCGCCGCCGATCTCGTCTCCCTGCACGACTGGGTGCGGCCCGCGTCGCTGCGACTCGAGTACGGGCACGAGGACGAACTCTCCTACCGCACCCTGTGGTTCGACTACGACGCACTGACGCGCGAGGTGATCACGGCGGTGCGCAAACGCGATCAGTGGTTGCCCGCGCTGTGGGACGAGCGGTCCGATCGCTCCGCTCGCGCTCGGCCGCGAACGGCGGCGCAGAATCAGGTGGTGGTCGTCGCGGGCCCCATGCTGCTGGGGCGTGGCCTCGATCTCGACGTCACGGTGGCGCTGACGCTCACCGAGCGCACCGCGTCGCGCCTCACCCCGGAGGCCGAGCGCTGGACGGTGCCTGCCCTGACGGCGCACGCGGAGCACGGCGAACGGGCGGACGTCGAGGTGCGGATGGACCACCCCGACCGCCCGGCCCTGCTCGTCGAGCGCTGACCAACCCCGCAGACCGGAGGTGGTGTCAGATCACCAGCCGCGCTCGGCGAGGCGGTGCGGCTGCGGGATCTCGTCGACGTTGATGCCGACCATGGCCTCGCCCAGGCCGCGGGAGACCTTGGCCAGCACGTCCGGGTCGTCGAAGAAGGTGGTCGCCTTGACGATGGCGGCGGCGCGCTGCTCGGGGTTGCCGGACTTGAAGATGCCGGACCCGACGAAGACACCCTCGGCACCGAGCTGCATCATCATCGCGGCGTCCGCCGGGGTGGCGATGCCACCGGCGGTGAACAGGGTGACGGGGAGCTTGCCCGCGCGGGCGACCTCGACGACGAGATCGTAGGGAGCCTGCAGCTCCTTCGCGGCGACGTACAGCTCGTCCTCGGGCAGCGACGTCAGGTGGCGGATCTGGTCACGCAGGGTGCGCATGTGCGTGGTCGCGTTGGACACGTCACCGGTGCCGGCCTCGCCCTTCGAGCGGATCATGGCCGCGCCCTCGGTGATCCGGCGCAGCGCCTCGCCGAGGTTGGTCGCACCACAGACGAAGGGAACCGTGAACTTCCACTTGTCGATATGGTTCGCGTAGTCGGCGGGGGTCAGCACCTCGGACTCGTCGACGTAGTCGACGCCGAGGCTCTGCAGGATCTGTGCCTCGACGAAGTGGCCGATGCGCGCCTTCGCCATGACGGGGATGCTGACCGAGGAGATGATGCTGTCGATCATGTCGGGATCGCTCATCCGCGAGACGCCGCCCTGTGCGCGGATGTCCGCGGGCACCCGCTCGAGAGCCATGACGGCGACGGCGCCGGACTGCTCGGCGATCTTCGCCTGCTCGGCGGTGACCACGTCCATGATGACGCCACCCTTGAGCATCTCTGCCATACCGCGCTTGACGCGGGCGGTTCCGGTGGACGGAGTGGCGTCCTGCTCGGACGGGAGGGTGGTGGTCACGGTGATCTCCTCAGGCATGCGGGAATGTGTGCACCGCGAGCCTAGGCTCGGCTGGACCTCGTCGCGATAACCACTTCGACCGCACTGGCCCGCTATGGCTGCCATCACACCAGGTCAGTGGATGGCGCGCACGTCCGGATCGGTGCGGAGAGCCAGCACCGTGTCCGCCTCGTCGAGCAGCTCCGCCATCGCGCGCGGATAGACCGCGTCGCCCGAGGCGGCCAGTGACCGGATCTCGTCCGCCGTGCACCAGCGATGTCCGGTGACGACGCGTCGCTCGAGCTCCGTGAAGCCCGTGCGCACCGGCTCGAACGCCTCGGCGCGGAGAGCGAAGAACAGCTCCTCCGACCGGATCACGACGCCGTCGAAGGAGAACGTCGCGGTCCGACGCCACATGGGCCCGCGCAGGTCCTCCGCCGAGGCGACCATGCCGGTCTCCTCGCGCAGTTCGCGAACGGCGGCGTCGCGCAGGGTCTCCCCCACCTCGACGCCCCCACCGATGGTGAACCAGAAGTGCACGTCGGGCACCGACGGATCGTGACCCCGCAGCAGCAGCACGCGGCCGCGCCCGTCGAGCAGCACGACGCGCGCCGACGTCCGGGTCGACGCGCCCTCGACCTCCCCGAGGGTCGCCTCGCTCTCGGAGAGCTCGAAGTAGGTCGGCATCGCGGCCGTCCCACCGAGTCGGAGCAGGCGGACGGGTCGACGCGATCGCAGTGCGACGGTGTCGCGGACCGCGTCGTTGTGGAACCGCCGGGCGATCTGCACCCGCGCCTCCGCGTCGGCGAGTTCGGAGATCATCTGCGGGTTCAGCCGGGCGAGGTCGATGCGGCCGAGTGCGACGGACACCGCGTTCTCGGCGCGCTCCCGGTCGGCACGCTCCGCCCGTTCCGCCCGATCCGCGAGCGTCGTCAGGGTGCGGCTCTCCACCGATCCCGGCGCGTCCAGGGCGGCGGCGACCGCACGGGTCACCACCGACCGACGGGCCAGGGCGGCCTCGAGGGACTGCCAGGACCGGTCCGAGCGCACGTGCAGTCGGTCGAGACGGTGCGCCGTCGAGTACGCCCACAGGCCGAGGAGGAGGACCAGCAGTGCCACGACCACGACGGCGGCGGCCACCCAGAACGTCATCAGTCGATCACCTTCACCGTGCGACCGGCCACCGCGACCGCTTCGTACACCCGGACGATCTGCTCCGCGACGACCGGCCAGTCGTAGGACACGGCGGCGCGGCTCGCCTGGCGCACCAGGTCGGCCCGCTCGTCGTCGTTCGACAGCACGCGGATCACCGCGTCCGCCATGGCCTCGGAATCGCCCACCGGGAAGAGCACACCGGCCGTGCCGTCCCGCAGCACGCGGCGGAACGCGTCCAGATTGCTCGCGACCACGGGCGCGCCCGCGGCCATGGCCTCCACCAGCACGATGCCGAAGCTCTCGCCGCCGGTGTTGGGAGCACAGTAGATGTCGGCGCTGCGCAGTGCCGACGCCTTCTCGGCGTCCGTCGTCTGGCCGAGGAAGCGGAAGTGCTTCGCCAGATCGCCGGCCTCTCGGCACAGCTTCTGCTCGTCGCCGCGGCCCACGACCAGCACCTCGATGTCCGGGAACACCGCGGCGATGGGCCGGAGCGCGGCCAGCAGGGTCTGCATGCCCTTGCGGGGCTCGTCGTAGCGGCCGATGAACACCAGCGTCCGGCCCGGCCGGGGATACCCGGGCAACAGGGGCGCCGTCGCGAACGCGGGGACGTGGACCCCGTTGGGGATCTCCACCGCATCGGACCCCAGAGCCTCCACCTGCCACCGTCGCGCCAGCTCCGAGACGGCGATGCGCCCGGCGATCTTCTCGTGATACGGGCGCAGCACACCCTGGAAGGTGCTCAGCAGCAACGACTTCGTGGTCGAGGCGTGGAACGTGGCCACGATCGGACCGTCCGCGATCTTCAGCGACAGCATCGACAGACTGGGCGCGTTCGGCTCGTGGATGTGCAGGACCTCGAACTCGCCCTTCTCGATCCACGCCCGGATGCGGGTGTAGGTCACCGGACCGAACGCCAGGCGCGCCACCGAGCCGTTGTACGGAAAGCTCAGGGCCTTGCCCGTCGAGACGACGAAGTCGGGCAGCGCCGTCTCGTCGCTCGCCGGGGCCAGGACGCTGACACGGTGACCGCGCTGGATCAGTACCTCGGCCAGTTCCGCGACGTGCGCCTGCACGCCACCCGGGACGTCGAACGAGTACGGGCAGACGATGCCGATCTTCACCGGTCGGCCTCACCGGTCATGCGGTCACGCCGGCCCTGCGAGAGGTCGTCCCACCACAGCGGCTGCAGCATGTGCCAGTCGGCCGGATGCGCGGCGATGTTGGCGGCGAAGTGGTCGGCGAGCGACTGGGTGGCCTGCTCGACGCCGGCGGAGACGTCGATCGGGGGCTCGATCGAGAAACCCCAGCCGGTGGGGGTGAACCAGCAGTGCACCGGGAGCAGAGCCGCACCGGTGTCGATCGCGAGACGCGCGGGCCCGGCCGGCATGCGGGTCGGCTCCCCGAAGAACGTGACGGGCACCCCGTGGCGGGCGAGGTCGCGCTCACCGAGGAGGCACACGACCTTTCCGTCTCGCAGGCGCTCGGAGAGTTGCTCGAACGGCGGGCGTTCGCCGCCGCTCAGCGGGAAGATCTCGAACCCGAGGGACTCGCGGTACGCGACGAAGCGTTGGTAGAGCGACTCCGGCTTCAGCCGTTCGGCCACCGTCGTGAACTGGCCGCGGGTGCGCGTGAGCCAGACGCCCGCCATGTCCCAGTTCCCGCTGTGCGGGAGCGCGAGCACGGCGCCGCGGCCGGACGCCAGCGCCGCGTCCAGATGTTCCTGGCCGACGACGGCGTCGTCGATGGCCGCGGCCTGGGCCGCGAGATCCATGGACGGCAACCGGAACGCCTCGCGCCAGTACCGCGCGTAGGAGCGCACCGACGCCTGCACGAGGTCGTCCGGTACCGCGTCCGCGGTGGTGCCCAGCACGCGGGCGAGGTTGCGGCGCAGCTGCTCCGGTCCACCGTTGCGGCGCGCGGCGAGGTCGGCGCCGGCGTCGAAGAGTCGGGTCGCGACGCCGTCGGGCAGCGCCCGGACGACCCGCCATCCGGCGATGTATCCCGCGGCGCCGAGCCGCTCCGACAGACTCATCCAGCCGTGCTGTCCGGCTCGATCCGGTTGGCCTTCGGCTGGATCGGAATGATGTCGCGGGCACCGGCGGAGTTGCGGACGGCCAGTACACGCTGGAACACCGTGACGATGCTCGCCGCGGCCAGAAAGTACGTCGCGACGGGCAGAGCGAACTGCAGCCAGGTGAGATCGGCGAGTTGGCCGATGCCGGTGAGCCCGGATCCGACGAGGACGATCACCAGGCGGTCCGGACGTTCGATCAGGCCACCGTCGGCGGACAGTCCGCTCGCCTCGGCACGGGCCTTGGCGTAGGAGATGACCTGCGACGTGACCAGACACACGAGCATCGCGACGAACAGCGGCCGATCGTTCTGGTGGAAGACCGCCCACCACGACAACCCGGCGAAGATGGCGCCGTCGGCCACGCGGTCGCACGTCGCATCGAGCACGGCGCCGTACTTGCTGCCGCCGCCCCGCGCACGTGCCATCGCACCGTCGAGCATGTCGAACATGACGAACAGCCAGATCACCAGCGTGCCGATGAACAGATGGTCCGCGGGGAACAGCGTGATCGCGGCGACGACGCTCGCGACGGTGCCGATGATGGTGACGGAGTCCGGCGTGAGACCCGTGCTGTTGAGGGCGCGGCCCAGCGGCGCGGTGACCTTGGACGCCGATGCCCTACCGAAGATGCTCAGCACGACGGAGTCAGTCCTTCCACGCGGCGGCGAGCAACGCGCGAGTGTCTCGGAGGAGTTGCGGCATGACCTTCGCACCGCCGATGACGGTGATGAAGTTGGCGTCACCGCCCCACCGCGGGACGACGTGCTGGTGCAGGTGCTCGGCGAGCGAACCGCCCGCGGGCGCACCGAGATTGAGCCCGACGTTGAACCCGTGCGGGCGTGAGACCCGCTTCATCGTGCGGATCGCGTGCTGCGTGAACCGCATCAGCTCCACGCTCTCCTCGTCCGTGAGGTCCTCGAGGTCGGCCACCTTGCGGTACGGCACCACCATCAGGTGACCCGGGTTGTACGGGTAGAGATTCAGCACCGCGTACACGTGCTCTCCGCGCGCGACGATGAGCCCGTCCTCGTCCTCCAGCGTGGGAATCTGGGTGAACGGCTCCGACGCCATCTTGTCGTCGACCTTCGGAGCCGTCGCGATGTAGGACATCCGGTGCGGCGACCAGAGCCGCTGAAGGCGGTCCTCGTCACCCGTCCCGGTGTCCACGATGGCTCCCGCGTCGGCGGTGGCGTCGTCCTCGCTCATGCTCCGTCACTCCCGCCGGGGATGGTGTCGAAGGTGTCCGCCGTCGGGGACTCGTTGCGGCGCTGCGCCACCCAGGAGGCGACCGCCGTGACCGCGTCGTCGACGGGGACACCGTTGATCTGGGTGCCGTCGCGGAAGCGGAAGCTCACCGCACCGGCATCCGCGTCGTTCTGCCCGGCCAGCAGCATGAACGGCACCTTCTGCGTGGTGTGGTTGCGGATCTTCTTCTGCATGCGGTCGTCACTGGCGTCGACCTCGGCGCGGATGCCCGACTTCCGAAGCGCGGCGATCACACCGAAGAGGTGGTCCGCGTACGCCTCGGCGACGGGGATGCCCACCACCTGCACGGGGGCGAGCCACGCCGGGAAGGCACCCGCGTAGTGCTCGGTCAGCACACCGAAGAAGCGTTCGATGGAACCGAACAGTGCGCGGTGGATCATGACGGGGCGCGTCTTCACACCGTCGCTGCCGGTGTACTCGAGGCCGAAACGATCGGGCAGGTTGAAGTCGAGCTGAATGGTCGACATCTGCCATGTCCGGCCGAGCGCGTCCTTCGCCTGCACCGAGATCTTGGGTCCGTAGAACGCGGCGCCGCCCGGATCGGGAACGAGGTGCAGCCCGGAGGCCGCGGCGACCTCGGCGAGGGTGGCGGTGGCCTCCTCCCACACCTCGTCGGAGCCGACGGACTTGTCGGGGTTACGGGTGGAGAGCTCGAGATAGAAGTCGTCGAGGCCGTAGTCCTTCAAGAGTCCGAGTACGAAGTTCAGCGTGTTCGTGAGCTCCTCGTGCATCTGCTCGCGAGTGCAGTAGATATGAGCGTCGTCCTGCGTCATACCGCGCACACGGGTCAGACCATGGATGACGCCCGACTTCTCGTAGCGGTAGACCGACCCGAACTCGAACAGCCGCAACGGAAGTTCGCGGTACGAGCGGCCGCGGGAGTCGAAGATCAGGTTGTGCATCGGGCAGTTCATCGGCTTCAGGTAGTAGTCCTGGCCGGGCTTGCGCACCGTGCCGTCCTCGGCGAGTTCCGCGTCGAGATGCATCGCGGGGAACATGCCGTCCTTGTACCAGTCGAGGTGACCGGAGACCTCGTACAGCGTGCTCTTGGTGATGTGCGGTGAGTAGACGAACTCGTAGCCCTGCTCGACATGGCGCTGGCGCGAGTAGTCCTCGAGCTCCTTGCGCACGATGCCACCCTTGGGGTGGAAGACCGGCAGGCCGGATCCCAACTCGTCGGGGAAGCTGAACAGGTCGAGCTCCGACCCCAGCTTGCGGTGATCGCGACGCTCGGCCTCCGCGAGGAGCTCGAGGTACGCGTCGAGCGCCTCCTGCGACTCCCAGGCGGTGCCGTACACGCGCTGTAGATCGGCCTTCGACTGATCGCCGCGCCAGTACGCGGCCGAGCTGCGGGTGAGCTTGAACGCCGGGATGTACTTGGTGGTGGGCACGTGCGGTCCGCGGCACAGATCGCCCCACTCGCGATCGCCGGTCCGCGGGTTCAGGTTGTCGTAGGCGGTGAGCTCTCCCCCGCCCACCTCCATGACCTCGGGATCGTCGACCGAGCCCTTGTCGTCGACGAGTTCGAGCTTGTACGGCTCGTCGGCCAGCTCGGCCTTGGCGGCGTCGAGGGAGTCGTAGACGCGCCGCGAGAACCGCTGACCACTCTTGATGATCTGCTTCATCTTCTTCTCGAGCTTGGTCAGGTCCTCCGGAGTGAACGGGTTCTCCACGTCGAAGTCGTAGTAGAAGCCGTTCTCGATAGGCGGGCCGATGCCCAGCTTCGCGTTCGGGAACATCTCCTGGACCGCCTGGGCCAGCACGTGCGCGGCCGAGTGGCGGATGACGCTGCGGCCGTCCTCGCTGTCGGCGCGCACGGGCTCGACCTCGGTGTCCGCCTCGGGAGCCCACGACAGGTCGCGGAGTCGACCCTCCTCGTCCCGGACCACCACGATGGCGTCCGGCCCCTTGTTGGGAAGGCCGGTGTCGCGCAGCGCCGTTCCGGCGGTCGTCCCTGCGGCCACGCTGATGCGAGGTGCGAGGACAGCGGAATCGGGCATGCTCACGGTGATGCGCTCCTACGGACGTGGGTCGGTGCCGCCCGGGTGGGGCGGCGGCGACAGGTGTGGGTCGGGTGTCGTGCACAGCGTATCGGCATCGGGGACGCGGCAGACACCTCGCCCGAACGCCTGGCGCGTCAGAGAAGCGCCGACCACCGTCGGGCTCTGTCCTCGGGGGTACGACGCGGGCAGCTGACGCACATGTCGATCCCGGCCTCGAAGACCAGACAGCACGATCCACGACGGACGACACGGCGAGAGTGCGCATCCGGCGCACTCTCGGTCGCCGGTGTGACGATCGCGTCCGCCGTCACGTCCACGAAACGCGGTCCGGGGAACCGATGCGTCCGAGCCTGCGACGTGAAGAGCCGCGCCACCGCGGTGGCGTCGGCCACGCGTCCGAGTGCGGAGGCCACGTCGAGCACCCGGTTGGCCACGGAGTCCGAGGCGATCGCCCACAGGCTCGGTGCGGACAGCCCCGGCACGCGCTGTGCGAGCCCCCCGACCAGGCGTTCGACCAGGTCCGCCACGACTGTGTCCGCCGACGTCGCCACCGTGGGCGACGTCAGTGCGGCGACGGTCCCGGTGTCGCCGATCGCCACCACCGCATCGGGAGCCGTCGGGTCGACGCAGTGCCCGGTGACGAGCATCTGAGCGCCGAGGACCAGTGCGAGCGTCGAGCTGGAGCCGTACCACCACAGCGTCGCGCACGTGGTGTCCGAGACGTCGGGCCACCGCGCGGCGGACCGAGCCAGTGCGACGTCCAGCAGCGCTGGATCGGGGATGTCCCAGCCGTCCCCGGGCGGGACCACCATGAGGTTCGCGGTCCACGGCAGCGCCTTCGCGGTGCGCGTGACGACGTCCGCGGCGGTCAGAGTGGGCTCTGCAGCCACGCCCAGTCCAGGCCCACCCAACCGGCGACCAGCTCGAGGGCGCCGAGCAGCCACAGCGTGGCGAGCACGACCACGGTGGTCAACAGTGCGCCGAGTCCCTTGACGACGATGTTCTGCCGACCGAACCACTCCATGAACGTGTCGTACCGGGCCCGCACCCAGTGCAGGACGGTCTTGGCCCACGCGAACTCCGAGGCGAGGATGCCGAGACCGGCGAAGACGATGAGCCATCCGGGACCGGGATACGGGATGGCGACGATGCCGAGGGCGAGGACGACGGTTCCTACCGCGGCCACCGCGATGCGGTACGCACGATCCACGGTCGGGCGCGAGGCGATGCCGTCACGCCACTCGCGGTACCGGCTGCGCTCATCGCGCCCGCGGCTGCCGCGCTCGCGCGCTCCGGAGTCCGTCACCGCGGACGGGTCGGCAGTCGCTGCGCGCTCTGCGGGGGCGACCCTGTCTGCGGGGGCCTTGTCGGTACTCACCAGGTCACCATACCCGGGGACACCGACCTCGGAACGGCGAAAGGCCCCCGCTGCAGCGAGGGCCTGTCGTCTTCTCTGTGGTCCCGGCTGGGATCGAACCAGCGACCTTCCCGGTGTGAACGGGACGCTCTTCCACTGAGCCACGGGACCGGGCCGCGTGCGAGCACGCCGTCCGAACGAGGGGAAACGTTAACACGTCCCCGAGGGTGCTCCCAACACGGACCCCGACCCGCGCCGGCCACCGCTGCGGCCGACCGACCCTGCGGCGGTCGTGACAGGAGTGACGGCAGGGAAACACGGTGTGAACAGCGGATTTGTGACTTCCGGCCGACGTGGGCTAATGTTTCGAACCGCACCACGGAGGCGGAAACGCCACCGAGGAGTGTGCGGACGTGGCGCAGCTGGTAGCGCACAACCTTGCCAAGGTTGGGGTCGCGGGTTCGAATCCCGTCGTCCGCTCGAGGGTATCGAGTCCCCCGGTTCTCACGAGCCGGGGTTCTCGTCACCACGGTGGAGTGGCCGAGTGGTGAGGCAACGGCCTGCAAAGCCGTGCACACGGGTTCGATTCCCGTCTCCACCTCGTCACCCGTCACCGGGTCCCGCGCGATTAGCTCAGCGGGAGAGCGCTTCCCTGACACGGAAGAGGTCACTGGTTCAATCCCAGTATCGCGCACCACCACACGAAGCCCCCGTCCTCGGACGGGGGCTTCGTGCATTCCGCCTCATCCCACTCGGTACCGCTCGAACAGCTCGTCGAGGTGCCGCGTCGTCGTCTCGTCGTCGACGTAGTCCACCTCGTCGCGCGTCGTCACGTGCACGTGATCGTGGGCGTACTGGATCCACTCGAAATCCGCCACCAGCTGATCGCTGCCGTACGCGCCCGCCTCGTCGACGGCCTTCTGAACCGCTGCCTTGACCCGGTCCACGCGACCCGTGAAGTACTGCACCGTCATCTGTTCGCTCATGTCGATCCTCTCGTCGTCGCCACGCTGCGGCGTCGTGACCCCGCGCCGTCGTTCGTCCGTTCGTCGTTCATCCTCCGCCTACCCGATCGTCCGGTGTCGTGAACGACACGTCTCGGACGTCGGGAGTGAGAAGACACAACGGCGATCGCCCGCCGATCACCCGAATCGCCGTGTGCGTCCGGCGCAGGGTGATTGACTTGCCTCATGCCTACCTGGGGTTGGTTCGTCGTGGCTCTCGTGGTCATCGATCTCGCCGTCGTCGTCACCTGGTTCGCGCTGCGACACCGCACCGCCGCCGCACGGACGGAGACCGTCGACCGTCATCCCGTCGACGCCGAGACGCACACCGCCGTGGCCGCTCTGGTGCACGCGCGCAAGCCGGCGCAGGCGATGTCGCTGCTGCGCGATCGCACGGGAATGCCTCTGCGACAAGCGAAGAACGTGGTGGACGCCGTGGAGGCGACGGACCGCCCCCACGCCGCCCACCCTCGATCGGCCTGACGGGTGGCGACACAGCCCACGAGACGCGCCACGCACGCCGACGTGCCGGCCCTCGCCGATCTGGCGGGACGGACCTTCCCCCTGGCGTGTCCACCCGGAACGCTGCAGGAGGACATCGACCATTTCGTGGCGACCGTGCTGTCGGAGTCGGCGTTCCGCACCTACCTCGACGACGACGAGCGCATCGTGCGGGTTGCTCCGCAGGGCACGGCACTGGTCGGGTACACGATGCTGATCCTGTCGGCGTCGACCGACCCGGACGTGTCGAGCGCCCTCACGGCCACGGACGCCGTGGAGGTGAGCAAGATGTACAGCGACCCCGCCGCCCACGGCACGGGAGTTGCTGCAGCACTGATGGAGTCGGCCGCGGACGAGGCTCGACGGCTCGGACGCAGCGCGCTGTGGCTCGGAGTGAACCAGCAGAACGCCCGCGCGCTGGCGTTCTATCGGCGCAGCGGTTTCCGGCAGCTGGGAGAGAAGCGTTTCGCGCTGGGAGCCGTGCTGCACGAGGACTTCGTCATGCAGCGCGACCTCACCTGACGCCGACTCGGACGGTAGCGACTCAGACGGAGGCGAAGCGCGAGAGCGCCAGCAGACGCGACGTCGCGCGCAGGTACTTCTTCCGGTATCCGCCCTGGAGCATCTCCTCGGTGAAGAGCTCGTCGAGCTTCGCACCCGACACGGTGACCGGCGTACCCGCGTCGTACAGGCGGTCGGCCAGCACGACGAGGCGCAGCGCCACGGACTGGTCAGGTGCCGCGTGGACGTTCTCGATGAAGACGGCCGTGACACCCTCGATCAACTTCCCGTAGCGCGACGGGTGCAGGGTGCTCAGATGCTTCACCAGCGCGTCGAAGTCGTCGAGCGTCGATCCCTCGACGGCCGCCGCGGCGGCTTCGATCTGGTCCGCGCCGATCGGGTCCGGAGCCGGGGGCAGGTCGCGGTGCCGGTAGTCGGGACCGTCGACACGAATGGACTCGAAGATCGAGCCGAGCTTCTTGATCTCACGCAGGAAGTCCTGAGCGGCGAAGCGACCCTCGCCCAACTGGCCGGGCAGCGTGTTGGACGTCGCGACGATGGAGACGCCCTTGGCGGCCAACTCGGTGAGCAACCGAGACACCAACATCGTGTCGCCCGGATCGTCGAGCTCGAACTCGTCGATGCACAGCACGCTGTGCCCGGACAGCTCGTCGAGCGCCTTCGTGAATCCGAGAGCTCCGACGACGTGCGTCAACTCGACGAAGGTGCCGAACGCCTTGGGCTCCGGCGACGCGTGGAAGATCGACGCCAGCAGGTGGGTCTTGCCGACGCCGAACCCACCGTCGAGGTACAGACCTGCGCCGGATGCCGGCGTCTTCTTGCCGAACAGACCGCGCTTGCCGCCCGACCGGATCTTCGCGACCTTGCCGGCGAACTCCTCCGCCTTGCGCACGGCCTCGGCCTGCGTCGGCTCGTTCGGGTCCGGGATGTAGGACGCGAAACTCACGTCGTCGAACATCGCCGGCGGCACCATCTGGGCGATCAGCTGGTCGGCGGGCACCACGGGATCGCGGTCGACGAGGCGTTGTGGCATGGGACGAGGTTAACGACGTGGTGTGATGGCTTTTGTGCAGCGTATCGATAATGGGACCTACCTCACAGTGACCGACGACGATCTCACCGATCTCTACGCGTATCCGGCCGAGCTCCACTCCCCCTGGATCCGCGTCAACTTCGTGGCGGGCATCGACGGTGCGGTGTCGCAGGACGGGGTGTCCGGTGGACTGGGGACCCCTGCTGACAAGGCGGTCTTCGGCGAGCTCCGCTCGCTCGCCGACGCCGTCCTGGTGGGATCGGGCACCGTCACGGCAGAGAACTACGGAGGTGTCGAGGTGTCCGACGCGGTGCGCGCCGCGCGCACCGCGCGGGGTCAGAGCGAGGTCCCTCCGATCGTCGTGGTGACCGGCTCCGCGAGCGTCGATCCCGAGTCGACGGTGGTGACGGGCGCGGAGGTGCCGCCGATCGTGCTGACCACCTCGCACGCGCCCGAGGACAAGGTGCAGGCACTGCGCGACGCCGGGCTCACCGTCGTCCGCGCCGACGGCGACCTCACCGGCGACGTCGTGGTCGCGCTGCTGCAGGACCTCGGCCTGCAGCGAGTGCTGTGCGAGGGCGGGCCCGGACTCTTCGGGTCGCTTCTCGCCGCGGATGTCGTCGACGAGGTCTGCGTGACCACCTCGCCCACCCTCAGCGCCGGTACCTCGGGCCGGATGGCGACGTCCGATGCCGCCGTCGACCGCCCGATGACCCCGGGCCACATCCTGCTCGACGACGACGGGACCATCCTGGTGCGCTGGGTACGTGCGCGCGAGATGGCACGCTGAACGTATGCAGATGTCGAGGTTCGGGTCACGGCTCGCCGCCCTGACGGCCGTCGTCGTGGTCGCCGCCGCGTGCGGGGCCGGACCGTCGACCCGTCCGGACGTGGCGATCGAGGGTGGATCGGCCGGGTCCGACGGCGGGCCCACGACGACCGAACCCACCGACGAGGGGCCACGTCCTCTCGAGGCACCGGTCACCGACCTGAACTGGACCGACTGCACGGCCCGCACCACCGCTGCTCGCGGGGTCACGGCCGCGCCCGGAGTGCTGGTGGACTGCGCGACCTTCCCCGCTCCCATCGACCGCACCGTCGCCTCGGACGGCACGTTCGAACTCTCCGCGGTCCGCGTGCGCACGGCCGCCACGCCGGCGGACGCGGCGCCCCTGGTCTACACGTCCGGCACCGATCGACCGTCGTCCGCGGACATGGCGGCGCTCGCCGCGCAGCCGGACACCGCGCTCCTCGACGCCCACCCGATCGTCGGTGTCGATCGGCGCGGCATCGGCAACTCCGCGCCGTTCGACTGCTACTCGGGTGCCACGTCCACCCGCGACGCGCTGACCGACCTCGGGCAGTACTCACCCGGCACCGACGCGGCGGACAAGGTCGCGACCCTCGCCCGCGACGCGACGATCGCGTGTACCGACTTCCTGCTTCCCGAGGCACTCATCTTCGGGGTCACCAACAGCGCCGACGATCTCGAGGCGCTCCGGGAGGCGTGGGGAGTGCGTGCCCTGTCGCTCCTGGGATCGGGCAACGGCGCCCTCGTCGCGCTCGGGTACGCGGCCGCGTACGGCGACCACGTCGCCCGTCTCGTGCTCGATTCCCCCACGAGCGTCATCACCGACGCCGTCACCAGCGCCGAGCAGACCGTGCGCGGGGAGGAGGCCGCCCTGACGGCGTTCGCCACCCGATGCGCCGCCGTCGGATGCTCGCTCGGGGCGGATCCGCGCTCACAGGTGGTGGAGTTGTTCCGCCGCGCCGACGCCGGTGATCTCGCACCGCTGTCCGGTGCCACCGTTCGACAGGCAGTCGTCCACCTGCTGGCGCATCCGTCCACCGGCGACGGCGCCGCGCGGGTGCGCTCCACGTCGGACACGGTGGCAGGTGCGCTCGCCGGGAACACCACCGCACTCGACGACGCGGTCGACGAGGTGCGTGCTCTGACCGAGACCGACGGTCATTTCGTGAGCCGCTGCACCGACGGCCAGCAGTGGCCCGCGCCCGACCGGGTCCGGGAGCTGCAGACGTCGTGGTCGGGCCAGTACCCGGCCTTCGGTGCGACGGCGGCGTTGAACCTGCTCACCTGCTCGGCGTGGCCGGCGACCACCCCGCCGCCCGTCCCCTCCACCCTGGGGCTCCCGGTCCTGGTGCTCAGCGGGAACGCCGACGCCGTCACCGGTACGGAGCCGCTTCCGGCGGTCACGGGAGCGTTGGGCGCGGCCGGCGCGGCCACCACGACGATCACCTGGGACGGCATCGGACACCCCGTGTCGGTGGGCTCAGGGTGCGGGCGCGCGGCCGTCGCGGCGTACCTCGAAACGGGCGACGTGCCGGAAGGCGGTAATGCGTGTCCGGCCTAGTTGCCGGGGTACCGTCTCCGGGTGTCGTTCCGTCATCTCGAACCGCGAACTGGTGAGACCACCGCGCAGGTGATCCGTTTCGCGTTGTGGCCCATCGCCATCCTGACGGTCCTCAATCGCGTGATCGTCAAGGCCGTCAACGGCAACATCACCGACGATTTCCGCCCGGTCTACAACGCCGCGTTGGCATTTCTGAACCGGCGCGAGGTCTACACGGCGAACTTCGACTCGGTCGACCCGCACTATCTCTATCCGCCGAGCGGGACGCTGATCATCGCGCCGCTGGCCGTGCTGGACCCCGAGCGCTCGCGCTGGTTGTTCATCGGAGTCAACGCCGCCGCCGTGATCGTCGCGCTCTACCTACTGCTGCGCATGTTCCAGCTCGGCCTGTCGTCGGTGGCCGCACCGGTGGTGCTGCTCGCCGCGTTCTCCACCGAGACCGTCACCAACACACTGATCTTCACCAACATCAACGGCCTGATCCTGCTGGGCGAAGTGCTGTTCATGATGCTGCTGTTGAGGCGGCACCCGTACTGGTCCGGCGCCGCCATCGGCCTGACCATCGCCGTCAAACCGACTCTCGCACCGCTGCTTCTGCTGCCGCTCGTCCGCAAGGAGTGGCGGGTCTTCGTCACCGCCGTCGGTATCCCCGTCGTTCTGACGCTGCTCGCCCTCCCGCTGTCGGTCGACCCGATGGCCTTCGTCTCCCACACGGTGCCGTACCTCCTCGAGACGCGGGACTACTTCAACAGCGCGATCGTCGGCAACGGCCTCTACTACGGACTGCCCACCGCGCTGGTGCTCGCGCTCCGCGCCGTGTTCGCCGTGATGGTGCTCGTGTCCCTGTGGCTGCTGTGGAAGTACTACCGCCACGACGAACTGTTCTTCGTGACCACTGCGGGTGGGCTGCTGCTGGTCGCATCGTTCCTGCTCGCGTCGCTCGGCCAGATGTACTACTCGATGATGCTGTTCCCGCTGATCATGTCGGTGGTGCTGCGCAACTCGGTGATGCGCAACTGGCCGGCGTGGCTCGCCGTGTACGGGTTCCTCAGCTACGACAGCTGGCTCGTCGGCCGCTTCCCGGAGTTCGGGCGCTCCATCGAGTACCTCCGCACGACGTGGGGTTGGTCGCTGATCATCGTCGTGATCTTCGCCGTGCTCGTCGGTCGCTATCTCACCGCGCGCCGCGAGGGCCGGCTGGACGGCGGCATCGATCCGGCGTTCCTGCTCGACGAGAACACGACCTCACCGAAGCCTGTACCTGCGACGACAGCGGGAACCGCGGCCACGCATTAGCGTGGAGGCATGAGTTCCGCACCAGAGAAGAAGCCCACGTTCGAGCTGTCCGACGACGAGTGGCGTACCAAGCTCACCGCAGCCGAGTACGCAGTGCTGCGCAAGGCCGGCACCGAGCGGCCGTTCGTCGGCGAGTACACCGACACCACCACCGAGGGCGTCTACAAGTGCCGCGCCTGTGACGCCGAACTGTTCCGCAGCACCGAGAAGTTCGAGTCCCACTGCGGGTGGCCGTCCTTCTTCGATCCCAAGGACACCGACGCCGTGATCCTGAAGGTCGACCGGTCGATGGGCATGAAGCGCACCGAGGTCCTGTGCAGCAACTGCCACAGTCACCTCGGCCACGTCTTCGAGGGCGAGGGCTACCCCACCCCGACCGATCAGCGGTACTGCATCAACTCGATCTCGCTCACGCTGGAGCCGAAGGGCTGAGTGAGCCGTAGTACCCGCACTGGGACGGGTGGTAGTCGTCGAAGGACGGCGACCACCCTTCCGTGTGTGTGGAGACCAGCATGTCGAGGTAGTACTCCCATCCCGGGCCGATGTCCTCGAGGCCGTCCGTCGTCGTCAGGTGGTGCCGGAACGTCAACGTGGTCCCGTCTCCCGTGGTCCTGAGCGTCACGTCGAACGTCCACCCGTCGGACTCCAGTGCGAGATACCTCGGCGCGTCACACGCCAGGATCGTCAGGTCGGAGGCGGGTGCGTTCTCCTCCAACCCCATCGTCACCCGCACGGTGCTGCCGGCTCCCGGCGTTCCCTCCCAGCTGCCGTACCACCGCGCGGTGCGCTCACTGACGGTGAGACTGTCCCAGACGTCGTCGATCGGTACGTCCAGGACGCGCTCCAGCACGAGATCGACACCCGTCTCGGCGCGCTCGAGTAGGCCGGTGGGTTCCGGGTGTGACGTCATCGGCGCATCGTACTGCGCTCGTCCTGCACCCAGGCCGGGTCCGCAGGGCCGGATGTGGCGCCCCGACAGAGGTTCTGTGCAGAACGGCTCGCCGCCGCTAGTGTCGGCTCCATGCGTACCTTCACGTCCGCGGACGACATCGTGTCCGCCCTCGGCGAGACCATCGGCACCAGCGACTGGCTGGAGATCACGCAGGAGCGCGTGAACCAGTTCGCCGACGCCACCGGTGACCACCAGTGGATCCACGTGGATCCCGAGCGCGCCGCGAAGGAGAGCCCCTTCGGTGGTCCCGTCGCCCACGGGTACCTCACGCTGTCCCTGTTGCCGGCCCTGTCCTGGCAGACCTACACGGTCGAGAACTCCACGATGGGAGTCAACTACGGCAGCAACAAGGTTCGCTTCGTCAATCCTGTGCTCGTCGGGTCGCGCGTTCGTCTGACGGCCGTCCTCGCCGCAGCAGATCGGCTGGACGGCGGAGCGGTGCAGATGACCGTCGACTCGACCATCGAGATCGAGGGTGCGACGAAGCCCGCGCTGGTCGCCCAGGTCATCAGCCGCGTCTACTTCTGACGCACGTCCCCACGATCGACGAACTCCGGCTGATCGTGCGCGCGGATCGGCGGCAGTTCGCCGGTCCACTTCTCGACGTCCACCAGGACGTGCTGGCCGGTGGACCCCTGCGCGAGCGACGACGTGCCGCGGTCGGCGGTGAGCACGTTCGGATTGCCGTGCACGCACATCGAGCGCGGGTCCGACGGATCGAGCGGGTCGTACCAGGCGCCGGTCGACAGTTGCACCACGCGCTCGCGCAGGCGATCGTCGACGACGAGCCCCGCGAGGCACGAGCCACGGTCGTTGAACACCCGCACCACCTCGCCGTCGCGGAGTCCGCGCGCTGCGGCGTCCGCGGGATGCATCCGCATCGGTTCCCGGCCCTGAATCTTCGACGCGAGGCTCACGGCCCCGTGGTCGAGTTGGCTGTGTAACCGGGTCCGCGGTTGGTTCGCGATCAGGTGCAGCGGGAACGCCTGTGCGCGTTCACCGCCCAGCCACTCGTCCGGTGCGTACCACCGTGGGTGTCCCCCGCAGTCGGCGTAGCCGAACGACTCGATGTCGGCCGAAAAGATCTCGATGCGCCCGCTCGGTGTCCGCAAGGGGGCCCGCTCGGGATCGTCGCGAAAATCGGACAGCAGCGTCAGACCGTCCTCGGTGTCCATCCGGAACGTTCCCTCGGTCCAGAACTCGTCGAACACAGGCGGCGTCACCCGCCCCGCATCGGACACGAACCGTCGCCACTGGTCGTAGAGGTGCCGCAGCCAGTCCGCGGACGAGCGACCTTCCGTGAATTCGTACTCGACGCCGAGCTCTCGCGCGAGCAGCGCGAAGGTGTCGTAGTCGTCGCGGCTGTCGGCGAAGGGCGGGACGGCGGCCTGCATCGCCACGAGCAGCGGGTCGTTGCGGGTGCAGCTCAGGTCGTCGCGTTCGAGGGTCGTCGTCGACGGCACCACGAAGTCGGCGTGCCGTGCCATCGGTGTCCAGTACGGCTCGTGCACCACGATGGTCTCGGGGCGAGCCAGCGCGATGCGCAACCGGCCGATGTCCTGGTGGTGATGGAACGGGTTGCCGCCGGCCCAGTGCAGCAGCCGGATGTCCGGATACGTCGACGCGGTGCCGTCCGCGTCGTACGGCCCACCAGGGTTCAACAGCATGTCCGAGATCGCGGCGACCGGAATCGACGTCGACACACCGTTGATGCCCTGGGGAAGCGTGGGCAGCGGATACGGCACGGGTGCCAGGCCGGGCTCGTTCATCGACCCGTAGCCGTGGCCGAAGCCCGCGCCCGGCACACCGACGCCGCCGAGCATCGCGGCGAGCGTGAGACCCATCCACGGCGCCTGCTCACCGTGGCGGATGCGCTGCAGTGACCAGGTGACGGTGACCAGCGTGGTGGCGCGAGCCATGCGCCGCGCCAGGGCGGTGATGTCCGACGCCGGGACTCCCGTCAGACTCTGCGCCCACTCCGGTGACTTCGGGACACCGTCCGTCTCGCCGAGCAGGTAGCGCTCGAAGACGTCGTACCCGGTGGTGTACCGCTGCAGGAACGCGGTGTCGTGCAACCCCTCCGAGGCGAGTACGTGTGCCAGCCCCAACATGAGGGCGACGTCCGACCCCGGTACGGGTGCGATCCACTCCGCCGCTCCGTCCGTGTCGTCACGCAGCGGCGAGATCGAGACGATCCGGCCGCCGCGCGCACGGAGGCGATGCAGCGCGTCGCGTGTCGGATGATCGCTGGTGCCACCGTGATTGACCGACGTGTTCTTCAGCGGAACCCCGCCGAACGCGACCAGTAGATCGGTGTGCTCGGCGATCACGTCCCACGAGGTGGAGCGCGAGAACATCTTCCAGTGCGTCCCCATGACCCGCGGCATGATCGTGCCGGTGGCGCCGAGGGAGTAGCTGCCCACCGACCGCGTGTAGCCACCCAGGGTGTTCAGGAACCGGTGAACCTGACTCTGCGCGTGGTGGAACCGGCCCGCGCTGCCCCACCCGTACGACCCGCCGAAGACGGCCTCGTTGCCGTGCTCGCGCACGACTCGACGGAGCTCGCCGGCGAGCAGGGGGAGGAACTCGTCCCACTCCATCTCGACGAACGCATCGGCGCCACGCGCGGTGGACGGTCCGGGGCCGTTCTCGAGCCAGCCCCGACGCACCGCCGGTCGACGGATGCGCGAGCGATGGGTCACCGACCCGGGAACGTTGCCCAGGATCGGGGACGGATCGGCGTCGCCCGTCGGCGGACGGACCGCGACCACGTCCCGGCCGTCCGTGTCGGCGGTGTACATACCGAAGTGGGCCATGTGCTGCACCCCACGGCGCGCGGACGTCACGGCGCCCTACGCGAGCGCGAGACCGTGCGCCGCCACGGCGTCGAGCAGAGCCGACGGTCGTTCGGACGTCGGCAGTGGATCGAGCAGCGCGAAGGACATACCGAGCGCCTGCGCTCCGCCGTCGGCCTCCTCGCTGTCGCCGACCATCAGGCACGAGGCCGGGTCGACGCCCAGAGCGTCCACGGCGGAACGGAAGATCGCGGCATCGGGCTTGACGGCGCCCACCTCGAACGACAGAGCGTAGTGCGCGACGGTGTCGTGCACGCCGAGCAGATCGAACGCCGCGCGCAGATCGAACGCGATGTTGCTGACCACCGCCACGGGAACGCCGCGATCGGCGAGGCCGTGCAGCACTCGCGCCGTGTCGGGGTACGGCGTCCACGAGGACGGGTCGATCACTTTGTCGTACAACGCCTCGGCGTGCTCGACGCGGTGCACACCCGACGCCTTCAGCACTGCCAGGTAGGCGGCCCGGTGCATCGCGGGGTCGAGATCGCGAGCCTCCCACGCCCGGTGGCCGTCGTCGTCCAGGGTGACCACCGACCCGACGGGCTGGGTCATGCGGCGCATCAACTCGGCCTGAAGACGACCGTCGATCTGCTCGTCGTCGCCGACGCGCAGATCGGTGAACCAGCTCTCGTCCTCCTCGAGACGGAACAGCGTGCCGGAGAAGTCGAAGAGCACCGCGGCCGGGGCGGTCACGGAAGTGACTCGACGAGCGCCTCGACCGTCACCCGGGGTCCGCTGAAGAACGGAACTTCCTCCCGCACATGACGTCTGGCCTCGGTCGCACGCAGATCACGCATGAGGTCGACGATGCGGTCCAGCGTCGGAGCCTCGAACGCGAGAATCCACTCGTAGTCGCCCAGGGCGAACGACGGGACGGTGTTGGCGCGCACGTCCTTGTAGCCGCGTGCCGCCTTGCCGTGGTCGGCGAGCATCGTGCGACGCTCCGCGTCGGGCAGCAGGTACCAGTCGAGCGAGCGGACGAACGGGTACACGCAGATGTAGGCGCCCGGCTCCTCGCCGGCGATGAAGGCCGGGACGTGCGACTTGTTGAACTCCGCGGGGCGGTGCAACGCGGCGTTGCTCCAGAACGCGTCGCACGCGCGGCCGAGAGCCGTGGACCGACGGAAGCGCGCGTACGCCGCCTGCAGGTCCTCGATCTTCTCCGCGTGCCACCAGATCATGAAGTCGGCGTCGGCGCGCAGTCCGGCCACGTCGTAGATCCCGCGCACCACGACGTCGGTCTCGTCGAGACCGTCGAAGAACGCGCGGGCCTCGGCGAGCACCGCCTCCCGATCCTCACCGAGAGCGCCCGGCCGAGCCGTGAACACCGAGTGCATCGAGTAGCGCAACGTGGAATTGAGTGCTTCGAAATCGAGACGTGCCATGACACCCATCGTGCCACCCGGCCGTCCCGATCGGGCCGTCAGGCCAGCGCCTCCGCCAGCCGGGCCGCCGCCGCGGATGCCGTCGCGACGCATGCGGGAACTCCGACGCCGTGCAGGTACGCGCCCGCGAGTTCGAGTCGGCCCACCGCCGAGGCGGCGTCCTCGACGCGGGCCACGAGGTCGGTGTGGCCGGGGCGGTACTGCGGCAGTCCGCCGTGCCAGCGTTGCACGAACGTCGTCGTCGGCTCCTCGTCCACACCGAGCACCTCACGCAGATCCGTGCGGGCCGCCGACACCAGGTCGACGTCGGGCCGGTCGACGATGTCCGCGTCCCCGAAGCGTCCGAAGGAGACCCGCACCAGCTGGCCGCCGCGCTCGGCGAGATGCGGCCACTTGCGGCTCGACAGCGTGAATGCTTTGGCGCGCAACGGAACACCGGAGGAATCGAGCTCCCCCGTGGCGACCAGGACGCCCGAGTTCTGCGGTAGTCCCCCGTCCTCGAACCCGAGGGCCACCACTGCCGACGAGGCGAGTTCCACGTCCCCGAGTTCCCGCGCGAGTGCGGGCGCCGTGTCGACCAGCATCGAGACCGTCTGCGGTGCGGGCGCGGCGAGGACGACGCCGTCCACCACCCCGACGCCGTCGACGTGCCACGCGCCCCGGCCGTCGGACGTCACCCGCCGCACGTCCGCGGCGACGAGTTCGGCACCGGAGGCGGCGAGCAGCGCGTCGAGAAGCACGCCGTAGCCACCGCGCAGTCCGCCGAACACCGGTCCCGGCGACGGCGTCGGGCGCGCTCGCTCGACGGCGTCCACCAGCGACGGGGCACCGGCGTCGAGGGCCGCGGCGAGAGTCGGCACCGCGGCGCGGATGCTCGTGGTGACGGCCAGCCCGGAGTAGACGCCGCCCAGCAGCGGGTCGACGCTCCGCGCGGTCACCTGGGAGCCGAAGCGTTCGGACACCAGGTCACCCACCGACGCATCGTCGCCGGGCGTCCACCGCAGCGGCCGGTCACGATCGGTGTCGATGCGGCGGCACGTGGCGTCGTCGACCAGAGTCCGCACCGAGTCGGACGTGGCCGGGATGCCCAT
Source organism: Rhodococcus sp. BP-332 (assembly GCF_019836065.1). Classification (NCBI taxonomy): domain Bacteria; kingdom Bacillati; phylum Actinomycetota; class Actinomycetes; order Mycobacteriales; family Nocardiaceae; genus Rhodococcus; species Rhodococcus sp. BP-332. The sequence continues at coordinate 361,272 of NZ_JABUEC010000001.1, forward strand.
CAACGTGCCGGTCGGCAGTCCGTGCAGTGCGCCGCCCGAGCGCAGGAGCGGGCGGGCGGCGGGCGACGGCCGCACGAGCTGGTCGGCGAGTCCGAGCTCGTCGAGCAGAGCGGGAACCTCGGGACGACGCGCGATGAACGCCTCGGCACCGACGTCGACCGGGCCACCCGCCAGGTCCACCGACCGGAGTTTGCCCCCGATGCGCGGCGCCTTCTCGACCACCACGATCCACGCGGCCGGCCCCAGCGACTGCCGCAGCCGGTACGCGGCCACCAGTCCGCTGATGCCCGCTCCGACGACGGCGACCGAGGTCACAGCGAGTGCACCAGCTCCACCACCGACGTCACCACGTCGGGATCGGTGGCGGGCAGGACCCCGTGGCCCAGGTTGAAGATGTGCCCGGTGGCGCCGGCCGCGAGTGCGGCGTCCGCCTCGCCCACGATGCGGGTGACCTCGCGGCGCACCGCGTCGGGGCCCGCGAACAGCACGGCGGGATCGAGATTGCCCTGCAGAGCCTTGCCCGGACCGACCCGACGAGCGGCGACGTCGAGCGGGATCCGCCAGTCGACACCGACGACGTCCGCGCCCGCCTCCCCCATCGCACCGAGCAGCTCGCCCGTCCCGACACCGAAGTGGATGCGCGGCACGCCGGCCGACGCCATGGCCTCGAACACGCGGCTGGAGTGGGGGAACACGAACTCGCGGTACTCGGCGAGTGACAGCGCCCCGGCCCACGAGTCGAAGAGCTGGACCGCGTCGACGCCGGCATCGGCCTGCGCGGTGAGGAAGGCGATGGTCATGTCGGCCAGCGACGAGAGCAATGCGTGCCACGTCTGCGGATCCGAGTGCATGAGCGCCTTGGTGCGCTCGTGGTTACGACTCGGACCGCCTTCGACCAGGTAGGACGCCAGCGTGAACGGTGCGCCCGCGAAGCCGATGAGGGGCACGTCGTTCAACTCGGCCAGGAGCAGGCGGATGGCCTTCGCGACCGGCTCGATCTGCTCCGACTGCAGGACCGGCAACGACTGCACGTCGGCCACGGACCGCACCGGGTTCGCCACGACGGGACCGGTGCCGGCCACGATCTCGAGGTCGACGCCGGCCGCCTTGAGCGGCACGACGATGTCGGAGAACAGGATCGCCGCGTCGACCCCGTGCCGCCGGACCGGCTGCATCGTGATCTCGCAGACCATCTCGGGGTCGAAGCACGAGGCGAGCATGGAGGTGCCCTCCCGCAACTTGCGGTACTCGGGCAGCGACCGACCGGCCTGACGCATGAACCACACGGGCCGACGCGACGGCGTCCGTCCCGTCGCGGCCGCGAGGAAGGGAGCTTCGGGCAGGCTTCGACGCGGACCGACGGCGTCAGGGATGGTGTTCATCGGCGTCCATGCTGCCAGAGACGCACACCTGCCCGGCGCGCCTCCTCCGCTGGGCCGACGGTCGCGGCTAACGTCCGCACACGTGACCACGTCCGAGAGCGCCTCGCAGCCTGCGCCCTTCCGCGCCGCCATCGACGCGATGCACCGGGCGACGGTCCACCCGAGCATCGAGGTCGGGCCGATCCGGCCTCCGCAGCGCCTGGCACCGTTCAGTTACGCACTGGGGGCCGAGGTGCGCCACTCCGAGACGGAGTCGGTGCCCGAGCAGAGCGAGGGTGACGCGTTCGGGCGTCTCATCCTGTTGTACGACCCGGACGGCGACGAGGCGTGGAACGGCACCATGCGCCTGGTCGCCTACATCCAGGCCGACGTCGACGCGTCGCTGGCGTCGGATCCGCTGCTGCCCGAGGTGGCGTGGAGTTGGCTGGTCGACGCGTTCGAGGCGCGGTCCGAGCCGCTGACGGCGCTGGGCGGCACGGTCACCTCGACGAGTTCGGTGCGGTACGGGGACATCGCCGGTCCGCCGCGTGCCCACCAGCTCGAGCTGCGGGCCTCGTGGACCGCGCTCAGCGAGGAACTGTCGGTGCACGTCGAGGCGTTCGGTGAGGTTCTCGCCTACGCCGCGGGGCTGCCCCCGGCGGGCATCACGGCGCTGGGTGCACGCGCCGACTCGGGCAGCTCCGACGCCTGATCGTCGGACAGCCTAGAGTTCGAACAATGCCCGACACGCCCGACTCGACTCCTGCCTCCTCCGGCGACACCGCCGTCGAGCCGGAGGCGACTCCCCTTCTCGCACCACGCGAGGGGGTCCCGCCGTTGACGGACACGGCGGACGCGGTGCGAGCGGCCGCGGAGCTGCTGGCGTCGGGAACCGGACCGTTGGCCGTCGACGCGGAACGCGCATCGGGTTTCCGATACTCGGCTCGCGCGTATTTGCTGCAGTTCCGTCGCCGGGGTGCGGGCACCGTCCTGCTCGATCCGATTCCGGTGGTCCGCGACGGTGGTGTCGAGGCGCTCGCGGGCTTCGCCGCCGTCGTGAACGACATGGAGTGGGTACTGCACTCCGCCGATCAGGATCTGCCGGGGCTCGCCGAGCTCGGCATGACGCCCGCGTCGCTGTACGACACGGAGCTGGCTGGCCGACTCGCTGGCTTCGACCGTGTCGGTCTGGCGGCCATCGTCGAACGGACGTTGGGCCTGTCGCTGCAGAAGGGTCACGGTGCGGCGGACTGGTCCACCCGACCGTTGCCCGACACCTGGCTCAACTACGCGGCACTCGATGTCGAGGTGCTCGTCGAGTTGCGTGACGCCATGGCCGAGGAGCTCGAGAGCCAGGGCAAGACCGACTGGGCCGCACAGGAATTCGAGTACATTCGCACCGCACCCCCGGCGCCTCCCAAGCCCGACCGCTGGCGCCGCACCTCCGGTATCCACACCATCAAGAACGCGCGGACGCTCGCCGTCGTCCGCGCTCTGTGGACCGCCCGCGACGATCTCGCGCGCCGCCGCGACATCGCGCCGAGCCGCGTCCTGCCGGACTCCGCGATCGTCGCCGCCGCGCAGAGGAACCCCGCCACGGTGTCCGAGCTGAACGCGTTGCCCGTCTTCGGCGGACCTCGTCAGCGTCGCCAGGCGCGCGTGTGGATGGACGCGATCGAGCACGCCCGCGCACTTCCCGACGATGCGCTGCCCCCGGTGACCCAGCCCTTCGTGGGGCCCCCGCCGGTCAGTCGGTGGGCGCGGCGCGATCCGGAGGCCGCCGGGCGTCTGTCCGCCGTCCGCGACGCGATGGCCGCCCTGTCCGCGGATGTCGCGATTCCCGTCGAGAACCTGCTGACTCCCGATCTCGTCCGTCGGATCTGCTGGGACCACCCCGCTCTCGTCGCGGAGTACGGGACGGACGAGGACGTGCTCGTAGACCGTTTCCTCGAGGCGCACGGGTCGCGGCCCTGGCAGCGCGAGGTGGCGGGTCCCGTCGTGGCAGCAGGCCTACGGACCGCCGAGGAGTCGAGGACGGCCGAAGTTACCGGCGAGTAGGCACGGGTTAGAGTGGGCGCGCGAGCCGGGCGTCCGGCTCGTTCCAGCGCCTGCCGGAAGGAACCATGTCTTCTCCGAAATCCGCTCCCGCTCGATCCGCGTCCAGTCGTGGCGTCGCGTTCGTCGACGGTGTTCGTACGCCGTTCGGCAAGGCCGGCCCCAAGGGTATGTACGCGGACACCCGAGCGGACGACCTCGTGGTCAAAGCGATCCGTGAACTGCTCCGCCGCAATCCCGAACTGCCACCCGAGCGCGTCGACGAGGTCGGCATCGCCGCCACGACGCAGACCGGCGACCAGGGTCTGACCATCGGCCGCACGTCGGCACTGCTCGCCGGGCTCCCCCGCAGCGTGCCCGGTTTCGCCGTCGACCGGATGTGTGCGGGCGCGATGACCGCGGTGACCACCACCGCGTCGGGCATCGGCTTCGGACAGTACGACGTCGTCATCGCCGGCGGCGTCGAGCACATGGGCCGGCACCCGATGGGCGAGGGCGTCGATCCGAACCCGCGCTTCCTGGCCGACAAGCTCGTCGACCCGAGTGCGCTCGTCATGGGCAACACGGCCGAGAACCTGCACGACCGCTACCCGTCGATCACCAAGGACCGCACGGACGCCTACGCCGTCGCGAGCCAGGAGAAGTACGACGCCGCGAAGAAGGCCGGCCTGATCGCCGAGACACTGGTTCCCGTCGCCACGAAGTCCGCTGCGGGTTGGGGTCTGGCCACCGAGGACGAGCCGCCGCGCCCCGGCACCACGCTCGAGGATCTGGCGAAGCTCAAGACTCCGTTCCGGCCCGCCGGACGCGTCACCGCCGGCAACGCCGCCGGACTCAACGACGGTGCGACAGCGGCGATCCTGGCCGGCGAGGACACCGCCGCGGAACTCGGCCTGAAGGTCGGGATGCGCATGGTGGGCTTCTCGTTCGCCGGCGTCGATCCGGCCGTGATGGGCATCGGTCCCGTCCCCGCCACCGAGAAGCTGCTCGGACGCACCGGCCTGTCCATCGAGGACATCGGCCTCTTCGAGATCAACGAGGCCTTCGCCATCCAGGTCCTCGCGTTCACCGAGCACTTCGGTATCGCCGACGACGACGCCCGGATCAACCAGTGGGGCGGCGCCATCGCCTGCGGCCATCCCCTCGCGTCCTCGGGCGTTCGACTGATGACCCAGCTCAGCCGGCAGTTCGCCACCCGTCCCGATGTCCGCTACGGCCTCACCACCATGTGCATCGGCCTCGGCATGGGCGGCAGCGTCATCTGGGAAAACCCCGCCTACGACGGAAGCAAGTGATTGCCATGACTTCAGCTTTTGCCGACGAAGTGGTGACCCACGCGTTCACCAGGATCGTCACCGTGCCGGGCCTCGACGGCCCGGTCGCCATCGTCACGCTCGACAACGGCTTCGACCACACCAAGCCGTCCACCTTCGGACCCGCCGGACTCACCGAGCTCGATGCGGCACTGGACGCGGCCTACGCGGCGAATCCGGTGGCCGTCGCGGTGACCGGGAAGCCGTTCATCTTCGCCGTCGGCGCGGACCTCAACGGTGTGCCGAACATCTCCGACCGCGCCGTCGCGCTGGAGATCGGCACGTTGGGGCACAAGGTGTTCCGCCGCCTGCGCGAGTCCGCGGTGCCCACGTTCGCGTTCGTCAACGGCGCCGCTCTGGGCGGTGGACTCGAGATCGCGCTGCACTGCCACTACCGCACCGTCGCGGACAACGCTGCGGCACTGGGGCTCCCGGAGACTTTCCTGGGCCTCGTTCCCGGCTGGGGCGGAACGCAGTTGCTGCCCAACCTGATCGGGCCGGCCAATGCCGTCACCGTGGTGATCGAGAACGCGCTCAACCAGAACCGGATGCTGAAGCCTGCGGACGCGCAGAAGCTCGGGATCGCCGACGAGGTCTTCGGCGGCGCCGACTTCCTCGAGCAGTCACTGCTGTGGGCCGCGAAGGTCGTCTCCGGTGACGTCACCCCCGCCCGCCCCGACATCGATCGCGGCCAGGGCTGGGACGACGCGATCGCGCGCGCGAAGGCCATCGTGTCCGGCAAGACGGGAGACCACGCACCGGGACCGGTGCGCGCCGTGCAGCTGCTGGAGCTGGCGAAGTCGACCGACATCACCGACTCCGCGTCGCTCGACGCCGCCTTCGCTGCCGAGGACGAGGCACTGGCCGACCTTCTCATGGCCGACGAACTGCGGGCCGGGCTCTACGCCTTCGACCTCGTGCAGAAGCGTGCCAAGCGGCCTGCCGGAGCGCCCGACAAGTCCCTCGCCCGGAAGGTCACCGGCGTCGGCATCGTGGGCGCCGGCCTCATGGCCAGCCAGCTCGCCCTGCTGTTCGTACGTCAGTTGACGGTGCCGGTGATCCTCACCGACATCGACCAGGAGCGCATCGACAAGGGCGTCGGCTACGTTCACGCCGAGATCGACAAGCTGCAGGGCAAGAAGCGACTCTCCCCCGACGCGGCGAACCGTCTGAAGGCTTTGGTGTCCGGATCGCTCGACAAGTCCGCATTCGCGACGACCGACTGGGTCATCGAGGCAGTGTTCGAGAACCTCGACGTGAAGAAGAAGGTCTTCGCCGAGCTCGAGGAATTCGTCTCCCCCGAGACGATCCTGGCGACGAACACGTCGTCGCTGTCGATCACCCGTATGGCGGCGGAGCTGAAGCACCCCGAGCGGGTCGTCGGGTTCCACTTCTTCAACCCCGTGGCCGTTCTTCCGCTGCTGGAGATCGTCCGCGGTGAGAAGACCGACGATGCCACGCTCGCAACAGCATTCGCGACGGCGAAGTCTCTGAAGAAGTCGGCCGTGCTGATCGCCGACAAGCCCGGCTTCGTCTTCAACCGCCTCCTCACCCGCGCCCTCGGCGAGGTCATGAACGCGATCGACGAGGGCACTCCCTTCGACGTCGCCGACAACGCCATCAGCGAGCTCGGCATGCCGATGAGCCCGCTCACGCTGCTCTCGCTCGTCGGCCCCGCCGTCGCACTGCACACCGGCGAGACCATGGCCGAGTACTACCCGGAGCGGTTCCACGACTCCCCCGGCCTGCAGGCGATGGTCGCGAACAAGAAGTCTGCGGTGTGGACCTACGGCGCCGACGGAGCCAAGACCGTCGACCCCGAGATCGCCGATCTGTGGCCGCAGGGCGACTCACCGTCGACGGCCGAGCAGGTGCTCGATCGCACCCGCCGCGCCTTCGCGGAGGAGATCGACATCATGCTGCAGGAGGGCGTCGTCGCGGCCGCTCAGGACATCGACCTCTGCCTGATCCTCGGCGGCGGCTTCGGGTTCTGGAACGGCGGCATCGTGCCGTACCTCGATCGCACGGGCACCTCCGAGGCCGTCACCGGTCACCGGTTCCTCGACAAGGGTGTCGCCAGCGTGTGATGGGGCTGCGCCCTCGTGCGCCCTTTGCGCATCCCTGGATACGCGAAGGGCGCACGGGGCCGGAGGCCATACATAGGTTAGGCTAACCATGTGAAACGCTCTCGCCTTCTCCCCGCCGTCGCGGCCACCGCCGCGCTCGCCCTCGTCGCCGGATGTTCGTCCGATGCCGACTCCGACGCGCCCGCCGCCGCGTCGGGTGGCGCGTTCCCCGTCACCATCGACCACGCCTTCGGTTCGACCACCATCGACGCCGCACCGGAGCGCATCGTCACGATGGGCTGGAACGCGCAGGACATCCTGGGCGCCCTCGACATCACGCCCGTCGGCCAGCCGAAGTACACCTACGGTGCCGACGAGAACGGTGTGATGCCGTGGGCGCAGGAGTTCTACGACGCGGACGCCACCACCCTGTACGAGGATCCGGCTGCGGGTGAGCCCGACGTCGAGGCCCTCGCGACCCTGGCGCCCGATCTGGTGCTCGCGCCCTACGAGGGTTTCCCGCAGTCGTACTACGACACGTTGTCCGCTGTCTCGCCCGTCGTCGCCTACCCCGGTGAGGCCTGGCAGACGACGTGGCAGGACCAGACCACGATGATCGGTGAGGCAGTCGGGAAGCCCACGGAGGCACAGGCTCTCATCGACGGTATGGGCCAGCGGCTCGCCTCGGAGGCCGAGGCCAATCCGGAGTTCGCGGACAAGACCGTCGCGGTGGTGAACCTGGACACGGACGCCGGTCAGGCGAACGTCTACATGCCGTCCGATCCACGCGTGCAGGTTCTCAACGAGATGGGTTTCGTCAACGCCCCCGGCGTCGTGGCACTCGACGAGGCCGACTCCGCGGACACCTTCTTCTCCACCGTGTCACTGGAGAACGTGCAGAGCTTCGACGCCGACGTGATCGTCGCGTTCACTCCGGAGGGCTTCGACCTCGCCTCGGTTCCGGCTGTGGCGACGCTGCCCGCGATCGCCTCCGGATCCGCGGTCGCGCTCAGTGACGAGCAGGTCATCGCCGGTCTGAGCAACGTCAACCCGGTGAGCACCCCGTGGGTACTCGACCGGATCCTCCCGCAGTTGAAGGACGCCGCCACCAAGGCGACATAGCGACCGTCAGATGTCGCCGGGCCGGTGAGCGATCCATCCGCGCACCCGGCCGGCGATGTCCGACGGGGTGAGGCCGATGTCGGCGTGAATGCGATCCCGCGAGCTGTGGTCCAGGAACTGCTGTGGCACACCGAGATCCCGACAGGGGACGTCGACGCCGCCGGCGCGCAGGGCAGCCGACACGGATGCACCGATGCCGCCGTGCAGACCGCTGTCCTCGAGCGTGACCACCAGACGGAAGTCCGCGGCGAGCTTCACGAGCGAGTCCGGAACGGGCAGCACCCACCGCGGATCGACGACCGTGGCCGAGACACCGTCCGCGGCGAGTTCTCGCGCCGTGTCCAGTGCCAACGACGCGAACGGACCGACGGCGACGAGGAGTACGTCCGACTCCTCCTCGGGCTCGTGCAGCACGTCGACGGAGTCGTCCAGACGCCGCACCGCCTCGATGTCGTCGGGGATGGCGCCCTTGGGGAAGCGCAGCGCGGTGGGACCGTCGGACACCGCGAGTGCCTCGGCGAGTTCCTCGCGCAGGGTCGCTCCGTCGCGGGGCGCCGCCACGCGCATGTTCGGCACGATGCCGAGCAGCGACATGTCCCACATGCCGTTGTGGCTGGCGCCGTCCGATCCGGTGACCCCGGCGCGATCGAGCACCAGGGTGACCGGCAGGTTCAGTAGTGCCACGTCCATCAGCAGCTGGTCGAACGCCCGATTGAGGAACGTCGAGTAGATCGCCACCACGGGATGCAGACCACCGAGTGCGAGACCGGCGGCGGACGTGAGCGCGTGCTGCTCGGCGATGCCCACGTCGAAGAAACGGTCCGGGAACACCTCGCCGAACGCGGCGAGCCCGGTGGGTCCGGCCATCGCGGCGGTGATGGCCACGACGTCCTCTCGGTCGGTTCCCAGGGCGATGAGTTGACGGGAGAACTCCGACGTCCAGTCCGGAGCCGCGACGCTGGTCGCCAGGCCGGTGAGCGGGTCGATGACTCCCGTCGAGTGCATCTGGTCGGCGACGTCGTTCTCGGCGAACGAGTAGCCCATGCCCTTGCGCGTCACCGCGTGGACGATGACCGGCCCGCCGAAGGCCTTCGCGCGGCGCAGCGCCGATTCCAGAGCCGCCTGATCGTGTCCGTCGACCGGACCGAGGTACTTGATGCCCAGATCGGTGAACATGACCTGCGGGCTGATCGCGTCCTTGAGGCCGGCCTTCATGCCGTGCAACATGGCGTATGCGGCCGACCCGACCACGGGCAGGTTCTTCACCATGTGACGGCCGGTGTCCAGCGCGCGCTCGTAGTTGGGCTGCAGGCGCAGCGTCGCGAGATGGTCGGCGAGGCCGCCGATGGTCGGCGAGTAGGAGCGACCGTTGTCGTTCACGACGATCACGACGGAACGATCCTTGCCGGCCGCGATGTTGTTGAGCGCCTCCCAGCACATGCCACCGGTGAGGGCGCCGTCCCCGACGACCGCGACGACGTGACGATCGCCGCGCCCGGTCAGCTCGAAGGCCTTGGCGAGGCCGTCGGCGTAGGAGAGGGATGCCGACGCGTGTGAGGACTCGACCCAGTCGTGCTCGCTCTCGCTGCGGGACGGGTAGCCGGACAGCCCACCCTCCTTGCGCAGGGAGTCGAAGCGGTCCGCTCGACCGGTGACCATCTTGTGCACGTACGCCTGGTGGCCGGTGTCGAAGATCACCGGGTCACGAGGCGAGTCGAACACGCGGTGGATGGCCAGAGTCAGCTCGACGACACCGAGGTTGGGTCCGAGGTGGCCACCCGTGGCAGACACCTTCTCGACCAGGAACCGACGGATCTCGTCCGCCAGTTCGGCCAGCTCCACCGGGCCGAGGGCACGCAGGTCGCTGGGCTCGTGCACGCCGTCCAGAACACCCAACGAAATCGCTCCCCTCCGAAGATTGCCTTGTCGTCCGTCGTGCCGTGAGGCACTCGGACAGGCCAGTTCGGACAAGTCTACGTGGACCCGGATCGGCGGGTTACCGTACGAGCGCCGAGCCGCGGCACAGAATCGAGAGAGTGGTGACGATGACCGACGTCGTGCAGGAGATTCTGGAGGAGGTCCACGCGCTGTGTGTGGCGGACACCTCCGGTGGCGTCGCCGACTACATCCCCGAACTGGCGGCCGCGAACCCCGATCGCTTCGGCATCTGTCTCACGACGGCCGACGGCCACGTGTACCAAGTGGGCGACACGGACGTGCCCTTCACGATCCAGTCGGTGTCCAAACCGTTCACCTACGCCCTCGCTCTCACCGATCGCGGCGAGACCGCGGTGGCCCGCAAGATCGACGTGGAGCCGTCCGGTGAGCCGTTCAACGAGATCAGCCTCGACCCCGTCACCGAGCGCCCGCGCAACCCGATGATCAACGCGGGCGCCATCACCTCCGCGTCGCTGGTGCGAGGCGCGACGCCCGACGAACAGTTCGAACGGATCCGGGCCTCGTTCTCGCGGTACGCGGGACGCGAACTCGCCATGAACGCCGCCGTGCACGCCTCCGAATCACGCACCGGCCATCGCAACCGCGCCATCGGCCACATGCTGCGCTCCTTCGGCATCGTCGAGGGCGATCCCGACGCGATGGTCGATCTCTACTTCCGCCAGTGCTCGCTGGACGTCACGTGCCGCGACATCGGCGTCATGGCGGCGACCCTCGCCAACAACGGCCTCAACCCGTGTACCGACGTCCGAGCGCTCGAACCGGTGCTCGTCGAGCGTGTGCTGAGCGTCATGACGACGTGCGGTATGTACGACGGAGCCGGCGACTGGGTCAACCGCGTCGGACTACCCGCCAAGAGCGGTGTCGCCGGTGCGGTGCTCGCGGTCCTGCCCGGTCAGCTCGGTATCTCGGTGTTCTCACCCAGACTCGACGCCCACGGCAACAGCGTGCGCGGAGTCAAGGCGTGCCGCGAACTGTCCTCGCGCCTCGAACTGCACTTCCTCCACGTCGGCCGAGCCGCACGCAGCGCCGTGCGCGCCGAGTACACCGTCGCCGACTCCCCCTCGCGTCGCCGGCGCACCGCCGCCGAGCAGGAGACGCTCGCCGCGCGGGGACGCCGAGTCCGCGTCTTCGAACTGCACGGCGATCTGCTGTTCTCCGCAGCGGAGAGCGTCGTGCGCGCGGTGTCCACGGCCGTCGACCACGGCGCCGACGACGGGAGCGCACTCGACGGCGTGATCCTGGACATGCGTCGGGTCGACGAGGTGAGCGACGTCGCCCGCTCGATGCTGGACACCCTCGCTGCCGGGCTCCGCCGACAGGGTTGTGCCGCCGTCCTGGTCGATCCCCGCGCTGCGATGGCGCACACCGTGTCGTCCCTGTCCGAACACGACGGCAGTGGCCGGGTCTTCGACGATCTGGACTCCGCACTGCGCTGGGGCGAGGACACCGTCCTCGACCGGTGGTGCGGCGGCGCACGGCAGCCCACGGAGGTGATGGTCGATCAGCACCCGATCGTCACCGCGCTGGACGAAGCCCACCGCGATGCGGTCACCTCCCGCACGACGGACGCGCAGTACAGCGCAGGCAGCGTCATCGCCGAGGTCGGTGACGTGTCACTGGGTCTGGTGATGGTGCTGTCCGGCCGCGTCGCGGTCGACTTCATCGGCGCGGACGGCCGGGCCCGCGCCGTGTCGACGCTGTCCGCCGGCATGAGTTTCGGTGAGATGCCGTTGGTCCGGCGCTCACGCTTCGGGCTCCGCATCACCGCGGTGAAGGACACCACGGTCGCGATCCTCGGCCCGAAGGACTTCGACGCGCTGACCGAGAGCAACCCCGCTGCGAAGACAGCCTTGCTGGAGGTGCTTCTCGATCGCGCGTACGAGCAGGCCGAGTCGATCGTCGCCGCACTGCGCCGTTCCGGCGTCGTCTGAGCCGCCGGCTGCGCTCAGGCGTCGAGCGTGACCGCAGCGATGGGCGTCGTGGTGGGTGCGTCCGAACCGCTCTCGGGCTCGACCGTCACCGCCCACGTGGTCGCGTCGCTCAAGCCTGTGACGACGTGCTCGCGCGCGGGCGTGGCGGCATCGGCGGGGACGAGACCGGCCGGGCGCGGCGCGGGATCCTCTCCGATGAGCCACATCTCGAACACCTTGCCGTCGCCGGGCTCCGCGAGCCCGTCGAGCGTGACCACGGCGGCGTCCTGCGAGCGCGACCAGCGCACGGTAGCGGTACCGCCACCCTCGACCTCGACGGTGCTGGTCCTGATGTCACCGGCCGCGAGCACCTGCGACGTGGGCGACGACGGTGCGTCTCCCAGTTGCTGCGTGACCACGGCGCCGCCCACTCCGACGATCACGACGGCCGCCGCGGCTGCCGCGAGCACGCGCAGGCGTGTGCGGCGGCGATCGTCGAGCGACACCACCGGAGCGACCGGAGCCTCGTCGATCGGATCGGCCAGTGGCCGGGCATCGCCCTGAGGAGTGCTCTCCACCGCGGCGAGAATGCTCGCACGCAACGACGAGGGCGGTTCCGCGGCCGTGGACGACGCGCTGAGCGCCATCGTCTCGTCCACCGACTCGACGATGCTCTCGAACCACGACCGCGTCGCCGCGTCCGACTGCGCGAGCCTGCGTTCGATGTCCGCCCTCTCGGCGGGGTCGATCGCGTCCAGTGCGTAGGCGTAGGCGTCGTCCACCACGCTGTCGTTCATCTCGTTCACGTCCTGCATCGCATCCTGCTCCGACACGTCGTCGGGTGCGGACTCGTCGTCATGGCGGCGATGGCGACCTTCTCCGTCACTCACCGGTCTCCACCCCCAGACAATTCTTCAACTTGATCAGACCGTCCCGGATCCGGGACTTCACGGTGGGAACGGCCACGCCCAGGCGCTCGGCCACTTCCCGATACGTCAACCCGCTGTAGTACGCCATCCGTACCGATTCGCGTTGGGTCTCCGTCAGCGTGTCCAGGCATCGGACCACCGACTCCGACTCCAGGGTCTGGGTGACGGATTCGAGGACCTCGTCGTGCGCGGGACTGTGGGTCGAGGAGCCGTAGAGCGCCTCGCGATCTGTGCCGGACTGCTCCGACCGGACACGGTCGACGGCGCGGCGATGCGCCAACGTCATCATCCAGGCGAGCGGAGACCCCTGCGCGGGGTCGTATCGGTCGGCCGTCTTCCAGATCTGAAGGAACACCTCCTGCGCGGTCTCCTCGCTGAACCCCGGATCGCGCAGCACACGCAGCACCATGCCGAACACTCGAGACGAGGTCGCGTCGTACAGATCGGCGAACGCTCGGCGGTCACCGGTGGCGACACGCGCGAGCAACGCACGCAGTTCGTCGGCCTCGGCGACACGTCGACGCTTGAGGTCGGGATCGGGAACGGGGCACGACGGATCGGCGGTGTCGTCCGGGGCGCGTCGGTGCCGAGGCTCGCCGGCGCTCGGGTCGGCTGCGCTCGTACCTCCGGCGCTCACAGACCCCCACCTCGCTGCGAGACGTTCATCGTCGAGTTCATCGACCATGAGACTAGTGGCCATCGTCGTCATATCCTCACCCCCTCGGCGATCGTGGTCCTGCGCGTCGCGGTCCTGGCGTACACGCCACCGGATCATGGCGGCCACGCCGCCGGGCAATGGCGCCCACGCCACCGGGCAATGGCGCCCACGCCACGGCGCGAACATCGTGCAGGAATCATTCGTCACCGGGGCGTGAGTGGATCGGTGACCGGCGTCTCCGGCGAAAAACCCGTTGCGGACCTGCAATGACTGCGGGACGCTCGTCGCACCGGATCGGACGATCCGGACATACCGATGAGATCGTGGCGGATCAGGAGTCAGCACTCACATGACGACACATGACGGGAAGGCCGGAGGCCGGCCGCTGGAGGACGGGAAGGCCGGAGGCCGGCCGCCGACGGACGGGAAGGCCGGGGGCCTGGCGATCGAGGCGGTCGGTCTGGTGAAGAGGTTCGGGGACACCGTGGCGGTGGACGGCGTGGATCTCGCCGTCCCGCGGGGCGGGGTCTACGGGGTGCTGGGGCCGAACGGGGCCGGCAAGACCACGACGATGCGCATGTTGGCGACGTTGACCGGCATCGACGGCGGGTCGGCCCGCGTGCTCGGCCACGACGTGGCGACGGAGTCCGACGCGGTGCGGTCGAAGGTGGCGCTCACGGGCCAGTTCGCTTCGCTGGACGAGGACCTGACCGGAGTGGAGAACCTGGTGCTCCTCTCGCGGCTGTACGGGTTCTCGCGCCCGGCGTCGCGGGAGCGTGCCGATCTGCTGTTGGGCGTCTTCGATCTGGTGGAGGCCGGCGGCAAGCAGGTCAAGGCGTACTCCGGCGGTATGCGGCGCCGCCTCGACATCGCGGCGAGTCTGGTGGTCACGCCGGAGCTGATGTTCCTGGACGAGCCGACCACGGGTCTCGATCCCCGCAGCCGCAACCAGGTGTGGGAGATCGTGCGCTCCCTGGTCGCCGGCGGCACGACGGTCCTGCTCACCACGCAGTACCTCGACGAGGCCGATCAGTTGGCCGACCGGGTGGCAGTCATCGACCGGGGCCGCGTGATCGCCGAGGGCACCACCGGTCAGCTCAAGGCGTCGGTCGGCTCGGGGTCGCTGCACGTCCGCGTCGCGGAACAGTCGCGCCGAGACGACGCCGCCGACGTCCTGCGCGCGACCCTGCACACCGACGTGACTCTCGAGTCCGATCCCTTCGCCGTCACCGCGCTGGTCGACGACACCGCCCTGGTGGCCCGCGCACTCGCGACGCTGTCGGACGACGGCATCGGCGTCACCACCTACGCCCTCGGGCAACCCAGCCTGGACGAGGTGTTCCTGGCACTGACCGGACGAACGACAGAACTGGAGGCGTCCTGAGAATGACCACCACCAACTCCCCCACCGCCGCGACGGGCACTGCGCAGCCGAGCATCGCCGAGTTGCTCCGCGACTCCGGTCCCCGTCCCGATCGACCGTCGTCGATGTCGGCGGCGCTCTCGTTCGGGTGGCGAGCACTGCTGAAGATCAAGCACGTCCCCGAGCAGCTGTTCGACGTGACCATGTTCCCGGTCATGTTCACGCTGATGTTCACGTTCCTGTTCGGCGGCGCGTTGGCGGGCTCGACCAGTGCCTACATCCAGTTCCTGCTGCCGGGCATCCTGGTGCAGACCGTCGTCATGATCACGATGTACACGGGTCTGACCTTGAACAAAGACATCGAGAAGGGCGTCTTCGATCGGTTCCGGTCGCTGCCCATCTGGCGGCCGGCGCCGTTGGTCGGCGCCCTGCTCGGAGACGTGGTCCGCTACACCCTCGCCTCGACGATCGTGCTCGTGCTGGGTCTCGCGCTGGGCTTCCGGCCGGCGGGCGGCGTGCTCGGCGTGCTGGCGTCGGTGGCGTTGCTGCTGGCGTTCTCGTTCTGCGTCTCGTGGGTGTGGACGATGTTCGCGCTGATGCTGCGCAGCGAGACCGCGGTGATGAGCGTGTCCATGCTCGTGCTGTTCCCGCTGACCTTCGCCAGCAACATCTTCGTCGACCCGACGACGATGCCCGGGTGGCTGCAGGCGTTCGTGTCGGTCAATCCGGTGTCGCATCTGGTGACGACGCTGCGCGGCTTCGCCGACGGTGTGCTCGAGACGGACGCGCTGATGTGGACCGGCATCTGGTCCGTCGGACTGCTGGCGGTGTTCGGACCGATCACGATGCGCCTGTACAACGCCAAGTGACGCGTCAGTCCCGGACGAACGATCCGATGCACTCGACGTGGCTGGTCATCGGGAAGGCGTCGAACGCACGGAGATTCTCCAGGCGGTAGCCGTGCGAGAGGTAGAGCCCCGCGTCCCGTGCGAAGGACGCGGGGTCGCACCCGATGTGCACCACACGATCCGGGTGCGCACCGGCGACCGCCGCGATCACCTGTCTGCCGGCGCCGGATCGTGGCGGGTCGAGGACGACGACGGACGGCTGTGGCGGCAGGGATCCGATCGCGCGCTCGACGGGCGCTGCCTGCATCGACAGCTGCGGCAGGTCCGTCACCGCCGCACGCCCGTCCACCACCGCCCGGTGGGAGAACTCGACCGCTGCGACGGTGCCGCCCGGTCCGACCGCCTCGGCGACGACGGACGCGAAGGTGCCCGCACCGGCGTAGAGGTCCCAGGCCGTGTCACCGGGCCGAGCACCGGACCACTCCCGGACCACCTCGGCGTACTGCGTGGCAGCCGCCCGGTGAGCCTGCCAGAACCCCCACGAATCCACGGTCCACTCGCGCGACCCGACGCGCTCGACGGCCCGACCCGAGCCCGCGCGCACCCGGTGCGCGCGGTCACCGGACTTCGCGGCGCGGCGCGAGGAGGCGCCGCGACGACCGGTGTCGGCGCGCACGCGACGGTCGACGGCAGGAGCGATCTCCACGACGTGACGGGTCCCGTCGGAGTCCACGGCCACCGCGAGATCGGCGCCCGGCGTCCACGACCGGGCAGCCAGCCCGTCGTACATCCCCGGAACCGCTTGTGGGCAGGCCAGATCCGTCACGATGTCGGCGCTGCGGAGCCGGTGGAAACCGGGCCGTCCCTCGTCGTCCACACCCAACCGGATGCGCGTCCGCCAGCCGGTCTGATCACCGAGCGACTCCACCTCGACGGTGCGCTCGATGCCCCCGACGCGGCTCAGCTGCTCGGCGACGACGGCCGCCTTGATCTGGCGTCCGGCCTCGGCGGTCGCGTGGGAGAAGTCGCAGCATCCCGACCCACCGGGGCCGGAGATGGGACACAGCGGCGCGATGCGGTCGGGCGAGGCCTCCAGGATCTCGACGGCGTCCGCGCGGCAGAAGGACTTGCCGGTGTCCTCGGTGACCCGCGCCGTCACCAGCTCGCCGGGAAGGCTGTGCCGGACGAACATGACGCGTCCCTCGTGCCGTGCGACGCAGAAGCCGCCGTGTCCCGGCTTGCCCACGCGGACCTCGAAGACCGCGTCGAGCCACGAGTCGGTCATCGTTCGGATCGCCGTTCGGCCGAGGTGGGCTCGTAACCACGACGGGACGAGCCCGGTGCGTTCTCGAGGCTCTCGCGCTTCGCCCGCTCGGACGAGTTGAGCTGCCAGGGCACGCTGGTGACCATGACGCCGGGCTGGAACAGCAGACGACTCTTCAGTCGCAACGCACTCTGGTTGTGCAGCACCTGCTCCCACCAGTGACCCACCACGTACTCGGGGATGAACACGGTGACGACGTCGCGCGGTGAGTCCCGCTTGACCCGGCGCACGTAGTCGAGCACGGGCTTGGTGATCTCGCGGTACGGCGACTCGACCACCTTGAGCGGGACGCTGAGGTCGCTCTTCTCCCACTCGCGCACCAGGGTGCGCGTGTCCGCCTCGTCGACGTTGACCGTGATCGCCTCGAGGGTGTCCGGCCTGGTCGCACGGGCGTAGGCGAGGGCGCGCAGAGTCGGGCTGTGCAGCTTGGACACGAGCACGATGGAGTGCGTGCGGCTGGGCAGCACACCGTCCCACTCGACGTCGGCGAGCTCGGTGGCCACCGAGTCGTAGTGCTTGCGGATCAGCTTCATCAGTCCGAAGATCGCGAGCATCGCGATGATCGCGATCCAGGCGCCCGCGAGGAACTTGGTCAGCAGGACGATCACCAGGACGGCGCCCGTCATGGCCAGGCCGATGCCGTTGACGACACGCGACCGCATCATCGACCGGCGCTGCGCGGGGTCGGTCTCGGTACGCAGCAACCGCGTCCAGTGCCGCACCATGCCGGTCTGACTGAGCGTGAACGAGACGAACACTCCGACGATGTAGAGCTGGATCAGCTTGGTCACCTCGGCGCCGAACATGACGACGAAGAAGATGGCGGCGGCCGAGAGGAACAGTATGCCGTTGCTGAACGCGAGCCGGTCGCCGCGGGTGTGGAACTGGCGGGGCAGGAAGCGGTCCTGGGCCAGGATCGACCCGAGTACGGGGAACCCGTTGAAGGCGGTGTTGGCGGCCAGCACCAGGATCAGCGCCGTCACGATGGTGATGAAGTAGAAGCCGGGCGTGAAGTGCCGGAAGACGGCCTCGGCCAACTGCGCGATGAGCGTCTTCTGCTGGTAGTTCTCGGGAGCCCCGACGAGCTGGGTCGCGGGGTCCGCCGCGTACTTCACACCGATCTTCTCCGCCAGCAGGATGATGCCGAGCAGCAACGTGATGCCGATCGAGCCGAGCAGCAGGAGCGTCGTGGCGGCGTTGCGCGACTTCGGCTTGCGGAAGGCGGGCACGCCGTTAGAGATGGCCTCGACACCCGTCAGCGCCGCACACCCGGAGGAGAACGCGCGCGCCAGCAGGAACGCGAACGCGATGCCGTAGAGGTGACTGTCCTCCGCCTGCAGCTCGAAGTTCGACGACTCGGCCGACACGTCGTCGCCGAGGACGTACACCTGCACCAGGCCCCACACGAGCATGACGACCATGCCCACCATGAAGGCGTACGTGGGGATCGCGAACGCGGTACCGGACTCTCGGACGCCGCGCAGGTTGATCGAGGTGATGAGCACGATGGCGGCGACCGCGAACAGCACCTTGTGCTCCGCGACGAACGGCAGGGCCGATCCGATGTTGGAGGCGGCGGCCGAGATGGACACGGCGACCGTGAGCACGTAGTCGACGAGGAGGGCGCTGCCGACGGTCAGGCCCGCGGTCGGTCCCAGGTTGGTGGTGGCCACCTCGTAGTCGCCACCGCCGGACGGGTAGGCGTGCACGTTCTGGCGGTAGCTCGCCACGACCACCGCCATGACGACGGCGACGGCGAGACCGATCCAGATGGAGAACGAGTACGCCGAGATCCCGGCGACCGACAGCACCAGAAAGATCTCTTCGGGCGCGTAGGCGACGGACGACATGGCATCGGACGCGAACACCGGGAGGGCGATGCGTTTGGGCAGGAGCGTGTGTCCGAGCGTGTCGCTACGGAACGGCCTACCCAGCAGCAGCCTCTTGGTGGCCGTCGAAAGCTTGGACACATCGCAGAGCGTAGGCCGTACCGGGCTCGACCGTGGGGCAGGGTGACCGATAGCGTTGCGCGAAGTCCCTCCCGGCAGCAATCACCTGGGCACCGTCCTCTCGACTCCCGAACGGAGCGTCTGTTGTACGTAGTCGTCATGGGGTGTGGCCGCGTCGGCTCCGCCCTCGCGGGTGCACTCACCCGCATCGGCCACGAGGTCGCGGTCATCGACCGCGATCCCACCGCGTTCCACCGGCTCGGTCCCAACTTCACCGGACGTCAGGTGATCGGCATGGGGTTCGACCGGGACGTGCTCGTCGAGGCGGGCATCGAGAAGGCCGACGCACTGGCCGCGGTGTCCTCGGGCGACAACTCCAACATCATCTCCGCGCGTGTCGCCCGCGAGACGTTCGGTGTCGAGCGCGTCGTCGCGCGCATCTACGACGCCAAGCGCGCCGCGGTGTACGAACGCCTCGGCATCCCCACGGTGGCCACGGTGCCGTGGACGACGGATCGATTCCTGCACACGCTGATCCACGACAACGAGCTCACCAAGTGGCGCGATCCGTCGGGCAGCGTCGCGGTGGCCCGCCTCGACATCGGCGAGGGATGGGTGGGCAAGGGCGTGACCGCGCTCGAGAGTGCGACCAAGTCCCGAGTGGCCTTCATCATCCGCTTCGGTGCCGGACTCCTGCCCGACCGCAAGACGGTGATCCAGGCCGACGACGAGGTGTGGATCGCGGCGGTCGACGGCATGGTCGCCGAGGCCGTGGCGCTCGCGAGCAACCCTCCGCCCGAGGACTGACGGCTCCTGCCTCACCTCGTGTCCGTCCCCGCACCAGACCTGTCACCGAAGGATCCGTCATGAGAGTCGCCATCGCCGGAGCGGGAGCCGTGGGCCGTTCGATCGCCCGCGAGCTCCTCAGGTCCGACCATCACGTCCTGCTGATCGAACGCAAGGCCGACCACGTCGACCCGGCATCGGTCGAGGCGGCCGAGTGGATCCACGCGGACGCCTGCGAGCTGGCCACCCTCGAGAGCGCCGGCATCGAGTCGTACGACGTGGTCATCGCCGCCACGGGCGACGACAAGGCCAACCTGGTCCTGAGCCTGCTGGCGAAGACCGAGTTCGGCGTCGACCGAGTGGTCGCCCGCGTCAACGACCCGCGCAACGAGTGGCTCTTCGACGCGTCGTGGGGAGTCGACGTCGCCGTGTCGACACCGCGCATGCTGGCCTCGCTCGTCGAGGAGGCGGTCTCGGTGGGAGATCTGGTGCGCCTGATGACGTTGCGCCAGGGCAAGGCGAACCTCGTGGAGATCACGTTGCCGGCGAACACACCGCTGGCGGGCAAACCGGTGCGCCGCATCACGCTTCCTCGCGACGTCGCGCTGGTCACCATCCTGCGCGGTGGCCGCGTCATCGTCCCGGAGAAGGACGACCCGCTCGAGGGCGGCGACGAACTGCTGTTCGTCACCACCGTCGACGTCGAGGACGAACTCCGCGAGGTGCTGGGACTCTCCCAGCGTTGACCGACAGGACCGACTGACAGCCGTCAGGGCTCGATGCGGTCCGCGTCCACGACCTCGGTGGTCTCGCTCACCCGGTGCGTCGCTGCGGCCACGACAGCGTCGGCCCGTCGCACGGCCCAGAACGTGACGGCGAACGCGACCGCCGCGAGCGGCCAGCCCATCGCGATGCGGGCGACCGCGAGCCACCCGGTCTGGTCGGAGTCGTAGAGCTGCGATTGCACGACGTACCGCGCGACGAACACGAGAACCCAGGCGAACGTCGCGATGTCGTACGCGCGGACGGCGGCCCGATGCTCGCGCCAGGCCTTGCCGGTGCCGTTGAGGTAGCCCCACACGATGCCGACGAGCGGACGACGAGCGAGGATCGAGACGAGAAACACCCCGCCGTACGCGAGCGAGGTGTAGATCCCGAACAGGAAGTAGCCCTTGGCGTCTCCGGTGCGGTAGGCGATGAACGCGCACACAGCCACGCCGAAGAATCCCGACACGGCCGGTTGGATCGGATCCCGCTTCACGAGGCGCCACACCAGGATCGCCACGGCCAGACCGAGGGCGGCCCAGATGGCCGGGGTGAGACCGGCGAGGGAGTTGACCGGAACGAAGACCAGCACGGGCAGGGTGGAGAACACCAGTCCGCTGACCCCACCGAGCTGGGACAGGATCGTCTCGGGAGGCGCGTCCTCGGTGGGCTGACTGTTCGGTGACTCGCTCATGCAGTTCAGGGTGCCAGACGATGCGGCTCCCGAAGAACTAGTCCTCGGTGCGCAGCTCGTAGTACGGGTTGTAGATGACCTTGCGGCCCTCGCGCTCCCCCACGCGACCACGGACCAGCAACTGCGTGCCGGACTCGATGCCGGCGATCTTGCGTCGGCCGATCCAGATCAGCGAGATGGTGTCGGTGCCGTCGAAGAACTCGGCCTCGACGATGGCGTTGGCGGCCTTGCTGCACGTCTCGACGCTGCGGAGCCGTCCGACCATGGTGACCTCGTCACCGCGAGTGCAATCGCATGCTCGTTGGGCGCCGGACGCCTTCGACGTCGACTCCAACTCCTCGGCATCGAGTTGATCGATGTCCTCGGTCAACTTCCGGGCCATGCGGCGGAAGTATCCTGCGGCAGCGGGTGCCATGAGTGCTCCTGGAGCGGTTCGCGCGGGCCTTCCGCGGCGGATGTTCTGCTTCTGTCAGCGCCACTGTAGACCTTTCCGAGCACGCCTCACCACACCCGGCCGGTCGGGTCGGTGAACGCCACGAGAAGATGCGGACACCATGGAGACAACCACCGTCGTACTGCTGCCCGGCACCGGCTCCGACGCGTCGTTCGTCGAGGGGGCCTTCGGTGATGCCGTGGCGGATCTCGGCTGGTCGCTGCGGGTGATCGAGCCCGAACCCGCCGACGTCGTCGGGGGCTACGTGCGGGCGCTCGACCACGTACGAGGCGCCGTTCGAGGGGACCTGATCGTGGGCGGTGTCTCACTCGGCGCGGCGGTCGCGGCGCGGTGGGCGCTCGACCGTCGGGGCGCCGCGCAGGGCGCCGTCC
This sequence comes from Rhodococcus sp. BP-332, assembly GCF_019836065.1. Classification (NCBI taxonomy): domain Bacteria; kingdom Bacillati; phylum Actinomycetota; class Actinomycetes; order Mycobacteriales; family Nocardiaceae; genus Rhodococcus; species Rhodococcus sp. BP-332. The sequence continues at coordinate 383,199 of NZ_JABUEC010000001.1, forward strand.
TCGCGATGCCGGCGTGGACCGGATCTCCGGGCGACTCCCCCGCTGCGGTCGGTGCCGCCGCGACGGCGGCGACGCTGCGGGCCCACGGCCTCGATGCGTCGGTGGCGGCGATGGCGCAGTCGAGTCCGCGGTGGCTCGCCGAGGCGCTGACGCGGTCGTGGCGAGCACAGTGGCCGCAGCTGCCGACGGCGCTGGACGACGCCGCCCGGTACGTGGCACCCACCCTCGACGACCTGCGATCCCTCGCGGTGCCGGTCGGCGTGGTGGCAGCGATCGACGACCCGGTGCACCCGCTCGGCGTCGCGCAGGACTGGTGCGCGGCACTTCCCACGGCGCACCTCGACACCTTCGCGCTCGGCGTCCTCGCCGCGTCCCCGGGCGAGCTCGGCAGGCTGGGCGTCACCGCGCTCCGGCGTGCGACGGGCGGGTCCTAGTCGAGCTGCTCTCGCCGAGAACTCAGTCGAGCTGCTGCATCGCCGAACCGGAGGGCCCGCGCCGACGTTGCGCCTCGGCAGCGGCGTCCGCGTCGGGGGCCTGCTGCTGAGGTACCTGCTGCTGGGGCACCTGCTGCTGCACCGCCGCCTGTGCCTGCGCCTGTGCGGCCGCCATCTGCTGTTGCTGCGCGGCCGCGAGTTGCTGAGCGAGTGCCGGCGGCAGACTGATGGGCAACGGCGTCCGCACCGGGTGCGGATCCGAGCCGCGATCGACCACGGTCGCCGCCACGACGGCACGCGCCTGCTCGACCAGCGGCGATCCGGCCTCGACACTGCCTGCCGGTCCGCTCGCCACGCCGCGGATCATCCAGCGGTACCCGTCGACGCCGATGAAACGCAGATCCCCGCCGGCCGCGGAGCCCACCACCTCACGGCCCCACGGGCCGGTCTCGGTGGCCACCCGCGCGTTGTCGCGGCGCAGCGTGTCGGCCAACTCGGCGGCGACGTCACGCCACTGACCGGGCGACTTCGGAGCGGCGAAGGCCGCCACGGTGATGCGCCCGTTCGGAGTGACGATGTGGACGGCCTGGGGTGCGCCGGCCTGCGTCATCTCGACCTGCAGCTGTCCGCCGGCCGGAAGCATCAACAGCACAGATCCCAGATCGAGCCGTCCCTCCGCGATGCTCTCGCGGTCGCCGTTCAGGTCGTCGATCGACCACGGCCCGGTGGTGTCGTCCGCCGTACCGTCCACCTCGTCGACCTCGTCCACCTCCTCGACCTCGACGTCCTGCGCGGAGTCGAGATCGGTGGCGTCGACGTCGTCGCGCCCCTTCTTCTTGCGTCCGAACATGCTCAGTTCTCCTTCTCGCTGGCGGTGACGGCATCGAGAACCGCGTGCCCGCCGCTGGAGCCGTAGCCGCCGACACCACGGGTGGTGTCGTCCAGCTCGGCCACCTCGACGAAGTCGGGCAGTTCGACCCGCTGCACCAGCAGCTGGGCGATGCGGTCCCCGCGCCGCAGTTCGATGGGGGTGCGTGGATCGTGGTTGATGAGGCAGACCCTGATCTCGCCGCGATAACCGGCATCGACCGTTCCCGGCGTGTTGACCACCGACAATCCCGCTCGCGCGGCGAGGCCGGACCGGGGGTGGATCAGGCCGACGGTGCCGACCGGCAGCGCCACGGCGATGCCCGTACCGACCATGGCACGCTCACCGGGTTCGATGACGACGTCGACGGTGGAACACAGGTCCACACCCGCGTCACCGGCGTGTGCACGGACGGGCAGCGGGATGTCCGGATCGAGTCGTCTGACGGCCACCGTCTCGACGGCCGGTGCCGATCCCTGGTCTCCGCGGGTCGTGCGTGTCGCCGTCTCGGCCGTCAGATCGCTCACATCGGTCGAGATTACTCGCCGATGCACCGTCGACCTCCCGCCCGTCCGACCCTCTACTCTGGAGAGGTGTCCGACGCAGCTTCGAGAGAGACCTCAGCAGATCACGCCACCCGGACGTCCGGGACGGCACACGACGGCGGGGGTGAGACGGTCGTCTACAGCGAACGGCTCCGCGTACCCGTCTGGTACTGGGTGGCCGCGATCGGCGTCGCGGCGATCCTGTCGGCCGAGGTGCACATGGGATCACCCGGCGTGATGGCCTGGCTGCCGTACGTGGTGCTGGTGCCGTTCGCGATCTGGGTGGTCACGTACCTGGGCCGGATGCGCGTCGAGGTGACGGAGCAGAACGGCGAGCGCATGCTGCACGCCGGCAAGGCTCGGCTCCCCGCATCGGTGATCGATCGGGTGGCGGTGGTGCCGGGGACGGCGAAGAGTGCCGCCCTCGGACGCCAGCTCGACCCCTCCGCCTTCGTGCAGCATCGTTCGTGGGTCAAGCCGATGGTGTTGGTCGTCCTCGACGACGAGAACGACCCGACACCGTACTGGTTGGTGAGCACCCGGAACCCGGATGCAGTGGCTGCGGCTCTGACTCCGCAGCCACCGACCTCCTGACGGAGGCCTCCTCGGTCAGGCCGCGCAGTCGCGGCAGACCAGAACGCCGCCGTTGTCGGACGACAGCCGCGAGCGGTGATGCACCAGGAAGCAGCTCGAGCACGTGAACTCGTCGGCCTGCTTGGGCACGACACGCACGGACAGTTCCTCACCGGACAGGTCTGCGCCCGGCAGTTCGAAGGACTCCGCGGTGTCCGTCTCGTCGATGTCGACGACGGCGGACTGCGCCTCGTTGCGGCGTGCCTTCAGTTCTTCGAGGGAGTCCTCCGACACGTCGTCGGACTCGGTACGGCGTGGTGCGTCGTAATCGGTGGCCATGTTGTTCCCCTTACCTTCCTGCTGAGACCGGGTGTGCCCGGTCTCCTTCGATCGCCTTCATGGGGGATGTTCAAGACGTCGACCGCTTCTTGTTCGACGAACTCGTCCTCTGTCGGACTCACACCCTCGGATCCCGATGCAGGTCGTTCGTGTTCCTCGTCTGCTGTTCGTGGCAGAACATCGATCCGGTCGGACTTCTTCCCGACTTCCGCCGGGAGGATCTCCGTCCTTCTCGCTCACCTATTCGCAGCCGTCGTCCTGACGGATGACGGCCGGCGTGCGGGTGAGCCGACTGTGCCCGAATCCCCGTGACGGGAAACATTCTCTTGCTGCGGGCGTGCAGGCCCGAGGAGCCCGACCGGCCGTGAGTTCGATCCGCCGGGCCGCCAGACAATAGCCGACGACGAGCCGGTGTGGAAAACACCCTGCCCAGCGCGGTGTGTCGTGGCGCGAACGGCTCCCGCGGGAACCGCATCTCCCCTGTTCACCCCGCCCAACGCCGTCGACCGTGCAGACGTTCCCACCCGCCGTGCGTCGCGCGTCACATGCCGGCGCGGCCCACTACAGTGAGCGAGTCACCGCCCGTGACACGACAGCGCGACACGTATCAGCAGAAGGGCACGCTCCCGTGGTCTCACTCATCACTCACGGCTCCTCGACCGACGACAAGGGGCGGCCGTACGCGCGGCGTCGGGCCTTCCCGATCCTCGTGGTGCTCGTCGTGCTCGCCCTCGCCGGTGCGGCCGTGTGGGTGAACATCCTGACCACGACCGAGACCGGCACGGACGCCGTCGCCTGCAACGCCCCCCAGCCGGCCTCCGATCCCGCCGCCCCCGCGGCCGCCGAGCCCGGCAGCGTCGTGGACGCCTCGGTGGTCACGGACACCCAGCCCGCCCCGTTGTCCGCCACCCGCGTGCGCGTGTTCAACGCGAACGGACAGGGCGGCCAGGCCGCCGAGATCGCCGCCGATCTCAGCGATTTCGGCTTCGCCAGCGCACCGGACGTGCAGGTGGGCAACGACCCGGTCTACGTCGACCAGAACATGCAGTGCATAGCTCAGATCCGGTTCGGCGCGGCCGGCGTGGCCGCCGCTGGCACCGTCGCACTGGTCGCGCCGTGCGCCGAGTTCGTTCAGGACACCCGCGAGGACGACACCGTGGATATCGCGCTGGGCACCAACTTCCGTGCGCTGGAACCGAACACCGACGGCGAGGAGGTCATCCGCTCGCTCGCGGACGTGGCTCCGGGCGCCGCGGCACCGAACCTGGACGTCGATCTGCTCGCCGCCGCGCACCGCGTCAACTGCTGACGCGGGTCAGGCCTTCGCGATGGCGGCGACGCCACCGAGACGGTCGAGTACGGACAGGAACCCGTCTGCCACACCTTCCGCCACGGCGATCGTCACCTCGCCGTCGTCGCTGCGGGAGTGCGGCGACGGAGTGATCACCCGCGCACCCGCCTCCGCCGCGACCAGAGCGCCCGCCGCCCAGTCCCACGGGCTGAGCCCGTGCTCGAAGTGGGCGTCGACGCGCCCCGCCGCCACCATGCACAGATCCAGTGCCGCCGAGCCGATGCGACGAACGTCCCGCACCTCGGGCAGCAGAGCCGCGATCAGCGCGCCCTGACGGCGGCGGCGCGCCGCGTCGTAACCGAATCCCGTGGCCACCAACGTGAGTGCCACGTCGTCGATGTCGTTGACTCGCAGGCGCACCCAGTCTCCGCCCGCGTCCGAGCACCACGCGCCGCCGCCGAGCGACGCCGCGTACGTGCGATCCCCCACCACGTCCTCCACGGCGCCCGCCACCGACGCACCGTCGATCTGCGCGGCCACGGAGACCGAGTAGGCCGGGATGCCGTAGAGGAAGTTCACGGTGCCGTCGATCGGATCGAGGACCCACCGGACACCGGACGGGGCGATGTCCTCCCCGCCGCCCTCCTCGCCCAGTACCGCGTCGTCGGGACGCAGCCGGCTCAACAGGTCCCGGATGACGTGTTCGGTCTCGGTGTCGACCACCGTCACCGGATCGGTGGGCGTCGACTTCGACCGGACGGCGTCCACCGCCGCACCGCCCGCGCCGAACACCTCCGGCCGACGCCGACGTACGTGGCGTCCCGCCTCACGTGCGACGTCGACGGCGATGCGGCGCAACATCTCCGGGTCGAGGGCGCTCGTCGAGTCGTCCTGCGGCAGATCGTCATGAGGAGTCACCCGGTAATCCGAACACATCGGGCGGCGGAACGGTACGGCGCGCCACCCGCCGCGGTGCCGCGCGACCGGGAACGCCGCCAGCAACTAGGGTGACGTGCGCGCACCAGATCTCGCACGAACGCGCCGGTCGCCGACGCGTGCGTACGCCACCAGGAGGTTCTGTCATGACGAACGACCACACCGAACCCGGCCCGGTCTCCATCGCCGGGAAGACGGGCTCGCACCCCGAGGGCCGAGGCTTCGGTGTCGACGTCGGTGGCAGTGGCGTCAAGGGTGGCGTGGTCGATCTCGCCACCGGCGAACTGATCGGCGAGCGCTACAAGATCGAGACCCCGCAACCGTCGACTCCCACGGCCGTGGCCGAGACGGTCGCGGCCATCGTCGACCACTTCGAGTGGACCGGGGACGTGGGCATCACCCTCCCCTGCGTCGTCACCGGTGGCGTGGCGCGAACCGCCGCGAACGTCGACAAGGGCTGGATCGGGACCGACGCCGGCGCGCTGTTCCGCGACCATCTCGGGGGTCGTTCGGTGACCGTGCTCAACGACGCCGACGCCGCGGGTATCGCGGAGGACAAGTTCGGCGGCGGCAAGGACTCCAAGGGTGTGGTCATCCTGCTGACCTTCGGCACCGGCATCGGATCCGCGATCCTGCAGAACGGTGTCCTCCTGCCCAACACGGAGCTCGGGCACATGGAGGTGGACGGCAAGGAGGCCGAGCACCGCGCCGCGTCGTCGGTCAAGGACGACAACGGACTGTCGTACAAGGCGTGGGCCAAAGAGGTCTCGCGCGTGCTCGAGCGCATCGAGGATCTGTTCTGGCCGGACCTCTTCATCGCCGGCGGCGGCATCAGCCGCAAAGCCGAGAAGTGGATCCCCCTGCTCACCAACCGCACCCCGGTGCAGCCCGCGACGCTGCGCAACGCCGCCGGAATCGTCGGCGCGGCCCTCGCCGCACAGTCCGGTGTGGCGCCCTGATTCTCGTCGAGGGCGACCACGCGCCCCTCTGACCTGCGCCGCGTCGGCTCGCCGATGCGCGATGTGACTCACACCCCACTGCCGGTGAGCCGGGAACCTCGGCGTCCTCCCGCGCGTTGGTGCTGTGCACTCGCGGCGGTCGTTACAATGGTCCACGCCCCGGTTTCACGCCGGGAAATCCACAGACCTCTCCGCCGGATCATCACTCTGGCGTGACGCCGCACGACACCGTCACGAAAGGGCGTACGTGGCAGCCATCGATATTCGTCAGACCGCGGACACCGCGCCGGCAGTCGACAGCACTCCGGCCGTCGACACCGCGTCGGCCGACGGCACCGCACCCGGCGCCGTCGGAACCGCACCCGCGAAGGCCCCGGCCAAGAAGGCGGCCCCGCGCAAGGCAGCAGCCAAGAAGGCCGCGCCGCGCAAGGCCGCAGCGAAGAAGACCGCAGCGAAGAAGGCGACGTCTCCTGCGACCGGCGACGACGCCGACGAGCCCACCGCGGACATCGAGGACATCGACGTTCCCGAGGGCGAGCTCGCAGCCGAGTCGGACGTCGTCGAGGTCGTCGCCGTCGGCGACGAGGTCGAGGACGACGCGACCACCGAACCCACGCCGGAGGACAAGGCGTCGGGCGACTTCGTGTGGGACGAGGAGGAGTCCGAGGCGCTGCGACAGGCTCGCAAGGACGCCGAACTCACCGCCTCCGCCGACTCCGTCCGCGCCTACCTCAAGCAGATCGGCAAGGTCGCCCTCCTCAACGCCGAAGAGGAGGTCGAGCTCGCCAAGCGCATCGAGGCCGGTCTCTACGCCGTCCAGCTCATGGCCGAGTCCGCCGAGAAGGGCGAGAAGCTCCCCGTGGCCCAGCGCCGCGACATGACCTGGATCTGCCGCGACGGCAACCGGGCGAAGAACCACCTGCTCGAGGCCAACCTGCGCCTCGTGGTGTCACTGGCCAAGCGCTACACGGGCCGCGGCATGGCGTTCCTGGACCTCATCCAGGAGGGCAACCTCGGTCTGATCCGCGCGGTGGAGAAGTTCGACTACACCAAGGGCTACAAGTTCTCGACGTACGCGACGTGGTGGATCCGTCAGGCCATCACCCGCGCCATGGCGGACCAGGCCCGCACCATTCGTATCCCGGTGCACATGGTCGAGGTCATCAACAAGCTCGGACGCATCCAGCGTGAGCTCCTGCAGGACCTGGGTCGTGAGCCCACTCCCGAGGAACTCGCCAAGGAGATGGACATCACGCCCGAGAAGGTGCTGGAGATCCAGCAGTACGCTCGCGAGCCGATCTCCCTCGACCAGACCATCGGCGACGAGGGCGACAGCCAGCTCGGCGACTTCATCGAGGACTCCGAGGCCGTCGTCGCAGTCGACGCGGTGTCGTTCACCCTCCTGCAGGACCAGCTCCAGTCGGTTCTCGAGACTCTCTCCGAGCGCGAGGCGGGTGTCGTGCGACTGCGTTTCGGCCTCACCGACGGCCAGCCGCGCACGCTCGACGAGATCGGCCAGGTCTACGGGGTCACGCGTGAGCGCATCCGACAGATCGAGTCGAAGACCATGTCGAAGCTGCGGCACCCGAGCCGGTCGCAGGTGCTGCGCGACTACCTCGACTGACAGTTCCGCACCTCACCCGACGGCGACGAACGTCCCGTCGTCGTCGGGCAGGTAGGGCTGCACCTCGACCACCGCGGTGAGCGGGACCGGTCCGTAGAGGTGTGGGAACAGCATCGAACTCGGATCGCCGGGTACTCCCGGCTCCCATTCCAGACGGTCCTTCAGTCGAGTGGGGTCCAACGACAGCAGCACGATGTCCCGGCGCCCGGCGAACAGCCGGTTGGCTGGCAGATGAACCTGCTGCGGCGTCGACAGATGGACGAACCCCTGCTCGGCGAGCGACGCGGGTGCCACCTCCCCCGCGGCCACACTCGCCTCCCAGTCCGCCGCCGGGCACATGTGCACCAGGATCTCGGTCATCGGCCGTCCTCTCGTGTCGGGTCCTGCAGTCGCGTCGTGTCGGCCGGCGGCGCCGGTCGTGCGCGTCGTTCCACACCGCCCAGCGCGACGGCGACGATCACACACAGGATGCCCGCGAGTTCGGCGATCGAGGGCACCTGCCTCAGCACCACGACGCCGACCACCGTCGCAGTGGTGGGCAGCAACGCGAGCAACAACGCGAACCGCGCCCGTCCGACCGTGCGCAGGACCACCTGGTCGAGCGCGTAGGGGATCACGCTCGACAACACACCCACCCCGACACCCAGCAGCCACGTGGACGGCGCGGTGAACACCGACGGATCCTCGAGGACCTGGGGCGTCAACGCGAGCGGGGCGAGAATCACCGACGCCACCGCCATGCCGACGGCGAGGGAGTCCAGCCCGTCGCCTGCCGTCGCGACCGACTTCCCGAGCACCACGTAGCCGGCCCACAGTCCGGCGGCGAGGAGTGCGAAACCGACCCCGACCAGGCCCACGTCGAATCGCGCTCCGGCCACCAGCGCGACTCCCGCGACCACCAGGACGAGTGCGAGCACGTCCCGAGCGCGCCGCGATCCGAGTGCGGCGACGAGGACAGGACCGAGGAACTCGATCGCCACGGCGGTGCCCAACGGGATGCGGGCGATCGCCTCGTAGAACGCCAGGTTCATTCCCACCGTGACGACACCGAACCCACCGGCCACCGCGATGGTGCGGGCCGTCCATCGCGTGCGCCAGGGACGACGCCAGGCCAGCAGAACGGCCGCTGCGCCTGCCGCGCGCAGCCACGCCACGGCCGCCGGCGAGATGGTGTCGAACAGATGGACGCCGATGGCGGCACCGAGATACTGCGCGAGCGCTCCGACCACGAAGACGAACGGCACCGACCACGGCGGGAACGAACGCCCCACCGACGCGAGGCCGCGCGCGTCCACATCCGTCATGGTCGAACCGTATCCACCGGTCGCGACACGGGCGCACAGGGGCGGGTGCGTTCTGCCGACAGCGAACGATGCTCGGGAGGGACGTGGTTCACCAGCATGTTTCGTGTCTGTGACAACACACGGCCATCCGCGTGGGAACAACGCACGAACCCCATACGTCTGTAAGAGTGAACGAACCGCGTCGAACCGACGTGGCGGACCGACCCCAGGACCGTGGTAGTCACGGTCAGTACGGAGGAGTCATGCCCGAATTGTTGACCGACACCACCCTCACCGCTGCCGACAGGTGTGATCGTTGCGGAGCGGGAGCGCGCGTGCGTGCCGTCCTCCCCACCGGCGGAGAACTGCTGTTCTGCCGTCACCACGCCAATGAGCACGAAGCGCGTCTCCTCGAGATGAACGCCACCATCGTCGCGGACGCGGATTCCGACGCCATGGCGTGATGACCGGGGCACTCGGTCCCACAGCATCAGCACTCGACTCCTGACACCACGAAGGGCGACCACCGATCCGGTGGTCGCCCTTCGTCGTGCGCGGGGCTCGTACAGTGCTGCGATCACCACGAACGCAGGGCCGAGATCCTCTCGGTGAGCTGCTCCGCCGTCGCGATCGCGGTGGGCGGCCCACCACAGCTCCGTCGGAGTTCGCCGTGGATGATGCCGTGGGCCTTGCCGGTGCGGTGGTGATGCATCGCCACCAGGCCGTTGAGCTCCTTGCGCAGATCGGCCAGCTTCGCGGCGTCCGCGGACCGCCCGGCGGGCGGGAGGGTGACCGGAGCCGGAGTCTCCGTGGGCGTCGCCGGGCGTGCCAGCTGCGTCTCCTGCCGTTTCCGCAACAGCGCGCGCATCTGGTCGCCGTCCAACAGGCCCGGCAGGCCGAGATAGTCCGCCTCGTCGTCGCTGCCCGAGAACGTCGCGGTGCCGAAGGAGGAGCCGTCGAAGATCACCTGGTCGAGCTCTGCGTCGGCACCGAGCGAGGTGAACGCCTTCTCCTCCTCGCCGGGCTCGTCCTTCTGCTGGTTCGCCTCGATGAGCAGGTCGTCGTCGAGACCGTCCTTCTCCCGGTGCGGCTTCCCGATGACGTGGTCGCGCTGCGCCTCGAGCTGGCTGGCCAGGTCCAGGAGCACCGGCACCGAGGGCAGGAACACGCTCGCCGTCTCACCCTTGCGGCGAGAACGCACGAAGCGCCCGACGGCCTGGGCGAAGTACAGCGGTGTGGAGGCGCTGGTCGCGTAGACGCCGACCGCGAGGCGCGGGACGTCCACGCCCTCCGACACCATGCGCACGGCCACCATCCAGGTCGACGTTCCCGCGCCGAACTCGGCGATGCGGGCCGAGGACCCGGGATCGTCGGACAGCACGAGCGTCGGGGTCTCCCCCGTCGCCGCCTCGAGGATTCCCGCGTAGGCGCGCGCGGTGGTCTGGTCCGACGCTATGACGAGGCCACCCGCGTCTGGAATGCCGCCCTGACGGAGTTGGTGCAGCCGGGTGTTGGCCGCGGCGAGCACCGACGGCACCCACTCACCGGACGGGTCGAGAGCGGTACGCCAGGCCCGCGCCGTCTGCTCGGCGCTGAGCGGCTCCCCGAGACGGGCGGCGAACTCCTCGCCCGCACTGTTGCGCCAGCGTGCCTCGCCCGAGTACGCGAGGAAGACGACCGGCCGCACGACACCGTCCGCCAGCGCGTCGGCGTAGCCGTAGCTGTGGTCCGGGCGCGACCGGGGCAGGCCCTCGTCGTCCGGCTCGTAGTTCACGAAAGGAATGGGGCTGTCGTCGCTGCGGAAGGGCGTTCCCGTCAGTGCCAGGCGGCGCGTCGCGTCGCCGTAGGCCTCGCGGATGCCCTCGCCCCAGCTCTTGGCGTCACCGCCGTGGTGGATCTCGTCGAGGATCACGAGCGTCTTGCGGTTCTCGGTCCGCACCCGGTGGCGGGAGGGGTGCGACGCCACCTGTGCGTACGTGACGACGATGCCGTGGAAGTCGCTGGACGTCTGCCCGGTGCTGTTGGAGAAGCGGGAGTCGAGGGCGAGTCCGACGCGCGCCGCCGCCTCTGCCCATTGGTGCTTGAGGTGCTCGGTGGGAGCGACGACCGTGACCTGGTCCACGGTGCGGTCGCTCAGCAGCTCGAGCGCCACGCGGAGCGCGAACGTGGTCTTGCCGGCTCCCGGAGTGGCGACGGCCAGGAAGTCGGTCGGACCCGCCGACAGGTACTTCGTGAGCGCTCGCCGCTGCCAGGCGCGCAGTGGCGGCAGGGTGACTCCGGCCGGCCCTGTCACAGGGAGACCTCCTGCGCTGTCGACCTTCTCGCCGATCTCGGCCGTCATGAACGGGCCTCGTCCGGCGCCGTACGTCCACCTGAAAGGATGCGAACCACCCGTGGCATGGAACTCCCGTTCGGCTCGTCGTCTCGTGTGCACATCCGTCGATCAGACTATCGCGGACGTCGGCGCGCCCACCAATGCGCACGTCGCCGCCGGTGCCCGCGACGGCGACACACCGGGCCGGGACGTGCCCGAGCGACGCCGGTGGGCCATGCTGGAGTCATCATGAGCGCACCCGCCGACAACACGTCCGATCGGGACACCGCGGCAGCGTCGACGCCCGACGGAGAGCCGGGGCCCGGTCCCGTCCCGGGACGGCCGCTGCGCACGGCCTGGCGCGTCGTCGCGAGGACGGCGGGCAAGGCGTGGGACGACTCCATCTTCGGCAAGTCCGCCACCGCCGCCTTCTGGCAGACCCTGTCGCTGCCGCCGCTGGTGCTCGCACTCCTCGGCAGCCTCACCTACATCGCGGGGTGGTTCGGACCGAACACTCTCGACATCATCGAGTCGAAGATCGTGACGTTCAGCTCCACGCTGTTCAGCGACAACGTCGTGGACGAGATCATCGCCCCCACGCTGACGGACATCCTCAACAGCGGACACGGTCCCGTCGTGTCCGTGGGCTTCCTGCTGTCGTTGTGGGCCGGCTCGTCGGCGATCTCCACCTTCGTCGACTCCATCGTCGAGGCACACGGTCAGCAGGACGCGCGCAACCCCGTGTGGCAGCGCATCTTCGCTCTGCTGCTGTACGTCGCGTTCCTGATCGTCGCGGTGTTCGTCCTGCCCCTCGTCGCGCTGGGGCCCACCATCATCGGTCGGGTGCTGCCGTCGTCGTGGTTCGAGATCGGCTCGCAGGTGATCGACATCGCGTACTACCCGGGTGTCGGACTGCTGCTCATCGTCGGCCTGACGACGCTCTACAAGGTGGCTCTGCACACCTCGCTGCCGTGGCACCGCCTGCTCGGCGGATCGCTGCTGGCCGGAGTGTTCTTCATGCTGGCGAGTGCGGTGCTGCGCACCTACCTGTCCTGGGTGACCGGAACGGGCTACACCTACGGCGCGCTCGCGGCTCCGATCGCCTTCCTGCTCTTCACGTTCTTCCTGGGATTCGCGGTGGTGCTGGGGGCGGAGTTCAACGCCACGGTCCAGGAGTTCTGGCCGGCGCGCGCCACACGCATGGACCAGGTCAAGGGATGGATCGCCGAGAAGGCAGCCGATCCGGGTGCGGGCACCGTCGGCGCTCTCGGCCGGCTGGCCACCGGCCCGATCCGCATCGCACGGTCGGATCGGGACGGCGGCGAGTCACCGGAGAAGCGTCAGGTGACGCGTGATCGGCAGGATCACTCGCCCTTGCGCAAGCCGTCGTAGACCTTCTTGCAGTCGGGGCACACGGGTGACCCGGGCTTGGCCGACTTCGTGACGGGAAAGACCTCGCCGCACAGTGCGACGACGTGGGTGCCCATCACCGCGCTCTCGGCGATGCGGTTCTTCTTCACGTAGTGGAAGAACTTCGGAGTGTCGTCGTCGGTGGTCTCGTCGGTGCTGACGTCGGGGCGTTCCTTGGTCTGCGTGCTCATGCATCGATTATGACGGTTGTTCCCGACACGCGCGTCGCACATCTCACCACCTCCGATTACTGCACACTTCGTTCAGTAGTGACACAGTGGAGTCATGGCACACGACGGCATCTCACCCCGCGACAGCGTTCGCGAGGCCGTACTGATCACCGAGGCACGAACGTCGGTCGAGGAACAGCACCGAGCGCGCGTGCGCAAATACCTCTTCATCATGTCTTTCCGTATCCCGGCGCTGGTCCTCGCGGCGCTGTCGTACGGCGCGTGGCAGAACCCGTGGATCGCCATGGCCATCGTCGGCGTGTCCATTCCTCTCCCGTGGATGGCAGTCCTGATCGCCAACGACCGACCGCCGCGGACCGCGGACGAGCCCAGCCGCTACGGCTGGCGGGCGACCGACTCCACCGCGCTGGAGGCCCGCAGCCACCCGGTGGTGAACCTCGACGAGGAACCCGATCTCGACCGCCGCGCGATCTCGAATCCGCGCGCCACGTCCTGAGACAGGTCCGTCCCGAGATCGGTCTGCTGACACACTGACGCGGTGACCGACTCGAACCACCGCACCTCGCCTCCCCCGTCCGTCCCGGTGGACGCGGACCGCCTCGTCGACCTCGCGTCCACGTTGCGGGTCGCGTTCGACCGAGCGGACTTCACCGCGGACGGGATCCTGGAGGCACTGGGCGACTCGGTTCATGCCGCGTTGGGACGTGGCGAACCCGCACCGGTGCGACGCCGGTGCGGAGAACTCGGTCCCCTCGGCACGCTCGTCCGGCTGTTCCTGCTCTCCGACGACGTGGCGATCGACGCCGCGACCACCGCCCTCGCGCCGACGACACTCGACGGAGCGGTTGCTGCCGGCCTCCTCGAGACCGGCAGCGACACCGTGCGCAGTCTGCTCGACATCCGCCCCCTCGATCTCGGCACGGGCACGCGGTGGGTGGTGTCCGACATCGACGGCAGCATGCGCGACGTCCGTATCGGATCCGATCACGTGCTCGGCGTCGGTCACGCGTCGCTGTCGCTGGTCCGCGGGACACCCACCCGTGTCGACGGGAGTCCGCCCACCGTCCTGGATCTCGGTACCGGCTGCGGCATCCAGGCGCTCCACGCGGCGCCGTACGCCCGGTCGATCACCGCCACCGACGTCAGCGATCGGGCCATCGCCCTCACCCGCATGACGGCTGCCCTCAACGGTCTGGACTTCGAGACGATCCCGGGCTCGTGGTTCGCACCCGTCGCGGGGCGGACCTTCGATCGCATCGTCGCCAACCCGCCCTTCGTCGTCGGATCGGGCCGAGTCTCCCACTCCTACCGCGATTCCGGCCTGGACCTCGACGGTGCCAGCAGCCTCGTCGTGGGAGCGGCACCGGAGCATCTCGCTCCCGGCGGGACCGCCTCGTTGCTCGCCTCCTGGGTTCACGTGGACGGTGAGGACTGGCGGTCACGGGTCGCCTCCTGGCTGCCGGACCACGGTGTCGACGCGTGGATAGTGCAGCGCGACATCGCGGACCCCGCTCTCTACGTGGGTACGTGGCTGCGGGACGGCGGCCTCGATCTGCGAGACCCGGCCGTCGACGAGACGGCGACCGCCTGGCTCGATCACCTCGACGCCGCCGGCGTCACGGGTGTCGGCTTCGGCTTCGTGTACCTCCGCCGGACCGACCGGCCCACCAGCGTCCTCGCGGAGGACCTGATGCACGGGTACGAGGATCCCCTCGGCGACGAGGCACTCGACGTCCTGGACCGGGTGGACTGGCTCCGCACACACGATCTGCTCGACGAGTGTGTGGCCGTCGCCCCGACCACGGCACTCGAGGAGGTCTCCACCCCCGATCCGGCCGGTGGGTGGACCACCGTCGTACGCCGGGTCCACCGCGGCGACGGGCCCGCGTGGTCCCACGAGATCGACGCGGACGGGGCGGCACTCCTGGCCGGGATGCGCGCGGGCGGACTGACGGTCGGCGACCTCACCGAGCTTCTCGCGGCCGCGCGCGGTGTGGACGCCGCGGAGCTGACGGACTCGGTCGTCGCGTTGGTCGCGGGGCTCGTCGTGCACGGGTTGGTGATCCCCACCTGAGCCGAGCAGTCGTTTCTCTCAGCAACTTCTCAGGGCTGAGGTGGTGAAACCGCAGCTCAGAGTGTTTGACGGAGGTGGGCTTCGGGAACTTTTCTGACGTGTCCCGGCGTTGTAGCCAGTGAGACACCACCGATCAGGAGGCACGTCATGACCAGCCCCACCACCATTCGCCCTCGACCGAGTGATGCCGACCTGGATGCACAGAGCCCGGCAGCGGACCTCGTTCGCGTCTACCTCAACGGTATCGGCCGCACGGCTCTGCTGACGGCCGCGGAGGAAGTCGATCTGGCGAAGAAGATCGAGGTGGGTCTGTACGCGACCCATGTGCTCGCGACCGGCAAGCGCCTCTCCCCCGCCAAGAAGCGTGACCTCGCGCTCATCGTCCGCGAGGGCCAGTCCGCTCGGGCACACCTCCTCGAGGCCAACCTCCGTCTCGTCGTCTCACTCGCCAAGCGCTACACGGGCCGCGGGATGCCGCTGCTGGACCTCATCCAGGAGGGCAACCTGGGTCTCATCCGTGCGATGGAGAAGTTCGACTACGCCAAGGGCTTCAAGTTCTCGACGTACGCCACCTGGTGGATCCGTCAGGCAATCACGCGCGGCATGGCGGACCAGAGCCGCACCATTCGTCTCCCCGTGCACCTGGTGGAGCAGGTGAACAAGCTCGCGCGGATCAAGCGTGAGCTGCACCAGCAGCTCGGCCGCGAGGCCACAGACGACGAGCTCGCCGAGGAGTCCGGCATCCCGGTCGAGAAGATCGCGGATCTGCTCGACCACAGCCGAGACCCGGTGTCGCTCGACATGCCCGTCGGCAGCGACGAGGAGGCACCGCTGGGCGACTTCATCGAGGACTCGGAGGCCACGTCTGCCGAGAACGCCGTGATCGCCGGGCTGCTGCACACCGACGTGCGCAGCGTGCTCGCCACGCTGGACGAGCGTGAGCAGCAGGTCATCCGGTTGCGCTACGGCCTCGACGACGGTCAGCCGCGCACCCTCGACCAGATCGGCAAGCTGTTCGGCCTATCGCGTGAGCGCGTACGCCAGATCGAGCGTGAGGTCATGGGCAAGCTGCGTCAGGGCGACCGCGCCGAGCGACTGCGGTCCTACGCCAGCTGATCGTCCCCCGCATCACGAGACAGGCCCCCGGCTCTCGCCGGGGGCCTGTCGTCGTTCACGGGCTCAGCGCAGGCGACGGGGGCCCAGATCGATACGGCTGGGCTCGGGCCCGATGCGGATCCGTGCGTCGGTGGTCTCCGCGCCACTCGGTGACGCGAGGACCGGGTCGCACACCAGCTCGCGCACCTCGGACAGATCGTCCGCCAGTGTGGAGACCCGGAGCACGACGTCCACCAGCGCGCCCTTGTTCACCGGGGACGCGGTGCGGTACCCCGACAGCATCGGCGCGGCCCGCGGCGCGTCGATGAGCTCCGCGGCTTCCCTCTCGGTGAGTGGGAGCACGCGGTACGCCCTGTCTCCCAGCAGATCCGACATGATGCCGGACAACCCGAACGACACCAGTGAGCCGAACGACGGATCGTCCTGGACCCGCACCAGGCACCCGATCCCCTTGGTCGCCATCCGCTGCACCTGCATCACCGGGGTGCCCGATGCCTCGAACAGATCCCGGTACGCGCGGGCGACGGCGTCCGGCCCCACGACGTCGAGGCGGACACCGCTCAGGTCGGGGCGGTGTCGCCACTGATCGCCGGTGGCCTTCACCGCGACGGGTCCTCCCAGCTCGCGGGCCGCCTCCACCGCCTCGGCCTCGTCCGTCACCGTGCGGAAGGCGGCGATCTCCACGCCGTAGCACCGCAGCAACTGCTCGGTCTCGACGTCCGAGAGCCACCGCCCCGAGGGACTGGCCGCCATCCAGCCGGCCACCAGTGCGCGCGCCGCGTCGGCGTCGACGCCGCCGGGCCGCACCACGCTGTCGGCCGGTCGATTCAGCCACGAGGCGTACCGCCACGCCTTCTGCAGCGCGTAGACCGCCCGCGCCGGGTCGGGATAGGACGGCACCGATCCGCGGATCGGCGTTCCGTCGTCGCCGCGGACCGCCAGTACGTCCGGAATGCCCTCGGCGGCGAGGAAGGTCGTCAGCACCGGCTTGTCGGCGCCGCGGACCGCCGCGCCGAGTGCCTCGGCGTAGGAGGCGACACGGACGGCGACCGGAGGCACGAAGACCGCGAGAACGGTGTCCACGTCGTCCGACCGCAGCGCCGTGGTGACCGCGGCCGCGAACTCCTCGGGCGTGGCCTGCGCGCCCACGTCGACCGGGTCCGGTGCGGTCATGCCGCTGTCGCGTGCGGCGTCGACGGCGAGGACGCCGAGCGCCGTCGAGTTGCCGACCACCGCGACCCGCGGACCTGCCGGCAGCGGCTGATAACCCAGAAGGATGGCGCAGTCGAACAGTTCGGCGATCGAGTCGACCTGGATCACCCCCGCCTGCTCGAAGAGGGCACGCACGATCGTGTCGTCGATGTCCGTGCCGGTCGCCAGCGCGGGCGGCACAGCTCCGCGTCCGCTCTTGACCGCGACGATCGGCTTGGACCGCGCGACCCGGCGCGCGATGCGCCAGAACTTGCGGGCGTTGCCGAAGCTCTCGAGGTAGAGCAGGACCACCTCGGTCGCCTCGTCCTGGTCCCAGTACTGCAGCAGGTCGTTGCCGGACAGGTCGGCGCGGTTGCCGGCGGAGACGAACGTCGACAGTCCCAGGAGCCGTTTCGACGCCTGCGCCAGGATGGCGATACCCAGGGCACCCGACTGGCAGAAGAAACCCACGCGTCCGCGACCCGGGAGGTCCGTCGCGAGCGTGGCGTTGAGCGACACCGCGGGATCGAGGTTCGCGACGCCGAGAGCATTGGGGCCGACCAGGCGCATGCCGTGTGCACGAGCGGAGTGCACCAGGCGCCGTTCGTTCGCGCGCCCGTCCTCTCCCGTCTCACCGAACCCGGACGAGACCACCACCAGCGCCTTCACACCCTTGGCGAGACAGTCGTCGAGCACCGCGTCGATCTGGTCGGCCGGCACGGCGGCCACCGCGAGATCCACCTCGTCGGGAATGTCCCGCACCGTCGGGTACGCGCGCACTCCGCGCACCGACGTGTGTTCCGCGTTCACGGGATAGACGGGTCCGGTGAACGACCCGCGCAGCAGGTTGGTCAGCACCGCGTTGCCCACCTTCTCGGGGTCCGTCGAGGCACCGATGACGGCGACGGAGCGTGGGCCGAGCACGTTGCGGACGCTGCGGGCCTCGGCCGCGCGCTCGCGGGAGTTGCGCACCTGGACGAGCGCGTCGCTGGGATCGATGTCGAAGTCCAGGTTGAGCACGCCGCCGTCGAAGCTGCGACTGACCTGGTAGCCGGCCTGCCGGAACACGGTGACCATGTTGCGATTCTCCGCGAGGACCTCGGCGACGAAGCGGCGCACCCCGTTCTCGGCGGCCGCCCCCGCCAGATGCTCGAGCAGGATCGGACCGAGCCCACGACCCTGGTGCGCGTCGGCGACGACGAAGGCCACCTCGGCGGAGTTGCCGTCGCCCTGCGGCAGACGCTCGTACCGGCCGACGGCGATGATCTCGTCGCCGAGCGTCGCGACGAGGGCCACCCGCGACGTGTGATCGACCGTCGTGAAGTTGAGGATGTCGCGCTTGGGCATGGTGGGGTACGGACCGAAGTAGCGCAGGTACCGCGTCCGCTCGGACAGCTTGCCGTGGAACTCGACCAGGGCGTCCGCGTCACCGGGCACGATCGGCCGCAGATGCACCACGCGGCCGTCGGACGCGAGCACGTCGGCGGCCCAGTGCCGCGGGTAGTTCTCGGCCCGTTGCCGCTCGAGCTCCTTGGGATCCGGCGGCGTCGGCGCGTCCGGTGCCGTCTGCGCTGTCGGTGTCTCGGGTGCGGGTGTCTCGTCAGTCACGCGGATCCTCCGGGTCGAGTCCCCACAGCGGGTAGACGGCGCGGCGGGTGGCCACGATGGCGGTGTCGATGCGTTGGATGGCGCGATCGACGTGCTCGACACCCGACTCCGGGGAACCACCCGGCCCGTCCCACGGCGGGTAGTCCACGTCGCCGTCGTCGCTCATCGTGGACGGCAGGTCGATGCTCGGCGCGGCGAGCCGCACCTTCTCGTGCCACTCGTCCGGAATGGACGTCGTCGGATCGAGATCGCGGTCGAGCACCGCGGCGATGAGATGGGTCCAGGCACGGGGCACCACCCGCACCAACCCGTATCCGCCACCCCCCACCGCGAGCCACCGACCCTCACAGACCTGGTCGGCGAGGTCGCGCATCGCACGGAACGCGGCGCGCTGCCCGTCCACGGTGAGTCCGAGATCGGCGAGCGGATCCTCCCGATGACTGTCCACGCCGCACTGGCTGATGATGATCTGCGGCTTGAACGCCGCCACCGCTCCGGGCACCACCGCGTGAAACGCTCTCAGCCACAACCGGTCTCCCGTGCCGGGCAGGACCGGCACGTTGACGGAGGTGCCCTCCGCGGCGTCGGCACCCACCTCGGTGGACCATCCGGTGTTGGGCCACAGCGTGGCCGGGTGCTGGTGCACCGAGACCGTCATGACGCGGGGATCGGCGAGGAACGCCGCCTGGACACCGTCACCGTGATGAGCGTCCACGTCGATGTAGGCGATGCGGTCGTACCCGTTGTCGAGCAGCCACGAGATGGCGATGGCCGCGTCGTTGTAGACGCAGAAGCCCGACGCCCAGTCCGCCATGGCGTGGTGCATGCCCCCGCCGATGCTCACCGCGCGGCGCGAGCGTCCCGAGGCGATGGCCCGCGCGGCCGTCAGGGTGCCACCCGCGATCACCGCACTGGCCTCGTGCATGTCGGGGAACACCGGGTTGTCCTCGGATCCGAGACCGTGCAGCACCTCGGACGCCCGCGAACCCAGCGGCAGGTCACGCGGCGCGCGTTTGACCGCTTCGACGTACCCCGGTGTGTGCACCCGCAACAGCTCACTGTCCGACGCGACCTCCGGCGGCAGCAGTTCGGTCCCCTCGAGAAGACCGATCCCCCGTGCCAGATCCATGGTGAGTGCGAGACGGGTGGGATTCATCGGGTGGTCGTCGCTCCACCGGTAGTTCAGGTAGTCCGCGCTCCAGACCAGAGCGGGCTGCCCCGGAGGCGACTGCGATGTCGAGGACGACTGCAGAGTCATGGCCCTCAACCTACGTGTCCGATTCGGCGTTCGTGATCGACTCGCGCACACGTGCTCGACGGGTCGTGGCAGGGCGGACGCACCGCGGCTCACCACGCCCGCACCTGGACCCACCGGTGAACCGTCCGTACCGGTAGAATCCACAACGACGAAGGGTGTGATTGTGAAGGATCTGGTGGACACCACCGAGATGTATCTCCGGACCATCTACGACTTGGAAGAAGAAGGGGTCGTTCCCCTGCGCGCCCGCATCGCCGAGCGCCTCGAGCAGAGCGGACCGACCGTGAGCCAGACCGTGGCCCGGATGGAGCGCGACGGGCTGCTCCTGGTCGCGGGCGACCGGCATCTGCAGTTGACGGAGAAGGGCCGCGAGCTCGCGGTCGCCGTGATGCGCAAGCACCGGCTCGCGGAGCGGCTGCTCGTGGACGTGATCGGCCTGCGCTGGGAGGACGTGCACGCCGAGGCCTGCCGCTGGGAGCACGTCATGAGCGAGGAGGTCGAACGGCGCCTGGTCGAGGTGCTGGACAACCCGACCACTTCGCCGTACGGAAACCCGATTCCCGGTCTCGCACTGCTGGGTTCGTCCCGGCCGACCGAGCAGCCGGAGGACCTGGTCCGCCTCAGCGACATCGCGCCCGGAACGCCCACCGCCGTGGTGGTGCGCCGCCTCGCGGAGTACGTGCAGTCCGACCCCGACACGATCGCGCGCCTGCGCGAGGCCGGAGTCGTCCCGGACGCGCGCGTCACCGTGTCCGTCACGCCCGGCGCCGTCACCATCACCGTGCCGGGCCACGACGACGTCGATCTGTCCGAGGAGATGGCGCACGCCGTTCAGGTGCGCACCATCTAGCTGCTCGGGTCTCTCGCGGAGTTCCCAGACACAGGAATCGGAGTTCGAGTGAAGTTCGTGGTGACCGGCGGCGCCGGCTACGTCGGCAGCGTGTGCGCGGCCGTCCTGATGGAGAACGACCACGAGGTCGTCGTGGTGGACGATCTGTCCACCGGCAACGCCGACGGGGTGCCCTCGGGTGCGGAGTTCGTCGAGGGCCCCGTCGCCGAGGTCATCTCGTCGGTGCTCGGACGCGAGAAGGTCGACGGTGTCCTCCACTTCGCGGCCCAGTCGTTGGTCGGCGAGTCGGTGGAGAAGCCGGAGAAGTACTGGCGCGGCAACCTCGGTGCGGCGTTGGAACTGCTCGATGCCATCGTCGAGCACCAGGTTCCGCGCCTCGTGTTCTCCTCGACCGCCGCGACGTACGGGGAGCCCGAGCGCACGCCCATCACGGAGGACTTCCCCACTCGGCCCACCAACCCGTACGGAGCCAGCAAGCTCGCGATCGACCACGCGATCACGGGATACACCGCGGCGCACGGGTTCGGGGCGACCAGCCTCCGATATTTCAACGTGGCCGGAGCACACGCCGGTCTCGGCGAGAACCGTGTCGTCGAGACCCATCTCATTCCTCTCGTCCTGCAGGTCGCTCTCGGACACCGTGAGTCCATCTCGGTGTTCGGCACCGATTGGCCGACACCGGACGGTACGGCCGTCCGTGACTACATCCACGTCCGCGATCTGGCCGACGCGCACCTGCGCGCCCTGTCCCAGAGCGTCCCCGGGAGTCACCGGATCTTCAATCTGGGTAGTGGCGAAGGGTTCTCGGTGCG
This sequence comes from Rhodococcus sp. BP-332, assembly GCF_019836065.1. NCBI lineage: Bacteria > Bacillati > Actinomycetota > Actinomycetes > Mycobacteriales > Nocardiaceae > Rhodococcus > Rhodococcus sp. BP-332. Next base: position 404,875 of record NZ_JABUEC010000001.1, read on the forward strand.
CGAGGTCATCGACGCGTGCCGCCGCGTCACCGGCGTCGACATCGCCGTCACGGACGCACCCCGGCGAGCCGGCGATCCGGCAGTGCTCGTCGCGTCGAGCGAGAAGGCCATGGCCGAGCTCGGCTGGAAGCCCGAGCTCACCGATCTCGACGTGATCGTCGCGGACGCCTGGGCGTTCCTGCAGTCTCTCGGCGACAGGGCGCACTCCGCCCGTCGCTGACCCCGGGCCTCACACCGCGTCCGGCGGCAACTCGACCCCCAGGTCCTCCGCCAGTGACCGCGCGGACAGTACGAGCTCACGCACCACGGTGGGTCGCACGCCGTTCTGCAGAGCCGTGTCCAGCAGTTGCGCGAAGCGGTACTCCGGATCCGCGGTCAACGCCGTCTGCAGCGCCACCCCGGCGAGCGGTCCGTCTCCGCGCAGGTACGCCCACGCCCCCAGCATCGTCGCGGGGTGCGCTCGGTCCGGTCCGCTGACCCGCCGCGTCAGCTCGACCCACACCGCCTCGGCCGTGGGTCCCAGCGCGGTCGTCGCGAGGCCGAGAACGGCGTCCCGCACCGCGATCGTGCTGATCGCCACCATGATGCGCGCCGCCGTCAGGTGGTCGAGCTCGTCGGAGGCGTGCAGTGCCTCGAGGAAGACGACCGTGTCCGCCAGCAGGTCCGAGTGGCCGACCGGCCCGTCCTCCAGCTCGACCCGCAGTCGGCTGTTGCGGAACCGTTCGCACTCCGACTCCGGAACGGGTTGCAGCAGCAGCGCGATCTCCGACCGGGACGTGCGGATCTGCCGTCCCGCCATCACGCGGGACGCCGCGACCTGCGACGATCCGGGATCGGGCAGCGTGCCGCACCGCGGATCACCACCCAGGCTGCGCCACCGCTGACCGACCGCCAGGTGGGACACGTGGTGCACACCGAACAGGTCGATCCCCCGCGGGTCGAGTGTGTCCCGCAGCGCATCGGCCACCACCTCGTACGGCATCGTGAACTTCGACCCGGTGATCAGCACCGCGACGACCGCGTCCAGACCCTCTCTCGTGCAGACCTCGCCGCACCGCTCGATCACGTCGGCGAGCTCGGGTGAGTCGAGCCGGTCGGAGAGGTCCTGCCGCATGCACATCTCCACGACGGTGGGGCTGCCGGTGCTGAGGCAGATGAGCACGATGGACCGCGCCGGCACGAAGCCGAGCAGAGCCGGAACGGCGGCGATGAGGTCGCCCACCGACGTCACGACGGGGTGGTCCGCCGTCGTGGACGACGGGGATCGATGGCGGGGAACGGGGTACGGGCGTCGAGTCATGAGGAGGACTGTCCGCGTGCGGCCGACAGGTCCTCCGGGGTCGACCTGGGCCGATGAAACGGCCTGTGGATCGGCCCGCGCCCGGGGATGGACGCTCGCGCGGCTGCCACACTCGTCAGGAGACGACGAGAGGCAACCGTGCGCGCAGTGATCCAGCGAGTGAGCGAAGCGACCGTTCGAGTCGACGGCGTGGAGGTCGGACGTATCGGCGCCGGACTCCTGGCCCTCGTCGGGGTGACACCGTCGGACGGCGCCGCGGACGTCGAGCACGTCGCCCGCACGATCGCGGATCTCCGCATCCTGCCGGACGAACGATCCGTCTCGGACGATCCCGACGCAGCCGAGGTCCTCGTCGTGTCCCAGTTCACGCTGTACGGGGACACGCGCAAGGGCCGTCGGCCGTCGTGGAACGGTGCGGCGGCGGGCGACGTCGCAGAACCGCTGGTCGAAGCGGTGGTGGCGTCGCTCCGGGTGCGCGGCATCACGGTCGCGACGGGTGTGTTCGGCGCGCACATGGCGGTGCAGTCGGTGAACGACGGGCCCATGACCGTCCTCGTCGACAGCCCCTGACTCAGCGGCCTCGTCGGCGCCGCGGACGGCGCCACACCACTTCCTCAGGCAACATCCAGCCGCGACGGCGCGCGAGGAGACACAGGGCCGCGCCGACCACGGTCGCGGCAATCAGAGCTATCGTCGGTTGCCCTGCAGCCTGCACCACCACGAGGGTGGCGCTCGCGATCAGGGCGCACGACGCGTAGAGCGTGTTGCCACCGAAGATGGTGGGGATGCGCCCCACCGCGACGTCGCGGATCGCACCGCCGCCCACCGCGGTGACGGCGCCGAGCCCGATGGCCGGAAGCCACCCGAGCCCGACGCCCAGGGTCTTCTGCGCTCCCGCCGCGGCCCAACAGCCGAGTGCCAGCGCGTCGACGTAGGGGAAGACGCGGTCCCACCCACGCCCTTCGAAGCGCACGGCGAACGCGACGACGGCACCGATCAGCGCCACCGTCAGATAGCGGTAGTCGGTGAGTGCGACGGGCGGCCCGGCCTGGAGCAGGGTGTCGCGGATGATGCCGCCGCCGAGCCCCGACACGATGGCGAGAACCGAGAAGCCGACCAGGTCGAAGCGGAAGGCCCGAGCGACGGCGCCGCCGAGAAGGGCATTGGCGAAGACACCCGTGAGGTCGAGGACCCGGAACAGCTCGGGCACTGCCCATGACATGGGCTATCCCCCGGCCTTGACCTTCTGCACCGCGGCGGTGAACGTGCGGTCGAGCGTGGCGGAGTCGGGCGTCAGTTCCCCGAAGGACATGTACGTCGCCGTGACGCGGACGTCGTCGACCTGGGCGAGCAGCGACAGCATGGACTGTGTGACCTCGCCCGCCTGGCCACCGGAGGTGACGGTACGACGTAGCGCGAGGGTGTCGTCGGCACCGATGGGCGGCGGCGGGACGATGTCGGTGGTCACCAGGCTCGTCACACCGGCTGAGGTGGCCTCGACTTCGGAGCACTGCTCCCAGAGTGCCTTCCGATCCTCCAGCGTCGTGTCCACCCGGGACAACTCGATGGAGATGGTGGCCCGGTCGTCGGGATCGGTCGCGACGAGCAGTGCCGTCGAGTCGGGATCGGACGATCGTGCCTCGGGCTTGCATCCCGTCGGTTGGACGGACGCGTCGGCTGCGATGCCGTCGAGGTCCTGAGCCGCCTGCGCCACGGCCTGCGGGGGCAACACCACGGCCTGGTACGGCGCCGTGAAGGTGCTGGGATCGAGGAGCAGGGCAGACAGCGATCCCGCCGCGTCGGGACTCGCCGAGGTGCTGGACGGAGAGCTCGACGGTGTGGTGGTGGTCGACGACGACGATCCGGGTGCGCTGGACGGCGCGGCGGAGGGCCGCGGACCGCCGGCCTCCGGCGTCCCGCTCACCGTGGAGCCACCGCATCCCGCCAGCACGGCGGCGGCGAGGGCGACGAGCGCACCGGCACGCACCGCGGACACTCTGCTGGTGGCACCGGTACTCGTCGCTCGCGTCTGCATGTCTCCCCTGTCGGTGAGGTCCCCGGGCGTCCGGTGACCGTGCGTGGCCTCGACGCTGCCACACCGGCGCCCGCCCGCCCGCGGGCCACACCGAGGGGTGTCCGGTTCGTTACCCGGCACTCGGCTCAGGATCCGCGTGCGATCCATTCCTCGAGATGGGGCGATTCGTCGCCGATGGACGTCCCGTCCCCGTGTCCGGTGTTGACCACCGTCTCCGGTGACAGGGCGAACAGTCGTTCCCGGATGCTGCCGATGATCGTCGGGAAGTCCGAGTAGGACCGCCCGGTGGCACCGGGCCCGCCGGAGAACAACGTGTCGCCGCTGAAGAGCTGACCGGCCTCGGGGAGATACAGGCAACTCGATCCCGGTGAGTGACCCGGCGTGTGCAGGACCTCGATCTCGGTGCCGGCGACCGAGATCCGGTCCCCGTCCGCCAGATCACGGTGAGCCAGTCCCGGGTGCGTCTGTTCCCAGAGCACGTCGTCTGCCGGGTGCAGCAGGATCGGTGCGTCGAGCCGCTCCGCGAGCTCGGGCGCGACCGTCACGTGGTCGTTGTGTCCGTGGGTGCACACCACGGCGACGACCTTCCGGCCACCGACCGCGTCGATGATCGGGGCCGCGTCGTGCGCTGCGTCGACGATCACCACCTCGGAGTCGTCGCCGACGATCCAGATGTTGTTGTCGACGGCCCAGGATCCGCCGTCGAGCTCGAACGTGCCCGTGGTGACGACCTTCTCGACACGGAAGCCCCCGACCCGGGAGCCGGAAGGCGTGGTCACAGAACCACCACCGAGCGCAGGACCTGACCCTTGGCCATGGTGTCGAACGCCGCCTCGACGTCGTCCAGCGCGATGCGCTCGGTCACGAACTTCTCCAGCGGCAGACGACCCTGCTGGTACAGGTCGACCAGCATCGGGAAGTCGCGCTCGGGAAGGCAGTCGCCGTACCAGGAGGACTTGAGTGAACCGCCGCGACTGAAGAAGTCGATCAACGGCATCTCGAGCGTCATGTCCGGCGTCGGGACACCGACCAGGACGACGGTGCCGGCCAGGTCGCGGGCGTAGAAGGCCTGCTTCCACGTCTCGGGACGTCCGACGGCGTCGATGACCACGTCGGCACCGAAGCCGCCCGTCAACTCCTGGATGGCCTCGACAGCGTCCACGTCGGAGGCGTCGACGGTGTGCGTGGCACCCAGGCCCGTCGCCCACTCGAGCTTGCCCTTGTCGCGGTCCACCGCGATGATCGTGCCCGCTCCTGCCAGCCGGGCACCGGCGATGGCGGCGTCGCCGACACCACCGCAGCCGATCACCGCGACCGAGTCGCCGCGACCGACGTTGCCGGTGTTCATCGCCGCACCGAGGCCTGCCATGACGCCGCAGCCGAGCAGTCCGACGACGGCGGGGTCGGCGGAGGGATCGACCTTGGTGCACTGGCCCTCGTGCACGAGGGTCTTGTCGGCGAAGGCGCCGATGCCCAGTGCGGGCGAGAGTTCCGTGCCGTCCTCGAGTGTCATCTTCTGCGAGGCGTTGTGCGTGTCGAAGCAGTACCAGGGCTCACCGCGCTTGCAGGCACGACACTGACCGCACACCGCGCGCCAGTTGAGCACCACGAAGTCGCCGACCTCGACGTGGGTGACCGCGTCGCCGACCGTCTCCACGATGCCGGCCGCCTCATGGCCGAGCAGGAACGGGAACTCGTCGTTGATGCCACCCTCGCGGTAGTGCAGGTCGGTGTGGCAGACGCCGCAGGCCTGCACCCGCACGACCACGTCGTTGGAGCCCGGATCGGGAATGACGATCGTCTCGAGGGACACCGGAGCACCCTTGCTCCGAGCGACGACGCCGCGGACCTGCTGTGGCATTTCTTGCCTCCATCTGTCGGTACTGCCGGGTGCTGCGAACCTGACCGTCACCCTAACGATGCACAGGTGCGAACTGCTGCATCGGAGAGGTGTTCACCCAGTCGTGACACGCACGGCACACCGGATTCTCCTGACGGGACTACTTGTTGGGGCATGTCGGACCAACTCGAATACGACCTGGTAGTCATCGGTTCCGGACCGGGAGGGCAGAAGGCCGCGATCGCGGCGGCGAAACTGGGCAAGCGCGTCGCCATCATCGAGAAGGGCAGCATGCTCGGCGGCGTGTGCGTCAACACGGGCACCATCCCGTCGAAGACGCTGCGCGAGGCGGTTCTCTATCTGACAGGCCTCAATCAACGCGAGCTCTACGGAGCGAGCTATCGCGTCAAGGCGAACATCACGCCGTCGGATCTGCTGGCCCGGACGTCCCACGTGATCGGCAAGGAGGTCGAGGTCGTCCGATCGCAATTACTGCGCAACCGAATAGAGATGATCACCGGCGAGGGCCGGTTCCTCGACGCGCACACCATCGCGGTGGACGACCGCAGCCGCGGCGAGCGCATCACGGTCGGCGCGCGGAACGTCGTGATCGCCACCGGGACGGCGCCCGCCCGTCCCGACGACGTCGAGTTCGACAACTACCGCGTGCTGGACTCCGACGGCATTCTGGATCTGCAGTTCATCCCGTCGTCGATGGTGGTGGTCGGAGCCGGCGTCATCGGGATCGAGTACGCCTCCATGTTCGCGGCGCTCGGATGCAAGGTGACCGTGGTCGAGAAGCGCGACACCATGCTCGACTTCTGTGACCGTGAGATCGTCGAGTCGCTGCAGTTCCACCTGCGCGACCTCGCGGTCACGTTCCGCTTCGGCGAGGCGGTCACGGCCGTCGACGTGGGTCCGTCGGGAACGGTCACCACGCTGGCGAGCGGGAAGAAGATCCCGGCCGAGACGGTGATGTACTCGGCCGGACGTCAGGGCATGACCGACGGTCTGGACTTGGAGAAGGCCGGACTGGAGGCGGACGCCCGAGGACGGATCGACGTCGACGACGACTTCCAGACCAAGGTGGACACGATCTACGCGGTCGGCGATGTCATCGGATTCCCCGCGTTGGCCGCGACATCGATGGATCAGGGTCGACTGGCTGCGTATCACGCCTTCGGCGAGCCGGGGAACAAGCTCACCGACCTCCAACCCATCGGCATTTACTCCATCCCGGAGGTGTCCTACGTCGGCGCGACCGAGGTGGAACTGACGAAGAACTCGGTTCCCTACGAGGTGGGCGTGTCCCGCTATCGCGAACTCGCGCGCGGACAGATCGCGGGAGACTCCCACGGGATGCTGAAACTGATCGTGTCCACCGTCGACCGACGGGTCCTCGGCGTGCACATCTTCGGTTCCGGCGCGACCGACCTCGTGCACATCGGCCAGGCGGTCATGGGATGCGGGGGGACGGTCGACTATCTGGTCGACGCCGTCTTCAACTATCCGACCATGTCCGAGGCGTACAAAGTCGCGGCACTGGACGTCGCCAACAAGATCCGGGCTCTGGAGGCCTTCACGCGCTGACCGGCGACGGCGGGGAATGTCGGGGTCCCCGCCGTCGTTGGGAGGAGAAACGGGTGAAGCCCGGTCGCGCAGGGTCGCTGTGGGAAAATGGGGTAACCGCACAGTGGTGACCCGGCAGGACACGCACGGCGACGAGGAAGGACACCGGCATGGACGAGAAGTCGAGAATGTACGAGCTGGAGTTTCCAGCGCCCCGAGTGTCGTCCGAGGACGGTGTGGGTCCGGTGCTGGTCCACGGCCTCGAAGGTTTCTCCGACGCAGGTCACGCGGTCAAGCTGGCCACCACGCATCTGCGCGAGACCCTCGAGACCGAACTGGTGGCGTCCTTCGACGTCGACGAGCTTCTCGACTACCGCTCGCGTCGCCCGATGATGACGTTCTCCGCCGACCACTTCTCCGACTACGACGAGCCACACCTCAACCTCTACGCGGTGCAGGACGCCGTGGGCACCCCGTTCCTGCTGTTGGCAGGTCTCGAGCCCGACCTGAAGTGGGAGAAGTTCACCACCGCGGTGCGTCTGCTGTCGGAGCAACTGGGAGTGCGCCGCACCATCGGCTTGAACTCCATTCCGATGGCGGTGCCGCACACCCGGCCGCTGGGCGTCACCGCCCACTCCAGCGACACCGACCTGGTGGGTGAGCACCACAAGTGGTCGGGTGAGCTGCAGGTGCCGGCCAGCGCCTCGTCCCTGCTCGAGTACCGCATGGCTCAGCACGGGCACGAGTCGATGGGCTTCTCGGTGCACGTGCCGCACTACCTGGCACAGACGGCGTACCCGAGTGCGGCGGAGACGCTGCTCGAGCTGGTCGCCGAATCGTCGAAGCTGACCATCCCGTTGAACGCACTGACGGAATCGGCGGCACGGGTACGCGAGCAGGTCGACCAGCACGTCGAGGGCAACCCCGAGGTCCAGTCCGTGGTCCAGGCACTCGAGCGTCAGTACGACACCTTCGTCACGGCACAGGAGCAGCAGTCGACGCTCCTCGCCGCGGACGAGGAATTGCCCAGTGGTGACGAGCTGGGCGCCGAGTTCGAGAAGTTCCTCGCGGAGCAGACCGAGTTCGTCGAGGACGAGCCGTCACCCGAGACGCACGAGGGTCCCGAAGACGGAACCGACCGCTCCTGACGTAGATAGTTCTTACCCAGCCGTAACCCGAGGGCTGTGTGAACGGTGAGGATCCCGGTTTAGGCTCGGTCGGCGACACACACGGTGCCGCCGATCGAGAGGGGCCGGGATGTCCGACACACGCCGCCGCGCCCTGCGTCCGGTTCCCGATGCGGAACCGCGGCTGCACTTCCGCACGGTGCACGGTTATCGACGTGCCTTCCGGATGGCGGGAGAAGGGCCGGTACTGCTGCTGATCCACGGCATCGGTGACAGCTCCGAGACCTGGCTGGACGTTCTCCCCCATCTCGCGTCGAAGTACACCGTCATCGCGCCGGACCTGCTCGGGCACGGACTGAGCGACAAGCCTCGTGCCGACTACTCGGTGGCCGCGTACGCGAACGGCATCCGCGATCTGCTCGTCACCCTGAACATCGATGCGGTGTCCGTGGTGGGCCACTCGCTCGGCGGCGGTGTGGCCATGCAATTCGCGTACCAGTACCCGGACATGGTGGAGCGCCTCGTCCTCGTCTCGGCGGGCGGTGTCACCAAGGACGTCCACCCGGCACTGCGACTCATGTCCACGCCCATCGTCAACGAGGCGTTCAAACTGCTGCGCCTGCCCGGAGCCATGCGCCTGCTGCGCATGGCGGGCGCTGCGATCGACCAGTTGGACGGCACTCCCCTGCATCCGGGAGCCGTCCTGCACGACACGCCCGATCTGGTCCGCGTCCTCGGCAACCTTCTCGACTCCACCGCCTACGACGCCTACCTGCGCACGCTGCGGGCCGTCGTCGACTGGCGCGGGCAGGTGGTCACCATGCTCGACCGGTGTTACCTGACCGAGAACCTGCCCGTGCAACTCATCTGGGGTGATCAGGACACGGTCATCCCCATCGCCCACGCGACGCTCGCGCACGCCGCGATGCCCGGCTCCCGCCTCGACGTCTTCGCCGGCGCCGGCCACTTCCCCTACCGCGACGATCCGATGCGCTTCCTCGAGGTCCTGGAGAACTTCCTCGGGACGACGATGCCGCTGAAGTTCGACGAACAGCGATGGCGGCAGATGCTCGTCTCCGGTGTCGGCGAGGACGCCATCACCGGCAGTGCGACGACGAGGCAGGCGGTCCTGGGTGCCATGGGGTCGGACGAGAGGTCGGCTACGTAACCTGTAGTGATGCTGCTGACCGAGATGGTTCCTGACTCCGCGTCGGCCGACGATCTGTACGACGCGTTCACCACCTGGGTCTCCGACCGTGGACTCGAGCTGTATCCGCTGCAGGACGAGGCCGTCATCGAGCTGGTCTCCGGCAACAACGTCGTGCTCGCCACCCCCACGGGGTCGGGAAAGTCGATGGTGGCCATCGCCGCTCACTTCGCCGCGTACGCGGCCGGCATCCGATCGTTCTACACGGCGCCGATCAAGGCGCTCGTCAGCGAGAAGTTCTTCGCACTGTGCGAGATCTTCGGTGCGGACAAGGTCGGCATGGTCACGGGCGACGCCTCGGTCAATGCGTCGGCACCCATCATCTGTGCGACAGCGGAGATCGTCGCCAACATGGCACTGCGGGAGGGGCCGGACTCGTCCATCGGCCAGGTGATCATGGACGAGTTCCACTACTATTCCGAGCCCGATCGCGGCTGGGCGTGGCAGGTGCCGCTCATCGAACTCCCCCACGCCCAGTTTCTGCTGATGTCCGCCACTCTCGGCGACGTCTCCTTCTTCCGCGACGACCTGACCCGCCGGACCGGACGGGTCACCACCGTCGTCGAGGGCTCCGAACGCCCTGTGCCGCTGATGTTCTCCTACCGACTCACACCCGTCGTCGAGACCATCGAGGAACTCGTCTCCACGCACCTCGCACCCGTCTACGTCGTGCACTTCACGCAGGCCTCGGCACTCGAACGGGCTCAGGCGCTCACCTCGATCACCGTCGCCTCCAAGGAGACCCGTGCGGCCATCGCCGAGGCCATCGGTGGCTTCCGGTTCACCACCGGATTCGGTAAGACGTTGTCCCGCTTGGTCCGTCACGGCATCGGCGTGCACCACGCGGGCATGCTGCCGCGCTACCGGCGGCTCGTCGAGAAGCTGGCGCAGGAGGGTCTGCTCGCCGTGATCTGCGGAACGGACACTCTCGGCGTCGGGATCAACGTGCCCATCCGCACCGTGCTGCTCACCGGACTGACGAAGTACGACGGTGTTCGCACGCGCCAGTTGCGCGCCCGCGAGTTCCATCAGATCGCCGGTCGCGCAGGCAGAGCCGGGTACGACACCCTCGGCACCGTCATGGTGCAGGCACCCGAACACGAGGTCGAGAACGCCCGACTCGTCGCCAAGGCGGGCGACGATCCCAAGAAGCTGAAACGTATTCAGCGCAAGAAAGCACCCGACGGTTTCGTCTCCTGGGGCAAGCCCAGTTTCGAGCGACTCGTGGCGGCGAGCCCCGAGCCGCTGACGTCGAAATTCACCGTCAACAACTCGATGTTGCTCAACGTCATCGCCCGCCCGGGCAGTTGTTTCGACGCGATGCGGCATCTGCTCGAGGACAACCACGAGACCCGAGCGAACCAACGGCGGCACATTCTCCAGGCGGTGCGGTTGTACCGGGGTCTACGCGACGCCGGCATCGTCGAGCAGCTCCCCGAGCCCGACGAGGACGGTCGCACCGCACGACTCACTGTCGACCTGCAGCGCGATTTCGCTCTCAACCAGCCGCTGTCGCCGTTCGCGCTCGCGTCGTTCGAGTTGCTCGACCAGGAGTCGCCGTCCTACGCACTCGACGTGGTGTCCGTCATCGAGGCCACCCTGGACGACCCGCGCCAAATCCTGATGGCACAGCAGCACGCGGCGCGCGGCGAAGCCGTGGCGCAGATGAAGGCGGACGGCCTCGAGTACGAGGAACGCATGGAGTTGCTCGAGGAGGTGACCTGGCCCAAGCCCCTGGCCGGTCTTCTGGGCCCCGCCTTCGAGATCTACCGCGGTGGGCACCCCTGGCTGTCCGAGTTCGGCCTCTCCCCCAAGTCCGTGGTGCGCGACATGATCGAGAAGTCGATGACGTTCACGGAGCTGGTCTCACACTACGGTCTCTCCCGCTCGGAGGGCTCCGTGCTGCGGTACCTCGCCGATGCGTATCGCGCTCTGCGACAGACGGTTCCACCGGAGGCTCGCACCGAGGACGTCCAGGACATCACCGAATGGCTCGGCGAAACGGTGCGCCAGGTCGACTCGAGCCTTCTCGACGAGTGGGAGAACCTCACCGATCCGACGTTCGAGGAGGACGGTACACCCGTCGTCGCGTACGGAGCCGACACACCGAAACCCATCTCTGCGAACCCCCGAGCGTTCCGGATCATGGTGCGCAACGCCCTGTTCCGACGCGTCGAGCTGGCGTCCCGTCGTCGCTGGGACCTCCTCGAGGAGCTGGGCGACGAGGTCGACTGGCAGGACGAGCTCGAGCCCTACTTCGAGGAGTACGGCGAGATCGGCATGACGCCCGCCGCCCGCGGACCGCACCTGTTCTCGTTCGTCCAGACCCGCGAGGAGACCACTGCGCGTCAGGTTCTCGACGATCCGGACGGCGACCACGGCTGGTCGCTGGACGCGACGGTGGACGTCGAGGAGTCCGACGCCCTCGCCGAGATCGTGTTCGACGACATCACCGTCACCGCAGGCTGAGAGGAAGACCATGTCATTCGACGTCCATGTCGTGCGGGTGTTCACCGACGACCAGGGTCGATGGGGCAACCCCCTCGGCATCGTCGACGCTGCGTCCGTTGCCCCGTCGGATCGCCAGTCCGTGGCGCACGACCTGCAGTACAGCGAGACGGTGTTCGTCGATGTTCCCGAGAGCCCTGTCGACTCCGCCGCCCTCCGCATTCACACGCCCGCCGTCGAGTTGCCGTTCGCCGGGCACCCCACCGTGGGCACGGCAGCATGGCTGGCCGGCCGCGGAACTCCGGCGGAGACGTTGCTCGTCCCCGCGGGCGAGGTTGCCGTCCGAGTCGCCGGCGACACCACCTACGTCCGTGCACGGCCCGAATGGGCACCACACTTCGAGTTCCGTCAGGTCCGGGGCGCCGACGACGTTCTGGCCGTGGGCCCCGCCGAGTTCACCACGGGCCACCACTACGTCTGGGCATGGGTGGACGAGGAGCGCGGGACGATCAGGTCACGCATGTTCGCCCCCGACATGGGCGTCCCCGAGGACGAAGCCACGGGCTCGGCCGCCGTCCGGGTCACCGAACTGCTCGGGCGCGATCTGAGCATCGTGCAGGGCCGAGGCTCGGTCCTGTCGACCACGCTCTCCGACGACGGATGGGTGGAGCTCGGTGGGCGCGTGGTGGCGGACGCCTCGCGCACTCTCTAGTCCAGCACGACCGCGATCTCACGCCCCAGCTCGACGCCCTCCGCCAAGGGAAGGTGATCGCCGCTCCAGAACCGGCCGGGGTCGTACCAGTTCGCGCGGCGCCGCGGTGGCTTCAGGCCCACCTTGTCGAAAGGCTTCAGCGGCGTCGGTGACTCTCGCGGATCGAGCAGACCCATCGCCTCGTACGTCAGGGCCACCACCTCCGCGCAGTAGGCGGTCTCGAGTCGACGGTCGTCCTTGGCCGACACCGCTGGGAGCCGCCCCGCGAACCATCTACCCGCCAGCTTCGCGGTGGTCGGGAATGCGGTGCCGTCGAGTCGCGCGATGGTCCGCATCAGCTCGTCTTCTTGTTCACGCGTGATCGGCGACTGCAGTTGCCGGAACCAGCATTTCTGGTCGTAGCGCTCGCCCCAGTGAGTGACGGCGTCGCGTAGGTCGTGCAGCTGCACGCCGCGCTGATGGCGCCCGGTCCACATGTCGGGCAGTGACTGGCCCAACTCGGCATGCCACATCAAGGGCGGCAGGTCGTCGAGGACCACGGCCAAGCCCACGTGATTCACCGGGCTGTTCGTCAGCGTCTGGATCGCTCGATCCGCCGCCGACCGGCCGCGGAAGATCCAGAGATCGCCTGTCCGCGTGGTCTCCACGGCGGTGGCGAGGTTGACTGAGGACACTCCGTCGACGCTCATCGACGACGAGCCTAGTTCGTGGCGCTAGCCTTCATGAATGGCTGCACGATCCCGAAAGATCTCCGTGCGCGGTCTGCTGAAGGTCGCAGGTCTCGCCGGCGCCGTCGGCGTGGCAGCGTCCGGCGTCCTCGTCGCCCGCAACGAGCGTCAGCGTCGTCAGTACGAACCGGACGAAGTGCGCGAGCGGTTGCACCAGCGGCTGGCCGTGGCCACGTCCACGAAGCGCTAGCGTTCGATCGTCACCTCGTAGCCGATCGGAGTGGTGATCGAGCGAGCGAGCGCAGTCGCGGGAAAACGCTCGTCGCGCCGATAGTCCCCCAGTCGGCGCGCGAGCGCCTCGGCAACCTGTCCGGGCGCGTCATCGCCCACCAGCAGTCGCAGCCTGTCGTCGCCCGGGCTGCGGACATGGTCGACGATCGCCGCCGCAGCATCCGCGGGCGCCGTCCCACCGCCCGTCCCCTCTCGCGGCCACGGCACGGCGGGAGTGCCGAACACCGCGGTCCGCAGATCGTCGTAGTCGGGAGACGGAGCGCTGAATCGCATGCTTCCTGTGCCCCACTGGGTGTCGACCGCGCCGAGCTCCGCGATGCTCACGCGAATCCCGAAATCCTTCACCTCTGCTGCCATCGCCTCGCTAAAGGCTTCGAGCGCCCACTTCGACGCGGCGTACAGGCCCAGGGTGGGCATCGTGCCGACGGCTCCGACTGTCGAGATCTGCACGATGTGGCCGGACCGCCGAGGCCGCATGACCTCGACGGCCGCTTGACTGAGCCAGAGCGCACCGAAGAAGTTCGTGTCGACGATGTCGCGGGCCTCCTGCTCCGTCGTCTCCTCGATGGCACCCACCGCCCCGTGACCCGCGTTGTCGACCAGTACGTCGAGGCGGCCGAACTTCTCGACGACGGACGAGACGACCGCCCGCGCCGCGCCGCGATCGCGCACGTCCAGGTGATCGACGACGAGTCGCTCGTGAGCGGGAAGGTCTGCCTCGCCCCTCACGGTCGCGATCACGCTGTCCCCCACGTCGAGCACACGGTCCACGAGCGCGCGACCGAGCCCTCGACTCGCACCGGTGATCAGCCACACCCGGCCGCTCATGATCCGACCCCCGCTCGACGGGTGTACTCGGCGATGACGACTCCGGAGTCGAACGCCCGCAGTCGGGTGCGCTCGAACGATCGATCGGCGTGCCGAGCACCGGCGAACAAGCGCACACCGTCTCCGAGAACAACCGGGTTGATCTTCAGGACGAGTCGGTCGATCTGGTCGACGAGGTCACCCGCCAGCGCTCCCCCACCCGCCAGCCAGATTCCGGCGCCGTCTTCCTCACGGAGCTCGCGGACGGTGGCGACGGGGTCCGCGGTGACCGTCACGTCCGGCGACACCGTCTGCCGGTGCCGAGAAGCCACGAACTGCCGCAGGTGCGGGTAGGGGCTGACGATCCCCACGTCCAGGGCCGCGGAGTATGTCGTCCACCCCATGATCACCGTGTCGAAAACCGTTGCTTCCGAATGGATCCCGAGCGCATCCTGCACGTGTTCGGGAAGTGTGTCCGCGAACTCGTCGACCAGCACGTCCATATGGTCGCCCTCGTCGAGGAACGCGCTCCAGGTGCCGTCGGGAGCCGCGATGAATCCGTCGAGACTCGTGGCGACGTAGTAGGTCAGTTCTCGCATGGTCGAACCCCTCTCGGTCGGCCCTTGCACGGTAGGTGCTCGACCAGCGAGCGCGCGACCCCATTTTCGTGGCTGCAGTCGGGGCGAACCTGACACCACATGATTGCGACACATTCTGCGGATCGGTGGACATCGTGACGATCGTGTGGCATAAAGCGCACAGAGGGGTTGGGTAGCCGCCGATGCCGAGGTTCGATGCCCGGATGGCTGTCATGACACGGCGGTGACCGCGTGGCAGAGGACACGTACCGCGCGCGGCCCGGGTTTCGTACCGTCGAACGATGTGGCGACGACGCGTGCGCGGGCCTCTCGTACCCGAGGGAACGCTGGCCGCAGCAGCGGCGACGCGAGGGCTTGTTCTCGACACGTCTCAGCTCGAGGCCGCAACCCGTCTCGAAACCATGGCCGGCCAGGGGATCTACCTCTGGGGTCCGCCCGGTCGGGGCAAGAGCTGGCTGATGGACACCTTCCTCGCGGAGGCACGCACCAGCCGGACGACGAGGACACACTGTCACCGCTTCTTCACCGACCTGCACGCCGAGCTGAACCTGCGCGCTCACGACCTCGACGCCGCGCTCGATCACATGCTCGGTGATGCGGACCTGGTGTGCTTCGACGAGTTCCACGTCCATGACCCGGCGGACGGCATCTTCGTCGACCGACTGCTCGACGCGTTGTTCCGGCGGCCCGTCAGAGTGATCCTGACGTCGAACTACCCTCCGCAACGGCTGCTTCCGAACCCTCTGTTTCACAGCATGTTCGAGCCCACCATCCACCGCATCGAGCAGGCACTGGCGATCGTGCACGTCGACGGCCCGATCGACTATCGCACCCTGGACCTCGACACACCGCGCAGCGGGTTCGCCGCGGGACGGTGGATGACCGGGGACCGATTCTCCGATCGGCGAGAACCAGGTGACGGAGACGCGGCCTCACTCTCGATCGGGGTAAGTACGGTCGTCGCTCGAGCTGTGCGTCCGGACCTGGTGTGGTTCACGTTCGACGCTCTGTGCGCGCGACCCACCGCACCGTCCGACTTCCTCGAGCTCGCGGACCGATTTCCTCGGTGGGTCATCAGCGAGGTACCGGGACCCGACCGCCTCGGACGAGACGCCGCCCATCGGTTCGGCAGCCTCGTCGACGTGCTCTACGACGCGTCGATACGCACCGATTTTCTCGCGGAGGTTCCACTCGGACAGTTCCTCCTGAGCCGGCATCTTCCGGCCGATGCCGAACGTATGGCGAGCCGCCTGAGCCAGTTGCAGACGACCCCGTGAGCAGCCGTCCCGCGGATCGAATCGGTTCCCGCTGATGCTGCAGCATCCACCACTCCCGATGACGTCCGCGGGAACTACGGCGACTCCACCAACTCCGGCCCCGCGGGGAAGTCGAGCACGTATTCCTCGCCCACGTCCCCCACAGCATCGGACGCGGCGGTCGTCAGGACGATGCGGTGGTCGTCCAGAGATCGGATGCGCACCGTGCGCCCCTCGAACCGGAACCTGTTCATGAGGAACCGGAGGCCGCGGCGCTCCAACGCTTCTTCCGCATCGGGCCACTCCGACACCGCCGACAGGGGTCGGCCCAGTCGATCGATGGGGATCAGATCCGGTGTCGCCGTCTGCATGTCGATCCACCCGATCACCTCGCCGTCCTCGCGGGCATGCGGGATCCAGTGATCGGGAACTGCCACGACGTTCAGCTCACCGTGGCGTCCAGCGCCCGCGCGGTGGCGGACGCCATCTGTTCGACCTGTTCGTCGGTCATGACGAACGCCGGCGAGAACTGGATCGCGCCGTTGCCGGCCGCTCGCGCGGAGACACCTTCGCGGCGCAGAGTCTTGACGAACGGCATCGCGTAGGACGGATCGGCGAACTGCACCGCGGCGACGACACCCATCCCACTGCGGACCTCGCTGACCAGGTCGTGCGAGGCCAGGGGTGAGAGATGCCGGTGCAGCGTGGCTTCGAGGCGCGACGCGTGCGTCAGCAGGTCCTCGTTCTCGATGATGTCGAGGTTGGCCATGGCCGCGGCAGCGGCGCCGGCGTGCCCGCCGTACGTGTAGCCGTGGCGCCACCAGGCGCCGCCCTCGTAGAACGGCTCGGCGACGCGCGGGGCGATGAAGACCGCACCCATCGGCACGTAGCCCGACGTCAGACCCTTCGCGGTGCACATCATGTCGGGCGCGAGGCCCAGCTTCGACGACGCGAACCACGCTCCGCCGATACGACCGAATCCGGTCACCACCTCGTCGGCCACGAACAGGATGTCGTGGTCGCGGCAGATCTGACGCACCTCGTGCAGGTAGCCCTCGGGCGGCAGGTAGACCCCGCCGGCACCGATGATCGGCTCGGCGAAGAACGCGGCGATGGTGTCCGCGCCCTCCTTCTCGATCAGTTCGAGCAGCGCCTTGCCCTCGTCCCACGCGACCGTCCGCGCGTCCGTCATCAGCTCGCCGTAGTTCTCCCGGTTCAGCGGAAGTCCGGACAGTGCGGTGCCGGCGACGTGCATGCCGTGGTACGCCTTCTGGCGGCCGACGACGACGGTCTTGCCGGGCTTGCCCATCTGGTGCCAGTAGCGCCGGGCCAGCTTGGCAGCGGTGTCGATCGAGTCGGAGCCGCCCGAGGTGAAGAAGATCTTGCTGCCCGCGACGGGCGCGATCGCTGCGAGGCGGTCGGCGAGTTCCAGCGTCACGTCGGGAACGACGTCGCCGAACGTCGAGTAGTGCGCGAGCGTGGACAGCTGCCGCGCCACGGCGTCCGCGATGGCGGTGCGGCCGTGACCCACGTTCGTGAACCACAGACCCGCGGTGCCGTCGAGATACTCGGTGCCGGCCGTGTCCCAGATGCGCGCGCCCTCACCTCGGGCGACGACGAATCGGCCGCCGGACTCGACGGTGTGCATGTCGGCGAAGCCGTGCCAGAACGCGGAGGACGTGTGCTGGGGAGTGGTCACGAGAGGTCAGCCTAGGCCACTCGTGGCGTGCTTCCGCGACCGGCGGGACGCCGCCAGTTCGCCCACTCTGTCGACCGCCAGGGCGATGAGCAGGAACGCCACGACCAGGACGGCGAGCCCGATCGCGAGGGGGCCGTACCCCCGCTCCCGCGGGTCCAGGAACGGATACGGGTACCACTCGACGATGGGCCCGCGGATCAGGCTGTAGACCCCGTAGACCACAGGAAAGACCAACCACAGTACCGGCCCGCTCTCCGCGCTGCGACGACGTGGTGGCGCCAGGATCCAGTCGAGAACGATGAGGACGGGCACGATGCGGTGCAGCACCGAGTTGGTCCACGCGTCCTGGATCTGCACGTCGACGTTCGACAGCAACACCGCGTACACGATTCCGGTGATCACCATGTAGGTCGTGGCCGCCCCGCGAAGCCTGTCGAAGATCTCGGAGCGGGGATCGACGACCCCGCCGATCACGAAGACCACGACGGCCAGCACGTTGCTCAGCACGGTGAAGTAGCTGAAGAAGTTGGCTAGCGAGAATCCGGCGACGTCCGCGGACCGGACGGGGATCCAGATCAGGGCGACCAGCCCGAGCAGCGCGGCGACGACTCGGAGAACGCGCAGCGCGACAGGGGTGGCGACGCGATCGTCCGGCGGAGTCATGGAGCGATCCTCACACGAGCGCGGTCCTCGGCGCCGAGCAACGAAGCACTAGATCGCGACGCGATGCTCCCTGTCGCCCTGCCATGCGTCCACCGCGTCGGAGACCGGCAGTCCCAGTGCCGCACAGATCTGCAGCACGGTCCCGAAGCTGGGGCTCGCGATCCGACCCACCTCGATCTTGCGGAGCGTCTCGGGTGAGATCCGGGCGTCACGGGCGACGATCTCGGGGTCTCGTCCCGCTCGTGCGGCGCGCAGGACGGCGCCGAGGCGACGACCGGCCTCGACCTGCTCGGGACTCAGGGGAATGCGGACCACAAGGTCAGCATAGCGGTATTCCTGTACCGGTCTGCTACCGTTCGTTGGTATTGAAATACCGACAGGAAGCGATGGACGGATGATCGAGCTCAAGGGCCCTGCCGAGATCGACAAAATGGCGGTGACCGGCGCGTTCGTGGCCGAGACACTGACGACGCTGTCGGAGCAGGCGCAGCCCGGCGTGAACCTGATGGATCTCGAGCATCACTGCCGCGACCTCGTCGCCACCCGCGGCGCGGTGTCCTGCTACTGGGACTACGCCCCCGAGTTCGGCAGCGGGCCGTTCCGCAACGTCATCTGCCTGTCGGTCAACGACCGTGTACTGCATGGCCTCCCGTTCGCCCACACGCTCGCCGCAGGGGACGTCCTCAGCCTGGACTTCGCTGTCTCCATCGACGGATGGGTCGCCGACTCGGCGCTGACCGTCGTCGTCGGCGACAACCCTGATCCCGCAGACGTCGAACTGATCGAGAGCACGCAGCGCGCACTGGATGCCGGCATCGCCGCGGCCGTCGTCGGTGGGCGACTCGGGGACATCTCGGCGGCGATCGAGAACGTCGCGCGGGAGACCGGAAAGCAGGTCAACACCGATTTCGGTGGTCACGGCCTGGGCCGGACGATGCACGAGGACCCGCACGTGGCCAACGCCGGCCGTGCGGGATCGGGATTGACACTCCGGGCCGGCATGACACTCGCGTTGGAACCCTGGTGGTCCCGCGGGACGGCGAAGCTCGTCATGGACCCGGACGGATGGACCCTCCGGTCGGCCGACGGATCCATGACCGCCCATTCCGAGCACACCATCGCGATCACGGACGACGGGCCACGCATCCTGACGCAGCGGTGACGGATAAACTGGCGTGAGCCATGTCGACATCTGCTCCCCCGTCCTCCGGACCCACTCGCCGCGACCTCACGGCCCGCCTGTCCGACCTCACCTTCCGTGACGCGCACAGGCTGCGCCGTCGGCTCGACCGCAGCCGCAAGCCCGCCGAACTCGAATCGATCGCCGCCGACATCGGCCGCGCCGAAGCCACGATCGCGGCTCGTCGAGCCTCCGTTCCCACGATCACGTACCCCGAGGCACTGCCGGTGTCCGCCCGCAAGGACGACATCGCCGCCGCGATAGCCGCGAACCAGGTGGTCATCGTCGCCGGAGAGACGGGGTCGGGAAAAACGACACAGATTCCCAAGATCTGTCTCGAGCTCGGTCGCGGCGTCCAGGGCGTCATCGGACACACACAGCCCCGGCGACTGGCCGCCAGGACGGTCGCGGAACGCATCGCCGACGAACTCGGGCAGGAGATCGGCGACGCCGTCGGATACACGGTCCGCTTCACCGACCACTCCAGCGACAACACCCTCGTCAAGCTGATGACGGACGGCATCCTGCTCGCCGAGATCCAGCGGGATCGGCTGCTGCGTCGGTACGACACGATCATCATCGACGAGGCGCACGAGCGCAGCCTCAACATCGACTTCATCCTGGGATATCTCGCCCGGTTGCTCCCCCAGCGTCCCGATCTGAAGGTCATCGTCACCTCGGCCACCATCGACCCTGGCCGCTTCGCGCACCACTTCGCGGTGAACGGGGTCGACGCGCCGATCGTCGAGGTATCGGGCCGGACGTTCCCCGTCGAGGTCCGGTATCGACCGCTCACGGTCGAGAACGGCGAGCAGACCATCGAACTCGACCCGGTCGACGCCACGTGCGACGCCGTCGAGGAACTGCTCACCGAACCGGAGGGCGATGTCCTCGTGTTCCTGTCGGGCGAGCGCGAGATCCGCGACACCGCCGATGCTCTGAAGGACCGCCGACTGCGCAACGTCGAGATTCTTCCGCTCTACGCCCGGCTGTCGGCAGCCGAGCAGCACCGCGTCTTCACCGGCCACACCGGTCGACGAGTCGTGTTGTCCACCAACGTCGCCGAGACGTCGCTCACCGTCCCCGGCATCCGGTACGTCGTCGACCCCGGAACCGCGCGCATCTCGCGGTACTCGCTGCGCACCAAGGTGCAGCGTCTGCCGATCGAACCCATCTCGCAGGCGTCGGCCCGCCAGCGTGCCGGCCGGTGCGGTCGCGTCGCGGACGGCATCTGCATCCGGCTGTACTCGGAGGAGGACTTCGAGGCCCGCCCCGAGTACACGGATCCCGAGATCCTGCGCACGAACCTCGCATCGGTGATTCTGCAGATGGCCTCGCTGGGACTGGGCCGCATCGACGCGTTCCCGTTCGTCGAGGCACCGGACCCGCGCAGCATCCGTGACGGCCTGGGACTGCTCGACGAGCTCGGAGCGCTGGAGTCGCAGGGCGAGGACGGGCCCGTCCTCACCTCGCTCGGCAAGGAGCTCGCCGGCCTCCCGGTCGACCCGCGCATGGCGCGCATGCTGGTCGAGGCCAACCGCAACGGATGCCTGCGGGAAGTTCTCGTCATCGTCTCGGCGCTCTCGATCCAGGACGTGCGCGAGCGGCCCGCGGAGCATCAGCAGGCCGCCGACGAGATGCACAAGCGCTTCGTCGTGGAAGGTTCGGACTTTCTCGCACTGTGGCAACTGTGGACGTATCTGGGAGACCAGCGCCGAGAGCTGTCCTCCAACCAGTTCCGACGCATGTGCCGATCGGAATTCCTGCACTACCTGCGCATCCGCGAATGGCAGGACCTGCACGGTCAGCTGCGCCAGATCACGCGCGGCCTGGGCTGGACCATGCCTGACGCGGGCGACTCCTCGGAGCCGAACCATGCCTCGATCCACCAGGCACTGCTGCCGGGTCTGTTGTCGCACATCGGTCTTCGTGAGGGCGACAAGAAGGATTTCCTCGGAGCACGTGGGTCGACCTTCGCCGTCTTCCCCGGTTCGAGCCTGTTCCGCAAGCCGCCGCGCTGGATCATGGCGGCCGAACTCGTGGAGACCAGCAGACTCTGGGCCCGGATGGGTGCGCGCATCGAACCCGAATGGGCCGAGAAGCTGGCCCCGCACCTGATCAAACGCCAGTACTCGGAGCCGCACTGGTCGACGAAGCGCGAAGTGGCGATGGCCTACGAACGCGTCACGCTGTACGGCATTCCTCTCGCCGCCCGCCGGCCCGTCACCTTCAGCGGTATCGATGCCGAGGTGTCTCGCGACTTGTTCATCCGCCACGCTCTCGTACAGGGCGAGTGGCGGACGCACCACCGCTTCTTCCACGCGAACCAGGAGATGCGCAGCGACGCCGAGGAACTGGAGTCGCGCGCCCGCCGACGCGACATCGTCGTCGACGACGACACCCTCTTCGCCTTCTACGACGAGCGTGTACCTGCGACCGTGGTGTCGGCCCGTCACTTCGACCGGTGGTGGAAGAAGGCATCCCGCACGACGCCGGACCTGCTCGACTTCGACCGCGCCACCGTCGTCAACCCGGACGCCGCCGCGGTCGTCGAGGGCGACTACCCCGACGCCTGGCGTCAGGGCGAGGCGCAGTTCCCCCTGACCTACCAGTTCGAGCCGGGCAAGGAGGACGACGGCGTCACCATCACCATTCCCATCGCCCTCCTCCCCCGCGTCGCCGACGTCGGATTCGATTGGCTCGTCCCCGGCATGCGCGTCGAGTTGGTGACGGCCCTGATCAAGACTCTTCCGAAGGAGTTGCGCCGCAACGTCGTCCCAGCGCCCGACCACGCGGTGGCCGCCGTCGCGGCGATGCGACCGAGGACGGAACCACTACTGGTCGCACTGTCGCGTGAACTCACCCGCATGGGCGCCGTGCCGATCGCACCGTCGGATTTCGACCCGTCCGCGCTGCCCCGCCACCTGAAGATGACGTTCGTGGTGGTCGACGATCGCGGCCGTCGACTGGACAAGGACACGTCCCTCTCCGCCTTGCGCACCCGACTCGGTGCTGCCGCGGCCGCTGCGGTAGGCGTCGCCGCCAAGGACTCGGAGAAGGCCCCGGTGACACGGTGGACGTCCGAGACCATCGGCACACTCGAGCCCACCGTCACCCGAACGGTCAACTCGCAGAAGGTGACCGGGTATCCCGCCCTGGTTCCCGAGAAGGGCGGGGTCGCCGTTCGTGTCCTGGGCACCGCCGCCGAGCAGCGAGCAGCGATGCGCGAGGGCACCCGACGCCTCCTGCTCGACGCCGTCCCATTGTCGACGAAGAACCTGCTCACCGGACGCTCCCCGGCTCAGCGGCTCGCGCTGGGGCAGAATCCGCACGGAAGCATCGAGGCGTTCGTCGAGGACTGCCGCACCCTCGCGGCCGACGAGCTCATGATGAAGCACGGCGGCCCGGTGTCCACGCCCGAGGCGTATGCGGTGCTGGAGAAGGCGGTCCGGGGCGAGCTCGCCGGCCGGACGGCCGCGGTGCTCCGGGTGGCGGAACCATCTCTCGGTGCCGCGACGAGGGTCCGCCTCGCACTCGCTGACGCGACGGGTGATGCCGCGGACGACGTGCGCCAGCAGCTGGACGGGCTGATCTTCCCCGGATACGTCTTCGAGACCGGCGAAGCTCACCTGCCACATCTTCCGCGCTACCTCGAGGCGGCCGAGCGCCGACTTCGCGCATTCCCGTCCAGCGCTCGCCGCGACGCGGCGGGGATGGACGTGCTGGACCGCGTCTATGCGGACTACGACGCCCTGCTCGGGTCGGTACCGGACTCGGTGGGCCGCAGCGATGCCGTGCGGGAGATCGCTTGGATGATCGAGGAGCTGAGGGTCAACCTGTTCGCTCAGACCCTGGGAACGCTGTACCCGGTGAGCGAGAAGCGGGTGCGCAAGGCCATCGACGACGTCCGACGTGCGGTGCGGCGCTGACTCACCGCTGAGCGGCGGGCTCCGCGTCCTGGGCGGGGGCGGCATCGTGCTCGGCGCGGTGGCGACGAAGGTCCTCGATCTCGCGCTCGAAGTCGTCCGCACTGCTGAACGAGCGGTAGACGGAGGCGAATCGGAGGTAGGCCACCTCGTCGAGATCGCGCAGTGGCCCGAGGATGGCGAGCCCTACCTCGTTGCTGGGGATCTCGGCCGACCCGGAAGCCCGCACCGTGTCCTCGACCTGCTGGGCGAGGAGGACGAGCGCGTCGTTGTCGACCTGGCGGCCCTGGCAGGCCCGACGGACTCCCTTGACCACCTTCTCGCGACTGAACGGCTCACTCACGCCACTGCGTTTCACGACGGAGAGCACTGCTGTCTCCACCGTGGTGAAGCGTCGACCGCACTCGGGGCAGGAACGACGCCGCCGGATCGCCTGGCCCTCTTCCGCTTCACGCGAATCGACGACGCGCGAGTCGGGGTGACGGCAGAACGGGCAGTGCATCGGACAGAGACCCCTCGATGGCTCGGGCATTTCCCGAGCGCCACGGCGGCTCTCGGTGTGTCCAGCGTACCGGGACGGCCTTCCGCGGCCCCGGGGGCGTGTCCGGCCGGTGTCAGCGTCCGGAGACGACGCCCATCTCCACCTGCTCCGAGATGGACGGCTGTGCCGGAACGTCGGCGGAGCGCATGTTCGCCAACCCCACCAGCCCCAGAACGGACACTGCTGTGATCAGCGCCACAGCGATGGGCGTCGCGAATCCGTGTCCCCGACGAGTGCGGTGTTCGACCTGCGAGACACCGTTCGAGCGGCGACGGTAGTCGACAGTGCCGCCGTCGGGGCGGCGGGAGTCGCGCGGAGCGGGGCTGCGGCGGACCGTGGTGCGCTCGCGCACGTCGGTCGTCGTGGACCCGGCCGTGCGGTCGGCCACACCCCAGTAGGAATCGTCGTCGCAGGTCCAGCGCGTGCGGACGGGTGCATGCATGTCGATGGAACGTGCGGTGCCGACAGTCAGCAGGTCACTTCGAGTCATTGCAACCACTCCTCGTGGATAGCCGGTGGCCGTCCGCGTCGCCGATGCACCGAGGTGTTCGAACAACACATTCGCCCACGCGTTCGAATGAACGCATGTTCGATGTATAGCAGTCCGGTCCGACAAAGTGCATCGAACACGCGACACGCTTCGAACAGGTGTTTGATCCGAGTCCCGTTTCGGTTTAGGTTCGACACACGCACAACGGACGTGACACCAGCACCACCTGCCCCACGTCCACTGCTACCGATGGAGGTATCTCGATGAAGGACGACAGCTCATCCGGCACGGTCGGCGGGCGCGCGTCAGCGACCGGCTCGGCCACGACCGCCGACACCGAGTCCGGTCTCACCGAACGTCAGCGGCGAGTGCTCGAGGTGATCCGTGCGTCGGTCGTCGAGCGCGGCTATCCGCCGAGCATCCGGGAGATCGGTGACGCCGTCGGATTGACGTCCACCTCGTCGG
Source organism: Rhodococcus sp. BP-332 (assembly GCF_019836065.1). Lineage (NCBI taxonomy): Bacteria > Bacillati > Actinomycetota > Actinomycetes > Mycobacteriales > Nocardiaceae > Rhodococcus > Rhodococcus sp. BP-332. Next base: position 429,698 of record NZ_JABUEC010000001.1, read on the forward strand.
TCGCGCATCAACTGCGCACCCTCGAACGCAAGGGGTTCCTGCGCCGCGACCCCAACCGTCCCCGCGCCGTCGACGTGCGTCTGCCGGGCGAGAACGGGCGCCCCGAAGAGGTCTCTGCCGTCGCGCAGGACGATCTCGTCGCCGCGGACACCACGAATCACCTCGACAGCGCGGACACACCGTCGTCGGACGACGATCGCCTGCCCGCACCGACCTTCGTCCCCGTCCTGGGACGTATCGCCGCGGGTGGTCCGATTCTCGCGGAGCAGGCCGTCGAGGACGTGTTCCCGCTTCCGCGCGAGCTCGTCGGGTCCGGCTCGCTGTTCCTTCTCCGCGTCGTCGGTGAGTCGATGATCGACGCCGCCATCTGCGACGGTGACTGGGTGGTCGTGCGTCAGCAGAACGTGGCCGACAACGGGGACATCGTCGCCGCCATGATCGACGGAGAGGCCACCGTCAAGACGTTCAAGCGGACTGGTGGGGACGTCTGGCTGCTCCCCCACAACGACCTGTTCGAGCCCATTCCCGGGAACGACGCCGTGGTGCTGGGCAAGGTCGTCACCGTGATGCGCAAGCTCTGATTCCGGACACACGAACGCCGGCGCTGGATTTCCAGCGCCGGCGTCGTCGTGTTCGAGGTTCCTACAGGTCCAGACCGCGACCGATGATCTCCTTCATGATCTCCGTCGTGCCGCCGTAGATGGTCTGCACGCGGGAGTCCATGTACGCCTTGGCGATCGGGTACTCCTTCATGTAGCCGTAGCCACCGTGCAGCTGCAGGCACCGGTCGATGAGCTTGACCTGGTTCTCTGTGGTCCACCACTTCGCCATGGCGGCTTCCTGGACCGACAGCTCGTTCGCGTTGAGCTGCTCGATGTACTTGTCCACCATGATGCGGACGGCAGTCGTCTCGGTCGCGCACTCCGCCAGCACGAATCGCGTGTTCTGGAACTTGCCGATCGGCTTGCCGAACGCCTTGCGGTCCTTGCAGTACTGGATCGTCATCGCGAGCGCGGACTCCATCGCGGCAGCCGCGACGACGGCGATCGACAGGCGCTCCTGCGGCAGGTTCTGCATCAGGTAGATGAAACCCATACCCTCCTGACCGAGCATGTTGGCGGCAGGGATGCGGACGTCGGTGAAGCTGAGCTCCGCGGTGTCCTGCGCCTTCATACCGATCTTGTCGAGGTTGCGGCCGCGCTCGAAGCCCGGCATGTCGCGCTCGACGACGAACAGGCTGAAGCCCTGCGCGCCCTTCTCCGGATCGGTGCACGCCACCACGATGACGATGTCGGCGTTGATGCCGTTGGTGATGAACGTCTTGGAGCCGTTGAGCACCCAGTCGTCACCGTCACGGACGGCCTTGGTCTTGATGCCCTGCAGGTCACTGCCCGTGCCCGGCTCGGTCATCGCGATCGCGGTGATCAGCTCGCCGGAGCAGAACCCGGGCAACCAGCGCTGCTTCTGCTCGTCGTTGGTCAGCTCGATCAGGTAGGGGGCGACGACGTCGTTGTGCAGCGTGAACCCGATACCGCTGTACCCACCGGCCGTGGTCTCCTCGGTGACGATGGCGTTGTAGCGGAAGTCCTTGACTCCGCCGCCGCCGAACTCCTCCGGCACTGCCATGCCCAGGAAGCCCTGCTTACCGGCCTCGACCCAGACACCTCTGTCGACGATGTTCTGCGTCTCCCACTCCGCGTGATGCGGCGCGACGTGCTGCTCGAGAAACTTCTTGTACGAGCTGCGGAACAGGTCGTGCTCGGGCTCGAACAACGTGCGCTTCATGATTCTCCTCGTCGTGCGTACGGCGGATCTGTCTCGAGCCTAGAACCAGGTACGAGCGGGGTCGATGACCAGTGCGAGCACGTTCGGTGACCTCGGCGTCAGCCGATATCGCCTGGCCCGTCCGCAATCGGCTCCGTAACCTTTGCGCGATGCCTTCTCACTTCCATGTCTCGTAGTCACGTAACCGCGACTCGATCTCCCGGTTCGGGCTGGACTGGCAGCGCATGGGTGCGGCACGGAGCATCGCAGGCAGCAATGAGCCCGAGCAGCAGGGATGCTTTCTGGCGCGGGACGAGTGGGAGTGTGACTGGTTCGTCCGGATGAACAACACCGGCGGGCCGGTCGATGTCTGGGAAGTGGCAGGTATCCGTTCCTCCGATCTCGTCGAGTCGCCTCACCACTACTTCTACTACCCCGGCGTGATTCCGCCCGCGCAGCTGGCCCGGCGTCACTGACTCGAATCCGGTGTGTTGAGCCGCGGTATCCGCGGCTCAGCGCACCCAGCCGCCTCAGGGCCCGAGCACCCACCGGTGCCCGACGCGCTCGGCCACCACACCACCGCCGGTCGCGGACGCGAGGACACCGTCGAGCCGGTCGCCGTCACCGATCACCCGGAGCCGCACGTCGGATCCGTAGGCGACGTCGTCGACGGCGAATCCGTGCACTCGCAGAACGCCCTCCACCCGACCGGCATCAGCATGGGACAAGCCCATCTCGAGGACGTCGACTCGCGCGAGCTCGCCGACCTCCGCGCGGTCGAGCGCCGCACTCACCGCGCCCGAGTAGGCGCGCACCAAGCCACCGGCGCCGAGCTTGACGCCCCCGAACCACCGACTGACGACGGCCACCACATCGACCAGGTCGCGGCCGGTCAGCACGCCGAGCATCGGAACACCTGCCGTACCGCCAGGTTCGCCGTCGTCCGATGCGCGCTGACGGCGGTGCTCCTGATCTGCGCCGACGACGAAAGCCCAACAGTGGTGGCCCGCATCGGGAAACTGTGCCGACACCGCAGCGACCACGTCGAGCGCCTCGGACTCGGTGTGGACGGTGACCACGCGGGCGAGGAACCGGCTCCGCTCGATCACCGTTTCCGCATCGACGTGTCGGGTCGAGACGAGGGCATGCGGCACGGAGCCAGCCTAGACGCGGCGATTGTGCCGAGCCTGCAGGACGAGGGGCGGCAGAACCCAGGCGACGAGCGCCGCGGTCACCCACCAATACCAACCCGGAACGGCATTCAGCGCCAAGGCCCCGACGAACAGAGCAGACCCACTGCAGCTTTGAAGCAGGTCGACGTCACGGCGACGCACCGCGGGGCCGCGCAACCAGGAGATGCGCTGGTCGCCGCTCTCGCGCACGGCTCGGCGTACGGATGCCACGGCGAGGACCACAGCAACGATCAGGGCAACAGCCGCAACGGACGCACGAGCAGCAATGTTCGGCAGCGCGAGCGTCGAGGCGGCTGCTACAGCCGAGACAGCCATGAGCGCCGGCACCTTCCACGCCGGCGTCGACGGCCACTCGTCCGGCGCGAGGCGCACGGGTCGCATCGGGTCGAGGTGTGGGTGGCTCACCGCTTCAGCGTGGCACAGACCGCTCAGTCTCGTCGCCGCTCCGACAGCGCGCGCAGCACCGGGTACGCGACCAGGATGCCGACCGAGCCCCACACGATGCCGCCGAGTTCGACGGATCCGATGGTCAGCGTCAAGTCACCGACACCGGCGACGAGGGCGGCCGCCGCGACCATCAGGTTGAGCGGCTTGGTGAAGTCGATCCCCGCTTCCCGCCAGATCCGCACGCCGAGAAGGCCGATGAGACCGTAGAGCACGAGCGTCGCGCCGCCGATCACACCGCTCGGGACCGTGAAGATCAGAGCGCCGAACTTCGGGGAGAACGAGAGCACCAGCGCCGTGGCGGCGGCGACCCAGTAGGCAGCGGTGGAGTACACGCGGGTGGCGGCCATGACGCCGATGTTCTCCGCGTAGGTCGTGGTGCCCGAACCACCACCGGCACCGGCGAGGACGGTCGCCGCGCCGTCCGCCATGAGGGCGTCACCGGCGACGTCGTCGAGGGACCGACCCGTCATCGCCGCGACCGCCTTCACGTGACCGACGTTCTCGGCGACGAGCACCACGACGACGGGCAGGGCGACGAGCACGACGGACAATTGGAACGAGGGGCCAGTGAACTCGGGCAGTCCGATCCACGACGCGCTACCGAGTGCGTCGACGCGTGCGGGATCGAGAGCACCGGTGACGGCAGCGAACACCCATCCCACGACGACGCCGACGAGGATGCCGAGGCGACCGATCAGCCCCGGTACCGCGACGGTGACCAGCAGGACCGCCACGAGGGTCACGGTCGCGACGAGCGGCTGAGCCTCGTACGAGGTCGCGGCGGTGGACGCGAGATTCAGGCCGATGAGCGCCACGATCGCGCCGGTCACGAGCGGCGGCATGACGGCGTCGAGGACGCGGCTCCCCGCCAACCGGACGAGCAGGCCGACCAGGAACAACACCACGCCCACCACGAGCACCGCGCCGAGCTGCGCAGCGGGACCGTCGCCCGCCGTCGCCGCCAAGGGTGCGATGAAGGCGAAGGACGAGCCCAGGTAGCTCGGGATCCGGCCGCGCGTGGCCACCAGGAAGATCGCGGTACCCAGACCGGAGAAGAACAGCGTCGTCGTGACCGGGAACCCGGTGATGGTCGGCACCAGCAGAGTGGCGCCGAACATCGCGACGACATGCTGCATCCCGATCCCGATCGTGCGCGGCCACGAGAGCCGTTCGTCGGGAGCGACGACCGCGTCGGGCGCCACGGTGCGACCGTCACCGTGGACGGACCAGCGAGGGAGGAACTGCCTGGATCGAGTTGTCGTCACGGCGGAAATGATGTCATGCGGGAAGGCCGGAGGCCGGTCGGCAGGTCACCGGGAAGGCCGGAGGCCGGTCGGCAGGTCACCGGGAAGGCCGGAGGCCGGTCGGCAGGTCACCGGGAAGGCCGGAGGCCGGTCGGCAGGTCACCGGGAAGGCCGGAGGGCGGTCGGAGGGCGGGAGCGCATCACCCGAGCAGGCCGGCTGCCACCTCGCGTGCTTCGGCCGGGCTGGAGGTGGACAGCACGGCCTCGGCCGCGGCCTTGCACTGCTCTAGGGTCACGGTGCCGAGCTTCGCGCCGACACCGGCCACGGCGGCCGACGCGGCCGAGAGGGACGTGACGCCGAAGCCGACGAGGACACAGGCCAACAACGGGTCCGCGGCGGCCTCTCCGCAGACTCCGACAGGCTTGTTCACCGCTGCGCCGGCCTTCGCCGCGTGGGCGACGAGCGTCAGGACTGCGGGCTGCCACGGATCGGTCAGTGCGGCCAGGTCGGCGGACATGCGGTCGGCCGCCATCGTGTACTGCGCGAGGTCGTTGGTTCCGATGGACAGGAAGTCGACGTGATCGAGGATCCGGTCCGCGAGCAGCGCCGCGGCGGGCACCTCGATCATGACGCCGGGGGTGAGCCCGCGTTCCCGCACGTCGGCGGCGAAGGCCTGCGCCTCGGCGGACGTGGCGATCATCGGGGCCATCACCCACGGAGACGACTCGGTCGAGGCCGCTGCGGCCGCGATGGCGTCGAGCTGGCGGTGCAGGATGCCGCGATTGCCCTCGGCGATACGGATGCCACGCACTCCGAGGGCCGGGTTGGCCTCGTCGGCGTGGTTCGCGAAGCGCAGCGGCTTGTCCGAGCCGGCGTCGAGCGTGCGGACGACCACCTTGGTGCCCTCGAACGCGGTGAGCACCTCGGCGTAGATCGAGGCCTGCTCGTCGACGGTGGGCTCGACGTCGCGGTCGAGGAAGCTGAGTTCGGTGCGGAAGAGTCCGACGCCGTCGGCCGCGGTCGACCGGGCTGCGCGAGCGCCGGCGCCGTCCTGCACGTTCGCGAGGATGTCGACACGGTGACCGTCGGACGTCCGGCCGGGCCCGCTCCAGTCGGCGACCTCGGCGAGGTGGGTGGCCGATTCCTCGACCGCGGAGCGTGCCGTGGACGGATCGGGCTCGATCTCGATACGGCCGGTGGTGCCGTCCACCATGACGAGCGTCCCGGCGGGGACGTCGTCGAGGCCCGTCGCCGCGACGATGCACGGGATGCCGAGCTGACGGGCGATGATCGCGGTGTGGCTGGTGGGTCCACCGAGCGAGGTCGCGAGGCCGACGACCAGCGTGGCGTCGAGTCCCGCGGTGTCGGCGGGTGCGAGGTCCTCCGCCAGGAGAACCGAGGGCTCCGACGGGGTGGGCACGCCGGGCTCCGGGAGATCGGACAGCTCGGCGATCACGCGGTCGCAGATGTCCATGAGGTCGGTGATGCGCTCGGCCATGCGTCCGCCGAGCTTGGCGAACATGGCGACGAACTGGTCCGTCGCGGTGACGGCGGCGTACGCGGCGTCGGAACCCCTGCCGATGGCCTTGACGCCGGCGCCGATCCACCCGCGGTCCTCGGCCATCGCGGCGTTGGCGGCGAGCACCTCGGACGCGGAGCCGGTTGCCAGTGCGGCACGGGCCTGCAGACGTCGACCGACCTCGGCCGCCGCGGCGCGGAAGCGCTCCTTCTCTGCATCGCGCGCGTCCTCGGCGATCTCGACGGCCGTGTCGGGACGTGAGGGGCGCGGCGCCGGGCGGATCGCGGGGCCGTAGCCGACGCCGGGCACCACCGGCGTGCCCTGCACCGCGTGGGCCGTCGGCTGTGCCTCGTTCACGGTGAGCGATCCCGTCATCTGCTTCCTCCTGCTGCGCGGTGGTGCGGGGGCATCTCGCCTACCCGCTGTGCATCGCGTCTCCCGCGATGGCTCTTGTGACTCAGATTACTCGAACCTCTTGACATGTCAACAGAGACGGGCGTAAAACAACATAAACCAACAGTGAAACAACGGATCGGACGGAGGGGCGGTGAACACGATGTACGCGGAAGAGCGGCAGAACGCCATCGCCGGCCTCATCGGACAGCGCGGTCGCGTCTCCGTCGCCGACCTGGCCGACACGTTCGGTGTCACCACCGAGACCGTGCGCCGTGACCTGGCCTCGCTCGACCGTATGGGCGTCGTGCGCCGAGTCCACGGTGGCGCAGTGCCCGCCACGTCGGTCACCGCGGTGGAGCCAGGGATGGCCGAGCGCGAACACACCCGCGCGAAGGAGAAGGACCGCATCGCCGCTGCCGCCCTCGCCTACCTGCCTGCACCCGGCGGATCCATCGCGCTCGATGCCGGCACCACCACCGGTCGCCTCGCCGCGCTGATCCCCGTCGAGTCGGATCTGACGGTGGTGACCAACTCGCTTCCCATCGCGACGCGTCTCGCCGCGGTTCCGTCCCTCGATCTCCACCTGCTCGGTGGCCGCGTCCGCGGTGTCACGCAGGCGACCGTCGGCGAGGACACCCTGCGAGTGCTCGGGACCGTGCGTGTCGACGTGACGTTCATGGGCACCAACGCGATCAGCGTCGGCCACGGTCTCTCGACTCCCGACACCGACGAGGCCGCCGTCAAGCGCGCGATGGTGAGCGCGGCGGACCGCGTGATCGTCGTCGCGGACTCGGCCAAGATCGGCCTGCAGTTCTTCATGTCCTTCGCCGCACTCGACTGTGTGGACGTCCTCGTCACCGACGACGGCATCACCGACACCGACTGCACCCGTCTGCAGCAACACGGATTGGAGGTGGTGGTCGCATGATCCTCACCCTGACGGCCAACCCCAGCATGGATCGCACGGTCTCCCTCGACGTGCCGTTGGTGCGCGGATCGGTGCATCGCAGCGCACTGACCACGACGGAGCCCGGCGGCAAGGGGGTCAACGTCGCACGCGTCGTCACCTCCGCCGGACGGACCGCCACAGCGGTGCTCCCGTGCAGCGGTTCCGATCCGCTGCTCAGCGCGCTCGGCACCCTCGGAGTCCGGTACCACGCCGTACCCACGTCGGGTGTCGCGCGCACGAACCTGACCATCAGCGAGTCCGACGGCACGACGACCAAGATCAACGAGCCCGGGGCCGGACTGGCACCCGAGACGGTCGACGCACTGATGGCGTCCGTCCTGGAACTCGCGCAGCGCGCCGACTGGGTCGTCCTGTCCGGATCGATCCCGCCCGGAATCGACGCCACCTGGTACGGCCGCCTCGTCACCGCGCTGCACGAGGTGTCGGCCAAGGTTGCCGTGGACACCTCCGACGATCCCCTCTCGGCGCTCGCCGCGGGCTTCCCCGCCACGGCACCGGACCTGATCAAGCCGAACGCGGAAGAACTCGCACACCTCACCGGACACGACGGCGCGGCTCTCGAAGCCAGTGCCGCACAGGGTGACCCGTATCCCACGGTCGAGGCCGCGCGCGTTCTCGTCGACCGCGGAGTGGCTGCCGTCCTGGCGACACTCGGTGGGTCCGGGGCCGTCCTGGTCACCGCGACAGGGTCGTGGTTCGCCACCCCTCCCCCGATCACCCCGCGAAGCACCGTCGGCGCGGGCGACTCGTCGTTGGCCGGATACATCCTGGCCGATCTCGACGGCGAGGACGGTGCCGGTCGACTCGCCCGGGCCGTCGCCTACGGATCCGCAGCCGCCGCCCTACCGGGCACCCGGTTGCCGACGCCGTCCGACGTCGACGTCACTGCCGTCCCCGTCCACACCCTCGACTCGTCACCCGCCGTACCCCAGTCCTGAAAACCCCAGTCCTGATCCCCCAGCTCCACTCCACTCCCAGAGGAAACGACATGTCCAGTCCCACCACGGCTCACGATGCCAAGCCCGGCATCATCGCCGAGGACCTCATCCTGCTCGACGCCGATCTCGGCTCGACGAAGGACGATGTCATCGCCCGCCTCGCTCGCGTCCTCACCGACGCGGGCCGTGCATCGGATGCCGACGCCCTGCGCGACGCCGCGATGGCTCGTGAGGCGCAGTCGGCCACCGGCCTGCCCGGCGGCATCGCGATTCCACACTGCCGCTCCGCCGCGGTCACGACGGCATCGCTCGGATTCGCTCGCCTGAACCCTAAGGTCGAGTTCGGCGCACCCGACGGCGACGCGGACCTGGTCTTCCTCATCGCCGCACCGGAGGGCGCAGGCGCGGAGCACATGAAGCTGCTGTCCTCGCTCGCACGCGCGCTGGTCAAGCCCGCATTCGTGACATCGCTGCGCGAGGCGGCCACCCCCGCCGACGTCGTCGCACTGGTCGAGGGCGTTCTGGCCCCGAAAGCTCCGAAGGCCGCTGCCCCCGTCACCACCACGAAGACCGCTCCTCCCGCTCCGACCGCCACGGCGGACGCTGCCAAGCACATCGTCGCCATCACCGCGTGCCCCACCGGCATCGCCCACACCTACATGGCTGCCGACTCCCTCAAGGACGCCGGCGACCGTGCGGGCGTCACCGTGCACGTCGAGACGCAGGGCTCGAGCGGCTCCACGGCTCTGGACCCGGCTCTCATCGCGTCGGCCGAGGCCGTCATCTTCGCCACCGACGTGGGCGTCAAGGGCCGCGAGCGCTTCGCGGGCAAGCCTGTCATCGAGTCCGGCGTCAAGCGCGCGATCAACGAGCCCGACAAGATGGTTGCCGAGGCTCTGCGCGCCGGCGGTGACCCGAACGCCGCACGCGTCTCCGGTACCGCACCGGGAGCGTCCGCTGCCGCCGCTGCCGGTGGACTCGGCTGGGGCACGCGGTTGCGCCAGATCCTCCTGACCGGTGTCAGTTACATGATCCCGTTCGTCGCGGCCGGTGGACTCCTCATCGCCCTCGGCTTCCTTCTCGGTGGATACGAGATCAAGGGTGTCGCCGAGGACATCATGACCAACAACAGCCTCACCAACCTGCCCGACGGCGGGCTCCGCATCTTCATCGGTGCGGTGCTGTTCCAGCTCGGCGGCCTGGCCTTCGGCTTCCTCGTCCCGGCTCTGTCCGGTTACATCGCCTTCGCCATTGCGGACCGTCCCGGTCTGGCACCCGGCTTCACCGCCGGTGCGGTGGCCCTGTTCGTCGGTGCCGGCTTCATCGGTGGCCTCGTCGGTGGCCTCATCGCCGGCTTCGTGGCGCTGTGGATCAGCCGGATCGCGGTGCCGCCGTGGCTGCGTGGCCTGATGCCCGTCGTCATCATCCCGCTGGGAGCGACCCTCGTCGTCGGCGGTCTGATGTTCCTCGTGCTGGGTCGCCCGCTCGCTGCCATCACCACCGGCCTGACCAACTTCCTCAACGGCCTCTCGGGCTCGTCGGTCATCATCCTCGGCATCATCCTGGGCCTCATGATGTGCTTCGACCTCGGTGGACCGGTGAACAAGGCCGCCTACGCCTTCGCCACCGCCGGGCTCAGCGTCGACAACGAGGCATCGCTGCGCATCATGGCCGCCGTCATGGCTGCCGGCATGGTTCCCCCGCTCGCCATGGCACTCTCGTCGACTCTGCGTCCGAAGCTCTACAGCGAGGCAGAACGCGAGAACGGCAAGGCTGCATGGCTTCTCGGAGCTGCGTTCATCTCCGAGGGTGCGATCCCGTTCGCCGCGACCGACCCTCTACGTGTCATCCCCTCGATGATGGCCGGCGGCGCTGTGACCGGCGCCCTGATCATGTCCTTCGGGACGACGCTCAGCGCACCCCACGGCGGACTGCTCGTGTTCTTCGCGATGAACAACTTCTTCCTGTTCCTGCTGGCTCTGGCGATCGGCACCGTGGTCTCCGCGGCGCTCATCACCGCAGCCAAGCAGTTCGCCGGCAAGAAGCCTGCGGAGATCGTCGACGAACCCGTCGCCGTCGCAGCCTGACACCCACGTCACCACCCCCACAGCTGGCAGTATCGACACCAGCACTCACCTGACGAAGAAGGAGATCACCACGATGCCCAGCACCACGGTCACGGTCGGATCCGCCATCGGCCTGCACGCCCGTCCCGCCGCCGTCATCGCCGAGGCGGTCGCCGACTCCGGCGTCGACGTCACCCTCGAGGTGGAGGGCGAAGAGGCCGTCGACGGCGGCTCCGCGCTCATGATCATGACGCTGGGGGCCACCAAGGGCACCGAGGTCACGATCACCAGCGACGATCAGGCCACGCTCGACAAGGTGGCCGCACTGGTCGCGTCGGACCTCGACGCCTGATCTTCCGCACAGACGACGACGGCCCCCACACACCGTGGGGGCCGTCGTCATGTGTGCTTCTGTGTCTACCGCGACCGGAACAGTCGACGCACGAAGAACAGGGTCAGCACCACGACCACACCGACCGACGCCGCGGCGGCGATCAACGGAACGAGGATGGACCCGGTGGGCTCGGCGGGTGCTTCGGAGTCCGCGGTCTCGGTGGCCTCCGGGCCGGCCTCGGCGGAGGGTGCCACATCGCGCAGGACGAGGACGGCGGGACGAGCTGCAGCCGTGTCCACACCCTGCTCGGACCCGAGCAGCACCTCGTCGTCCGAGGTGAAGGCGATCGACTCGCCCTGCGGCTGCGGCGGGAGCGCGACGACGCGGGCGGGGGCCGACGCGAAGGCCGCGGCCACGTCACCGTCCCGCACGGACCACAGGTACAGATCGGTGTAGGTGCGCACGGCAGCGATGGACCCGTCGGCGCTCACGGCGCCGCCGGTGACCAGGCGACTGCCGTCGAGCAGCGGCGGACCCCCAGGTGTGGTCGTCGCGGACGGCGCGAAGTCGGCCACGCGGCGCAGCGGGGTGGGACCGGGACTCGGGAGATCGGACACCGACGTGTCCGCGGTGTACACGGCACCGGTTCCGAGACCGTCCTTCGTGACGACGACGGGACGGCCGTCGGGCCCGATGAGGAGTGCTTCGGCATCGTGCGCACCGTCGGGATAGGTGAGCCGATGCAGTTCACCGGCACCACCGGCCGCAGGATCCATCCGGGTGAGGGCCACGGCGTCGCGTCGACGGTCGTTGTCGCCGATGTCCGCGAGCCACAACGACCCCTCGAACGACGAGAGATCCTCGACGTCGTACGGATCCACCGGATTCGGAAGCCACTCCGCGACAGCACACTCGGAGTCGAGGCGCGCGACACGGTCGTCGGCGCCGCTGTCCCCGATCGCGTACACCGTCCCGTCGAGCACCGTCATACCCGAGAGTTCGGACAGTCCCGGATCGGTCGGCACACAGTACGGCTCCGCATCCGGTGCCTCGGTCTGCGCCGCCGCGGGAGACGCTGCCACGAGCGCCACCACGGCAGCGCCGAGCACTGGCGCGAACCGACGGCTCACGCGCTGTGGGCGTATCGCGTGAGTATCGAGGCCAGCGCCGTCGGCACGGTCGCGTCGATGCGCGTACCGCCGCTCTCGTGACTCGTGCTCGAGATCCGTCCGTCCGCATGGATGCGCGACACCAGGTCGCCGCGGTCGTAGGGCAGCAGGACGCTGACCGACACCTCGGGCGGGCGGACCAGCTCGCCGAGTCGTGTCCGAAGCTCCTCGATGCCCTCACCAGTCTTCGCGGACACGAAGACCGCACCCGGCAGCAGGCCCCGCAGCTGCGTCAGCGTGACGGGATCCGCGGCGTCGATCTTGTTGACCACGATCAGTTCCTCGGGCGCCGCGGCGTTCTGCTCGCGCACCACCGAGACGATGACCTCGCGGACCGCCTCGATCTGCCCGATGGGGAGCGGGTCGGACCCGTCCACCACGTGCAGCAGCAGATCGGCGTCCGTCACCTCCTCGAGCGTGGAGCGGAACGCCTCGACCAGCTGGGTCGGCAGGTGGCGGACGAAGCCGACGGTGTCGGTGAGCACGCACTCGCGGCCGTCCTCGAGCGTCGCCTTGCGCGTGGTCGGATCCAGGGTCGCGAACAGTGCGTTCTGCACCAGCACACCGGATCCGGTCAACGCGTTGAGCAGCGACGACTTCCCCGCGTTGGTGTAGCCGACGATGGCGATGGACGGCACGTTGCCCTGCAGCCGGCGCTCACGTTTGGTGTCGCGGGCCTGCTTCATGCCCCGGATCTCGCGACGTAGCTTCGCCATGCGCTCGCGAATGCGACGACGATCGGTCTCGATCTTCGTCTCACCGGGACCACGCAGGCCCACACCGCCGTTGCTGCCGGCGCGGCCACCCGCCTGACGCGACATGGACTCACCCCAGCCGCGCAGACGCGGAAGCATGTACTCCATCTGCGCCAGGGCGACCTGCGCCTTGCCCTCGCGGGAGGAGGCATGCTGAGCGAAGATGTCGAGGATCAGCGCGGTGCGGTCGATGACCTTCACCTTCACGATCTTCTCCAGTGCCGTCAGCTGCGCAGGCGTGAGTTCACCGTCGCACACGACGGTGTCCGCGCCGGTCGCGATGACCACCTCGCGCAGTTCCTTCGCCTTGCCGGAGCCGATGTAGGTGGAGGCGTCGGGTCGGTCGCGACGCTGCACCAGCCCTTCGAGCACCTCGGAACCCGCCGTCTCGGCCAGAGCCGCGAGTTCGGTCATGCTGGACTCCGCCTCCTCGGCGGAACCGCTGGTCCAGACACCGACGAGCACCACGCGCTCGAGCCGCAACTGGCGGTACTCGACCTCGGTGACATCGGTGAGCTCGGTGGAGAGTCCGGCCACACGGCGCAGTGCGCTGCGATCGTCGAGCTGCATGTCGCCGGTGGACCACTCGGCGTCCTGCTCGAACCCGTCGCTGTGGGACGAACCTGTCGTGTCGGCCCTGTCGGCCGCTGCATTCGTTGTCGTCATACGAGACCCATGATCCACGAGAACGTCCTGACGTGCACTGTCATTTACGCAACCGTGTCGCGGGGAATACCCGCACCCCGGCCGTCACGCTTCCAGCCCCGCCCACCAGGCGTCCGACAGCTCCCCCGACGCCACCAGCACCGACGGCCCCCGCATCGACGCGGAACCGTTCGACACGCGCACCGACACGACACCACCGGGAACGTGGACGGCCAGCTCGCCGTCGCCGGACCCGTCGAAGCGCAGGGCCGCGACCGCGGCGGCGACGATGCCCGTGCCACACGATCTGGTCTCCCCCACGCCGCGCTCGTGGACACGCATGCTCACCGCACCGTCCTTCGGCACGGTGACGAACTCGATGTTGACCCCGTGCGGGTACACCGCACCGTCGAAGGTGGGTTGCGCCGTGAGGTCGAGGTCGCCGAGGGTCTCCGCATCGAGATCGGCGGACACGCAGGCCAGGTGCGGATTGCCGACGTCGACGCCGATGCCCGTGAAGGACCTGCCGTCGACCTCGGTGTCGGAGGTCTCGAAGACCTGCGGGGTGCCCATCTCGACGGTGACCACGGCGTCGGTGGCGTCGTGCGAGTGCACCGTGACCGGTTTTCCGCCGGCGCGCGATCCGACGACGAACTCGTCCGAGTCCACGAGACCGGCCGCACGAACGTAATGGGAGAACACCCGGACACCGTTGCCGCACATCTCCGCGATGGACCCGTCCGCGTTGCGGTAGTCCATGAACCAGTCGCCGGCGGACACGCCCTCGGGCAGCGCGTCGAGCACGCCGCGGTCGACGAGAGCACCGCTGCGGGCGACTCGCAGTACCCCGTCCGCGCCGAGCCCGGCTCGGCGATCGCACAGCGTCGCCACACGGTGTGCGCTCAGATCGAGGAGTGCGTCCGGATCCGGCAGCACGACGAAATCGTTCTGCGTTCCGTGTCCCTTGGTGAACTGCATGGGATCAGTCTCCCACCGGCGCGGACGTCCGCGCGATCAGCCGTTGGCGGGTGATCTCGTACAGCCCGACGGCGCCGGCGGACGGTGCTCCGAGGGAGCTCGCCGCGCCGCCTATCGGGATGGACACGACGACGTCGCAGGCATCCCGCCACGCGGCACTCATGCCGCGGGTCTCGTTGCCCACCACCAGCACCGTTCCTCCTGTGAAGTCGTGCTCGTGCGCTGCCACCGTGCCGGTCTCGTCGGTGCCCACGATCGTCATGTCGGTGCCCTGCTGCCGCAGCCTGTCCACCATCGCGCGAACCTGCTCCGGACCTCCGACCTGCCCCACTGGGAGTGCGAACAGGGAGCCGGTGGTCGCGCGGACGCACGCGGGATCGAACGGGTCCGCGGCATGCCCGCTGACCAGCAGCCCGGACGCTCCGAAGGCGTCCGAGGACCGGATCAGGGTGCCGAGATTGCCCGGCGACGTCGGCCGATCGAACGCGACCACCACCGGCGCGTCGCCCGTCGGAGTCCAGTGGCCGGGATCGAGGAGCCGGGACCGTGCGAGGAGCAGGATCTCCGGTGGTTGATCGACGCGTTCGCCGAGCTCCGCCATCAACTCCGGCGCGACACCCACCGCGGGCACGCCTGCGGCCCGGCAGCGGTCCACGGTCGACGTGGCCCAGGACGACAGGGAGTCGCCGGTTCGATAGAGCACGGACTCGAGAGGCCACTCGTGCTGGACGGCCAGTGTGACCGGCCGCACTCCCTGCACGAGGAAGACTCCCGCCTTGGTGCGCTTGCCGCGGGTGACGAGGTAGGACTGCCACTGCTGGAACCGCGCGTTCCTCGACAGGACGAGCGCATCGCTCATCGGTGTTCTCCCCTCGTGCGCAGTGCGGCGTCCAGCAGGTCCGATGCGCCCCCGCGCAGCCAGTGCACGCGGGGATCGCGGCCGAACCAGGACCGTTGGCGGCGAACATAGCGACGGGTACCGACGAAGGTCGCCTCGCGCGCGGCCGCCTCGTCGATCTCGCCGTCCAGCAGCTGCAGCACCTGCGCGTAGCCGATCGCTCTCGGGGCGGTGACTCCCTCGCGCAGTCCTCGACCCACGAGGGTCTCGACCTCGGCGACGAGCCCCTCGGCGAACATCGCGTCGGTGCGTGACGCGATGCGCGCGTCCAGCTCGTCGGTGTCACGGTCGATGCCGAGGACGACGGTGTCCCAGCGCGGCTCGCCGATGGTGGGCGCCGACGCGGCGAACGGCTTCCCGGTGAGGCGTCCCACCTCGAGCGCGCGGACGATGCGTCGGCCGTCGGTCGGCAGGATCGATGCCGCGGCCGCCGGATCGGACTCGGCGAGTGCGCGATGCAGCGCCGCGACCCCCTCGGCGGCGAGCCTGGCCTCGAGTTCGGCACGCACCGCGGCATCCGTGGCCGGGAACTGCCATCGGTCCAGCAGAGCCTGGACGTACATCATCGATCCGCCGACGACGACGGGCACGACGGACTGCTCGAGCAGCTCCTCGATCTCCCGCACCGCGGCGTCCTGGTACGCCGCCACCGTTGCCGTCTCCGTGACGTCCAGGACGTCGAGTCGGTGGTGCGGGATGCCGCGACGCTCCGCGACCGGCGTCTTCGCCGTGCCGATGTCCATGCCTCGGTACTGCTGCATCGCGTCGATGTTCACGATGTGCCCGCCGAGGCGCTCGGCGAGATCGAGCGCGAGGGCCGACTTGCCCGTGGCCGTGGGTCCGATCACCGCGACCGGTGTCGGTCGCGTCACAGCGACCACGAGGCGACGTGATACCCGACTCCGTAGGGGGCACCGCGAAAGAGACTGTGCGGCACCACTCGTGTGGGTCCGACCAGCGTGGCCGCCACCTGCCATGCCACCCGCCCGTCCACGCCGAGGGCATCACACAGAGCAGGATCCAGGGACGCCAGCGCATCGACGTCGGCTCTGCCGAGCGCATCGTCGAT
Source organism: Rhodococcus sp. BP-332 (assembly GCF_019836065.1). NCBI lineage: Bacteria > Bacillati > Actinomycetota > Actinomycetes > Mycobacteriales > Nocardiaceae > Rhodococcus > Rhodococcus sp. BP-332. Next base: position 446,084 of record NZ_JABUEC010000001.1, read on the forward strand.
CGCGTGCTGCACCGCCTCGGCCCGGTCGTCGAACGCGCCGGGCGCCTTGTCGGTCAGGGTCGTCGCCCCGTCACCGACGACGAGCAGCCCCACGGGGCCGGGCGCGGCGTCGACGCGGCCGCGCAGGTCGAGCGCCACCGCCGCCACGTCCTTGACACTCGCGTTCCGAGCGACGAGCTGTACGGGGACCGACCACTGCGGAACAGCCTGCCCGCGGAGCAGCCCGACGGTCAGCGCGGCCAACTCCATCGCGCGATCGACAGGCCCGCGATCCGGGGCGAGACCGACCACGACATCGGCCCCGAAACCGGCGTACGTACCCGCGGCATCGCCGTCGATCCAGGTCGTGGTCGCACCGACCCCGACCCCGATCCAGCCGTGACAGGACTGCCCCAGGTCGTCGCACACCTCGCGCACGGCTGCACGCAGATCGTCCAGTTCGCCTGTGGCGGAACCGGCGAGCTCCGCGAGCAGCAACGGAGGCGACGGGACGAAGGCGAGGGCGGACAGCACGGACGCCACGGTAGTCGACCGTCCGAGGGCGTCCCTTTTCCGCGCGTCCCTCGGGGTTTGCATGGTCGCCGACGCGCGGAGGGGGTTGAATGGGCCGAGAACGACCGAGCAGAGAACCACGTAGCGCCAGGCAGCCGTGACGCGCGGCAGAGACGGAGAGAACCATGACCGAGCACGAGACGACCGAGAACGCCCCCGGCGAGGCGCAGGCGAGCCCCACACCTCCCCGGCCCGGGCCCCGACCGGGTCCTCGACCCGGCGGCGCACCGCGCCCGGCGCCCACCCGGCCCAGTGCCCCGGCCGATCCGTCCGCACCGTCGTCGTCCACAGGCGACGGGGAGTCGCACCCGACGCCGCATCCGGCTGCACACCACGTGCCGACGACGCCCGCTGTCGTCCCGGTCGTGACCGATCCGTCCCGCTGGGGCCGGGTCGACGAGGACGGTTCCGCGTGGGTACGTACCACCGACGGAGAGCGGCAGGTCGGTTCCTGGCAGGCCGGTGACGCGGCCGAGGGCCTCGCACACTTCGGGCGCCGCTACGACGATCTCGCCACGGAGGTCGCACTCCTCGAAGCGCGACTCGCCTCCGGCGCCAGCGACGCCAAGAAGACGAAGACCGCCGCCGTCGCGCTCGCCGAGACCCTGCCCACCGCTGCTGTGATCGGCGACATCGACGCGCTGGCGACCCGCCTGCAGGCCGTGATCGAACACTCCGACGAGGTCGCCGCCGAGCATCGCAAGCGCAAGGATTCCGAGCGGACCGAATCGACGGCACGCAAGGAGGCGCTGGCCGTCGAGGCCGAGACCATCGGCAGCGAATCCACGCAGTGGAAGGCCGCGGGTGACCGTCTTCGCGTGATCCTCGAGGAGTGGAAGACCATCCGCGGCGTCGACCGCAAGGTCGACGACGCCCTGTGGAAGCGCTACTCCAAGGCACGGGAGGCGTTCAACCGCCGCCGCGGCGCGCACTTCGCCGATCTCGACCGCGAACGCGGTGCCGCCAAGGTGCGCAAGGAAGAACTGGTCGCCAAGGCCGAGGAACTGTCGTCGTCCACCGACTGGGTGGGCACCGCGCAGGTGTTCCGCGATCTCCTGACCGAGTGGAAGGCCGCCGGCCGGGCTCCCCGCGACGCCGACGACTCGCTGTGGCAGAAGTTCAAGGGCGCCCAGGACGTGTTCTTCGAGGCACGCAACGCGGCTCAGTCCGAGCAGAACGCGGAGTTCGAGCAGAACGCCGAGGCGAAGGAACGGCTGCTGGCCGAGTCCGGTCACATCGACCCGTCCAAGGACATCGAGGCGGCCCGCGCAGCACTGCGGACATTGCAGGACAAGTGGGACGCCATCGGCAAGGTCCCGCGCGAGAAGATGCATGATCTCGAGGGCAAGCTCCGCGCGATCGAGAAGCGCGTCCGCGACGCCGCCGACTCCGAGTGGCGACGCACCGACCCCGAGGCGATGGCGCGCGCGGCTCAGTTCCGCGAGCGGGTCGCGCAGTTCGAGGAGCAGGCCCAGAAGGCCGAGGCCGCGGGCAAGGCCAAGGACGCCGAGAAGGCCCGTGCGCAGGCACAGCAGTGGCGCGAGTGGGCCGACGCCGCCGACAGCGCCCTCGGCGGTCTGTGACTCCGGAGGATCAGTTGTCGCGGCGCCGGGACGTGTCCAGCACGTTCTCGCGCCGCGCCTCGTCCATCACGGCCGCGTCCCGCCGGGCGGCGGCAGCCGCCCACTGAGCGTTGGAGCGGTTCCACACCACCTTGAACCAGTGGAACGCCAGCACGACCACGAGCAACCAGCCGAGGACGAGGCCCAGCCCGGGGCCGGCCCCGGTGAGGCCGACGGGAACGGTCTGACGCGACCAGATGGCCAGGATGCCCAGCACCGTCGCCACCCCGGACCCGTAGAGCGCGACCCAGGCCAGCGCCCAGCGTTGAGTGACCAGGGCGAGGGCCGAGAAGCCGACCGCGAACACCAGGGTCAGCCACACGAAGATGCGTGACGGCAGTGCCACCGACTCCGCCACGGCGTCCTCGTCGTGCACCAGCACGTCCCACGCGTTGGCCGAACCTGTGTGCGGCAGTGCGAAGCTCAGTAGCAGCAACAACACCACCACTGCCACGACGACGGCGCGGACCCCCGGGTCGATACGCCCCGAGATCCGCTTCTCGGCGGCCGCCGGATCGGACCCGGTCGTCGGCTCGGTACTCACAGTGAACATCCCATCGTCGTGACCGGCTCGGGCGCCGGGGCGCCGACGGACGGCAACCCCAACCCGACACCGACCGGTGCGGTCCGGGGCATCGTGCCCCGCTCGTGTCGGTCGCCGGCCGTGGTGCGCCGGTGCGAGCGCACCGGGACGTCGGCGACCAGGTGATACGGCTTCGCGTCGGTCACCGTGGTGACGACGACGTCGCCGGGCCGGACGGCGCGGTCGATGGCGCCCGTCGGGGTGAAGTGCACGAGTCGCCCGTCGCGGGTGCGTCCACTCATCCGCTCGGTGACGGCGTTCTTGCGTCCGGCCCCGTCGGCGACGAGCAACTCCACCTCGGTTCCGACGACGCGACGGTTCTCCTCGTGGGAGATCTCCTCCTGCAGAGCGGCGAGCCGTTCGTAGCGTTCCTGCACGACGGCCTTCGGCACCTGATCCGGCATGTCGGCGGCCGGCGTTCCCGGTCGCTTGGAGTACTGGAACGTGTAGGCGCTGCTGAAGCGAGCGCGACGGACGACGTCGAGGGTCTCCTGGAAGTCCTCCTCGGTCTCCCCGGGGAAGCCCACGATGATGTCCGTCGTCAGTGACGCGTGCGGGATGGCTTCGCGCACCCGGTCGATGATGCCGAGGAACTTCTCCTTGCGGTACGAGCGGCGCATGGCACGCAGCACGCGGTCCGATCCGGACTGCAGAGGCATGTGCAGCGTCGGGCACACGTTGGGCGTCGACGCCATCGCATCGATGACGTCGTCGGTGAACTCGGCGGGGTGCGGCGAGGTGAACCGGACACGCTCGAGACCGTCGATCTCCCCGCACGCGCGCAGGAGCGATGCGAACGCACCCCGGTCACGCGGCTGCTCGGGATCCGCGAACGAGGCGCCGTACGCGTTGACGTTCTGTCCGAGCAGCGTCACCTCGAGCACGCCCTCGTCGACGAGGGCCTGCACCTCGGCGAGGATGTCGCCCGGCCTGCGGTCGACCTCCTTGCCGCGCAGTGCGGGCACGATGCAGAAGGTGCAGGTGTTGTTGCACCCCACCGAGATGGACACCCACCCGGAGTAGGCGGAGTCGCGCTTGGCCGGGAGAGTCGAGGGGAACGCGTCCAGCGACTCGAGGATCTCGACCTCGGCGCGCTGGTTGTGGCGCGCCCGGTCGAGCAGCGCCGGCAGGGATCCGATGTTGTGGGTGCCGAACACGACGTCCACCCACGGCGCCTTCGTGACCACAACGTCGCGGTCCTTCTGTGCGAGGCACCCACCGACGGCGATCTGCATGTCGGGGTTCTCGTCCTTGGCCGGCCGGAGTTGGCCGAGGTTGCCGTACAACTTGTTGTCGGCGTTCTCGCGTACCGCACACGTGTTGAAGACGACGAGATCGGGGGACGACCCGGAGTCGGCCTTCTCGTAACCGGCCTCCTCGAGAAGGCCGGACAGTCGTTCGGAATCGTGCACGTTCATCTGGCAGCCGTACGTGCGCACCTCGTAGGTGCGCGCAGTCCCGGACCGCGCAGGCAGAGTCTGGGTGTCGATCGTGTCCACCCCTTCAGGGTACGGCGGCGCACGTACCCGACTCACCGAGCGGTCCGAGTAAAGTTTCCATTACATATACGCGGTCCCCGCACCAAAACGAGCAGTGGCGGAGGAAACTACCTCTAGGGTCATCGCCATGACCCACCCTGACGGCGAGCGCGAACATCGCTCGTCCACAGCATCGTCTGCCCCCATGATCGCGATGCACGGCGTGCAGAAGCACTTCGGTGATCTGCACGTCCTCAAGGACATCGAACTCGACGTTCCCAGCGGCCAGGTCGTCATCGTCCTCGGCCCCTCCGGGTCGGGTAAATCGACGTTGTGCCGCACCATCAACCGGCTCGAGCCCGTCGACGAGGGCACCATCGAGGTCGACGGCGAGGCACTTCCCTCCGAGGGCAAGTCGCTCGCCGCGCTCCGCGCGGACGTCGGCATGGTCTTCCAGTCCTTCAATCTTTTCGCGCACAAGACGATTCGTGAGAACGTCATGCTCGGGCCGACGAAGGTCCGCAAGATGAAGAAGGACGAGGCCGAGAAGACCGCGCAGCGTCTGCTCGAACGTGTCGGCATCGCCAACCAGGCCGACAAGTACCCGGCGCAGCTCTCCGGCGGCCAGCAGCAGCGCGTCGCCATCGCGCGTGCACTCGCCATGAACCCCAAGGTGATGCTCTTCGACGAGCCGACCTCGGCGCTCGATCCCGAGATGGTCAACGAGGTGCTCGACGTCATGACGTCGCTGGCCAAGGAGGGCATGACCATGGTGGTCGTCACCCACGAGATGGGCTTCGCCCGCCGCGCCGGCGATCGCGTCATCTTCATGGCCGACGGCCAGATCGTCGAGGACACCGATCCCGAGACCTTCTTCACCACACCGAAGTCCGATCGCGCCAAGGACTTCCTCGGCAAGATCCTGAGTCACTGATCTACCACCCGCTCGTCCCAACTTCTGGAGGATCTCGATGAGAATCACCCGTACCGCCCGTGTCGGCGTCGCCGCACTCGCGCTCGCCTTCGCCGCCACCGCGTGTGGTGGCGACGAGGCCACCAGCGCGTCGTCCAGCGCCGAGAGCGGCAAGCTGACCGTCGGCATCAAGTTCGACCAGCCGGGCCTGGGCCTGCGCACCCCCGACGGCTCGTTCAGCGGCTTCGACGTCGAGGTCGCGAAGTACGTCGCCGGCAAGCTCGGTGTCACGCCGGAGAACATCACGTTCAAAGAGTCGCCGTCGGCGCAGCGCGAGACGCTGATCGAGAACGGTGAGGTCGACTACATCGTCGCCACCTACTCGATCACCGACGCCCGCAAGGAGAAGGTCGACTTCGCCGGACCGTACTTCGTCGCCGGACAGTCGCTCCTCGTTGCCGACGGCAACACCGACATCACGGGCCCCGAGTCGCTCAGCGGTGGCAAGCGCCTCTGCTCCGTCTCCGGCTCCACCCCCGCGCAGAAGGTCAAGGACCAGTACGCGCAGGACGTGCAGCTGCAGGAGTTCGACACCTACTCCGCCTGTGTCGAGGCACTGCGCAACGGCGCCGTCGACGCGGTCACGACCGACGACATCATCCTGGCCGGCTACGCGGCTCAGTACCCGGGTGAGCTCAAGGTGGTCGGCGAGCCGTTCACCGAGGAGCGCTACGGCATCGGCCTGGCCAAGGGCGACGACGAGACCCGCACCAAGATCAACGACGCGATCGACGCCATGATCGAGGACGGGTCGTGGCAGAAGGCATTCGAGGACACCGTCGGACCGTCCGGGTACCCGCTGCCCGCACAGCCGACCGTCGATCGCTACTGATCACCACTCTTCGCGAGACCCGAACGGGCGGTTCACACCGGTGAACCGCCCGTTCGACTCGTCACCGCTCTCGGAAGGAGTCGCCGGTGGACATACTGAGTGACTACGCGCCCGAACTCCTCGACGCGTTCTGGATGACGATCAAGCTGACGGTGCTCTCCGCCATCGGCGCTCTCGTCCTCGGCACCCTGCTCGCGGCGATGCGGGTCTCCCCCGTTCCCGTCGCGCGGTGGATCGGTGCCACCTACGTCACCATCTTCCGCAACACCCCGCTCACGCTGATCCTGCTGTTCTGCGCCTTCGGCCTCTACCAGACCCTGGGCGTCACGCTCGCCGATCAGGCGTCCCCGACCGGCCAGGCGGACAACAACTTCCGGCTCGCCGTTCTCGGTCTCAGCATCTACACGGCCTCGTTCGTGTGCGAGTCGCTGCGGTCCGGAATCAACACCGTGAACGTCGGTCAGGCGGAGGCCGGGCGTTCGCTCGGTCTGACGTTCTCGCAGAACCTGCGCTTCATCGTGCTCCCCCAGGCGTTCCGTGCGGTCATCGGCCCGCTGGGCAGCGTGCTCATCGCCCTGACGAAGAACACGACCGTCGCCGCGGCGATCGGCGTCCTCGAAGCGGCCATCCTGATGAAGGAAATGATCGAGAACGAGGCGGCGATCTTCGTCGTCGGCGGTATCTTCGCGCTCGGCTTCGTCATCCTGACCTTCCCCACCGGCCTCTTCTTCGGCTACCTCGGCAAGCGATTGGCGGTTGCCCGATGACCACAGCGAACGCACCTCTGAGCACCGAGGCACCGCCCAAGAAGGTCGCCTCCGCCGAACGCGCCACCGTTCTCTACGACGCTCCGGGGCCCCGCGCCAAGGTGCGCAATCACATCATCTCGGCCGTCGTGCTCGTCCTGGTACTGCTGGCGGCGTACGTGATCTACGCGAAGCTGGACGAGAAGGGCCAGTTGACATCGGAGAAGTGGAGCCCGTTCGTCGAGTCGTCGACCTGGACGACGTACCTGGTTCCCGGCATCCAGGGCACCCTGGTCGCCGCGGGGCTGTCGATCGTGCTGGCGCTGATCCTGGGCGCGGTCCTGGGCATCGCGCGCCTGTCGGACCACCGCCCGGTGCGGCTGGTCGCCGGATTCTTCGTCGAACTGTTCCGCGCCATCCCGGTGCTGATCCTGATGATCTTCCTGTACCAGTTCTTCGCCGAGTACCAGGTGTTCAAGTCCCGCTACCTGGCCCTGGCCGCGGTGGTGACGGGCCTGACGCTCTACAACGGCTCGGTCATCGCCGAGATCGTGCGGTCGGGCATCCAGTCCCTGCCGAAGGGTCAGACCGAGGCGGCCATGGCCATCGGCCTGCGCAAGGGCCAGATCATGCGCATGATCCTGCTTCCCCAGGCCGTGACCGCGATGTTGCCGGCCATCATCTCGCAGATGGTGGTGGCGCTGAAGGACTCCGCGTTGGGCTACATCATCGGCTATGTCGAGGTGGTCCGGTCGGGCCAGCAGGTCGGTGCCTTCTACGGCAACTTCCTGCCGGCGCTGATCATCGTGGCCATCATCATGATCATCCTGAACTCGCTGCTGACGTACCTCGCCACGAAGGTGGAGAAGCGACTGCGACGAGCGAAGAAGAGTCCGGTTCCTGTCGATCAGGGTGCCGCCATGGGTGGCGCGACAGTCTGACGTTCTAGTACTCGAGGCCTTCGGAATCGTTTCCGAGGGCCTCGAGTTCTGTCCGAACCACGTCGAAGGCCATGCCCTGGGCGAACCCGCGACGCGCGAGCATCGACACGAGCTTGCGCACCACCTTGTCCCGCTGTGCACGACGTTCCCGCGGGTCCTCGATGTCGTCGCCGAGACTCGACCGCAGAGCCGGAGCCCGCAGCTTCTTGACCACCAGGTCGCGGGCGCGCTCACGCTCGTCCTCCGGCTCGATGGTATCCAGCGCTTCGGCGGCGATACCGGGTTCGATTCCCTTGGTTCGGAGTTCGGTGCGCAACGCCTGCTTGCCGCGTCCCGAATACGTGTGTCGCGAGCGGACCCACTGATGGGCGAAGTCGCGATCGTCGACCAGCTTGATCTCGGTCAGCCTGTCGAGCACGGACGTGATGATCTCGTCCGTGAATCCTTTGGCGGCCAACCGCTGTTCGAGCTCGACGCGGCTCCGGGCGCGATCGGTGAGCAACCGCAACGCGGCATCCTTGGCCTGCACCGCCGTGCCCCCGCCCGGGGGCGGCGTCTCGCCCGATCGGCGGCCGGAACGGGACCGGGCGCCCGACGTACGTCGGGCGCCCGGTGCACGCGAGTCCGGTAACTCGTCGTCGTTCACAGTCGAGAGACCTGCTGTCAGAAGTCGACCGGAGCAGCGACGGCCTCGTCGGGCGTACGCACGTCTGCACCGATGCCGAGCTTCTCCTTGATCTTCTTCTCGATCTCGTCACGGATGTCGGTGTTCTCGAGCAGGAACTTGCGTGCGTTCTCCTTGCCCTGGCCCAACTGATCACCCTCGTAGGTGAACCAGGAGCCGGACTTGCGCACGAAGCCGTGCTCGACACCCATGTCGATGAGCGAGCCTTCCTTGCTGATGCCCTTGCCGTACAGGATGTCGAACTCGGCCTGCTTGAACGGCGGCGACACCTTGTTCTTGACCACCTTGACGCGGGTGCGGTTACCGACTGCGTCGGTTCCGTCCTTGAGCGTCTCGATACGACGGATGTCCAGGCGCACCGATGCGTAGAACTTCAGCGCCTTACCGCCCGTCGTGGTCTCGGGCGAGCCGAACATGACGCCGATCTTCTCGCGCAGCTGGTTGATGAAGATGACCGTGGTGCCGGACGAGCTGATGGCGCCGGTGATCTTGCGCAGGGCCTGGCTCATCAGGCGGGCCTGCAGACCGACGTGACTGTCACCCATCTCGCCCTCGATCTCGGCACGGGGAACCAGGGCTGCCACGGAGTCCACGACCAGGATGTCGATGGCACCGGACCGGATCAACATGTCCGCGATCTCGAGCGCCTGCTCACCGGTATCCGGCTGGGAGACCAGCAGCGCGTCGGTGTCGACACCGAGCTTGGCGGCGTAGTCCGGATCGAGAGCGTGCTCCGCGTCGATGAACGCGGCGATGCCGCCGGCGGCCTGTGCGTTGGCGACCGCGTGGAGCGCGACCGTCGTCTTACCCGAGGACTCCGGGCCGTAGACCTCGACGATGCGGCCGCGCGGGAGTCCGCCGATGCCGAGCGCGACGTCCAACGCGATCGAACCCGTGGGGATGACGGCGATGGGCACACGGGCCTCGTCGCCGAGACGCATGACCGACCCCTTGCCGAAGTTCTTGTCGATCTGCGCGAGCGCGAGATCGAGCGCCTTGTCCCGATCGTATGCAGCTGCAGCCATCATGGTCTCCTTCTCGAAGTTCTTGTCCCCGAAGCGTCTGTACCCCGTCGATCTGTCGCCAAGGTAGAGGGGGGTACCGACAAGAACCGCTGCCGTGCGATTCCCGTCGACTCTGCACACGACTATAAGCGAACAGGTGTTCGATACCCAGCGACACGCCGGAGGTTCACCACCGCGATCGGGGAACGTCGAACTCGACGCACAGTGCACGCCACACGTCCTTCGGATCCTCACCGTCCTCGATGGCCTGCGCGGCGGTGCGGTTCCCGAGGCTCAGCAGCAGGTGGTCGACCAGCATCGAGTCCCCGGTCACGGTTCCGAACTGTTCGGCGACACGGTCGTGGAAGTCGGTCAGGCGCACCATGTCACCGTAACCCGGGACGTCCGCGCTCCCCCTCAGCGCGGGCGGGAGTCGACGATCACGCTGCGGCACACCGCGACGGGATCCTCGACCGCGGCGGCGGTCGCCGCGGCGCGACCTGCCGCGGCGGCGTACGTCGAGTCGCTCAGCACCCGGTCGATCGCCTCCGCCACGGCGTCGGCGGACACCGGACGCACGATCGTGGCGCTTCCCTGCCGGGCCGCGCGGTTGGCCAGTTCCCACTGATCTCCCCCGCCGGGGATCACGACCACCGGGACGCCGGCGGACAGCGACTTCGCCAACATCCCGTGGCCGCCGCCGCACACCACGACCGACGCCAGCGGCAGCAGCGCGTCCTGGCGCCCCAGTCCGCCCACCGCCCAGGACGGTAGACCGGCCGGAACGTCGTCCACCGTGGTGATCACCAGTCGACGACTCCGGCCGCGCGCACGTGAGGCCGCCGCCGCCTCGACAGTGGCCTCGACCATGGACACGGCGCCGGTCGCGGCCGTCGACGGTGCCAGCAGGATCAGCGGTTCGGTCCCCGGCGGCGGGTCGAGGAGAGCGGTCGTCGGCTCCCACAACAACGGACCGACGACCCGCGCCTCGGCCGGCCAGTCCGACCGCGGCACCTCGAGCGCGGGGATGGTCGCGACGAGGCGCCGCGCGGGGCCGGGGTCCGACGCGGGCAGACCGACGCCCTCGCGCGCCCGAGCGCGCTGCGCCAGCCCCGCTCGGACGGAGCGGTCGGTCAGAGCTCGCATCACGGTGTCCCGCAACCGACCTCGCAGTCCCGTGCCCGGTGCGAGGCCACTCCCGATCGGGGGCAACGACACGGAGGGCCGGTAGAGCGGGTGCGGAGACAGTTCCACCCAGGGAACTCCCAGCCGCTCGGCGGCGAGACCGCCGCCGGCCGTGAGAATGTCCGAGACCACCAGATCGGGAGCCGACTCGGAGAGCACCGGCAGCAGCATCGAGGACATGTGGGCCGCTCGCTCGTGAATTCTGCGGCCGGCGTCCGCGTCGTCGTCCTCGGGCCGCGGTTCCAGTCCCGGCAGCAGGCGAGTGTCCACCCCGTCCGCTCGCGCGGCGTCGAGCCACCGATCGCCGGTGTAGACCACGGCCGCCTCTCCTGCGGCCGTCAGCGCCTTCGCGAGCGCGATGGCAGGGAAGGCGTGCCCCGCATCGGGGCCGGCGACCACCGCGACGAGCATGGGCGAAGCCTAGGTCAGCGCGGCACCGGGGACGTCAGAAGGGTGACTTCGCCGAGTCGCGATCGCCGCTCATCGCGCGGAAGAGGAAGTAGAGACCGGTTCCCACCACGGCCAGCGCCACCATGGGGAACAGCGCCTTCAGCAGGGCGCCGAGAACGACGATGCCGATCCACACCAGAACGATCGCACCGAGAATCTTCCAGAACATGTCGAACTCCTTCTCGTCGGGGACTCTCGTCGCCGGCCGCGGTGGAGTTCACCGGCGATCCGTCGACGAGTTCGACACTGCCAGAACCGAACTGGCACAACACCGAATCGTCCCGGAGTTCAGGGTGAAGATCGGGGTCGACCCCGAGGACGGTACGTCGATCTCAGGGTCGCGGTCGGGGTGAGACCGCCGCCGAGGTCAGGGCTTCTGCAGGTGCTCGAGGCCGAATGCCCAGCCCTCGAGGCGATCGGACGCGAACTGGAGGGCGTCCCGTCGCGCGTCGAGTGCGGTGAGCGAACCGGAGGAGCCCGGCGCGGTGAGCAACGCAGCCGCGGCGACGAGCCCGTCGAACTGGTGCACACCGTCCGTCAACCGGGCCGCGGTGGACCCGATGGACCCGGACAGATGGACCGCTGCAGCCGGACTTCCCAGCGCTGCTCTCTCCATCGCGACGATGTCGTGCGCGACCTCGGTGAGGGCTGCCGACGCGGCCGCGGCGATCCGGGTCGTGTCGTGCACGTCGTCCGCGGCGACCGCCCCGGACCGAGCGAGGATGCCCGTCAGCTCGTGCAGACTGCGTTCGGCGGCCGCGAGACGTTCGATGGGCTCGCGAGCGGCGGAGCCCACCGGAGGCAGAGCACGGCGGACCGGCGCTGCAGCCGGCAGTGGCTGGGCCCGCAGCCGTCGGTAGGCCGCCGCCGCGGCCACGGCGGGCACCGCGAACAACACCGTGGTGCCCGATCCCCCGACGACGATCCAGTCGGGTGCGGACGTGGCTGCCACCGTGACGGTGGCGACGCCCATCGACCCGGACGCCGCACCGAAGAGCGTGGCCCGCCGGCGAGTCCGACGGATCCGCCGTTCGGCCTTCTTCCGCGGGTCGTTCCACGACTTGGCGGCGTCGAGGAACGGCCGCGTGACGTCGACGACGCCACGAGCCCGAGCGCGCACCAGGTCGGCAGCGCGCCCCACCTCGGGCGGTGCAGCGGGCCGCTCGTGCCACATCTGCCGTCGGTGCGGGTCGCCGTGTCCGGACATCAACGCTCCGTGAGGGTCTCGTGCAGGCAGATCAGTTGGCCTGAGGAGGCTCGGGGGTCGCCTGCGGGGACGACAGGTTCTTCTGCGTGGACACGCCGTCCGCGGAGGGGCCGGCGGTGAGCGAGTCGCCCGCCATGGAGGCACGGATCTGCTCGAGGCGGCTGTGTCCGGCCATCTGGACGCTCGCCTGCTGGACCTCCATCATGCGGCCCTGCACGGAGTTCTGAGCGAGCTCGGCGGAGCCGAGCGCGTTGGCGTAGCGGCGCTCGATCTTGTCCCGGACGGCGTCGAGGCTGGGCGTGTTGCCCGGTGCGGACAGCGTGGAGTCCATCGAGCGGAGCGACTCGCTGACGCGCTCCTGCATCTTGGCCTGCTCGAGTTGGCTGAGCAGCTTGGTGCGCTCGGCGACCTTGGCCTGCAGCGTCATGGCGTTCTGCTCGACGGCCTTCTTGGCCTGGGTGGCGGCCTGGAGCGCCTGGTCGTGCAGAACCTTGAGGTCCTCGACGCTCTGCTCGGCGGTGACCAGCTGGGCCGCGAACGCCTCGGCGGCGTTGGTGTACTGGGTGGCCTTCTCGACGTCGGCAGCCGCATTGGCCTGGTCGGCGAGGGTGACGGCCTGGCGCGCATTGGCGTTGAGCTTCTCCACCTCGTCGAGCTGGCGGCTGAGCTTCATCTCGAGCTGGCGCTGGTTACCGATGACCGACGCGGCCTGCTGCGAGAGCGCCTGGTGCTGACGCTGAGCGTCCTCGATGGCCTGCTGGATCTGGACCTGCGGATCCGCCTTCTCGTCGATCTTGGAGTTGAACAGAGCCATCAGATACTTCCAGCCCTTGACGAAAGGATTGGCCATCGGTTCTTCCTGCCTCCATGTGATCCGCCGCGTACGCGACCCGGCTGGCGACCGTCACCGCCGGTGTTGCTGCGCGTGTCCGGGACACGCGGTCTGTCTGTGATCGGTACCCGCCATGATCCCATGTCGAACCACGAATGGTCGGAAACGGGACGCGAAGATCAGGCAGCGGCGAGTGCTCGCGCGGTCGGGGCCGGGATGACCACGCGCGTCTCGTCCGAGATGTGGGCCGCACCGCGCTCGGCGGGAACACCCGTCGACGCGGCCGCACTCGCCATCGTGTCCGTGAGCGATTCGCTCACATCGAACAGAACGTCCGACAGTGGGACGTCGAGAGCATCGCAGATGGCGTTGAGCAGTTCGCTCGACGCCTCCTTGCGGCCACGCTCGACCTCCGAGAGATACCCGAGGCTGACGCGCGCCGTGTTGGAGACCTCGCGCAACGTGCGGCTCTGAGCGACCCGTGTGCGGCGAAGACTGTCGCCCAATGCCTCACGCAAGAGCAGCGCCATGTGGCCCCTCCTTCATCGTGTTCGAACTACGTCGTGGTCGACCGCGGGAACGCCTGTCGGTGCACCGTCGCTCGACCCTCGTCCACCTACAACGCCGGAACGGTCCGATCGGTTCCCGCTACGCGTGTGGACACCCGTCGGAACGGGTGAGAGAACCCTAACCCCCGCCCGCGATCCGCACGCGGCGGAGCACCGGACGGCTCATCGCCCGTCGTGTGGTGTCCGGACCCGCGGCCGCACCGCCTGCACCACGTAGTCGAGTCCCGTGATCATGGTCAGCGCCACGGCCACGATCATCAGCACCATCGCTGCCGGGATCACAGCGTCGGGAAGCGGCAGAACGTAGACCCCGATGGCCACGCTCTGGACGAGGGTCTTGAGCTTGCCGCCGCGTCCCGCGGGGATGACACCGTGCCGCAGGACGGCGAACCGCAGGAGCGTGATGCCGATCTCGCGGGCACCGATGACGAGGGTGATCCACCAGGGCAGGTCCCCCAGCATGGACAGTCCGACCAGGGCCGCCCCGATCAGCGCCTTGTCGGCGATGGGGTCCGCCATCTTGCCGAACTCCGTCACGAGCCCGTGCTTGCGCGCCAGTTGGCCGTCGATGCGATCGGTGATCGCCGCGACGACGAAGATCCCGAAGGCCGCGAGCCGCCACCCGGTCTCCTGGCCACCGTCCGCGAACAGTGCCCACAGGAACACCGGGACCAGCGCGATCCGCAGGACGGTCAGGACGTTGGCGATGTTGAGCAGTGGAGCCGGAGTGAGCGGGCCCGAGCCGACGACGGCGTCGGGCGTCGGCGCGGACGCGTCACCGGGGCCACGACCGACGTCGTACTGAGCGCTCACGTCGCCGAGCCCGCTCTCGGGACGTGACGTGAGTTACCGGCGCGGGACACACGGTCACAATATCGGTACGCCCGATGACTACTGTTCACCCCATGACTTCCGACCTCGATCCGGAGACGGACTCCCGGGCGGCGCAGGATCGCGCAGACGTCCGGACCGCGTCCGGGTCCACCACCGAGCGCGTGCGCCTGCGCCGTGCCCGCACCTCCGACATCCCGGAGATCAAGCGACTCATCGACATCTACGCGGGCCGGATCCTGCTCGAGAAGAATCTCGTGACCCTCTACGAGGCGGTCCAGGAGTTCTGGGTCGCCGAGGTCGACGGTGTCGTCGCCGGCTGCGGCGCGCTGCACGTGCTGTGGGCGGATCTCGGCGAGATCCGCACGGTCGCCGTCGATCCGTCGGTCAAGGGTCACGGCGTGGGCCACCTCATCGTGTCCCGGTTGATCGACGTCGCCCGCGAACTGCAGCTCTCCCGCATCTTCGTGCTCACCTTCGAGGTGCCGTTCTTCGCCCGCCACGGGTTCTCCGAGATCGACGGGACCCCGGTCACCGCCGAGGTCTACGCCGAGATGTGTCGCTCGTACGACACCGGTGTCGCCGAGTTCCTCGATCTCAGCTACGTCAAGCCGAACACTCTCGGCAACACCCGCATGCTGCTCACGCTCTAGATCACCCACCACCCGCTCACACCGCAGGAGAACATCGATGGCCCATTTCCTCGTCAACTACACGTACTCGTCGGCCACCGCCGAGGGACGCGACCGCGTCCGCGCCGAGCACCGCGACTGGCTGCGGGATCTCCTCGCTCGCGACATCGTGGTGGTGGCGGGGCCGTACGCGGACGACAGCGGCGCCACCATCATCGTCAAGGGTGAGAGTGCGGACCAGGTGGGCACACTGTTCGCCGAGGACCCGTTCGCGGTGGAGAAGCTCGTCGACGCCGTGGCGATCCAGGAGTGGAAGCCGGTGATGGGCGTCCTCGCGGAGTGACCCGCCCTCCGGCACCCGCCGGACACACGAACAGCCCGGCACCTCTCGGTGCCGGGCTGTTCTCGTGCGGGACGGATCAGCGCGAGTCGCGCTCGGTGTCCGTGACGCCGGTCGACGTGGTACCGGTCGAGGCGGCCGTGGTGTCGTCGCCGAGGACCGGGCTTCCGGTCTCGCCGTCCTTCACCGCGGGCTTCGCGTCGCCGCGGGTCTTGAGCAGGCTGGCCACGGTGGTGACGATCAGGATGCCCATGATGACACTGAGCGACACTCCGGTGCTGATCTCGGGGACCGACAGGTTCTCGCCGCCGTTGATGAAGCCGAGCTCGTTCTCGTGGAGCGCGTGGAGGACGAGCTTGACGCCGATGAACGCCAGTACCAGGGACAGGCCGTAGGACAGGTAGACCAGGCGATCGAGCAGTCCGCCGATCAGGAAGTACAACTGGCGCAGACCCATGAGGGCGAACGCGTTGGCCGTGAAGACGATGTACGGCTCGGTGGTGAGACCGTAGATCGCCGGGATCGAGTCCAATGCGAACAGGATGTCGGTGAAACCGATGACGACCAGGGCCAGCAGCATCGGGGTGACCACGCGCTTGCCGTCGATCTTCACCGTCAGACGATCACCGTGGTACTCGTCCGTGGTGGGGAGGATCTTCTTGGCGAACTTCATGATCTTGGTGTCCTGCTGGACCTCGTTCTCCTCCTCTTCCCCGGCCTCCTTGATGAGCTTGTAGGCCGTGTAGATGAGGAACGCACCGAAGAGGTAGAAGACCCAGCTGAAGTTGTTGATGGCCGCGGCACCGAGGGCGATGAAGCCACCGCGCATCACGAGCGCCATCACGATGCCGATGAGCAGCACCTTCTGCTGGTACTGACGCGGTACGGCGAACGTCGTCATGATGATGAGGAAGACGAACAGGTTGTCGACGCTGAGCGCCTTCTCGGTGACGTACCCGGCGAAGTACTCACCGCCGTAGGTCGCGCCGTACTGCCAGAACACGATTCCGCCGAAGATGATGGCGATCGTGATGTAGACGACGGACCACGTCGCCGATTCCTTGAAGGTCGGCTCGTGGGGGGTCTTCACGTGAGCGAAGAAGTCGAAGACGAAGAGTCCCAGGATCACCACGATGGTGACGATCCAGACTGTGGACGAGACATTCATGTGAGCAACTACCTCCGGTAGTCCATGGGTGGGCTCCGGAGGTCTCTCCCACAGAACCAGTGATGTTGTCTCGTGTGACCACTGTGTCTGCCGATGACCCGGATCGAGGCAGGGCTCGATCGTGCTGACGGGTCCTTCGCAAGCTGGGGATACTCCCCTCCTGAGAACAACCATGCCACAGCCCCGGCCGTATGGAGGCACGCGAAGGGTAATGCACAGGTAAAACTCAGCTAGCGTGAGAGTCAATTCACAACGGGGCCACCGTCACTCGTCCGGATTGTCCGACTCTCCCGGATCCCCGCCCTTGATCGACCACAGCAGCCCGTCCAACTCGTCGGGCTTGACCAGGACGTCGCGGGCCTTCGATCCCTCGCTCGGGCCGACCACGCCGCGCGTCTCCATCAGATCCATGAGCCTGCCGGCCTTGGCGAAGCCGACGCGCAACTTGCGCTGCAGCATGGACGTCGAGCCGAACTGACTCGTCACGACGAGTTCGACGGCTTGGAGCAGCACGTCGAGATCGTCGCCGATGTCGGCGTCGACGTCCTTCTTCTCCGCGGCCTTCTGCGCGGTGACGCCCTCCTGGTACTCCGGCTCCGCCTGGTTCTTGGCGAAGTCGACGACCGCGGTGATCTCCTCGTCGGTGATGAAGGCGCCCTGCAGACGGGTGGGCTTGCCCGCGCCCATCGGCAGGAACAGGGCGTCGCCCATACCGATGAGCTTCTCCGCACCCTGCTGATCCAGGATGACGCGGGAGTCGGTCAGCGACGACGTGGCGAACGCGAGCCTGGACGGGACGTTGGTCTTGATCAGGCCCGTGACGACGTCGACGGACGGGCGCTGGGTCGCGAGCACGAGGTGGATGCCGGCCGCGCGCGCCTTCTGCGTGATGCGGACGATCGCCTCCTCCACGTCCCGCGGCGCGGTCATCATCAGGTCCGCGAGCTCGTCGACGATCGCGAGGATGTACGGGTAGGGCTTGTAGACGCGCTCGCTGCCGAGCGGTGCGGTGATCTCGCCCGACTTCACCTTCTTGTTGAAGTCGTCGACGTGGCGCACCCTGTTTGCCTGCATGTCCTGGTAGCGCTGCTCCATCTCCTCGACCAGCCAGGCGAGGGCCGCGGCAGCCTTCTTCGGCTGCGTGATGATCGGCGTGATGAGGTGCGGGATCCCCTCGTACGGGGTCAGCTCGACCATCTTGGGGTCGATGAGGATCATCCGGACCTCCTCCGGCGTCGCCCGCGCGAGCAACGACACCAGCATGGAGTTGACGAAGCTCGACTTGCCCGAGCCGGTGGAGCCCGCCACCAGGAGGTGCGGCATCTTCGCGAGGTTGGCGCTGACGAAGTCGCCCTCGATGTCCTTGCCGAGGCCGATGACCAGAGGATGGTGATCCTTGCGGGTCGAGGGCGCCGTCAGCACGTCGGCCAGGCGGACCATCTCGCGGTCGGAGTTGGGCACCTCGATGCCCACCGCCGACTTGCCGGGGATGGGGGCCAGCAGACGCACGTTGTCGGTGGCCACCGCGTACGCGATGTTGCGGGCGAGCGCCGTGATCTTCTCGACCTTGACGCCCGGTCCGAGCTCGACCTCGTAGCGCGTGACCGTCGGTCCGCGGGTGAAGCCGGTGACGGCGGCGTCGATCTTGAACTGCTCGAGGACCTCGGAGATCGCCTCGATCATCGCGTCGTTCGCCTGGCTGCGCGTCTTCGGCGGATCGCCGTCGATCAGCAGGGACAGCGAGGGCAGGACGTAGTCGCCGTCGACGACGCGGTCCACGACGAGTTTGTCGTCCTCCTTCGGCTTCGGCGGAGTCGCCGCGACGACCGGAGCGGGCTTCGGCTTCGGCGTCGGCTCGACCACCGGTTCCTTCGCACGCGTGCGGACGGGCGGCGGCACCGGCACGTACTCGGTGGGAGCGTCGTCCACCGGTGCCGACTCCTCCACCGGGTACGCGTCGGCCGGCGCGGACGATCGGCGGCGGCGCGACCTCGCCGGCTTCTCGTCGACCGGGTAGCCGTCGGCGTCGAACAGGGCCGGGTCGTACTCGTCGTACGAGGAGCCGTAGCCCGCGGAGTCGTACCCGTCCGGTGCGAAGTCACCGAGGTGCGACTCCTCCTCCCAGTCCTCGTAGTCGCTGTACTCGTCGCCGCGGTTCGCCGTACCGAACAGGGTCCGCAGACGCGCGGGGATGTCGCGCACGGTCGTCCCGGTGAGGAGAAGGACGCCGAACAGGACCGCGAGCAGGAGCAGCGGCACGGCGAGCCAGACGGTGACCCCGCTGCTGAGCGGACCGCCGACGACGAAGCCGACGAAGCCGCCGCCGGACGCACGCCCGGCCAGGTCGTCCGGTGATCCGGAACCCAGATGCCAGAGTCCGAGCATCGGCAGGCCGACCAGCAGAGACCCGAGGACGAGCCGGGGGCGGTCGTCGGGAGCGGGTTCGGTCCGCATCAGGGCTACGGCGACGCCGATGCCGAGCAGCGGCAGCAGGATGGCCGCGCTGCCGACGACGGCGCGCAGCCCGATCTCGATCCACTCCCCGACCGGGCCACCGGCCGAGAACCAGAGACCGGCGGCGACGACCACGCTGACCGCGAGGCACCCGAGGGCGATGCCGTCGCGGCGGTGGCCGTGTTCGATGTCGGCGGCCTTGCCGACGGTGCGAGTGGTGGCACCGAGTCCGCGCGCGGCGAGGCCCCACCCCTTGCCGATGCCGCGACCCACGGAGTTCAGGGCCGCGCGACCGGGCGAGATCGTGCGCTTGGGGGCGCTGCGAGGTCGGGCTCCGGACGACGACCGTGCGGTACCGGACGAGCGAGTCGCCGGGGTGCGCCCGGTGGACGACCGGGGGGCGGTGGGCTTGCGCGGCGTCGTGACCGTCCGCCCGCGTCCGGTGGAGGCACCACTCGTGCCGGTGCCTGCCTTGCTCGATCCGGCCGCGCCGGATCGGGACGCGCGCGTACTCGTCTTGCCTGCCATACCCGTCAGGCTAGTCGGTCGACCCCATCCGGACCATCCGCAACACCAGTAACAGCTCGCCCGCTGTCACACGCCGCGGTCGAGGCCCTTCACCGCGGCGACGTCCGCCTGGTCGCCGTCGAACTCCAGCACCACCGCATCGCGGCCGAACGCGTGCAGCACCAGCTCCGACGGATCCCCGCGCAGCGCCACCCGGCGCGAGGCCGACTTCTTCCCGAACGTGCGCCGACGACCGTCCGGGGTCTCCACGTCCACCGCCACGGGGGCTCCCCTGTAGGCGACACGGCCGAGCAGACCCAGCAGACCCCACAGGGCGGTCTGCATCTCGGCGCTCAGTTCTCGCGGAGTCGGTGCGGATCCGTCGGCCCGCCGGACGTCCTCGTGGTGGACGAACATCTCCCCGAGGTTGATCTGCGCGTCGAGGAGCTTGTACGGCGACCACACCGGAGGTCCCGTGCGCACGTCGTCGACGAGGCCCACCCACTCCCCCGCGGCGACCGAGTCCTGCACGCGGCGCGTGTACCCCGCCAGCGGCGGCAGGAAGATGCCCGGAGCCGCATCGAGGCGGCGTTCGCGGATCACCAGATGCGCCGCGAGATCCCGGACGGTCCAGTCACCGCACAGGGTGGGAGCGTCCGGACCGACCTTCGCCATCGTGTCGGCCAGTTCCAGACGTTCGTCGTGCGCAAGGCTCATGACACACGAATCTAGCCGTGTCGTACGGTCGCCGGTGTGCCCGTCTCCGAAATAGTCCTCGTGCTGCTCGCGGGGTTCGCCGCCGGTGGCATCAACGCCGTCGTCGGGTCAGGAACGCTCATCACGTTCCCCACTCTCATCGCCTTCGGTTACCCACCCGTCACGGCGACCATGAGCAATGCGATCGGACTGGTGGCAGGCAGCGCCTCCGGCGCATGGGGCTACCGACGCGAACTACGCGGCCAGTGGTCGCGGTTGCGCTGGCAGCTCCCCGGATCGCTGCTCGGCGGCGTGCTCGGTGCCTGGCTCCTGCAGCACCTGCCCGAGAAGACCTTCACCGCCGTGGTTCCGGTGCTGCTGATCCTGGCGCTGGTCCTGGTGGTCACCGGCCCCCGCATCCAGGCCTGGGCACAGAAGCGCTCCGAGCCGGACACCGCCGCCGGGATCGGCCGCGGACGCTTCGTGCTGCTGGTGATCGGGACGTTCGCCGTGGGTGTCTACGGCGGCTACTTCACCGCGGCCCAGGGCATTCTGCTGATGGGCGTCATGGGAGCGTTGCTGCCGGAGAACATCCAGCGCATGAACGCGGCCAAGAATCTGCTGTCGCTCGTGGTCAACGTCGTGGCGGCGGCATCGTTCATCATCTTCGCCTTCGACCGGATCAGTTGGGCGGCAGCCGGTCTCATCGCCGTCAGCTCCCTGATGGGCGGCGCGGTGGGAGCACGGTACGGCCGGCGTCTGTCACCGCGGGTGCTGCGTGCCTGCATCGTCCTGCTGGGCCTCGTCGGTCTGTACAACCTGCTCGCCTAGCCGGCCGACGACGGGGCGAGAGACACGACAGGCCGGCGCCGGGGTGTCCCCGGGGCCGGCCTGTCGAGTGCGACCGTGTCAGCTCGGCGTGACCTCGAGCACGGTCGGCACGATCATCGGCTTGCGGCGGTACTTGTCCGCCACCCAGCGACCGACGATGCGGCGGACCGACTGCGCGATGCGGTGCGTGTCCCGCACACCCTCGCCGGCGAGACGCACCAACTCCGCCTCGACCAGCTGCGCCGCTTCCTTCAGTGCCGCGGGATCGTCGGAGAAGCCGCGACCCGAGACCTCGGGAGTGCCGACGGACTTGCCGGTGGTGGTGTCCACGGCCATGGTGATGGCGATGAAGCCGCCCTCACCGAGGACGAGGCGGTCGGACAACGTCGAGTCGCCCACGTCGCCGACGGACAGGCCGTCGACGTACACGTGGCCCACCGGCACCTGGCCGACGATCTCGGCGAGGCCGTCGACCATGTCCACGACGACGCCGTCCTCGGCCAGCACCACGCGCTCCTCCGGCACACCCGTCGACACCGCGAGAGCGGCATTGGCGCGCAGGTGCCGCCACTCGCCGTGCACGGGCATCGCGTTGGTGGGACGGACCGCGTTGTAGAGGTACAGCAGCTCGCCGGCCGACGCGTGGCCGGAGACGTGCACCTTGGCGCTCTGCTGCGTGACCACCTTGGCGCCACGCTTCGCGAGCCCGTTGACGACGGCGAACACGGAGTTCTCGTTGCCGGGGATCAGCGACGACGCGAGGACGACCAGGTCGTCGGCACGGATGTTGATCTGACGATGCTCACCCCGCGCCATCCGGGACAGCGCGGAGAGCGGCTCGCCCTGCGAGCCGGTGGAGACCAGGACCAGCTTGTCGTCCGCGAGCTTCGTCGCGGTGTCCATGTCGACCTCGACACCCGAGGGCACCGTCAGGTACCCGAGCTCCTGGGCGATGGCCATGTTGCGCACCATCGACCGCCCGACGAAGGCGACCTTGCGGTTGTAGCGGTGTGCGACGTCGATGACCTGCTGGATGCGGTGCACGTGGCTCGCGAACGACGCGACGATCACGCGGTTCCTGGCCTTGCCGATGACCGTGTCCAGGACACCGCCGATCTCACGCTCGGGCGTGACGAATCCGGGCACCTCGGCGTTGGTGGAGTCCACCAAAAAGAGGTCGACACCCTCGTCGCCGAGTCGCGAGAACCCGCCGAGATCGGTCAGGCGGCCGTCGAGCGGCAGCTGGTCGAGCTTGATGTCGCCGGTGTGCAGCGCGACACCGGCATCGGTACGGATGGCGACGGCGAGCGCGTCGGGGATCGAGTGGTTGACCGCGAAGTACTCGAGCTCGAACGGTCCGTGGTTCGTGCTCTCGCCCTCGCGCACCTCGACGAGCTTCGGCTTCTGGCGGTGCTCACGGCACTTCGCCGCCAGCAGCGCCAACGTGAACTTGGAGCCGATGACCGGGATGTCCGGGCGCAGGCGCAGCAGGAACGGCACGGCACCGATGTGGTCCTCGTGACCGTGGGTGAGCACCAGGGCGACCACGTCGTCCATCCGGTTCTCGATGTGACGGAAGTCCGGGAGGATCAGGTCGACACCGGGCTGTGCGTCCTCGGGGAAGAGCACACCGCAGTCGACGATGAGCAGCTTGCCCTTGTGCTCGAAGACCGTCATGTTGCGGCCGATCTCGCCGATGCCGCCGAGAGCGACGATGCGGAGACCGTTCTTCGGTGCCTTGGGCGGAGCTCCGAGTCGCTGCGTCTTGTCCACGACCGTGCGCGCATCGGGTCGCTGGATGGCAGCGGAGTTCTGCGGGGTGCGCGCGGGACGCGACCGAGGACCGCGGCCCCCACCCGAGCCCGAGTTGCCGTTCGACGATCGCGAGCCGCCCGACTGGCGGTCGCGGCCGGTCGGCGCGTCCTTCACGGGCGCCTCCTTCACGGGAGCGGCTTTCGCCGGCGCCTGCGCCGCGGGGGCATCCTGCACGGGCGCGGCCTCGGCCTTCGGTGCAGGAGGAGCGGGCTGCTGTTCCTGCGGAGGAAGTTCCGCGGGCGGTCCGGCACTACGGGTGGCACTGCGCCGCCTGGGCGGTCGAGTCATCAAAGAACTCCTGCACGGTGAAGATCGGCTGCCAGAGCATCGATCTGATCGGTGGACGGTGGAACTTGTGGCAGACGGGGCTCCCCCACGTCGATGCCGAGAAGTCGAAGGCCCGCCTTGGAGCCCGTGACGCCGCCGAGTCGGGCGAACGACCGCACGATCGGGAGCAGACCGACGTTGATGGCCTGCGCTGCGGCGATGTCGCCCGCGGCCCAGGCGGAGTGGAGATCCCGGAGCTTGCCGGGCACGAGGTGCCCGATGACGCTGACGAAGCCGACGGCCCCGACGGACAGCCAGGGCAGATTGAGCGGGTCGTCGCCCGAGAAGTACTCGAGACCGGTCGAGGCGATGAGTTCGGCTCCCGCGGCGAGGTCGCCCTTCGCGTCCTTGACGGCGAGGATGCGCGGATGATCGGCGAGGCGACGCAACGTCTCCGTCTCGATCGGCACCACCGAGCGGGGCGGGATGTCGTACAGCATGACGGGCAGATCGGTCGAGTCGGCCACGGCGACGAAGTGGGCGTACAGGCCGGCCTGCGGCGGGCGCGAGTAGTACGGGGTGACGACGAGCAGTCCGTGTGCCCCGGCGTCGGCGGCGGCACGAGCGAGTTCGATGCTGTGCGCGGTGTCGTTGGTACCGGCGCCGGCGACGATGCGAGCGCGATCTCCGACGGCAGCGACCACGGCGCGCAGCAGGTCGGCCTTCTCGCGATCCGTCGTGGTCGGCGACTCGCCCGTCGTTCCCGAGATCACGAGGCTGTCGCACCCGCTCGAGACCAGATGCGCGGCCAGTGCGACGGAGGCGTCGATGTCGAGAGCACCGTCCGGAGTGAACGGTGTCACCATCGCGACGGAGACGGCACCGAACGGCGAGGGCGTGCTGCTCGTCTGCACTCGTGCCGCAGTGTCGACAGTCCCCGCAGCGTCGACAGTCCTCGCGGTGTCACCGATGGTCATGGTCAGGAAGGTTACCCGGTCCCCGTCCGGCCGCCGGACCCCCACGACCCGCGCCGCCTATTCCCCCGCGTACGAACTCCTGGCGACTTCCGTTCCGTCGGCCAGTGTCTCGATCTCGAAGTCGGCGAAGACGTCGGGTGCGACCTCGACGAGGCGCCGCAGGCAGGCCACCGCGAGCCGTCGGATCTCGAGATCCGCGTGCTCGGAGGCCCGCATGGTGACGAAATGCCGCCACGACCGGTAGTTCCCGGTCATCACCAGGCGCGTCTCCACGGCGTTCGGGAGCACCGAGCGCGCGGCCTGCCGCGCCTGCTTCCCGGCGACGACCGCAGGCGAGTCCGCACCGGTCTCCGCTTCGAGTGCGGACAGCAACGCGTCGTACGCGGCACGGGACGAGTCGGTCGCATTCTGGAACAACTCACGCAACGTCGCGTCGGACTCGAGAGCTGGAGGCACGACCATCAGCGCGTCGCGTTCGGACACCGAACGCTGGGAGAGCTGAGAGAAGGAGAAGTGGCGGTGCCGGATCAACTCGTGACTGCAGGATCGTGAGATGCCGGTGATGTAGAAACTCGCGGACGCGTGCTCGAACACCGACCAGTTCCCCACGGCCAGTAGATGGTTGAGATACCCGGCGTTGGTCGCGGTGCGCGGATTGGGCTTCGACCAGCTCTGGTAGCAGGCCCGGCCGGCGAACTCGACCAACGCCTGACCGCCGTCGGCGTCGGTCTCCCACGGCACCTCCGACGGAGGGGTGAAGGACGTCGCGGCCACGAGCTGAACGGACAACGGGGCACCGGCTCGATGCTCTGACACTGGACGCTGGGACATTCGACACAGACTATGGGGTGGCGGAGTCATCGAGAGACGGCGCGTACCTCGCGGCCCAGGTCGGCCGCGAGATCACCACGGTCACCGACCACGACGTCGGCCACGTCCAGCCATCGCGCCATCTCCGTCACCGACGCGGCCAGCGCCGCCGCCACCTCGCCACGGCGGCCGCGGGCGTCGACGGAGGGCTCGGTGAACGCACCGGGCACCGTGAGCACTCCGGCGGAGCGATCGACCCGGATGTCGACGCGGGCGACGAGCTCGTCGTGCAGCAGGAACGGGAAGACGTAGTACCCGTACGTCCGCTTCGGCTCGGGCGTGTAGATCTCGATGCGGTAGTGGAAGTCGAAGAGACGCTCGGTGCGCGGACGCCCGAAGATCAGCGGGTCGAACGGGCACAGCAGTGCGGCCGCCTCGACCGACCGCGGTACCCGGGTGTCTCGATGCAGGAAGGCCTGATCCCGCCACCCGGTCACGGTCACGGGCACCAGCACGCCCGCGTCCACCAGGTCGGCCACGGCCCGAGTGGTCTGGGCCGCCGACAGCCGGTAGTGATCGCGCAGGTCGGCCGCCGTGGCGACCCCCATCGCCTCGGCCGACTTCTCGACGAGCTGACGCACCGCGTCCACCTCGTCCACCCGTCGCGACACGACGTCCGGGGGCAGCACGCGCTCGGCGAGGTCGTACAGCCTCGTGAACCGTTCCCGCCGCGGTACCGACAACACGCCGCCGGCGAAGAGCTGTTCGCACACCACCTTGACGTCACTGTGGTCCCACCACGGCCCCTTGGGGCCGGGTCTCCGGCGATCCAACAGAACTTCGAGCTCTCGCGCGGTGACGGGCCCCTGGTCGCGGATCGCGTCGAGCACGTCCTCCACCAGTCCGGGACTGCGCGCAGCGACCCTCGCGGCGCCGCCCCACCGACCGTGCTCGTACTGATCCATCCGCCACCGCATCAGCGGCCAGTCGGCGACGGGCAGGAATGCCGCCTCGTGCGCCCAGTACTCGACGAGCAGGCGCGGCGATCGCGCCGTGTCGGTCCACGCCGCATCGTCCAGCGCCTGACAGTCGTAGGGGCCGACACGACTGAACACCGGCGCGTAGTGCGCCCGCACCGCCGCGGACACCGAATCGATCTGCAGCAACTTCGTCGAGCGCACCACACCCGCCACCGCGCGCCTGCCGGAGACCGCACCGGACCGCGCTCGACCGAAGCCCTGGGCCGCGACGGCCGTGCGACGCGCTGCCGCCGCGGACAGCTCACGCATGGGCACCGCCCGCGTTCGTCCGGGCGTGGGTCACTCCGGCGTCGACGACGGACACCAGGAGCAGCACCGCACCGACGGCGCCCACCGCCGTGAGTCGTTCGTCCAGCAGGATCACTGCCAGGACGGTACCGGTGAGAGGTTCGAGGAGTGCGACGACCGCCGCCGTCGACGCCGCCGCGGTCCGCAGTCCGCGGAAGTACGCGCTGTAGGCCACAGCCGTCGGGACGAGGGCGAAGCTGAGCACGAGGAGAATGCTCGTCACCGACACGACCGGGAGCAGCGCCGTGCGGTCCGTGGCTGTCGCTGCCACCGCGAGCAGCGCCCCGCCCAGCACGAACGACCATCCGGTGACGACGGTGTCGTCGCCCTGCGCGGCATGTCGACGACCGACGAGGGTCATCGTCGCGAACGCACTGCCCGACACCACCGCCAGAGCGCCGCCCACGACGGTGGACCGCAGATCGCCGTCGGCCGGGGAACCGACGAGCAGCCCGAGCCCCGCGACACCGACGACGACGGTCCGCACGACGGCACCCGCCGGGCGGCGACGTGCCGTCAGCGACTCCACGAGGACGACCACCACGGGAGCCGACCCGATGGTCACCAGGGTCGCGGCCGCCACGCCCGCCGTGATGGTGGCCGCGAAGTAGGCACCCTGGAAGACCGCGGCGAGTGTTCCGATGACGGCGATGCGACGCCACACAGGTCGGCCGCGCGGCAGGACGCCCCCGGTCGCGGCCACGACCGCGAGGAGCATCAGCCCGCCGAGGCCGAGCCGGTACGCGGCGACCGCGGTGGACGGGAGGTCCGCGGAGCGACCCAGCGCGGTTCCGAGAACACCGCCGGTCCCCCACAGCACGGCGGCGACGACGAGCAACGCCACACCTGATCGCGGCGCACTCGTGTGCGGCACCGGCAGCCTCCTCACCCTCACGTGTCCAGCGACCGTAGCGCCGGTGGACAGTACTGCTCACTCCGGCGTAACGTGCGTAACAGTACAAGCGTACTGTTTGCCAGCCCGTCGAAGGAGCCATCATGTGGAGCCCGTCCGACTACCTCACCTTCGCCGACGAGCGCACCCGTCCGTTCCGCGAACTGCTCGCACGCATCTCTGTCGGGAGTCCCCGGCGCGTCGCCGATCTCGGCTGCGGCCCGGGCAATGCGACGGCGTTGCTCGCGCACCGCTGGCCGGACGCCGCCGTCGAGGCGTCGGACAACTCGCCGGACATGGTCGCGGCCGCGCGCGCTGCCGGTCTGGACGCCACCGTGCTCGACGTGCGGGACTGGGTGCCGTCCTCCGACACCGACGTCGTCGTCTCCAACGCGACTCTGCAGTGGGTGCCCGAACACCGGGAACTGCTGGCGCGCTGGCCCGGCCAGTTGCCGGACGGTGCCGTGATCGCCGTCCAGATGCCCGGCAATTTCGATGCACCGTCGCACCGCATCATCCGGGACCTCGCGACATCGGACGCCTGGGCACCGCGACTTCCCACTCTCGAGCTGCGGCACGCGAACGCCGTGGACGATCCCGAGCAGTACGCCGACCTGCTGGCCGCCCGGGGTTGCGCCGTGGACGCCTGGGAGACCACGTACGTCCAGCAACTCCGTGGTGCCCGGCCCGTTCTCGACTGGGTCTCCGGCACCGCTCTCACCCCGATCTTCGACCTCCTCGACGAGAAGGGTCGGGACGAGTTCCGCGACGACCTCGCTCCGTTGTTGGCCGAGGCCTACCCGGCACGATCCGACGGGACCACCTTCTTCCCGTTCCGACGCGTCTTCGTCGTCGCGGTGGTGCGGAACGGCTGACGAGCAGGACGGTGCGGCCGAACGGATACTCTCGAATCATGCATCGGTCGGCGCTCGTTCCCCTGATCCTGTCGGCCGCCCTCCTCGCCGGGGGCTGCGGCAGGGCCGTCGAGGGACGTCCGACGGCCGACGCGTGGGTGCCCACCGCCGACAATCCCGACCCCTCTCTCGCGCTCGACGGCATCGAGGTGGTCGACTACCCGCCCGCCTACCACGTACTGCCGAACTACCGTGTGGCGTACGCCTTCTCACCGCCGATGGGTGGTCGACACGACAACGCGTGGGCGACGTGCACCGGCGTGGTCTATCCGGAGGCCGTGCGCACCGAGAACATGGTGCACTCCCTCGAACACGGTGCCGTGTGGATCGCATACGACCCCGAAGCGCTCGACGACGGCGAGATCGCAGCGCTGGCCGCGCGGGTGGAGGGCGAGCCGTACCTGATGATGTCGCCGTATCCGGGCATGGATCGCCGGATCTCGCTGCAGTCGTGGGGGCATCGCCTGGCAGTGGAGAGCAGCGACGACGAGCGCATCGACCGTTTCGTCTCGGCACTGCGCCTGAATCCGAACACTTTCCCGGAGCCCGGCGCGACGTGCGCGACCCTGCCCACCACGTTCGACACGGCGAACCCGCCGGCGTTCGTCGAGAGCGCGCCGGATCCCGCATCCCCGCTGACCCTTCCGGAGTGATCAGGCAGGCATGATCGTCGCGGCCACCGTGCCACCGAGTTCGACGAGCCGTTGCCGCGCAGCGGCGTCGAACCCGGTCACCTCGACGGGCACCGCGGCCGGCTCGAGGCCCCATCCGCTCACGATGCTCGTCAGTGCGCGCACCGCGCCCGCAGTGTCGTTGTTGCCGTACACCCAGGCGCCCCAGGGCTTTCCGTTCATCGACCCGAGCGTCGGGTAGTACACCGTGTCGAGGAAATGCTTGAGAGCACCCGACATGTACCCGAAGTTCGCGGGAGTGCCGAGGAGGATGCCGTCCGCGTCGACCACGTCGGCGATCGTGGCACCCAGGGCCGGGCGCACCCGGACGTCGACACCCTCGATGTCGGGATCCCGCGCCCCGGCCAGCACCGCCTCGAGCATCTCCGCCATGGGCGGCGACACCGTGTGGTGCACCACCAGCAGGACGGTCACGCGCTCTCGGTGCGCTCGAGTTCCACGGCGCGCCGCATGATCTCGCGTGCGCGCCCGCGATCGCCCGCGTAGTCGTACGCACGGGCGAGACGGTAGTTCGTGCGCCAGTCGTCGGGCGACTTCTCGTACTCCGCCTTGACGTCCGCGAAGAGCGAATCCGCCGCGCCGCGCTCGATGCGCCCGGACGGCATGCGCGGAAGGTCGTCGACGTCCAGCTCGAGATTCTCGTCGTGGATCCGACGGGCGAGGTGCTGGTGCCGGAAACCCGCCCGCAGCGTCGCCACCACGATCCACAGGCCCAGCAGCGGAAGGATCAGCACACCGATACCCAGCCCGATGTTCACCGGACCGCCGAGCTGGATGAAGTCGATCCCCCGCCCGCCCAGAATGACGAAGTAGACGCCGAGAACCAACACCATCACGGCGATGATCGCGACCACTCGCGAATACTTGCTCACTCCGACCGTCCTCCGGACTTCCCGCTGCTCATCACAGATCCATCAGCGGTTCGATGCCCAACGTCAACCCGGGCCGCGCCGCGATGGACCGGACGCCCAGCAGCACACCGGGAGTGAAGGAGGTGCGGTCGATCGAGTCGTGCCGGATGGTGAGAGTCTCGCCCTGCGTTCCCAGGAGCACCTCCTGGTGCGCCACCAGACCGGCGAGGCGCACGGAGTGCACACGCACTCCGTCGACGTCGGCGCCGCGCGCACCGTCGAGTTCGGTGGTGGTCGCGTCGGGACTCGGGCCCACTCCCGCCGCGCGCCGCGCGTCCGCGATGAGCGCCGCCGTGCGGTACGCGGTGCCGGACGGCGCGTCCGCCTTGTTCGGGTGGTGCAGCTCGATCACCTCGACCGAGTCGAAGAAGCGTGCCGCCTGCTGCGCGAACGCCATCGACAGCACGGCGCCGATGGCGAAGTTGGGAGCGATGAGCACTCCGGTCGCGGGCGAGTCCGCGAGCCAGGACCGCACCTGATCGAGTCGCTCGTCGTCGAACCCGGTGGTGCCCACGACGGCATGGATCCCGGCGCCGATCAGGTACTGCAGGTTGTCCATGACGACACTGGGATGGGTGAAGTCGACCACGACCTGCGCGCCGTTCTCGGCGAACGTCTCGAGCCGGTCGTCCTTGTCCACGCGAGCGACGAGCTCCGTGTCGGCCGCGGCCTCGACGGCCTCGCACACCGCCTGGCCGACCTTGCCGGCCGCGCCGAGTACTCCGACACGTATCGCCTCTGTCACCTGTTCACCCCTCACCTGGAACCGTCGGGGACAGCCTAGTGGTCGAACTCGATGACCTGACGAATCGCCTTGCCGTCCGCCAGTTCGTCCATCGCCCGGTTGATCCCGTCGAGCGTGATGCGTGAGGACACCAGTTTCTCCACCGGGAAGCGGCCCTCGCGCCACATCTGCTCGTACGTCGGAATGTCCCGTTCGGGAACGGCGGACCCGAGGTAGCTCCCGACGATGGTCCGCGCCTCGGCCACGAGCGTGAGGGGCGAGATCGACGCTCGGGCGTCCGGCGACGGCAGGCCCACTGTCACGGTGGTGCCGCCCGGAGCAGTGGCAGCGAGAGCGGTCTCGAAGGCGCGCGCGTTGCCGGCGGCCTCCACGACGATCTGGGCACGCACGCCGGACTCGGCCAGTTCCTGCGGGGTGTACACGGACGTGGCGCCCAACTCGCGGGCCGTCTCCAGCTTCTCCGGCATCGAATCGACCCCGATGACGTCGCCCAGTCCGAGCGAGGCCGCGGTGAGCACCGCGGCCATGCCCACTCCGCCGAGCCCCACAACCATGATGGTGTCGCCCTCGGTGGGGGACGCGGCGTTCAGCAGTGCGCCGCCGCCGGTGAGCACCGCGCACCCGAGCACCGCGGCGACGGCCGGCGGGACGTCGTCACCCACGGGCACCACCGACCGCCGGTCCACCACCGTGTGCGTCGCGAAACCGGACACCCCGAGATGGTGCTTGATCTCGACGCCGTCGCGGCGCAGCCGCACGTCTCCGCCGAGCAGAGTGCCGGCGTTGTTGGCCGCGCTGCCGGGGATGCACGGTGTGCGCCCGTTCGACCGGCACCCCGAGCACTCACCGCATCGAGGCAGGAAGGTCATCACCACGCGCGTGCCGAGCGCGAGATCGACCCCCGGGCCGACGCCCTCGACGATGCCCGCAGCCTCGTGCCCCAGCAGCATCGGGACGGGGCGCACGCGGTTGCCGTCGACCACCGACAGATCGGAATGGCACAACCCCGCCGCCTCGATGCGTACGAGGATCTCCCCCTCGCCGGGAGGATCGAGCTCGAGCTCGGACACCGTCAGGGGACGCGACTCCGCGAACGGCCGCGAACGGCCGATCTCTTCCAGGACAGCTCCGCGAATCTTCATGCCGCCACGTTAACCCGGCGGCGTCGGCGGTTGCGGCACTCTGGGATTGAGAAGATGCGCGACCAGCGCGGTCCAGCCGGTCTGATGGCTGGCGCCGAGCCCCTCTCCGGTGTCCCCGTCGAAGTACTCGCTGAAGGTCGGATGCTCCGACCACAGCGGATCGTCCGAGGACTCGATGCGATCGCCGTCCGACGGCCGACCGGATCCGCGCACGCGGAACAGGTCCGCGAGGCCGTTCTCGATGATCTCGGCGGCCTCGACCAGGGTGCGCTGCACGCCGGACCCGGTGGGGATCTCGATGGTGAACGTGTCGCCGAAGTAGCGACCATAGGCGCGGAGCTTGTCGGCGAGCAGCACGTTGACGGGGAACCACACCGGACCACGCCAGTTCGAGTTCCCGCCGAACATCGACGTGCGGGACTCCCCCGGCTCGTACTCGATGGACAGTGATCGGCCCTCGACCTCCATCGTGACGCCGTCGCGGTAGGACGCGGACAGCGACCGGATACCGAAGGACGACAGGAACTCGTCGCTGTCGAACATGCGCTCGAGGATGCGCCGCAGCCGATCGGGATCGACGAGGGCGAGGAGCATGCGCCAGGTCCCGTTGTCGTTGCGCGACATCATCGGGGACACCAGATCCGGTCTCCGGTGCTGCAACCACCGCAAGCGAGACGTCAGGTCCGGACACTCCTTCGGCACCCACGACGGGATCTCGGTGGCCCCCAGGATCGGCAGGAGGCCCACCATCGAGCGCACCCGCAGCGGCACCGCGTCACCGTGCGGTGGGGCGAGGACGTCGTAGAAGAATCCGTCCTCCTCGTGCCACAGCGACATCTGCGCCGACCCGAAGGATCCCACGGCCTCCGCGATGGACAGGAAGTGCGCGAAGAACTTCGTCGCGACGTCGTCCCAGGCGGAGTCGTGGCGTGCCAGTTCGATCGCGATCTTGAACATCTGCTGGCAGTAGAACGCCATCCAACTGGTCGCGTCGGACTGCTCGAGTCGGAAACCGGGAGGCAGTGGTTCCGAGCGGTTGAACATCCCGATGTTGTCCATCCCGAGGAAGCCGCCCTCGAAGATGTTGGAGCCGCCCGCGTCCTTGCGGTTGACCCACCACGAGAAGTTCAACAGCAGCTTGGTGAACACCCGGACCAGGAACTCACGGTCGCGGTGTCCGTCGATGCGGTAGACCTGCCACACCGCCCAGGCGTGGACCGGCGGGTTGACGTCTCCGAACTCCCACTCGTACGCGGGCAGTTGACCGTTGGGGTGCATCGCCCACTCGCGACACATGAGCACGAGCTGTTCCTTGGCGAAGTCCGGGTCGACGTGCGCCAGCGGGATGGTGTGGAAGGCGAGATCCCATGCGGCGAACCACGGGTACTCCCACTCGTCCGGCATGGAGACGACGTCCGCGAGCGAGAAGTGCGACCAGGCATGGTTGCGGGCGGTCGCGTCGAGTCGCGACTGCGGCGCCGACGCTCCCACCGGATCACCCTGCGCCCACTCGCGTACGTCGTAGCGGTAGAGCTGTTTGCACCACAGCAGGCCGGCGTAGGCGCGCCGTGCGACGTGGCGGTCGGCCGCGGACAGATCCGGGCCGATGACGTGGTCGTAGAACTGGTCCGCCTCGTACCGTCGGTCGGCGAGGACCGCGTCGAAGCCGGGGCCGAACGTGAACGAGTCCGGCACCGCGGTGCTCAACCGGAGACGGATGCTGCGGGTCTCGCCGGGCGCCACGTCGTCGAGCGAGTACCAGAACGCACTCTTCGTCCCCGTGCCGTCCGGATTGACGGCCGACTCGTCGCCCTCGACGATGCGCCGACCGATGCCGTCCTTCGTCCAGGCCGAGAGGTTCTCCGCGGCGCCGAACAGCTCCACCGCATTGGTCTCGTTGTCGCAGAACAGCACTCGCGCATCACCCTGAGCGGCGAGGTGGTACCGGCCGAGAAAACCGTGCTCCGCACG
This sequence comes from Rhodococcus sp. BP-332, assembly GCF_019836065.1. Classification (NCBI taxonomy): domain Bacteria; kingdom Bacillati; phylum Actinomycetota; class Actinomycetes; order Mycobacteriales; family Nocardiaceae; genus Rhodococcus; species Rhodococcus sp. BP-332. The sequence goes on from NZ_JABUEC010000001.1 coordinate 479,666, forward strand.
CACCACGGCCATGTCACCGGGAAGCGCGTCCGCCGTGACGTCGACGATGGAGGCGGTGCGATCGTCGCGCCCCCAGGACCACGTGTTGCGCAACCACAGATGCGGCACCACGTCGACCGATGCGGCCTCGGGCCCGTGATTGGTGACGTCGACGACGATGCACACGTCGTCCGGCGACGCCTTGGCGTAGGTGACGACCACGTCGAAGAACCGGTTCTCGTCCAGCACCCCGGTGTCGGCCAGTTCGAACTCGCGGTCCATGCGTGTGCGCGCGCGGCTCGCCTCACGCAGCCCCTCGTAGGGGTACTCGGCCTGCGGGTAGCGGTAGAGCCACGTCATCCAGCTGTGGGTGGGCGTTCCGTCGAGCGCCCACCAGTACTCCTTGGCGTCCTCGCCGTGATTGCCCTCACCGTTGGTGAGTCCGAACAGCCGCTCCTTGAGGATCGGATCGCGCCGGTTCCACAGGGCCACCGAGAAATTGAGGAAGCCGAAGCGGTCGCAGATGCCCCCGAGGCCGTCCTCGCCCCATCGGTAGGCGCGCGAGCGGGCGTGGTCGAAGGGGAAGGACTCCCAGGCGTTGCCGTCCTCGGAGTAGTCCTCGCGCACGGTGCCCCACTGACGGCCCGCGAGATACGGGCCCCAGGTACGCCAGGCGCTCTGTGCTCCGGGCGATTCGGCGAGCCGAGAGTGCTCGACGGTCGGGTGTGCAGGCTGATCTGCGGCGTCGGTCACCGCCACAGTGTGCCCCGAGGGACGCGGACGTGCATCGCACCGGAGGCCCGGGCGTCACACCGCCGCGGGAAATCCCCGTCCGGGCGCGCTGACGGTGCAGCCGGTGACCAGACCGGCCAGAAGTCCGACGAGACCCGCGACCGAGGCCGACGGGTGGGACAGGTCGAAGAGAGTGCCCGGCGCGAGACCCGCACGGACGGCGAGATCGGACACCGACGCGGCCAACTCCTCGTGCGTGACGGTGACGCGTCCGGTCGTGCCCGGACCGAGCGCGACGAGGGCGGGCCGCCAGGCGTCGAGTGCGGTGGGCCGGCCGGCTTCGGTGAGACCCTGATCCCAGGCGGGCGACTCCCACCAGACACCCTCGTGATCCACGACGGCGTCGAGACGAGCATCGAACGTCACCGACGCGGCCGGTACGGCACCGACGGCCGCGCAGGCGTGCGCGCGGAGCACGTCGGGAAGTTCGGCGTCGACGGCGAACAGGGGATGCCCGGAGGCGAGGACGGCCAGGACGGAGGTGACCGCGTCGACCGAGCCGTCGGCGAGTACGGCGAGCGGGACGCGGTCGCGGGAGTGGGCACGGCGCAGCGCGGCTCCGCGGTTTCTGGCGGCCACGGCGAGCTCACCGTAGGTGATCGAGTCGGCGGGTGAGACCAGCGCGAGACTCGACGGGTTCCGCCGCGCCACCGCGTCGATCGCCGCGACGACACCGCTCTGGAGCGCCGACGACGGCGGTGCGTCGAGCACGCCGCGCGGGTGGAGACCGGTCATACGGCAACACCGCCAACTGCCGAGGAAACTATCGGCGATCAGGTCAAGGACTCCATAACCATACCTGAAGTATGTTTCCATTCGTAACACTCACCCCCGAGACTGTGAGAAGTCACGGTGTCAGTCGCCGACGTATCCCAGCTTGCGGCTGATCTCGAGGGCCGCACTCATCGCGTCCGCCGCGACGGACGCGAAGTCGTCCGGTTCGAGCCGGTAGGCCGGACCCGAGACGCTGAGCGCAGCCACGACGTCCCCGGTGTGGTCACGCACGGGCGCGGACACCGCGTTCAGACCAATCTCGAGTTCCTCACGCACTGAGGCCCAGCCCCGCGAGCGCACCGCCTCGAGCTCCTGCTCCAGCGCGGTCGACGAGGTCACCGTGGTCTCCGTGAAGGAGTCCAACCGGGACGGGAGGCGCCGACGTACCTCGTCCCGCGACAGTCCGCTGAGGAGAATCTTCCCGCTCGACGTGGCGTGGACCGGGCTGCCCTGGCCCACCCACGTACGCAGCGCGACCTCGGACTCGGACCGAGCCTTGACGATGTTCACGGCGCGGTCCTCGTCGAGCACCGCGAGGTTGGTGGTCTCCCCCACCTTCTCGGCCAACATGTCGCAGATGCCCTGCGCTGCCTTTGCGAGGTCGCGTTCGGCCGTCGCGGACCCGGCGAGGCGGACGATGGTGAACCCCAGCCGGTACTTGCCCCGTTCACCCACCTGCTCCACGAAGCCGCGGGCGTCCAACACCCCCAGCAGCCGCGAGACGGTGGACTTGTGCACCCCGAGTTCGTCGGCGATGGCCGTGACACCGGCCGTCCCGAGTCGAGCGACGATCTCGAGGACCTCGAGAGCGCGGTCGACCGACTGCACCGCGGTACCGCGCGTCACCGCTCTGCCCGCGTCGTCGCCGTCGTCGGTGCCGGACGTGTCGGACACGGAGATCTCGGAAGAAGCCATGATGGTGTCCGATTCTATCCGGCACCGGGTGTCAGCGGTCGCGCACCGCGCGGGGCACGGGGACACCGACGGTGGACGCCACGTGGCCCACCCTGCGCTGGACCGACGCGATCTCCCGGATCGCGTCCATCACCATGCTGCGCTCGAGGGGTGTCAGCTCACCGAGGGCCACGACGTCCGTCGGGGTGCGCCCGTCGCTCAGGCAGTTCACCTGATGGCCGAAACGCAGGTGCTGCAGCCGCTCGAACACGTCGACGAGCACGCGTGAGTCCAGTTCCGACAGCAATCCGTTGCCCGCCGCCGCGGTCAGCCGGGCGGGTGTCGACGCGCAGGCGACGCCGACACTCATACCGCCCCACCGCGCCAGGTTCACGATCGGCGACACCGCGTGCGACTTGAGATCCACCGTCGTACCGCGCCGCGCGAGCACGTCCCGCACCGACCGCACCCGTGCTCGGGTGGCCAGCGCATCGCGGAGCTGGAGCCGCAGCGCCTCGGGATGCTCGACGGCCATCTTGCGGTACGCGTCCGGAACCGAGTGGAGATCGGGATCGCCCCACACCACCCGGCCGTCGACCAGGAGCGAGGACATGACGATGCCGCGATCGCCCAGGGGGTCGTCGAGCCAGCCGCTCGCGGCCGCGCGCCACGCGGAGGCCGATCGGGCGAAGCGGGGGCTGGACGCGATCGCGTTGTTGGTGTCGGCGGGCAGTCCACAGGCGTCGAGCGTGCGGTGCACGGCGCGGGCGAGGCGGCGGAGCGCCTCCTCTCGGCCGGCGAGGCCGTCGCTCCACGACAACGCGCTGTCGACGTCGGACGACGGCATCGCCTCCCGTCGTCCGACGCTTCCCAGCGACAACCACGCGAGATCGCGGCCGCGCAGCGGGGTCGGCGATGCCGCGATCGCCAGCTCCACGGCACGACGGACGAGGGCGTCCACCACCACGGACAGGATCCCGGACGCGGCCCCCGCGGTGGTCCCGGTGCGCCACAGGTCGACGATCAGCGGACGCAGACCCGCACTCACCTCGATCAACGCGTCGGTGGACACGGCTGCCTCGACGTGCCGACGCAACGAGAAGCTGCGGGTGGTCGAGTTGGCCAGCAGATCGGCGCTCTCGAGGACACCGATCAGACCGCCCCGGACATCGACGACCGGCATGTGTTGCACGCCGAGCTCGAGCATCTCGAGCAGGACGCCGGTGGGCGTCCGGTCCGCGTCCACCACGGCCGCGGGCACTGTCATGACGGATCCGATCCGCGTGTCCACCGGCACACCGGCGGCGACCACCCGCGTCCGCAGGTCTCGATCGGTGAAGATGCCGTACCGGCCCCGCGTCGTCGGGATCACCACAAACGACGACCCGCGCTCCGTCATCAGGCAGACTGCGTCGCGGATCGAGGTGTCGGCGTCCACGGTCGCCGCCGCACGACGCACGAGGGCGGCCGCGGTGCCGCCGGGCGCCGACGACAGACCGGCGCCGTCGGGACTCGGTGAGGCGATGGACCGGCCGCCGAAAGACTGCGCGATCGTGCGAGCCAGGTACGTCACGCCCGCGGGGCTCGCGAACACCGGTCGCACGGACGGACCCGGCAGGCGCACGACGACCGACGGCCGCGCCGCCGTCGCCGTGAAGGTCGTGCGCACACCGACGAGCATGGCCGAGAAGCCGAACAACCCACCCGGCTCGATCGTGTCGAGCGGCGCGGCGCCGTCGACGTCGTCGGGATGCAGCAGGTCGACGCTGCCGGACCACACCACCCACACCGCGTCGATGTCGTCGACACCCGGTCCGACCACGACATCGCCCGCCGCGTACTCGGCGGTGGACGCCGTCGCCGCCAGATCGGCGAGATCGCTTCTGGTCAGCGAGTCGAACGGAGAGTGACCGGCGAGGAATTCTGCGAGCGTGTCAGCCGGTGACGAGGTCGGCACACCGTTCCGCCATCGTCATCACCGTGATGTTCGGGTTCACCGCCGGCAGCTTCGGCATCGCCGACGCATCGACCACCCGCAGATTGTGCACGCCCTTGACGCGCAATTCGGGATCGAGCACCGCCATCGGATCCGACGCGGCACCCATCTTCGCGGTGCCGGCCGGGTGATACACGGTGTTGTGAGTGCGATGCACGTAGTCGAGGAGATCGTCGTCGGTGACGGCGTCCGGCCCCGGCGCCAACTCGCGGGCGATCCAGTCCTTCAGCTGCGGCTGGTCGGCGATGCGTCGAGCGAGCTTGAGACCCGCGAGCATCACGCGGTCGTCGTGCCCCTCGCTGTCGGTGAAGTACCGCGGGTCGACCTTGGCGCGATCACGGAAATCGCGTGAGCGCAGTCGGACGGTTCCGCGTGAACGGCCCTGTGTCACATTGGGAGTCAGGCAGAAGCCGTTGTCCGTGGTGGGGTAGCCCCAGCGCAGGGTGTTCATGTCGAACGGCACGCTGCCGTAGTGCATCATCACGTCCGGATACGTCAGATCGTCCTCGGTCGTGGCGAACAGGCCGATCTCCCACCACTGCGACGACGTGGTGACCATCGGCTTCGACGCCTCCCAGAACACCAGGCCCTCGACGTGGTCGTCGAGGTTCGCGCCGACGCCCGCCGAGTCGACACGCACCGGAATCCCCATCTCGCGCAGGTGCACCGAGGGCCCGATTCCCGACAGCATCAACAGTTTCGGAGTGTCGATCGCACCCGCGGTGACGATGACCTCACGGCGTGCGGAGACGACGTCGTGCCCCGTCAGATCAGGACGCTGATACCGCACTCCGGTGGCCGTGAGCGAGTCGTCGATGACGATCTCGCTGACCCAGCAGCCCGTGCGGACCTCGAGATTGGGGCGCGTCGCCATGATCGGATGCAGGTACGCGTGCGAGGTGGACATGCGCAACCCGTCGTCGGACGAGTTGATCTGGAACCAGCCGGCCCCGTTGAGCACCGTCTCACCGCGATTGAACTGCACGGTCGGCAGTCCCACGCCGGCCGCGGACTCGAGGACGGCGGCACCACACGGATCGAGTGGCGGAACGTCCCGCAGCGTCACCGGTCCGGTGACGCGCGAGACGTACGGGAGGATCGACTCGGCGTTCCAGCCCGTGGCGCCCATGGCCTCCCAGTCGTCCAGGATTCCGGCCGGTGGATGGAACGCGATGCACGAGTTGTGAGACGAGCAGCCGCCCAACACCTTCGCCCGCGCGTGGCGCATGAAGCTGTTGCCGCGTTCCTGCGGCTCGACGGGATAGTCCCAGTCGTAGCCGGAGTCGAGCAGATGCATCCACCGGTCGAGCACCAGGATGTCGTCGTTCCCGACGTCCGTGGGTCCCGCCTCGACCAGACACACGGTCACGGTGGGATCCTCGCTGAGGCGTGCGGCGAGAACACATCCCGCAGTTCCGCCGCCCGCGATGACGTAGTCGAAGATCGCGTCCGTCATACCTTCTCGCCTTCCGCCGTACCCGCTGTGGTGGTCGCTGCGTGTGACGTCAACGTACCGATGTGTCCGCGACCGACGGTGAAATACCACAGATATCCGAGCCCGAGGATGACACCGATGTAGACGAACGCACCCCAGGTGTTGTACCAGGGTGTCCCGTAGACGGCTTCGCGCGGCCACGCCAGATTCAGCGCCATGCCGGCGCCCCACACGACCGCAAAGATGTTGACGGGCAGACCCCAGCGACCCATCGTGAAGTAGCCACCCTCCTTCAGGTCCTTCGGCGGCCATTCGCCCTTCAGTCGCTTCTTCAAGAGCGGTCCCGTGACCATCAGATACGCCAGGTAGATCATGATGATCGCGATCGACGTGAGCACCGTGAAGATCTTGGGCTGCCCCACGTTGATCACCAGGATCAGGATCGAGAGCAGACCGATCACGACGGCGGGCACCACGGGCGTCTGGTACTTCGGATGCACGGTGGCCAGCCGCTCGCCGAACGGCAGCGCGTTGTCGCGCGCCATCGCGAAGGTGAGGCGGATCGCCGCCGTGTGCACCGCGAGCGAGCACACCGTGACGGCCACCAGGATGCAGATCAGGAACACCGTTCCCAGGGGTCCGGACAGCACCGAGGTGACGATGGACTGCAGTCCACCCTGCGGCGTGCCCAGCTCGGGATCGTTCAGATCCGGCGCCGCCATGACGGCGAACACGAGGATGGCGCCGCCGATGACGAACGACGCGAGGATGGCCCGCAGGATCGCCTTGGGGGCGGTACGCCGCGGTTCGACGGTCTCCTCACCGAGCGAGCTCGCCGTGTCGAAGCCATACATCACGTAGCCCGACGCCAGCGACGCCACGAGGAACGCGCCCAGGTACCCGGCACTCTCCTCGGTTCCGTACCCGTTGGTGGAGAAGAAGATCTCCGGGCCGCGCTGAATGTTGCACGCCAGGATCACGGCGATGAGCACGGCCGCGACGAGTTCGATGAAGACGCCGGCACTGTTGATCCGCGCCATCAACCGGATGCCCGCGGCGTTCACCAGAGTCGTGAACGCGATCATGATGGTGCCGAGAACGACGGCATTGGTGGCGTAGTCGTACTCCCCCGTGCCGTCCCCGATGAGCTGGAAGCCGGACCACAACCGAGGCAGGTTCACCTGCAGGGCGAGCACCACCGCCGACAACGTGACGATCGACGCGGTGAGCATGAGCCACCCCGACGACCATCCGACGATGCGGCTGCCGAGCAGCTTCGCCCAGTTGTAGACCGAGCCCGCCACCGGATACTTGGCCGCGAGTTCCATGAAACACAGCGCCACGGCCATCTGCCCGACGAAGACGATGGGCCAGGACCACAGATAAGCCGGGCCCGCGGACCCGAATCCGAAGTAGAACAGCTGGAACGTGCCGGTCAGGATCGAGATGTAGCTGACGCCGGCCGCGAAACTCGCGAACTTGCCCAGACTGCGGTCGAGAGATTCCTTGTATCCGAAATCGCCGAGACCGCCGTCCTCGACGTCGGAAGTGGAAGACACCATGTCGCCTCGCTCACGTGAGAATGGAAGAAACTAGCTGGTGGTGCCGAACCAGTCCGCCCGAGGTGCTGCGGTGTTGTTCCAGATGTGCTTGGTCTCCTGGTACTCGTGGAGTCCCGCGGGCCCGAGTTCGCGCCCGTTGCCCGACTTCTTGAAACCGCCCCACTCGGCCGCGGCCGTGTAGTACCCGAAGTCGTTGAGCCACACGGTTCCGTGTCGCAGCCCGCGCACCATGCGTTCGCCGCGTTCGGGATCGGTGGTGCGCACACCGGCCGCGAGACCGTAGTCCGTGTCGTTGCCCAGTCGCAGTGCCTCTTCCTCGGTGGTGAACCGTTCGACGGTCAGTATGGGCCCGAACGTCTCGAGCTGCACGATGTCCATCTCACGAGAGCAGTGGTCGAACACCGTGGGCAGGAAGTAACTTCCGTCCGCCAGAGCCGGATCGGACGGTGCGCGGCCGCCCGTACGCAGAACTGCACCCTCCGCGAGGGCGGTCTCGACGAACGCCTCCATCTTGTCGCGCTGAGTCGTGGAGACCAGTGGCCCCGTCTCGCTGGACGGGTCCGTTCCCGGTCCCATCCGGATGGCTTCGGCGCGGCGCACGATCTCGTCGACGAACCGATCCGCCACCGAGTCCTCGACGATGAGACGTGTTCCGGCCGAACACACCTGGCCGGAGTGCAGGAAGACGCCGGTGAGCACCTGGTCGACGGAGGCGTCGAACGTGTCCTCGTCGGCGGCGTCCGCGAACACGATGTGCGGATTCTTGCCCCCGAGTTCCACCGCCACCTTGGTCACGTGCGGCGCGGCACTCGCGAGGATCGCGCTGCCGGTCGCCAGTCCACCGGTGAACGACACGAAGTCGACGTCCGGATTGTCCGTGAGCGCCGGCCCGATGGTCGCGCCGCTGCCCTGCACCAGATTGACGACACCGTCCGGCACCCCCGCTTCCTCCAGCAGATGGGTGAACGCGATGGTGCTCAGCGGGGTGACCTCGCTCGGCTTGAGCACCATCGTGCAGCCGGCAGCCAGCGCAGGCGCGATCTTCCACGAGATCTGCAGCAGAGGGTAGTTCCAGGGCGCGATCATCACGCAGACACCGATCGGCTCGTGCACCACGCGCGAGATGACCGCAGGATCACCCACGTCGACGAGACGATCGCTCGAGACGGCGGCGAGCTGAGCGTAGTACCGGAACACCGAGGTGACGTCGTCGATGTCGATGCGGCTCTCCGCCAACGTCTTCCCGGTGTCGAGGGTCTCGATGACCGACAGTCGCTCCTTGTCGCGCTGCAGGAGATCCGCCACGCGGTCGAGCACCGCACAGCGTTCCGCGACCGGGGTTGCGGGCCAGTCGCCGCGATCGAAGGTGGCACGGGCCGCGGCGACGGCGGCGCGGGCGTCGTCCGGCGAGGCCTCGTCGACCGACACCAGGACGCGACCGGTCGCGGGGTCGATGCAGTCTCGGGTCTCCCCCGAGGTGGCAGGGACCCACTCACCCCCGATGAGGAGAACGCGCTCGAACAGTGTCGGATCGACGTCGTGCTCGGTCTGTTGATTCACTGCCCCACCCTTTCACCGATCGGTCACCCCTGCAGGCGCCCGTCCTCCCGCAGGCGTTCCGCCAGCCAGTCGTGGAAGAGCCCGATGTGATGCTCGGCCGGCACCAGAACGCCACCGTCACGGTATGCCCGTGAGCTCATCGCCGGTTGGGTTCGCTCACATGCGTCGAAATCCTGCACGTTGACGCGATGGAACAACTCGACCGATCGGCTGACGTCGCGGCCGGACTCGACGACGTCCCGCGTGTACAGCCAGTCGCACTCGACGACGGTGCGGTCCGCGGACACCGGGTACATGCGGTGCAGGATCACGTGGTCGGGAACCAGGTTGACGAAGACGGTCGGCTTGATCGTGATGGCGTAGTACCGCCGGTCCTGATCCTCCGAGAGCGTCGGCAGGGCGCCGAACCCCGCGGACCCGTCCACGGTGAATCCGTCGATCTCCGCGCCGAACTCCGCACCGTGGCCGACGAAGTACTGGGCCGCGAGCCCGTCCGCGAACTCGGGGAGGACCTCGGTCAGCTCCGGGTGGATCGTGGCGCAGTGATAGCACTCCATGAAGTTCTCGACGATCAGCTTCCAGTTGGCCGCCACGTCGTAGACCTCGCGGCGACCGAGTTCGAGAGACGGCATGTCGTACCGGTCGATGGCCGTCGGGTCGCCGAGCCGCTCGGTGACCGCGCCGATCACCTCGTCCTCGAAGGACGGCGGCTCGTCCGCAAGGCACAGCCACGCGTAGCCGAGCCACTCCCGGAGCGCGACGGGGATCAGACCCCACTCCGTACGGTCGAGCGGGGCACCGGACCCGTCCGACAACGCGGACAGATTGGGAGCGGCCACGAGCTTCCCGTCCAGCCCGTACGTCCAGGCGTGGTACGGACACTGCAGATTACGCTTGACCTGGCCCGACTCCTCCGTGCAGATCTGTGCGCCGCGGTGGCGGCACACGTTGAGGAACGCGCGCAGGACCCCGTCACGCCCGCGCACCACCAGCACGCTCTCGCGGCCCACGTCGACGCGGCGGAAGGCGCCGGGTGCCGCGAGATCGGCACTGCGGACGGCGCAGAACCACATCGTCTCGAACACGTGCTCCTGCTCGGCCAGAAACGTCTCCGCGCTGGTGTACCAGGATCCGGGGAGAGTGGGGATCAACGACTGAGTGCGGGGCGCGGCGCTTGTCATACGGTCACCAATCGGCGGGGATCGAAGAGGGTGATGGGGTGCGCGGTCGTCCCGGTGGTCGCGAGGTCGGCCAGGATCTCACCGACGACGGGCACGAACTTGAAACCGTGGCCGGAGAACCCGCACGCGACGGTGACGTTGGTGGCGTCGGGGTGCCGCGCGATGACGAAGTGCTCGTCCGGAGTGTTGGAGTACATGCACGTCGCGGAGTGCACGCTCGGCCCGTCGAGGCCGGGCACCGTCTGCCGCACTCGGGTCTGCATCGCCTCGATCTCGTGCGGGTGCACCGTACGGTCGATGGTGTCCGGCGTGCACTCGATGCCCTTGCGGAAGAAGGCCACCTTGACGCCGCCGTCGGGACCGTCGATCGCCGGGAAACCGTAGTCCTGCATACCGTCCGCGGCCTCGTGGATGAAGATCGGGTTGTTCTCGTACGCTGCGGTACCGGCGCTCGCGCCGAACCAGTGCAGTACCTGGCGCTCGACGACGATCGGTACCGCGAACTGCTCGAGCAACTGCGGCGCCCAGGCACCGGGGCAGATCACCACCTGGCCCGCCGTGTGGGTCCCCTTGTCGGTGGTGACGGTGACGCCGTCCCCCGACTCCTCCCAGCCGAGCACCGTCTCACCGAACTGCAATGTCGCACCGCGGTTCTCGGCGAGGTCCAGATGGGCCTGAACGGTGAGTTCAGGCCTCGCGAAACCCGCGGCGGCCTCGAACAGTGCCACCTCGTCGGGGTCGGGATCGAAGGTGGGGAACGCCTCGCGCACCTGCGCGGCATCCAGGATCTCGTGCGGCAGCGACCATTGCCGTGACGCCAGCAGCGAGCCCGAGAACGTCACCGAGCTCTCGCGCCCGAGGAACAGTCCTCCGGTGATCCGATGCACCTCCTTCCCGGACATGCTCCTCAGTTCGTCCCACAGTTCGTAGGACCGCAGGAGGAGCGGGACGTAGGCCGGGTCCTCGAAGTAGGACTGCCGGATGATCCGCGATCCGCCGTGGCTCGATCCCTTGTCGTGGGCGGGGGTGAACTTCTCGAGTCCCAGCACCCGCTGTCCGCGGTCGGCCAGATGGAAGGCGGCGGCGCTGCCCATGCCGCCGAGTCCGATGACGATGACGTCGTAGCTCACGTGGTTCATCTCCTGATCAGCTGTCCGGCGGGATCGACGACCGCGTCGTCGGACACCGTCGCACCCAGTGCGGCGGCGAAGTAGGTCACCGACACCGCGGTGCCGAGTGGAGTGTTCAGCGGAAGCCAGGCGTACGCGACGCACCGCCCGAGGGTCGCCGACCATCCCGCGCTCGTGACGTACCCGACGACCGTGCCGTCGAGAGAGACCGGCTCCTTCCCGAGCACCACGGCGTCCGGGTCGTCGAACACGAGGGTCCGCAGCCGTCGCGTCGCGGGCCGAGCGGCCAGGGCCGACCGACCGACGAAGTCCGTGGCGTCCTTGACGGCGAACTCGACGCCCGCGTCGGCCGGGGTGTCCTCGGAGGTCATGTCGTGCCCCCACGCGCGGTACCCCTTCTCGAGTCGCAGGCTGTCGAACGCGAGCCGACCGGCAGCGATCACCCCGTGGTCGGACCCGGCCTCCCACAACAGGTCCCACAGGGCGCCGCCGTACTCGGCGTCGGTGTAGATCTCCCACCCGAGTTCGCCGACGTACGACACCCGCATCATGATCACGGGAATCGCACCGAGGTACGTCCGCACGGCGCGGAAGTAGCCGAAGGCCTTGTGTCCCAAATCCGCGTCGGCCAGCGGTGCCACCATCGCGCGGGCACGGGGACCCCACACTCCGACACAACACGTCGCTCCGGTGACGTCCCGCACCGTCACCGGACCGTCGGGCGTTCCCGTCCTGGCGCGGCGCAGCATCGCATCGAGGTCGAGTGGACCGTTCGCTCCGACGCGATAGTGATCGGCGCCGAGTCGCGCGACCGTGAGGTCGCTGCGGATCCCGCCTCTCTCGTCGAGCATCAGCGTGTAGGTGACACGGCCGATCGCGGTGTCCACGTCGTTGGTGGTGAGGTGCTGCAGGAAGTGGGCTGCGCCGGGTCCTTCCACGTCGTACCGGGTGAGCGGTGTCATGTCGTACATCGCGACCCGGCTCCTCGTCACCGCGGCCTCGGCCACGGCGATGTCGGAGAAGTGACGCGCGGACCACTCGTCGCGGACCGGAAGGTGGAACCCGGTCTCGAGGAGCGCCGCGAGTTCGCCCGCGTTGCTCTCGTACCAGGCGGGGCGCTCCCAGCCTCCGCCCTGGACGAAGCGGGCGTCCAGCGCGACCTCCGCGGCGTGGAACGGGCTGCGCCGCAGTCCTCGCAGCGCCGTGCGCTGCTGGCGGGGGTGCACGATGTCGTACACCTCCACGAACGCCTGCGCGCTGGTCGCGGCGATGAAGGCGGGACTGCACTCGACCGATTCGAAGCGATACAGATCGGACTCGTGGAGGTCGATCTCCGAGGCGCCGTCGATCAGGGTCTGGGCGAGAGCGCGCGCGATACCGGCGGAGTGTGTCACCCACACCGCCTCCGCCACCCAGAAGCCAGCCAGATCCCGGTGCTCCCCGACGATCGAGTGACCGTCGGGAGTGAAGGAGAAGATGCCGTTGAATCCGGATTCGACCTTCGACTCCCGCAGCGCCGGAAGCACTCTCGCGGACTCACGCCAGGCCGGCGCGAAATCGTCCTCGGTGAACGGCAGCATCGACGGCATCGGTGGGGGCGCCACGGACGACGCGTCACCGTCCGCGTCCCACGACAGCGCGCCCATGTCCGCGGGCATCGGGTCGTGGCCGTAGTAGCCGATACCGAGACGATCCCCGTGCTCCCGGTAGTAGAGGTCGCCGTCCTGATGACGAAGGATCGGCAGACCCGCGTCCGTCGCACCGGTGTTCCGGCCGACCAGCGCCTCGATCTGTCCGGTGTAGGCGTACTGGTGCGCCATCGGGACCAGGGGAACCGTGAGTCCCACCGTGCGCCCGAGCTCGGCACCCCAGAAGCCCGCGGCCGACACGACGATGTCCGCCGGCACGTCGCCGTGCGGGGTCCGCACTCCGGTCACACGTCCACTCGCCTGGAGGATCTCGGTCACCGGACTGTCCCCCCGGAACACCGCCCCGCGGGCCTGCGCCGCACGCGCCTGCATCTCGGCGGCCCGCACCGCCCGGGCGAGACCGTCGCTCGGAGTGTGGAACGCGCCGAGCACGACGTCCGGGTCCACGAGCGGGTGCAGAGCCGCTGCGGCCGCGGCGTCGACGAGCCGTCCCTCGATGCCCCACGAGCGCGCCCACCCGGCCTTGCGTTGCAGATCCGTCCACCGAGCTTCGGTCGTCGCGATCTCGAGGCCGCCGAGCGTGTCGAAGCACGGCCCGTCGTCGTGCGTGAGTGCGCGGAACTTGTCGGCCGTGTAGGCCGCGAAGTGGGCCATGGAGCGCGAGGGATTCGTCTGGAACACCAGCCCGGGGGCGTGCGAGGTGGATCCGCCGGTGGAGAACAGCGGCCCCTGGTCGAGCACGGTGACGTCAGTCCACCCACGGGCGGTCAGTTCGTCCGCCAGGGAGGTCCCGACGATGCCGGCGCCGATGACGACGATACGAGGTGTCACGAGCGTCCCCCTGGGACCTGTTGCGATCAGCGCAACGATGGGTGGTTTACGCAACACAGACTCGACGCCCCGGGCCGGGCTGTCAACCCGGCACGCCGTGGTTCGACACACCGGTGCAGCGATTGACGTGGTGGATCGTCCTGGTGCATCCTGTTGCGCAGATCGATCACAGTTGCGATTGACGCAACACCATCACACTTGCGGGAGGCATCATGCCGGACACCGTTCATCGCGTCGCCGTCTGCTCCGCATCGGCCCTCCCCGTCGGCGAGGTCGCCACCGTCACCCCGCCGGGTCACACCGCGATCTCCGTCTTCCACACCGAGGAGGGCCTCTTCGCGATCGACGACACGTGCACACACCAGGACGCCTCGCTCGCCGACGGATGGGTGGAGAACTGCGCGGTCGAGTGCCCGCTGCACGAGTCGTGCTTCGATCTGCGGACCGGCGCCCCCTCGGGCACACCGGCGAAGACTCCCGTTCGGACATATGCGGTGCACGTCGTCGACGGCGCGGTCGTGCTCGACCTCCCCGGCTCGTGACGACCCCCGACAGGCCCGACGTCGAGACGGTGAACTCCGTCCTGGTCGTCGGGGCGTCGCTCGCGGGCTCGACCGTCGCGACCGCTCTCCGCGAGGACGGGTTCACGGGTCGCGTCACCGTCGTCGGCGACGAGCCCCACCTGCCGTACGATCGCCCGCCCCTCTCCAAGGCCTTCCTGCAGGGATCGGCTCCCGACCCGTGGCTCGTTCCCGAACCCGATGCGCTCGACGTCGACTGGGTGCTCGGGACACCGGCTGTCGGCATGACCGGGCGGAGCGTGGAGCTCGCGGACGGGCGGGAGGTGAGTGCCGACGTCGTCGTCATCGCGACCGGCGCGCGCGCACGGACCCTGCTGGGCGCCGACGACCTCCGCGGCGTTCACACGCTGCGCACGTTGGACGACGCCGCCGCACTGCGCTCGTCGCTGGCCACGGCGACCACCATGGTGGTGATCGGCGCGGGATTCATCGGAGCCGAGGTGGCCTCCACGGCCGCCGGCCTCGGCATCTCCGTCACCATCGTCGAGGCGTCCACCGCTCCCCTGTCCGGCCCGCTCGGCCTGACGATGGCGGAGGTCTGCGTCGATCTGCATCGTGCGAACGGCGTGACCCTCCTGCTCGGCGCCGCCGTCGACTCTCTCGAGGGCCGCGACGGGGCCGTCACCTCCGTCCTGCTCGGGGACGGGACGGTACTGCCCGCCGACGTCGTGGTGATCGGAATCGGATCGATCCCCAACACGGAGTGGGCGGCAGCGTCCGGCCTCGCCATCGACGGCGGTTTCGTCACCGACGCGCAGTGCCGCACCACCGTTCCGGGCGTCTACGCGATCGGGGACTGCGCTCGCGCGTTCGACGAGGTGCTGCAGGACCACCATCGCAGCGAACACTGGTCGCACGCGGTCACCCAGGCTCGGCGAGTGGCGCGGTCGATCGTGGGGGCGCAGCCCGCGCCGTCCGGTGTTCCGTATTTCTGGTCGGACCAGTACGGCTCTCGCATCCAGTTCGCCGGCCGCCGCCAGTCGACCGATTCGGTGCGCGTGGTCGAGGGCGACCCGGAGGCCGGCTCGTTCGTCGCCGTGTACGAGCGAGCGGACGACGTCGTCGCCGTCCTGGCGATGAACAACGCCCGATCGTTCACCAGGATGAGGAAGAGCCTCGGGGCCTGATTCTCCGCATGCCGATCAGCATTGGGTGCGTATAACAATCTCGAAGTCGCTTTTCTGTGATCAGCCCGGAGAACTCCGTTGGCACTGCACAGCGCTCGTCGCCGGGGATAGGTTGCCGTCATGACTGCCGAGATCCTGGCCACCGACGCCGTCGCGAGCGACACCACGTTCGACCCGGCGCAGCATGCGCTGGACATGGTGGGCTACCACTACCGCGCCGACGACTACTACGAGGTCGGCCGCGAGAAGGTGCGGGAGTACGCGAAAGCCGTCCGCGACTTCCATCCGGTCCACTGGACCGAGGAGGGCGCACTCGAGGTCGGCTATCCGGCGCTGATGGCGCCGCCCACGTTCTTCTCGCTGGTCGGCATCATCGCCCAGCAGAAGCTGCTCGAGCGCATCGCCACCGGATACGACCTCAGCCGGATGCTGCAGACAGACCAGCATGCCGAGTACTTCGCGCCGATCCTGGCGGGCGACCGGCTCACGTGCGACGTCTCGCTCGACTCCTTCCGCACGGTCGTCGGCCGCGACATGATGGTGACCAAGACCGTCATCACCAACCAGCGCAACGAGCTGGCGCAGATCACGTACACCACCCTGCTCATCGGGCGCGCCGACGACGGCGACGACAGCATCGCGGACGTCGCGCGCGGCATGGTCATGAACGGCATGTTCACCCTGTCCACGTCCGACGAGGTGGCCGACGTCAATCCCGGCGGTGACGACCTCGAGACGGTCTACGCCCCGCCCGTCGTCGTCCCGCACACCGGCCATGCCCGTCGGCGCTTCGAGGACGTGGCGGTCGGCGACGCACTGCCCACCAGGACAGTGCTGCTCTCGCGCGGCGATCTCGTGAACTACGCGGGCGTGGTCGGCGACAACAACCCCGTGCACTGGAGCGACCACTTCGCGTCGCTGCTCGAGCTCGACACCGTCGTCGCCCACGGCATGCTCACCATGGGCCTCGGCACCGGCTTCGTGTCCGAGTGGCTCGGCGACCCGGGTGCCCTGAAGGACTGCACCGTGCGCTTCACCAGCCCTGTCATGGTCGACCCGGTGTCCAAGTCGGAGATCGTCATCGACGGCACGGTGAAGTCGAAGGACGAGGCGACCCGGACTGCGGTGGTCTCCATCGACGCCCGCTACAAGGGCAAGCGCATCCTCGGCCACAAGGCGATGGCCACCGTTCACCTGGCCTGAGACGCCTCAGCTCCCGGCCACGGCTCCGCGTACCGAGGCCGGGAGCTTCGTCACCTTCGAGAACGGCCCGACCACGGCGGCCGCCATGGGCCGCGCCAGCAGGGTCCGGGCGACATCGCGGACCTCGTCGTTGGTCACCTGATCGATGCGCGCGAGCGTCTCCTCCACCGACCTGTGGTCGCCGTAGTTGAGCTCGCTGCGACCGATCCGGTTCATTCTCGATCCGGAATCCTCCAGTCCGAGAACCAGTCCCCCGCGCATGCTCCCCTTCGCGCGAGCGCACTCCGCGTCCGTGATGCCGTCGGTGGCCACCGACGCGAGCACGTCGCGGATCACCGAGGTGACCTCGCCGAGATTCTCGGGCTGGCATCCGGCGTACACCGAGAACGCACCCGTGTCGGAGAACGTGTCCACCGACGAGTACACCGAGTACGCGAGACCGCGCTCCTCCCGGATCTCTTGGAACAGACGCGAACTGAGCCCTCCACCGATGGCGGTGTTCAGAACCGACAACGCCCACCGATGACCCTCGTGGCGTCCGAACGCCCGCACGCCCAGGCACAGGTGCGCCTGTTCACTGTCCCGCGTCGTCAGGCTCAGGGCCGGGCGCGCGGTGATGCGGCCCGCTCCCCCACGCCGCGGTGCCGGTTCGGCGGCACCGGCGATCCGGTCGGCGAAACTGCGACGGACCCCCGCCACCACGTCGTCGTGGTCGACGTTGCCGGCGACCGCCACCACCATGCGCGGCGGGGTGTAGCGCCGAGTGTGGAACGAGTGCAGCTGATTCCGCGTCATGGACTCGATGGACTCCACCGATCCGATGACGGGACGACCGATGGGGTGGTCACCGAACAGCGCGGTGAGGAAGGCGTCACCGAGCAGGTCCTCGGGGTCGTCGTCGCGCATCGAGATCTCCTCGAGCACCACCTGGCGTTCGACATCGACGTCCTCGGCGCGGCAGCGACCGCGGAGCACCACGTCCGCCACCAGGTCGAGTCCGAGGTGCAGGTCCTCGTCGAGCACGTGCGCGTAGAAGCACGTGTGCTCCTTGGACGTGAACGCGTTGAGCTCGCCGCCGACTCCGTCCATCACCTGCGCGATGTCCAGAGCCGTACGGGTGGGGGTGGCCTTGAACAGCAGGTGCTCGAGGAAGTGCGCGGCACCGGCGACGGTGCGGCCCTCGTCGCGCGAACCGACGGCGACCCAGACGCCGACCGAGGCGGACCGCACGCCGGGAACGAACTCCGTGACGACTCGGACGCCGCCCGGCAACACCGTGCGGCGGACGCCGGACGGTTCGGGTGTACGCACACGGCGGCGCGGCCGGGAGCCCGAGAGCTCCGCAGACCGCGCCGCCGCGTTCGTGTACTTCTTACTCAGCGCTGACCTCGTCGGAGGTGGCGACCTGATCGTCGGCCGGCGCGGCGGCTGCCGCGTCGTCCTCGACCGGGACGAGGCTGATCTTGCCGCGGTTGTCGATGTCGGCGATCTCCACGCGGAGCTTCGATCCGACGCTGACGACGTCCTCGACCTTGTTGATGCGCTTGCCGCTGCCCAGCTTGGAGATGTGCACCAGGCCGTCACGACCGGGGAGCAGCGAGACGAACGCGCCGAATGCCGTGGTCTTGACGACGGTTCCGAGGAACCGCTCGCCGACCTTGGGCAGCTGCGGGTTCGCGATGGCGTTGATCATGTCGATCGCAGCCTGTGCGGACGGGCCGTCCGCAGCACCGACGTAGACGGTGCCGTCATCCTCGATCGAGATGTTGGCGCCGGTCTGCTCGGTGATCGAGTTGATCATCTTGCCCTTGGGCCCGATGACCTCGCCGATCTTGTCCACGGGGACCTTGATCGCGGTGACGCGCGGTGCGTACGGGCTCATCTCGTCCGGAGCGTCGATGGCCTCGGCCATGACGTCGAGGATCGTGACGCGCGCGTCCTTGGCCTGCGACAGCGCACCGGCCAGAACCTGCGACGGGATGCCGTCGAGCTTCGTGTCCAGCTGCAGGGCGGTGACGAACTCGCGGGTGCCGGCGACCTTGAAGTCCATGTCGCCGAACGCGTCCTCCGCACCGAGAATGTCGGTGAGGGCGACGTAGCGGGTCTCACCGTCGACCTGGTCGGAGACCAGACCCATGGCGATGCCGGCGACCGGTGCCTTCAGCGGCACACCGGCGTTGAGCATGCCCAGCGTCGACGCACAGACCGAGCCCATCGACGTGGAGCCGTTGGAGCTGAGCGCCTCCGAGACCTGACGGATGGCGTAGGGGAACTCCTCCTGGCTGGGGAGCACGGGGAGCAGCGCGCGCTCCGCGAGGGCTCCGTGACCGATCTCGCGACGCTTCGGCGATCCGACGCGTCCGGTCTCGCCGGTGGAGTACGGCGGGAAGTTGTAGTGGTGCATGTAGCGCTTGCTGGTCTCGGGTCCGAGCGAGTCGATCTGCTGGGCCATCTTGACCATGTCGAGGGTGGTGACGCCCAGGATCTGGGTCTCGCCACGCTCGAACAACGCGCTGCCGTGGGCGCGCGGGATGACGGCGACCTCGGCGGAGAGCTCACGGATGTCCGTGATGCCGCGGCCGTCGATGCGGAACTGGTCGCGCAGGATGCGCTGACGCACGAGCTTCTTGGTCAGCGAGCGGAACGCTGCGCCGATCTCCTTCTCGCGGCCCTCGAACCGGTCGCCCACGCTGGTGAGGATCTGATTCTTGACCTCGTCGAGCTTGCTCTCGCGCTCGGTCTTGCCGGCGATGGTGAGTGCCTCGTTGAGCGGGATCTGAGCCGCACCCTCGACAGCCTCGAACACGTCGGACTGGTACGCGGGGAAGAGCGGGAAGTCGCCGGTGGGCTTGGCGGCCGCCGTGGCGAGCTGCTTCTGCGCCTCGCACAGCGATGCGATGAACGGCTTCGCTGCTTCGAGGCCCTCGGCCACGATGGCCTCGGTGGGCGCCTGCGCGCCGTCCTCGATGAGGGCGATGACCTTCTCGGTCGCCTCGGCCTCGACCATCATGATCGCGACGTCGGCGTCCGCACCGGTGCCCGAGACGACGCGGCCGGCGACGACCATGTTGAACACGGCCTTCTCGAGCTGCTCGTTGGTGGGGAACGCTACCCACTGCTTGTCGATCAGGGCGACACGGACGCCGCCGATGGGGCCGGAGAACGGCAGGCCCGCGAGCTGGGTGGACGCCGACGCGGCGTTGATGGCCACGACGTCGTACAGGTCCTTCGGATCGAGGCTCATCACGGTGATGACGACCTGGATCTCGTTGCGCAGTCCGTCGACGAACGTCGGACGCAGCGGCCGGTCGATCAGGCGACAGGTCAGGATGGCGTCGGTGCTGGGGCGTCCCTCACGACGGAAGAACGATCCGGGGATGCGGCCGGCGGCGTACATCCGCTCCTCGACGTCCACCGTGAGCGGGAAGAAGTCGAAGTGGTCCTTGGGGTGCTTCGAGGCGCTGGTGGCCGAGAGCAGCATGGTCTCGTCGTCCAGGTACGCGACGACGGCGCCGGCGGACTGCTTGGCCAGCCGGCCGGTCTCGAAGCGGATGGTGCGGGTGCCGTACGACCCGTTGTCGATGACGGCGGTGGTCTCGAACACGCCCTCGTCGACCTCGGTGGCCGCTGCGGTGTTCGTGGTGGTCTCTGACATGGAAGTCTTCTCGTCCTCTCGTCTTCGCCGTGCCCACCCGGGCGCGCACTCGAACCCGGTGGTCCGGTGCGGCGTCCCCGAGTCGACGTGCGAGCGGAGGCGGCCCACGATCGAAGTCCCCCGGGCCGGGTCGCGCTCCGCGCGTCCGGAAACCGAGAGACCACTACCGAAGACCGACACCGCGACGTGTGTCGGGGACGAACGGCTGATGGTGCTCACCGCCGAGTCGGCGGCCTACCTGTGGTGCTGTGCACTCCCGGAGAGGGAGTACTGCTGTGACACTACCGGTCCACGACGAACGGCCGACGAGGAACAGCCGTGGGCTGCCTCGCCGGCGCGATCGCGTGAACCATGACGGAAATTATCGACGCAGTCCCAGACGCTCGATGAGCGAGCGGTACCGCGCGACATCGACCTTCTGCACGTACTTGAGCAGACGACGACGACGACCCACGAGCAGCAGCAGGCCGCGACGCGAGTGGTGATCGTGCTTGTGCACCTTGAGATGCTCGGTGAGATCCTGGATGCGCTTGGTGAGCATCGCCACCTGGGCTTCCGGCGATCCGGTGTCCGTCTCGTGGACGCCGTACTCGCCGAGGATCTGCTTCTTCTGTTCGGTGGTCAAAGCCACAGTGAAACTCCTGATGCAGTGCCGTCCGCGCGTGGATGGTGCCGCACCCGAGGGCGCGGTGTTGCAGCCGCCGCGGACCGCAGCGAACAACAGTCGTCCATCCTACCTCAGTGGCCGAGGCCCGAACGACACCTCTTCATTCAGGCGTCCAGGGCGGCGAGGATGTCGCGGGCACGGTCGACGTCGAGATCCATCTGCGCGATCAGCTCGTCCACCGAGGCGAAGGCCTCCATGCCGCGCAGACGCTCGACGAAGTCCACCGCGACGTGCTGCCCGTAGAGATCGGCGTCGCCGTCCAGGACGAACGCCTCCACCGTGCGGGTGCGTCCCGAGAACGTAGGATTGGTCCCCACCGACACCGCTGCGCGACAGCGCTTTCCGGGAGTCACGGTACCCATGATCGGTCCGGGTCCGAGCACCGTGAACCACGACGCGTACACCCCGTCCGCCGGGATGGCGGCGTGCATGGGCGGCTTGACGTTGGCCGTGGGGTAGCCGATGGTGCGGCCACGGCCGTCACCGTGCACCACCACGCCCTCGACTCGGTGGGGTCGACCGAGCGCGTCGGCGGCGGCCGCGACGTCACCGGCGTCGACGCAGGCACGAATGTAGGTGGAGGAGAACGTGACCGACTCCTCGGCCAGCAGAGTGACACCGTCGACCGCGAACCCGAACCGCGTGCCGGCGGACCGGAGCAGATCGACGTTGCCGGCGGCCTTCTTGCCGAACGTGAAGTTCTCCCCCACCACGACCTCGGCGGCGTGCAGCCGCTCGACGAGGATGTCGTGGATGTAGCGATCGGGGGTGAGCTTCATGAACTCCGGCGTGAAAGGCATGACGCAGAAGACGTCGATGCCCAGTTCCTCGGCCAGTTCGGCACGCCGGGTGAGGGTGGTCAGCTGGGCCGGGTGACTGCCCGGACGCACCACTTCCATCGGATGCGGATCGAAGGTCATGAGCACACTCGGCACTCCGCGTGCCGCCGCCGATGTCACGGCGCGGTCGATCAATTGGGCGTGGCCGCGGTGTACGCCGTCGAACACGCCGATCGTCAGAACACATCTGCCCCAGTCGGCCGGGACATCGTCGAGACCTCGCCATCTCTCCACGACCAGGAGCCTACGGGCCGACGATCGACCGGTCACGTCCGGCGCACCGACGGCTAAGCTGTCGGCGTGCCAGCCCCTGCCCTCTCCACCGTCGCGCAGGACTACCTCAAGGTCATCTGGACCGCGAGCGAGTACTCCGACGAGCCGGTGAGCACCAAGATGCTCGCCTCCCGGATGTGCGTCTCGCCGTCCACGGTCTCCGAGGCCGTACGCAAACTCGCCGATCAGGGCCTCGTCGACCACGCCCGCTACGGGTCCATCACGCTCACCGAGGCCGGGCGGCGCGCCGCCATCGGCATGGTCCGCAGGCATCGGCTCATCGAGACCTGGCTGGTCGAGGAGATGGGCTACGGCTGGGACGAGGTGCACGACGAGGCCGAGGTACTCGAACACGCGGTGTCGGACCTGCTCGTCGAGCGCATCGACGCCAAGCTCGGTCGGCCGTCACGCGACCCGCACGGTGATCCCATCCCCACCATCGACGGCACCATTCCCGCACCGCCGGCGATACCGCTCAGCGATTTCGTCGCGGGCCAGAAGGGCCACGTCACCCGCATCTCCGACTCGGATCCGGACATGCTGCGGTACTTCGATTCCATCGGCATCACCCTCGACCTGTCGATCACGATGGTCGAACGCCGCGACTTCGCCGGGACCGTGGCCGTGCAGGTGGCCGACACGGTACTCGACCTGGGTCATGTTGCCGCCGAAGCGATCTGGATGACCACGGACTGACGCCGGACCGCCCCGACGAACTCAGGGGCGCAGCGTGGCCGGCCGCACGACCATCACGGTGCTGGCCCGCTTGCCGCGTTCCTGCACCAGGGCGATGGTGTGGCCGTTCTCGTCCAGTGCCGCGTAGATGCCGGGCATCCCGATCGGGTCGAGCCAGCGTCCCTGGCTCAACGATTCGGCCTCGTCCGACGTGACCGTCCGGTGCGGGAACGCCGTGCGAGCGGCAGCGTCGATGTCGAGGCTCACGTGCGGGTCGTCCCGCACCTCGTCGAGAGTGCGGGCGTGCTCCAACGTGAACGGTCCGACCCGGGTGCGTCGCAACGCGGTCAGGTGGCCGCCGACGCCCAGGGACGCACCCAGGTCTCGGGCGAGCGCCCGCACGTAGGTCCCGGACGTGCACTCGACGTGGACGTCCAGATCGATCACGTCGCTCCCCCGGCGACGCTCCAGGACGTCGAAGCGGGAGACGGTGACCGTGCGCGGTTCGAGCACGACGTCCTCGCCCTCCCGAACGAGAGCGTGGGCGCGCTTGCCGTCCACCTTGATGGCGCTGACACTCGACGGGACCTGACTGATCTTCCCGGTCAGCGCGGCGACGGCCTCGTCGATCCCGGAGTCCGTCACCGCACTCGCGTCTGCCGTCGACACCGTCTCGCCCTCGGCGTCGTCGGTGGTGGTGGCGGCTCCGAGGCGGACGGTCGCGGTGTACTCCTTGGTGGTCAGCGACAGCAGACCCAGCATCTTGGTCGCTCGCTCGACACCGAGCACCAGCACCCCCGTCGCCATGGGATCGAGCGTGCCGGCGTGTCCGATGCGGCGCGTCTTCAAGGCCTTGCGACAGGCGGAGACGACGTCGTGGCTGGTGACTCCGCCACTCTTGTCCACCACCAGAAGTCCGGCGCCGTCGAGTCCTGTGGGGGGTTTGGGGTGAGCTGGCACGAGGGAGAAGTCTGTCAGAAGATCGCGGGAAGGCCGGAGGCCGGCCGTCAGAAGACCGTGATCGCAGTGACGACGAGGCCGTCGGAGACGGCCCAGCTTCCGTCGAAGGAGGTGAGCGGTGCGCCGCTGGTGGTGTCGCCGGGGACCAGCAGCCGGGAGCGGAAGGTACCGGTGACGGTCGAGCGTCCCGCCGAGTCGGCATCGCGCTCGAAGGTGATGTGCGCGTCCTCGAATCCGAGCCACCGCCCGGTCAGCGGGTACCAGGCCTTGTACGTCGCCTCCTTCGCGCAGAACAGCAATTTGTCCCACTGCACCTCGTCGTCGGTGCGGGTGGCCAGGACCTCACGCTCGGCCTCGATGCTCACGGCTTTCAGCACGCCGTCCGGCAGCGGTTCGTGCGGTTCCGCGTCGATGCCCACCGAGCGGACCTGCAACGCGTAGCCGACGGCGGCGGCGCGATAGCCGTCGCAGTGCGTGAGCGAGCCGACGACGCCGCCCGGCCACACCGGCGATCCCATCTCGCCGCGCATGATCGGACCGGGCTCGAGTCCGAGCCGGCCCATCGCGAGTCGGGCGCAGTGCCGCGCCGAGGTGAACTCGCGCTTGCGCTTGTCGACGGCCTTCTCCACGAGATGCGCCTCGCGGGGGTGCGGGGTGAGACCGGGCGGATCCTCGAACAGCTCCTCGGCGACGACGCCGCGCGCGAGCAGCCCGCCGAGCAGGGAGGTCTCTCGTGCCGTCGTCACAGTCGCTTCTCCGCTCGCATCTTCTCCACTTCCGCTTCCATCTCCGGCGTGACCGTGAAGTGGCCGCCGAACTTGTTCAACGATCCCGGCGGGTACTCGGGGACCGGAAGGATCTGTCGCAGCACCTGATCCGGGAGTCCGCGGCGTTTCCACTCGCGCGGGTAGCCCACCGACACTTCCTCGAACCGCACGCCGTCGTAGTACGTCGTCCGTGGGATGTGGAGGTGGCCGTAGACCGCACACAGGGCGTTGTAGCGGGTGTGCCAGTCCTTGGTCGCCGTGGTTCCGCACCAGAGGGCGAACTCGGGATAGAACAGCACCTCGGTGGGCTGCCGCACCAGCGGCCAGTGGTTGATCAGCACCGTCGGGATCGAGGTGTCCACCTCGGCCAACCGCTTCTCGGTGATCGCCAGCCGCGCCGCGCACCACGCGTCGAGGGACGCGTAGGGCGTCGGGGTGATGAGGAACTCGTCGGTGGCCACCACGTTGCGGCTGCGCGCCAGCGCCAGACCGTCGAGCTTGTTCGTGGTGCCCGCAGGCAGGAACGAGTAGTCGTACAACACGAACATCGGCACCAGCGTGACGGGGCCCAAATACCCCGACCGGCCTCCGGCCTGCCCGACCTCCCCCTCCCACACGGGGAACGGGTCCTCGGGCGTCAGCACACCCAGTTCCCGGCACATCGTGACCAGGTAGTCGTAGCGCGC
Organism: Rhodococcus sp. BP-332; assembly: GCF_019836065.1. Lineage (NCBI taxonomy): Bacteria > Bacillati > Actinomycetota > Actinomycetes > Mycobacteriales > Nocardiaceae > Rhodococcus > Rhodococcus sp. BP-332. The sequence continues at coordinate 504,882 of NZ_JABUEC010000001.1, forward strand.
CTCACCGTGCATCTGTACCGGGTCCTTGACCGTGGTCCACAGCTCGTGGTTTCCCGGCACCCAGATCACGGTGTCGAACTTCGACTTCAGCTCGGCGAGCGCCCAGCGAATGTCGTCCGTCTTCTCCGACACGTCTCCGGCGACGATCAGCCAGTCCTCGGGGTTCTCCGGTTCGATGGCCTCGGTGACGGGCCGGTTGCCCTTGTGACCGACGTGGATGTCGCTGACGGCCCACAACTTGGCTGGCACACTCACGACCCTTCTGCGGTTGATGTTCGGCTCCCGACGGTATCGGTCCCCGTTCTGATCCAGGCGCCCGACGCGGTCCGCCAGACCACGGAGACCGCTCTCAGGCTGACGAACACCATCAGGCCCACCCAGATTCCCGGCAACCCCCAGTCGAGGATCGCCGCGAGCCAGATCAGCGGTAGGAATCCGACGACGGCGCTCGCGAGAGTCGCGTTCCGCAGGAAGGCGGCATCCCCGGCCCCGAGCAGCACACCGTCGAGGGCGAACACGACGCCGGCGACGGGGATCAGCGCGACGAACAACCACCAGATGCCGTCGATGCTCGCCAGGGTCGACGAGTCGGACGTGAAGAGCGGCGGGATCACGGCGTGGGTGGCGGCGAACAGTCCTGCGAGCACCACGGCGAAACCGACGGACCACGCGGTCACCCGCGAGGCGAGCATCGACGCGGCGCGGCCACGGCCCGCTCCCAACGCGGCGCCGACCAGGGACTGTGCGGCGATGGCCAACGAGTCCAGCATCAACGCGACGAGATTCCACAACTGCAGAACCACCTGATGGGCCCCGACCGCACCGGCACCGAAGCGGGACGCCACGGTCACCGCGGACAGGAAGCAGGCCTGGAAGGCGAACGAGCGGAGCACGAGGTCCCGGCCGAGGACGAGCTGGCGGCGGATGATCGCGAGATCCGGCCGGAGCGAGCGGGTCCGCGGCCCGCGCATCAGGGCGGAGACGAACAGCGTCGCTGCGACGGCCTGGCCGATGACGTTGGCCATGGCGGACCCGACGAGGCCGAGGGCCGGAACGCCGATCAGACCGTGCACGAGGACGGGACACAGCACGGCCGACAGTGCGAGCCCCGCCACCACGTACCGCAACGGCCGCACGGTGTCCTGCACGCCGCGCATCCACCCGTTCCCGGCGAGCGTGACGAGGATCAACGGGGTGCCGAGCACGCCGACTCGGAGCCACGTGGTGGCCTCGGCGGTGATGTCTCCCCCGCCGCCCAGCACCGACAGGATCGGGTTCGCGAAGAGCTGGACCACCAGGATCAGCAGGAGGCCCAGCACCACTGCGAGCCACGTGGCCTGGACGCCCTCGTTGCGGGCGTCGTCGTCCCGGCCCGCACCGTGCAGCCGTGCCGCGCGCGCGGTCGTCCCGTACGAGAGGAACGTCAGCTGCGTACTCACCTGGGCGAGAACGAGGCCACCGACGGCCAGACCCGCGAGTGGGAGCGCACCGAGTCGACCCACCACCGCGGAGTCGAAGAGCAGGTACAGCGGCTCGGCCACCAGGACGCCGAGTGCGGGGAACGCGAGGCCGAACAGGGTGCGAGCGGACACCCGCCCGTCCACGGCGGAGCGATCGGTCACCCGAGCGCGGCGACCAGGGCGTCGACGTCGTCCTCGATCGGGCCCGTCGCGGTGTAGCCGGCGGAGAACTTGTGGCCGCCCCCACCCAGCGCGGACGCCACGACGGAGACGTCGACACTGCTCTTCGCGCGCAACGACACGGCCCAGCCCGCCTCGTTCTGCTTGAACACGGCGGCCACCTCGGCCTCCGCGGTGGTGCGCACGATGTCCACGACGCTCTCGATCTCCTCGGGACGCAGTCCGCGAGAGTCCTCGAGCCGCACGATCGCGTAGACGAGCCCACGCGAGCCGGCCGCGTCCGGCACCAGGCGCGCCGAGCCCAGGACGGCGCCCAGCATCGGCAGCCAGGCGAAGGGGTGGGTGTCGAGCAGGCGGCGCGAGATGGCGGCGCCGTCGATCCCGGTCGCGAGAAGTCGCTCGGCCAGCAGGTGGGAGCCCGGCCGGACCCAGCGGAACGATCCGGTGTCGGTCACGAGGCCGGCGAACAGGCAGTGCGCGAGGTCCCGGTCGATCTCGACGCCCCACTCGTCGAACAGCACGGCGACCACCGCTGTGGTGGACTCCGCACTCGCATCGATCACGTGATGCGTGCCGTAGAAGGTGTTGGACCGGTGATGGTCGACGACCAGGGACACGGCGCCGTCCAACCGGTCACCCAGCGACCCGAGCCTGCCTCGACTGCCGGCGTCCACGGTGACCACCAAATCCGCGTCCGTCGGGACCTCGGCGGGCGGCACCAGGAACTCCGCTCCCGGCAGACCGATCATCGACTCGGGCAACGAGGCGGGCGCCGCGAAGGACACGGTCGGCCGCGCGCCGCGTCGCGAGAGCGCGATGGCCAGGGCGAGCGCACTGCCGATGGTGTCGGCGTCGGGTTGCACGTGGCACAGCAGAGTCACCGTCCGGGCGTCCTCGAGAAGACGGACGGCTTTCTGCATGTCTGCGCGCAGCGTGTCGGTCACCGGGGTCTCAGAGCTCGTCGGTGTCGCTTCGAGGCACCTTGTACGGATCCGGATCACCGGCGGGCTGCGCCCCCGCAGCGGCCTGAGCCACCTTGTCGTCGATCTGGCGGGCACGCTCGAGCAGTTCCTCCATGTGGCGCGCGGTGTCGGGCACCGTGTCCGCACGGAAGGTCAGCGTCGGGGTGAAGCGCACGCCGGTACCGGCACCGACCTTGGTGCGCAGAGCGCCCTTGGCCTTCTCCAGACCCAGAGCGGCAGCCTGGAAATCGGGCTCGGCGTCGAGCGTCTCGCCGCGCACGGTGTAGTAGACGGTGGCGTCGTGCAGGTCCGGGGTCACCTTGGTGTCGGTGACCGTCACGAACGACAGCCGCGGATCCTTGATCTCGTGATCGATGGCCGTCGCGACGATCGCACCGATGCGCTTGGCCAGTTTACGAGCGCGGGCTTGGTCCACCACGATGCGTCTCCTTCGTCCATCAGTCCTCTGGCCCGAACACTCGGCGCCGAACTGCGAGTAGTTGTAGTTCCGGCCTCTCGGCCACGTGTCGCTCGCACGAGTCGAGTACCTCGTGCAGGTGGGCGACGTCCCCGGTGGCGATGGCGACACCCACCATCGAACGACGGTAACGCTCCTGTTCCCCGGTCTCGGCAGCCGACACACCGAAGCGCTGCAGGGCAGCGACGACGGGCTTGATCACCGAACGTTTCTCCTTCAGCGAATGTACGTCGCCGAGTAGGATGTCGAGTTCGAGAGCACCGAGAAACACGAGCACCTCATCGATAGCAGGGTCGGACACCGTCTTCGACGAACGGGTGTGGCCCGCGGACATGCCGCGGGCCACACCCGTACGTTCTCGTCGATCAGTCGCGCGGCTTCTCCCGAAGCTCGTACGCCTCCACGACGTCTCCGACCTTGATGTCGGAGTACGTCACCGTCAGACCACACTCGTAGCCCTCGCGGACCTCGGTGGCGTCCTCCTTCTCGCGCCGGAGCGACGAGATGGTGACGAGCTCGGCGACCACGTTGTTGTCACGAAGCAGTCGAGCCTTCGCGTTGCGGCGCACCAGACCCGAGGTGACGAGGCAACCGGCGATGTTTCCGACCTTCGAGGAACGGAACAGCGCGCGGATCTCGGCCTGGCCCAGCGTGACCTCTTCGTAGACCGGCTTGAGCAGACCCTTGAGCGCCTTCTCGATCTCGTCGATCGCCTGGTAGATCACCGAGTAGTACCGGATGTCCACGCCCTCGCGGTTCGCCAGCTCCGTCGCCTTGCCCTCGGCACGGACGTTGAAGCCGATGATGATCGCGTTGGACGCCGACGCCAGGTTGACGTTGGTCTCGGTGACACCACCCACGCCGCGGTCGATGACGCGCAGTTCGACCTCGTCGTCGATCGCGATACCGACGAGCGCCTCCTCCAAGGCCTCCACGGTGCCGGAGTTGTCGCCCTTCAGGATCAGGTTGAGCTGCGACGTCTCCTTCAGTGCGGCATCGAGATCGTCGAGGCTGATCCGCTTGCGCGACTTCGCTGCCAGCGCGTTGCGCTTGCGAGCGTTGCGGCGGTCCGCGATCTGACGGGCGATGCGGTCCTCGTCGACGACGAGCAGGTTGTCACCGGCACCCGGCACCGACGTGAAGCCGATGACCTGAACGGGACGCGACGGGAGCGCCTCGATGACGTCCTCGCCGTGCTCGTCGACCATGCGACGGACGCGACCGTAGGCATCGCCGGCGACGATCGAGTCACCGACACGCAGGGTTCCGCGAGCGATGAGCACGGTGGCCACCGGTCCGCGACCACGGTCGAGATGTGCCTCGATGGCGACACCCTGTGCGTCCATGTCCGGGTTGGCGCGCAGATCGAGCGCCGCGTCGGCCGTCAACAGCACTGCCTCGAGAAGGGCATCGATGTTGGTGCCCTGCTTGGCCGAGATGTCGACGAACATCGTGTCGCCGCCGTACTCCTCGGCGATGAGGCCGTACTCGGTCAGCTGCTGCCGGATCTTGTCCGGGTTCGCGCCTTCCTTGTCGATCTTGTTGACCGCGACCACGATCGGCACGTCTGCTGCCTGGGCGTGGTTGATCGCCTCCACCGTCTGCGGCATGACGCCGTCGTCGGCCGCGACCACGAGGATCGCGAGGTCGGTGGCCTTGGCACCACGGGCACGCATGGCCGTGAAGGCCTCGTGACCGGGGGTGTCGATGAAGGTGACCAGACGCTCGTTGCCCTCGAGCTCGGTGAGGACCTGGTAGGCACCGATGTGCTGCGTGATGCCACCGGCCTCGCCCTCACGCACGGTGGCGTTACGGATCGAGTCCAGCAGTCGCGTCTTGCCGTGGTCGACGTGACCCATGACGGTGACCACGGGGGGACGCTGCTCGAGCTCGTCCTCGCCGCCCTCGTCCTCGCCGTAGGTGAGGTCGAACGAGTTCAGCAGTTCGCGGTCCTCGTCCTCCGGGCTCACGACCTGGACGACGTAGTTCATCTCGCCGCCGAGCAGTTCGAGCGTCTCGTCGTTGACCGACTGAGTCGCCGTCACCATCTCGCCGAGGTTGAACAGCGCCTGCACGAGTGCAGCCGGGTTCGCGTCGATCTTGTCCGCGAAATCGGACAGCGATGCGCCGCGAGCGAGACGGATCGTCTCACCGTTGCCGCGGGGCAACCGCACGCCACCGACTGCGGGAGCCTGCATGGATTCGTACTCGGCGCGCTTCGCCCGCTTCGACTTGCGGCCACGACGGACTGCGCCGCCGGGACGACCGAACGCGCCTGCCGCGGCGCCGCGCTGGCCGGGACGGCCACCGCCACCGGGACGACCACGGAAGCCGCCACCGGCAGGTGCGCCGGCACCGGGAGCGCCGGGTGCACCGCCGCCACCGCGGTAACCGCCGCCGCCACCGGCACCGCCGGGACGACCGCCCGGTGCGCCGCCGGGACGACCCGGACGACCGCCGGCTGCGGGAGCCGGACGAGCCGAGCGGCTCGGCATGGCACCCGGGTTCGGGCGAGGAGGCATCGATCCGGGATTGGGACGGGGTCCGCCGGGGCGAGGTCCACCCTGACCTGCGGGGGGACGACCTGCTCCACCCTGAGCGGGTGCGCCGCCGGCCGGACGAGGTCCACCCTGGCCCGGAGCCGGACGCGGGGCGCCGGGTCGAGGACCGGCCTGTCCCGGAGCGGGACGCGGCGCGGGGCGCTCGACGGGTGCGGACGAGTAGGGATTGTTGCCGACGCGCGGTGCCTTCGGTCCCGGCTTGGGGCCGGGAGCAGCGGGCGCTGTGGGCGCTGTGGGCGCCGACGCTGCCGGTGCCTCGGGGGCGGGTGCCGCCGGAGCAGCCGGTGCCGCGGGAGCGGCAGGTGCTGCGGGTGTCGGAGCCGGGGCAGCGGGTGCCGGGGCGGCGGGAGCCGACGGGGCCGGAGCCTGCGCGGCGGGCGCTTCGGGTGCTGCTGCGGCCGGTGCCTCGGGGGCCGCCGGAGCCGGCTTCGGACCGGGGCGGGGGCCGCCCGGCTTCGGGCCTGCGCCGTTTCCGGACGGACGGGCGCCGGTCGACGGTGCCGCGTCGCCGGACGCGGACGGGTACGACTCACGGAGACGTCGCGCGACCGGTGCTTCCACGGTCGACGACGCCGACTTCACGAACTCGCCCTGCTCTTTCAGCCGGGCGAGTAGATCCTTGCTGGTGACACCGAGTTCTTTAGCCAACTCGTGCACGCGGGCCTTGCCTGCCACTGCTCTCCTCACTGAGAGGTCGAGCGCGGCTCCTATGGCAGGCGCCCGCACGACCTCGGGTTATCTCGAAACGATGTTCATCGTCGGTGCTTCACGGTGTGCTCATGAATTCGTGTACCTGTTCTCCTCGTGGCGCGGCGAGGTGCCGCGACCGTTCGGCCGGTCGATCGGGTGTGGTCCACACCGTCACGGTGCGAACTCTCGGGCAAGCGCGGACAGGTCCAGCGGACCGGTCACGCGCAAGGCACGCCCGAAGGCTCGACGTCGCTCCGCCTGCTGCAGACAAGTCGCGTCGGGATGCAACCATGCACCCCGGCCGGGCAGTCTGCGGCGATGATCGACCACGGCACCGACCGTGCCGGTGTCGGAGACGCCGGCGACGATCCGCACCAAGGCGGAAGGCGACTCGCGCTGTCTGCATCCTACGCACGTACGCACCGGTCCAGCTGGTGCGGACGCGGTGTCGTCGGACAACGCGTGTCGAGCCGTGTCACAGTCTAACGCGGATTCGGTCCGGTTCGGAACGTCGCCCGCTCGCGCGCGCCGACTCAGTGATCGTCCTCGGTCGGCGCGGCGTCGCTCCGGATGTCGATACGCCACCCGGTCAGGCGCGCGGCGAGCCGCGCGTTCTGACCTTCCTTGCCGATCGCGAGCGACAACTGGTAGTCGGGCACCACCACACGAGCGGCGCGGGCAGCCGCGTCGACGACCGTGACAGAGACAACCTTCGACGGTGACAACGCATTCCCGACGAACACGGCGGGATCGTCGTCGTAGTCGATGATGTCGATCTTCTCGCCGGCCAGCTCGCTCATGACGTTGCGGACACGCTGGCCCATCGGACCGATGCACGCGCCCTTGGCGTTGAGGCCGGACACCGACGTCCGCACGGCGATCTTCGACCGGTGTCCCGCCTCGCGGGCCACCGACACGATCTCCACGGACTCGTCCGCGATCTCCGGCACCTCGAGCGCGAACACCTTGCGGACCAGGTTGGGGTGCGTCCGGGACAGGGTGACCTGCGGGCCGCGATTGCCGCGGGTGACGCCCACGACGTAGCACTTGATCCGGTCGCCGTGCTCGTACGTCTCACCGGGCACCTGCTCCGCCGGCGGGATGGTCGCGTCCACGCCCTCGGAGTCGCTGCCGATCCGCACCACGACCGTGCCGCGTGCGTTCAGCCTTGCGTCGGCCTGGATGACACCGCCGACGATCTCGCCCTCGTGCGTCGAGTACTCACCGAACGACTTCTCGTTCTCGGCGTCTCGGAGTCGCTGCAGGATGACCTGACGCGCGGTGGTCGCGGCGATGCGACCGAACCCTTCGGGGGTGTCGTCCCACTCGGAGACGAAGTTCCCGTTCTCGTCGGTCTCGCGTGCCATGACGCGGACCTCGCCGCTCTTGCGATTCACGTCGATGTAGGCGTCGGACCGGTGACCGGCCGTGTGCTTGTACGCGGTGAGCAGCGCACTCTGCAGCGTCTCGATCACCGCGTCGATGGTGATGCCCTTCTCCGCCTCGATCGCGCGGAGGGCAGTCATGTCGATGTTCACGTCGTTATCGGCTTTCGTCGTCTGTGTCGTCGTCTTCGTCACCGGAGACGGGCTCCTCCGGCGGGTTCAGCGGATCGAAGCGTCCGGGCGTGACGCCGCCCGCCATCTCGAGCTCCGCAGGATTGGGCTTCTTGAACTCCACCTGCACGGTGGCCGACGTGACCGCGTCGAGCGGCACGGTGCGCAGCGTCGGACCGGTGCGCGAGCGGAGAACGAGATCCAGTTCGGTCGTACCGCCCTCCGAGGTCCTGAGCTCCCCGACGCGGGCGTCGATTGTCTCGTCCCCGAGCATGACGGTGACCATCCGGCCGCGAGCACGACGCCAGTGGCGAGGCTCGGTCAGGGGTCGGTCGACACCGGGCGTGGTCACCTCGAGGTTGTACGCGGTGTCCCCGAATTCGGTTGCCGCGTCCAGGATGTCGGAGATCTCGTGGCTCAGCCGAGCGAGCGCGTCGAGCTCGAATCCGGAATCCCGATCGACGATCACCTTGACGACGCTGTGAGCACCGGCCTTCGACACGGTGACGTCCTCGAGATCGAGATCGCCGTCGGTGAACCCCGGGCCCGCCACGTGTGCGGAGAGGAGTGCGACGACCCTCTCCCTGGATGGAACCGGCATCGCTCGACCACTCCTCGCTGAAGTTGTACAGCTCGCCACCGGCGAACTGGGAAGGGACCACGATACCGCGACCGGGGCGCGTCTCCCGACACGCTGCGTCGTCGCGCCGAGAGTGCTCGTGTCCGGCGCGGGGACGGTGTCCGTGTCTGGCACGATGACCGGGTGCCACCGACAGTTCCGCACCGACCGGTCTTCCTGCACGGCCGCAGTCTCCCGACGCTCTCGCGGCGCACGATGTTGCGCGGTGCGGCGGCAGTGGTCGCGGGCACGACGATCCTCGCCTCGACGGTCGCGTGCTCGGACGGTACGCAGGACGACGAGGCGGCGCAGCCCGATCCGCTCGCGGCTCATGCCGCCCGGGCCCGCCGCGACGCGGCCGCCGCGGCGGCGGCGATCGCGCAGAACCCGGCGGCGGTCGACACTCTCACCGTGATCGCCGATCAGCGGACCGCCCACGCCGACGCACTCGACACCGAGATCGCACGTCTCACTCCCCCGCCCACGGTGTCCGGGACCGCCACTGCGGCGACCGGCACTGCCGAGCCGGTGTCGGCTCCGGCTCTCATCGACTTGTCCACGGCGCTGTCGGACGCGGGCCGCAGCGCAGCCGACGACGCGCGTGCGCTGTCCGGTTACCGAGCGGGCCTGCTCGGGTCGATCAGTGCCGCGTGCACGCTGGCGTCCGCGGCGGTGGCCGGATGAGTGATCTCGGCCCGGAGCAGCAGGCCCTCGTGGACGCGCTGAACGTGGAGTTCGCCGCCGTCTTCGCGTACGGCGTCATCGCGGCGTTCTCGAACCCCACCCGCGATCCGATGGTCGCGCAGTACGCCGCCGACCACCGAGCGCGGCGCGACGGCACCATCGACGCCCTGACCGCGGCCAGCGTCACCGCACCGGAGCCCGCGGCCGGGTACACGGTGCCGTTCCCGGTGACCGACGCGGTGGCGGCGGCACGGCTCGCGGCGCAGGTCGAGGACGACGCCGCAGTCGCCTGGCGGTCGGTCGTCGAACGGGCCCAGTCCGGGCACACCCGCGACATCGGCATCGTCGCCCTCACGGACTCAGCTCGGCGCGCCTCGGCGTGGAAGGCGATCCTCGGCATCTTCCCGTCGACGGTGGCCTTTCCCGGCACTCCGGCGACCTGACCCCTCCGCCGGTCGGGACCTCGACTCAGGGTTGATCGGTCACGGCGGCGACGATCACCGCGGTGCCCGCGGTCCACGACGCCGCGGCGAGCCGTGGGTGACCGTCGACCATGTCCTGCACCGCTGTCCACGTCGCCCCGTCGGCGTCACCGGTGACCACCACGGCGGTCCCGGGTCGACCGAGCACCAGCGCCCACTCGAGGTACTGCACGGCCTCGGCCGCACCGGCCCGCGAGACGTCGGCGGACACCACACCGAAGGTCGTGTCGTCGTCCGTGCGGAGCTGCGGCAACGATCCGGCGGGTTCGCCGGCGACGATCTCCACCCGGCCTCGTGCCGCCTCCGTGTCGGCCTGGACGGCCGCGACACTCTCGTCCGCGGCGAGCACCACGACGGAGCCGCGCTCGCCGACCGCGTCGGCCGCGAGAGCGGCCGAGCGTCCGTGTATCGGCGCGATCAGCAGGACTCGGCGAGCGTCGACGAGCCGGGTCAGGACCGCAGGGAGAGACTCGCTCGACGACGAGGTGCTCACACGGGTCGCCCGACTGCGCGCAGGACCTCCCGGCCCGCCGACTCGGCCGGAACGTCGCGAGCCTCACCGGTGAAGCGATCCTTCAGCTCGACGGTGCCGTCCGCCCAGCCGCGACCGAGGACGACGACGAGCGGCACACCGATGAGCTCGGAATCCTTGAACTTCACACCGGGAGACACCTTGGGACGGTCGTCCAGGACGACCTCGAGTCCGTGTGCGTCGAGTTCGACGGCGAGCGCCTCGGCACCCTCGCGCGCGCCCACGTCCTTGTTGGCGATGACGATGTGCACGTCGGCGGGTGCGACGGACGCGGGCCACCGCAGACCCTTGTCGTCGTGCATCTGCTCGGCGATGACAGCCACCAGGCGGGACACGCCGACGCCGTACGAGCCCTGGAGCAGGCGGGTGGGCTTGCCGTTCTCGCCGAGGACGTCGACCGCGAAGGCGTCGGTGTACTTGGTACCGAGCTGGAAGATGTGGCCGATCTCGATGCCGCGAGCGGACACCAGTGCGCCGCGGCCGTCCGGAGAGGGATCACCGTCGCGCACCTCGGCGGCCTCGATGGTGCCGTCCGCGACGAAATCGCGGCCCGCGACCAGGTCGACGACGTGCTTGCCCTTCTCGTTCGCCCCGGTGATCCACGCCGTGCCGTCGACGACGCGAGGGTCGACGAGGTAACGCACGCCGTTGTCCTGCAAGGCCTTCGGTCCGATGTAACCCTTGACGAGGAACGGATTGGCGGCGAAGTCCGCGTCGCCCAGCATGACGAACTCGGCGGGGGCGAGGGAGGCCTCGAGGCGCTTCTCGTCCACGTCACGATCACCGGGAACGCCGATGGCGAGCAGTTCCCACTCACCGCCGGGTATACGTGTCTTGAGCAGCACGTTCTTGAGCGTGTCCGCCGCGGTGACCGTGCGGCCGAGATCCGCACCGTTCGCCCAGTCGACGAGCGTCGCGATGGTCGGGGTGTCGCCGGTCTCGTGCACCGTCGGTTGCGGCAGGCCCTCGAGGGGGATCGACGGCGGAGCCGGCGTCGTGACGGCCTCGACGTTCGCGGCGTACCCGGACTCGACACACCGCACGTAGGTGTCCTCGCCGACGACCGATTCCGCGAGGAACTCCTCGGACGCGCTCCCGCCCATCGCACCGGACGTGGCCGCGACGATGACGTAGCTGACACCGAGGCGCTCGAAGATTCGCTGGTACGCCTCGCGGTGGGCCTCGTAAGAGGTCTTCAGACCCGCCTCGTCGAGATCGAACGAGTACGAGTCCTTCATGACGAACTCACGGCCGCGCAGGATGCCGGCCCGCGGACGCTCCTCGTCGCGGTACTTGGTCTGAATCTGGTACAGCGTGACCGGCAGGTCCTTGTAGGAGCTGTACTCCCCCTTGACCGTCAGCGCGAAGAGCTCCTCGTGCGTCGGCCCGAGCAGCATGTCGACGCCCTTGCGATCCTTGAGCCGGAACAGCCCGTCGCCGTACTCGGTCCAGCGGTTGGTCACCTCGTACGGTTCGCGCGGCAGCAGCGCCGGCAGCGAGATCTCCTGGCCACCGATCGCGTTCATCTCCTCGCGCACCACCTGCTCGACGCGGCGCAGCACCCGGAGCCCGAGCGGCAGCCACGAGTACACACCGGGAGCGATGCGGCGGACGTAGCCGGCGCGCACCAGGAGCTTGTGGCTCGGTACCTCGGCATCGGCGGGATCGTCGCGGAGCGTGCGCAGGAACAGGTGGGACAGACGGGTGATCACAGGCGCACAGCCTAGTCCGTGGGTGTGTCGGTACCGTTCCTGCCGTGCTCGTTCTTCTGCCACCGTCCGAAACCAAGTCCGCGGGCGGCCGCGGTGATCCGCTCGATCTCGACCGGCTGTGGCTTCCGCAGCTCACCGACGTCCGATCGACGCTGGTGAACGCTCTCGTGTCCCTCGCCGACGATCCCGCGGCCTCCCGCACGGCCCTGGGACTCTCGCCGAAGCAGGACGACGAGATCGAGCGCAATGCGGCCCTGACGGTCTCGGCGACGAGACCGGCTCTCGAGCGCTACACCGGAGTGTTGTTCGACGCGTTGGACGCGGCATCGTTCACCCGGGCGCAGAAGGCCAAGGCTCGGCAGCGCCTCGCGATCGGGTCCGCCCTCTTCGGTGCGGTGCGAGCGGACGATCCGGTTCCGGCGTACCGGCTCTCGGGCGGGTCCGCACTGCCCGGGCTCCCCACGCTCCGCGCCCTGTGGAAGCCGGTGCTGCCCGCGGCGGTCACCGCCGCGGCCGACGGTCTCGTCGTCGATCTGCGCTCGGGAATCTACCGCGACCTGGGCCCCATACCCGGCGCGGTCACCGCCACCGTGCTCACCGAGCAACCCGACGGATCCCGCACCGTCGTCAGCCATTTCAACAAGCATCACAAGGGACTGCTGGCACGGGCGCTGACCGTCACCCGCGCGGAACCCACGAGCGCACGGGCCGTCGCCGCGGTCGCCGTCCGTGCAGGACTCCGAGCCGAGGTCGCATCGCCGACCGAGGTGATCGTGCTGACCGAATGAACCCGGTCCCGGAACTGCTGCAGCGCGGCGCCGATGCCGCCGTCGGTCGCACCGCCTCGCAACGCGTGGTGGACGACGTCGCGGACCAGTTGGTCGCCTGCACCGACGCGGATCCCCTCGCTCAGGGGTCCGTCACGCTCCTGTCCACGATCACGGCGCTGTACGAGGAGGGGTGGCAACCGCTCGACCTGCTGCACGTCGTCCGCCGCCACTGCACCGCCGAGGTCACCGGACTCGCCGCGGCGGCCCTCCTGCACGAGGCCGAGCTCTCCGACGCCACCTCGCGCGCGCCCGAGAGCTGGGTGCGCCAGGTCGAGGCGATCCGGGCGCTGCGCCCGGACGTCGAGTCGCCCGTCGACGCGTCTCCGAGTCTGCTCGCCGCGCGTCTGCGCCTCGGCGGTGCGTCCGACTACATCGCCGTCAGTGACCAGTGGATCGCCGTGCTCACGCTGCTCGGGCGGTGGCAGAGCCTGCCCCGACTCACCCGGATCGGCGCGCTGCCGTCGCAGTGGCCGTCGGCCCGGACCGCACGCCTGCTGCCGCCCGACACCGTCGTCGGGTCCGGCATGCTCGGGCGCATCAGGGGGCTTCTCGCCAAGGCGGACTCGACCGAGTTCGAGGAGGAGGCCGATGCGTTCACCGCGAAGGCGCAGGAACTGATGACGAAGTACTCCGTCGACACCCTCGTGCTCGCCGAGGGCCGGACCGACGTCGTGAGCAGGCGTGTGCACGTCGACAATCCGCACGCGGATGCGCGTGCCCAATTGCTGCACGTGGTGGCGACGGTCAACCGCACCCGGGTGGTCTGGGACACCGATCACGCCCTCGCGACGGTGGTGGGTGCACCCGTCGACGTGGAGCAGACCGAGATGCTCTTCACCTCCCTCTCGGTGCAGGCGGCGCGCGCTCTGGCTCGCGCTCCCCGACCGGCTCGGCGGAAGAAGGCCGCATCCGGCTTCGACACCGCGTTCCTGTGGGCCTATGCCGTGCGGCTGGGTGAACGCCTCGCCGAGTCGGACGCGCTGGCCCTCGAGGAGGCGAGTCGCCGGTCCGGCGAATTGCTGCCGATGCTGGCGACGCAGACGGTGGCCGTCGAGGCAGAGGTCGAGCGACTGTTCCCGGCCACCCGGTCGGTCCGTGGACCCCGGCTGGACCTCGCGGGATGGGAGTCCGGGCGCGCGGCGGCGAACGAGGCGGACCTGCCCGCCGACCGTCAGCGGTGAACCGCGTCCTGGGCTGCCTTGGCCTGGGCGACGTCGGCCGCGCTGTAGCGGATGAACAACGCCGAGACGGCGGCGACCGCGGCGAGAACGGCGCAGCCGAGAAGAGCGAACGTGTAGCCCTCTCCCAACGCGACGATCTCCGGCCGGGTCATGTCGACGGCCGAGCCCGTCCGACCGCCCAGTGAGAGCGTCTTCGACGCCGCCATCGCGCTGACCACAGCGAGGCCGAGTGGGCCTCCCAGGTTCTGCGCGACGAGCGAGATGGCGGTGAGTGGCCCGATGTTCTTCTGGTCGACGTTGGCGATCGCGCAGAGCGGGAGGGCGATGACCGCCAGTCCGACGCCGAAACCGATGCCGCCGATGGGGAGGAACAGGTTCTTCCAGTACGTCGACTCCACCGTGATGGTCGACGCGAAGATCAGGTACCCGACGGTGAGGACCGCGCCGGTCGCGATGATCCAGCGTGGTGCGACCCGCGGCGCCAGCCACGACGACGCGACGGCGGCGAGCGCCATGCCGCCACCGAACGGGATGAACGAGATGCCGGCGCGCAGCGGGCTGTAGTCCAACACGTCCTGGACGAACACCGCGACGATCACGGTCATCGCGAACAGGGCACCGCCGGAGAAGAAGATGGCGACGAAGGTGGCGACGCGGTCCCGGTCGCGGAAGAGTTCGAAGGGCAGCAGTGGGTTCCTGGCGCGCCGCTCGACAGTGAGGAACGCGAGCAGCAGGAACAGACCGACGACGATCGCGGTGAGGGTGACGACGTCCGTCCAGCCTCGTTCCGGACCCTCGACGATGCCGAACACGACACCGGTGGATCCGAGCGTCGCGAGGATCGCCCCCGGCACGTCGAGGGGTGCCCGTTCGCCGGCCGTCTCGGTGAGCGCGCGCCATCCCAGGGCCAGGATCGCGAGACCGATCGGCACGTTGATGAGGAAGATCCACCGCCACGAGACCTCGGTGAGCGCGCCGCCGATGATGAGACCTGAGAAGGAGCCGACACCGGTCATGGCCGCGTAGATGGCGATGGCCTGATTGCGGACGGACCCCGGCGCGAACGTGGTGGCCACCAGTGCGAACGCCGTGGGCGACGCGACCGCGGCGCCGGCGCCCTGGATCACGCGGGCCAGCACCAGCATCGCCTCGTTCTGCGCGAGTCCGCAGGCCGCGGACGCCACCGTGAACAGCGCGACTCCGACGAGGAACATGCGCTTGCGTCCGAAGGCGTCGCCCATGCGCCCGCCGAGGAGCATGAGCCCGCCGAAGGCCAGTACGTACGACGAGACCACCCAGTTGCGACCGGCATCGCTGAGGCCGAGTTCGGCCTGCAGCGGAGCGAGCGCGAGGTTCACCACGGTGCCGTCGAGCACGGCCATCAACTGCATGCCGCTGAGCGCGATGATCGCGAGTCCGAAGGCCCGCTCGGTCACGGGATACGTCATCGGCCGGGTCACGAGGCTGCGCCGATCACGGCCGCGGCGTCGAATCCCGCCACCGGTC
Organism: Rhodococcus sp. BP-332; assembly: GCF_019836065.1. Lineage (NCBI taxonomy): Bacteria > Bacillati > Actinomycetota > Actinomycetes > Mycobacteriales > Nocardiaceae > Rhodococcus > Rhodococcus sp. BP-332. The sequence goes on from NZ_JABUEC010000001.1 coordinate 520,315, forward strand.
CGATGACGATGATGGCCGGGGGGCGCACGTTCTCCGCACGCACCCGCTCGGCGACGGTGGTCAGATCTGCCCGCACCACCCGCTGCGACCGCGTCGTGCCCTCCTGGACCACCACGACCGGCGTGTCCGCGGCGCGCCCGTTCTCGACGAGCACGTCCGCGAAGGCTCCGATGCGCTCGACCGCCATGAGCAGCACGATGGTGCCGCGCAACCGGCCCAGAGACGGCCAGTCGATCAGCGAGTCCGGGTGATCCGGGCGCAGATGACCGCTGACGACGACGAACTCGTGCGTGACGCCACGATGGGTGACCGGGATACCGGCGGCGGACGGCACCGAGATGGCGCTGGTGATGCCGGGAACGACGGTGACGGGAATGCCCGCTGCGGTGCACGCCTCGAGTTCCTCGTATCCGCGGCCGAAGACGTAGGGATCGCCGCCCTTGAGTCGGACCACGAACCGGCCGGCGCGGGCATGCGCAATCAACGCGTCGTTGATGGCCTCCTGTGCCATGAACCGGCCGTACGGAATCTTCGACGCGTCGATCACCTCGACGTGCGGTCCCAGTTCGGCCAACAGCTCGGGCGGCGCGAGACGGTCGGCCACCACCACGTCGGCACGCGCCAGCAGGCGGCGCCCCCGCACGGTGATGAGGTCCGGGTCTCCCGGTCCACCGCCCACGAGTGCGACCCCCGCGATCGACTTCTCCGGTGCGTCCGCGATGGCCCCTGACTGCAGCCCGTCCAGCACGGCGTTGCGCACGGCGGCGGACCGGCGATGCTCGCCGCTGGCGAGCACGCCGACGGTCAGACCGTCGTACTCCGCGCTGGCAGGCGTGACCGCCGTGCCGTCTCTCGCCACGTCCGCGCGCACGCAGAAGATCCGGGAGCGCGCCGCTTCCGCGACGATGGCCGCGTTGGTCTCGGCCTCGTCGGTGCAGGCGATGGCGTACCAGGCCTCGTGCAGATCGCCGTCGCGATAGTCGCGCAGCTCCAGCTCGATCTGACCGAAGCTCGCCATGCCCTCGACGGCCGGGGTGGCCTCGCGGGTGATGACGACGACCTTCGCGCCGCACGACACCAGCAGCGGGAGCCGCCGCTGCGCGACACTGCCCCCACCGACGACGACCACGCGACGACCGGCCAGATCGAGCCCTGCGAGGTAGGGAGAATCGGTCGCGTCCACGTCGGAAGACCCTACCTGTCGTGGCACGTGCACGATCAGCGCTGCCGCACCCCGGACGGCGTGAGGTCGTAGCGAGCCGTGGTGCTGAGCGTCTGACGCCCGTTCACCACCGCGGCGTGGTTCACTTCGAGACGCAGCGCCTGCGAGTCCGTGGTCAACGACATCACCCCGTTGTCGAACCAGGGACCCGCCTCCGTGCTCCACTCCGCGTGCACGGGTTCCGCCTTGGCTCCGCGCGCCAGGCGCGCGAGCATCCTCGCCACCGGGCGACGGATCGCCAGGCGGTTGACCGCCCGGATCGGCAGGTTCAGTGGATTGCGGAACGGCGACATCGTCAGCTGGTACAGAGACGTCGACGTCGACACGCGGGTCTCCGCCTTCGCGACGTAGGAGCAGTGCACGTCACCCGACAACCACACGACCGACTTCGGCGCGTCCGGTCCCACGACCACCTCGTCGACAAGATCCACCATGTCGCCGAACGACTTTCCGAACGCGGCCCAGTGCTCGAGATCGAGCGCGATACGCAGCTTCTCCCCGATCCGACCGAACCGCTTCCCCCATGCGCCCTGCGCCACCGCCTCGTTCCACTGCTCCACCGCGTGCAGCCCCGGAAGCATGAGGAAGGGCAGCGACGACCCCAGGAGCACGTGCTCCTTGCCCGACTTCAGCGTGTGCTCGCGCACCCATGCCCACTCGACGTCGTCGACCATGGCCCTGCGCTCGGGCGACAGGTCACGCGAACACCGGCTGTCGATCATCACCAGACGCGTGTTGCCGATGTCGCGGTGATAGCTCCAGCGCGCCGAGGACGGTTCCGCGTCCGCCTTCAGGGCGAACTCGGCGAGCAGCGTCTCACGCTCGGAGTCGCTCGCGGCGGATCGCACGGCCGCGTACATCGCGTCGTCCTCGAGTTCGCGCGGAGACAGGTTGCCCAGGTGTTGGTAGACCCAGTACGAGGAGAAGGCGCCGATCACGCGGTCCTCCCACCAGGACGCCTGTGTCACCTCCGCGCGCCAGTCCGCGGAGGAGTTCCAGTCGTCCCGCAGATCGTGGTCGTCGAGGATCATGCACGTCGGGACCGTGGCCATCAGTTGGCGGACGCGGTCGTCGCCCCACGACTCCTGGTAGAGCCAGGTGTACTCCTCGAAGTCGCAGATCTCGTCCTCGACCTCCTCCGAGCGGGCCCCGGCAGCACGCTCGCCGGCCTCGCGCCGGGCGTGCAGGCGCTCGACGATCTCGGGCGACGGATCGTCCGCGTAGACCTGATCGCCGAGGAAGACCAAAAGATCCGGCCAGGTGTCGGGCTCTTCGCTCGCGACGCGGTCGGCGAGCCCGACCAGAGCGTCGGCGCCGATGCGCGTCAACGCCTCGTCGCTGTAGGTGTCACCCCGCCGGCAGGATCCGAAAGCGACGGTGACGGGCTCGTCGTCGCACATCGTGTGCACGACGGCCCGGCGGTCGGGAGTGGGCCACACCTGCTCGCCGTCGATCGCGACGGTGTAGTCGACGAGGGAGTTCTGCGGCAGATCCTCGACGGCGACGAGGGCGTAGTGGTGCCCGTGGAGACCCCACGTGCGCTCGTCCACCGAGGCGCCCGAGGACGTGGTGACCGTGACGGTGCAGGAGTGCGACGTCTCCACCCAGAAGGTCGCGCGATCGGTACTGACGTAGCGGACGAACGGCCCCAGGATCAGTCTCTGGTCGATGTCGGTCATTCGATCCAGATTGCCACCAATGCCCGATTTCCGCGCCGTTCACCGGCAACCTGTCGGAAAAGTCTCCCGACGACATGTCCGGGAAAAGCCGCCACGGGGCACGTAGATGTCCCAATTGACGTGTGCGACAGGGGATGTTTACGTTGTTTGGATGACTGTGCGGATGTATTCGGTCGACGATGTCGCCGACATGCTGGGGCTGCACGTGCGCACCGTCCGCGGCTACGTGCGGTCCGGGCGCCTTCCCGCCGTCCGCATCGGCAAGCAGTACCGCATCTCCGGCGAGGACCTCGAGACGTTCACCGGGCAGGCCGCCTCCACACTGCGCACCGAGCATCGCGTCGAGGTCACCTCGATCGTCGACATCGACACCGTCGACCGCGAGACCGCGGATCGGCTGACCGCACTGCTCGCCAGAGCCACCGGGGACGCGCGACCCGACAGTGAACCGTTGCGCGTCAACACCGCCTACGACGCGCAACGCGACCGGCTCAAGGTAGTCGTCCTCGGCGCCCCGCGGGAGGTGTCACGGCTCCTGGACTACCTGGAGGGACTGCTCGCGGCGTGATCGGTGGACGACGTCGATCAACTACCGAAGAGCCCACCGGGCACAGGTGCCGGAACGGGAAGGGGGGTTGCCGGACCCTCGGACACCGTGCAGGACGTGTCGAGGTTGCTCGCAGCCGACGGGTCGGTACCGAAGATGTTGGCGCCGCACACCTGGGCGCCGAAGAACTTCGTGCCCGCGAACCGAGCATGCGAGAGATCAGCGTCTCGCAGGTAGGACACGGTGAAATCCGTGCCGCTCAGGCCCGTCCGCGTCAGATCTGCCTGATCGAGCATCGTGTCCGACAGTGCTGCATTCGTCAGGTCGGCGTTCGCCAGCGACGCGTGATGGAAGTCCGCGCGGCCGAAGGACGAGCCCGCGAGATTCGCACCCCGCAGATTCGCGCCGGTGAAGCGGCCGCCGAATCCGACCACGCCGGACAGGTCCGCTCCACTGAGGTTCGAGCCCGAGAAGTCGGCTCCCGACAGATTCAAGCCCGCGAGATCCGCGCCGCTCAGGTCCATACCGGTGCAGACCGTGCCGTCTGCCGGCGAGGTGATCACGCACCCTTTGATCTCGGTGGCACCGGCTGCGGCCGGTGACGCCACGGCCAGCGCCGCCGCTGCGACGACGACGGATCCGACACTCGCCCACGAGACGCGTGCGCTACCGAACATTCTGCTGACCATGTGAAGGACCCTCTCGCCGGATGCACTCCCCAGGAAACCGGGTGCAAACAATCTTTCGGTATGTATCCGACCGACAGTAGACACCAGAAGTTTGTGAGATGCAACCAGACGGGCGCCGAGACGCTGTGGGTCAGTTCGGCCGGCAGGCCGCCACGAACCGAGCGAATCCCCGGGCCGTCGCCACCGGATGGGTGTGCAGATACGACGCGTGCACCCGTCCGCCGGCGCCGACGGATCCCTCCTGCACGGTGCTGCCGTCGCGCCGCCAGGCCCACGCGGGTTCGAACGATCCCGCCCGGACGACGTGGGTGCGGTGGAATTCGTGGCCGGTGATGCGCTGGCCGACGTCGAACATCACCGACCCCGTCAGCGCCACCGCGTCTCGATAGCCGAGGGTGAGCCTCGACCCGAACTCGACGTCGAGGTCGAGCACTGCCGCCATGCGGTGCCCGTCCAGCGAGGTGGCCAGGTACAGGAGGCCCGCACACTCACCGTGCACCGGCCACCCGGCGTCGGCGAGAGCCCGGATGTCGTGCAGCAGTGGCTCGTTGGCGGCCAGCTCGGCGGCGTGGAGCTCGGGGAAGCCGCCGGGGACGACCAGGCCGGTGGCACCCTCGGGCAACCGGTCGTGGCGCGGATCGAACACCGCCACGTCCGCTCCCGCGGCACGCAGCACCTCCGGTTGCTCGGCGTAGCCGAACGTGAACGCCGGGCCACCGGCGACGGCGACCACCGGACGCGGACCCTCGATCCGCACCCCCACCGCAGCGTCCGGACTCCACGGCTCCGCCGTCGGAACCTGCGCCGTCGCCGCGATGCGAGCGAGAGCGTCGACGTCGACATGGCGCGACACCAGCTCGGTCATCGCCGCGACGGCGTCGACCGCGGCGGAGCCGTGCTCGGCTGCGGTCACCAGGCCGAGGTGACGCGACGGCACCTCGAGCGCGCCGGCGCGAGGCACCGACCCGATCACGGGAACGCCGACCCGGTCGCAGGCCTGTCGCAGCACCGCCTCGTGTCGCTCACTGCCGACCCGGTTCAGGATCACCCCGGCGACGCGGACCGAGGGGTCGTACGTCGAGAACCCGTGGACCAGCGCGCCGATGCTCTGGCTGTGCCCTCGCGAATCCACCACCAGGATCACCGGCGCACCGATCGCGGCGGCGACCGCGGCCGTGGACCCCTCCGCAGCGGGTCCGGTGGCGTGGGGGTCGATGCGACCGTCGAAGAGACCCATGACGCCCTCGACGACCGCGATGTCGCAACCGCTCGCACCCCAGCGCAGCGCGGGCACCATCGCGTCGCGGCCCGTCATGACGGCGTCGAGGTTGCGACCGGGCCGTCCTGCGGCGACGGCGTGGTACCCGGGATCGATGTAGTCCGGGCCGACCTTGAACGGAGCGACCCGCCTGCCGGCGGCGCGCAGTGCGCCCATGATGCCGGTGGCGATGGTGGTCTTTCCGCTGCCGGACGAGGGGGCCGCGATGACGACGGCGGGCAGATCGTTCACCATTCGATGCCGCGCTGACCCTTGCGACCCGCGTCCATGGGGTGCTTGATCTTCGACATCTCGGTGACCAGATCGGCGGCGTCGAGCAGCGCGGTGGGTGCGTTGCGGCCCGTGATGACGACGTGCTGGTTGCCGGGCCGGTCGGTGAGGGTGCGCACCACGTCGTCGACGTCGATCCACCCCCAGTGCAGCGGATAGGTGAACTCGTCGAGGACGTAGAAGCGGTGCCGTTCGTCCCGGATGCGCGCCGCGATCTCCGCCCACCCTTCGCGTGCGTCCTCGGCATGGTCGACCTCGTCGCCGCGCTTGCGCGACCAGGACCATCCCGAGCCCATCTTGTGCCACTCCACGGCGCCGCCGACGCCGGTCTCGTCGTGCAGATCACCGAGGGTGCGGAACACCGACTCCTCGCCGACCTTCCACTTGGCGCTCTTGACGAATTGGAAGACCGCGACGTCGAAGCCCTGGTTCCAGGCGCGCATCGCCATGCCGAACGCGGCGGTGGACTTCCCCTTTCCGGGGCCCGTGTGGACGGCGAGGATGGGGAGGTTGCGACGCTGCCTGGTGGTCAGGCCGTCGTCGGGAACGGTGCCGGGTGCCGGAACTCCCTGTGGCATGAACGATCTCCTCAGGCTGCGGCCCGGACGACGCCGGCCACGCTCGCCGACGACAGTTCGGGCAGTGAGATGTAGGTTCCGCGCAGGGCGGTCGCGAGGTCACGGGCGAGTCCGAGGCGAACCATGCCGGACTCGCAGTCGACGACCACGGAGGCCACCTTGTCCGCGGCCAGCAGTGCGGCGGCGTGACGGGCTCGTCCCACCGGATCGGGTCCACCGGTGGCTCGGCCGTCGGTCAGGGTGACGACGAGGGCACGACGCCCCGGCTCCCGGACCCGCTCACGTGCGACGACGTCGCGTGTCGTCAGGAAGCCCGAGGCGAGCGGCGTTCTGCCACCGGTGCGTACGTCGCGGAGTCGGGTGACGGCGACGTCCACCGACCGGGTCGGCGGGAGGATCACCTCCGCGTCGCTGCCCCGCACCGAGACGACGGCGACGCGGTCGCGGCGTCGGTAGGCGTCGCGCAGCAACGACACGACGGCACCGGTGACCGCCGACAGGCGGTCGCGCGCCGCCATCGAGCCGGAGGCGTCGACGACGAAGACGATCAGATTGCCTTCGCGCCCTTCGCGATCGACGCCGCGCAGGTCACCGCCCGCGATGGACAACCGGCCGGACTCGGCCGCTCCCCTGCGCTCCGCGGCACGCATCAGAGTGCCGACGAGATGGAGTGAGCCGCCAGTGAAGTCGGTCGCACGCACGACACGACCCGAGGACACCCGCGCGCGTGAGCGACGGCCGGGTGCGCCGTCGCCGACACCGTCGATCTGCAGGAGCCGGGCATCGAAGCCGTCCCCGGACGCGGCGGTTCCGGAGCTGCCACCGGTCGACGGCCGCGGAGACGGTTCGTCGGCCGACGGTGCATCGTCGGAGCTCGACTGTTCGGGAGCACCGTCCTCGGCAGCGGGATCGGGTGCGCCTCCGCCGTCGTCCGGGTCAGGATTGGGCTCCGGTTCCGAACGTCGCACGTCCTCGTCCGCCTGCGACATCGCGTCGTCCAGCTCGCCGTCCGCGAGTCCGGGAGCATCGAACGGATCGCGCCGACGCCGATGGGGCAACGCCAGTTCGACGGCGACGCGCACGTCGTCCTCGGTCACCGTGGTGCCGCCCCGCCACGCGGCGTGAGCGGTCGCGGTGCGCGCGACGACGAGGTCACCGCGCATCCCGTCGACGTCGAAGGCCGCACACACGGCCGCGATACGACGCAGTTCCGAGTCGGGCAGCTCGACGTCGGCGACACGGTCCCGCGCACCGGCGATGCGGGCCGCGATCTCCGCGTCGGCGTCGGCATGCGCCTCGGCGAACGCGACGGCGTCGCGTTCGTAGTCGAGTCGGCGACGGACGACCGTCATCCGCGTGTCGACATCGCGGGAGGCGGAGACGTCCACGGCGAGGCCGAAGCGATCGAGCAGCTGCGGGCGCAGCTCCCCCTCCTCGGGGTTCATGGTGCCGACGAGCACGAAGGTCGACGGGTAGGAGTGCGAGATGCCGTCCCGCTCCACGTGTACACGGCCCATGGCTGCCGCATCGAGCAGCAGATCGACGAGATGATCGTGAAGAAGATTGACCTCGTCGACGTACAGAAGGCCACGGTCCGCGGACGCGAGCAGGCCGGGGGTGAAGGCGCGTTCGCCGTCGCGGACTATGCGCTCGAAGTCGATGGACCCGACGACGCGGTCCTCGGTCGCACCGACGGGCAGTTCGACGAGCCGAGCGGGCCGGGTGCCCGCCGAGTCCGTGACGGGAGGCATCAGCGCCGTCAGCGCACGCACGGCGGTCGATTTCGCCGTGCCCTTCTCACCGCGTACGAGCACGCCGCCGATGCCGGGGTGAACGGCACAGAGTGAGAGCGCCAACAGCAGTCGGTCCTGACCGACGATGGCAGAGAACGGATATCCGGGATTCACGCGTGTGGTCCTGTTCGACCTCGGTGACCGCGCCGAGGAGTCGAGACGATGCTGCGCGTGGTCTCCTCACGCAGCAGTGACACGAACGCTCGGCGATCTGGCTCCGTGATCCGACCTCCTGAAGGAGGCCGGACCACGTCACAGTGGCGGGACCGCGCCCGAGTCACACGGGCTTCTCCGAGACGTTCGTCGGTTGTTCAGTGTCGGTGCAGGCGAGTCAGTTCTTGTCGCCTTCGCTCCAGGGACTGCCGCCGCCGCGCCGCATGGGCGTGTGCGGGATGCCGTCCTCGAGGACTTCCTGGCCGTCCGGGTAGAAGCCGTGCTTTGCGTACATCTCCACCAGGTAGCTCTGCGCGTTGATGCGGCACGGGGACGACCCGACCTCCGCGAGCGCAGCCCGCAGCAGACGCGTGGTGTGGCCCTGCCCGCGCGAGGAGCGGTGCGTGCACAGGCGCCCGATGCGGAACGATTTCTCGCCGTCGTCGTGCTCCTCGAGGAGACGCAGTGTGCAGACCACGCTGCCGTCGCGCTCGAGCCAGAAGTGGCGGGTGTCGGAGAGCAGGTCCTTACCGTCGAGCTCGGGGTAGGCGCAGGCCTGCTCCACCACGAACACCTCCACGCGCAGCTTGAGCAGCTCGTAGAGGGTCTCGTTCGACAGGTCGAGTGCCCAGGATCGCTTGAGTGTTGCAGTCGCCGTCGTCATGTGATGGTGGTATCACACAGTTCCGGAGTGCGCGACCTGCCGGCCGGTGGCCGAGGTCGTGTCGAGCTGCAGCACTCGCGTGGTGTGCGACCAGATCTCGTCGAACAGACGCGGGTTCTCGGCCAGCTTGGTGCCCAGGGACGGAACCATGTCCTTGAGGGTCGGCTCCCACGAGCTGTACCTGTCGGAGAAGCAGCGCTTCAGCACGTCCAGCATCGCCGGCACGGCGGTGGACGCGCCGGGTGACGCCCCGAGCAGGCCCGCGATGGTGCCGTCGCCCGCGTTGATCACGGCGGTGCCGAACTCGAGCACGCCGCCGCGACCCTTGCGACGGATCACCTGGACTCGCTGTCCGGCGGTGACCAGCTCGAAGTCCTTGCCTTGAGCGGACGGCATGAACTCCCGCAGCGTCTCCACGCGGTCGGTCTCGGACTGCAGCAGCTCGGTGACGAGGTACTTGGTGAGGGCCATCTCGGTGACACCGACACCGAGCATCGAGAACAGGTTGTTCGGCTTGACCGAGTTGACGAGATCGGTCATCTTGCCCTGCTTGAGGAACTTGGGCGACCAGCCGGCGTACGGCCCGAACAGGAGCCCGGGCTTGCCACCGATGACGCGGGTGTCGAGGTGCGGCACCGACATCGGGGGCGCACCGACCGAGGCCTTGCCGTACACCTTGGCGGAGTGCTGCTCGACGAGCTCGGGAGTGGTGCACCGCAGCCACTCACCGCTGACGGGGAAACCGCCGAAGCCCTTGGCCTCCGCGATGCCCGACTTCTGCAGGAGGTGCAGGGCGCCGCCGCCCGCGCCGACGAAGACGAACTTGGTGACGATCTTGCGCGTGACGCCGGTCCGCCCGTTGTAGACCTTGACGGTCCAGGTGCCGTCGGAGTTCTTGGACAGGTCGCGGACCTCGTGCCCGAAGTTGACCGACGCGCCCTCCACCGCGAGGTGGTTGAGGAGCTGCTTGGTCAGTGCGCCGAAGTCGACGTCCGTGCCGCCGTCGGACCAGTTGAGCGCGATCGGATCACTGAAGTCGCGCCCCTTCGCCATCAGCGGGAGGCGACGGGCGAACTCGGTCTCGTCGTCGATGTACTCCAAACCGGGGAACAGCGGGTTGCCCGAGAGCGCGTCGTACCGCGCACGCAGATACTTCACGTTGTCCTCGCCGTGCACGAAGCTGACGTGCGGGATGGGGTTGATGAAGTTCTTGGGGTCGGCGAGCACGCCGGCCTCCAGCGCGTGCGACCACCACTGCCGCGAGACCTGGAACTGCTCGTTGACGTTCAGCGCCTTGCTGATGTCGACGGAGCCGTCCTTGCCCTGCGGGGTGTAGTTGAGCTCGCAGAGGGCGGAGTGGCCCGTACCGGCGTTGTTCCACGGGTCGCTGCTCTCCGCGGCCGCGGCGTCGAGACGCTCGAAGACGGAGATGGACCAGGTGGGCTCGACCTGACGGAGGAGCGTGCCCAGCGTGGCACTCATGATGCCCGCGCCGATCAGGACGACGTCGGTCCTCTCCACCTTCGATCCCGACTTGGTGCCGGACTGACTGTTCTGATCGTGTTCGCCCACTGCTGGATCGACTTCCTTCGTCCATCGGCACTCCCGACAGGGAGTGCGGTGCGGATGCTGCTGTCCGCGGCGCCGTGCCGCGTCACCGCGACAGTCACCGTCTCTGTACCCGATTGTGCCCCTCGCCACCCCTGCGAAGCGGCCATTACTGTGTGAGTGTGACTACATGGGCGCCCGATGTACTCGGTGACGATTACGAGCAACTGACCATACCGCTCGGCTCCGACCCGGACGGCGAGGGCGAGGTGCGGGCCACTCTCGTGCGCCTGACGCGGTCCGTGACGGGTTCCGCGACGCCGAAGGGCGCAGTCCTCTACGTACACGGTTTCACCGACTACTTCTTCCAGCGCCATCTGGCCGAGCACTTCGCCGATCTGGGACACGCGTTCTACGCACTCGATCTGCGCAAGTGCGGACGCTCCATCGGCGAGGGGCAGTCGCCGCACTTCGTGTCCGACCTGGCGCTGTACGACGAGGAACTCGACCGGGCGCTGGCGATCGTGCGCGAGGAGACGGGCGCCGAGGTCCTGATGGCGGCGCACTCGACGGGCGGCCTCATCGTCCCGCTGTGGCTCGATCGTCTCGAACGCACCCGAGGGGGTGCCGCTGCCGCCGGCATCTCCGGTCTGGTGCTGAACAGTCCGTGGTTCGACCTCCAGGGCCCGCCTCTGGTGCGCAGCGTCGGAACCGTCGCGATCGGTGTCCTGGGCCGCGTCGCTCCCCTGCGCGCGCTGCCGGGTCAGGGTCTGGACACCTACGGCCTCTCCATCAGCTCGGGTGGCAACGGCGAGTGGGACTACGACCTGTCGTGGAAACCGTTGGCAGGCTTCCCCATCAAGCTCGGCTGGATCCGCGCGGTCCGTCGCGGCCACGCGGAACTGCACCGGGGACTCGACATCGGCGTGCCGTCCCTCATCCTCCGATCCAAGGTCACGCGCTTCTCCAAGACGTACGTGCCGGACGTCGACGCCGCGGACGCCGTTCTCGACGTCCGACAGATCGCGCGGTGGGCGGGATGCCTGGGCAACCGCACGACGATCGTCCCGATCGAGGGCGCCCGCCACGACGTCTTCCTCTCCACACCCGAGCCGCTGGAACGCGCCTTCGCCGAGATGGACGACTGGCTGCGGCACCGCGGCAGCGGGTTGTCCGACGCGCCCTCGGGCGGCGACCACGCAGAACTGGCGACCGGATCGTGAGCGCCACGGCGGACACCGGGTCCGATGTCCAGCATTTCGACCTCGCGATCATCGGAACCGGTTCCGGCAACTCGATTCTCGACGAGCGCTTCGACGGGTTGACAGTCGCGATGTTCGAGGAGTCCATCTTCGGCGGCACCTGCATCAACGTGGGATGCATCCCGACGAAGATGTTCGTCTACGCGGCGGAGGTGGCCCGCGCTGTCACCACTGCGTCGAAGTACGGCATCGACGCCCACATCGACAAGGTGCGGTGGACCGACATCGTGGACCGCGTCTTCGGCCGGATCGACCCCATCGCGGACGGCGGGGAGAAGTACCGCCGCGAAGGTTCGCCCAACGTGACGCTGTTCAGCAGCCACGCGCGCTTCGTCGGACCGCGCCGTATCGACACCGGTGACGGCCGTGTCGTCACCGCCGACAAGGTCGTCGTCGCGAGCGGCTCGCGTGCCACCGTCCCGGATTTCATCCGCGACAGCGGCGTCACGTTCCACACCAACGACGACATCATGCGGCTGCCGTCCCTTCCGGAGCGGCTGATCGTGCTCGGGTCGGGCTACATCGCCGCCGAGTTCGCGCACGTGTTCTCGGCCCTCGGCTCGCACGTGACGGTCCTGGCACGCAAGGAGCGCCTCCTCCGCAAGTCGGATCTCGAGATCTCGCAGCAGTTCACCACGCTCGCGCAGGACAAGTGGGACGTCCGGCTCTCGGTCGATGCCACCGGTGTCCGTCAGGACGGCGACGACGTCGTGGTGTCCCTGTCGGACGGCACCGAGGTACGCGGGGACGCGCTGCTGGTGGCGATCGGTCGCGCTCCCAACGCCGATCAGCTCGGCGCCGACGAGGCGGGCATCGACCTGCACGACGACGGCCGCATCGCGGTCGACGAGTTCGGCCGCACGTCGGCCGAGGGCGTCTTCGCACTCGGCGACGTCTCGTCGCCGTACCAGCTCAAGCACGTCGCCAATGCCGAGGCGCGTGTGGTGCAGGAGAACGTCCTGAAGCCGTCGTGGGACGACACGACGGGGTGGAAGCGCTTCGATCACCGCTACGTCCCCTCCGCGGTGTTCACCGATCCGATGATCGCCGAGGTGGGGCTCACCGAGCAGGAGGCTCGTGACCAGGGATACGACATCGCGGTCAAGGTCCAGAAGTACGCCGACGTCGCGTACGGCTGGGCGATGGAGGACGACGAGGGTCTCTGCAAGGTGATCGCCGACCGCGCGACCGGCCGTCTGCTGGGCGCGCACATCATCGGTGAGCAGGCGCCGACCGTGATCCAACCGCTGATCCAGGCCCTCACGTTCGGGCAGTCCGTCCGCGACGTCGCACGGGGCCAGTACTGGATCCACCCGGCACTGCCCGAGGTGGTCGAGAACGCGCTCCTCGGACTCGATCTCGACTGAATCGGACGCGCTCGCGCCACGCTGATTCCGTGTCGGTGGTGTCGGTTACTGTCTGTTCAGGTCGTCGGGGGGCGGCCTGATCGGGGCATCACCGGGGGGTGAATTCGTGTACGACGCACCAGTTTCCGTCGATGTGTTGGTGTCGGCGAAGGTCGACGCCCAGGCCTCGTTCGCCCGGACCGTGTCGGCGTCGTGTGCGTACGTGCAGGAGTCGTCGCGTCGGCCGGCGGTGCTCGGTCCGGGTGGGGTGTTCGACGCCGAGGCTGCTGAGACCTGTGCGGTGGCGGAGGTCGCGGCGGCGTTGTCGGTGTCGACGCGCACGGTGACCGAGTGGCTGTTCCTGACCCGCACCGCGCATCCTGCGGTGGCGGAGGCGTTCGATGCGGGCCGGTTGTCGTATGCGGCGTTCCGGACGGTGTGCCGATCCCTTGCCGGGGTTCCGAACGCCACCGAGGCACTGCTGCAGCGGGTGATCGCTGCCGCGTCGAGGTGCACTCCGGGTGCGGTCGCCGCGGCGGTCGATCGGATTCTCGCGGAGTTCGACGCGGAGTGGCACCGCATCGCTCGGGAGCGCGCGACGACGGAACGGTACGTCTCGGTCAGGAAGCTGGCGCGAGGTCAAGCCGAGCTGAAAGTTCGTGGCCCCGCAGAGCAGATCGCCGGGATGAAGCGGGCCATCGTCGAGGCGGCCCGAGGGGTGACCGATCCGAGTTCGCTGCCGGCGCGGTTGTTCGACGCTGCGCACGCGATCATCACCGGCACACCTCTGCCGTGCGACTGCGTTGACGAGAGTTGCGCCCACGCGCCGTCGCCGGCCGCACCGGCCCATCATGCCGTCATCGTCCTCGACGCCGCCACGGCGGCGGGGTTGGCAGGGGAACCCGGTCACCTCGTCGGCTGGGGTCCGGTTCCTGCGGACACTGCACGGAGGATCGCCGGGGATGCGACGTGGCAAGCACTCATCACCGCAACCGGCGGAACTGAACCGCGAGCGGGATGCAGCTGCCTATGCCCGGAGCACGACCCACCCACCGTCCCCGACCCGCCTGTGCCGATCACGGGTCGGGAAGTCCGCCGCACCCGCCGCATGCCCGCAGGCTGGACACCGACCACGGGGAAGCTGGGCAGCACGACAGCCCGCAAAGCCAGGGAGCAGGTCGAGTATCTCCGCGCGCTCCCACCAACGGCATTGGACCGCGCCGTAGCCGACCCCGCCGGCCACGGTGGCTTCGCCGTACCCCCGGCCGGCGCGTTGACCTACCGGCCGTCCGAGGCGGTCGCAGCGCTGGTGACAGCCCTGTATCCGGCGTGCGTGCACCCAGGCTGCGCTGTGCCCAGCGAGGAGTGCGACCTCGACCACGTCGTCCCGTTCGACCACACCGACCCCCGGAGAGGCGGATGGACGGTCGCCGCCAACCTTCAACCCCTGTGCCGCCGGCATCACGGGTTGAAGACACGGGGGCAGTGGCATTACCGGAAGCTTCACAACGGCATCGTCCACATCCGCGACTCGCAGGGGAACGACTACCTCACCGCGCCCGGCGAATGATCACCAGGCGCTGGTGCGCATCACGATCTCGGTGGCCAGTGCTGCGGCCGCGGCGTCCGGGGTCGACGAGTCGAGCGTGACGACGCGGTAGTCGCCGTAGACGTAGCGGCTCGTCGCGGACGCCTCCTCCGCGAAGGTCGGGTCCACGACCACCATCGTCGTACGCAATTCGACTGCCGGGCAACCGGAGTCGTCACGAACAGCCGGGTGACCTCGGTCGATGACGACCAGGCTCGACACGCGCCCGAACGTGCGGGCGGCGAGCGACCAGGCGCGGTCGGCGCCCTCTCCCCTGCCGACCAGATTGACCCACGGCAACCCGAGAGCATCGAGCAGCGCCACGAGATCGGTGTCGTTCGGACTCACGCCGGGCTCGAGCGTGACGGTGCGCAGATCCGATGTCGTCAGCCGCGCCGCCGTGTCGTCGAAGACGTCTGCGCCGTCGTGGTCGGCCGGGAGCAACAGCACCGCGTGGCCACTGTCCGGCCCGTCGAGTCGCACGATCAGATCGCCGGAGGGCAGGGAGACGGTCTGCTGCTGCATGGGACCCGACGCTACCCGACCGGGTCCGATCGGAGCCCTTGCCACGACGGAGCCCGAGGTTGTACGGTCCATTACATGACTAATGAACCAGCGAGGCGGCGACGCCGCCAGGGCCAGTGGTCGAGGTGATGGACGACGGCCGGCCGATCTTCCTGCAGATCGCCGAGATGATCGAGAACTCGATCATCGACGGCTCACTCACCGAGGAGAGCCAGGTTCCCTCGACGAACGAGCTGGCAGCCTTCCACCGCATCAACCCCGCCACCGCGGGCAAGGGCCTGAACCATCTGGTCACGGCCGGGATTCTCTACAAGAAGAGAGGAATCGGAATGTTCGTCACCTCAGGCGCGCGAGATGCGCTCCGCTTCCGGCGGCGCGAGGGCTTCGCCGAGCAGTACGTCCGACCGCTCGTGGCCGAGGCACGCAAGCTCGGGCTCGGCCCCGTCGAACTCCAGGACATGATCGACGCCCAATCGCGGGCGTCGACCGTCGATTCCGTGATCTCGGAGGCACAGGGATGACCGCGACGGTGGCGTCCGTGCGCGGTGTCGCCAAGACCTTCGGCGATGTCGCCGCACTCGAGAACGTGACCTTCGAGTTGCAGGAGCATCGCATCCACGGACTGCTGGGACGCAACGGCGCCGGAAAGACGACGATGATGCAGATTCTCACCGGTCAGACGTGGCAGGACGACGGCGATGTCACGGTGTTCGGGGCCCGGCCGTTCGAGAACGCGACCGTGCTCCGCGACGTCTGCTTCGTCAAGGAGAGCCAGAAGTACCCGGACGACTTCACGGTCGGCCAGGTCCTCTCGTCCGCTGCGACGCTGATGCGTGACTGGGACGAGGACTTCGCTCGCCGGCTGACCGAGGACTTCGACCTCCCCCGCAAGCGCAGAGTGAAGAAGCTCTCGCGCGGCATGACCTCGACGCTCGGCATTGTCGTGGGACTCGCGTCCCGCGCTCCGTTGACGTTGTTCGACGAGCCGTATCTCGGTCTCGACGCGGTGGCCCGAGAGATGTTCTACGACCACCTGCTCGCGGACTTCGCGGAACACCCGCGCACTGTCGTGCTGTCCACCCATCTCATCGACGAGGTCAGCGAGCTCGTCGACCGCGTCGTCGTCATCAGTGACGGCACCGTCGTGGTCGACGACGATGCGGAGAATCTTCGCGGACGCGCGGTCACCATCGGTGGGTCCACCGACGCCGTCGAGCGACTCGTCGCGGATCGCGCAGTGCTGCATCGTGAGTCATTCGGATCGATGGCCCGCACCACCGTCGTGGGCCCGCTCACCGAGGCAGACCTCGACCGGGTCGCTGCAGACGGGCTCGCCGTCGAACCCGTGTCGTTGCAACAGTTCGTCGTCCACTGCACCTCGCGCGGACGAGCCACGCTGCCCGCCGTGTCCGACACCCGAGAGGACGTCCCGTCATGACCACCGCGCTCGACACCCCCGCCGCCCCCGCTCGCGATCGCATCGTCTCCGTGATGCGCGTCCACACCCACTACCGGACGCTCGCCTTCGCGTGGCCGCTCGGCATCCTGGCCGTCATCGTCGGTATCACCTGGGCCGTTCTCTCCCTGGTCCCCGATGGCAGCATGTCGATCAAGACCGGCGGGGCGACCTTCGTCTTCATCTTCGGCCTGACTCTGTTCGCTCAGATCCTCACGCAGGTGTTTCCCTTCACTCTCGGGCTGGGCGTGACACGGAGAGAGTTCTTCGCCGCCACCGTCGCGGTCGCCGTCGTTCATGCCCTGATATTCGGGATCGGCCTGTTCGCACTCTCCCTGGTGGAGTCGGCGACCGACGGCTTCGGTGTGCGCATGCAGACGTTCTCTCTGGCAACACCTCTCGCGGGCAGTGCCGCCATCGAACTGTTCTTCCTCATCGCGGCGTTCCTGATGTGCAACCTCATCGGCATGCTGGCCGGCGCGATCTACGTGCGGTGGCGGGTGACAGGCATCTGGACGGCTGTGCTGGCCGAAGCTGTTCTGATCGGCGCCGTGATCTTCGTCGTAACCTGGCAGGGGTGGTGGGGCGCGGTCATCGAGACCGTCGCCGACGCACCGCGGCTGCTGACCATGGTGCTGCTGCCACTCCTCGTCGCGTCCGCGGCCGGTCTGGGAACACGCGTCATTCTGCGGCGGACGACTGCGTGACGCGCAGTTCGGGCAGGGCGGGAGCGCCCTCGGCGACGAGCGTGAGAAGCGCATCGATGTCGAAGGAGCTCTCCATGAGGTCGGCCAACAGATCCACCTGAGCGGTGCGCATCGCGTCGACATCGGTGTCCGGGGCCACCACGAAACCCGTGCGGCCGGCCTGCTCCGCCACCTCCATGAGGAAGGCACGACGGAAGTCGTCGTTCTCCAGCAGGCCGTGCCAGTGAGTGCCACGTACCCGTCCACGGATGCTGCCCTCGGGTGCGCTGTCGGTGCCCGTGAACCAGGGCTCGTCGCCGCTTCGGGTCACCCGGCCGTGGTGGATCTCGTAGCCGGTCACGGGGACCGCGCCCGCATGCCCGCTGACCCGGGAGAGCACCTTGTCCGCCGCGAATTCGATCTCGAGGTCCAGGAGGCCGAGCCCCTGCACCTGCCCGGCACCCGACTCCACGGCGTCGGTGATCGTTCTCCCCAGCATCTGGTAACCGCCGCAGATCCCGAGGACCGGAGCACCGCGAGCCACGCGCCGCGCCAGCTCGTCCGCGATACCGGCGCGACGAAGCCAGTCCAGGTCCTGGACCGTGGCCTTGGAGCCGGGGAGCACCACCAGATCGGCATCTGCCAGTCGGGAGGCCTCGGTCGCCCAGTGCACCGTCACCCCCGGTTCGCACGCCAGGGCCTCGACGTCGGTGGAGTTCGAGATGCGCGGTAACCGCACGGCGGCGACGCGGAGCCACTGCGATCCGATCGGAGGAGCGGGCCGGCCCAGCGGTGCGTCGGCCACGGTCCCGAGGGAGTCCTCGGCGTCGAGCCACAACTCGTCGCTGAACGGAACGATGCCCAACGTCGGCCGTCCCGTGAGAGTCTCGAGGGTGTCGAGTCCCGGTTGCAGCAGCGCGGGATCGCCGCGGAACTTGTTCACGACGAACCCCGCGACGAGGGCCTGGTCCGCCGCGTCGAGCACGGCCAGAGTGCCGAAGAAGTGGGCCAGCACTCCCCCGCGATCGATGTCGCCCACGACGATCACGGGAAGGCTCGCAGCGCGCGCCAGTCCCATGTTCGCCAGATCGGTGGCCCGCAGGTTGATCTCGGCGGGTGAGCCGGCGCCCTCGCAGATCACCACGTCGAAGTCGGCCCGCAGAGCGTCGAGCTCCTCCGCCACGACCGAGCGCAGATGTTGTCGGTGCGTCATGTAGTCGGCGGCGCCCACGGTGCCGGTGGCACGACCGCGAACAACCAGTTGCGAAGTCCTGTCCCCGCCCGGCTTCAGCAGTATCGGATTGAACCGCACGCTGGGCTCGAGACCGCATGCCCGGGCCTGCAGTGCCTGCGCACGACCGATCTCCCCGCCGTCCAACGTGACGACGGAGTTGTTGGACATGTTCTGCGCCTTGAACGGCGCCACCCTCACACCGCGTCGAGCGAGGAGGCGGCACAACCCCGCCACGACGACACTCTTGCCCGCGTCCGAGGTGGTTCCCGCGACCAGAATGGCGCCGCGAAGGGTCAAGGGAGGGTGAGGATCTCGGCGCCCGTCTCCGTGACGACGAGAGTGTGCTCGAACTGGGCGGTCCAGGATCGGTCCCGCGTGACGACGGTCCAGCCGTCGTTCCACTGGTCCCAGTCGATGCCGCCGAGGGTGATCATCGGCTCGATGGTGAAGACCATCCCGGGCTCCAGCACCGTCTCGACGGTGGGCTCGTCGTAGTGCAGCACCACCAGGCCGTTGTGGAAGGTGGTGCCGATGCCGTGGCCGGTGAAGTCCCGGACGACGCCGTACCCGAAACGATCGGCGTAGGCCTCGATGACCCGTCCGACGACGTTCAGAGCGCGACCCGGCTTGACCGCCTTGATCGCTCGCATGGTGGCCTCGTGGGTGCGCTCCACGAGCAGGCGCGCTTCCTCGGAGACGTCCCCGGCGAGGAAGGTGGCGTTCGTGTCACCATGCACCCCGTCGATGTACGCCGTGACGTCGATGTTGACGATGTCGCCGTCCTGCACGACCGTCGAATCGGGGATGCCGTGGCAGATGACCTCGTTGAGCGAGGTGCAGCAGGACTTCGGAAATCCCTTGTAGCCCAACGTCGACGGGTACGCGCCGTGGTCGACCATGTACTCGTGGGCGATACGGTCGAGTCGGTCCGTCGTGACGCCCGGCTCGACGGCCTTTCCGGCCTCCTGCAGTGCCTGCGCGGCGATGCGGCTCGCCAGACGCATCTTCTCGATGGTCTCCGGGGTCTGCACCCACGGCTCGTGGCCTTCGCGCGCAGTCTTCTTCCACGCGTACTCGGGACGCTCGACGGACTTGGGAACATCGAGAACGGGTGAGACGGTGCCGGGTTCGAGAACGGTGCGGACGGACATGGCACCAGCGTAGTCGCCGCCGGTCGCGGTCAGTATCCGGCGGGCAACGCGGTGATCATGTCCCGCGTCACGGCGACGGCATTGTCCGAGCTGCCACCGCGCACGACCAGGGTCGCGAACGCGAGATCACCGCGGTATCCGACGAACCAGGCATGGGATCCGCCCTCGACCTCGGCCTCACCCGTCTTGCCGTACACCTCGCCCTGGTCGGCGATCCGGTCCGCGGTGCCGCTCGTGACCACCGAGCGCATCATCCCGCGGAGTCCGTCGACCATGGCCGGCTCGATCTGCGGGTGGTCACCGTCGATCGTGGTCTCCTCCCCCTGGATCAGCCGGGGAACGGGCGTCGATCCGTGTGCGACGGTCGCGGCGGCGAGAGCCATGCCGAACGTCGACACCAGCACCTTTCCCTGTCCGAACCCGTCCTCGGTGCGCTGCACCAATTCCTCTGCGGGCGGGACGGATCCCGACTCGGTGGGCAGACCCACGACGCCGTAGTCGGGCCCGACGCCGAACATGGCCGCCGCGTCGGTGAGAGCACTCGAGGACATCTCACTGGCGAGCTTCGCGAACGAGGTGTTGCACGAGCGCGTGAAGGCCGTGTTCATCGAGACGTCCCCGAGGGAGAACTCGTTGTAGTTGGGCACGCTGCGCTCGCCGATGACGATGCGGCCCGGGCACGGCACGGTGGTCTCGGGCGTCGCGAGTCCCTCCTCGATCGCCGCACCCGCCGTGATGATCTTGAAGGTGGAGCCCGGTGGGTAGAGGCCGGTCGAGGCCACGGGACCGTCCCGATCCGCCGCCGGGTTCTGCGCCACCGCGAGGATGTCGCCTGTCGACGGCTGGATCACCACCATCATCGCCTGGTCCCGTGACACGTTCACGGCGTTCTGTGCGGCCACCTGCACCGGACGGTCGAGGCTGATACTGATCGACGGAACCGGCTGCGGCGCCGTCTCGGTCAACACACCGATGTCGGCGCCGTTGGTATTGACCGCTACGACGCTCCAGCCCGC
This sequence comes from Rhodococcus sp. BP-332, assembly GCF_019836065.1. NCBI lineage: Bacteria > Bacillati > Actinomycetota > Actinomycetes > Mycobacteriales > Nocardiaceae > Rhodococcus > Rhodococcus sp. BP-332. The sequence continues at coordinate 541,001 of NZ_JABUEC010000001.1, forward strand.
GGCACCGTCGACGCGATCCATCACGGTCTTCTTCACCTGGCTCACCAGGTCGGGGGCGAACGTGCGATCGGTGGAGACCAGGTCGGACTGCTCCGTCACCGACACCCCGGACAATGCGAGCAGACCGGGGGCGACGGCGTCGTAGTCCTCGTCCCGGAGGGTCATCAGGCGGTACGGGCCCTGCGTCGCGGTCGCCGACTCCACGATGGACTGCGCCGTGATCGACGCGTCGAAGGGCTTCAGGATGCGTTCGAGGGTGCGCGCCGTGCCCACCACGTCGGTCGACTCGGCGGCGTCGAAGGACACCCCCTGGACCACCCCGGGCACCAGGACGTCCGACCCCGCGTGCTCGTTGACCCGCGCGCGCGGCGCCGACGTGGACCGCAGCACCATCGACTGGGTGTCCCCGAGCTTGGGGTGCAGATCGGTCGAGTTCCACCGGACCACCCAGGCCCCGTCGCGTCGGCCCATCTGCAGGGCCCCGTCGTAGGTCCAGGTGCGGTCCTTCGGAAGGTGCCACGTGTAGGTGTAGTCGACGGTCGCGGTGTCGCCGTTCACGCTCACCGCGCCGGTCGCCGCGTCGAGCGACTCGGCCTGCAGGCCGTCCCACGCCTGATCGACGGCGGCGGTCGCGAGGTCCGGCCGATCCGTGGCCTGCGCCGCGGCGGCACTGTCACGCTCGGCCAGCGCGGAGACGAACGAATCGGCCGCGGACTCGGGGCCCTGCGGTTTCGGGGTGCACGCCGAGGCCGCCACCGCGGTGATCGCCGCGACGAGCACGATCAGGACGCGGGTGGCACGGCCGTGTTCACGAGAGGTCATCGATCCTCATCGTAGGGCGACGGGACGCCCGCGGCCCTCACCCTGACAGCGTGTCAGTCGAGCAGAACTGTGGAGAAGGTGGCGACGCGCTCGAACCCGACACGCTCGTAGGCACGGCGGGCGGGCACGTTGAAGCTGTTGACGTACAGGCTGGCCGTGCGGCCGCTGTCGACCACCGCGGCCGCCACGGATGCGGTTCCCGCGGTGCCGAGCCCGCGCCCGCGGTAGAGCGGGTGCACCCACACGCCCTGGATCTGACCGACCGAGGTGGACAGCGATCCGACCTCGGCCTTGAAGACGACGCGGCCCTCCTCGAACCTCGCCCAGGCGCGACCCGCCGCGATCAACGAGGCGATGCGCCGCCGATAGCCGCGTCCGCCGTCGCCCGCGCGCGGATCGACGCCCACCTCCTCGATGAACATCGCCACGGCAGCGGTGAGGTACACGTCCAGCTCGTCGACGGTGACGCGTCGGACGTAGGGGTCCACGGCGGTGGGCGCGCTCGTCAACGCCAGCAGTGGCTGCTCGGCACGCACCTCACGCGGGGTCCCCCAGTCCGCGGCGAGCATGTCCCACAACGGCAGCGTCAGTTCGGCTCGCCCCACCAGCGATGAGCAGACGCGGGGAGAGCGCAACGCGCGCTCGGCGAAACTCCGGAGATCGTCGTAGGTACCGAACAACGGCACGAGATTGGCTCCCGAGAAACACAGGGACGATGCCGGACCTCCGCGTGACCACAGTTCACCGTGGTTGTCGCGGGGCTCCACGCCCGATTCCTCGACACGTGCCAGCACCATGCACGATGCGACGGGATCACTGCGCAGCACACGGACGACCTCGTTCGTGTCGCGGCTCGTCAGCGCCTTAGCGCCGAGCAGCTTGAGCATCCCGCCACCTCCGTGACCGCCGATCCACACCGAGCACACCCGTTGTCATGGTGACACTGCCAGGAAATGTCGCCGCAGACGAGGAGAATCAGCTGACCGACACGACGGGCGATCCGCCGGCGGCTTCCTGGTCGGACTCGTACGACTCGGCGATACGCATCGCCTCCTCGATCAGGGTCTCCACGATCATCGCCTCGGGCACGGTCTTGATGACCTCGCCCTTGACGAAGATCTGTCCCTTGCCGTTTCCGGACGCCACACCGAGATCGGCGTCGCGCGCCTCACCGGGACCGTTGACGACGCAACCCATGACGGCGACGCGGAGCGGGATCTCCATGCCCTCGAGTCCGGCCGTCACCTGGTCGGCGAGGGTGTAGACGTCGACCTGTGCGCGTCCGCAGGACGGGCAGGAGACGATCTCGAGCTTGCGGGGACGGAGGTTGAGGGACTGCAGGATCTGCGTCCCCACCTTGATCTCCTCGTTGGGCGGCGCGGACAGCGAGACGCGGATCGTGTCGCCGATGCCGTCGGCCAGCAGCGACCCGAAGGCGACGGCGGACTTGATGGTGCCCTGGAACGCCGGCCCGGCCTCGGTCACGCCGAGGTGCAGCGGGTAGTCGCACTTGGCGGCGAGCTGACGGTAGGCCTCGACCATGACGACCGGGTCGTTGTGCTTGACCGAGATCTTGATGTCGCCGAAACCGTGTTCCTCGAAGAGGCCGGCCTCCCACAGCGCCGACTCCACCAGCGCCTCAGGCGTGGCCTTGCCGTACTTCTGCATCAGGCGCGGATCGAGGGATCCTGCGTTGACTCCGATACGGATGGGGATGCCCGCGTCACCGGCCGCCTTCGCGACCTCCTTGACGCGGCCGTCGAACTCCTTGATGTTGCCGGGGTTCACGCGCACGGCGGCGCACCCGGCATCGATGGCCGCGAAGATGTACCGCGGCTGGAAGTGGATGTCCGCGATGACAGGGATCTGCGACTTGCGCGCAATGGTCGCCAGGGCGTCCGCATCCTCCTGACGCGGGCACGCGACGCGGACGATGTCGCATCCCGCGGCGGTGAGTTCGGCGATCTGCTGCAGGGTGGAGTTGATGTCGTGAGTCTTGGTGGTGCACATCGACTGCACCGAGATCGGCGAGTCGCTGCCGACACCGACGCTGCCCACCTGAAGCTGACGAGTCTTCCGTCGCGGTGTGAGCACCGGTACGGGTCCGGCCGGCATGCCCAGTCCAACGGTCACTTCGATCCTTTCGAGCTTCTGACGGCATCTGGTGCCGACTGACTCTCCCCACTGTAGTCGCGCCGGGAGGACCGCCGTGTGTTCGCGCCGTCACGCCGGACCTGCGCTTCTAGCGGAAGATCTGAATGGGGTTCACGATGTCGGCGGTGAGGGTCAGGAGCATGAACGCGCCGCCGATGAGAATGACGACGTACGTCACCGGCATCAGCTTGAGGTAGTTCACGGGCGCACCCTTGCCCAGCCCCCGCAGCGAGCGGATCTTGTTCCGGATGCCCTCGTAGACGGTCACCGCGATGTGACCGCCGTCGAGCGGGAGCAACGGGAGCAGGTTGAAGGCACCGAGGAAGAAGTTGAGGGTCGCCAACAGCGTGACGAAGACCTCCCACAGGCCGCGTTCCGCCGCCTGACCGCCGATGACGCTGGCACCGACCACGCTGATGGGAGTGTTCGGATCCCGCTCACCACCGGTGATCGACGTCCACAGTGCCCCCACCTTGCTGGGGAGATCGACGATGGCCTGCACCGTCTGCCCCGCGATGAACACCGTGTAGGAGGCCGATCCGCCGATGGCGGACACCGCGTCGTAGTCGAGGGTGAGTGGGGTGCGGGCGACGCCGATGGCGCCGACCGTGCGCAGCTCCGTGGCGTCGGGTGCGCCGTTCTCGACGGCGAAGAGACGGTCCGTCTCCTGCACGTCGACGGGCACGGTGAGGGTCTCACCGGCCCGCTCGACCGTGACGGACACCGATCCACGCTCGTCCTGGATCACCGCGACGACGTCGCCGAACGTGGGCGTCGACTCACCGTTCACGGCGGTGATGACGTCACCGTCCCGGATGCCCGCGGCACCCGCGGGACCGGGACCCGAGCAGGGCGCCATGTCGCCCTCGACGTTCTGCGGGGCCACGCACTGGGTCCCCGCCACGGTGGCCGTCGTGTCGCGATTGGGCAGACCCCAGCCGAGGGCGAGGGTGTACACCAGCACGAACGCCAGCACGAAGTTCATCGCGATCCCGCCGAACATCACGGCGAGGCGCTTCCAGGTCTTCTGCTTGTACATCGCGCGCTCGACCTCGTCGGGAGCGAGCTCGTCCACCGCCGTCATGCCCGCGATGTCGCAGAAGCCACCGGCCGGGATCGCCTTGAGTCCGTACTCGGTCTCGCCGCGACGCCAGGAGAAGATCTTGGGCCCGAACCCGATGTAGTAGCGGCGCACCTTCATGCCGGTGGCCTTGGCCACCCACATGTGCCCGCACTCGTGGAGCGCGATCGAGATGCCGATGCAGATCGCGAAGGCGATCACACCGAGAACGAACACCATCTTCTCGTTCAGCCTTTCGATCGTGCGGCGGCGAGTGTGCGGGCGGTGCCCCGAGCCCACGTGTCCGCTGCGAGAACGTCGTCCACCGTAGACGGTTCCGCGGACCAGTCGCCGCGTCCGGCGTCGACCACGTCGGACACGACGTCCACGATCTGCGGGAACGACAGGCGCCCGTCGAGGAACGCCTCGGCGGCGATCTCGTTCGCCGCGTTGTAGACCGCCGTCATGCAGCCGCCCAGCGCGCCGGCGGTGCGCGCGAGCTCGACCGCGGGGAACACCTCGTCGTCGAGTGGTTCGAAGTCCCACGTGTGGGCTCGGGTGAAGTCCAGGGCCGTCGCGGCGCCGGCGATGCGATCAGGCCATCCGAGTGCCAGCGCGATCGGCAGCTTCATGTCCGGCGGGCTGGCCTGAGCGAGCGTCGATCCGTCGGTGAACGTGACCATCGAGTGGACGATGGACTGCGGATGCACGGTGACGTCGATGCGGTCGTACGGGATGCCGAACAGCAGATGCGCCTCGATCACCTCGAGGCCCTTGTTCACCAGGGTGGCCGAGTTCAACGTGTTCATCGGACCCATCGACCAGGTGGGGTGCTTGCCGGCCTGCTCCGGAGTCACGGACTCGAGTCCCTCGCGATCCCAGCCGCGGAACGGCCCACCGGACGCCGTGACCACCAGTCGGGCCACCTCGTCGGCGCGACCGCCGCGCAGGCACTGGGCGAGAGCCGAGTGCTCGGAGTCGACGGGAACGATCTGGCCCGGAGCCGCCGCGGACGTGACCAGCGAGCCGCCCGCCACGAGAGACTCCTTGTTCGCCAACGCCAGTCGAGCTCCCGATTCCAGCGCAGCGAGCGTCGGCGGCAGACCGAGAGACCCGACGAGCGCGTTGAGGACCACGTCGGCCTGCACCTCGCGGACCAACGACGTCGCCGCGTCGGCCCCCGAGCGCAGCCCCGGCGTGTCCACGGTCCGCGCAGCGTCGACGTCGGCCACCGCCACGTCGCGGACACCGGTCTCGGCGATCTGTCGACGCAGCAGATCGACGTTGCCTCCGCCGGCGGCCAGCCCGACCACGGTGAAACGGTCCGGTCGAGCCGCCATCACCTCGAGCGCCTGGGTGCCGATGGACCCCGTACTGCCGAGCACCAGCACCCGCACGGGTCCGTCGGTCCCACGTGCCTTCTGTTCCGTCACCTGGACAGTGTGGACGACCTCACTGAGAGCACGGTGAGCGGGCAACTGCGGCTCACCGTGTGAGGATGGACGGCGTGCCCCTGCTCCCGTCCGCCGATCCGGACTCGTACTTCTCGACGCCCCTCACCTACGCCGAGATCGGAGGGACCGCGCACGAGTCGATGCCGGCGGGTTACCACCACGTCGACGTGGAGAAGCGCATCGGGACCGGCCTCGAACTCTTCGAGCGGGCCGGACGCCGCATCGTCGAGTGGGACATGCATCGTGGCGCCGGGCTGCGGGTGCGGTCGAGCGCGGCGTCGGCGACCGTCGACACCGTGGTGGTCCTGCTGCTGGGTCCGGTCCGCATCCCGTGCCGGGTCGTCGAGGTGATCGACGAACCGCACCACCGGGGCTTCGCGTACGGCACGCTGCCGGGTCACCCCGAGTCGGGTGAGGAGCGCTTCACCGTCCGACACGATCCGGTCACCGACGCCGTGACCGCCCACATCCGCGCCTTCTCGCGGCCCGGCAACAGGGTCGTCGCACTGGGCGGGCCCCTCAACAGGGCGACCCAGCGCATCGCGACCGGTCGCTACATCGCGGCCCTCACCGCCTGACACGTCGTGGCGACTGCCCCTACGACGGCCGGTCGTACAGCGCGCTAGGATTCAGCCCACCAGGGACCACCTGCATCACAGACTTTCAGGAGGATCGGCCGTGACCGACATCAGCCGCAACCAGGCTTCGGACGTCGAGCGCGTTCCCACGACCAAGGTCAGCACCGCCGAGGTGCCGTCCGCGGAGTGGGGGTGGAGCGGCGAAGGCCCCCGTACCTCGCGCATCGCGGGCTGGGTCACCGTCGCGATCCTGCTGGTCATGATCATCGGTAACCACACGGGCCGGGTCGAGGACATCTGGCTCGTCGGCTTCGCCGTGGCCATCGCAGGCCTGCTGGTCCGCGACATCCTGCTCCGCCGCAAGCCGCGCCGCTCCTGACGGCTCAGTTCTCGGCGGCCAGCTGCCCGCAGGCCGCCGCGATCTCCTGACCCCGCGTGTCACGCACGGTGCACGAGACTCCGTGCGCACGGACGCGTCGCACGAATTCCTGCTCCACCGGCTTCGGACTGGCGTCCCACTCGCTGCCGGGTGTCGGATTCAGCGGGATCAGGTTCACGTGGACCAGCGCCCCCAGGGCGCGCTTGAGCTTCTTGGCCAGCATGTCCGCTCGCCACGGCTGATCGTTGATGTCGCGGATCAGCGCGTACTCGATCGAGACCCGTCGCCCCGTGGTGTCGGCGTAGTAGCGCGCCGCGTCGAGGACCTCGGCGATGGGCCAGCGGTTGTTGACGGGGACGAGCGTGTCGCGCAGTTCGTCGTCCGGGCAGTGCAGCGACACGGCCAGCGTCACCGTCAGACCCTCGTCGGCCAGCTTGCGGATCGCGGGCGCGAGCCCGACGGTGGACACCGTCACCGAGCGCTGTGACAGGCCGAGGCCCTCCGGCGCGGGCGAGACGATCCGTTTGACCGCCGCGACGACGCGCTTGTAGTTCGCGAGCGGCTCCCCCATCCCCATGAAGACGACGTTGGACAGTCGCCCCTCGCCGCCCTCGACCGCACCGTCGCGGAGATCCGCCGCAGCGCTCCGCACCTGGTCGACGATCTCGGCCGTGGAGAGGTTGCGTTGCAGGCCGGCCTGGCCGGTGGCGCAGAACGGGCAGGCCATGCCACACCCGGCCTGGCTCGAGATGCACAGCGTCGCGCGATCCGGGTACCGCATGAGAACCGACTCGAGCAGTGTGCCGTCGGCGGCCTTCCACAGCGTCTTGCGCGTGTCCCCGCCGTCGCAGGCGATGTGCTTGACGGGCGTGAGCAACGTCGGGAACAGCGCGTCCCCGACCTTCTCGCGGACCGACGCCGGAAGATCGGTCATCTTCGCCGGGTCCGCCTCCAGCCGGGAGTAGTACTGCCGCGCCAGCTGGTCGGCGCGGAACGCCGGCAGGCCCAGCTCGGCGACGGCCGCTCGACGCTGGTCCGCGTCGAGGTCGGCGAGGTGCTTCGCGGGCATGCCGCGACGGGGAGCGTCGAACACGAGAGGGAGAGCGATGGGTGCCATAGTGAGCACCATTCTCTCACTGTTCGGCGACACTGTCGGGCACGGTCGGGGCAGACGTGCATTCGCCATCTCCGTACAGCATGATCTGTACATGGCCCGCTCATCGCACGACGCATCCGATCCGAACGCCCTGACCGGCACGGACGCTCCTCTGGACACCTCCTCCACCGCCGCGGGTCTCCCCGTCGAGCAGACCGGGCCCACGGACACCCGCCTGGCGCAGGGAAAGACGCCCGACGGCGTCAAGCACACCCGTGCGGCGGCGCTCTACACCGGTCTCGTGGTGGGCGCGATCATCCTGGTCGTCCTGATGGTGTTCATCATCCAGAACCTCGACAGCGTCCCGATTCACCTGTTCGGCTGGACGTTCGACCTGCCCATCGGCATCGGCATGCTCCTCGCCGCGGTCGCCGGTGCGCTCGTCATGGCCACCGCGGGTGGAGTGCGCATCCTGCAGGTCCGCCGGGCCGCCAAGCGCAAGTAGTTTCTCGGCCGCCGTCGTGAGCGATCTCACGTCGCGGCCGTCGGTGTTCCGTCGCGCACGTGAACACTATTGACACAACCTTCACGTGTGGTTGTCTGCCGTGCACAGTGGTGGTCGAACGGTACGAGTCGCAGCTCGACGCGACCCACGAGCGACACACCGAGCGAGGACTGCACACGTGACGACCTTCCTGGAGAACCCCGTGCTATCTGGAGTGGCCGCCGACAAGGCGCGCTCGTGGCTTCTCGTTCCTGCGAGCAAGCCGGAACTCTTCACCCCGGCCGCGGAGTCCGCCGTCGACGCCGTGATCCTGGACATCGAGGACGCCGTCGCACCGGGCGCGAAGCCCGCCGCACGCGATGCCGTCGTGTCCTGGCTCCGTGCCGGCGGCCGCGCCTGGGTACGCATCAACGACGCCACCACGCCGTACTGGGCCGACGATCTCGACGCGCTGCGCGGCATCGACACCCTCGAGGGCGTCATGCTCGCCAAGACCGAGAGCGGAAGCCAGGTCGAGGCCACCGCCGACCGATTGGGTCACGGTTGCCGGATCGTGGCGCTGGTGGAGTCGGCCATGGGTCTCGAGGCTGCCCCCGAGATCGCGCGCGCCGAGGCCACCTTCCGCCTGGCGTTCGGCAGCGGCGACTTCCGGCGCGACACCGGCATGAGCGACGACCCTATTGCGATGGCCTACCCGCGCGCCCGGCTCGTCGTGTCGAGCCGCGCCGCCCGGCTTCCCGGCCCCATCGACGGCCCCACCCTCGCCGTCAACGACAGCATGCTGAGCCGCGACAGCCAGCTCACCGTCTCCATGGGCATGACCGGCAAGCTGTGCATGCACTCCGATCAGGGCCCCATCGTCAACCGCGAACTCGCACCCAGCGCTGCCGATGTGGCGTGGGCTCGGGACGTCATCGCCCAGCTCGGTGAGGACGGCTCCGGCGTGCGCGACGGCAGCGACCTCCCCCGCCTGGCCAAGGCGAAGAAGATCACCGCTCAGGCCGCGGTCTTCTCGATCGGCTGACGGTCACCGCTCGACGTACGCGGCGAGGTGTTCACCCGTGAGGGTGGACCGTGCCGCGACCAGGTTCGCGGGTGTTCCTTCGTAGACCACGGTGCCACCGTCGTGCCCGGCGCCCGGTCCGAGGTCGATGATCCAGTCCGCATGGGCCATCACGGCCTGGTGATGCTCGATGACGATCACCGACTTCCCGGCGTCCACCAGCCTGTCGAGCAGGGCGAGCAACTGCTCGACGTCGGCGAGATGCAGTCCCGTCGTGGGCTCGTCGAGGACCAGGATGCCGCCCTTGTCCCCCATGTGCGTCGCCAGCTTCAGCCGCTGACGCTCGCCGCCGGACAGTGTGGTCAGCGGCTGACCGATCTTGAGATAGCCCAGGCCCACGTCGTTCAGCCGGGTCAGGATTCGATGCGCCGCCGGTAGCGCAGCGTCACCGCCGGCGAAGAACTCCTGTGCCTGCGCCACCGACATCGCGAGCACCTCGCTGATGTCGCGGCCGCCGAGGTGGTACTCGAGGACCGAGTTCTGGAACCGTCGGCCCTCGCACAGCTCGCACACGGTGGCGACTCCGGCCATCATCGCGAGGTCGCTGTAGATCACCCCGTTGCCGTTGCACGTCGGGCACGCTCCCTCCGAATTCGCGCTGAAGAGAGCCGGCTTCACTCCGTTGACCTTGGCGAAGGCCTTCCGGATCGGCTCGAGGAGGCCCGTGTAGGTCGCGGGGTTGCTGCGCCGCGAGCCGCGGATCGCGCCCTGATCGACGGCCACGACGTCCTCGCGGCCCGAGAGCGAGCCGTGGATCAACGAACTCTTGCCCGACCCGGCGACCCCGGTCACGACCACCAGGACACCGAGGGGCACGTCGACGTCCACCGACTTCAGGTTGTGCGAATCGGCGCCGCGGATCTCCACCGCTCCGGTCGACGTGCGCACCGCGTCCTTCACCGCGGCGCGGTCGTCGAAGTGCCGGCCCGTGATGGTGTCACTCGTCCGCAGCCCCTCGACGGTGCCCTCGAAGCACACCGTGCCACCGGCCGTTCCGGCGCCGGGTCCGAGATCGACGACGTGGTCGGCGATGACGATCGTCTCGGGCTTGTGCTCGACGACGAGCACCGTGTTTCCCTTGTCGCGCAACCGGATCAACAGATCGTTCATGTTGGCGATGTCGTGGGGATGGAGTCCGGTGGTGGGTTCGTCGAAGACGTAGGTGACGTCGGTGAGCGACGATCCGAGGTGTCGGATCATCTTGGTGCGCTGCGCTTCACCACCGGAGAGCGTGCCCGCCGGCCGGTCGAGACTCAGATAGCCCAGTCCGATCTCCCGGAACGAGTCGAGGGTGTCTCCCAGCGAGGTGAGCAGCGGGGCCACGGACGGTGCCGACACTCCGCGGATCCACGTCGCGAGATCGCTGATCTGCATGGCGCACGCGTCGGCGATCGACACGCCGTCGATCTTCGAGGACCGTGCACCCTCGTTGAGCCGCGTGCCGTCGCACTCCGGGCACACGGCGAAGGTCACCGCGCGTTCGACGAACGCCCGGATGTGCGGCTGCATCGCGTCGACGTCCCTGGACAGGAACGACTTCTGGATCTGGGGAATCAGTCCGGAGTACGTGAGATTGATGCCGTCCACCTGGATCTTGGTCGGCTCCCGGTACAGCAGGTCCTCGCGCTGGCGCTTGGTGAACTTCGCGATGGGCTTGTCCGGATCGAAGTAGCCGGAGCCGCGGAAGATCCTCCCGTACCACCCCTCCATGCTGTAGCCGGGGATCGTGATCGCACCCTCGTTGAGCGACTTGCTGTCGTCGAAGAGCGCCGTGAGGTCGATGTCGGAGACGGAGCCGCGCCCCTCGCACCGCGGACACATCCCTCCGGTGATGCTGAAGGTGCGCTTCTCCTTCGTCTGACGTCCGCCCTTCTCCACCGTCACCGCTCCCGCACCGGAGATGGACGCCACGTTGAACGAGAACGCCTGCGGGGAGCCCACGTACGGCTGTCCGAGACGGCTGAAGAGAATGCGCAGCATCGCGTTGGCGTCGGTGGCGGTACCGACGGTGGACCTCGGATCGGCGCCGAGCCGCTGCTGGTCCACGATGATGGCCGTCGTCAGACCGTCGAGCAGATCCACGTCGGGCCGCGCGAGACTGGGCATGAACCCCTGTACGAACGCGCTGTACGTCTCGTTGATCATGCGCTGGGACTCGGCGGCGATCGTGCCGAACACCAACGAACTCTTGCCCGATCCGGACACGCCGGTGAAGACCGTCAGACGGCGCTTCGGGAGGTCGACGCTCACGTTCTGCAGAGTGTTGACTCTCGCCCCCTGCACCCGAATGACATCGTGGGTGTCGGCGACGTGCCGTGCGGTACTCGACTTCGTGGCCATGGCTGATGTCCTTCGTGGTGCAGCGAACGGGTCAGCGGACACGGTAGCCGGTGCGCATCGGGGCTGCTTCTCGATTTCTGATCGCCGACGCGGCGGCTCAGGCCGTCTCGAGTCCGTGCGGTCTGCGACGAGTGTGCACCCGGTATCCGACCTCGACGGACGTGCCGGTGAGCTGCCGCAGCGCGCGAGCGGCCACCCGCGGCGAGAACTCGATTCCCAGCACCGCAGCGGCCTCCTCGCGGTCCGCGAACGACCACCGCGTCCGAACCCGGCGCAGGTCGAAACCCTGCGCGGCGAAGAATCGTTCGACTGTGAGGGGGTCGTAGTGCGGCAGGTCACGGCGCATCCATCCTCCGTACGGATCGACCGTGGCGTCGAGATCCACCACCACCACCACACCCCCGGGGCGCAGGACGCGCATGGCCTCGGTGATGCCCGGCCCGCATCCCGGCCCGAAGAAGTAGGCCGTCCTGGCGTGCACGACGTCCGCCGAGCAGTCCTCCAGCGGCAGCCGATCCGCAGTCCCCCGGAGCACCCGCACAGCGGAGCCCGCGACCCGGTGCCGAGCACGCTCGATCAGTGGTGGGTGTGGTTCGACACCGACCACGGACCGTGCCTCGCGGGCGAACAGAGGCAGATGGAATCCGGTTCCGCATCCGACGTCGACGACGTCGCGTCCCGCCCACGGCGTGAGATCCCGCAACACCGCCTCGATCTCGCCGGTGACGTCCTGGGCGCGATTCTCGGCCTCGTACACGTCGGGCCAGTTCCAGATGTTCGGACTGGCGATCACGCCGTCGCGACCGGGCACAGGATCAGACGAAGATCGTCAGAACGATCCACGTCACGAGAATGCTGGGCAGAACGGAGTCGAGGCGGTCCATCAGTCCGCCGTGACCGGGAAGCATCGTCCCCATGTCCTTGATCCCGAGCTCCCGCTTGACCTGCGACTCGACCAGGTCGCCGAGCGTCGCGGAGAAAACGATGAGCACGCCCAGCAGGGCCCCCACGAACGGGTTCGCGTCCAGCAGGAACGTGACGGTGAGGACGCACCCGACGACACTGAAGAGCAGCGATCCGCCGAGCCCCTCCCAGGACTTCTTCGGGCTGATGGCCGGCGCCATCGCGTGCCGTCCGAACAGGACTCCGGCCGCGTAGCCGCCGACGTCCGAACACACCACCGCGATCATGAGCACGAGGACGCGCGAGCCGCCGTCGTCCTCGAGGGTCAGCAACGCCGCGAACGCACCGAACAGCGGCAGCCACGACAGGACGAAGATCGAGATCGCGCAGTCGCGCAGGTAGTTCTTCGGTGCCACGTCCAGACCACCGGACAACAGGCGCCAGACCATCGTGACAAGTACCGTCGCGGCGAACGCACTGAGCGCGCCCAGTGCGCCGAACGGCCACGCGAGCCAGATCATCGCCTGACCTCCGAGGATCACCGGGATCCGGGGCACGGAGATGTCGGACTCCCGCAGCCGCTTCGTCACCTCCCACGAGGCGACGGCGACCGCGGCCGCGGCGATGCCGATGAACACGAGCGGAACCAGGACCAGGACGACGATGAGCGACACGCCCAGTGCGCCGCCGACCGCGATCGCCGCGGGGAGGTCGCGGCCCGCCCGCGAGGTCTTCGGGGCGGGATCGGCGGTCGAACCGTTGTCGGCCGATACGGACACTGCTTCTCGTTTCACTTCATCTGGGCCACCGGGACGTGCGGAGGTCACACCTCCATCAGTTCCGCTTCCTTGTTCTTCACGATCTCGTCCACCTGCGCCACGTACTTCGCGGTGGTCTTGTCGAGCTCGGCCTCCGCACGCGTGACCTCGTCCTCGCCTGCCTCGCCGTCCTTCTGGATGCGCTTGAGCTCGTCCATCACCTTGCGGCGGACGTTGCGGATGGACACCTTCGCGTCCTCACCCTTGCTCTTGGCCTGCTTGACGTACTCGCGGCGCCGCTCCTCGGTGAGCTGCGGGATGGAGATCCGGATGATGTGTCCGTCGTTGGACGGGTTGAACCCCAGGTCCGAGTTGCGGATCGCAGTCTCGATGGGCCCCAACTGGGCCTGCTCGTACGGCTTGACGATCACCATGCGCGCCTCGGGCACGTTGATGCCCGCGAGCTGGGTGATGGGGGTCAGCGAGCCGTAGTACTCGACCACGATCTTCGAGAACATCCCCGGGTTCGCGCGACCCGTCCGAATGGACGACAGATCGTTCTGCGCGACCGTGACGGCCTTTTCCATTCTCTCTTCGGCGTCGAAGAGCGCTTCGTCGATCACGACCGTTCCTTCCGAAAACCTCGAGTGTGCAGCGACTGCACGTGGTGACTCACTTGACCAGGGTTCCGATCTTCTCACCCGACACCGCTCGCGCGATGTTTCCCTCGGTGAGCAGATTGAAGACCATGATCGGCATCCCATTGTCCATGCAGAGGCTGAAGGCTGTGGCATCGGCCACCTTCAGCCCCTTCTCGATGACCTCGCGGTGCGAGATCTCGGTGTACATCGTGGCGGTCGGATCCTCGCGCGGGTCCGCGGAGTAGACCCCGTCGACACCCTTGGCCATCAGCACCACTTCCGCGCCGATCTCGAGCGCACGCTGCGCCGCCGTGGTGTCGGTGGAGAAGTAAGGCATGCCCATGCCGGCTCCGAAGATGACCACGCGCCCCTTCTCGAGGTGGCGTTCGGCGCGCAGCGGGATGTACGGCTCGGCGACCTGGCCCATGGTGATGGCCGTCTGCACGCGCGTGGTGATGCCCTGCTTCTCGAGGAAGTCCTGCAGGGCGAGGCAGTTCATGACGGTGCCCAGCATGCCCATGTAGTCGGAGCGGGACCGGTCCATACCGCGCACCTGGAGCTCGGCTCCGCGAAAGAAGTTCCCGCCGCCGATGACGACGGCGACCTGGACACCCGAACGGACGACGTCCGCGATCTCCTCCGCCACCTTCTGCACCACGTCGGGATCGAGCCCGACCTGGCCACCACCGAACATCTCACCGCCCAGTTTGAGCAGCACTCGGGAGAATCCGGTGCGGGCGGGCGACGACTCGGTCATGAAGGCTCCTGTCCGTGGGGCGTGTGCGGGTCGGTGTCCGCACGACACTGTTGCGCCTGATCTTGCCCCATGCGTCGGCACGGGGCGCACATGACTGTGCCGTCCACCCATCGGGGTGGACGGCACGGTCATGACGTCACTCGGGTGTCACGAGGCTCAGTTGGAGCCGACCTCGAAACGCACGAAGCGCGTGATGGTGACTCCGGCGTCGGCGAGAAGAGCCTTGACGGTCTTCTTGCTGTCCTGGACCGAGGACTGCTCGGTCAACACGACGTCCTTGTAGTAGCCGTTGACGCGACCCTCGATGATCTTGGGCAGTGCCTGCTCGGGCTTGCCCTCCTCGCGGGCGGTCTGCTCCGCGATGCGGCGCTCGCCCTCGACGATGTCGGCGGGGACCTCGTCGCGGGTGACGTACTTGGCCTTGAGCGCGGCGACCTGCATCGCGGCGCCGCGAGCGGCCTCGGCTGCGGCCTCGCCCTCACCGGTGTACTCGACGAGGACACCGACGGCGGGCGGGAGGTCCGAGCTGCGCTTGTGCAGGTAGGTCGCGACCGGACCGTCGAAGGAGACGACGCGACGGATCTCGAGCTTCTCGCCGATCTTGGCCGAGAGCTCCTGCAGTGCGGCGTCGACGGTCTTGCCGTCGAGCTGCAGCGCCTTCAGGGCGTCGACGTCGGCCGGCTTGCCCTCGGCCGCCACGTCCGCGATGGACTGCGCGAAGTTCTGGAACTCCTCGTTCTTGGCGACGAAGTCGGTCTCCGAGTTGATCTCGAGGAGGACACCGTTCTTCGCGACGACGAGACCCTCGGCGGTGGAACGCTCGGCGCGCTTGCCGACGTCCTTCGCGCCCTTGATACGGAGCTGCTCGACGGCCTTGTCGAAGTCGCCGTCGTTGTCGGCGAGCGCGTTCTTACAGTCCAACATGCCGGAGCCGGTCAGCTCACGGAGCCGCTTGACGTCGGCGGCAGTGTAGTTCGCCATCGTGGGCGAGCCTCCTTGCATTGCTCGTGGAGACGCACGGGTGATGCGTCTCGTGTGTGACGAGAGAGGGGGTGAATCAGAACGAGACCCGGTGCGCCACTAACGGGCACACCGGGTCTCGACCGTGATCAGTTCTGCGCGGTGGGAACGTCCGCGACGGGTGCCTCGGTCTCGGCGGGAGCCGCCGCACCGTTCGCGCCCTCGGCGGCCGGAGCCTCCGTGACAGGTGCGTCGGTGGTTGCCGGGGTCTCGGCAGCGGCCTGCTGCGTCGCCTCGGCGGCCGGGGAGGCCTGCGAGAGCTGCTCGAGCTCCCACTCGGCCAGGGGCTCGCCGGCACCGACCTCGGGCTTCTCGTCCATACCGGCGTTGCGGCCGGCACGCGCCTGCACGCCCTCGGCCACGGCGGACGCCACGACCTTGGTGAGGAGTGCTGCGGAACGGATCGCGTCGTCGTTGCCCGGGATCGGGTAGTCGACGACGTCGGGGTCGCAGTTGGTGTCCAGGATCGCGATGACCGGGATGTTCAGCTTGCGAGCCTCGGCGACCGCGAGGTGCTCCTTGTTGGTGTCGACGATCCAGATCGCCGACGGGACCTTGGACATGTCCCGGATACCACCGAGGGTGCGATCGAGCTTGGTCATCTCACGCGTGAGCATGAGGATTTCCTTCTTCGTGCGGCCCTCGAAGCCACCGGTCTGCTCCATCGACTCGAGTTCCTTGAGCCGGATCAGACGCTTGTGGACAGTGGTGAAGTTGGTGAGCATGCCGCCGAGCCAGCGCTGGTTCACGTAGGGCATTCCGACCCGAGTCGCCTCGGCCGCAATGGACTCCTGTGCCTGCTTCTTGGTCCCGACGAAGAGAACGGTGCCACCGTGGGCGACGGTCTCCTTGACGAATTCGTACGCCTGATCGATGTACGTCAGCGTCTGCTGCAGGTCGATGATGTAGATGCCGTTGCGATCGGTGAAGATGAATCGCTTCATCTTCGGATTCCAACGACGGGTCTGGTGCCCGAAGTGCGTGCCGCTGTCGAGCAGCTGCTTCATGGTAACGACAGCCATAGCTGCGGATCTCTCTTTCGTGTGCCGGTTGATGCGCGAGCACCGTCGATCGCCGAACCCGTGGGTCCGTCGTACCGCAGGTGTGTCGTGCCCTGGCGCTCGTCGTCCGTCGGACCTGCAGTGCAGGACCAGCCGACGAACCCGTGCTCCGGTGGAGGATCGACAGGTGCCGTTCCGTACCGAAGCGCGACGAGCGCGCGAAGTCGACCCGTGTGGACAGGCCGCAGAAGCCAGTGTACGTCCGCGACGCCGCAGGTCATAACCGGGTCGACCGCCTGTGCACGGAGGACGGTCCGTCCCCGGGTGCGGTGGCTCGACGCGGGACCACTGTCGTCGCGTTCGCAAGAGTGCGGGGATGACCTGTCTCCGCTCCGCCCGCCGTTGGTCGCCGCGTTCGGCGCTCGTGTCCGCGGCGCTGACGGCAGCCCTGCTGGCGTCCGGATCCGTAGCCGCCGCGGACACGGACGGACGCCCGTTCGACTGGCCGCTGCAGCCCCGTCCCGCCGTGGTGACCCCGTACGACCCGCCACCCGAGCGGTGGCTGCCGGGTCATCGCGGCGTCGACCTCGATGCGGGCTCCGATCCGACACACACCGTCGTCGCGGCCGGGGACGGCGTCGTCGTGTTCGCAGGTGCGGTCGCCGGCCGCCCCGTCGTCTCGATCGACCATGCCGGCGGCCTCCGGACGACGTACGAGCCGGTCACGCCCACCGTCACGGTCGGCACCCGGCTGCGACGAGGTCAGCCGATCGGTGTCCTCGAGGCAGGTCACCAGGGGTGCGGCGCCGCCTGGTGCCTGCACTGGGGAGCGCGTCGCGGCCGTGACTACCTCGATCCCACGGCTCTCGTCGACCGCGGTGTGGTGGTGCTGAAACCCCTGGCCGAGCCCGAGTGAGGCGCCTTCAGTACGCGCGGTGACGCTGCGGCGTCGACTGCGGCGCGGACGCGTGCCGGCCCTCCGCGTCGGGGAAATCGTCCGCCATCATCGCCGCCAGGTCCATGAAGGCGGCGCGCGTGCGGGGGCGCAGTCGATCGAGATCGACGACGGAGCCCTCCGCCAGATGATCGTCAAAGGGAATCACCACGACGGCGCGGCAGCGCGCGAGGAAGTGCCGGGTGAGTTCGTCCATGTCGATGCTCGCGGCGCCCGGTCGGTGGGCGCTGATGACGACGACGGTCCGCTCGACGAGGTGCGCGTACCCGTGCAGCCCGAGCCAGTCGAGGGTCGCGGCGGCGCTCTTGGCGCCGTCGACCGCCGGCGAGCTGACGAGCACCAGTGCGTGCGCCAGCGACAGCACCCCCTCCATCGCCGAGTGCATGATGCCCGTGCCGCAGTCGGTGAGGATCAGGTTGTAGTGCGCTCGGAGGGTGTCGATGACCGCGCGGTAGTCCTGTTCGGTGAACGCCTCCGACGCGGCCGGGTCACGCTCCCCCGCGACGACCTCGAGACGACTCGACGACTGGGAGGTGTGCTCCCTGATGTCGGCGTAACTCCGGATGGTCGGCCGGGCAGCGAGGAGATCGCGCACCGTGGACATCGTCTGCCGCGGGACGCGCTCCCCCAGCGTTCCGAAGTCGGGGTTCGCGTCGACGGCGATGACGTCGTCGCGTCGCAAGGAAGCGAACACCGACCCCAGCCCGACGGTGACGGTCGTCTTGCCCACCCCGCCCTTGAGGGACAGGAAGGCGATCCGGTAATCGCTGCGCAGCGGCTGTCGAATGCGGTCGATCTGGTGGCGACGCTCCGCCTCGGAGGCGACCGCACCACGGCCACCCGGTCGCCCACTGCCCAGGACGCGATCCAGGGTGCGGCGCCACCCCGGCCGAGTGGAGGACGGGGCCGGCGAGACGAAGGGCGACCCGGGTCGGCGCACCGGACTCTCCGCACCGAAGGCGGCCGAGTCGCGTCGCGGATCGGCGAGGCCCGGATGGTGCGGTGCGGGAACGTGGGACGGCGGAACGGACGGCCGAGAGAATCGCTCCGGTTCGGGCGGAGACCAGGGTCCGTTCGTACCCGCCCGGCTGCCGGGACCGGAGGAGTGCGGGCTGTCGTCTCGACGATCCACGGTCCCCACCCTCCAGTCGACGGTCTGCTCCGATTGCCGATCAGGGACGAACGGTGTGGTTCACAGCGCCGGCACGGTCACATCCCCCGTGCAGACGGTACCAAACGTGCACGAGCGTGCGAGGTGGTCGACAGGACCCGACGTCAGGCTCGCGGATGCGCCTGATCGTGGACCGCGCGCAGCCGCTCCACGGAGACATGGGTGTAGATCTGCGTCGTGGCGAGCGACGCGTGCCCGAGCAGTTCCTGCACCACGCGGAGATCGGCGCCGCCCTCGAGCAGGTGGGTCGCGGCGGAGTGTCGGAGGCCGTGCGGACCCAGGTCCGGGGCACCGGGCACGGCGGACAGCACCTCGTGCACCACCGAGCGCGCCTGCCGCTGATTCAGGCGTCCGCCGCGACGCCCCAGGAGTAGGGCCGCGCCGGAGTCCGGTGTGGCCAGGGCGGGGCGGCCCACGGTCGACCACTGCACCACCGCGTCCTCCGCGGGCGCGCCGAACGGTACGACGCGTTCCTTGTCGCCCTTGCCGAGGACGCGGAGCACCCGTCTGTCGAGATCCACGTCGTCCACGTCGAGACCGCACAGTTCGCCGACCCGGATTCCGGTCGCGTACAGGAGCTCGACGACGACCCTGTCGCGCAAGGCCATCGGATCCTGTTGCTCGGCACCGGATGTCGCGGCCGTCATCGCGTCCCGAGCGTCACGCTCACGCAGCACGCCCGGGAGCGTCCGACGCGACGGCGGTGCCGACAGTCGCACCGCCGGGTCCGCGGTGAGTGCTCCGACGGTGCACGACCACGCGGTGAAGGTGCGCGCCGAACTCGCTCGACGCGCGAGAGTCGAGCGGGACACTCCCGCGACCGACATCGAGGCGAGCCACGAGCGCAAGGAGCGAAGAGTGATCACGTCGTCGAGTGCCGCGGACGGATCACCGTGCGCGTCTCGACAGAAGCCGATCAGAGCACGGGCGTCGCCGACGTACGCGCGCACGGTGTGCTCGGAGCGGTTGCGTTGCAGAGCGAGATGCTCGGTGAATCTCGCGAGGAGCGCGAGATCGTCAGGATTCGCTGGCAGCGAGTTCTCGCTTCCAGGTGCGGAATCCCTCCTCGGTGCGGCCACGACGCCAGTATCCCGATATCGAGGCCCATTCCGCAGTCACGCCACGCTCTTTGCGGATGTACGGCCGGATCTCGTGCATCACGGACTGCGCTTCACCGTGCACGAAGACATGAGGCTGACCGGGTAGCCACTCCACCGCACGGACGGCGGCGGCCAGCGGTGAGCCACCCGGATCCTGGTCGCGGTACACCCAGCGGATGTCGGCAGAGGTCGGCGCCGCGATCTCGACGCGGTCCTCCGGACTCGCTGCTTCGAGCACCACTCGCGCGACGGCTCCCTCGGGAAGCGCCGCGAGTGCTGCGGAGATGGCGGGCACGCCCGTCTCGTCGCCGGCGAGAAGGTGCCAGTCTGCGTCCGCACGAGGCGAGTACGCGCCGGCGGGACCGAAGAACGAGAGCTGGTCCCCCGCCGCGGCGCTCAGCGCCCACGGGCCGGCGACACCCTCGTCGCCGTGGACGACGAAGTCGATGGCGACTTCGCGGGCCTGCGTGTCCACCGATCGCACCGTGTAGGTGCGCAACGTCGGCTCGTCGGCGTCACCGAAGTGCAGCTTGACGTAGCTGTCGGTGAACTCGGACGGCGCGAACTCGTCGAAGTTCGCACCGCCGAGCACCACGCGCACCATGTGCGGGGTGAGCCGCTCGGTGCGGAGAACGGTCAGGGTGGTCAGTCGTCGCGCCACAGGGCACCTCCATCGGGTACGGGCCTTGCCGCCGGTGGGGCGCAAGACGTGGTTAGCCTACCCTAATTCGCCGACCGGCCCCACGACAGGTCAGTGCGCGGCGTCGTACGCGTCCTGGATCTCCTGGCTGATGCGCCCGCGGGTGCTGACCTCGAAGCCGTTCTCCTTGGCCCACGCCCGCACGTCCTGCAGATTCTGGCGGCCCTTCTTCGGCGCCGCGGCGGACCCGTTCCGGCGAGACTTCTTGCCGCCCACCTTCTCCGCGTGTTCGATCCAGAATGCGAATTGGTCGTACAACTCGTTGGCGTGCTTGCTGTTGAGATCGATCGAATAGGACACGCCTCCGACCGCGAACTCGACCGTCTCGCCCTGCCCGTCCTTGATGAGTGAACCGTCGACATCGTCGATCATTTGGACGGTGGTGCGTCGTGCCATTGTTCTGCGCTCCTCGATACCGGGTGGAGAAAGAATTTCCTCCAAGATAACAGCCGAGATGGCCGACATCGTGACACCGACCCGACGCCGCCCTGAAAGCATCCGAATCACGACATCTCGGTCGTGAATTCGACGACCTGTTGTTCGTGACCGACACGGGACGATCGGGCTCACCGCGGTCACCGGTACTGTGACGAACGCATACTCGACGCGGCCACTCCCGTCGACGTCGGCCACGAAGGGTTCACGGATGACCGCACAGAGTTTCTCGGAAACGCGTGCCGTGTCGTCGACGACGAGACCGTCCGGTTCGCTGACCTTCGTCGATCTCTTCAGCGGTGCGGGCGGAATGAGTTGCGGCTTCGCACGACACGGTGCGTTCGAGGTCGTCGGTGCGGCGGACGCACAACTGGGTAAACCGAGCAGTGCGCGCGGATCTCTCGAATGCAATGCGTCCTACGAGGCGAATATCGGAACGGTGCCGCACGCCGTGGATCTTTCCGCTGTCACCGGGGCCGAGTTGGCGCGACTCTTCGCCCCTCGTCTGAACGAACGACCACTCGACGTACTCAGCGCGTGCCCGCCGTGCACCGGCTTCTCTCGTGCAAATCCTCGAAATCATCTCACCGACGATCCACGCAATTCGCTCGTGACCCGTGTCGCCGACTCCGTCGAGGCTCTGCGCCCGATCGTCCTCGTCATGGAAAACGCACGAGAATTGGTCGGCGGTAATTTCCGTGGTCATCTCGACGCGTTGGCTCTGCGGTTGGATCGCCTCGGCTACGACGTCGATGCCTCGGTGCACATGCTCAGTTCGGTCGGCTTACCGCAACGACGCGAGAGATCCCTGGTGGTCGCGGTGCGGCGCGATCACGAATTGCACACTCTTTCCGAATTGTGGGAGGGCACGACCATCGCACCGGAGGCGATCACGGTGCGTCGCGCGATCGGCCACCTGCCCCGCGTCGAGGCCGGTGAGACGGCGTCCGGCGATCCGATGCACCTCTCGCCCAGCATCGGTCGTGAGTCGACCCGCCGCCGCCTCCACGCCCTCCCCCACGACGGCGGTTCCTGGCTCGACCTCAGGTCCGCCCCCGGCGGCGACGACCACCTGACGCCCGCGATGCAGCGCCTCGTCGCCGCCGGGCGCCTGGGGTCGCACCCCGACGTCTACGGCCGACTGTGGTGGGACCGTCCCGCGCCCACCGTCAAACGGGAGTGCGCCCACTTCGGCAACGGCCGCTACACCCACCCCGAGCAGGACCGGCTGTGCACGGTGCGAGAGTTGGCCCTGCTGAACGGTTTTCCGGACGACTACGTGTTCCGCGCGCGATCGCTGTCGAACATGTACCGCCACATCGGGGACGCGGTACCGCCGCTCGTGTCCGCTCAGCTCGCCGCGCTGTGCACCTGGATCATCAGCGGCGTCAAGCCGGACCTGCGCGACGCGATCCTGCCCGGCACCTCCCTGCGGGCAGAGGACCTGCTCCCGGCACAGCCCTCACCGGATCTTCTCGATGCGCACCCATCCCGCCTCGTCGCGGCCGGCGTGTCCCTCGATCTCGAGGACCACCAGCGCTGACCGCACCGCCGACACGGGCACGCCGGAGTCCACGGACAGTTGCTGCACCGTTCGGGCTCCCGTGGCCGGGAACGCGTCCAGCACGCGGGCGGGAGTCTGCGGCAGGCGATCGAGATCGCGGCCGAACAGGGCGTCCCGGTCGTCGTCGTCCTCGACACCCGCACCCACCGCACCCGCCTCGGCCACCACGTCCCGGGCACCCGTCACCAGACGCGCTTCGCCCTCGCGGATCATCCGGTGGCACCCCGTCGACGACGCGGACGTCACCGGCCCCGGTACCGCCATGACCGGTCGCCCCAGTGCCCGTGCCCACGACGCCGTGTTACGCGCCCCGCTGCGCCATCCCGCCTCGACCACGACCACGCCGTCACACAGTGCGGCCACCAGCCTGTTGCGGGAGAGGAAGCGGTACCGGGCGGGTGGTGTGCCCGGCGGATACTCCGACACCACCGCACCCGTCTCCGACACTCTCCGCAGCAGACGCTCGTGCCCCGCCGGGTACGCCCGGTCGACGCCGCACGCCAGCACCGCCACCGTGCAGCCGCCCACGCCCAGCGCGGCGCGATGCGCCGCACCGTCGATGCCGTACGCGCCGCCGGAGACCACCGTCCACCCGTCCACGGCCAGGTCTCCCGCGATCTCACCCGTCACGTGCTCCCCGTAGCTCGTCGCGGCGCGCGTTCCCACCACGGCCACCGCCCGCTCCGTGGACGACGCCACCGGCGCCGGACCCACCACCCACAACGCCAACGGCGCACCGCCGTCGCGAGTGGGCAGAGCCCCGTCCGGCCGCTCGAATCCGAGGAACCGCCAGGCGGGCCACTCCTCGTCCGACGGCACCACCAGTCGACCGTCCATCGCAGCCATCAGGTCGAGGCTCGCCGCGGCGGTGTCGAGATGTGCCCGCGCCGACACGCGGTCCCACACCGCCTTCGGAACGTCCCCGGTGCGCATCGTCGCCGCGGCGTCCACCACTCCGCGCGAGGCAATGAGCTGCTCGACGGCGCGCGACGGACCCTGCACCACCGTCGAGACGTACGCCCACGCCAAGGTCTCCGGATTCTCCGCTCCACTCACACGCCACTCCCCTGTTCGCGAAAACTCATCGCCGACGCCACGCACTCGGGTCCCGGAGACATCCGCCCCTCGAGGTCGCCGAGCGTCCAGGCCAAGCGCAGGATGCGGTCCGCGCCCCGCGCCGTGATGCCACCGCGCCGCAGCGCCCGTTCGATCGGGATCAACGCCTCGCGTTCGAGCCGAAAGCGCTGTCGCAGTGCCGATCCGGGTACTTCGGCATTGGTCTTCCAGCCGAACTCGGACCACCGTTCCGCCGCCGCCTGCCGCGCTGCCGTCACTCTGCCGCGCACCACCTCGGTCGTCTCCCCCACGTCGTCGGTCAACATTCCGGTCGCAGCGGGCTGCATCGACAGCCGCAGGTCCACCCGGTCGAGCAGTGGTCCGGACAGCTTGCCGAGGTAGCGCCGACGGGCGTTCGGCGCACACACGCAGTCGGCGGTCCGCGGCGAGGCGCACGGACACGGATTGGCCGCCAGCACCAGTTGGAAGCGAGCGGGATAGCGGGCGACCCCGTCGCGCCGCGCGATGCGCACCTCGCCGTCCTCCAGCGGGGTACGCAGTGCCTCCAGCACGCGCACCGACATCTCGGCGCACTCGTCGAGGAAGAGCACGCCGTGGTGCGCCCGGCTCACCGCACCCGGTCGCGCCATGCCGCTTCCGCCGCCCACCAGTGCCGCCACCGAGGTGGTGTGATGCGGCGCGATGAACGGGGCGGTGGTGATCAACGGACACTCCGCCGTGAGTGTCCCCGCGACGGAGTGCACCGCCGTCACCTCCAGGGCCTGACCCTCCGTCAGCGGCGGCAGCAGGCCGGGCAGCCGACCCGCGAGCATCGTCTTGCCGATACCGGGCGGTCCCGTGAACATCAGATGGTGTGCGCCGGCGGCCGCGACCTCGAGAGCCCAGCGTGCTTCGGACTGTCCGACCACGTCGGCGAGATCGCCGTACCGGGGCTCCGGACCCGGCCGTGTCGGCATCGGTTCCGGGAGCGTGCACCGGTGCGAGAGCCACTCGATCACCTGCCTCAGATGCGCGGCCCCGAGGACCTCGATCCCGCCCACCAGGCCCGCCTCGGCGAGGCTGTCCTGCGGCACCACCACGCGGGTCCATCCCGCTCCGCGTGCGGCGAGCACGGCGGGAAGGACCCCTCGCACGCTCCGCACCCGCCCGTCGAGTGCCAGCTCACCCACCAGCACCGTCGAGGCCAACAGACCCGGCGGCACCACCTTGGCGGCGCCGAGCACCGCGCACGCCAGTGCCAGGTCGTACACGGATCCCACTTTCGGGAGTGTGGCCGGCGACAGCGCGAGCACCACCTTGGACGCGGGCCAGCTCTGGCCGGAGTTGTTCACCGCGGCCCGCACTCGGTCCCGTGACTCCTGCAGCGCCGCATCGGGGAGTCCGACCACGTGCACGCCCGGCAGGCCCCGCCCCACGTCGGCCTCGATCTCCACCAGGATGCCGTCGATGCCCGTGACGGCGACCGAGAACGTCCGTCCCAGGGCCATCAGAACGCCGCCCTCAGATGCGAGAGCAGAGGCCCCCGGCCGTCGGCGATCACGACCTCCACGACGTCGAACCGCACCGGCACCCACGGACCGGACCGCTCGGCGAGCCACAGCCCGGCCAGCCGGTGGATGCGCTGCGCCTTCGCCGGTGTGACCGCCTCGGCCGGAGTGCCGTACCCGTCGCCGGAGCGGGTCTTCACCTCGACGAACACGACGGTGTCGCCGTCCACGCCGATGATGTCGACCTCGCCGTGCCGACACCGCCAGTTGCGGTCGAGAATGCGCAGACCCACCGTCGTCAGATACGACGCGGCAGCCTCCTCGCCCGCTCTGCCCATTTCCGCGTTCGTCGCCATGGCTCCCCTCGCCGACCCGGTGCCCGGTGGTGGGCACACCCGGTGTCGGAGCACGACTGTGCAGGCACGCGGCGACCGTGCCGCGGCGCCGACCTGCGGCCGCAGAAAACCCGGGGACGACGCTCGACCCGGGGATGACGGACCACCGAAACCCCCTGTTGCGCGGCGCTCGGCCCTGGGGTTTGCGATGATCGGGTCATGAACACTGCACGCGACTCGTCGGCGAGCGGGACGCCGTCCGGCAGTGAGTTCCTTCTCCGCCGCGTGCCGGACGATCGGCGGCCCGCTCACCCTTATGCACTGCTGTGGACGTCGAACGATGCGCTGGGTCGGGAATCGACCAGGGAGGTGGGGTGCGGCGACTACTCGTGGGCGCTACGGACGGCACGCATCCTGTCCATTCCGCGCGCGTCGATCGAGCACGACCAGTGCGGCGGCGTGGACGACGGCTACGAGGGGTGGCACCTCAACGCGCGGATCCTGGGAACGGATCAGCGCTGATTCACTCGGGAAGTCCCCGTCACTCAGGAAGTCCCCGTCACTCAGGAAGTCTCAGATCCGGCTTGTCGAGTTCCTCGATGTTGACGTCCTTGAACGTGATCACCCGGACGTGCTTGACGAAGCGCGCGGGTCGGTACATGTCCCACACCCACGCATCGGACATCCGCACCTCGAAGTAGATCTCGCCGTCCGCGTTCCGCGGGATCATCTCCACCGAGTTCGCGAGATAGAAGCGACGCTCGGTCTCCACCACGTAGGTGAACTGGCCGACGATGTCGCGGTACTCCCGGTACAGCGACAGTTCCATCTCGGTTTCGTACTTCTCGAGATCCTCGGCACTCATGCCGCCATCATCGCGCATCGGCGCCCTCGTGTTCCCATCGACCCCGCTCCTGCGGCGACACCGTCGGTGCGGCGCCGGCATCCTCGAGGCAGGCGACGTTCGACCACGAGCGACGGTGCTCCCGGCTCGCCCCGAGACGGGCGAGGGCGTCCGTGTGCAGCGTCGTGTTGTAGCCCTTGTGTACGGAGAAGTCGTAGCCGGGAATGTCTCCGTCGAGTGAGCGCATGATGCGGTCGCGATGCACCTTGGCGAGCACGCTCGCGGCGGCGATACAGGCCGCGGTGGCGTCACCACCGATCACCGGGAGTGACGGCGCGGGAAGCCCGGGCACCCGAAAACCGTCGGTCAGGACGTACCCGGGGTCGACCGACAGTCCGGCGACCGCGCGGCGCATGCCCTCGATGTTGGCGACGTGGATACCGATGCGGTCGATCTCGGCCGCGGGGACGGTGACGATCGAGTATGCCGTCGCCCAGCGGATCACCTTCGGAAACAACGACTCCCGCGTCTTCTCGCTCAACTTCTTCGAGTCGTCCAGAAGGTCCAGCGCGGCGCGGGCGCGATCGCCCAGGATGCACGCGGCGATGACCAGTGGGCCCGCACAGGCGCCACGACCCGCTTCGTCCACGCCCGCCACGGGCCCGAGACCCGACCGGAGAAGTGCCGACTCCATGGTGCGCATACCACCCGCACGCCGGATGACGGTGCGCGGCGGCCACGACGTCCGGGAGAGCCGCGTGGTCGACTTCATGGGCCCCGAACTCACTGCCCCTGGATGTCCGGATCGTCGATGAGACCCCAGCGACCGGGCGGCAGCACGATGGCCTGCGCCTTGCCGATCACGTTGTCCAGCGGGATGGTTCCCTGCAGTTCGTCGGCGACGTGGAAGCGCGAGTCGGCGGAGTTGCTGCGGTTGTCACCCATGACCCACACGTTGCCCTCGGGCACGGTGACGGGCCCGAAGCACCGCCCGGAACGGATCGGGGTGTCGCACGTGAGCGTGCCGGGCACGAAGTCGAAGTCCATGGTGATGTACGGCTCGTCGAGCGGCTTGCCGTCGACGAGAACGCGTCCCTGCTCGTCGCAGCACTCGACGGTCTGACCGCCGGTGGCGATGACGCGCTTGACCAGATCGTTCTCGTCCGGTGCGACCAGGCCGACGAGGGATCCGAGTTCCTGGGCGCCGCGGACGACGACGTTGGACGACCGCGTGGAGACGTAGTCGCCGTCCCAGGACGGCGGTCCGCGGAACACGACGACGTCACCGGCCGTCGGATCGCCGAAGCGGTACCCGATCTTTTCCACGACGATGCGGTCACCGGTGCAACCAGTGCAGCCGTGCAAGGTCGGCTCCATCGATTCCGAGGGGATCAGGTACACCCTCGCGACGAAGGTCTGCAAGAGGAAGCTGAGCACCAGGGCGACCAGGATGAGAATCGGGAGCTCACGCCAGAAGGACCGTGGCTTCTTGGTTCGCTGCGCCTCGTCGTTGTCGTCGCCCGCGCGCTCGTCCGTCACGGGTCAAGATTAGCGGCAGCGCCGCGGTGCAGAACGGCCGGGACGCAGAACGGCCGGACACCGGGGAACGAGTCCCCTGTGTCCGGCCGTCCAGCGAGTGGAACGCCGAAGATCAGCGCTTCTCCTTGATCTTGGCTGCCTTGCCGCGCAGCTCGCGCAGGTAGTACAGCTTCGCGCGACGCACGTCACCGCGGGTCAGCACGTCGATCTGGGCGATGTTCGGGGTGTGGACGGGGAAGGTGCGCTCCACGCCGACGCCGAAGGACACCTTGCGGACCGTGAAGGTCTCGCGGATGCCGCCACCCTGACGCCGAATGACGACGCCCTTGAAGATCTGCACGCGCTCCTTGGAGCCCTCGATGACCTTCACGTGCACGTTCAGTGTGTCGCCCGGGCGGAACTCGGGAATGTCGCTGCGCAGCGACTGCTTGTCCAGGAAATCCAGGGTGTTCATGGTTCATCCTTGCTGTGACGAGATCTCGAGCAGAGGACCCGAGCGGCTGCCGTCGGCGGCTGCCGTCGACGCTCGACTGGTTCGTACTCCGAATAGGTGTCCACCGGATGCCGGGCATGCGAGTAGCACGCCCGGTGTCAGGCAACCCCACGATTGTGCCAGAGAACCGGTGCCCGACGAAATCGGCCGGATCAGCCCGCGCCGACCGATTCGCGATCGGGGCGCGACTCCCCCGGCGCCGGCGCCGGAAGGACGATGCGATCGAGTTCGTCCTCGGCAGCGGCGCGCACGTGCGCGACGTCGGGCGTGCCCGCGATGGCGTCCTGCATCCAGATCTTCGCGCGGACGACGGGACGGCGCAGGTTGCGCTCGCGCCGCAGGGCCTTCTCCATCCGCCGTGGGCGTCGGGTGTAGCGCCAGCGCGCCCAGGGTGACCCCGGCCGGCCGATCCGGATCGCGCCGATCACGAGCAGCGGCAGGAAGAACAGGCCGACGAGCCCGGTCCAGATCTTGCCCTTCGCGAGGACGATCGCGGCGAGGAGGAGATTGAGCGCGGCCAGGACGACGATGATGCTCCGCACCGCGACGCTGGGATCGTCACGGAAGCCGGCGACGTCGAAGAACTCGAGCGGTTTGAGACCGAACAGCAGCATGACGGTGGCGGCCACGGCGACGAAGACCGCATCGACGGAGGTGCGGCCCTGCTCGGCCCAGTACACGTCCTCCAGATAGAAGATGAGCGCGAACTCGTCGAGTACCAGTGCCGCACCGATACCGAAGAACGCCGCGAGCGCCGCGCCCGTGGTCTGGGTGCCGTCGACGTACACGGTGATCATCGCGATACCCGAGACCAGCATGGCGACCACACCGAACACGACGTGATGCACGTGGTGTCCGCCCGGCGTGACGTTGCCCGGCCACCAGGACACCTGCGCGCGGATCATGCGGACGCTGAACCGGATGAAGACGAACCCGGCGATGAACCCGACGAGGAAGAACAGCAGCGGGATGCGCCCCTCGTCGGAGACGTGGTGCATCCACCGCTCCATCGCAGCGCCTTCCTGCCGTGCCCGTCCTGTGACGAGGAAGTCTATCCGCGCCGCCGCGACACCCTCTACTTTCCGAAGCCCGCCTTCCGCAGGGCATCGGCCATCGATCCCGTTGCCGCGGCCGGTGCCGAGGACTGCGCTCCCTTGCGCGGTCCGGCTCCGGTCTTCTGCCGGTTCCGGGCGCCCTGGCCTCCCGACCCGCCGCGTGGAGCCGATGCCGCTGCCGTACCGCCGATCTCGTCGGTCAGTCGCAAGGACAGGCCGATCCGCTGGCGCGGCAGGTCGACCTCCATGATCTTCACGCGCACGACCTGTCCGGACTTGACGACGTCGTGCGGGTCCGAGACGAAGCGGTCGGACATCGCCGAGACGTGGACGAGTCCGTCCTGGTGCACGCCCACGTCGACGAAGGCGCCGAAGGCCGCCACGTTGGTCACCACTCCCTCGAGCACCATGCCCGGTCGCAGGTCGGCGACCTTCTCGACACCGGCCGCGAAGGTGGCGGTGGCGAACTCCGGACGCGGATCGCGTCCGGGCTTCTCGAGCTCGGACAGGATGTCGGTGACGGTCGGGAGTCCGAACCGGTCGTCGACGAAGTCCTGCGGGCGCAGGGACCGCAGCACCCGCTCGTTGCCGATCACCTCACGGACTCCCATGCCGGCCCTGTCGACGATGCGGCGCACCACGGGATACGCCTCGGGGTGCACGCTCGACCGGTCGAGGGGGTCGTCGCCGTCGGTGATGCGGAGGAACCCGGCGCACTGCTCGAAAGCTTTGGGCCCGAGCCGCGGAACCTTCTGCAGCGCGGATCGGGATCGAAAGGGGCCGTTCTCGTCGCGGTGCGCGACGATCGACTCGGCGAGAGTGGTGGCCACGCCGGAGACGCGCGCGAGCAGAGGCACGCTGGCGGTGTTGACGTCGACGCCGACCGCGTTCACCGCGTCCTCGACGACGGCGCCCAGGGAACGCGCCAACATGGATTCCGAGACGTCGTGCTGGTACTGCCCCACGCCGATCGACTTCGGGTCGATCTTCACCAGTTCCGCGAGGGGATCCTGCAGACGACGGGCGATGGAGACCGCGCCGCGGATCGAGACGTCGAGATCGGGCAGTTCGCGCGACCCGTAGGCGGACGCGGAGTACACGGAGGCGCCGGCCTCGGAGACCATCGCCTTGGTCAGGTTCGCGTCCGGGTACCTCGCGATGAGTTCCGCCGCCAGCGCGTCGGTCTCACGCGACGCGGTGCCGTTGCCGATGGCCAGCAGATCGACACGGTGCTTCGCCGCCAGTGCGGCCAGCGTCGCGAGCGCCTCGTTCCACTTGCCCTGGGGCTTGTGCGGATAGATGGTGTCGTACGCGAGGACCTTGCCGGTGGGGTCCACGATCGCGACCTTGGTCCCCGTGCGGAACCCGGGGTCGAGGCCCATGGTGGTGCGACTGCCGGCGGGCGCCGCCAACAGCAGGTCCTTAAGGTTGGAGGCGAAGACGTCGACCGCGCGCTCCTCCGCGGACTGCCGCAGGCGCATGCGGGTGTCGATGCCCAGGCTGACCAGAAGCTTGGTCCGCCACGCCCATCGCACCGTGTCGAGGAGCCACCGGTCGGCCGCACGGCCGTGGTCGCCGATACCGAAGCGCGCCGCGATGCGGGTCTCGTACACCGACGCGGTACCGGGTGCGGGTTCGTCGGTGTTCGGCTCCGGATCCATCGTGAGGGAGAGCACCTCCTCCTTCTCCCCGCGCAGGACTGCCAGTACTCGATGGGACGGAACGGAGGTGAAGGACTCGGAGAACGCGAAGTAGTCGGAGAACTTCGCACCGTCCGTCTCCTTGCCCGGTCGCACCGCGCTGGTCAACCGGCCACGGGTCCACATCAGCTCGCGCAGCGACCCGACGAGGTCGGCGTCCTCGGCGAAGTGCTCGACGAGGATCGCGCGCGCACCGGCGAGCTGCTCCTCGTCGAAGGACGTCGGATCGGTGGTCGGATCGGACAGCAGGGCGTCCGCCACGGGCTGGTGGCCGGCCTCGCGCGCGATCTGCGCCTTGGTGCGGCGCTTCGGTTTGAACGGGAGGTAGATGTCCTCGAGGCGCGCCTTGGTGTCCGCGAGCACGATCGAGTCCTCGAGCGCGTCGTCGAGCTTGCCCTGCGAGCGGATGGACTCGAGAATCGCGGCGCGGCGCTCGTCGAGCTCGCGCAGGTATCGCAGTCGCTCGTCGATCGTGCGCAGCTGGGTGTCGTCGAGCGTGCCCGTGACCTCCTTGCGGTAGCGCGCGATGAACGGCACCGTCGCACCCCCGTCGAGCAGGTCCACGGCGGCGCGTACGCGCTCCTCCGCGACGTCGAGCTCCTCGGCGATCCGGCGATTGACAGATTTCACAGCGGTCGTCACGGCGATGGACCCTACCGCGCCGGTACCGTGGAGTGACGGTGCCGCCCCGGGTTCCGAGCGCCGACGCGCCCGGTACGTCCACTCTCGAATGTGGGGGCACTCGATGACAGAACGGTAGTCACGTGACAACTCACTCGGCGCGCCTGCGACGAGCCTCCACCATGATGGCGGCGGTGGCGCTCGCCACCACGATGGCGGCGGCCTGCGCGCAGCCGGCCGAGCCGGCGGCGACGACGATCCCGGTCGCACCGGAGTTCCCCGAACCCGAGATGCCGATGGCACCGGACCTCACCGGCCGCCTGCAGCAGGCACTCGACGGCGCGGCCGCTCGCGGCGCCACGCTCTCCATCGGCTTCCTCGATCGGGAGACCGGGACGTACATGGGTTCCGGTGACAACGATCCGATCGAGACGGCGTCGGTGGTCAAGTTGTTCATCGCCGACGATCTGCTCTACCGCTCGTCGCGCGGCGAGTTCGCCCTCGACGAGGAGTCCCGTGCCCTCATCGCGCCGATGCTCTCGTCGTCGGACGACAGTGCGGCACAGGTCCTGTGGGACGCCGCCGGTGGATCCGACGTCGTGGCACGCGTCGCCGGCCGCTACGGCCTGCCCGCCACAGCCGCGTCGGCGGACGGGATCTGGTGGAACACCCGGACCACCGCGGCGGACCTGGTGCGGTACTACGACGCCGTCCTCGACGGCACCGGCGGACTGAACCCGGCGGACCGGGCGACCGTCGTCGGAGACCTCGAGGCGTTCACCCCCGAGGGGGCAGACGGCTATCCCCAGACCTTCGGCATCCCGCGGGCACTCCCGGGCGAGACGGTCCGCGGGGTCAAGCAAGGCTGGATGTGCTGCGTCGACGGTCGGTGGATCCACCTGAGCACGGGGTTCGTCGGCGACGGGGAGCGCTACGTGGTGGCGGTGCTCTCGCGGGAGGATCCCTGGTACGGCGCGGACGGCGGCAGCGCGGAGACGACGGCGGACACCGCGGTGACGGACGACGACGGCGCCAAGCACGCGCGCGTCACCGTCACCGGCGCGCTGAAGATCCTGTTCCCCACCGGGGTCGTCGCCTGAGGGATCGCGTCAGGGCAGGAGGTCGGGCCGGCGCTGAGCGGTACGCTCGAGCGACTGTTCCCGCCGCCACTGTTCGATGCGGGAGTGGTTGCCGGACAACAGAACCGGCGGCACGTCCAGGCCGCGCCACGTGGCCGGTCGGGTGTAGCCAGGCCCCTCGAGGAGACCGTCGGAGAACGAGTCCTGTTGGTGCGAGAGCTGATTGCCCAGGACGCCGGGCAGCAGCCGCGTCACGGCCTCGGTCATCACCAGCACCGCGGCCTCGCCGCCGATGAGCACGTAGTCCCCGATGCTGACCTCCTCGACGCGCACCCGGGTCGCCGCGTCATCGAAGACTCGCTGATCGATGCCCTCGTAGCGGCCGCATGCGAACACCAGATGATCCTCGCGCGACCATCTCTCGGCGGTGCGCTGGGTGAAGGGCACTCCGGCGGGCGTGGGCACCACCAGGATCGGGTCGGCGTCGCGCATGACGTCGTCCAACGCGTCTCCCCACACCGTCGGCTTCATGACCATGCCGGGGCCGCCGCCGTAGGGCGAGTCGTCGACCGCCTTGTGCACGTCGTGTGTCCAGTCCCGGAGGTCGTGGACACCGAGGGTCACCAGACCGTTCTGCACGGCCTTGCCCAGCAGCGCGGTACGCATGGGCTCGAGGTACTCGGGGAAGATCGTCACCACGTCGATACGCATGGTCACTCGCCGTCCAGAAGCCCTTCGGGCGGATCGATCTCGACGGTCCGCGTCTCGCGGGAGACCGACACCACGATCGCGGACACGAACGGTACGAGCAGTTCGCGGCCGACGTTCTCGTCGGCCGGCGTGATCGACAGCAACTCCCCCGCAGCGGAGTGCAGCACCTCGCTGACCGTGCCGATCACCGTGCCCGCCGACTCGTGATCCGGAGCGAACTGCACCGTCATGCCCTCGAGCTCGTGGTCGTAGAACTCGTCCGGATCGTCGGACGGGGGTAGATCCGCGGTGTCGACGACGAACAGGGTGCCGCGCATCGCGTCGGCGGTACTGCGATCGTCGATTCCCTTCAGACGCAGCAGAAGCCGCCCGGAATGCTCCCGGGCGGCTTCCACCGTGTAGTCGGTCGTGCTGTTGCCGCGACGCGCACGGCCGTGCAGAACGGATCCCGGAGCGAACCGCTCGTCAGGATCGTCCGTGCGGACCTCCACGACGACCTCGCCCTTGATGCCGTGCGACTTGGCCACGCGGCCCACGACGAGCTCCACGTCGGTGATCAGCGATCGGTGTCGACGACGTCGACACGGATCCCACGGCCGCCGATACCCGAGACGAGGGTACGGAGCGCGGTGGCGGTACGACCGCCACGGCCGATGACCTTGCCCAGATCGTCGGGGTGCACATGCACCTCGACGGTCCGGCCACGGCGACCGGTGATCATCTCGACACGAACGTCGTCCGGATTGGACACGATGCCGCGAACCAGATGCTCGACGGCGTCGGCGACCATGGTGCTCACAGGTGGGTCCTACTTCTCGGTGGACTCGGCGGTGGCGTCCGCGGTCTCGTCTGCCGGTGCGCTCTCGGCGTCGTCCGCCTTGGCGGCCTTCTTCTTCTTCGGCGTGGTGGCCTCGGCGACGGGCTCGTTGTCGGCGGCGGCGAGCGCAGCGTTGAACAGGTCCAGCTTGGACGGCTTCGGCTCCTTGACGCGGAGCGTGCCCTCGGCGCCCGGCAGGCCCTTGAACTTCTGCCAGTCACCGGTGATCTTGAGGAGTGCCTCGACGGGCTCGGTGGGCTGTGCGCCCACGCTCAGCCAGTGCTGCACGCGATCGGAATCGATCTCGATCAGCGACGGCTCTTCCTTCGGGTGGTACTTGCCGACGGTCTCGATGGCACGGCCACCGCGACGGGTACGCGCGTCGGCGATGACGACGCGGTACTGCGGGTTGCGGATCTTGCCGAGACGGGTGAGCTTGATCTTGACTGCCATGTGAAACGAAGCCTCTTTCGATGTGGTCGCAGGACGCGACCGCTGGTCACGGTGCAATTCAGCGATGCGCACGGCATGCGCACCCGGTTTTGCGGTGGATGGGTGTTGTGACCGCCGCTCGGTACGGAACCGGAGACGGGCGAACAGCGACTTATTCTGCCAGACACCGCCCGAGCGTCATAATCCCAGCCCGGTCACCAGATCCGGCCGCGCAAGACCACCACGTCCGGCGCCGACAGGACGTCCGGCCCGGTTCGTGGGTCCGTGGAGTAGAACACCAGATCCGCGGGTGCGCCGTGCTCGATGCCCGCACGCCCGAGCCACCGCCGCGCCGTCCAACTGGCCGCACCCAGGGCGTCGGTCGGCGACAGGCCCACGCCCACCAGCGCCGCCACCTCGTCGGCCACCCGCCCGTGCTCGATGCTGCCGCCCGCGTCGGTGCCCGCGTAGATCGGGACTCCGGCGTCGTGCGCGCGCCCCACCGTGTCCGCCACTCGGGCGTGCAGATCGCGCATGTGATCGGCGTAGCGCGGGTAGCGGGTGGCCGAGTCGGCGATCGACGGAAATGTCTCGATGTTGATGAGCGTGGGCACCAGTGCGGTTCCGTGCTCGACCATCATCTCGATGGTCTCGTCGGTCAGGCCGGTGCCGTGTTCGATGCAGTCGATGCCGGCACCGATCAGCCCGGGCAGCGCGTCCTCGCCGAAGACGTGCGCAGTGACCCGGGCGCCCTCGGCGTGGGCGGCGTCGATGGCCCGGCGCAGGACCGCGTCGTCCCACAAGGGTGCGAGGTCGCCGACCTCGCGGTCGATCCAGTCGCCGACCAGCTTGACCCACCCGTCGCCGAGGCGCGCCTGCTGAGCCACGGCCTCGGGCAGTTGCGACTCGTCCTCGAGATCGACGGCGAGGCCGGGAATGTAGCGCTTGGGCATCGCGATGTGCCGACCCGCGCGGATGATGCGCGGCAGATCCTCGTGGTCGTCGAGTGCGCGGGTGTCGACGGGCGATCCCGCGTCACGCAGCAGCAGCGCACCCACCTCGCGCTCGGTGGTGGCCTGCGCGACGGTGCCGTCGTGATCCTCGTGCCCGCCACCGTACGTGATACCGACATGGCAGTGCGCGTCGACGAGACCCGGAACGATCCAGCCGCCCCGCGCCACCGTGGTGGCACCGGGAACCGGATCCAGTGAGACGAGGCCGTCTCGCACCCAGACGTCCACCTCGTCGTGGCCGGGCAGCACGACGCCGCGCAGATGCAGACTCGGCGAGATGCGCACCGCGTGCTCCGCCCTACTTCTTGGGGAGCTTCAGCTGCGACAGGTCGATGCCCTCGAGGCCCGGCGGAAGCTGGTCGAGGCCCTTCGGCATCGAGGACAGATCGGGCATCCCCGCGGGCATTCCGCCCGGCATACCGGGGAAGCCTCCCCGCACGCCCTTCGGCGGTGTGGGTCCGCGACCGCCCTTCTTCCCCTTCTTGCCCTTCTTGTTGCTGCGCTGAACCTGCTTGCGCGCGCCGGGCATGCCCATGCGGCCGGCCATCGACGCCATCATCTTGCGGGCCTCGAAGAAGCGGTCGACGAGCTGGTTGACGTCGGAGACCTTCACACCGGAACCGTTGGCGATGCGCAGACGACGGGAGGCGTTGATCATCTTCGGATCGGCCCGCTCGGCGGGTGTCATACCGCGGATGATGGCCTGCACGCGGTCGAGCTGCTTGTCGTCCACCGACGCGAGGGCGTCCTTCATCTGACCGGCACCGGGCAGCATGCCGAGCAGGTTGCCGATCGGTCCCATCTTGCGGATCGCCATCATCTGCTCGAGGAAGTCCTCGAGCGTCAACTGGCCGGACCCGATCTTCGCGGCGGTGTCCTCCGCCTGCTTCGCGTCGAAGACGGTCTCGGCCTGCTCGATGAGGCTGAGCAGGTCGCCCATGCCGAGGATGCGGCTCGCCATGCGATCCGGGTGGAAGATCTCGAAGTCCTCGAGCTTCTCGCCCGTCGACGCGAACATGATCGGTCGACCGGTGACCTCGCGGACGCTCAGCGCGGCGCCACCGCGGGCGTCGCCGTCGAGCTTGGTCAGCACGACGCCGGTGAAGCCGACACCGTCCTGGAAGGCCTGCGCCGTGCTGACGGCGTCCTGGCCGATCATCGCGTCGAGCACGAACAGGATCTCGTCGGGGTTCGTCGCGTCGCGGATACCGGCGGCCTGGCCCATGAGCTCGGTGTCGATACCGAGACGGCCCGCGGTGTCGACGATGACGACGTCGTACTGCTTGGCCCTGGCCTCCGCGACACCGGCGCGAGCGACCTCCACCGGATCGGCCGCGGTCACGCCGAGGGCATTCTCGCCGCCGCCGATCGACGTGCCCGGATGCGGCGCGAAGACGGCGGCGCCCGCACGCTCGCCGACGATCTGGAGCTGACTCACCGCACCGGGGCGCTGGAGGTCGCAGGCCACGAGGAGCGGGGTGTGGTTCTGGTCCTTGAGCCACTTGGCGAGCTTGCCGGCGAGTGTCGTCTTACCGGAGCCCTGCAGACCGGCCAGCATGATGACGGTCGGCGGGTTCTTCGCGAACTCCACCCGCCGGGTCTCGCCACCGAGGATGCCGACGAGCTCGTCGTTGACGATCTTGACGACCTGCTGCGCGGGGTTGAGAGCAGCGGAGACCTCGGCGCCCTTCGCGCGCTCCTTGATCCGAGTGATGAAAGCGCGCACGACCGGCAGCGCGACGTCGGCGTCGAGCAGTGCCAGGCGGATCTCGCGGCACACCGCATCGATGTCGGCGCCCGAGAGCCGACCCTTGCCTCTCAGATCCTTGAGGCTTCCGGTCAATCTGTCGGACAGTGATTCGAACACCGATACTCCTGAACATCGCGAGAGAAGTGAAGACTCCGTCGACCAGACTAACGGTCGATCGACCCGGCGGTGGCCCGGCCCGACGCGTACCTCAGTCGTCCGACTCGGGCTCCTTCGGACGCAGGGCGGGGACGACGGCCAGCAGCGCGCGTTCGAGCTCCTCGCGCTGTGCCCGCGATCCGGCGCCGCCCTCCGACGCCCCGCTGGTGTCGACGCAGAACGCGTCCACCACCGAGGATCCGCGGGTGGTGACCTTGGCCCAGCGCACGTCGGCACCGTGCTTCTCGAAGACGGACGAGAGCCGGCACAGCAGCCCGAGCCGATCCTCGGCGCGGACCTCCACGATCACGGAGTCGCCGTCCGGACCGTCGAACCACAGCACCCGCGGCGGCGCCTGCGCGTACAGCAGCACCTCCGACGAGTCGAGCGTTCCGAGTTCGCCGTCCGAGGCGGCGATCCGTGCCCCGGCCTCCTTGAGGTCGAGTTGCGCGAGCAGGTCGAGGTCCCCGTCGAGTGCCCGGATGAGCTCCTGGCGCAGTAGGCCGGGCTGGGGCGGCGCCCCGAAGGTGGGCGTGACGACGAAGCGGTTGATCGCGAACCCGTTCGCGCTGACCACGGATGCGGACAGCACCCGCAGCGCGGCCAGAGCGAGCACGCCCGACGCGTTGGACAGCAGGCCGAGCCTGTCCGGCGCGGTCACCGTCACCTCGAACGTGTGCGGACTGTCCGACGGCTGCAGATCGACGTCGACTCCGCCCTCGGCGGCGCGGGCCGCGAGCGCCGCGTCGATCGGATCGGGCGTCGGCAGCGATTCACCGGCCATGATCATGCGGCAGCGCCGCACGAGCTCACCGATGAGCGAGGACTTCCAGTCCCCCCAGACACCGGGTCCCGTCGCGAGCGAGTCCGCCTCGGCCAGCGCGTGCAGGAGTTCGAGCAGGATCGGATCGCCGTCCAGCGCGTCGACCACCCGCTGCACCGTCGCGGGATCGTCCAGGTCGCGTCGGGTCGCGGTGTCCGGCAGGAGCAGATGGTGGCGCACCATCGCCTCGAGCAGCCGGACGTCCGACGGCCACAGACCGAGCCGCTTGCCCACCTGCGTGGCCAGATCCGCGCCGACGATGCTGTGGTCTCCCCCGCGGCCCTTGCCGATGTCGTGCAGCAGTGCCCCGAGGACCAGCAGGTCGGGCCTCGCGACCCGGGTGGTGAAACCGCTCGCGTGAGCGGCGGTCTCGACGAGATGGCGATCCACGGTCCAGGTGTGCACGGCGTCGCGCGGCGGCAGGTCGCGCACCGCCCCCCACTCGGGAAGCAGACGCCCCCACAGGCCCGTCCGGTCCAGAGCCTCGATCGCGTCGATGGCGCGGCGGCCGGATCCGAGGACCACCAGCAGGTCGTTCAGTGCCTCCTTCGGCCACGGCTCGCGCAGTTCCGGTGCACTGTCGGACAGCCGGCCCAGGGTCGACGCGGACATCGGCATCCCGGTCACCGCGGAGGCCGCTGCGACACGCATGATCAGTCCCGGATCCTTGTTGGGGCGGGCGTCCCGCGCCAGCACCACCTCGCCGGCGTGCTCGACGACCCCCTCGTCCAGGGGCCGACGCACCGGTACCCGGCGGAGACGCGAGAGTCCGCGTCGCGGTATGGCATTCCCGGCGGTACGCAGGCCCACGTCCGTCGAGTAGACGATGGTGCGCGCCGAATCACTCAGTACGCGTGCGAGATCGAACCGATCGCCGATTCGGAGCGCGGCGGCGATCTCGTCCGCGTCCTGCGCTCGCAGCTGATCACGGGCACGGCCCGCCACCCGGTGCAGCTCGGTACGGACGTCGAGGATCCGTCGGTGAGCGAAATCCAGTCCACCGCCCGGTGATTCGGGCCCGAGGCCCGGCATCGCGTCGGTGAGCTGCGCGATGGAGAGCGCGTCGAGCAGCTGCACGTCGCGCAGTCCGCCGCGTCCACTCTTGAGATCGGGCTCGGCCCGGTGGGCGATCTCGCCGCTACGCCCCCAGCGAGTGCGGGTCAGCGCGTGCAGTTCGTCGAACCGATCGCGGATCCCGATGCGCCACTGACGCCGGATCCCGTCGATCAACATCGAACTGAGTTCGGCGTCGCCCACGATGTGTCGGGCGTCGAGCAGACCGAGGGCCGCGGTCATGTCGTGGGCGGCGACGTCCAGAGCCTGCGGAACCGTGCGGACACTGTGATCGAGCTTGATGTGCGCGTCCCACAGCGGGTACCAGAGTTGGTCGGCCACACCGCTGACGAGCGCGGGATCGAGATCGTCGTGCAACAGCACCAGGTCCAGGTCCGAGTACGGCAGCATCTCGCGACGACCCAGCCCGCCGACGGCGACGATGGCGAATCCGCTGTCCGGCTTGATACCCACCTCGGAACCCTTGGTGGTCAGCCAGAACTCGTGGAGATCGACGAGCGCCTGGCGCAGCGCCGTCGCGTCCAGTCGTCGATTCCGGCCCTGGCCGGCGAGCAGTTGCTCGCGCGCTCGGACGAGATCCGCCGCTGCTTCGGAACCTCCCACGGGGCTCACTCCTTCTGGTGTCGTGTCGCCGAGAAACAGATCGGCCGCGGATCCGCCCCGTCGAACGAGGCGGATCCGCGGCCGGACTGACGGGAACTACAGAGCGTCGGAGCCACGCTCGCCGGTGCGCACGCGCACGACTGCCTCCACGGGCGAGACCCAGACCTTGCCGTCACCGATCTTGCCGGTGCGGGCTGCCTCGACGATCACCTCGACGACCTTGTCCACGGCCGCATCGTCCACGACGACCTCGACGCGCACCTTGGGAACGAAGTCCACGGAGTACTCGGCACCGCGGTAGACCTCGGTGTGGCCCTTCTGTCGGCCGTACCCCTGTACCTCGCTCACGGTCATACCGAGAACGCCTGCCTGCTCGAGAGCCGTCTTGACGTCCTCGAGAGTGAACGGCTTGACGATTGCAGTGATCAACTTCATGTCTCACGCCTCCTTGCTGGGAACACGTCCCAGTGTTGACCCACCGAGTGCCGCAAAGTCGTAGGCGGTCTCGGCATGTTCCGATTCGTCGGCTCCCATGGATTCACCATCGTCGTCGATCCGGAGGCCCACGGTGTACTTGACGATGAGCGCGACGATGGTCGTACCCACCAGAGAGTAGAGCAGCACCGCACCGGCACCGACTGCCTGACGCCACAGCTGGTCGAATCCGCCGCCGTAGAACAGCCCCTCGACACCGGCCGGCGCCTCGGAGGTGGCGACCAGTCCGACGAGCAGCGTGCCCACCAGACCGCCGACGAGGTGGACGCCGACGACGTCGAGCGAGTCGTCGAAACCGAACTTGAACTTCAGGCCGACGGCCAGTGCGCAGAGCACACCGGCGACGACGCCGATGACGAGTGCACCGAGGATGTTGACCGAGGAGCAGGCCGGGGTGATCGCCACGAGTCCGGCGACGATGCCCGACGCACCACCGAGACTCGTCGCGTGCCCGTCACGGATGCGCTCCGTGAGGAGCCAGGCCAGCATGGCTGCGGCCGTGGCCGCGATGGTGGTGACGAAGGTGGCACCGGCGATGCCGTTGGAGCCGACGGCGGAACCGGCGTTGAAGCCGAACCAACCGAACCAGAGGAGGCCGGCACCCAGCATGACGAACGGCAGGTTGTGGGGGCGGAACGGAGTGCCCGGCCATCCCTTGCGCTTGCCCAGGATGACGGCGAGCACCAGACCCGCGGCACCCGCGTTGATGTGGACGGCGGTACCGCCGGCGAAGTCGACCGCCGCGAGCTTGTTGGCGATCCAGCCACCGGTCGTGGTGGTGACCTCGTCGAAGGAGAAGACCCAGTGAGCGACCGGGAAGTAGACGAGGGTCGCCCACAGTCCGGCGAACAGCAGCCACGGTCCGAAGCGCATGCGGTCCGCGACAGCGCCGGAGATCAGCGCGACCGTCAGGATCGCGAACATGGCCTGGAAGGAGACGAACACGGTCGCGGGAATGGTGCCGACGAGCGGGATCGCGGCATCGGTGAGCACACCGGCCTCGTCCTCGGAGGCGAGGTACGTTCCGCCGATCAGGCCCTTGAGCCCGAAGTACTGGAACGGGTCACCGATCAGGTTGCCCTTGTCCTCGCCGAAGGTGACCGAGTAGCCGTACAGCACCCAGAGAACGCCGACGACGCCCATCGCGCTGATGCTCATCATGATCATGTTCAGCACGCTCTTCGCGCGGACCATGCCGCCGTAGAAGAACGCAAGACCCGGAACCATGAGCAACACGAATGCCGCGCTTGTCAGCATCCATGCGGTGTCACCGGTGTCGGGCGCACCGATAGTGGGAAAATCCACCTTGAGCCTCCTCCTTCTTCCTCGCCCCAGCCGATGGCGGCTGACGACCTGAGGAGAAGGGTGCTCACTCGACGTTTCGGCGACGACACTGCGGTGTTTCGTCGGTGTGAACGCACAGCCGAATCATGTTGCGACCGTGTTGCGTCTCGGTCTTTTCACCCGATTCGGCCGCCGAGGACTCGACGAGAGTCGAATTCTCGGCGGCCCGAGCGGGGCTCGCGGTCAGCCGAGAAGAGCGTCGACGAACGCGCCGGGCTCGAACGGAGCGAGGTCGTCGGCGCCCTCACCGAGGCCCACGAGCTTCACCGGGACACCGAGTTCACGCTGCACCTGGAACACGATGCCGCCCTTGGCGGTGCCGTCCAGCTTGGTCAGCACGACGCCGGTGATGTCGACGACCTGAGCGAAGACCCTAGCCTGCGCGAGACCGTTCTGACCGATGGTCGCGTCGAGCACGAGCAGGACGTCGTCGACGGGCGCCTTCTTCTCGATGACGCGCTTGACCTTGCCCAGCTCGTCCATCAGTCCGGTCTTGGTGTGCAGTCGGCCCGCCGTGTCGATGAGCACGGCGTCGACTCCGTCGGCGATGCCGCGCGTCACGGCGTCGAACGCGACGGCGGCCGGATCGGCGCCCTCCTTGCCGCGCACCACCTCGGCGCCCACGCGCTCGGCCCACGTCTGCAGCTGGTCGGCCGCCGCGGCGCGGAAGGTGTCGGCCGCGCCCAGCACGACCCGACGACCGTCCGCCACCAGGACGCGGGCGAGCTTGCCGGTCGTCGTGGTCTTGCCGGTGCCGTTGACGCCGACGACGAGCAGGACCGACGGCCGGTCACCGTGCGGCAGCGCACGGATCGAGCGGTCGAACGACGGGGTGAGCTGCTCGATCAGCACCTCGCGCAGCAGGGCGCGGGCCTCGGGCTCCGTCCGCACGTTGCGCACGGCCATCTGTTCACGCAGCGTCGCGACGATCTCGGCGGTCGCCGCGCTCCCCAGGTCGGCGACGAGGAGGGTGTCCTCGACCTCCTCCCACGAGTCCTCGTCGAGGTCGCCGCCACCGAGCAGTCCGAGCAACGACCGGCCCACGGCGTTCTGCGATCGAGACAGTCGACCGCGCAGTTTGGTGAGGCGGCCCGACGTGGGCTCGATCTCGTCGAGCACCGGAGCGGAGCTCGCCGGTTCTGTCGGCGTCTCCTCCTCCACCGGAGGGACGACCAGGGGCGGGGTCTCGACAGGCGGTGCCTCCGTGGCCGGAGCGGGCTCGTCGAGCACCGGGTCGGGCAGCGAGATGTCGGTGATGCCCCGCTTGGGTGCGTCGCGAGGAACCGAAGCGTCGTCACCGACCCGCGGTTGATCGTCGGTGTCGGTGCGCTCGAGGGTGGGTTCGGGGATCGGCTTCCGGGGCGCCGGCGCGGGCGGAGCCGCCGTGCCCTGCGAGAAGTCGAATCCGGTCCCGGCCTTGTAGCCACCCGATCGGTCGACCTCGCGGACCTGCTCGGTGGTGTCCGGACGGGCCAGGGAGATGCGGCGACGACGCTGCAACACCAACCCGACGACGAGAACGACGACGAGCAGTGCGAGGACGGCCGCCACGACGATCCACAGTTCGGTAGTCACGTCGACCATCCTGTCAGGACGGTGGCTCGGGAGTCGCCACCTCCCCCGCGGGCTCGAGGACGGCACGCTTGGGCAACCGCTGCGAGATCACCGTCGTGATGCCGTCGCCGCGCATGCTCACGCCGTACAGCGCGTCGGCCACCTCCATGGTGGGTTTCTGGTGCGTGATGACGATGAGCTGCGACTTCTCCCGCAGCTGCTCGAACAGGCCGATGAGGCGACGGAGGTTCGTGTCGTCCAGCGCCGCCTCGACCTCGTCCATGACGTAGAACGGGGACGGCCGGGCCCGGAAGATGGCGACGAGCATCGCGACCGCGGTGAGCGACTTCTCGCCGCCGGACAAGAGCGACAACCTCTTGACCTTCTTGCCCGGCGGACGGGCCTCGACCTCGATGCCGGTGGTGAGCATGTCCGAGGGGTCGGTCAGTACCAGTCGGCCCTCACCGCCCGGGAAGAGCTTGGCGAAGACGCCGACGAACTCGCGCTCGACGTCGGCGTAGGCCTCGGTGAACACCTGCAGGATGCGGGCGTCGACGTCCGCGACCACGCCCAACAGATCCTTGCGCGCCGACTTCACGTCCTCGAGCTGGGTGGACAGGAAGTTGTAGCGCTCCTCCAGGGCGGCGAACTCCTCGAGAGCCAGCGGGTTGACCTTGCCCAGCGTCGCGAGGTCCTTCTCCGCACGCTTGACCCGGCGCTCCTGCTCCGCGCGGTCGAA
The DNA here is from genome assembly GCF_019836065.1 of Rhodococcus sp. BP-332. NCBI lineage: Bacteria > Bacillati > Actinomycetota > Actinomycetes > Mycobacteriales > Nocardiaceae > Rhodococcus > Rhodococcus sp. BP-332. Next base: position 585,198 of record NZ_JABUEC010000001.1, read on the forward strand.
CGGCATCGGGGCCGGGGCCACCACCTGCTCGCCGCGTTCCTTCGCCTGCTCGTACTCCGCCATCTCGAGGTCGGTCGGCGGCAGCGTGACGTCGGGTCCGTACTCGGCGATCAGGTCGTCGGGCGCGATGGAGAACTGCTCCACCACGTTCTGTTCGAGCTGCTCGATGCGGAGCACCGCCTGCGCCTTGGCCACCTCGTCGCGGTGCACCGCGTCGGTCAACTGCGTGGCGCGCACGGCGAGGGCGCGAACCTGTTCCCGCGTCCGGTCCAGCTCGGCCGCTCGGTCGGAACGACGGCGAGCCAGTTCGTCGCGGCGCACGGCAGCGTCCGCCACGACGCGCTCCAGCCGTCCGGCGACACGAGTCCCGGCCTCGGCGACCGCGGCGGCCACCGCAGCGGACTGCACGCGGCGTGCCCGTGCCCGCTCGGCCCGCGCACGGCCTTCTCGTTCCATCCGTGCCTGCCGACGGAGCTGGTCGGCCTTGCCGCGGACCGAGTCGGCGCGCTCCTCGGCGGTGCGTAGGGACAATCTGGCCTCGACCTCGACGGACCGCACCTCGGTGACCGCTGCGGCAGCGTCCTCGCGGGCCCGCGCCCACTCCTCCGCCTCACCGTCCCCGTCGGCGTCGCCGCCCTGGTCGTCCTCGGCCCGGCGCACGCGCTCCTCCAGTTCGGCGAGCGCGGTCACCGCCTCGTCTCGCTGATGCTCGGCCCGTTCGCGCTGGGACTGCAGCCGGGTCGACTCGGCATGCGCGACACGGGCGACCTGGCCCAGTCGGCCGAGTTGCTCGTACACCGCGGACATCGCGGCGTCGGACTCCGTGAGCGCGGCCAACGCCTGATCGGCGGCCTCCCGGCGGTCCGCCTGTTCGGCGAGTGCCCCGGACAGCGCCGCGGCGAGTTCCTCGGTCCGACGCTCCGTCGCCGCCAGTTCGGTCACCGACTCGTCGATGGCCGCCTGCACCTCGAGCGTGCTGGGTCGGCGGTCCGACCCACCGGTGATCCACCCGCGCCCCACCAGGTCGCCGCCGCGTGTCACGACGCGCACGTCGGCGCTGTCCTCGACGAGGGCGGTGGCCTCCTCCAGCGTGTCGACGACGCTGGTGCCCGCCAACAACGAGGCGAGCGCGCCGCGCGCCGACTCGGACGCCTCGATCACCGACAGGATCGAGGCGCCGGAGCCGATCGTCCGCTCCTCGGACGCCGCGCCCGTGGGGTAGACGATCGCCGCGCGGCCGGCGTCCTCGCTCTTGAGCGCCGACACCGCCTCGCGGGCGTTCTCGACCGACGAGACCACCACGGCGTCGGCCGCGGCTCCCAGCGCCACGGCCACCGCCACCTCGTACCCCGGCCGCACGGTGAGGTGATCGCCCAACCTGCCGACGACGCCGTGCTGTTGCTTCTCCCCCAGCCACGCACCGCCGTCGCCGCGTTCCAGGTTCATCGTGAGAGCGTCGATCCGGGCGCGCAGCGATGCCACTCGCTGGCTCGACTCCCGTTCTCCCGTCTGCAGTTCCGCGACGCGGGCGTCGGCGATGGCCAGTGCCTCGACAGCATTCTCGTGCTGCGAGTCCAGTCCCGCCTCACCGGCGTCGAGTTCGCCGACCTTCTCCTGGACGATGTCGAACTCGGCCTGTGCGGCGTCGCCGCGGTGCTTCGCGTCCTCGATCGCGGTCGCGAGACGGGCCACCTCCGTGTCGTACGACTCGGCCCGAGCGCGCAGCCCGTCCACCTGACCGGAGAGTCGCGCGAGGCCCTCCCTGCGGTCGGCGACGGCGCGCACGGCAGCGGCGTGGGCGCGCTCCGCGTCCGCCGCGGCCGCTTCCCGTTCCGCGAGCTGCTCCCTCGCGGCATCGAGGGTGGCGCGCGCGAACTCCACCGCCTCGGTCAGCTGCATCTCCTCCTCGGCGACCCGGTCCGCACGCTGCTCGAGCTCGTCCGGGTCGGGACCGCGGCGGTCCTCCGGCTCGTCACCGAGGTGACGTGCCCGCTCGGTCGCGATGCGCACGGTGGCGCCGACACGCTCGGCGAGAGCGGACAGCTGGAACCACGTCTGCGCCGCCGCCTCCGCGCTCGGGGTGAGTCGCGCGAGGTCCTGCTCGCCCTCGGCCAGCACCGCCTCGCCCTCGGCCAACGCGTCCTGGACCGCGGCGTACTCCTCGCGAGCCTTCGTCTCGTCGTGCGACTGTTCCGCCAGTTCGGTCCGGCGTGTCACCAGATCGTCGGCGGCGATGCGCAGGCGCGCGTCGCGGAGGTCCGCCTGCACGGTCTGCGCGCGCCGGGCCACCTCGGCCTGTCGGCCCAGGGGCTTGAGCTGCCGACGCAATTCTGTGGTGAGGTCCGTCAGACGCGCGAGGTTGGCCTGCATGGAGTCGAGCTTGCGGACGGCCTTCTCTTTGCGCTTGCGGTGCTTGAGGACGCCGGCGGCCTCCTCGATGAAGGCGCGACGGTCCTCCGGCCGCGACTCGAGAATGGCGGCGAGCCGACCCTGACCGACGATGACGTGCATCTCACGGCCGATACCCGAGTCGCTGAGCAGTTCCTGGACGTCCATCAGTCGGCACGAGCTGCCGTTGATCTCGTACTCGCCGGCACCGTCGCGGAACATGCGGCGGGTGATCGAGACCTCGGAATAGTCGATCGGCAGCGCGCCGTCGCTGTTGTCGATGGTCAGCGTCACCTCGGCCCGGCCCAGCGGGGCGCGGCCGGACGTGCCGGCGAAGATGACGTCCTCCATCTTGCCGCCGCGCAGCGCCTTCGCGCCCTGCTCCCCCATGACCCAGGTCAGAGCGTCGACGACATTCGACTTGCCCGATCCGTTGGGCCCCACCACGCAGGTGATGCCGGGCTCGAAACGCAGAGTCGTCGCCGAGGCGAAGGACTTGAAGCCCTTCAGCGTCAGACTCTTGAGGTGCATGGCGGTTCAGACTACCCAGCCCTGCTCTCTCAGCGTTCGACGAACCCGTCGAGTCCGCCGCGCGCGGATTCCCAGTTGTCCACCACGGTGGTCACCGAGCCCGGGGTGTCACCCGATCGCAGTGCGGCGAGCAGCGCCTCGAGATCCGCTCGATCTCCCTCGGCAACCACGTGCACCCGGCCGTCGGACGTGTTGGTCGCTGATCCGACGAGCCCGAGTTCCAACGCGCGCGACCGCGTCCACCAGCGGAAACCGACGCCCTGGACACTGCCGTGGACCCACGCGCTCAGCCGTTCGAGGTCGACTGCCGTCACTCCTCGACCTCGATACGGAGGTCCACCTCGGTGCCCGCCTTCAACGTGCGCCCCACCGTGCACACCTTGTCGACGGCCTTGGTGACGACGGTGAGCAACCGTTCCCTGGCCTCCGGATCGAGGGCGCTGAGGTCGACCGTCAGCACCTCCTCGAGCCGCGGGTAGCGCTCCTCGTCACGATCGGCGACGCCCGACACCCGGACGGTCGCGTCGTAGTCGTCACCGAGCCGGCGGGCGAGGGGGCGGTCGGAGCTCATGCCCGTGCACGCCGCGAGAGCGATCTTGAGCAGCTCACCGGGAGTGAAGACACCCTCGACGTCCTCGGACCCGATGAGCACTTCGGCACCGCGCGAACTCTTGCCGGTGTAACGACGTGTCCCGGTGCGATCGACCCACAGTTCAGCCATGGATCGAGTCTAGTCAGCGGCGACCGAGACCGTCCGCGGCCAGGTCCTTTGCCAGTCGCTCGGCGGCCGAGACGAGCAGTGGCACATAGTCGTTCGCGGTGTCGGGGGTGACGCGGGCGGACGGGCCCGCGATCGAGATCGCGGTGAGTGTCGGGGCGCCGATCACCGGAACCGCGAAGCACCGCACCCCCACCTCCTGCTCCCCCTCGTCCACGGAGTAGCCGCGCTCGCGGATCACGGCGAGATCTGCGAGGAGCGCCGCGGGTGTGGTGTGGGTGTTCACCGTCTTCGGCGCCATCCCCGTCCGGGCGAGCAGTGCGAGCACCTCCTCGTCGGGCAGCTGCGCGAGCAACGCCTTTCCCACCCCGGTGCTGTGCGGGAACACGCGCTGACCCACCTCGTTGAACATGCGCATCGCATGCTCGGACGGCACCTGCGCGACGTACACGGCCATGTCGTCCTCGAGGAACGCCATGTTGGACGTCTCGTGCGTGATCGACACGAGCTCCGCCAGATAGGGACGAGCCCACGAGCCGATGAGCTTGGCGGATCGCTCACCGAGGGCGATGAGCCGTGTCCCCAGGGCGTACCGGCGCGACGGGAGTCGGCGTGCGTATCCCAGCGCCACCAGGGTCTTGAGCAGACGATGGATGGTCGGCATCGGCAGCTCGGCCGCCTCGGCCAGCTCGCTGACACCGACCGACCCGCCCGCACCGGCCATGATCTCGAGAAGGTCGAACGCGCGCTCGACCGACTGCACGCCGCCACTGGACTCCATGCCGCCGAGCCTATTCCACCAGGCGGAAGAAACGGCTCATTCCCTTCGCTCGACCACGATGGGTGGTGCCGCTGCGACCACCGACGGCGACGACCGTCGACCGGCAGTGATCTCGTTGAAGAAGATGTTGAGGATCACCGCGACGACGCTCGCCGCGCTGATTCCCGAGTCGAACACCACGTGCACCCACTCCGGGAACGCCGACCAGAATCCGGGCACGGCGATGGGAAGCACGCCGAATCCGATGGCCACGGCCACGATCACGAGATTCAGGTTGCCGTCGAAGTCGACCTTCGACAGGGTGCGAATGCCGCTCGCCGCCACCGAACCGAACAACACGATGCCGGCGCCGCCCAGCACGGGCAGTGGTACCGCGGCGACGAGACGTCCGAGGACGGGAAACAACCCGAGCACCAGCAGGACCGATCCACCGGCGGCGACCACGAACCTGCTCTTGATGCCCGTCACCGCCACGAGGCCGACGTTCTGTGCGAAGGCACTCGCGGGGAACGTCCCGAAGATCGGGGCAACGGTGGTGGCGAGCATGTCGGCCCGGAGACCGTCCCCGACGCGGCGGGAATCGACGTCGGTGCCGACGATCTCGCCCACCGCGAGGATGTCGGCCGTCGTCTCGGTCATGATCACCAGGATGACCACGACCATCGAGATGATCGCCCCGATCTGGAAGACGGGCGTCCCGAAGGCGAACGGCTCCGGGACACTGAAGATCGCGCCCGTGCCCACGTCACCGAAGTCGGCCTCGCCGACGAGCGACGCGACGATCGTGCCGACGACGATGCCGATCAGGATGGACAGGCGCGACACTGTGCCCTGCGCGAACCGGCTGACGACGAGGACGACGAGGAGACTGACACCGGCCAACCCGATGTTCGAGGTCGACCCCCAGTCCGGCGCGGACTCCGTCCCACCCATGGCCCACCGACAGGCCACGGGCAGCAACGAGATTCCGATGACCGTGATGATGGTGCCGGTGACCACCGGTGGGAAGAAGCGGACGATCCTGCTGAAGAACGGTGTGACGAGGATGCCGATGGCACCGGCGGCGATGATGGCGCCGAACACCGCGTTCAGCCCACCGGGCCCACTCGCGACGGCCACCATCGTGGACACGGAGGCGAACGAGATGCCCTGCACCAGAGGTAGCTTGGCGCCCACGAACGGCAACCCGAGTGTCTGCAAAAGAGTCGCCGCGCCGCTGACGAACAGGGCCGCCGACACCAGGATCGCGATGTCGGTACCGGACAGACCGGCGGCGCCGCCGACGATGAGCGGAGGCGCGATGACCCCGCCGTACATCGTCAGGATGTGTTGCAGGCCGTAGACGTAGGTCTTGCCGAGACTCAGCCGCTCGTCCTCCGGACGGGCGGGATCGTGCGCTGCGCGTGTCATCGCCGTCTCCTAGCAGAATCCGGGGACGGTGTCCCACGCCCGGCCGGCGTCGGGGGCGTCGTCACGTTCGACGGTGGCCTCGATGAGCCCGTAGGGCCGGTCCGCGGCGTAGAACACCTCGCCGGGGTTGTCGAGCCCGAACGGTTCCAGGTCGACGAGGAAGTGATGTTTGTTGGGCATCGAGAATCTGATCTCGCCGATCTCGGGATGCGCCTCCAGAACTTTCGTCCCCATCTGGAACAGGCTCTGCTGCAACCCCAGTGAATGCACCGTCGCGAAGGTCTCGAGCATGATGGAGCGGACGTCGGTGAACGTCTTGTCGAAATCGAGCTCGGTGGTGAGGTACCGCCACCGTGCACTCACCGAGGTGGCGAGGATGCGATCCGTCGTCTCCTGCAGAGTGGTGTATCTGTCGGTGGGGAAGCCCCAGAACTCCGAGCCCGTCGACTTGAGCACCACGAGATCGCTGAGGCCCGAGACGATCCAGGTGTCGTCGCCGTCCACGGTCACGATGGTGGTGCGCTTCTCGTCGCCGGCACGGATGAAGGAGTGATCGTGCCCTTCCGGTCCCGTCGGGATGCGGTCCCACGAGTACTGCTCTATCTCCCAGCGGCCGCCGGTGATCCAGTCGAAATCGGTGGTGAAGTGCCGCCCGAGACGCAGCGCGAACTCCTCGATGGCACCGATCCCGTGGCGTGCGAACGCGTACACGGTGTTCTTCTGTGTGTCGGTCGCGACGACATGACCGTTGTCGCCGTCGGTGTGCGCCGCGGACAGATCTCCTCGCAACTGCGACGTGACCGAGATGTCGGTGATGCGGTGGCGCGGGGTCTCCCTGTCGATGCGCACGAGGCGGCATTCGGCCTTGCCGTACTGGTTGGCTCCGAGAACGATCGTGCTCATGTCTAGCTCCCTCGATAGGTCGTGTACGCGAACGGGCTGAGAAGGATCGGTACGTGGTAGTGCTCGTCAGCGGAACGGATGTCGACGGCGATGTCGATCCGTGGATAGAAGGTCGGACGGCCCCCGCGCGCGAAGTAGGACGCGGTGTCGAAGGTCAGCCGGTAGACGCCCGGTTCGAGGCGGGCGGGACCGAGATCGGTGATGCGGCCCTGCGCGTCCGTCACGCGCGAGGCCAGGGTCACGCCGTCGCGTTCACGCACCAGTGCGACCGACATGCCCTGTGCAGGAACACCATCAGCTGCATCGAGTACGTGCGTCGTGACGTGAGCGGGCTCGGTCACAGGACACCCGGTCCCAGGAGCCGCACAGCGGCGATCTGACGCAGAGCGTCCTCGATCTCGCGGAGTTCGGTCGACTCGTCGTGACCCAGCCGCCGATCGAGCTCGGCGAGCACGTCGGCAGCACTCCGGCCGGCCGCTCTGACGAGGAACACCCGACCGAATCGCGATTCGTACTCCTCGTTGCCGGCGGCGAGCCGAGCGCCGACCCGCGCATCGGAGCTGTCCACGCCGGACTGCTCCGAGCGTGCGAACGCGGCGCCGGCGCCGTCACCGACGGGCCGGTCCCCGATGCGCGGATGGTGCCGGAGCGCACCGTCGATCTCGGCGGGCGTGAACGGGGCGGCCACCGACATCACCGCGGTGTGCAGCGATCTCTCGTCCGCGAAGGGCGTCAGCGCGAGCAGCGCCCGGCCCCACCGGGGGATGTCGAGGCAGTGTCGGAGGTGCTCTTCTCCGCCGTCATTCGCGGGGGTCTTGGATTCCGTATCGCGAAACAACAATTCCATAGACGAAGAGTGACAGCGGTCACACGCGCTGTCAACCCTCGATCCGCAGCGCCTCGCACGGCGCGGTCCAGGGGTTGACATCCCCACTGTGACCCGTGACACTCGACGCATATGCGGAATAATTATTCCACAATACGGATTCTGGAGGTCCATTCGATGGCTCGACTCTTCTGCAACGGCGACGCTATGCGTGGTGGCGTTCTGCACCACAACGTCGCCGCCCACACCTTCCTCGGCACCGTGCGCACCACACCCGACTACCGCTTCTACTCGGTACGGGACGAGTTCCCGGCCCTGGTGCTCGCCCCGGACGGCGGCGCCGCCATCGAGGGTGAGCTGTACGACGTCCCGATGAACGACATCCGCGCTCGGTTCCTGCCCGACGAGCCACCCGAGCTCGAACTGACGGTCGTGCAGCTCGAGAACGGTGATTCCGTTCTCGCCGTGGGTCTTCGGCCCGGCATACTGCTCGACGACCACACGGGCCTGACGGACATCACCGCCGCCGGCAGCTGGCGGCGGTATCGCGGGCTCACCGCCCCGTCGTCCGGCGACGTCTCGTGAGCGGCGGCGAGACGTGGACGTACGCGGTCAACTGCTCGATCCTGTTGACCGAGGTGCCCCTCCTCGAACGCCCTCGGCTCGCTCGGGATCTCGGCTTCGACGCCGTCGAGTTCTGGTGGCCCTTCGCCTCTCCCGTGCCCGCCGACCGCGAGGTGGACGCCTTCGTCACCGCGGTCGAGGATGCCGGGGTCCGACTGACCGGGCTGAACTTCGCCGCGGGCGACATGCCGGCCGGTGATCGGGGAATCCTGTCAGACCCGGCACAGATCGCGGCGTTCCGCGACAACATCGACGTCACGGTCGGAATCGGTGAGCGACTCGGTACCCGAGCGTTCAACGCGCTCTACGGCAATCGGCTGGAGGGGGTCGATCCCGTCGAACAGGACCGCGTCGCCACCGACAACCTGGTGGCCGCCGGCACCGCCGTCGCCCGACTCGGTGGAGTCGTCCTGATCGAGCCGGTGAGCGGAGCTCCCGCCTACCCGCTGACGACGGCCGCGGACGCGGTCGCCGTGATCGACCGGGTCGCCGCCCGCGGCGTCGACTCGCTCCGACTGCTCGCCGACCTATACCACCTCGACGTCAACGGTGACGACGTCGCCGCGGTCATCGACACCCGGGCCGCCCTGATCGGACACGTCCAAATTGCTGACTCGCCCGGTCGCGGTGCACCCGGCAGCGGCGCCCTCGATCTGGACGCGCACCTCGCGCGCCTCGCCGAGAACGGCTACCGCGGTGTCATCGGACTCGAATACAAGGCCGCTCGGGACACCGCCTTCGACTGGCTCACCCACTCGCACTCCACGTAAGGATCCGCCATGAGCACCATCGCATTCATCGGACTCGGCATCATGGGCAGCCCCATGGCCGTCCACCTCGCACATGCCGGCCATCAGGTGGTCGGGTACAACCTCACACCCGACCGCACCGCGCCACTGGTCGAGGCCGGCGGCACCGCGGCCGAGTCGATCGCCAAGGCTGTCACGGGAGCCGACGTCATCGCGGTCATGGTGCCCGACTCCCCCGACGTCCAGGACGTCCTCACCGGCGAGGGCGGGGTGTTCGACAACGCACCTGCAGACGCCCTGATCATCGACTTCTCCAGTATCCGACCGGACGTCACCAGCGCGCTGGCGCAGGAGGCCCGGTCACGCGGGTTCCGCATCATCGACGCACCGGTGTCCGGCGGTCAGGCCGGCGCCGAGAACCGGGCCCTGTCGATCATGGTGGGCGGCACCGCCGAGGACGTCGAGTCGGCCAGGCCCATTCTCGACGTGGTGGGCTCGACCGTCGTCCACGTCGGACCCAACGGCTCCGGGCAGACCGTCAAGGCCGCCAACCAATTGATCGTGGCCGGCAACATCCAGGTGCTCGCGGAGGCGATCGTCTTCCTCGAGGCCTACGGCGTCGACATGCGCGCCGCCGTCGAGGTTCTGGGGGGCGGCCTCGCCGGATCGGCAGTCCTGAAGCAGAAGGCACAGAAGATGCTCGACCGATCGTTCGAGCCCGGGTTCCGGATCGACCTGCACCACAAGGACCTCGGCATCGTCGGCTCCGCGGCACGCGAGGCGGGTGTCGTCACGCCGATGGGCGCCCTGCTCGCTCAAATGATGGCGTCGGCACGCGCTAACGGCGATGGCGGACTCGACCACTCGGCCCTGTTCCGCGGCGTCGAGCGGCTGTCCGGGAAGGCGAGCCGATGACCCGCATGCGCGCGGCCGACGCCGCGGTCAAGATTCTCGAACTCGAAGGCGCCACCACGGCGTTCGGTCTGCCCGGCGCCGCGATCAACCCCTTCTACTCGGCCATGCGGGCGCACGGCGGCATCCGGCACGTCCTGGCCCGCCACGTCGAGGGCGCGTCCCACATGGCGGAGGGATTCACCCGAGCGAAGGCCGGCAACATCGGCATCTGTATCGGCACCTCCGGGCCCGCCGGCACCGACATGATCACCGGTCTCTACTCCGCGATGGCGGATTCCGTTCCCGTACTGGCCATCACGGGCCAGGCACCGGTGGCCCGACTGCACAAGGAAGACTTTCAGGCCGTCGACATCGCGTCGATCGCCGCACCGGTGACGAAGATGGCTATGACGGTCCTCGAGCCCGCGCAGGTGCCCGGCGCTTTCGCGCAGGCGTTCCACCTGATGCGGTCCGGGCGCCCCGGTCCCGTCCTGATCGACCTGCCCATCGACGTGCAGATGGCCGAGATCGAGTTCGACCCCGACACGTATCAGTCACTGCCGGTGCACAAGCCGCGTGCCTCGCGGGCACAGGCCGAGAAGGCGATCGACATGCTGCTCGCCGCCGAGCGACCGTTGATCGTCGCCGGCGGCGGCATCGTCAACGCCGACGCGTCGGACCTGCTGGTCGAGTTGGCCGAGATTTTGAACGTCCCCGTCATCCCGACGCTGATGGGCTGGGGCACCATCCCCGACGATCACCGTCTCGCCGCGGGCATGGTCGGCCTGCAGACCTCGCACCGCTACGGCAACGCGACATTGCTGGCGTCGGACTTCGTGATCGGCATCGGAAACCGGTGGGCCAACCGGCACACCGGCGGTCTGGACACCTACCGCGGGACGCGGACGTTCGTCCACGTCGACATCGAACCGACTCAGATCGGACGGGTCTTCGCCCCCGACTACGGCATCATCTCGGACGCGGCGGCCGCCCTGGAACAGTTCGTCGCCGTCGCCCGGGACCGCCGCGCCGCCGGCGCGCTCCGTGACCTCACTGGCTGGGTGGAGGAGTGCGCGACGCGGAAGCGGACCATGCAGCGTCGCACGCACTTCGACGACGTCCCGATCAAGCCGCAGCGCGTGTACGAGGAGATGAACCGTGTCTTCGGCCGGGACACCCGCTACGTCACCACGATCGGGTTGTCGCAGATCGCGGGCGGACAGTTCCTGCACGTGTACGAGCCGCGCAACTGGATCAACTGCGGCCAGGCCGGTCCACTGGGGTGGACGATCCCCGCCGCGCTCGGTGTGGTCGCGGCTGACCCGAGCACCCCCGTCGTGGGACTCTCGGGCGACTACGACTTCCAGTTCATGATCGAGGAGTTGGCCGTCGGCGCGCAGTTCAACCTGCCCTACGTGCACGTGCTGGTGAACAATTCGTACCTCGGTCTGATCCGACAGGCCCAGCGTGCCTTCGACATGGACTTCTGTGTGCAGCTCGGGTTCGACAACATCAACCACCGAGATCCTGTCGACGGTGAACCGGGCATCCCCAAGGGCTACGGCGTCGATCACGTTGCCGTCGCGGAGGGGTTGGGCTGCAAGGCGTTGCGCGTCACCGACCCGGATGCGATCGCGGACGCACTCGTCTCGGCCCGCACCCTGGCGGCCGAGCACAAGGTTCCCGTCGTCGTCGAGATCGTGCTCGAGCGCGTCACGAACATCGCGATGGGCACCGAGCTGGACAATGTCGGCGAGTTCGAGGATCTCGCGCGATCGTCCGCCGATGCACCCACGGCACTGCTGATGTTGGACTGAGGATGCCGCGCGTTCTCCTCTCGCCCGACAAGTTCAAGGGGTCGGCGACGGCGATCGAGGTCGCCGATGCCTTGGCCGAGGGCATCGCGACCGCCGCACCGTCGTGGGACGTCGTGCGACTGCCGGTGGCGGACGGCGGCGACGGCACGGTCGACGCCGCCGTCGCCGCCGGGTGGGACCGCGTGCCCGTGTCCACGACCGGTCCGACGGGCACGCCTGTCGACTCCTCGTACGCGCGGCGGGGAGCCACCGCGGTCGTCGAACTCGCGTCGACGGTGGGACTGTCGCTACTGCCCGGCGGTGCCCCGAACGCGTTGGACACCAGTACTTTCGGACTCGGGACGGTTATCCGACACGCTCTCGGCGACGGCGCCCGGACCATCGTCATCGGGCTGGGCGGCAGCGCCTCCACCGACGGCGGCGCCGGCATGCTCCGCGGACTGGGTGTGCGTATCCTCGACGCCCGTGGCCGTGAGATCACCGGCGGCGGTGAGGCGTTGCGCGAGGCGGCGACGTTGGATCTCGACGCGATGACGTCCGCGGTGGCCGGTGTCTCCTTCCAACTCGCGTGCGACGTCGACAATCCACTGCTCGGCCCGGCGGGCGCCACCGCCGTGTACGCACCACAGAAGGGCGCCGGCCCGGACGCAGTGCGTGTCCTCGAGCAGGCGATGACGCGATGGGCGGAGGTCGCGGGCGCTGCCCACGCCGATCGGCCCGGTGCGGGCGCAGCCGGCGGAACTGCCTTCGGCGCGATGGCAGTGCTGGGGGCGACGGTGCGGTCCGGGATCGATACCGTGCTCGACCTGGTCGACTTCCGTCGCCGGCTGGCGTCGGCGGACCTCGTGGTCACCGGTGAGGGATCACTGGACGAGCAGAGCCTGCACGGCAAAGTCCCGGTCGGCGTCGCCCAGGTCGCCCGCGACGAAGGCATCCCGGTGATCGCCGTCGCCGGCCGAATCACGCTCGCACTCGATCGCCTACTCGACCACGGCATCGTCCGCTCCTACTCGCTCGCCGATCTCGAACCCGATCTTGCCGCGTCGATGCGCCACGCTCCGACGCTGCTCCAGCGGATCGGCGCGACCATCGCCACCTCGTATTTTACCGAAGGAGTTTCATGACCACCGCTGCGTTCACCGCCCATGTCGACCTCGCCTCCCGCGCCCTGGGAGGAAGCGTCAGCGCGGCGAACGACGAACTGTTCGCCCAGCGGGAGAACCTGATCCGGCCCGAACCCCCGTTCTTCGATCCCCACGACTTCGGGCACAAGGGCAAGGTCTACGACGGGTGGGAGACCCGTCGCCGCCGGGACGACGGACACGACTGGGCGATCGTTCGACTCGGTGCCGCCGGCATCGTGCACGGCGTCATCGTCGACACGGCACACTTCCTCGGCAACTACCCGCCGTTCGTGTCCGTCGACGGAGCCTGCGTCGAGGGCCACCCGTCGAGCGAGGAGCTGGAGAAGGCCGACTGGCACACCCTCGTCGAGAGATCGCCGGCACTCGGCGGCACCGCGAACGCCTACAGCGTCGACGATCACCACCGGTGGACACATGTGCGCCTCAACATCTTTCCCGACGGGGGCGTGGCCCGACTCCGGGTGCACGGCGAGGTGGTCCCGGACCCGAGGTTCCTGACGGGGACGGTCGACCTGCTCGCCGCGGAGAACGGCGCCGTCCTGACGGAGTGCTCCGACGCGTTCTACTCTTCGCCGGCCAACATCATCATGCCGGGCCGCGCCCGCAACATGGGTGAGGGCTGGGAGAACGCGCGACGACGACACGGAGGCAACGACTTCGCGGTGTTCGCACTGGCGGCCGCGGGTGTTCCCCGCCACCTCGAAGTGGACACGAGCTACTACGTCGGCAACGCGCCCGGGTGGGTCCGGATCACCACCGTGGACGCGCGCACCGCCGACGTCCACGACGAGGGCGCGTGGCACGAACTGCTACCGCGAACGGCCGTCGCTCCGGACACACGGCACCGGTTCGCCCTGGATGCCTCGCCTGCCGCGACGCACCTACGTCTGGACGTCTACCCGGACGGCGGACTGTCGCGGCTGCGGCTGTTCGGTGAGCTCGACGACGCCTCGGCCACCGCGGCCCGGGAACGCTGGTCGTCCTCGCGTCCCACCGAGTAGCGCTGGCTTGTGTGCAGTGATCCGCGGATACCGCGGATCACTGCACACGATCGACGAGCGCGCGGATCTCCGCGATCACGTCGCCGGGACGCTCGGTCAGGTCGCGCCAGGTGTCGCGCAGCACCGTCCACGACGCGCTCAGCACGTTCTGCCGGATACGGTCACGCTGGAAGGCCGCGCTGTCGGAGTGGAATGCCCACCCGTCGATCTCGATCGCCAAGCGCTGCAACAGGAACGCGATGTCGAGCACGTACCCGCCGAACGGATGGTTCACCACCCACCCGCGGAGCCCGGATACGGTGAGCAGGCGAACAACGAGCCGCTCCGCCTCCGATCGAGCGCCGGACTCGGCCGCCCGCAACAACCGCTCTGCTTCCGTGCTGCCGTGTCGTCCGCGATTGCGGTCCTGCGCCCGCCGTAGGCCCAGAAGAGTCGCGTGCCGCTGCAGCTGCCGGTCCATGACCTCCTGGCCGAGAACGACCGACGCCTCGAGCACCGTCAGCGCCAGACCGGAGACGCGGACACGGCGGACCTCGACCACGTCTGCCGCATCGAGAGTGCGGCGGCGCAACCGAACCCCCGGCGCGGGCCGACCCGACGCGGTGAGCGGAACGGTGACCTCGACCAGCGGCGGGAGATGCGTCGTCAGGCCCAACCAGAACGCGGCGCTCGTCCCGGTGAGCACTCCGCTGGTGGTCGACCACACTGCGCACCGCACCCGCGCTGTGTCGGTGAACGGTCGGTCGAGGGCGACGTACACGCCGGGACTCACCCGTCGCCACCGTCCCGAGCGGACTCGTCGTTCGAGAGCGTCCGAGCTCAGGCCGGCAGCTCGAGCGTGTGCGGACGTGACCACGCCGTCCTGAGCCGCGAGCAGTCTGTCGATCACGAGTGGTTCGACGCGCAGGGCGGCACGGTCGTTCCCGGTCCGCCTGTGTGCAGTGATCCGCGCCCACCGCGGATCACTGCACACAACTCGGCTACGCCTGACGACGGTCGGGCACGGTCGCGTGGTGGATCGGGCCGTCCCCGAGTGTCAGGGACATGCCGCTGCCGCCGCGCCGCGCTGCCACGAACTCCGCCGCGATGGCCACCGCGGTCTCCTCGGGTGTACTCGCACCCAGGTCGAGGCCGACGGGTGACCGCAGTCGAGACAGTTCGGTCTCGGTCATCCCCACCTCGCGCAGCCGTGCCTGCCGGTCACGATGGGTTCGTCTGGACCCCATCGCCCCGACGAACGCGACCGGCAGCCGCAGCGCGACCTCGAGCAACGGCACGTCGAACTTCGCGTCGTGGGTCAGGACGCATACCACCGTGCGCGCGTCGACGTCCGTGCGCGCGAGATAGGAGTGCGGCCATTCGGCGATCACCTCGTCGGCGTCCGGAAACCGTGCCCGTGTGGCGAACACCGGGCGCGCGTCGCACACCGTCACGCGGTAGCCGAGGAAGGTACCGAGCCGGGCCAGAGCGCCGGCATGATCGATGGCACCGAAGACGAGCAGTCGCGGCGGCTCGGCATACGACGCGACGAACATCTCCACACCGGGCCGGCAACGAACGGAACGGATTCCGGTGGACCCGGTGTCCAGCATGGCGCGGGCCTCGTCGATCGCGATGCGGTCGATGTCGGCGAAGCCGGTCGATCCGAGGTGCCTGTCCGGCCGCACGGCCAGGACCGTGCCGACGGAGTCGAGGAGCTGAACGGTGGCGACGGCGCCGTCGAACGACCGCAGGACCGCGGGGTCGGGCGCCGGCGAGACGAAAACCTCGATCTCGCCCCCGCAGGTGAGCCCGACGGCGAACGCGTCGTCGTCGCTGTAGCCGAAACTCTGCCGGACCGCGACGCCGGTGTCCAGGACCTCCTGGCAAAGCGCGTAGACGGCACCCTCGACGCAGCCGCCCGACACGCTCCCCACCACCTGTCCGTCGGAGGCGACGGACATCGCGGCACCGGGTGACCGGGGCGCGCTGCCCGAGACGGCGACGACGGTCGCGACGGCGTACGCCAGTCCGACGTCGTGCCAGGCCATCAGCCGGGCCGCGATGTCCTTCATCAGGAGATGCCCAGCGCTTCCTCGATGGGGTGCAGCGCGAAGTACACGACGAACACCGCGCTCATGACGTACAGCAGCCAATGCGTCTGCCGCAGCTTGCCCTTGGCGAGGCGGATGATCGTGTAGGACAGGACGCCTGCCGCGACACCGACGGTGATCGAGTACGTGAAGGGCATGAGCACGATGGTCAGGAAGGCAGGGATCGCGATCTCGGTGTCCTCCCAATCGATCTTGCGGACGTGAGTCATCATCAACGCGCCGACGAGGACCAGGGCAGGTGCTGCCGCGCCGACCGGGACGACGCCGGCGAGTGGTGTGAAGAAGATGAGGCTGGTGAGCAGTCCACCGGTGACCACGCTGGCCAGTCCCGTGCGAGCACCCTCCGCGACTCCGGCGGCCGATTCGACCACCGCGGTGTTCGCGGACCCGTTGATCGCACCGCCGAGGATGGCACCGATGCCGTCGACGGTGAGGATGCGGCTCAGTCCCGGCAGCCGGCCCTGCTTGTCGACGAGCCCGGCCTCCTCCCCCACTCCGAGGATGGTTCCCATGGCGTCGAAGAAGCCCGAGAGCACCAGCGTGAACAACACGACCGACGCGGTGACGACGCCGGCGCGGGCGAAGCCGCCGAACACGTCCACCTCGAACAACAGGTCGAATCGCGGTGTGGCGACGATGGAATCGGGTACCGAGGGCACCACGGGACCCCATGCGCGTGGGTCGATGTCGACCACGGAGTTCAGCACGATGGCGAGGTTGGTGGCGACGAAGATGCCGATGAGCATCGCACCGGGGACGCGCCGGACGAACAGCACCATCATGACCACGAGGCCGACGCAGAACACGAGGACCGGCCAGCCTGCGAGCTTGCCGAAGATTCCGAGTGTGACTGCGGTGGAGGCGTTGTCGCCGTAGCCGACGAACCCGGCGTCGACGAGACCGATGAGAGCGATGAACGCTCCGATGCCCACTCCGATGGCCTGCTTCAGCACGCGCGGGATCGCGTCCATGATGAGTTGGCGGACACCGGTCAGCGCGAGGACGACGATGATGACACCTTCGAGGACGACGAGACCCATCGCCTGGGGCCAGGTCATGAACGGCGCGGCCTGGAACACCACGATGGGCGTCACTCCGAGCCCTGCCGCCATGGCGAGCGGCGCGTTGCCCACCACGCCCATCAGCACGGTCGTCAGCCCCGCCGACAGCGCGACCATGGTGCTCAACTGTGCCGGGTCGAGGGTCGCACCGGTGACGTCCTGCGCGTCGCCGATGATGAGCGGGATCAGTACGATCAGGTAGGCCATCGCGACGAACGTCGTGATGCCGCCGCGGATCTCACGGGTGATCGTGGAGCCGCGCACTGTGATGGAGAAAAAGGTGTCGAGTCGAGAGCGGCGTCCGCCGCTGCCCACCGTCGTCGCAGGATCGAGTTTCGTCATGAGGTCAGGGCCTTCCCGGGTCCGTGATGTGTTCGGGTCGTATCGGTACTCGTGTGAGGGCGAGACCGGTGGCGTCGCGAACGGCAGCGACGACTGCGGGGGTGGAGGACAGGGTCGGCGGCTCGCCGGCGCCGCGAAGGCCGTACGGCGCCAGCGGGTCCGGGTTCTCCAGGATGTCGAGCTTCATCGGCGGCATGTCGAGGATGGTGGGGATGAGGTAGTCGGTGAACGACGGGTTCTTCACCAGCCCGTCCACGACGACGATCTCCTCCATCAGGGCCAGGCCCAGTCCCTGAGCCGATCCACCGTGGATCTGCCCCTCGAGGGAGAGCCGGTTGAGGATCTTGCCGACGTCCTGGACGGCGGCCATCTCGACGACCTTCACCAGACCGAGCTCGACGTCGACGTCGACCACCGCGCGGTGCACGCACAGCGCGAGCTGGGTGTGGCTCGCGCCCTGCCCGGTCACCGGATCCATGCCGGTGGTGGGACGGTGGTGGAACTCGCGGGTCTGCTCTACCACTCGGTCGCCGAGAACGTCCTCGATCGTGGCCAGGACGCCGTCGGTGCGGGAGACGACCTTGCCGCCGTCGAGAGTCAGGTCCGTCGCGGCGCGACCGAGATGCAGTCCGGCGAGGACGAACACGGCCTCCCGGGCCGCCTCGCACGCGGCCTTCACCGCACCGCCGGTCATGTAGGACTGGCGGGACGCGGACGACGACCCGGAGTTGCCGACGGTGGTGTCGGCAGGATGGATCGTCACGCGCGACACCCCCAGCTCGGTGCGGGCGATCTGCGCCTCGAGTGTCACCAGGCCCTGTCCCACCTCGGCGGCGGCCGTGTGCACCAGAGCGGTGACCTCGCCGCCGATGACCTCGAGTCGGACCCGCGCCGTCGAGTAGTCGTCGTAGTTCTCGGAGAAGCAGATGTTCTTGAGTCCCACTCCGTAGCCGACTCCCCGCACGACGCCCTCACCGTGCGTGGTCTGCGACGCGCCGCCGGGCAGGTTGCGGATGTCGGAAGTGTCCAGTGGCACCGGCATGGGCATCGCCTCGGCCCGGAGGAGCATCTCGGCGAGGGGCGCGGGAGCCTCGATCACCTGACCGGTGGCGAGGAGCGAACCCTGAGCGACGGCGTTGACGCGGCGGACCTCGACCGGGCTCAGACCGCACGCCTCGGCGAGCTGGTCCATCATCGACTCGTACGCGAAACATGCCTGTACGGCGCCGAATCCGCGCATCGCGCCGCACGGCGGGTTGTTCGTGTAGACGCCGTACGCGTCGATCTCGATGTTCGGGATCACGTACGGTCCCACGCCCAGCGACGCAGCGTTGCCGACGACGTTCAGCGTGGCCGACGTGTAGGCGCCGCCGTCGAGGATGATCTCGACGTCCGCGAACAACAGCCGGCCGTCGCTCGTGGCGCCGTACTCGTAGTGCATCTGCGCCGGGTGCCGGTGCACATGCCCGAAGAACGACTCGTAGCGGTTGTAGACCATCCGGACCGGCTTGCCCGTGTACATCGCGAGCATGGCCGCGTGGATCTGCATGGACAGGTCCTCGCGCCCGCCGAACGCTCCCCCGACGCCGGAGAGCGTCATCCTGATCTTCTCCTTCGGCAGTCCGAGGCAGGGCCCGATCTGCTCGAGGTCGTTGTGCATCCATTGCGTCGCGACGTACAGGTCCACCCCGCCGTCGTCGCCGGGAACCGCGAGACCCGATTCGGGTCCGAGGAAGGCCTGGTCCTGGATGCCGACCGAGAAGTCGCTGCTGACGATCACGTCGGCCCGCGCACGCGCAGCGGCCACGTCGCCGACGCGCACCGGTTGGTGGCGTGCGATTCCGCCGCGCTCCTGCACCTTCGGGTAGGTCGGATCCAATGCGGCACGGCGGGCGTCGCACAGTGGCTCGAGCACCTCGTAGACCACCTCGATCCGTTCCATAGCCCGGCGCGCGGTCTCGGGGTGATCCGCCGCGACGAGGACGATGGGCTCGCCTTCGTGACGCACCTCGCCGAAGGCGAGGACAGGCTGGTCCCATGTCCCGTCGAGGCCGAAACACGGGCGTCCCGGCACGTCCTCGTGGGTGAGCACGGCCTCCACGCCGGGGAGGGCGAGCGCCGCCGAGATGTCCACGGACACGATGCGCGCGCGGGGATGCGGACTCCGCAGGGTGGCGCCGTGCAGCATGCCGTCCATGAACAGATCGGACGAGTACGCGAACTCTCCCTTGACCTTCAGGGTCCCGTCGGGGCGGAGCGGACTGTCTCCCACGCGTCCGAGGCCCGGTGCGTCCACGGGTGCGGGGAAGGCGCCGGGGCGCGTCCGTCCGGGGGCGCTCACAGGACGTCCTTCGCGAGAGCCATGAGACGACGGTGTGCGTTCGCTCCGGCCGCCGCCGCCTCGTCCTGCGACACGCTGATCAGCGTGTCGTCCTCCACGATCGTCCGACCGCCGACCATGAGGTGGCCCAGGGGCGGCGTCTGCCCGTACGCGAGCGCGACGACGGGATCGTCGATCGCGGCGAAGAAGCCGTCGGTACGCCAGATCGCGAGGTCGGCGAGCTTGCCCACCTCGAGTGACCCGATCTCGTCCTGCCGGCCGAGGACCGTGGCGCCACCGAGTGTCGCGGCCTCGAGAGCCTGGCGGGCACTCAGCGCGGTCGGCCCGTAGCGTGCCCGCTGCATGTACACGGCCTGACGGATCTCGCCGGCGAGCGAGACCATCTCGGCGGACGCCGATCCGTCCACGCCGAGACCGACCGGCGCGCCGGCGTCCAGCAGATCGGCGACACGGGCGATTCCCGCGCCGAGTCGCGCGTTCGAACTGGGGCAGTGCGCGACGCCGGTACCCGTTGCCGCGAGCGCGGTGATGTCGGAGTCGTGCAGGTGGACGGCGTGGGCGAACCACACGTCGTCGCCCAGCCACCCCACCTGTTCCATGTACTGCACGGGCGTGCAGCCCATCTGGGCGAGGCAGTGCTCCTCCTCGTCCACCGTCTCCGACAGATGTGTGTGCAGCCGAACACTTTTCGATCGGGCGAGGCTCGCCGATTCCACGAGCAGGTCCTTGCTGATCGAGAACGGGGAGCACGGCGCGACGGCGATCCGCAGCATCGACCCGAACGACGCATCGTGGTACGTGTCGATCGCGTCCGCGGTGGCGGTCAGGATGTCGTCGAGCTTCTCCACCACCTCGTCGGGAGGGAGCCCGCCGTCCGACACGCCCCGGTCCATCGACCCGCGGCAGGGGTGGAATCGCAGTCCGATCCGCGCCGCCGCGTCGATCTCGGCGGCGAACAGATCGCCCCGTCCCTTCGGGAAGATGTAGTGGTGATCGGTGCTGGTGGTGCACCCGGACTTCGCGAGCCAGCCGAGCCCCGCCAGCGCGGCCCCGCCGACCACCTCGGCGTCCATCTTCGCCCAGGGTCGGTAGAGGGTCACGAGCCACTCGAAGAGGGTGCTGTCCTTCGCCAGTCCCTGCGACGCCCACTGGTACAGGTGGTGATGGGCATTGACCAGACCGGGCGTGACCAGTCCGCCACGCGCGTCGATGATCTCGGCGCCGGGAACGATCGGCGCGGGACCCGCGCCGATCGCGGTCACGAGCGGCCCGTCGACGACGATGTACCCGTGCGGGATCTCGGCACCGACCACGGGTGCGATGTAGGCGTTGGTGACGATACGAACGCTCATCGGGAATCGGCCCTTCGTGAGGCGGCGAGTCGGACGGCGTCGAGAATCTTCTCGTAACCGGTGCAGCGGCAGAGGTTTCCGGCGAGGGCCTCGCGGATCTCCGCATCGGACGGATCGGGCACCCGCTCGACGAGGTCGTGCGCCTGGACCACCAGCCCGGGTGTGCAGAAGCCGCACTGGACGGCGCCGCACTCCACGAAGGCCTTCTGGATCGGGCCCAGCGCCTCCCCGTCGGAGAGCCCCTCCACGGTGCGCACGCGTCGACCTTCGACCTGGCCGGCCGCCACCAGGCACGAGCACACCGGCACGTCGTCGAGATAGACGGTGCAGGAACCGCACTCCCCCTGCTCGCACGCGTTCTTCGATCCGGGCAGGCCCATGCGCTCGCGCAACACGTAGAGAAGACTCTCGCCCTCCCACACATCGTCCGCGCTCTGGCCGGTGCCGTTCACCGTGCAGTTCACTCTCATGCTCACGCCGCCTCTCCGTTGTTCCTGTGGTCGCGCCACGACCAGGCGAGAGTGCGTCTCGCCATGACCGCCAGCGCATGTCGCCGATAGTCGGCCGTGCCGCGTACGTCGTCGATCGGGCTCGCCGCCTCACGGACCAGGTCGCCGAACCGGCGGGCGACGGCGTCGTCGAGCGGGCCGTCCCAGTCGAGTTCGGCAGCGAGGAACTCCTCGGCGGCGGTGGCGCGGCGCGGCGTCGGGGCGGCCGAACCGATACCCGTCCCGACACGTCGCTCGGCCGGGAACAGGGCGAGCGAGAACGAACACACCGCGATGACCATGGCGTTGCGCGTGCCGACCTTCGAGAAGTACTGCGGCCCGGTGGCCGGCGGCACGTGAAACGCGCGGATCAACTCGTCCGGTTCCAGGCAATGACGCTTGACGCCGACGTAGAACTCCTCGGCCGGAATCATGCGTGTGCCCCGAGCGGCCGACTCGGCCTCGACGATCGCGCCGCAGGCGAGCAGCGGCGCATGCAGATCGCCGGCGGGGGATGCGCCCCCGAGATTGCCGCCGACCGTCCCCCTGTTGCGGATCTGGGGCGAACCGACCGTGCGCGCAGCCTGCGCGATTCCCGGCAGCCGATCGCCCAGTTCGGCGATGATCCGCACGTACGGCATGCCGGCACCGACGCGGAGCGACCCGTCTGGATTTTCCTCCCAGGTGGTGAGCTCCGTGATCGGGTTCAGGTCGAGCAGCGCCGTCGGTCTGTGCAGATCGAAGTTCATCTCGACCATGACGTCGGTACCCCCCTGCACGGGGACGACATCGGGTCGATCGGCTGCGGCGGCGAGTGCGTCCGCCCAGGTCTGTGGCCGAAGAAAGTCCATGGGAGAAGTACACCCGCCCGCCGTCCGGCGGACGAGACGCAGGAACGACAGACTATGACCCGCATCACACGCGAATCACTGTAGGTTCCTCCGAATGAAGGTGCACGACCTACTCGACATGCCCCATCTCGGACTCGACCCCCTCGTGTCCGACGACGGACGAGACACGGTCATCCGATGGGTCGTGACGACCGACATGCTCGATCCCGGTCGCTATCTCGAGGGCGGAGAACTGGTCCTCACCGGACTGATGTGGCACACGAGACCCGAGGATTCGGACGTCTTCGTCCGTGCGATCACCGGTGCCGGCGTCGCCGCACTGGCGGCCTCGTACGACGGCGTGGTGCCCGCCGATCTCGTCGAGTCGTGCCGCCGACACGGGCTGCCCCTGTTCCGGGTGTCCGCCGCCGTGGCCTTCGCGACGATCACGGAGAGCGTGGTGCGCTCGCTCTCGCGTGAGCGCGCGACCGATCTCCGGTCGGTCCTCGACCGGCACCGCCGCCTGGTGTCGGGCGCCGGCGCCGGGGACGGCATCGGGCCACTTCTCGACCTGGTGTCCGAGGATCTCGGACTGGAGTGCTGGGTGCTCACCCCCGGCGGGCGCGTCGTGGCCTCGTCCCATCCGCTCCCCGACGACATCCGTCCCGACGATCTGGCGCACGACTTCCTCACGGCGCGAGCACTTCCCGTGGTGTCCCACGGCCTGTCCCTCCTCGCCGTCGACGGTGACCGGACGTCGCGCGTCGCCGACGCGATGGTGGCCTTCCGCAGCGACTGGCGCAGTTGGACTCCCGAGCGGCTCGCACTCGCCGAGGACGTGGCGTCGATCGTCGCGCTCGAACGTGAGCGCACCGACGACCGCCTCGGGTCGTCCGGACGCTCGGCGCACCAGCTGATCCGCGTGATCACCGCGGGCGGATCGGTCGCGGACACCCTCGCCCAGATGACGGTGGTCGGCCTCGACACCGACGCTCGGTACGCGGTGGTCGCCGCGGCCGTCGCGAGTGGCCCCCTCCGCCCCGGCGAACTCCGGGTGGTCCTGCGCGAGTTGCTCCCGAGCGGCGGCGCGATCGGTGTGGCGGACGGTGAGGTGGTCGCGATCGTTCCCACCGACGACGACCTGACGCCGCGAGTGCGGTCGGGGATGGATCGCCTCGGCCCCGGACTTGCCGGCAGCGACGTCTCGCTCGGCGTCAGCGGCGCGGTGACGGCGGGCGAACTCCGCGGCGCCGTCGACGAAGCCAGGTATGCCCGCCGGCTCGCGGCCGGCCGCAGCGACGGGGTCCGCATCGTGGGGCACGACGAACTGGCGGATCTGGTGCTGCTCCTGGCGAGCGTGCCGGACGAGATGAGACGGCTGTTCCGCTCGCGTCTGCTGGATCCGGTCGTGGAGTACGACGACCGCCATCAGAGTGATCTCGTCCCGACTCTGCGAGCCTTCCTCGACTGCAACGGATCGTGGACGGCGTGCTCGACCCGGCTGCACCTGCACGTCAACTCGGTGCGCTACCGCATCCAGCGTATCGAGGAACTCACCGGTCGGGATCTCTCCGGACTCGAGGACCGCGTGAACTTCTATCTGGCACTGCGGATGTCGTGACGGCCGAGATCAGATCATGTCCTTGCGCGCCAACCACCGCATGATCGGCCAGCCGAGGAACACCGGGATCCAGCACGTGAGCACGCGATAGAGCAGAACGGACGGCACCGCGATGGTGGCGGGCAACCCGAATGCCGCCAGACCGCCGATGAGAGCGGCTTCCACGGCGCCGATGCCACCCGGCGTCGGGGCTGCGGAGGCGAGCGTCCCACCGATCATCGTGACGATGGTGACCGTGATGAAGGTGGTGCCCCCGCCGAACGCCTCGATGCTCACCCACAGCGCGAAGGCAGCACCGAGAGTGGTTGCAGCGCAGCCCAGCACGATGACGGTGAAGCGTGCCGGATGCCGCACGAGCTCCGAGAGGTCCGAGTAGACCTCCGCGAGCTGAGGCCGCACCGCGGTGCGCAGGAAGCGCCGCAGGGTGGGCACGAACAGGAAGGCGCCGAGGGCGCCGAACGCGACACCGGCGATGAGGTACAGGATCGTGGCGCTCGGGACGAAGCGGGACAGGTCGGCGGACTGGCCCGCCGCGACGCTGAACACCACGAGCAGCGTCACGTGCGAGATCACCTGCACCAGTTGCTGCAGGGCCACCGCGGCGGTCGAGCGCGTGAGCGTCAACCCGCCCTTCTGCAGGAAGCGGACGCTCAGCGCCAGTCCACCGACACCCGCCGGAGTCGTCGTCGCCGCGAACGTGTTGGCCACCTGCATGATCGTCGTGTTCAGGAAACCCACGGCGCCCGAGGCGCACGCCCACAGCGCCGCGGCCGCTCCGAAATAGGTCGCGGCGGAGATCGCGAGACCGAGCAGTGCCCACCACCAGTCGATCGAGGCCAGCTCGGAGGCGAAGGTCGGGACCTGACTGATGAACGGATACGCGACGTAGACCAGCGCGATGAGCAGGACCAACTGCACGACCTGGTTGCGCGAGAACCGCGTCACCTGCTCGGTGGCGATCGCCGAGGTCCCGGTCCGGGCCAGCACCGTGTCGCGCGTCGCCGTGAGCACCCCCTTGGCGTCGTGCACCGCCCGGCGCACGCGGGTCGGGATGGCGGACGGCGTGAGCCGGCGTGAGGCGGTGAGAACGTCCGCCGGGCCGAGCCTGTCGATCGCGGCGTCGACGGCGACGTCGGGCCCGTACAGCGATGCGGTGGTCAGCATCAGCTGCGCGGCGTCCGAGTGCAACTGGGCCTGCGACGCGCCGAGTTCCGCGGTGTCGAAGCCACCGAGCAATGCGGTGCCGTCCTCGTCGATCCGGATGTCGTCGACCCGGAGGTCTCCGTGCGAGATCTGCCGGGAGCGCAGCACTCCCAGAGTCCGCCACAGTGCGTGCGCATCCTCCGGACGCTCGGGGTCCACGCGCCGACCGCGGGGAACGCTGTGGGCGTACAGGACCCAGCCACGCTCGAGGGCCGACACCGCCGTCGGGACACAGGCCGCCACGCCCAGGTCGTTCAGCGCGATGCCCATCAACGCGCGATGCTCCACCGCGCGGCGCTGTGAGGCGTGCAGGGGCGGGCTCTCCGACGACCGCAGAGTCACCAGTCGGCGCAGCAGACGCAGGGCGCCGCGGCTGCGCTGATTGGGACCGAACAGCTCGACGACGACGTCGTGGCCCACCGGCCCGATCCGTCCCGAGAGCACCAGGGGACCCGAACCCGCCGGGCGCAGAACGACGAACCCGGCGATGTCGACTCCCCGGCGCTTCAGGGCACGGACGGCCTCGGCGAGCGGCACCTCGAGTGCCGGGGTGCCCACCACCCAGATCACGAGCGATCCGGCGAGCCACCCCACGGCGAGACCGAGCAGCGAGCGCGCGGGGACGACGGTGCTGATGAGCAGATGGATCGGGACGAAAGCCAGCAGCAGCACCCACCACGTCCGCTTCCAGCGGATCGGCAGCCCCGGGCCGGAGACGGTGAGCACGGCCGCGACGATGGCGATCCAGCGCGGATCGTCGAGGATCTGCGAGAGCAGGGTGTCCAGGCGCGTCGATTCGTCGATGTGCCACTTCGGCGCGGAGATCCCGCTGCCACTGACCGACAACGCCAGTGCGGCCACCACGGCCGCAGCGACGTAACCCGCGAGCAGCCGCCAGCGGCGTGCCGCCACCAGTCCGGCGAGCACGGTGAACGGAAGAGCCAGAATGGCGACGCCGTACACGAGATAGACGGCATTGGACTGGCTCGGGGTGAGCACGCCGACGATGTCGGAGATCGAGCGCTCCAGCGCTGTCCACTCGTTGCGGGTCACCAACGAACCGACGACGATCGCCCCCAGGACGATCGCCGCGGTCACGACCCGCAGGATGTCGCTCGTTCGCCGGGTCAACGGTTGCAGGACGCTCCCGGTGACCGGGATGTCTCTTCCGTCGACCAGCACACCGGCCAACCTATCGGAGCGGTGGGCCGCCGGCAGTGAGGCGCATCAGGTTCGGAAGCGATACCCCATGCCGGCCTCGGTCAGCAGGTGGCGTGGATGCGCCGGATCGGGCTCGAGTTTGCGCCGCAGCTGACCGAGATACACCCGGAGATAGTGGGTCTCGGTCTCGTACGCCGGACCCCACACCTCGCGCAGCAGTTCTCGCTGTCCGACCAGCTTGCCGCGGTGCCGCACCAGCATCTCGAGCATGCCCCACTCGGTGGGGGTGAGGTGGACCGGCTGCCCGTCGCGCGTCACCGATCTCGCGGCCAGATCCACGGTGAACGAGTCGGTCACGACGACCGCCTCGCCGTCGCCGTCCGCCGTGCGTGCGGCGCGCCGAACCGCGACGCGCAGCCGGGCGAGGAACTCGTCCATGCCGAACGGCTTGGTCACGTAGTCGTCCGCACCCGCGTCCAGCGCGTCGACCTTGTCGCCGGAGTCCGAACGGGCGGACAGCACGATCACGGGCACGGTGGTCCACCCGCGAAGTCCGGCGAGCACCTCCAGGCCGTCGAGATCCGGCAGACCCAGGTCGAGGACGATCACGTCCGGATGCCTCTCGGCGGCGGCGCGCAGAGCTCCCGCTCCGGTCGACGCCGTCGACACGTCGTAGCCCCGCACCCCGAGATTGATGCGCAGCGCCCGCAGCAACTGCGGCTCGTCGTCGACGACGAGGACACGGGTGGGCGGCGGTCCCGGCCGCGGCGTCTCGGTCGTTCCCCCGTCCTCGGTCACGACGCCGCCGGCAGGTCGACGGTGACGGTCAGCCCGCCGCCGACGGTGCGCTGCGTCGACACCGTGCCGTGCATGGCCTCGACGAAGCCGCGCACCACGGACAGTCCGAGGCCGACGCCGGTGGTGTTGTCGCGATCCCCGAGCCGCTGGAACGCGTCGAAGACGGTCTCCTCCGAGCCGTCCGCGATACCGGGCCCGTGGTCGGCCACGGCGAGCCGGACGCGGTCGTCGTCCACACGAGCGGACACGCGGATCTCGCCGTGGGGTGCGTACCGCACAGCGTTGTCGATCAGATTCGCCACCACTCGCTCCAGCAGACCCTCGTCCGCCAGCACCGACAGATCCCCCACCTCCACCTGCAGGCGGGACCGCGCCGGACCGACGGAGGCCGAGGCGCGGTGCACCACCTCGTCGAGGAACACACGCGCCGACACCGGCCGCACCACGCCGGCGGCCAGGCGCGAGGAGTCGAGCAGGTTCTCCACCAGCGCGGTGAGCTGATCCGCCGACTCCTCGACCGTCGCCAGCAACTCCGCGGTGTCCTCGGGCGAGAAGGTGACGTCCTCGCTGCGCAGACTCGAGGCGGCGGCCTTGACCGCGGCCAGCGGCGTCCTCAGGTCGTGTCCCACGGCGGACAGCAGTGCCCGCCGCAGTGTGTCCGACTCGACGGCGGCCGCGGCGGTGCTCGCCTCCGCGGCCAGTTCGCTCTGGCGGATCAAGCCGACCGCCTGATTGGCGACCGCCGTGAGGACACGCCGGTCGGTCGCGCGGGTGCGGTGCCCCGCGAGGACGAGGGCGTACTCCTCGTCGCCCACCTCCACCGCGGTGTCGGCGGCGTCCACGCTCGTGGGCGGGTTCTCCCCCACTGCACTGACGACGCCGTGCCCCGAGCGCAGCACCGCCACGGCGCGCTGCCCGTACGTCTCGCGCACCCGCTCGAGCAGAGCGGGCAGGTCGGCTCCACGCAGCACCGATCCGGCGAACAGCGCCAGCAGTTCCGCCTGTTGCGACGCGCTGCGGGCGTCCCGTGCCCGCCGGGCGGCCGCGTCGACGAGCACGGCCACCGCCACGGCGACGACGAGCAGCACCACCGTGGTCACGAAGTTGTCCGGCTCGGCGATGGTGAAGCTGTAGCGCGGTTCGGTGAAGAGGAAGTTCAGCAGCAGGGCGGAGAACAGCGCCGACAGGATCGCGGGGGCCACACCGCCGAGCAGGGACACCGCCAGCACGACGATGAAGAACAGCGCGCTCTCGCCGCCGAGATCGAGAAGGTCGTCCACGAGCGAGATCAATCCCGCCGCCACCACCGGTACGGCGAGCGCGGCGATCCAGGCGACCGGGCGCCGGACGGTCGGCGACGACAGTCGCCGGACTCCGGTGGAGGCGTGGTCGTGCGTGACCATGTGGACGTCGATCGCGCCGGAGTTCTGCACCACGGTCGATCCGATGCCCTCGTCGACGGCCCGTGCCCACCGTGACCGGCGCGACGTTCCGAGCACGAGTTGCGTCGCGTTCACCCCGCGGGCGAACTCGAGCAACGTCACGGGCACGTCGTCGCCGACGACACTGTGCATCGAGGCGCCCAGAGCGCCGGCCAGGGTCCGCACCGCACCCATGTGCGCGGCGGACACCCCCGCCAACCCGTCACCTCGCACCACGTGCAGCACCATGAGTTCGGCGCTGGACTTCGCGGCGATCCGGCTGGCGCGGCGTACGAGAGTGTCGGACTCGGGTCCGCCTGTCACCGCGACGACGACACGCTCTCGCGCTTCCCAGGTGTCCCTGATGGCGTTGTCGGCGCGGTAGCGGGCCAGCGCCGCATCGACCTGGTCCGCCAACCACAGCAGCGCCAACTCCCGCAGAGCGGTGAGGTTTCCACGGCGGAAGAAGTTGCTCAATGCCGCGTCGATTTTCTCGGGTGCATAGACGTTCCCGTGTGACAGTCTGCGTCGCAACGCTTCCGGGGTGATGTCGACCAGCTCTACCTGGGCCGCGGCTCGCACGACAGCGTCGGGAACCGTCTCTCGCTGCACCACACCGGTGATGCGCTGGACCACGTCGTTGAGACTCTCGAGGTGCTGCACGTTCAGAGTCGACACCACGTCGATCCCGGCGGCCAGAAACTCCTCGACGTCCTGCCAGCGCTTGGCGTTACGACTGCCCGGAGTGTTCGTGTGGGCCAGTTCGTCGACGAGGACCACTTCCGGCATTCTGGCCACGACGCCGTCGACGTCGAGTTCGGGGACCGAGGCTCCGCGATACTCGACCATGGTCGGCGCCAGTACCGCGATGCCTTCCAGCATCTCTGCCGTTCGAGTGCGTCCGTGAGTCTCGACGACGCCGGCGACGACGTCACACCCGCGGGACTGGCGACGGTGCGCCTCGCCGAGCATCGCGAACGTCTTTCCCACGCCCGGCGCCGCACCGAGATAGATGCGCAGTTCTCCCCTGCCCCCCGGTGTCGTGCGTTCGTCCGCGGCGTCGGCGTGCATGCTCACGTGCTCATCATCCACCCGTGGTCGAGCAGTCGGGTGCAGTCAGTCCCAGGTCGACGTTCAGCGTGGCGACGTTCACCGTCGCCTGTCCCAGGAATCCGAACTGACGACCGTCGGTGTTCGCGGCCACCAGCGCGCGTACCTCGTCCCGGGAGTTGCCGGTTGCTGCCGCCACACGGGGGACCTGAAGCTCCGCGTACGCCGGGCTGATGTCCGGGTCGACACCCGAACCGGAACCGGTGACCGCGTCGACGGGCACCGCCGCCGGATCGACGTTCTCACGCTCGGCGATCGCAGCACGACGTTGCTCGATGAACGACGCGAGAATGTCACTGCTCGGACCCTGGTTCAGAGGGAGAGCGGCGGAGGGGTCGCCCGCGGCGAAAGCGTCGTCGTCGGCGACCGACCCTGTGACGCGCGTGTGGAAATACGGATCGGGTCGTCCGTCTGCGACCACGGTGTCGACGCCGATGAGCGAGCTGCCGACAACACATCCCGAGGCATCGCGAATGGGTGAGCCTTCCGCCGAGTCGGACCCGATCCGGCTGACCGCCCACACCGCCGCTGGGTACCCGATGCCGAGAAGTACCGTCAACGCCG
This sequence comes from Rhodococcus sp. BP-332, assembly GCF_019836065.1. NCBI lineage: Bacteria > Bacillati > Actinomycetota > Actinomycetes > Mycobacteriales > Nocardiaceae > Rhodococcus > Rhodococcus sp. BP-332. The sequence continues at coordinate 615,370 of NZ_JABUEC010000001.1, forward strand.
ACAGGACCGTGAACCCGGCGACGACCTGTTTGAAGAACACCGAAAATGTACGCATTGCTAGCCCATTCCAGGAACGAGTCGGACCACGAGGTCGATCAGCCAGATACCGATGAAGGGCGAGATCACGCCGCCGACGCCGTAGACGGCGAGGTTGCGGCCGAGCAGTGTCGACGCGGTGGACGGCGTGTACCGAACACCCTTCAGCGCAAGAGGGATCAGCGCCACGATGACCAAGGCGTTGAACACCACGGCCGAGACGATCGCTGATTGCGGAGTTGCCAGCCGCATGATGTTGAGCGTGTCGAGTTGGGGATACACCGTGGAGAACAGTGCCGGCAGGATCGCGAAGTACTTGGCGAGGTCGTTCGCCAACGAGAACGTGGTGAGCGCTCCGCGGGTGATGAGGAGTTGCTTTCCGACCTCGACCACTTCTATCAACTTCGTGGGATCGGAATCGAGATCCACCATGTTGCCCGCCTCTTTCGCTGCGGACGTGCCGGTGTTCATCGCCACGCCGACGTCGGCCTGAGCCAGCGCGGGAGCGTCGTTGGTGCCGTCCCCCGTCATCGCGACCAGCCGACCACCGTTCTGTTCACGGCGGATCAAGGCCAGTTTGTCTTCCGGTGTCGCTTCGGCGAGGAAGTCGTCCACCCCGGCTTCCGCAGCGATGGCCCGAGCGGTGAGGGGGTTGTCGCCGGTCACCATCACGGTCCGAATGCCCATGGCGCGCAACCGTTCGAATCGTTCGGCGATGTGAGGCTTGACCACATCCGACAATTCGACGACTCCGAGAACTCGGGCGCTCGATCCGGATTCGGCGACCGCGACGACGAGCGGTGTACCGCCCGCTTCGGACACCGATTCGACCGAATCACGTACCGCAGTGTCGGCGGCGTGGCCACTCTGCTCGCGAACCCAGGCGAACACGCTGTCGGAGGCGCCCTTTCGGATCTGCTGACCGTCGACGTCCAGCCCACTCATGCGGGTCTGAGCGGTGAAGGGAACGAACTCACCCCCAGCTGTGGGATCCACATCCCCGCCGAAGTCGCGTGCGACGAGTTCGACGATGCTGCGTCCCTCGGGAGTTCCGTCAGCGAGCGACGACAGGCGAGCCGCGTCGGCGAGTTCCCGAACATCGACCCCGGGTGCCGGATGCAGTGCCGTGGCTCTGCGATTTCCGAAGGTGATCGTGCCGGTCTTGTCCATGAGCAGGGTGTCGATGTCGCCGGCGGCCTCGACCGCGCGGCCCGACATGGCCAGAACGTTGCGCTGCACCAGTCGGTCCATACCGGCGATGCCGATGGCGGACAGGAGTGCGCCGATGGTCGTCGGAATCAGGCAGACGAGAAGTGCGATGAGCTTGACCGGATCCTGCGCCGACCCCGCGTAGATGCTCATGGGACCGATGGCCACGACGGCAAGCAGGAACACGATGGTCAGGGACGCGAGCAGGATGTTGAGAGCGATCTCGTTCGGAGTCTTCTGTCGCGACGCACCCTCGACGAGCGCGATCATCCGGTCGACGAACGTCTCACCCTGTGCGGCGGTGATCTTCACGACGATCCGGTCCGACAGCACGGTCGTGCCGCCGGTGACGGCGCTTCGGTCACCGCCCGATTCACGCACCACCGGTGCGGATTCACCCGTGATGGCGGATTCGTCCACCGATGCGATGCCGTCGACCACATCACCGTCACCGGGAATGACCTCCCCTGCGGTGACGACCACCTCGTCACCGACCTTCAGTTCGGTGCCGGGCACGCTCTCGACGGACCCGTCGGGCAGCCGACGATTCGCGAGCGTGTCCCGTTTGACGTTGCGCAGACTGGCCGCCTGGGCCTTGCCGCGACCCTCGGCAACGGACTCGGCGAGGTTCGCGAACACCACGGTGAACCAGAGCCACCCGGTGACGAGCCAGGAGAACACCGACGGGTCGGCGATCGCCATGACAGTGGTGATGACCGAGCCGACCAGAACGACGAACATGACCGGGTTGCGGGCCTGGTGACGCGGATCGAGCTTGCGGAATGCGGTGGGCAACGAGGTCCACAGCTGTGTGGGGCTGAAGTAGCCGGATGTGACGGAAGCCGGCGCGCCGTCGTCGGGTGTCGCCTCCGACTGAGTGGGATGGTCGTTGACGAGGGTCATTGCAAAGCCTCCGCGAAGGGGCCCAGCGCGAGCGCCGGGAAGAATGTGAGCGCAGCGACGAGGACGATCGTGCCGGTGAGAAGACCGGCGAACAGCAGTCCCGTGGTGGGGAGTGTGCCGGGTCCGGCCGGACTTCGACGCTTGGTCACGAGTGAGCCGGCGAGAGCCAGAACGAACACGATCGGAAGGAATCGGCCGAGCAACATCGCGATGCCGAGGGAGGTCTGGAACCAGTCGTCGGTCACGGTCAGTCCGCCGAACGCACTTCCGTTGTTGTTCGACGCGGAGGCGTAGGCATAGAGCACCTCGCTGAACCCGTGGATCGAACCCGGAGTTCCAGGGTCGCCGCTGTTGCCGAGCGCTCCGCTGGTGGAACCGAGGATCACCGTGACACCGGTCCCGATCAGAACGAGCGCCGGCATGACCAGTACCGACAGCGCTGCCATCGTGATCTCGCGTTTGCCGAGCTTCTTCCCGAGGTATTCGGGCGTGCGTCCGACCAGAAGCCCACCCACGAACACGGCGATGACCGCCAGGACCAGCATTCCGTAGAGGCCGGTCCCGACTCCGCCGGGTGCGACCTCGCCGAAGAGCATGTTCAGTATGACGACTCCACCGCCGAGCGGGGACATGGCGTCGTGCGCGGAATTGACTGCACCGGTCGATGTTCCGGTGGTGCTGACTGCGAACAGGGCCGAGCCGGGAATGCCGAATCGTTGTTCCTTGCCCTCCATCATGGCGCCGGCAGCCTGCGCAGCGACGCCGCGAGTACCGGATTCCGCAGCGAGGGTCACGGCGAGAATGCCGGCCCACAGGAACGCCATGACGGCGAGGATCGACAGACCCTGCTTGCGTTCTCCCACGAGGGTTCCGAAGGTGCGTGTCAATGCGACCGGGATCAACAGCAGGGCGATGATCTCGACGATGTTGGACAGCGGCGTCGGATTCTCGAACGGGTGCGCCGAGTTGGCCGCCAGGATTCCGCCACCGTTGGTACCGAGCTCTTTGATCGCTTCCTGAGAGGCGACAGGAGCGAGTGCGTTCGTGATCGAGCTGCCGTCCAGACCCGTCGAGGCGAAACCACTGTGGAACGACATGACGACGCCCTGCGTCAGCAAGATCAGCGCCACGACGAACGACAACGGCAGCAGGATCCGCAGTACGCCGCGCGTGAGATCGACCCAGAAGTTTCCGAGTTCACCTCCGCTGCGCACACGGACGAACCCGCGGATCACCGCGACGGCCACAGCCAGTCCGACTGCGGCAGAGACGAAGTTCTGTACTGCGAGGCCGAGAGGTTGAGTCAGATTGCTCATCGTCGTCTCGGGTGAGTACGACTGCCAGTTGGTGTTGGTGACGAAGGAGATTGCCGTGTTGAACGCGACCGACGGGCTGACGCCCGGCAGCGAGTTGTTCAGCGGCAGAACACCTTGAACACGTTGGAGGGCATAGAGGAAGACGACGCCGGCAGCAGAGAAGCCCAGCAGCGACAAGGCGTAGCCGACCCACGTCTGTTCCGAGCGGGGGTCGATCCGGCACACGCGATACAGCAGAGATTCCACCCGCCAGTCCGCCGTTGCCGATACCGACCTGCTCGTCGGCTTCGGCGGGTCGAGCGTGGTGGTCGTGGTGATCGTCGATCCCGCAGCCTGTCGCGCGGCAGAGCGGACCACTTCGTCACGAGCACGTTCATCTCGCGGAGTGGTGAAGACGCGCGCCATGTAGTCGCCGAGGGGAACGTAGGCGGCAGCGAGCACGATCACGACGGCCGCGATCTGAAGCCCGGCCGCAAGTGCGGGAGTCACGGCTCAGAACCTCTCGGGGTCGAGCAACGCGATCAGCAGGTACACCGCAAGTGCCGCGGAGACCACGATCAAGATCACGCTCTCGATTCCGGCGGCGGTCATGCGGATCGACCGAGTCGAAGAACGGTGAACACCAGCGCAGCGAAACCTGCTGCCGCGGTGAGTAGGTAGGCCAGGTCAGCCATGGATGCAATCCTCGTGAAACGGCGACGACGTGCCGGCGGATGCTCGGCAGCTACGCCAGCGTCCACCCCCTACGCGCCCATCTCGGCCTTACTGACGCTCTGTTGACGCTGCGAGCAGGCGCTTTGATGCGATCTTTACGCCACGCACCGGAATCATCCCCGCCGAACCCTCGGCGCCGGCTGACACTTCGGACAGCTGAAGGACGACCGATTCATGAACTTCTCGCGGCGGATGGGAGCGCCGCAGCGAGGGCACGGGAGTCCCTCCTGGCCGTATGCGGCCAGTGACCGGTCGAAGTACCCAGACTGACCGTTCACGTTGACGTACAGCGCGTCGAAGGAGGTGCCGCCCTGCGCCAGTGCCTCCCCCATGACAGCGTGCGCGTTGTTCAGCAACCTGCGCAGCGCCGGGCGAGTCAGTGAATCGGTGAGTCGATTGCCGTGGATCTTGCTGCGCCACAACGACTCGTCGGCGTAGATGTTGCCCACGCCCGACACGACGGTCTGATCGAGGAGCGCGCGCTTGATCTCGGTGTGCTTCCCCCGCATCGCCGTCACCACGGACTCCGCGTCGAACTGGGGGTCGAGTGGGTCGCGGGCGATGTGCGCCACGGGAACCGGGACCCGGGAGCCGTCGACCTCGACGAGGTCGGCGACGGCCCACCCGCCGAACGTCCGCTGATCGACGAATCGCAGATCCGTGCCGCTGCCCAGTCGGGCGCGGATGCGGAGATGCTTCTCGTCGGGTGCGTCCGCGGGCTGGACGAGCATCTGCCCGCTCATGCCCAGGTGCACCACGATCGACTCGAGCGGCCCGGTCGCGTCGTCGTTCGCGGCGACCACGAGCCAGAGGTACTTGCCACGGCGCTCGGCGGACACGACGGTGGTGCCGGCCAGTCGCGACTGGAGATCGAGACTTCCCTCGAGATGCCGTCGAGCGGCACGCGGATGCAGGACCTCGATGTCGACGAGGGTCTCCCCCACGACGTGCGACGCGAGTCCGCGTCGCACCACCTCGACCTCGGGAAGTTCAGGCATTCCGGTCGGACGACATCTCCGGGGTCGGGCCGGCGATCAGCGCTGCGGAGGCCGATTCACTGAGAGCGTTCCAGGCCGCGCTGGCGGCGCGCTGCTCGGCTTCCTTCTTCGAGCGACCCACGCCCTGCCCGTGCGGCGATCCGCCGACGAGCACGGTGGCCGTGAACTCCTTGTCGTGGTCCGGTCCCGTCGCGGTGATCTCGTACGCGGGAACACCGAGACCCTTCTCGGCCGTGAGCTCCTGCAGGCTGGTCTTCCAGTCGAGGCCGGCACCGAGACGCGGTCCACGCTCGAGCAACGCGTCGAACAGACGCAGCACCACCTCGCGTGCGACGTCGATGCCGTGCTCGACGTGGATGGCGCCGAGAAGCGATTCCATGCCGTCCGCGAGGATCGACGGCTTGTCGCGCCCACCGGTCATCTCCTCGCCCTTGCCCAGAAGCAGGTGCGCACCGAGTCCGCCGTCACCCAGTTGGCGAGCCACCTCGGCGAGCGCGTGCATGTTGACCACGCTCGCGCGGATCTTGGCCAGCTCGCCCTCCGACTTGTCGGGGTGGGCGCTGTACAGCTGCTCGGTGATGCTCAGACCCAGAACGGAGTCTCCGAGGAACTCGAGGCGTTCGTTCGTGGGCAGACCACCGTTCTCGTACGCGTACGAGCGGTGGGTGAGAGCGTGGACGAGCAGGTCGTGGTCCAGAGACACGCCAAGAGCGGCGAGAAGCGATGCATGATCTTCCTCGCCGCTCCGGTCTGTCGCTGGCGACTGTGAGGTCACCGTCAGACTGCCGCGGTGACCTGGCGACCCTTGTAGGTGCCGCAGTTCGGGCACACCGTGTGGGGCAGGGTCTTCTCGCCGCACCCGCGGTTGGGGCAGGTGATGAGGGTGGGTGCAGTGGTCTTCCACTGGCTGCGTCGCGATCGGGTGTTGGACCGCGACATCTTGCGCTTCGGAACAGCCACTTCTACTTCTCCTCGTACTCGTTCGGTGCAATGTCGTGCTGGTGAAGCACGGGTCGTGCAGGCGCAGGGTGCGCCGGCCGACTAGGTCTGGTCGGTGTCGGTCTGCAGCTTCGCCGCGAGACCGGCCCAGCGAGGATCAATTGTCTCATGCGCATGACCCGGTTCCGCAATCGACAGGCGGATGCCGCACTCCGGGCACAGTCCCTGGCAGTCCTCGGTGCACAGGGGCCGCAGCGGCAGGGTGAGCCCCGCCACGTCCACGATCAATGGTTCGAGATCGATCGCGTCGTCCTCGACCCGGTAGAGATCGTCCTCGTCCGTGGTGGCCTCGGTGACGCTGTTCGGGTACGCGTACAGCTCCGTGAGGTGGAGCTGCACGTGTGACGTGAACGGCTCGAGGCACCGCGAGCACTCACCGACGGTGTCGGCGTCGACCGTGCCGCTGACGAGCACACCCTCGGACACGGACTCGAACCGGAGATCGAGATCGATGTCGGCCCCCTCCTGGATCGCGATCAGGTCCAGACCGATGCGCGACGGGGAGGGAACGGTGCGAGCGACCGGCATCATCGACCCTGCGCGGCGACCCAGACGACGGGTGTCCACCACCAGCCCCGAGACGGGTTCGGCGGAGTGGCGACGACCAGCGGGAGACAACGAACGATCCTTTCACGGGCGGTGCGGGCAACCACTCCACGATACGGGAGCGTCAGGTCAGCGCCAAATCACACCAGCCATCCCTGCGAGGAGGGATCTGCGTGGCGGTCAGTAGCGCGAGCGGCCCTCACCACGCGAGTCGGCGAAATCGGTGTCGTAACTCGGAACGCCACTGCCGGTGCGGAGCTGCTGCCGTCCCCGACCGACGGACCGCAACGTGCCCGAGAGGATCTCCTCGAACTCCGCGAACTTCGTGTCGACGTAGAGGTCGCACTCGGTACGCAGACGATCGGACTCGGCGTGCGCCGCGTCGATGACCCGAGCGGACTCCGCGTGCGCGGACTGCACCACCTCGGTCTGCGAGACCAGGCGCTCCTGCTCGGCGAGACCCTCGGCGACGGAACGCTCGTAGGCCGCCTTGCCGGCGTCGATCGAGCGAGCGGACTCGACGCGGCCGCGCTCGGTCAGCGTCTCGTACTCGTGCTCCGCGTCCGCGATGGTGGCGTCGGCGCGCGCGGTGGCGTCGGCGACGAGGCTCTCGGCGTGCGCGGTGGCCTCGGCGACCATCCGGTCGGCGTGGGCCTTCGCGTCGGCCAGGAGTCGATCGGCCTCGTCCCGCGCGTTCTCCACCGTGCTGGTGGCTTCCGCGTCGGCCGACGAGATCGTCTTCTCGGCACCGGTCCGTGCGTCCGACACCAGCTTGTCGCGGTGGTCCAGCACGTCCTGCGCGTCGTCGAGCTCACCCGGAATGGCGTCTCGAACGTCGTCCAGCAGCTCCAGCACATCACCACGCGGGACGACGCATCCCGCGGTCATCGGGACGCCGCGCGCCTCCTCGACGATCGCTACGAGCTCGTCGAGCGCCTCGAATACCCGGTACACCGTGCTCGGCCCTCACTTCGATCGACAGTCTCTGACTTCGGCGACCACACCCGTCGGGCGCGATCTCCGGTGTCAGTGTGCCCGGTACGCGCACCGGTCCGCACGATTGTCCCCCGGTGTGTCGCCGTCCGGCCCGGTCAGGAGCGCTCGGCGAGCCGGGCCAGCAGTCGGTCGTGCACGGCGGCCGGGACCATCGTCGTGACGTCTCCGCCCAGTCGCGCGATCTCCTTGATGAGCGAGCTCGACAGGCTGCTGTGCACCGGGTCGGTTCCGAGGAACACCGTGTCCACGCCGGTGAGGCGCCGGTTCATCTGCGCCATCTGCACCTCGTAGTCGAAATCGGCGGCGTTGCGCAGACCCTTGACGATGGCGGTGGCCCCGGACTCCGACGCGAAGTCGACGAGCAACCCCTGCCACGTCGCGACGCGCACACCCTGCAGATGAGTGGTGGCCTGCGCCAGCATCTCGACCCGTTCGTCGACGGTGAAGAGTCCACTCTTGTTGGGGTTCACCACCACCGTGACGATGACCTCGTCGAATTGCGTTGCGACGCGCGAGATCACGTCGAGATGACCGTTGTGGATCGGATCGAAGGATCCCGGGACCAGGGCGCGGCTCATGGTGGGTGAACGTATCAGCTTCCCTGTGCGGGGTGCTCGATCTGCGCGACCTCGAACCGGGCCATGTCGATGCGAGCCTCGCCGTAGCGCTTGGCCTTCAATTCGACGAGCCCAGCGGGCCACAGCGTCGCGGGCGAGCGCGAGGACCGCTCGACGACCACGAGGGCGTCCTCGGCGAGCCATTCGCCCTCGACGAGTCGGTCCAACACCGAGGACACGGCGCCGTCCGACACGGAGTACGGAGGATCGGCGAGCACGAGGTCGTAGCGGCGCTCCGGTGTCCCGCCGACGACGGCCGCGACGGGCGCGGTACGCACCTGCGCTCCCGGCAGTCCCACGGACTCGATGTTCCGGGCGACCACGGCCGCCGCGCGCGCGTCGTTCTCGACGAGGAGGACGTGCTCGGCTCCGCGCGAGAGCGCTTCGAGGCCGAGAGCGCCCGATCCCGCGTACAGGTCCAGCACCGACGCACCGTCGAGGTACATCCGGCTCTCGAGCGCACTGAAGAGCGCCTCTCGGACCCGGTCCGCGGTGGGTCTGGTGCCGCGGGACGGCACGACGAGCGAACGCCCGCCGGCCGTCCCGGCCACGATCCTGGTCACTGCGAGAACCCTGTCAGGAGCGGTCGGTGGTGTCGCCGACGGCGATGACGCAGATCAGGTCCCCGCCCTCGACCTGCGCGACACCGGACAGAGCCAGACGGGTGACGGTGCCCGCCCGCGGCGCGGTGACGGCTGCTTCCATCTTCATCGCCTCGATCGTCGCGACGGTCTCCCCCGCCGACACCGACTGCCCCACCTCCGCGGTCAACGTCACCACACCCGCGAACGGCGCCGCCAGATGTGACGGATCGTCCCGGTCCGCCTTCTCCGTCGTCGGCGCATCCGCCGAGATCGACCTGTCCCGCACCGACACCGGCCGCAACTGTCCGTTGAGGATGCACATCACCGTCCGCATCCCCGCCTCGTCCGGCTCCGAGATCGCCTCCAACCCGATCAGCAGATCCACACCCTTCTCCAGGCGCACCCGATGCTCGTCGCCCTGACGCAACCCGTAGAAGAACTGATTCGCCGACAACCCCGAGGTGTCCCCGTACTTCTCCCGGTGCTCCGCCAACTCCTTCGCCGGCCCCGGGAACAACAGATGATTGAGACGATCACGCCGCTCCGCCGACGTGCCGGAGAGCAGCACCTCGTCCTGCGTCGTCAACGTCGCCTCCCCACGCCCGGCGCCGCGCCCCGCCAACGCGGTGGTGCGGAACGGCTCCGGCCACCCACCGGCCGGGGTGCCCAGATCGCCGCGCAGGAACCCGATCACCGAATCGGGGATGTCGAACTTCCCCGGATCCGCCGCGAAGTCCTCCATCGACACCCCCGCACCGACCAGGTGCAACGCCAGATCGCCCACCACCTTCGACGACGGCGTCACCTTGATCAGCCGGCCCAGCAACCGGTCCGCGTCCGCGTACGCCTTCTCCACGTCCTCGAACCGGTCCCCCAGACCCAACGCGATGGCCTGCTGACGCAGGTTGGACAGCTGCCCACCCGGAATCTCGTGGGTGTAGACCCGCCCGGTCGGGGCGGGGAGCCCGGACTCGAACGGGGCGTACACCTTTCGGATCGCCTCCCAGTACGGCTCCAGATCGCACACCGCCGCCAGATCCAACCCGGTGTCCCGCTCGGTGTGCGCCGCCGCCGCCACGATCGCCGACAACGCCGGCTGACTGGTCGTGCCCGCCATCGACGCCGACGCCCCGTCCACAGCATCCGCGCCGGCCTGCCACGCCGCCAGGTACGTCGCCAACTGACCACCCGGGGTGTCGTGGGTGTGCACGTGCACCGGCAGATCGAAATTCTTGCGCAGCGCCGTCACCAACGTCGTCGCCGCCGGCGCCCGCAGAAGCCCCGCCATGTCCTTGATCGCCAACACGTGCGCGCCGGCGTCGACGATCTGCTCCGCCAACCGCAGGTAGTAGTCGAGGGTGTAAAGCTTCTCGTCGGGGTTCGACAGGTCACCGGTGTACGACATCGCCACCTCGGCGATCGTCGTGCCGGTCTCGCGGACGGCGTCGATCGCGGGGCGCATCTGATCGACGTTGTTCAGCGCGTCGAAGATGCGGAAGATGTCCACACCCGTCGCCGCCGCTTCCTCGACGAACGCTGTCGTCACCCGCTTCGGGTAGGGGGTGTAGCCGACGGTGTTACGCCCGCGCAGCAACATCTGCAGGGCGATGTTCGGCACCGCCTCCCGCAGCGCCGCCAACCGCTCCCACGGATCCTCGTGCAGGAACCGCAGCGCCACGTCGTACGTCGCACCGCCCCAGCACTCGATCGACAACAGTTCGGGTGTGGTCCGCGCGACGTAGGGGGCGACCATCAGCAGTCCCGAGGTCCGCACGCGCGTGGCCAACAACGACTGGTGGGCGTCGCGGAACGTGGTGTCGGTGACGCCCAACGCCTTTCGCTGACGCAGGTCGCGGGCGAAGCCTTCGGGACCGAGCTCGAGCAGCCGCTGCCGAGACCCGTCGCGCGGCGCGACGGACAGATCGATGTCCGGCAGCTTGTCCTGTGGGTAGACCGTGCTCGGACGCTCGCCGTGCGGCTTGTTCACCGTCACGTCCGCGAGGTAGGTCAGGATCTTGGTACCGCGATCGCCGGACGACCGCGCCGTCAACAGCTCGGGTCGCTCCTCGATGAACGACGTCGTGACGTTGCCCGCACGGAAGTCCTCGTCCTGCAGAAGTCCCTGCAGGAAGCCGATGTTCGTCGAGACACCGCGGATACGGAACTCCGCCAACGCCCGCCGCGACCGCGCCACCGCGTCCTCGAACGTGCGACCACGGCAGGTGAGCTTCACCAGCATCGAGTCGAAGTACGCCGACACCTCCGCACCCAACGTCGTCCCGCCGTCGAGACGGATGCCCGCACCGCCCGGCGTCCGATACGCGGTGATACGGCCGGTGTCCGGGCGGAACCCGTTCGCCGGGTCCTCCGTCGTGATGCGGCACTGCATCGCCGCACCCCGGATCCGGATGTCCTCCTGCCGCAACCCCAGATCCTCGAGTGACTCCCCCGAGGCGATCCGCAACTGCGACTGCACCAGGTCGACATCGGTGATCTCCTCAGTCACCGTGTGCTCGACCTGGATCCGCGGATTCATCTCGATAAACACATGGTTACCGTCCCGGTCCACCAGGAACTCCACCGTGCCCGCACACGAGTACCCGATCTTCCGCGCGAACGCCACAGCGTCACTGCACAACCGGGCCCGCAGCTCGTCCGAGATGTTCGGCGCCGGCGCCAGCTCCACCACCTTCTGGTGACGGCGCTGCACCGAGCAGTCACGCTCGAAGAGATGGATCACATCGCCGTGGGTGTCCGCGAGAATCTGCACCTCGATGTGCCGCGGCTCGACCACCGCCTGCTCCAGGAACACCGTCGCGTCACCGAACGCCGACTCCGCCTCCCGCGCCGCCGCCTCGATCGCCGCACGCAACCCCGACGGCTCCGCCACCCGCCGCATACCGCGGCCACCACCGCCCGCGACCGCTTTGACGAACACCGGGAACGTCATCGACTCCGACGCCGCCACCAACGCATCGACGTCCGTCGACGGCTCCGACGACGCCAACACCGGCAACCCGGCATCCTTCGCCGCCGCGATCGCCCGCGCCTTGTTACCCGTCAGCTCCAACACCTCCGCCGACGGACCCACGAATGTGATCCCCGCCGCCGCACACGCCGCCGCCAACTCCGGATTCTCCGACAGGAACCCGTACCCCGGATAGATCGCGTCCGCACCCGCACGCACCGCCGCGTCGACGATCAGATCCACCGACAGGTAGTTGCGCACCGGATGCCCCGGCTCACCGATCTCGTACGCCTCGTCGGCCTTCGTCCGATGCACCGAATTCCGGTCCTCGAACGGGAACACCGCCACCGTCTGCGCCTCGAGTTCGTACGCCGCACGGAACGCACGGATCGCGATCTCGCCGCGATTTGCCACCAGCACCTTGGAGAACATTCCGGTCAACCTACCTTCAGTACGGGCGAGACGGAGCTATGACTTGTCCAGATATGAGACACGTGCGGAGCGCAGCGAGCAGCCGTCGTGGTGCCGGGACAGTAGCGCCGATCACGTCCACGCCGCTCGCATCTCCTATGCAGAAATGTCGGCGGAGAGATTCGCGGCGGCCCACGTCATGTGTTCCGCCACCGAGGCGCTGGCAGCCGCGCCGTCGCCCGATCCGATCGCCTCGACGATGCGGCGGTGTCGGTCGGTGTCCATGTTCCCGACCGCGCGAGACTTGCCGGCCCACATGATGGACATGCGGATCGAACCCTCGAGGGACGTCCACGAGTGCACCAGGGTCTCGTTGCCGGTGAGCCGGCAGAGCAGTCGGTGGAAACTGAGATCGGACTCGATCCGGGCCTCGAGATCACCGTCACCGGCGGCGTCCATCAGGTCGAGCGCGCTCGACAGGCCGGCGACCGACTCCTGCCGATCGTCTCGCTCCGCGAGCAGTGCGGCAGCGGTGGACTCGAGCGCGGCGCGCACGACGAAGATGTCCCTGATCTCCTTGTCGTCCAGATGCCGCACGTACAGCCGACCCCGAGCGCCGATGACGGCGAGCCCCTCCTGCTGAAGCTGCCGCAGGGCCTCGCGCAACGTGCCTCGGCTGATCTGCAGGCGCTCCGACAACTCCGTCTCCACCAGCGCGGAACTCGGACGCAGCTCGCCACTGGTGATGGCCCGACGCAGCGCGTCGAGAGCCTGATCGCGCAGATTCGTCTTCTGCAACCCCAGGAGCGTGGCGGGCTGTGCGGCCATGGAGACCTCCTCGAAACGGTGATGTCGACAGCTGCCGGTCGACAGTGATCTCAGGGTAACGGCCGCCCGTGTCGATCCGGCACTGCTCACCGCAACGCCGCGAGAACACGCTCCTCGATGCGGTCGGTGGACAACCCGTAACGATCGTGGAGCGTGGGGAGTGCGCCGGCGGCCAGGAACTCGTCGGGCAGCGCGATGGGAGTCACCTGACGCACCGTGCCGGACTCGACGCACGCCGAGGCGACCGTCTCGAAGAGCCCACCGATGCGGGTGTGGTTCTCGAGGGTGAATGCGGCCCGGTCGGTCGAGAGTTCGCGCAGTACGGTCTCCGCGTCGAACGGTTTGATCGTCGCCACGTGCACCACCGACACGTCCACCCTGTGCTTCGCGAGTCGCTCGGCGGCCTGGAGCGCACGCATGGTCATCAGACCGGACGACACCAGCACGACGTCGTTGCCCGGTCGAATGACCTTGGCCTTGCCCAGTTCGAAGGTGTAGTCGTACTCGTCGAGTACCGACGCGACCTTCCCGCGGAGCAACCGGAGGTAGGTCGGGCCCGGAGTCGCGGCGAGTTGGGGAACGGCCTGCTCGATGTCCACGGCATCGCACGGGTCGACGATGGTGAGGTTCGGCATTCCGCGGAAGATCGCCATGTCCTCGGTCGCCTGGTGACTCGGCCCGTAGCCGGTGGTGAGGCCCGGGAGTCCCCCGACGATGTTGACGTTCAGATTCGGCTCGGCCGCGTCGAGGCACAGGAAGTCGTACGCGCGGCGCGCCGCGAAGACCGAGTAGGTGGACGCGAAAGGAACCAGGCCGGTCTCCGCCATGCCCGCCGCGGCGCCGAACAGCAATTGCTCCGCCATCCCCATCTGGAAGAAACGGTCGGGGAAGGCCTGCGCGAAGATGTGCATGTCGGTGTACTTCGCCAGGTCGGCACTGAGGCCGACGATGCGCGAATCCTGTTCCGCTGCACGGACGAGCGCGTGTCCGAACGGGGCCGCCGTGGTGCGCTGACCCTCGTCGACGAACGAGGCGATCATCGCCGACGTCTTGAGCTTGGGGGCGGATGCGGTGGTCATGAGTGGTCTCCCTCGTGAAATTCTGCGTCGTGGAAGCGAGCGGTGAGCTGATCCCGGCACACGCTCCACTCGTCCTCGTCGATACGCATGAAGTGCGCCTTCTCGCGGGTCTCGAGCATGGGTACGCCGAACCCGATCCGCGTGTCGCACACGACGACCGACGGGGTGCCGGTCGGCGACGTCCGCGTCGCGATGTCGTCCAGGGCGTCCAGCAACGCGCCCGCGTCGTTGCCGTCGACACGGTGGACGGACCATCCCGCGGCCGCCCACTTGTCCTGCACCGGTTCGATGCCCAGGACTCCCGCGGTGGGTCCGTCGGCCTGCAGTGCGTTCATGTCGACGAGTGCGACGAGGTTGCCCAGTCGGTGATGAGCGGCTCCCATCGCGGCCTCCCACGTGGAGCCCTCGTCCAGTTCCCCGTCCGACAGGAAGTTGAACACGAGTGACGGCGACCCCTGGTGACGCAGTCCCAGAGCCATTCCCACCGCCACCGGCAGTCCGTGTCCCAGCGAGCCCCCGCTGATCTCCATCCCGGGCGTGTAGGACGCCATTCCGGACATGGGGAGCCGCGAATCGTCGGAGCCATAGGTCTCGAGTTCGGAGACGCTCACCGTGCCCGCTTCCGCGAGCGCCGCGTAGAGCCCGATGGCGTAGTGGCCGGTCGAGAGCAGGAAGCGGTCCCGCTCCGCCCAGTGCGGATCCGCCGGGCGGTAGCGCAGCCGTCCGCTGTAGACGGCGGCGAACATGTCCGCCGCTCCCAGTGCCTGACCCACGTATCCCTGACCCTGCGCTTCGCCCATGTCGAGGACGTGATGGCGCATGGCGTAGGCGAATCGCTCCGCGGCGCGGATCCGTGTCGTGCGGTCGGTGGTGATGCTGTCGGTGACGGTCACAGCGATTCCTTTCGAGAGGTGGCGGTCGCGACGAGGTTCTCGTCGAGCTCGGCCTGGAGTGCGAGTCGTCGTTCGGTGGGGCCCCACGTCTCACGGGTGGACAGGGCGGCGAGGAGACCGATCAGCGCGTAGACGCTGAAGAGGACTGCCGGCCCCATCCAGCCGTAGGAGACGAAGAGCAGCGTGGTGATGAACGGTGTGAAGCCGGAGACCATGGCCGAGATCTGGTAGGCCAGTGAGGCTCCGGACGCTCGGCGACTCGCCGTGAAGAGTTCGGGGAACCACGCGCCCTGCGCACCGGCGAGCGCGTTCTGGCACACGGTGTAGGCCAGGACGAAGGTGACGGCGACGAGGATGAAGGTGCCCGTGTTGACGAGGAGGAACATCGGGATTCCGAACAACACCCCGAACGCACACACTCCGATGTAGACGGGTCGGCGGCCCATCCTGTCCGTCAGAGTCGCCCAACCGACGGTCGCGACGATGCCCAGCGCCGACGCGATGCAGAGAGCGGTCAGGGTCTCGGACTTCGTCGCCAGTTCCTCGTTGTGCAGGTACGAGATCATGTAGGTGATGGACACGGCGTAGCCGGCGGTCTCGGCGATGCGGAGTCCGATACCCCGCAGGATGTTGCGCCAGTCCTGCTTCACGGACTCGACGATCGGCGCACGCTGGACCTGGCCGGACTCCTTGACCTCGTCGAACACCGGGGACTCCGGGACCTTGGATCGAATGATCAGCCCGACGACGACGAGGACGATGCTGGCGAGGAACGGAACGCGCCAGGCCCAGTCGCCGCCGAGGTGCACGCTGAACAGGAACACCAGGTTCGCGAGCAGGAGACCCACCGGGAATCCCGCCTGCACGATGCCGGTGAACGCGCCCTTGCGCCGCCACGGGGCGTGTTCGTAGCTCATCAGAATCGCTCCGCCCCACTCGGCACCGAACGCCAGTCCCTGGACGATGCGGACGATGACCAGCAGCACGGGCGCGACGACGCCGACCTGGGCGTAGGTGGGCAACAGACCGATGACGAACGTCGCGAGTCCCATCACGATGAGCGACGCCACCAGAACGGGCTTGCGCCCGACACGATCACCGAGGTGGCCGCCGATGATGCCTCCGATCGGGCGTGCCGCGAAGCCGACGCCGAGCGTGGCGAAGGCGGCCAGGGTGCCGGCCACCGAACTCTGGCCCGGGAAGAACGCCGTTCCGAAGTAGAGCGCCGCGGCGGTGCCGAAACCGATGAAGTCGTACGTCTCGATCACCGCGCCGACGGACGACCCCACGGCGACGCGCTTGGCGTCGGGTGTGCCGTGGACCTGCCCGCGCATGGCCAGAGTCTCGCTGCTCATGACTACCCCTTTTCGAGGTGTTGGAGGTGTGAGGAAAGGGTGACGGATGCCGTCATCGATTACGAGTGTGACCCACCGCACGTTCAGTGTCAACAGTCAACTGTTGGTGTCCAACAGTTGACTGAACCGCAGTCCGGGTCTTACTGTGTGCTGCATCACGACGAGCCTTCGCAGGCGGCCGACACCGGCCGTCGCCCCTCTCGAACCGTGACACCAGCCTCGACAGCCGTTCCCCCACACCTGTATCGGAGATCACCATGTTCGACACTCTGGCCCGACCGGCCACCGTCAGCCGTACCGCCGTCGTCACGGGAGCTGCCTCGGAACGGGGCCTCGGCCGCGCGACCGCGGCGTTGTACGCCGAGCAGGGCTGGGCAGTCGTCGTCCTCGATCTCGACGGGGAGGCCTCGGCCAAGGTCGCCGCGGACATCGCGAATGCGTACGGCGTCCGGGCCTTCGGTCACGAGGTCGACGTGGCGGACGAGTCGTCCGTGGAGCGAGCTCGTGCGGCCGTGGCCGCCGAGGTCGAGTCGGGATCGCTCCCCACCGTGGGCGCCCTGGCGAACATCGCCGGCATCACGTCTCCGGTGCCGTTTCTCGAGACGACGCTGGACCTGTGGAACAAGGTGATGGCGGTCAACGCGACCGGCACCTACCTCGTCACGAGGGCCTTCCTCCCCGCGATGATCGATGCCGGGTGGGGACGCGTGGTCAACATGTCGTCGGTGTCGGCTCAACGCGGCGGCGGCGTGTTCGGCAAGGTGCCCTACTCCTCGGCGAAGGCGGCGGTTCTCGGTTTCACCAAGGCGCTGGCCCGCGAGATCGGACACACCGGTGTCACGGTGAATGCTGTCACGCCGGGCGCCGCGGACACCGCCATCCGGGTGGGGAGCACGCCCGAGCAGGAGCAGGCGATCGCCGACGGCATCCCGGTGGGACGCGTCGCCACGGCTCGTGAGGTCGCCGCGATCATCACGTTCCTGTCGTCGGAGGACGCGTCCTACCTGACGGGCACCACCCTGGACATCAACGGGGGAAGCCACATGCACTGACCGGGTCGCGTGTTCACGCCTTGTCGAGGAAGTCCACCCTGGTCGCGTCCACGGCGGATCGCATCATCGCCGCGAGACCGGGGTGCTCCACGAGGCCCGGGTCCCGATCGACGACGTCGCGGGCGAAGGTCTGGGCCGCGGTGATGATGTCGAGGTGATCGAGGAGTGACAACAGTCGCAGGGTCGTCGTGGTGCCCGACTGCGCTGCGCCCAACACGTCACCCTCCCGGCGTTGCCGTAGATCGAGAACGGCGAGCTCGAACCCGTCGGTCGTCGCCGCGACGGCGTCGAGCCTCGCGTAGGTGGGGGTGCCCGGTGCGAGCTCGGTGAGCAGGATGCACAGACCCTGGTGGCCGCCACGACCGATGCGGCCACGCAACTGATGCAGCTGACTCACGCCGAACCGGTCGGCGTCCACGATGACCATGACCGTGGCGTTGGGGACGTCGACACCGACCTCCACCACGGTGGTGCAGACGAGGACGTCGATGTCGCCGTCGTTGAACGCGGACATCACCTCGTCCTTCTCCTCCGTGGGCAGCCGCCCGTGCAGCAACCCGACGCGCAGGTTCGACAGAGCGCCGGCGCGGAGCGACTCGTACACATCGACCGCCGACGCGGTGTCCGGAGTGTCCTTGCCGAGATCCTCGGGCTTCTCGTCGCCGATCCGCGAACACACCACGTAGGCCTGGCGGCCGGCCGCCACCTCCTCGGAGATCCGGCTCCACGCTCGCTCGACCCAGGCAGGTCTGTGCTGGGCGGGAACGACCGAGGTGCGGATGGGCGCGCGTCCGCGGGGAAGCTCACGCAGGGTGGACGTGTCGAGATCGCCCAGCGTGGTCATGGCGATCGTCCGCGGAATGGGCGTGGCCGTCATGACCAGCAGGTGCGGGCTGACGCCCTCTCTCGCCTTCGCGCGCAACGCGTCCCGCTGCTCGACTCCGAAGCGGTGCTGCTCGTCGACCACCACCATCCCGAGGTCGAAGAACGACACCGTGCTCTGGATGAGTGCGTGAGTGCCGATGACGATGCCTGCGTCTCCGGTCACGATCGACAACAGCGCGGCACGTTTCGCGGCCGTCGACATCGATCCGGTCAGCAGCACCACTCGGGTGGCGCGGTCGGGCGCACCCAGTTCCCCGGCCGTCGCGAGCGCCCCGAGTTGCCGCGTGATCGACCGGTGGTGCTGTGTGGCGAGCACCTCGGTGGGTGCCAGCAACGCGCACTGCAGTCCCGCGTCCACCACCTGCAGCATGGCGCGCAGAGCGACGATCGTCTTGCCCGATCCCACCTCACCCTGCAGGAGCCGGCTCATCGGCCGAGTGCGGGACAGGTCGCTCTCGATCTCCTCGGCGACCTCCTTCTGCCCGTCGGTCAGCTCGAACGGCAGCACCTCGTCGAAGGCGGCGGCGACACCGTCGGCCACGCGCGCGCAGGCCGGCGCCGTGCGCACCGCCACCGAGTGGCGCCGTTCGGCGAGCACCAACTGCAACGCCGTCGCCTCGTCGAAGCGCAGACGGTAGCGCGCGTTCTCGATGTCGTCCTCGGACTCCGGAAAGTGCACGACCCGCAGTGCGTCGTCGAGGCTCATCAGCGCGTGCTCGGCGCGCACCGTCTCGGGCAGCGGATCCTCGACGCGATCGAGCTGGTCCAGGACCTGACGCACGCAGCGCAGGAAGGTCCAGCTCTCGACCTCCCGCGTCGCCGCGTACATGGGAAGGAACGGAAGCGACAGCATGGACATGTTCACCGCACCGGAACTGTCCGTGGCGCCGCGAGCCATGCCGGCGAGCTCGCCACCGCCGTGCGGGCGCCCCACCAGGTCGTCCTCGTCGCCCTCGAGCATCAGGTAACCGGGGTGGTTCAGCGACCAGGACGTCCGGAACCACTTGACCGTGCCCGAGAACATCGCGCGCGATCCCACCGTGATGTTGTGACGCACCTTGTGACCGTTGAAGAAGGTGGCGGAGACGTTCTGACCGTCGCACGTGAGCACGACCTTGAGCATGTGGCCCTTGCGCGCCTTCATGGGCACGAGGTCCGCCTTGGACACCTTCCCCACGACGGTGATGCGTTCACCGTCGTCCGGGTCCTTGCGGGCCAGCTCCTGACCCTGTGTCACGTAGCGGAAGGGGTAGTGACGAAGCAGGTCCTCGACCGTGACGAGACCGAACGCCGTCTCGAGCGGATCGGCGGCCCTGCGACCCAGTACGTGGTCGAGCCGGTCACCGAGCTGAACCACCGCGCTGCTCCCGTCCTGATGCTGCCGCCATCTGTGCGACCATTCCACCAGGCACCTGCGGCATCGGCGCGTGCGGGCCGGTTTGGACTCGGGGCACCCGAGCGGCTAGTCTTGCAGGGTTGCGTCTGACGCGTCCGGCATGCCCGGAGGTATCGGGCGCAGTTGTACGAAGATCTTGCCCCACACCGGCCACGGTTCGAATCGTGTCCCGGTCTCACCTCGAATACCAAGGAGTTCGCGACTATGGCTGCCGTCTGCGACGTATGCGCCAAGGGACCCGGCTTCGGTAAGTCGGTTTCGCACTCGCACCGCCGTACCAACCGTCGCTGGAACCCCAACATCCAGACCGTCCGCGCGCAGGTCGCGCCGGGTAACTCTCGTCGGCTCAATGTGTGCACCTCGTGCCTCAAGGCCGGCAAGGTGGTCCGGGGCTGACGTTCCCGCACGACATTTTCACGACAAGGCCCCGATACCTCGGTATCGGGGCCTCTGTCATCTCCGGCGACTCTGTCGTTTCCGGAGCCGAGCGGTCCTGGTCTAAGTTCGAACGATGACCGAATCAGTCGACCCCCCGGCCACGTCCCCCGTCACCGTCGAGGACGGTGTCCTGTACGTACGGGTGGCGACGCCCCGCGGCGGCAACGTGCTGAACGGCGAGGCGATGGCCGCAGGCGCTGCGTCGCTGTCCGATCTCGACGAGTCCGTGGGCGCCGTGCTGCTCGTCGGCGCCGAATCCAACTTCTGCGCCGGTGGCGACGTGCGCGCCTTCCACGGGGCGCCCGACAGAAGCGCGTTCGTCCGGCAGCTCGCCGACACGTTCCACGATTTCGTCCGCGCGCTCACCTCGGTGTCGGTCCCCGTCGTGGCGGGAGTGCCGGGCTGGGCAGCGGGCGCGGGCATGTCGCTCGTGTGTCACGCCGACATCGCGATCGGCGGTCGATCCACCCGGCTCCGTCCCGCGTATCCGGCGCTCGGCTTCACTCCGGACGGCGGTCTGACGTGGGCGCTCCCCCGCATCATCGGCACCCGCCGCGCGCGCGACATCCTGCTCACCGACGGCGTTCTCGGCTCGGACGAGGCCTACCGCCTGGGTCTGCTGACACGGTTGGTCGGTGACGACGTCATCGCATCGGAGGCCGAGCGGGTGGCGCGCTCTCTCGCGGCCGGGCCCACCGAGGTGTCCCGTGCGACCAAGCGGTTACTGCTCGCCTCGGACTCCGCGACGCTGTCCGATCAGCTCGACGCCGAGACCGACTCGATCTCTCACCAGGCGTCCACCGCGGACGGTATCGAGGGTGTCGACGCCTTCGTGGAGAAGCGCCGGCCGTCCTTCGGCCACTGACGGCCGCCTCAGTCCAGACGCCAGTCGACGGGTTCCTCGCCCAGCGTCGCGAAATGGTCGTTCACGGTGCTGAACGGCCGTGACCCGAAGAACCCCCGCGACGCGGACAGCGGTGAGGGATGGACGGACTCGACCGTGGGCGTGGACCCGAGCAGCGGCTTGGCCGTCGCGGCGTCGCGTCCCCAGAGGACCGCGACCAGGGGGCGGCCGGGTCGGTTCACCAGAGCGGTGATCGCCTGCGCCGTCACCGCTTCCCAGCCCTTGCGCCGGTGCGACGCCGCCTTGCCCGGTTCCACGGTCAGAACACGGTTCAGCAGGAGCACACCACGATCGGCCCACGGAGACAGATCACCGGTACTGGGTGTCGGCAGGCCGAGATCGGCGCTGTACTCGGTGAAGATGTTCGCGAGGCTGCGCGGGACCGGCCGCACGTCGGGCGCGACCGAGAAGCTCAGTCCCACAGCATGTCCCGGCGTCGGATAGGGATCCTGTCCCAGCACCAGCACACGCACCTCCTCGAACGGGCGGCTGAAGGCGCGCAGCACGTCCTCCCCGGCGGGCAGGTAGCCTCGCCCGGCGGCGTTCTCGGCGCGCAGGAAGTCGCCCATCCGGGCGATGTCGTCGGCCACCGGACCGAGCGCGGACGCCCACCCCGGATCCGCGACGGGCGCCGTCACGACAGCACGCGCAGCGCGCCCCGGTAGTACTCCGCATTGGCCTTGTACATCGCGACGTTGACGTCCACGTGCCCCTCCGCCACCTCGTGGCTCTCGCGGACCTTGGCCGGAACCCCCAGTGCCATCCGACGTTCGGGCACGACGGCGTCGAAGGGGACCACGGCGCCGGCGCCGACGATCGCGCCGGATCCGATGGACGCGCCGTTGAGGACGACACTGCCCGACGCGATGAGGCACGCGTCTCCGATGGTCGCCCCCTCGACGTGCGCGTTGTGCCCGACGACGCACCCGGCGCCGATCACGGTCGGATGGATCGGCGTGCAGTGCACGACGGTGCCGTCCTGAATGTTCGTGTCCTGCCCCACGGTGATGGTCCCGTAGTCGCCGCGCAGCACCGCCCCGGGCCACACCGACACTCCCGCAGCGAGTGTCACCGCACCGATGACGACGGCATCGGGATGCACGTAGGCGGTGGGGTGGATGTCGGGTTCACGGTCACCGAGTGCGTAGACGGTCATGGCTCCAGCATGTCATTCGGTCAGATCCTTCACCATGCACACCGACTGCTCCTCGTGCCGGTAGAGGCCGAACTTCGGTACGAGCGGGCGATACCCACTCGAGGTGTAGAGGCCGATGGCCTCGGGTTGACGCAATCCGGTCTCGAGGACCAGTCGTAGCCGGCCAGCGTCGCGGGCGGTGTCCTCGATCGTCCGCAGCAGGGCACGCGCGACGCCCGCGCCTCGCGCCTCGGTGCGGACGTACATGCGCTTGATCTCCGCGTCGCCGGTGCGCAGGCCCTCCGCCTCGGGTCCTCCGTGCTCGTGGGTCCGCCAGCCGCCCATACCGACGACGGCGCCGTCCAGGACGGCCTGCAGCATCACGCCGTGCGGCGGCAGGAACTCTCGGACGTCGAGCGGCGTCTCGTCGGGGCCGCCGTAGCGGCGCACGTACTCCTGCTGGACCTCGTCGATCATCGCGACCACGTCCGGGTCGTCGAGCCGAGTGGTCGTGACCGTCAGAAGCTCGTCCATGCCGCAGGTCCTTCCCATCGCACACCGTCCACCGTGACTCCTGTTCCCGCACTCACGGATCCGATCCGGCGCCAGCCGGTCGGCACGTCGTCGGAGGCGAAGGTCGCGAGCAGCACGTGGTCCTCCCCGCCGCCGAGAGCCCAGTGCAGCGGGTCGACGCCGAGTTCGGTGCCGGCGTGCACCACGTCCTCGGGGATCTCCATGTCGGCCGACGAGATGTCGAGCCGCACAGCGGACATCGCCGCCAGATGTCCCGCGTCGCCGATCACGCCGTCGGACACGTCGCACATCGACGACGCTCCCGCGCGCGCCGCGGCCGGACCGTCGGCGGGATCGGGCGTCGGGACGCGATGTGCTGCCAGCAGATCCGGGTGGGTGGTCGAGCCCGCCTCGTACAGTGCCCACCCGGCAGCGGACCGGCCGGTGGGCCCGGACAGTGCGAGCACGTCCCCCGGCCGGGCACCGGACCGCAGCACCGGGGGTCGACCCTCGAGGTCACCCAGCGCGGTGATCGACAACACCAGCCGGTCCCCTCCCGTGACGTCCCCGCCGACGATCGACGCGCCGACTCGCGTCGCCTCCGCCCACAGACCCGCGGTGAGCGCGTCCACGTCCGACACCGCGGTGGTCGACGGGCACGACATCGAGACGAGGAATCCCGTGCACCGCGCGCCCATCGCGGCGATGTCCGCGGCGTTCTGCGCGATGGCCTTTCGGCCGACGTCGTGGTGACTCGACCAGTCGAGGCGGAAGTGTCGACCCTCCACCAGCATGTCGGTCGTGACGACGACGCGGGAATCGGGGGCGGCGATCACCGCCGCGTCGTCCCCCGGCCCGATCGCGACCGATGGGGGGTGGACACGGCCGGCCGTCGCGCGGCCGATGAGTGCGAACTCACCGAGGTCCCCCACCGTCCCGGTCGCGGGATCGTCCGCCTGTGACACAGAACTCCTCCATCACCGTCGTGGATCACCGTCGTGCAGCATCCCACGGGGCCTCGTCGTCGTCACGCATCCGGGCCCCCGTCAGGGCGCGGGTAACGTTTCCGCCGAGACCGTTCGACACGAGGGAGCACGATGACGCAGGACGAACCGACCGCGACGGACGAGTCGGCCACGGGTCTGCACCCTGCTCTGATCGCCACCGCGATCGCCCTGCCCGTCGCGCTCGTCGTCGGCATCATCGTCGCGGCGGTCATGGCGAACAGAACTCCCGTCCGCGAGCCCGTCGCTCTCGGCGCGGTCCCCTCGCCGCTCGCCGAGAGCACCCAGTGCGCGACGTTGCTCGGCGCACTGCCCGAGACGTTCGACTCGTTCACCCGCGCCGAGCTGGCCGACCCCGCGCCCGTGGGTGCGGCCGCCTGGCAGTCCGAGGACGTCACCGACCCCATCGTGCTGCGGTGTGGGCTCGAGCGTCCGGCGGAATTCGATCAGGCCGCCGCTCTCGACGTCGTCGACGGCGTGCAGTGGTTCCGGGTGTCGGGCGCGGATCAGGGCCTCGCCGCGAGCACCTGGTTCGTCGTCGACCGGGGCGTGTACGCCGCGGCCACCATCCCCGACGGCACGGGCCCCACACCGATCCAGGCCCTGTCTGCCGCGGTGTCGGGAGCCCTTCCGCAGACGCCGCTGGACCCCGCTCCGATCAACTGATCCGGCAGGGCCGACCTCTCACCGCAGTCCGGTCCCCCGTGCGAGCGCGGTGTCGACGAGAGTGCCGACGAGCTGCGAGTAGCCGACGCCCGTCGCCTCCCACATCCGCGGGTACATCGAGATGGCCGTGAAGCCGGGCATCGTGTTGATCTCGTTGATCACCGGACCGTCGTCGGTCACGAAGAAGTCGACGCGCGCGAGACCTTGCAGATCCAGCGCAGCGAAGGCACGGACCGCGATCTCCCGCAGCACCGTCGAGACGTCGTCGTCCAGCAGGGCCGGGATGTCGAACTCGACCACGTCGTCGAGGTACTTGCTGTCGAAGTCGTAGAACGTCGCACCACCGGCCGACGCCGAGGCCTCGTCCATGCGGATCTCGGCGACGACGCTGGCGCGGACGGAGCCGTCCGGCATCTCCAGGACACCGCACTCCACCTCGCGGCCGACGATGGCGGCCTCGATCACGACTTTCGGATCATGTTCTCGCGCAACGGCCACCGCGTCGTCCAACTCGGCCCAGTCGACGATGCGCGTGATCCCGATCGACGATCCGCCGCGGGCCGGCTTCACGAACGCGGGGAGACCGATGACGTCGCGCTCGTCGGAGGTCAGGGTCTCGCGATCGCGGCGCAGGACGACCTGGCGCCCGACGGGAAGGCCCTCGGCCGCGAGCAGCTTCTTGGTGAACTCCTTGTCCATCGCCGCGGCGCTCGCGAGGACTCCCGGTCCCACGTAGGGGACGCCGGCGACCTCGAACAGCCCCTGGACCGTGCCGTCCTCGCCGTAGGCACCGTGCAGCACCGGGAAGACGACGTCGACCGCACCGATGTCCTCGGCCGTCCCGTCGACGGAGCGCGTGATGCGACCGGGGTTCTCGGGATCGACTCCGAGAGCGAGCGGGACGCCCGCACCGGCGACCGACGGGAGAACCCGATCCCGGATCTGCAACTCCGTCGGGTCGGCGGTGCCCTCGACCCACGTTCCGGCGCGCGTGATCCCGATGGGGATCACGTCGAAGCGGTCGGAGTCGAGGTGACGCATGACGCTTCCTGCCGAGACGCAGGAGACGGAGTGTTCGTTGCTTCGACCGCCGTAGATCACGGCGACCTTGATGGGATCGGTCACGTGAGCACCGTACCGGCGAACCCCGGACGAGGCGTGACGCGCACCGCCGCGGTTCACTCCGGCTTGTGACGACGCCCCAGGAGGCTGTGGACGGCGTCCGGAACGGAGAGGCCCTCGTGGCAGACCCGGTGGACCGCATCGGTGAGCGGCATCTCCACGTCGTAGGCCTCCGCGAGAGCTCGGATGGATGTGCACGACTTCACACCCTCGGCCACCTGACCGTGCGCCGCTTCCTGCGCACTCTCCAGCGAGCCACCCGACCCCAGCCGCTCGCCGAACGTGCGATTACGCGAGAGCGGGGACGAGCACGTGGCGACGAGGTCACCCACCCCGGCGAGACCCGCGAGCGTCGACGGGTTGGCGCCGAGCGCGACACCGAGACGGGTCACTTCGGCGAGACCGCGGGTGATGATGCTGGCGACCGAGTTCTCCCCGAAACCGATACCCGCCGCCATGCCGCACGCGAGGGCGATGACGTTCTTGCACGCACCGCCGATCTCGCACCCGATGACGTCGGAGTTCGTGTACGGGCGGAAGTAGCTGGTGGCACACGCCGACTGGAGCGCGATCGCGCGATTGGAGTCCGGGCACGCGATGACCGTCGCGGTGGGTTGCTCGGCGGCGATCTCCTTGGCGAGGTTCGGTCCCGACAACGTGCCGACGCGACTCGGGTCCGCACCGGTGACCTGACAGATCACCTGCGACATGCGCATGAGGGTCCCCGTCTCGATGCCCTTGGCGAGCGAGAGCAGGGTGACGTCCGACCCCATCAGCGGTGCCCATTCCGCCAGGTTGGCGCGCAAGGCCTGCGAGGGCACCGCGAGGACGACCGTGCAGGCCCCGTCCAACGCCTCCGCGGCGTCGTGAGTCGCTCGAATGGCCGACGGCAGTGCGACTCCCGGAAGGTAGTCGTCGTTCCGGTGGTTCTCCTGGATGGACGTCGCGAGTTCCTCTCGACGCGCCCACATGGTCACGTCGGTGCCCGCGTCGGCGAGCACCTTCGCGAACGCGGTTCCCCACGAACCGGAACCGAGCACCGCTGCCTTGACCATGACCCAGCCTTTCCTCGATCGACACGAGGCCGTCGCCCGCTCGGCAGCCCTGGCGGCTCACAGTAGCGATGTCGGAGGCCTGCCGAACGAAGTCGGCGGTAATGACTGCTGGCAGGATCGACGGTCATGAGCACGCCCAGTCGACCTCCGACCGACACCGCCCCACGGCGCGGTGTCCATCTCGTGCTCGCGGTGAAGAACCTCGTCGACGCGAAGAGCCGACTGTCCACGACCTTCCCCGGCGACGAACGCGCCGAACTCGTGCTGGCGATGTTGCGCGACACCGCGTCGGCCGCCGCAGCGGCGGATGTCGTCACCGGATGGTCGGTCGTCACGCCGGACTCTCGCGTCGCGAGCGTCGCGGTCGCCCTCGGCGGACACACGGTGTCCGAACCCGAGTCGGGTGCCGCCACCACCGTGGAGCGACTCAACCGCGCCCTGTCCGCAGCGGACGACGCGATCAGTCACGCCCACGGCGGCGACGTGATCGCCCTGCAGGCCGACCTCCCCGCCCTGCGCACCGCGGAACTGGTCGCGGCCTACGCCGCCGCTCCCCCGGACACCCGCTCGGTGGTGATCGATCACACCGGAACCGGAACGTCGGCCCTGATCGTGCGGGGTCGCCCCCGGCGCCTCGAACCACGGTTCGGTCCGGACTCGGCCTCGCGCCACGTCGATTCCGGGGCGTTCCCTCTCCGCGGCACCTGGCCGGGTCTGCGTCTGGACGTGGACACGGCGGACGACGTCCGCGCCGCCCTCGACCTGGGGGTGGGGCCGCACACCGCCGCGCTGCTCGCCGAGCTCGGCTGGACCGCCGCGCGCTGACACGGCCGGGCGAGGCCCGTCGCGAATTCGCACGCGGTCGACTACTCGCGCACGGCCCGCGTGAGGGATGATCGACGCGTGACCAACGAGGCGACCGAAAGCACGACCGACGCCCCTTCCCGTTCCGGGGCCCCCACGAGTTCCGCAGCACCCGGTGACGCCGTCGACGGTGAGTGGAGCGCGCCGCTGGCCAGCCGCGCACCCTCCGCACCCACGGCACCGCCGGC
Source organism: Rhodococcus sp. BP-332 (assembly GCF_019836065.1). Taxonomy (NCBI): domain Bacteria; kingdom Bacillati; phylum Actinomycetota; class Actinomycetes; order Mycobacteriales; family Nocardiaceae; genus Rhodococcus; species Rhodococcus sp. BP-332. The sequence goes on from NZ_JABUEC010000001.1 coordinate 643,044, forward strand.
CGCGACATCGGACACCGCGGTGCCGGTGGACCTGCTCCCGGAGGACCGCTATCTCAACCGCGAGTTGAGCTGGCTCGACTTCAACTCACGGGTGCTGGCACTTGCGGAGGACTCGTCGCTGCCGCTGCTCGAGCGGGCGAAGTTCCTCGCCATCTTCGCCAGCAACCTCGACGAGTTCTACATGGTGCGGGTGGCCGGCCTCAAGCGCCGCGACGAGACCGGCCTGTCCGTCCGCTCCGCCGACGGACTCTCCCCCCGCGAGCAGCTGGCGTTGATCGCCCGGCGCACCCAGGAGATCGCCGACCGTCACGCCCGCACCTTCATCGACCGCATCCTGCCGGAGCTGGCGAACGAGGGGATCTCGGTCATCCGGTGGTCGGAGGTCACCTCCGACGAGCGAACCCGTCTGACACGGTATTTCACCGAGCAGGTGTTCCCCGTCCTCACCCCGCTGGCCGTGGATCCCGCCCACCCGTTCCCGTACATCTCCGGACTGAGCCTCAATCTCGCTGTGACGGTGAAGGACTCGACCACGGGCGGCGAGCACTTCGCCAGGGTGAAGGTCCCGGACAACGTCGATCGGTTCGTGCAGTTGCACCGAGGCGACGTCGGCGCCGTGCCCGCGTTCCTTCCCATGGAGGAGCTCATCGCGGCGCATCTCGACGTTCTGTTCCCGGGACTCCAGATCGTCGAGCACCACGCCTTCCGCATCACGCGCAACGCCGATTTCGAGGTGGAGGAGGATCGGGACGAGGACCTCCTGCAGGCCCTCGAGCGCGAACTCGCGCGCCGCCGTTTCGGATCGCCCGTGCGCCTCGAGGTCGCGGACGACATGACCGACCACATGCTCAGCCTGTTGCTGCGCGAGTTGGACGTCGATCCCGGCGACGTCATCCAGGTGCCGGGACTGCTCGATCTGTCGTGCCTCATGCAGCTCTACGGCGTCGACAAGCCCGTCCTGAAGGATGCACCGTTCGTGCCGGCGACGCACCCCGCCTTCGGAGAGCGCGAGACGCCCAAGTCGATCTTCTCCACGCTGCGCGACGGGGACGTGCTGCTGCATCACCCGTACGACTCGTTCTCCACCAGCGTGCAGCGCTTCATCGAGCAGGCGGCAGCCGATCCGCACGTGCTCGCCATCAAGCAGACCCTCTATCGGACGTCGGGCGACTCCCCCATCGTCAACGCACTGATCGCCGCGGCGGAGGCCGGCAAGCAGGTCGTGACTCTCGTGGAGATCAAGGCGCGCTTCGACGAACAGGCCAACATCGCCTGGGCACGCAAACTGGAGCAGGCCGGCGTGCACGTGGTCTACGGGTTGGTCGGTCTGAAGACCCACTGCAAGACGTGCCTCGTCGTCCGCCGCGAAGGCGACACCATTCGCCGGTACTGCCACATCGGCACCGGCAACTACAACCCCAAGACCGCCCGACTCTACGAGGACGTGGGTCTCATCACGGCCGCCGACGAGATCGGCGCCGACCTCACCGACCTGTTCAACTCGCTCACCGGTTACTCGCGCAAGGAGCAGTACCGGAACCTCCTCGTCGCGCCGTTCGGTGTGCGGGCGGGAATCGTCGAGCGCATCGAGGCCGAGGTGCGTGCGCACAAGGACGGCGCGAAAGCCCGAATCCGCCTGAAGGCCAACGCACTCGTCGACGAGCAGGTGATCGACGCGCTGTACTGGGCGTCCACCGAGGGCGTCCAGGTCGAGGTGGTCGTGCGCGGTATCTGCGCTCTCAAGCCGGGCGTACCCGGTCTCAGCGAGAACATTCAGGTGCGGTCGATTCTCGGACGGTTCCTCGAACACTCGCGTGTGTTGCACTTCGAGGCGATCGACGAGTTCTGGATCGGCAGCGCGGACATGATGCACCGCAACCTCGATCGACGCGTGGAGGTCATGGCTCAGGTGAAGGACCCGAAGCTGTCCGGTCAGCTGAACTCGATGCTCGACTCGGCCATGGACGTCACGACCCGCTGCTGGGTACTGCAGTCCGACGGCGCCTGGACGGCGTCCCCCGCGAGCGGCGAGACGGTGCGGGATCACCAGGTGTCCCTCATGCGCCAGCGTCGCTACACCGGATCGTGAGGTGGGTCGATGAGCAGCTCACGCGCATCGAAGACGCCTGATCCGGTCCTGGCCGCGGGTGCGGTGCTGTGGCGTCCGGGCCCCGAGGGCGACGAGCCGATGGTGGCGCTGGTGCATCGACCGCGCTACGACGACTGGTCCCTTCCGAAGGGCAAGGTCGAGGCCGACGAGGTACCCGCTGTCGCCGCCGTCCGAGAAGTGTGGGAGGAGACCGGTTTCCGGTGCGTTCTCGGACACGGTCTCGGAACCACCACCTACCCGCTCCCGCGCTCGAAGAAGATCAAGCAGGTGGACTACTGGGCCGCTCGAGTCGTGGACGGCGAGTTCGCCGTCAACGACGAGGTCGACGAACTGCGGTGGCTCACACCCGCCGAGGCTCGTGATCTCGCGACCTACGAGGCGGACCGGGACGTCGTCGGCCGTTTCGCGCAGCACCCGGTCCCGACGAGTACGGCTGTGCTGGTGCGCCATGCGCGGGCGGGGAGCAAGGCTCGCTACAAGGGGGACGACGCCGAACGGCCTCTCGACAGCGTCGGGGTCCGCCAGGCGGCCGCACTGGTTCCTCTGATCCAGGCCTACGGCGGCACCGACGGATTCACCGCCGAGCGTGCTCGGTGCGTCCAGACCATCGCGCCGTGGGCCGAGTCCGTCGGAGTCGATCTGGCCCTGGAGCCCACGCTGACCGAGGAGGGGTACGCGCAGGATCCCGACAAGGGACGTCAGCGCGCACGCGAGATCATCGCCTCGACGTCCGGCGTCCCGGTGATCTGCAGTCAGGGCAAGGTGATTCCGAACCTGATGGAGTGGTGGGCCGAGAGCGACGGCGTCGAACTCTCCCGCACCCGATCACGCAAGGCCAGCGTTTGGGTGCTCAGCTTCGTCGGTGGTGTGCTGGTGGCAGCGGACTACACCGATTCGCCACTCCCGCGTAGCCGGCACGACTGAACTGCCGGCACGGCCGACACGAACACGAAGGAGCCCCGGACCGATGGTCCGGGGCTCCTTCGTGCCGAACGGGAACGTTACTTGCGTGCAGTACGTTTCGCCGGCGCCTTCTTGGCGGGCGCCTTCTTCGCGGGCGCGGCCTTCTTGGCCGGGGTGGTCTTCTTGGCTGCAGTCTTGGCCGGTGCCTTCGTCGCCGTGGTCTTCTTCGCGGCGGCCGTGGTGGTCTTCTTGGCTGCCGTCTTGGCGGGTGCCTTGGTGGCGGTGGTCTTCTTGGCTGCCGTCTTGGCCGGTGCCTTGGTGGCCGTGGTCTTCTTCGCCGCCGTCTTGGCCGGTGCCTTGGTGGCCGTGGTCTTCTTCACCGCCGTCTTGGCGGGAGCCTTGGTCGCCGCCTTCGCGGGAGCCTTGGCCGCGGTCTTCTTCGCCGCCGCCGTCTTCTTCGCTGCCGCAGTCTTCTTCGCGGGGGCTGCGGAGGCGCCACGCTTCACGGCGGGGCCCGTGGCGGACAGCTTCTGGCCACCGGCGATGACGGCCTTGAACTGAGCACCGGGACGGAACGCGGGAACGGACGTCGGCTTGACCTTGACGGTCTCGCCGGTGCGCGGGTTACGAGCGACGCGGGCCGCACGGCGACGCTGCTCGAAGACACCGAAGCCGGTGATGGTGACCGACTCGCCGCGGTGCACGGCGCGCACGATGATGTCGACGATGTTCTCGACAGCGTCCGTGGCGCTCCGGCGATCCGCGCCTGTCTTCTCGGTCAGGGCGTCGATCAGTTCTGCCTTGTTCATCGGTGATTCCTCCGCATACTGATTGGCCCGTCGTCGGACCGACTGAGTACCACGGTAAACCGGAAATGCGCACGAGTCCACGAGCCACGCCAAAACAGTCTGTTCGCTGTAATCGTCGCAGCCACAATGAGTGTCGCGGGAAGGACCTTTTCGGCCCGGAATCACCGAGCCTGATCGGGCGCCGGAAGTGTCTTCGGCTTCCATTCCGGACGCGACTTCTCGAACTCGGAAATGGCCTCTACCTGGCGTAACGTCAGCGCGACGTCGTCCAGCCCCTCCAGCAGACGCCACCTCGTGTAGTCGTCAATATCGAAGCGCACCACCAGTGTTCCGGCGCTGATCGTCTTCGTCTCGAGGTCGACGGTGAGTTCCGTCCCGGGGCGCTCGTCGAGCAATTTCCACAGCAGTTCCACATCCGATTGCTCGACAACGGCGGCCAGCAGACCCGCCTTTCCGGCGTTTCCGCGGAAGATGTCGGCGAATCTGGACGCGATCACGGCCCGGAATCCGTAGTCCGAGAGTGCCCACACGGCGTGCTCCCGAGAGGACCCGGTGCCGAAATCGGGTCCGGCGACGAGAACCGAACCCTTGTCGAACGGCGGGGTGTTGAGGACGAAACCGGGATCGGTGCGCCACCCCGCGAAGAGCCCGTCCTCGAAACCCGTTCGGGTCACGCGCTTGAGGTACACGGCGGGGATGATCTGGTCGGTGTCGACGTTGCTGCGGCGCAGCGGGACACCGATTCCGGTGTGCGTGGTGAACGATTCCATGACGAGCTCCTGACGGGGCGTAAAAGGGACGGGGCGGACGGATTCTCGGTCGACTCAGCCGAGATCGGCGGGAGCCGACAACCGTCCACGCACCGCGGTGGCGGCGGCGACGGCCGGCGAGACGAGGTGCGTACGGCCGCCCTTGCCCTGGCGCCCTTCGAAGTTGCGGTTCGACGTCGAGGCCGATCGCTCACCCGGAGCGAGCTGATCGGGATTCATGCCGAGACACATCGAGCACCCCGCCTGGCGCCATTCCGCCCCTGCGGCAGTGAAGATCGCGCCCAGTCCCTCGTCCTCGGCCTGTGCGCGCACGCGCATCGAGCCGGGAACGACGAGCATCCGCACACCGTCGGCAACGGTACGGCCGTCCAAGATCTTCGCTGCCACACGGAGATCCTCGATCCGACCGTTGGTGCAGGACCCCAGGAAGACGGTGTCGACCGCGATGTCGCGCAACGGCGTGCCCGGCTCGAGACCCATGTAGGTGAGCGCCTTCTCGGCGGACTGACTCTCGCCCTCGTCGAGGATCTCGGCCGGATCGGGTACCGACGCACTGAGGGGGGCGCCCTGACCCGGGTTGGTGCCCCACGTGACGAACGGAGTCAGCGCCGACCCGTCGATCCGCACTTCCTTGTCGAAGACGGCGCCGTCGTCGGTGACGAGCGTGGACCAGTCGGCGACGGCCTGCTCCCACAGCTCACCGGAGGGAGCGTGCGGCCGACCCTTGATGTACTCGAACGTGATCTCGTCGGGGGCGATCATGCCCGCGCGCGCGCCCGCCTCGATGGACATGTTGCAGATGGTCATCCGCGCTTCCATCGACATCTTCCGGATGGCCTCGCCGCGGTACTCGATGACGTAGCCCTGCCCACCGCCCGTACCGATCTGTGCGATGACCGCCAGGATCAGGTCCTTGCTGCCGACGTCGTCACCGAGCTCGCCGTCCACCGTGACCGACATGGTCTTGAAGGGGCGCAACGACAGTGTCTGGGTCGCCAGCACGTGCTCGACCTCACTGGTGCCGATGCCCATCGCGAGGGCACCGAACGCGCCGTGCGTCGAGGTGTGGCTGTCCCCGCACACGACAGTGGTTCCCGGCTGCGTCAGACCGAGCTGGGGCCCGATGATGTGCACGATGCCCTGCTCGATGTCGCCCATCGAGTGCAGGCGGATGCCGAACTCCTCGCAGTTGCGCCGCAGGGTGTCCACCTGCGTCCGGGAGACGAGATCCGCGATCGGCTGGTCGATGTCGACCGTCGGGACGTTGTGGTCCTCCGTCGCGATCGTCAGATCGGGCCGGCGCACGGGCCGACCGGCCAGACGCAGTCCGTCGAACGCCTGCGGGCTGGTGACCTCGTGCACGAGGTGGAGATCGATGTAGACGAGATCCGGCTTGGTCGCGTCACCCTCACCACCGCCGCGAACGACGACGTGCTGATCCCAGACCTTCTCCGCCAGGGTCTTCGCTGCCATGACTCCACCTTTCGACCGACGACGATCACCATCTCACGTTGTGAGACGCTAGTATCGCTACATGGGACAGCATAGCGGCATCGGCGTTCTGGACAAAGCAATGAGCGTTCTGCAGGCTGCGTCACTCGAACCGTGCAGCCTCGCCGACCTGTGTTCCGCCACCGGACTCCCCCGCGCCACCGCGCATCGGCTCGCCATCGGACTCGAGACGCACCGCATGCTGAGCCGTGACGCCGACGGACTGTGGCGACCGGGGCCGGCGCTCGCCGAACTCGCGCACACCGCCGAGGACCCTCTTCTCGACGCCGCGGCCACGGTGCTGCCACGGCTGCGCGAGATCACCGGGGAGAGCGTGCAGGTCTACCGCATCGACGGCACGGTGCGCGTGTGCGTGGCCTCCATGGAACCTCCCACCGGGCTGCGCGACACCGTGCTCGTCGGCGCCCGCCTCCCCCTCACCGCCGGCTCCGGCGCCAAGGTGCTGTTGGCGTGGGCCGACCCCGCACTACAGCGCAGCGTCCTCCCCGACGCAGCCTTCGGTGAGCGGGTGCTCGCCGAGGTACGCAAGCGCGGCTGGGCCCAGAGCGCCGCCGAGCGCGAGCCCGGCGTCGCCAGCGTCGCCGCACCGATCCGCGGACGCGACGACCGCGTGGTCGCCGCGATCTCCGTGTCCGGCCCGATCGACCGCATGGGGCGCCGCCCCGGAGCGCGCTGGGCCGCCGACCTTCTCGCGGCCGCGGACGCCGTGCAGAAGCGCCTCTGAGGCGGAGCCCGGCCGATCCGGGGGTTCGGTATCGCGTACCGGATCAGCCGTGCGAACGCTCGCCCCACCGTTGGCTCCGACGCTGCGCCGACCGGGTCACCGGAACGTGCCCTCTCGACGAGACGGCGTCGGAGCGCTCGAACTCGTGCACTGTCGGCTGCGGCGTGGACAGCCACTTCCTCACGTTGCCCCGGTGCAGGCGCAGCACACCGCCCACCATGCCCACCGCAGACTTGGCGAGATACTTGCGGTTGCCCATCATCGCGATGGCCGTTGCGCGGCCGAAGTGGTTGATGAACGCGCGCTCGGTGACATAGCTGCCGAATCCCTCTGCTGTGGCGCGGATGCAGAAGTCGACGTCCGCACCCCAGCCCGTGGACCCGAAGTTGCGTTCGTCGTACCCGCCGAGTGCGAGCCAGGTGTCCTTCGTGATCGTCATGGCGGTTCCGTCCACGGCGAAGCACTTGCGGTACCGGTCGACCGGGACGTAGTCCTCGGCGGGCCCCGAGTACGTCGTCTTCATGTCTCGGTGGCCATAGGCATCGTCGTAGACCGGCACGACGATGCCCGCATCGGACGGCAGTTGCGGGTCGGTCACCGCGTCGAGGAACCCGCGGGACAACCGCGTGTCGTTGTTCAGCGTCATCGCATGGGTGTGGCCGTCGCTGAAGGCGATGCGGAACCCGAGGTTCGACCCGCCGGCCCAGCCGAGATTGCGGCCGGGCGTGACGACGCGCTCGTCGGCGAGCGGGATGTAGTCACCGCGGTTGTCGATGATCACGAAGGTGGCGTTCTCCCGCCGCAGATCCTTCACCAAGGCATGGGTGTATTCGATCTGGCCGTAGACGGGAACAGCAATCAGTAGTGAAGACACACAAACAACGTACGACAATCGGACACTCGCCCACCAGTCGAACCAAACCATCTGGTACCGCATCGACGAAAACGAGGACCACCGCATCGCGGTGGTCCTCGAGTGTTGTAGCCCCGACGGGATTCGAACCCGCGCTACCGCCTTGAGAGGGCGGCGTCCTAGGCCGCTAGACGACGGGGCCAGGATCTTCATCTGTGAATCAGGTGGAGCAACCGGAAGAGCATAACCGGCCGAGAGCATCCGACGAAATCGGGTGTTTCTCTGCTGGGGTACCAGGACTCGAACCTAGAATGGCGGTACCAGAAACCGCTGTGTTGCCAATTACACCATACCCCAATGGCCTGGTCCGGCCGCGTTCTCCGGGCCGTTTCGAGCCGTGGAGAACACTACCAAACACCATCCCGCATTCACCAAATCGGCTGGTCAGCGGGCTGAGTCGGTCGACTGCGACCCGTCGGGCTCGCCGAAGGTGACCTCGATCTCCTCGAAACCCTTGCTTCGCTGCGCCTCCGCCTGTGCCGTGTACGCGTCTCGATCACCGTCGGTCAGTTCGACGTTGTCCGTGAACGGGGTGAGCAGAGCGCGCGGGTGCAACCTGTCGGTCCGCACGACGTTCACCTCGATGCACAGCACCAACACCAGCGAGGAGATGTAGAGGAACGCGAGCAGCCCGAGGACGATCGCGAACACACCGTTGGTGGTGTCCGCACCGCCGACGACGCGTTGGACGTACAGCCCACCGAAGGACTGCAGGGCCTGCCACAGCAGCGCGCCGATGACGGCTCCGGGAAGCACGTCGCGCACGCTCACCGCACGCGTGGTCCCGAGCCGGAACGCCACGACGAACGTGGCGGTGTTGAGCACGATCGCCGCGATCGTGACGAGCACCTGTGCGACCGTGCCGAAGAAGCCCGCCGCGTTGAAACCGTTCAGGACCGTGACGCCGATGACGGCCGTCCCGACGGTCAGCAGCAGGCCGAAGCCGCGCACCCGCGCCCGAACGGGATCGGGGCGATCGTTCTTCGGGACGGACCAGGCGACGTTCATCGCGTTCTGTGCGGCCACCGCCACACCCAGGCCGCCGTAGAGCGATCCCAGGACACCGATGACGATGGCCCCGGTCCCCCCGCTCAGCCCTTCCGGTTGGCCGAGTTGTTCACCGATCAAGGGGATCTGGCTCATGGCCGAATCGATGATCCGTTGCTGCAGTTCGGGATCACCGGCCAGGACGATGCCCAGGACGGTGGAGAACAGCAGCAGCAACGGGAACAGCGAGATGAAACCGAAGTAGGCGATGAGCGCTGCCAGGTAGCCACCCTGGTCGTCGAAGAACTTGTAGAACACGGCCAACGGGAATCCCATGGCGGGATGCCGCTGCTGAAATCTGTCGATCCGATCGGTGAAGCTCATCACCACACCCTTTCGCCCGAACTGCCCCGAGTCACCTCAGACGATCGACGCACGGGCCGACCGCAAGCGGGCCAGCGTCAGCTCCCGGCCCAGCAGCACCATCGACTCGTACAGCGGTGGGCTGATGTGGGAACCGGTCACCGCCACGCGCACCGGCGCGAACGCCTTACGCGGCTTCAGCTCCATCTCGTCGATCAGCGCGACCTTGAGAGCCGACTCCAAGGCCTCCGCAGTCCACTCCGGTGCGCCCTCGACGGCGCTCACCGTCGCGTCCAGAACGGGTGCCGCGTCGGCGCCCAGATTCTTGGCTGCCGATGCCGGATCGACCGTGAACTCGTCGGCGGGGGCAAGCAGGAACTTCAGCAGTCCCCAGGCGTCGGACAGCACGACGATGCGCGTCTGCACCAGTTCCGCGGCCTCGGCGAACGCTGCGTCCGACACCCCGATCGGATGGCCGTGCGTCTCGAGATACGCCCGCAGGCGCGCGGCGAAGTCGGCCGGCTCGAGCAACCGGATGTGTTCGGCGTTGATGGCGTCGGCCTTCTTCTGATCGAAGCGGGCCGGATTCGAGTTGACCGTCGAGATGTCGAAGGCACCCACCATCTCGTCGAGCGAGAACACGTCCCGGTCCTCGGAGAATCCCCACCCGAGGAGAGCCAGGTAGTTCAGCAGACCTTCGGGGACGAACCCGCGCTCCCGGTGCAGGAAGAGATCGGCCTCGGGGTCGCGCTTCGACAACTTCTTGTTGCCCTGCCCCATCACGAACGGGAGGTGCCCGAACTGCGGAATGCGTTCTGCCACACCGATGCGCACGAGGGCTTCGTACAGCGCGATCTGACGCGGGGTCGAGGACAGCAGGTCCTCACCGCGCAGGACGTGCGTGATCTTCATCAGCGCGTCGTCCACGGGGTTCACCAACGTGTACAGCGGGACACCGTTGCCGCGGGTGAGCGCGAAGTCGGGGACCGTGCCGGCGCGGAACGTCGTCTCGCCGCGCACGAGGTCGTTCCACGACAGATCGTGATCGGGCATACGCAACCGGACGACGGGCTTACGTCCCTCGGCGCGGAAGGCCTCCCGCTGCTCGTCGGTCAGCGTGCGGTCGTGATTGTCGAAGCCCAACTTCGGATCCCGGCCGGCCGCGAGATGCCGCGCCTCCACCTCCTCCGGTGTGGAGAAGCTCTCGTACGCCTCCCCCGCGTCGACGAGCTGCTGCACCACGGCGAGGTGCTGATCGCGGCGCAACGACTGCCGGTACGGCTCGTACGGCCCACCGACCTCGGGACCCTCGTCCCAGTCGAGTCCGAGCCACCGCAGCGCGTCGAGCAGCGCCTGGTACGACTCCTCGGAATCACGTGCGGCGTCGGTGTCCTCGATGCGGAACACGAATGCGCCGCCGTGATGGCGGGCGAACGCCCAGTTGAACAGCGCCGTGCGCACCAGCCCGACGTGCGGGGTTCCGGTGGGCGACGGGCAGAACCGGACGCGGACGTCGGATGCGGGAACGCTCGCGGCGGTCACTTGTCCACCACCGGATTGGTCAGCGTGCCGATGCCCTCGATCTCGACGGACACGCTCTCGCCCGCCACGATCGGCCCCACGCCTTCCGGGGTGCCGGTCAGGATGACGTCGCCGGGAAGCAGCGTCATCACCGACGAGATCCACTCGATGATCTTCGGCACGTCGTGCAGCAGGAGCGACGTACGGCTGTTCTGCTTCACCGCGCCGTCCACCGTGGTGGTCAGAGCGAGATCCGAGGCGTCGAGCGAGGTCTCGATCCACGGGCCGAGTGGGCAGAAGGTGTCGTAACCCTTGGCGCGGGTCCACTGACCGTCGTGGCGCTGGTTGTCGCGGGCCGTGACGTCGTTCGCAACGGTGTAGCCGAGCACCACGTCGAGAGCGCGTGCTGCCGGAACGTCCTTGCACGGACGGCCGATGACCACCGCGAGCTCACCTTCGAAGTGGACCTCGGACGACGTCGGTGGACGCACGATGTTCGCACCGGGTCCGACGATGGACGTGTTGGGCTTGATGAAGATGACCGGGTCCTCGGGTGCGTCAGAGCCCATCTCCGCGGCGTGCGCCGCGTAGTTCTTGCCGATGCAGATCACCTTGCTGGCCAGAATGGGCGCCAGCAGGCGGACATCGGCCAGGGACCAGCTCCGGCCGGTGAAGGTGGGTGTGCCGAAGGGATGTTCCGCGATCTCTCGCGCCGTCCTCTCGTCTCCGTCGCCTTCGATGGCGACGAATGCAACACCGTCGGGACTCGCTACTCGACCAAGACGCATGGCGGAAGTCTATCGAGCGGCGTCGAGCGGACACCGGCGGGCGACGAACGACGATCACGTACGGGGTAGCATCGGCGACCGGGAGTTCAACAGGCGAGAATGTTATCCCATATAGTGAGAACGGAGCCGGTATGAGTCGCGTCCAGCGCTACACCACGTCCACGGCGGGTCGGTGGGCGATGCTCGTGATCGGCATGCTCGCGACGGCCTCCACGGCACTGCTTCTCAACGGCGCCGCCTTCCTCATCCCCGCACTTCGGGATCAGCGCGGACTCTCGCTCGCGTCGGCGGGTCTGGTCGTGGCGATGCCGACGGCCGGCATCGTCCTGACTCTGTTCGCGTGGGGCGCCGTCGTCGACCGCGTGGGCGAACGGCGATCCCTGATCGCTGGTTCCGTGCTGACGTCGATGGCCGCCTTCTGCGCCGCCGCGACGGAGTCCACGGTGGCGCTGGCCGTCTTCCTGCTGCTCGGCGGCATGGCCGCCGCCAGCGTGAACTCCGCCACCGGACGCGTGGTGGTGGGGTGGTTCCCTCCCCACCGCCGCGGCCTGGCGATGGGAATCCGGCAGATGTCACTCCCTCTCGGAGTCGCGCTGTCCGCGTTGCTGATTCCCGGTATCGCCCGCGATCACGGAGTGGGAACCGCGATGCTCCTTCCCGCGGTCGCGTCCGCCCTCTCCGCTCTCGCCTGCCTCGTCGGTGTGTTCGATCCGCCGCGGCCCTCCCGATCGGCCGCCTCGAGTGCCGATCTCCTCGCCAACCCCTACCGCGGGCGTCGCGATCTCTGGCGCATACACGGTGCGTCGGTCGCGCTGGTGGTGCCGCAGTACGTGGTGTGGACGTTCGCCCTCGTCTGGCTCGTGGACCAACGGGCCTGGTCCCCGGAGGCCGCCGGTGTCCTGATCACCGTCTCGCAGATTCTCGGAGCGGGAGGACGCATCGCCGCCGGCGCAGTGTCGGACCGGGTGGGCAGCAGACTCGGACCGATGCGGTGGGTCGCCGTCGGCGTCGTGGCAGTGATGGCCGCGCTGGCGATCGCGGACGCCGCCGGCCTCGCGGTATCGGTGGTGATACTCGTGGTCGCGTCGGTGGCGACGGTGTCACCCAACGGGCTCGCATTCACCGCCGTGGCCGAGCGGGCGGGTCCGTTCTGGAGCGGGCGAGCACTCGGCGCGCAGAACACCAGTCAGTTCATCGCCGCGTCGGCGGTTCCCCCGGTGTTCGGCGCCCTGATCACGCACACGTCGTACGCGGTGGCGTTCGGGGTGTCCGCGGCGATCGCGCTTCTCGCGGTACCGACCATTCCGCGAGAAGCGCGAGACCGACTACACCAGTGAGGCGATCCGATCGCCGATCGTCGCGGTCGTGCCCGGGTCCCCGGCGGTGCGCGTCGCCAGGTCCTGCGCGACGGCGGACTCGACGCGCGCCGCCGCCTCGGTCTCGCCGAGATGTGCGAGGAGGAGCGACACCGACAGGATGGCGGCCGTCGGATCGGCGATTCCCTTGCCGGCGATGTCCGGCGCACTGCCGTGCACGGGCTCGAACATGCTCGGATTCGTCCGCGTCGCATCGATGTTCGCGCTCGCGGCCAGACCGATACCACCGGCGACCGCGGCCGCGAGATCGGTGATGATGTCGCCGAAGAGATTGTCGGTGACGATCACGTCGAAGCGGCCCGGGTCGGTCACCAGGTGGATCGTCGCCGCGTCGATGTGCTGGTACGCCACCTCGACGTCGGGGAACTCTGCGGCGACCTCGTCGACCGTCCGCTTCCACAGCGATCCCGCGAACCCCAGCACGTTCGTCTTGTGCAGCAGGGTCAGGTGCCTGCGACGACCCATCGCTCGCGCGAAGCCGTCACGGACCACGCGCTCCACACCGAACCGCGTGTTGAGGCTGACCTCGGTGGCGACCTCGTGCGGAGTGCCGACGCGGATGGCGCCGCCGTTGCCCGTGTACGGGCCCTCGGTGCCCTCCCGCACGACGACGATGTCGACCGGCTTGTTGCCCGCCAACGGACCGACGACACCCGGGTACAGCTTGGACGGGCGCAGGTTGATGTGGTGATCCAGCGCGAATCGTGCGGTCAGCAACAATCCGCGCTCGAGCACACCGCTGGGCACCGACGGATCACCGATGGCGCCGAGCAGGATGGCGTCGTGGCCGCGGAGCTCCTCGAGCACCGACGGCGGCAGGATCTCCCCCGTCGCGTGATAGCGCCGTGCACCCAGGTCGTACTCCGTGGTCTCCGCACCGGGCGCGACCACCTCGAGCACCTTGAGTGCCTCGGCCACCACCTCCGGTCCGATGCCGTCTCCGGCCACGACACCCAGCTTCATCGAAGTCCCCTCGTTCGGCGTCGACATCAGGACAGGTCGACCAGCTCGATGGTCGTCGCGCCCACGGAGGCGGCGATGGCGTCCCGAACGTCCTGCGCCACATCACGATCGACGCGCAGCAGGATGGTGGCGCCACCGCCCTCCGCGTCCTGGCTGAGTGCCGCGGCGGCGATGTCGACACCGGCGTCGCCCAGGGCGGTGCCGATGCGTCCGAGCGAGCCGGGACGGTCGTCGTACGTCACGATGAGGTTCTTGCCCTCGGCGCGCAGATCGAAGTTGCGGCCGTTGATGTTGACGATCTTCTCCACGTGCTGGGGACCGGTGAGGGTGCCCGCGACGTTGACGACGGTCCCGTCGCCGTAGACCGCACGGACGTCGACGACGCTCCGGTGGTTGGGGCTCTCGCTGGCCTTGGTCACGTCGGCCGTGACACCACGCTCCTCGGCGAGCGACGGTGCGTTGACGAAGGTGACCGCGTCCTCGATGACGGCGGAGAACAGTCCCCGCAGCGCCGACAGCTTGAGGATGTCGACGTCCTCGGACGCCAGCTCACCGCGCACGTCGACGGACAGCGACGTCGGGAGCTCGTCCGACAGGGCACCCAGCAGGACGCCCTGCTTGCGCACGATGTCGAGCCACGGCGCGACCTCCTCGCCGACGGCACCGCCGGAGACGTTCACCGCGTCGGGCACGAACTCGCCGGCGAGGGCGAGCAGGACGGACTTGGCGACGTCGGTGCCGGCGCGGTCCTGGGCCTCGGTGGTCGAGGCACCGAGGTGCGGGGTGACGACGACCTGCGGGAGCTCGAACAGCGGGCTGTCGGTGCAGGGCTCGCTCGCGTAGACGTCGATACCCGCGGCGAAGACGTGGCCGCTGGTGATCGCGTCGGCGAGAGCCTGCTCGTCGACCAGTCCACCGCGGGCAGCGTTGACGACGATGACGCCCTTCTTGGTCCGGGCGAGCGCCTCCTTGCCGATCAGACCCTTCGTCTCGGGGGTCTTCGGCAGGTGCACGGAGAACATGTCGGCGCGCTCGAGAAGCTCGTCGAGGCTGACCAGCTCGATACCGAGCTGCGCGGCACGAGCCGGCGAGACGTAGGGGTCGTACGCGATGATGTGCGTCTCGAACGCGGCGAGACGCTGCGCGAAGAGCTGACCGATACGGCCGAGCCCGACCACGCCGACGGTCTTGCCGAAGATCTCGACGCCGTTGAACTTGCTGCGCTTCCACTCGTGCTGACGCAGTGTGGCGTCGGCGGCGGGGATCTGGCGAGCAGCCGAGAGCAGGAGCGTCACCGCGTGTTCGGCAGCGGTGTGGATGTTGGACGTGGGGGCGTTGACGACGAGCACGCCGCGCTCGGTGGCTGCGGGGACGTCGACGTTGTCCAGGCCGACGCCGGCGCGGGCGACGATCTTGAGCTTGGTACCGGCAGCGAGCACCTCGGCATCGACCGTGGTCGCGGAGCGGACCAGGATGGCGTCGGCATCGGGGACCGCGGCGAGGAGGGCCGGACGATCCGGACCGTCCACCCACCGGACCTCGACTCCGTCGCCGAGAGCCTCGACGGTGGACTGCGCAAGTTTGTCGGCGATGAGGACGACGGGGCGGCCTGGCTGGCTCACGTGGAGAACTCCCTGATCAGGTGACGGAGAAGAGGTGTGGTTCCGGATTCGTGCGGGCGTCAGCCTAGTGGCCGAGCCGCGACCCGACGCAGGGCACCCGAGGTCGAGGAACTCGACCGCGGGTGCCCCGTGTCAGGAATGCGAGAGTCAGGCCGTCTCGGTGATGGGACGGTCGACCCAGCTCATGAGGTCGCGCAGCTTCTTGCCGGTGACCTCGATGGGGTGCTCGGCGTTCTGCTTGCGCAGGCCCTCGAGCTCGGTGTTGCCGTTCTCGACGTTGGCCACGAGGCGCTTGGTGAACTCGCCCGACTGGATGTCGGCCAGGATCGCCTTCATGCGCTCCTTGGTGCCGGCGTCGATGACGCGCGGCCCGGAGAGGTAGCCGCCGAACTCCGCGGTGTCGGACACCGAGTAGTTCATGCGCGCGATGCCGCCCTCGTACATGAGGTCGACGATGAGCTTGAGCTCGTGCAGCACCTCGAAGTACGCCATCTCGGGCGCGTAGCCGGCCTCGACCATGACCTCGAAGCCGGTCTTCACCAGCTCCTCGGTACCGCCGCACAGCACGGCCTGCTCACCGAAGAGGTCGGTCTCGGTCTCTTCCTTGAACGTGGTCTTGATGACTCCGGCACGCGTGCCGCCGATGCCGCGGGCGTAGGACAGCGCGAGAGCCTGGCCCTCACCCTTCGGATCCTGGTCGACGGCGATGAGGGCGGGAACACCCTTGCCGTCGACGAACTGACGGCGCACGAGGTGGCCGGGTCCCTTGGGGGCGACCATGCCGACGGTGATGTTGGCCGGGGCCTCGATGAGCTTGAAGTGGATGTTCAGGCCGTGGCCGAAGAACAGCGCGTCGCCGTCCTTGAGGTTGGGCTCGATGTCGTCCTTGAAGATCTGCGCCTGGGCGGTGTCCGGAGCGAGCAGCATGATGACGTCGGCCCACTCGGAGACCTCCGCCGGCGTGCCCACGCCGAGGCCCTGCTCGGCAGCCTTGTCACGCGACTTGGAGCCTTCCTTCAGACCGATACGGACGTCGACGCCCGAGTCGCGCAGGCTGAGCGAGTGCGCATGGCCCTGGCTTCCGTATCCGATCACAGCGACCTTGCGGCCCTGGATGATCGAGAGATCGGCATCGTCGTCGTAGAACATCTCGACTGCCACTGTGGTTTCCTCCTGCATCTGTCCCGGTCGCATGTGACCGGGTAATCGAAACTACTGGGTTGGGTGACTAGCGGGACGCGGTGATGGACTTCGGTCCACGACCCACCGCGACGACGCCGGACTGGACGATCTCGCGAACACCGTACGGGTCGAGCATCCGGAGCAACGCCTCGAGCTTCGAGCGGGTACCGGTCGCCTCGACGGTGACTGCCTCCGGCGAGACGTCGATGACCTTGGCGCGGAACAGGTTCACCGTCTCGATGACCTCGCTCCGCACGCTCGCGTCGGCGCGGACCTTGATGAGCACGAGCTCACGGGCGACCGACGAATCGGCTTCCTGCTCGACGATCTTGATGACGTTGACGAGCTTGTTCAGCTGCTTCGTCACCTGCTCGAGCGGGAACTCGTCGACCGTGACGACGATGGTCATGCGCGAGATCTCGGGAACCTCGGTGCCGCCCACCGCGAGGGAGGCGATGTTGAATCCGCGGCGCGAGAACAGCGACGCCACGCGTGCGAGCACGCCCGGCTTGTCCTCGACGAGCACGCTCAGGGTGTGACTGGTGCTCACAGGTCGATGCCTTTCGAATTCGCGCCCTGGGCCGCCTCGGTGACGTCGCCGACCGAGCCGGGCTCCTGCGCCGCTTCCTCGTCGTTGTCGAACAGAGGACGGATGCCGCGGGCGGCCATGATCTCGGAGTTGCCGGTGCCCGCAGCGACCATCGGCCACACCTGGGCGTCCTTGCCGACGATGAAGTCGATGACGACCGGGCGATCGTTGATCGCACGCGCCTGCGCGATCACCGCGTCGACGTCCTCCTCACGCTCGCACCGCAGTCCGACGCATCCCAGCGCCTCGGCGAGCTTGAGGAAGTCGGGGATGCGGACGGCGCCGTGCGTGCCGAGCTCGGTGTTGGAGTAGCGCTCCTCGTAGAAGAGCGTCTGCCACTGCCGCACCATGCCGAGGTTGCCGTTGTTGATGACGGCGACCTTGATCGGGATGCCCTCGACCGCACAGGTCGCGAGCTCCTGGTTGGTCATCTGGAAGCAGCCGTCACCGTCGATGGCCCAGACCTCGGTGTCGGGCAGACCCATCTTGGCGCCCATCGCAGCCGGGACCGCGTAGCCCATCGTGCCGAGTCCACCCGAGTTGAGCCACGTCCGCGGCTTCTCGTAACTGATGAACTGAGCGGCCCACATCTGGTGCTGTCCGACCCCGGCGCAGTAGATCGCGTCGGGTCCGGCGAACTTGCCGATCGACTGGATCACGAACTCGGGCGACATCGCACCGTCCGACGGACGGTCGTAGCTCAGCGGGTAGGTGCGCCGCACGTTGTCGAGGTAGGTCCACCAGTCGGCGAGATCCAGCGCGGTGCCGGTGGCCTGGTCCGCGCGGATCGCCTCGATCAGCTCGACGATGACCTCGCGGCAGTCACCCACGATCGGCACGTCGGCGAACCGGTTCTTGCCGATCTCGGCGGGATCGATGTCGGCGTGGACCACCTTCGCCTCGGGGGCGAACGAGTCGAGCTGCCCGGTCACGCGGTCGTCGAAACGAGCGCCGAGCGTGATGAGCAGATCGCTCTTCTGCAGTGCGGCGACCGCGGCGACCGTTCCGTGCATGCCGGGCATGCCGAGGTTCAGGTCGTGGCTGTCCGGGAAGACGCCCCGCGCCATCAGCGTCGTCACGACGGGGATGCCGGTGAGCTCCGCCAGCTCGAGGAGCTCGGGCGACGAGTTCGACTTGATGATGCCGCCGCCGCAGTACAGCACCGGCTTCTTCGCTGCCGCGATGAGCCGCGCGGCCTCACGCACCTGCTTGCCGTGCGGCTTCGTCACCGGGCGGTAGCCCGGCAGCTTCATCTCCGGCGGCCACGAGAAGGTGGTCTGCGCCTGCAGGACGTCCTTCGGGATGTCGACGAGCACCGCGCCCGGTCGTCCGGAGGACGCCAGGTAGAAGGCCTCGGCGATCATGCGCGGGATGTCGAGCGGGTCGGTGATGAGGAAGTTGTGCTTGGTGACGGGCATCGTGATGCCCGAGATGTCGGCTTCCTGGAAGGCGTCGGTACCGATCAGCGCGCGGCCGACCTGTCCGGTGATGGCGACGACCGGGACGGAGTCCATCTGCGCATCGGCCAGCGGCGTCACCAGGTTGGTGGCGCCGGGACCGGACGTCGCGATGCACACGCCGACGCGGCCGGTGGCCTGCGCGTAGCCGGTGGCGGCGTGGCCGGCACCCTGCTCGTGTCGCACCAGCACGTGCCGGACCTTCGCCGAGTCGAGCAGCGGATCGTAGACGGGAAGTACGGCACCACCGGGAATGCCGAAGACGACGTCGACCTCGAGCTCCTCGAGTGCGCGGACGACGGACTTCGCTCCGGTCACGCGCTCGGGCGCGAGGGGACGACGCTGCGGCGTCGCGGACGGAGTGGGACGATCGGCGGCGGGCGGAGCCTTGCGTGGTGCCGGGCCGGGCCGGGCGGTGGGTGCGCTCACTGGTGCTTCCTTAGAACTTCATCCGGGCAAGAAAAAACCCTCGCCAGCAGATGCTGTACGAGGGTGGCGCGTCGTGGCTGAGCGTGAAGACGTTTCGGCTCAGGCGACGACGCGCCTGCCGATTACGAGGAACTCTTCACGCTTCACGCGTGTGACGTTAGGCGCGTGATGCGGTGCCAGTCAAACTTACCGAACTCGTTGTCCCATTATGTGGGATGGCGTTATGCAGTGCGAAGATGGAGGGGTGTCGTCTTCGCAGCAGTCCGAACCACCGGTGACAGTCTCCCATACCGAGAGCCCCACTTCCGACGCCTCCCCCGCGGCCCCCACGGTGTTCCGCATCCCGGCCCTGGCGCTGTCCGGCGTGGCGCTGTTCCTGTTCGGGGTCACGTTCCCCGTGGTCGGGGCGCCGGAGCTCTTCGGGTGGATGCTCGCGCTCCCGGTCCTGCTGGGGTACTGGATCATCCGCGTCCGGACCACCGTCACTCCGGAGCGGTTCGTCTCGCGCCGGGCGTTCCGTTCCACCACGGTGCCGTGGTCGTCCGTGACGGGACTGCTGTTCCCGAAGCTCGGGTGGGGCAAGGCGACCCTCGAGGACGGCTCGACCGTCCGGATGCCGGGCGTGACCGTCGACAAGCTCCCGCTTCTGTCCGCGGCGAGCGGCGGCGCGGTGCCGGATCCGTCGCCGGTCGAGGAGCCCGCTCAGGACGAGCCGGTCGAGGCCGAGTCCGCCGTCGAGCAGGACGAGGCCGAACCGCGGGCCTGAACGACCACAACTCGGCCGGATCGACGGAATCCCGTCGATCCGGCCGAGTTGTGGACGGTGACGCACGGATCAGGCGAAGGGGTCGGCGCCGTTCAGGAAGATCCACAGCGCTGCAGCACCGCCGATGCCGATGGCCAACGCGAGGAACGACCCGATGAAGGGGCGGCGCGCCCATCCACGTCCGCCGTCCACGGCGATCCGTCCGGGGCCCGTGAGGATGATGGACGCCGACGCCAGCACCAGCAGCGTCTCGTACTCGACACCTGCAGGGGCGAAGAACTGCAACCCCGGCTCGCCGACCTGACGCACGAGCCAGGCGTTGATCATGACGGCGAGGACTGCGGCACCCGCGAGAGGCGTGGCCAGGCCGAGGATCAGCAGCGCACCGCCGGCGACCTCGCCGACCGCACCGAGAATGGACAGCAGACGTGCCTGGTCGTAGCCGGACCCGGCGACGATCTCCTGGAAGCCCGAGAGCCCGGGACCGTCGAACCATCCCGTGAGCTTCTGCAGACCGTGCACAAGCACGATCGCGCCGACGCTCACGCGCAGGATCAGCAGTCCGAGATCGAGCGTGCCGCGACGCTCCGGGACCACCTCGGGCCGCACCTCGGCCGGGGTCGCCGTGCGGTCGGTTCCTGCCACCGGGATCGCGCGCGTCGCGCTGTCGTCGTAGGCCGGTTCGGTGCGACTCGCCGTCGTCGTGTCACCGGGGTAGCCGGTGAGCTTCTCGGTGGGATGCGCGGTACGCGACCGGTCGGCGTCGAGTTCGTCGTCGGTGCGCGGGAGCTGTGCTCCGCTGCCCCCGCCTATCCGCTCGGTCGGCTGGTCGTAGGGACTCGCCGCCGGCTCGTAACCGGACGGGGAACGGCCTGTGTCATCGGACTTCTCACTCACGTGCATCAGCGTAGATGCGGCGGGCCCGTTCCCGGCGCAGGCGCGACCCGTACCGTGGGATCTCATGACAGTGGGTGGGACTCGGCGCGCGGCCCGGCGATCGTTCGTGCTCGGCGCGGCGGTGATGGCGATCGTCACGGCCTCCGCGGGATGCGCACGCTTCGACGACTCCGCCTCGACGGAGTTCTCCCCCGAACCCACGTTCGGCGCTGCCGACATCGAACCGGTGGAGCCGGGAGCGCCGGGTTCCAGCACGCCGCCCGCGCCGTCGCCGGCCACCGGCCCCTGCGTGGATCCGGATCCCAACGTGGTCGCGACCTGTCTCGACACCCTGTCCGGCCTCGTCGTCCTCCCCGGCGGGGCATCGGCCCTGGTCGGCGAGCGTCGCACCGGCACCATCTTCCAGGTGGCTCCGGGCCAGGCGCCCCGACCCGTCGTGACCGTCCCGGTCGACGGCGACGGCGACGGCGGACTGCTCGACATCACGCTGTCCCCCACCTACGACGAGGACCGCCTCCTCTACGCGTACATCACGACGGCGACCGACAACCGCGTGGTGCGCATCGCGGCGGGAGACGTCCCGAAGACCGTGCTCGCCGGCATCCCCCGCGGGACCACCAGCTCGGGTGCCCTCGATTTCTCGTCACCCGACGAACTCCGGGTGATCACCGGCGACGGGGGCGATCCCGCCGCTGCGGCGAACCCGGCGTCGCTCGCAGGCAAGGTTCTGGCCGTCACCGACCCGCGTGTCGACTCCACCTCGGCTCCCCGCGTCGTCATGAGCGGCATCGGCCGCGCCGGCGACGTCTGCATCGACGCCGCGGGCAGCACCTGGGTGACCGATGCGACGGCCACCGAGGACCGGCTCTCCCGCATCACGCCCGAGGGTGCCGTCGTCAGTCCCATGTGGACGTGGCCGGACAAGCCGGGCGTCGGCGGATGCGCGGCCGCACCCGGCTCGGTGGCCGTGTCGATGTCCGGGGCCCGTGCGCTGGCACTGGTTCCCGTGGACCCGGACACCAACGCGGTGACGACGCCGCCGGCCCTCACCGCACAGGACCGGTACGGCCGCCTGCGTGGTGCGTCGCTCGGCGCTCAGGGCCAGGTGTGGGTGACCACCGTGAACAAGGACGGCGGCCAGCCGGTGCCGACGGACGACCGAGTGGTCATCGTGCCGGTGCCGGCCGGCGGCGGCGGGAGCGACTAGCGGGAAGGCCGGAGGCCGGTCGTTCTAGCTGCAGGCGGCGATGACGAGTTCCTTGACTCGCGCGGGGTCGGCCTGGCCCTTGGTCGCCTTCATGACGGCACCGACGATGGCCCCGGCGGCCTGCACCTTGCCGCCGCGGATCTTCTCCGCGACGGAGGGGTTGGCCGCGAGCGCCTCGGACACGGCCGTCTCGAGCGCCGAATCGTCTTGCACGACAGCGAGTCCGCGTGCCTCGACGACGGCGTCGGGGTCACCCTCACCATCGAGGACACCGTCGACCACCTTGCGGGCGTTGGCGTTGGTGAGTGTGCGGTCGGCGACCAGCGCGGCGACGCGGGCCACCTGGACCGGGGTGATCGCCAGGTCCGCGAGGTCGACGCCGCGGGTGTTGGCCTGCTGCGACAGGTACGCCACCCACCAGCTGCGGGCGGCGTCGGGTGTCGCACCGGCGTCGACGGTCGCGGTGATGAGGCCGAGCGCATCGGCGTTGACGACGTCGCGCATGACGAGATCGGACCAGCCCCACTCCTTCTGGATGCGCGCGCGGGTGATCCACGGCGCCTCGGGAATGGTGGCGCGCAGTTCCTCGACCCAGGCGGCGTCCGGGGCGACCGGCTCGAGATCGGGCTCCGGGAAGTAGCGGTAGTCCTCCGCGGTCTCTTTCTTGCGACCGGGCGCCGTGCTGCCGTCGGCCTCCTGGAAGTGCCGCGTCTCCTGCACGATCTCGCCGCCCTCCGCGAGAACTGCTGCCTGACGGCGCATCTCGTAGCGGACGGCGACCTCGACGCTCTTGAGGGAGTTGACGTTCTTGGTCTCGGTCCGGGTGCCGAACTCGGTGGCGCCCTTCTCCATCAGCGAGACGTTGGCATCGCACCGGAGCGAGCCCTGGTCCATCCGCACGTCGGACACGCCGAGCTCGCGGATCAGTTCCCGCAGCGCGGTGACGTAGGCGCGGGCCACCTCGGGCGCGCGGTCGCCGGCGCCCTCGATGGTCTTGGTGACGATCTCGACGAGAGGCACACCGGCCCGGTTGTAGTCCAGCAGTGAGTGACTCGCTCCGTCGATGCGACCGGTGGCGCCGCCGACGTGCAACGACTTGCCGGTGTCCTCCTCCATGTGGGCGCGCTCGATGTCGACCCGCCACGTGGACCCGTCGTCGAGCACCACGTCGAGATAGCCCTCGGTGGCGATCGGCTCGTCGTACTGCGAGATCTGGTAGTTCTTCGGCTGGTCCGGGTAGAAGTAGTTCTTCCGCGCGAACCGACCCCACGGCGTGATCGAGCAGTTCAGCGCGAGGCCGATCCGGATGGCGGACTCGACGGCAGCCGCGTTGACCACCGGGAGCGCACCCGGCAGGCCGAGGCACACAGGGCACACCTGGGTGTTGGGCTCGGCACCGAACTCGGTGGGGCATCCACAGAACATCTTGGTGGCGGTACCGAGCTCGACGTGCACCTCCATGCCCAGCACGGGGTCGTACCGGGAGATCACCTCGTCGTAGTCCATCAGGCTCGTCGAGTGCGATGAGGTGGCAGCAGTCATGGTGCCGAGTTTACTGCGGACCGGTGGGCCGAACCCCCTCGGTGTCAGCCGAAGAAGGCGGCCGCGTCCAGGTAGCGACTCTCGGGAACCCGCTTGAGCTGGCGGACGGCCTCCTCGAGGTCCACCAGGCCGATCTCGGCGCCCTGGAGCGAGACCATCTTGCCCTTCTCCCCCGCGTGCACGGCGTCGACGGCGTTGACGCCGAAACGGGTGGCGAGGACGCGGTCGTACGGAGTGGGCTTGCCGCCGCGCTGCACGTGGCCCAGCACCGTGGTGCGGACCTCCTTGTTGATGCGGCGTTCGATCTCGACGCCCAATTGCTGTGCGACACCGGTGAACCGGACGTGGCCGAACTCGTCGATTCCTCCGTCGCGGATCTCCATCGACCCCTCCTTGGGCGTCGCTCCCTCGGCGACGACGCAGATGAAGTGGGAGTCCCCGCGCTGGAACCGCTTCTTCACCAGATCGCACACCTCCTGGACGTCGAAGGGCTGCTCGGGGATCAGTGTCATGTGCGCGCCGGACGCGAGGCCGGAGTGCAGCGCGATCCAGCCGGCGTGCCGCCCCATCACCTCGACGAGCATGACGCGCTGGTGGGACTCGGCGGTGCTGTGCAGCCGATCGATCGCGTCGGTGGCGATGGTGAGTGCCGTGTCGAAACCGAACGTGACGTCGGTGCAGTCGATGTCGTTGTCGATGGTCTTGGGAACCCCGATGACGGGCACGCCCTCCTGCGACAGCCAGTGTCCGGCGGTCAACGTGCCCTCGCCGCCGATGGGGATGAGCACGTCGATGCCGTTGTCGTCCATCGTCTGCTTGATCTGGTCGAGCCCCGCCCGCAGCTTCTCGGGATTGACGCGTGCGGTCCCCAGGATGGTGCCGCCCTTGGTGAGCAGTCGATCGTTGCGATCGTCGTTGCGCAGTTGGATACGACGGTCCTCGAGCAGGCCGCGCCAGCCGTCGAGGAATCCGACCACCGACGACCCGTAGCGAGCGTCGGCCGTGCGTACGACGGCCCTGATGACCGCGTTGAGTCCCGGGCAGTCGCCGCCGCCGGTCAGTACTCCGATACGCATGGGTCGGTGCCTCTCGTTCGCGGGTGTCGACGCGGGGTCGCCGCGCACGATGCTCGTCACCATCTTGCTACCTCCGGCGCGCGGAGGCACGGTCGGATCAGATCGCGGACGGCTGGGGAAACTCTCCCCGTGCGGCTTCGTACGCCGCACCGACCCGGTAGAGGCGATCGTCCGCCATCGCCGGAGCCATGATCTGCAGCCCGACCGGGAGACCGTCCGCGAGACCGGACGGCACCGACATGGCCGGGTGACCGGCCAGGTTGGTCGGCAGGGTGCAGAGGTCGTACAGGTACATGGCGATGGGGTCGTCGACTTTCTCGCCCAGCGCGAACGCCGTCGACGGGGTGGTGGGCGACACCAGGACGTCCACCTTCTCGTAGGCACGATCGAAGTCCCGGGCGATGAGCGTCCGGATCTTCAGAGCCTGGCCGTAGTACGCGTCGTAGTAGCCTGCGGACAGCGCGTACGTCCCGATCATGATGCGGCGCTTGACCTCCGGGCCGAACCCGGCGGCACGCGACATCGCCATGACCTGATCGGCACTGTGCGTTCCGTCGTCACCGACCCGCAGTCCGTAGCGCATCGCGTCGAAGCGGGCGAGGTTTGACGACACCTCCGACGGGAGGATGAGGTAGTACGCGGCGAGGGCGTGATCGAAGTTGGGGCACGACACCTCCACCACCTCGGCGCCCAGCGAGGTGAGCACCTCGACGGCGGCGTCGAAGGAGGAGATGACCCCCGGCTGATAGGCGTCCGAGTGCAGTTCCTTGACGACGCCGACGCGCACGCCCGTCAGATCTCCACCCGCGCCGCGGCGCGCGGCCGCGACGACGTCCGGCACCGCCGCGTCGACCGACGTCGAGTCGCGGGGGTCGTGTCCGGCGATGACCTGGTGCAGCAACGCGGTGTCGAGCACCGTCCGCCCGCAGGGACCGCCCTGATCCAGGGAGGAGGCGCAGGCGATGAGCCCGTACCGGGAGACGCCGCCGTACGTCGGCTTGCACCCGACGGTTCCGGTGACGGCGGCCGGTTGCCGGATCGAGCCACCGGTGTCGGTACCGATGGCCAACGGTGCCTGGAACGACGCGAGCGCCGCGGCCGAACCGCCGCCCGATCCACCCGGCACCCGAGTGGTGTCCCACGGGTTCAGGGTGGGTCCGTACGCGCTGTTCTCGGTGGACGACCCCATCGCGAACTCGTCCATGTTGGTCTTGCCCAGCAACGGGATTCCCGCGGCACGCAGCCTCGCGGTGACCGTGGCGTCGTACGGCGAGACCCATCCCTCGAGGATCTTCGAGCCGGCGGTGGTGGGCATGTCCGTGGTGGTGAACACGTCCTTCAGCGCCAACGGGACGCCGGCCAACTCCGACGCGGGCGTCTCACCCGCGTCCAACGCGTCGTCGACGCGCTGGGCGGCGGCGATCGCCTCGTCCCCCGCGACGTGCAGGAAGGCGTGCAGCGTTCCGTCGACCTCGGCGATGCGATCGAGGTGGGCGCGAGTGACCTCCACGGCGGAGACCTCGCGGGTGCGGATCTTCGCGGCCAGGTCGGACGCGGTGGACCGGATCAGATCGGTCTGCTCGGCGGCGGTCATCACTCTTCTCCCAGGATGCGCGGCACCGCGAAGCGGCTCTGTTCGGACGCGGGCGCCTCGGCGAGGGCACTGTCCGGGCCGAGACCCGGGACGATGACGTCTGGCCGGGTGACGTTGGTCACAGCGAGCGGACTCGCTGTGGCGTCGACGTCCGAGACGTCGACCTCCGACACCGCCTTCACGTGGCCCAGAATGGCGTCGAGCTGACCGGCGAACGCATCGAGTTCGTGCTCCTCGAGCGCGAGCCGGGACAGTCGTGCGAGGTGGGCGACCTCGTCGCGGGATATGGCAGACACGTCCGTCAGGCCCCCTTCGATTCGTAACGCATGCCGAGCAGCCTAGTTCGTGGCGACCACCCCACCGTCACGGCCTCGCGTCGCGGCGAGGGACGGCGAGCCCGGCCGTCCTCCACCTTCTCGTGGGCCGCGTGCGACTCGATGGAGACGGCGTCGAGTGCGAGGATGTCGGCGTGTCGTATCTCCTGCGGGTCCAGTTGCCCGACCGTCCGGGCAGTCTCGGGTCGCTCGCCGTCGCCCTGGGTTCGGTGGGGGCCGACATCCTGTCGCTCGACGTCATCGAACGCGGAGCCGGATTCGCGGTGGACGATCTGGTGGTGGACGTCGCGCCGGGCGCCCTCCCCGACACACTCATCGCCGCGGCCGAGAAGCTCACCGACGTCCGCGTGGACTCCATCCGTCCCTACGCCGGCATCCTGGACACACACCGCGAGCTCGAGCTCATCGATCAGGTGGCCACGGCGCACGACGACCGTCTGCAGGTGCTCGTGGACGGTGCGCCGCGGGTCTTGCGCGTCGGATGGAGCACCGTGGTGGGCATGTCGGATCACGGTCCGGCCGTCATCGTCGGCAGCTCCGGGGCGCCCGAGTCGCGGGCCGACGACATGCCGTGGATGCCCCTCGAGAAGCCGGCAGTCCTCGACCCGACCGGAGCATGGGTTCCGCAGTCGTGGAAGGACATGGACACCACACTGGCCGCGGCGCCGCTCGGATCGTCGGGCACCGTGCTGGTGCTGGGACGACCCGGCGGACCGGACTTCCGACCGTCAGAGATCGCCCGGCTCGGCTACCTGGCCGGCATCGTCGCCACCGTCCTCGGCTGAGTCCGCCCCGGCGACCAGCGCGCGGGCCGCGTCGGGCCCCTCGCCGAGCAGCGTGCGGAACCTGTCCTCGTCGAGCACGGGAACACCCAGTTCGAGCGCCTTGTCGTGCTTGGATCCGGGCGCGTCGCCGACGACCACGAACGCCGTCTTCTTCGACACCGACGAGGCCGCCTTGCCGCCGCGGGCCAGGATCGCCTCCTTCGCGTCGTCACGCGTGAACGTGGCGAGCGATCCGGTGACGACGATCGACAGACCGTCGAGCGTGCGCTCGATACTCTCGTCGCGTTCGTCCTCCATGCGCACGCCCGCCGCCGACCACTTCTCCACGATGGCGCGGTGCCAGTCGACGTCGAACCACTCGACGACTGCGCGGGCGATGGTGGGGCCCACCCCGTCGGCGGCGGCCAGTTCCTCCTCCGTCGCCGCCCGGATGGCGTCGAGCGACCCGAAGCGGGCGGCGAGGGCGCGGGCGGCGGTCGGCCCGACATGGCGGATCGACAATCCGACGAGCACCCGCCACAGCGGCTGATCCTTGGCTCGCCCCAGGTTGTCCAGCAATCGCCGACCGTTCGCGGACAGCGCTCCCGCCTTGGTTCGGAAGAGATCCGTCCGGGTGAGCTGGTCCTCGGTGAGATCGAACAGATCGCCCTCGTCCTCGATCACCTGTGCGGACAGCAGCGCCGTCGCGGCCTCGTACCCCAACACCTCGATGTCGAATGCACCACGGCCCGCGACGTGAAAGACCCGCTCCCGCAACTGTGCCGGGCACGAGCGCGAGTTGGGGCAGCGGATGTCGGCGTCGCCCTCCTTGGCCGGTGCGAGCTCGGTTCCGCACTCGGGGCAGTGCGTCGGCATGACGAACTCCCGCTCGTCCCCGGTGCGCGCGTCGACCACAGGACCGAGCACCTCCGGGATCACCTCGCCCGCCTTGCGGATGACCACGGTGTCACCGATCAGCACGCCCTTGCGCACGACCTCGGACGCGTTGTGCAACGTCGCCAGGGACACCGTCGACCCCGCCACGAGCACCGGCTCCATGAACGCGAACGGCGTCACTCGCCCGGTGCGACCGACATTGACCCGGATGTCGAGCAACGTCGTGGTCGCCTCCTCCGGCGGATACTTGAAGGCGATGGCCCAGCGGGGTGCGCGGGACGTGGATCCGAGTCGGCGGTGCAACGCCATCTCGTCGACCTTCACCACGAGGCCGTCGATCTCGTGCTCGACCGAGTGCCGGTTCTCTCCCCAGTACTCCATGCGTTCGACCACCGCGTCCACGCCCTGCACCAGTGCGGTGTGAGTCGAGACCGGCAGACCCCAGGCGGCGAGCGCGTCGTACGCGACGGACTGGGCGGCGGGGGCGAAGCCCTCCATCCGGCCGAACCCGTGACAGATCATGCCGAGCCGCCGCCGCGAGGTGACCGCGGGGTTCTTCTGCCGCAGCGACCCCGCGGCGGAGTTGCGCGGGTTGGCGAACGGCGGCTTGCCCTGCTCGACGAGAGAAGCGTTGAGCGCCTGGAAGTCCTCGAGTCGGAAGAACACCTCGCCCCGCACCTCGAGCAGCGTCGGGACCGGGAACTCGTCCGACGGGGTGAGCACCTCGGGGATGTCGTCGATGGTGCGCGCGTTGAGCGTCACGTCCTCCCCGGTGCGGCCGTCACCGCGGGTGGCGGCGCGCACCAGTCGGCCGTTCTCGTACACCAGATTGAGCGCGACACCGTCGATCTTGACCTCGCAGAGGTAGTGCAGGTTCTCCCCCGCCTCCACCTCGACCCTGCGCGCCCAGGCACGCAGCTCGTCCGCGTCGAACACGTTGTCCAGGGACAACATTCGCTCGAGGTGGTCGACAGCCGTGAAGTCCGTCTCGAAGCCGCCACCGACGAGCTGCGTCGGCGAGTCGGGCGTCCGGAGATCCGGATGCTCCTCCTCCATCGCCTGCAGGCGCTTCAGCAACTCGTCGAACTGCCCGTCCGAGATGATCGGCGCGTCCCGCACGTAGTACCGGAACTGGTGACCGCGGACCTCCTCGGCCAGCGCGTCCCACTCCTGCTTCTGCTCGGGTGAGGCCGGGACCAGGTCCGGCGGTGTCTCGATCTCGTCCACGATCGCAGACTATCGGAGCGCTCCGACACCGTTCCCGGTGACGAAGGCCGGTGTCACAGCGCGTCGGGATCCTCGGTGAAAGCAGCGCGGACGTCGCGCAGCACCGTCAGAGCGTGCCGGGCCCACGGCAGGCTCGCGCCGGACAACCCACACGTGGGTGAGACGGCGACGCGCTCGGCGAGGTACCGCCTCGGGAAGCCCAACCGATCCATCAGTTCCACTGCGGGCGCCGCACTCTCGCGCCACGCCGGGTACTTATCCGGGTCGGTTCCCGGCACCACCCCCAGGACGGCGACACCGCCGCTCTCCAGGTAATCGCCGACCGCGTCGTACCGCGACGTGGGCAGCAGGGACAGATCGAACGAGACGCCGTGCACCCCGCTGCGTTCGAAGACCTCGAACGGGACGTCGGCGGAGCACGTGTGCACGATCACGGGTCGGTTCACCCGCTGCACCACCGAGCCCAGCAGGTCGGCCACCTCCGGCGCCGGCACCGCGGCGATCTGCTCGAGGCTCGTCACGCCCTGCAGGCGACCGGCCAGCACGGCCGCGATGCGAGGTTCGTCGAACTGGACGACCACCTCGGCGCCGAGCCGCCTCGCGACCTCGTCGGCGTGCGCGGCCACTCCCTCGGCCAACGACCCGGCTATGTCGCGCACCGCACCGCCGTCGGTCAAGGCGCGGTGACCGAACGCCAGCTCGATGTCCGCGGCCATCGTCAGCGGGCCCGCGGCCTGCACCTTGACGGCGCGGCCGGATCCGCGCAGCCCGGCCAGTTCCCACTGCTCCTCGAGAACGTCGAGGTCCTCCGTCAGGAAGTCGCGGGCCCGGCGGCTCGTCGTACTCGGCCGTCGGCTCACGCGGTATCCGCTGGTGGCCGCATCGATCTCGATGTCGACCAGCAGCACGCCGGTGCGCCCGATCATGTCGGCGCCGAGACCTCGCGCCGGGAGTTCCACGACGTGCGGCAGGTCGGGGAGCTCGCCGATCACCGTCGTGACGGCGTTCGCGATGTCCGTTCCCGGCCACGAGCCGATACCCGTCGCCACGCCTGCCAGAGCGGCAGCAGGATCCGTCACGGGCGAGCGGACGCGGTGAGTGGCGACTCGGCGGAGGTTCCCGCGATGGTGCCGCTGCCGACCACGATGTCGCCTGCCGGGTCGGGGCGGTACAGCACGGCTGCCTGACCACGTGCGACTCCGGTGAGCGGGGACCGCAGACCGATGCGCAGGGTGTCGCCGTCGACGCGAGCGACGGCGTCCGCGAGTCCGCCGTGTGCCCGGACCTGGACGACGCAGTCCACGTCGCCCTCGGGCGCCGTGCCGGACGTCCAGACGGGTGTGCTCGCATCGATGCCGTACACGTCGAGGCGGCTCGCCGAGCCGACCCGAACGGTCCCGGTCTCGGGCTCGATGGAGGTGACGTACCGCGGCTTGCCGTCGGCGGCCGGTCCCTCGACGCCCAGGCCCTTGCGCTGGCCGACGGTGAACCCGTGCACACCGTCGTGCTCGGCGAGCACCGCGCCGGAGTCCGCGTCGACCACCGATCCGGGGCGCACGCCGATACGGGCGCCGAGGAACGCCCGGGTGTCGCCGGACGGGATGAAGCAGATGTCGTGACTGTCGGGCTTGTCCGCGACGGCGAGACCGCGGCGGGCGGCCTCGTCACGCACCTCCGCCTTCGGGGTGTCCCCGATCGGGAACAGGGCACGGGACAGCTGGCGCGCGGTGAGGACGCCCAGCACGTAGGACTGGTCCTTGTCGGCATCGACCGCACGACGCAGCACGCCGTCCTCGAGCCGGGCGTAGTGGCCGGTGGCGACCGCGTCGAAACCGAGCGCCTCGGCCCGATCGGCGAGCGCCGCGAACTTGATCTTCTCGTTGCAGCGCAGGCACGGGTTCGGGGTCTCGCCTGCGGCGTAGGACGCGACGAAGTCGTCGATCACGTCCTCCTTGAACCGATCCGCGAAATCCCAGACGTAGAACGGGATCCCGAGCACGTCCGCGGCGCGGCGCGCGTCCCCGGCGTCCTCCTTGGAGCAGCACCCGCGCGACCCGGTGCGCAGAGCGCCGGGAGCGGTGGACAGCGCCAGGTGCACCCCGACCACCTCGTGGCCGGCATCGACGGCACGCGCCGCCGCCACGGCGGAATCGACGCCGCCGCTCATCGCTGCCAGAACTCTCATGTCACCACTCTTCTCGTCTCGACGTTCTCGTCATCTCGAACTGGACGCCATGCCGGCGGCCCGCGCACGTTCGACGACGCGCGGCAGGACCTCGAGCAGTGCGTCGACATCGGCGTCGGTGCTGGTGTGGCCCAAGGAGAACCGCAGTGATCCGCGGGCATCGGCCGCATCGACGCCCATCGCCAGCAGCACATGACTCGCCCGCGCGACACCCGCCGTGCACGCGGATCCCGTCGAACACTCGACACCGGAGGCGTCGAGCAACATCAACAGTGAATCGCCCTCGCATCCGGGGAACGTGACGTGCACGTTGCCGGGAAGTCTGTCCGCGCCGCGGGCACCGTTGACCGACGCGCCGGGCACCGCGTCGAGGACACCCTCGATGACACGCTCGCGCAACGCCACGAGCCGCGCCTCGGTGTCGGCCCGTCCGGCGACGGCGACGTCGAGGGCGGCCGCCATGCCCACGGCACCTGCCGTGTCGGGCGTCCCGGACCGGACGTCGCGTTCCTGACCGCCTCCGTGCAGCAGTGATTCGCAGGGCACCGAGCGTCCGAGCAGCAGCGCGCCGACGCCCTGGGGTCCGCCGAACTTGTGTGCCGCGATGGACAGCGCGGAGAGACCACTGGACGCGAAGTCGAGCTCACGGACACCGGCCACCTGGACCGCGTCGCTGTGCATGGGCACGTCGAACTCGGCCGCGATGGCAGCGAGTTCGCGGATCGCCATGATGGTGCCCACCTCGTTGTTCGCCCACATGATCGACACGACGGCGACCTCGTCGGGGTGCAGCTCGAGTTCTCGGCGCAGCGTCGACGGGAGGACGCGGCCGTCGGCCTCGACCGGCAACCAGGACACCGCGGCGCCCTCGTGACGTTCGAGCCACTCCACGGCATCGAGCACGGCGTGATGCTCGACCGAGCTGGTGATCACGCGGACGCGACGAGGATCACGCGCTCGGCGTGCCCAGAAGATGCCCTTGACCGCCAGATTGTCGCTCTCGGTGCCGCCGGAGGTGAAGATGACCTCGGACGGACGAGCGCCCAGCGCCGCGGCGATGGACTCCCGCGACTCCTCGATGCGGCGGCGGGCCGTGCGCCCCGATCCGTGCAGGGACGACGCGTTTCCCACGGTCCGATGGATCTCCGTCATCGCCTCGATCGCCGCGGGGACCATCGGAGTGGTCGCGGCATGATCGAGGTACACCGGCGTTCCGGGCACACGTGGGGGCTGTGGCATGACGTGGTCCAGGATAACCGGTCGCGGACCTCGCCTCTCCCCCGCGCGAGCACGCCCGAACTGCCGTGCGTCAGCGCGCCCGCACGACGGTTCCGGCGTACTCACCGGGGCGGACCGGCTGGGCGAGCCGATCCCGGCGCGGCAGTCGCGTGCGGGTGACGCGCAGGGGCGGAACTGCCGTCTCGTCCTGGTGTCGGCGCACGGCCAACTCCGCGCTGCGCGCCAGCAGTCGACGATCGTCGATGGGCGCGATGTCCTCGCACACCCGCACGGCGGCACGGACGCCCTTCAGCCGCAGGATCCTCGACATCGACTCGCCGATGGTCTCGTCGCCCACGAAGGCGGTGGCCGTCGTCGGACGGTGGTCGACGTCGCGGTAGGTGACCGCGATCGGCCGCACCACCGCACCGGCGTCGATGGCCGCCTGGAACAGGGCGGGACGGAACGATCCGTAGGCGGTTCCGCACCAGGTGGTGCCCTCGGGGAAGACGACCACCGTGGCTCCCGATCGCAAGGCCTCGGTCACCTCGTCGACGGTGCCGGGCAGGGAGCGGAGTCGCTCACGGGCGATGGGGACGACCCGCACGATGCGTGCGAGCAGACCCAGGACGGGCCAGTCCACGAGGTCCGCGCGGGCGACGAAGCGGCACGGGAAACAGGCTGCCAGCACCAGGACGTCCGTCCAGGACACGTGATTGGCGACGACGAGCGTTCCGACGCCGGTGGGCTCGGCCGTGCGGTCGCCGTTCAGAGTCACCCGGACACCGAGCGCGCCGAGGAGTCCCCTGGCTCCGGCACGTGCGGCGGCGCGTCGACCGCCCGCCGGCAACACCCGGCCCGCCAGCAGGAGCGGGACCACGGCGAGCAGCACCGCCACCAGGACGCAGCGCACCACCACGCGTGCGGTGCCCACGGTCGCCGAGACCGCCGGATGACACCCCGTCCCGCACGGGCTGGCGGGCATCCAGGCGTGTGTCGTCACGCGTGCGACTCCGCGGTCGCCGCGGCCGAGCGGAGCCGGTCGAGATAGCGGACGTTGGCGTCCTTCATGTGCAGGAGGGTGACGAAGTCCGCGACGCCGAAATCGGGATCGTGGGCCGGCTCCCCGCAGATCGAGGCGCCCATGCGCAGGTAGCCGCGCATCAGGGCCGGCACCGAGGTGCGGGAGGGTGCCGTCATGTCGGCGAGGGCGACACCGTCGACCCGCACGGGGGTCCGGGGATACGCGCGGACCTCGGAGCGGTGCCGCTTCTCGACGAGGTCGTACACGCCCTTGACGTGCGCGCCGTCCGGCTCCCCGTCCCCGAGTGCCATGGGGACCGACACACAGCCCATCACCCGGTCGTAGCCACCGAGGTCGATGTACCGGAGGATCCCGGACCACATCAGCGCCAGCACCGAGCCGGATCGATGGCCCTCCAGGACGCATGCACGACCCATCTCGACCGTCCGCAACTCGTGTGCACGCAGTTCGCTGATGTCGAACTCCGTCGCCGTGTAGTACCCGCCGGCGCGCTCCGCACCGTCCGGGGTGAGCATGCGGTAGCAGCCGACACGATCGCCGGTGCGGTTGTCGACGACGAGCAGGTGATCGCAGTGGTCGTCGAAGCGGTCGGCGTCGAGGCCGCCGTCGAAGGCGGTCGACTCGTACCCCGCTTCCGAGCCGAACACGGTGGCGCGCAACCGCTGCGCCGCGAGCACGTGTTCCGGGGTGGATCCGAGAACGAGTGAGTGGTGCTTGTCGGAGACGAGCACGTGCTCGTCGGCCGAGGACGGGGTGATGACGGTCGGTGCCGAGTCGCACACATCTGATGTCATGGCACATAGATCTATCGAGCCCACTCGACGGCACTCACAACACGACGTGACCGGAAGGTGCACGAACGACGAAAGCCCCGCTACCGACGAACGGTAGCGGGGCTCTCGGGTACTGCTGAGGGGATCAGCCCTTGCGCTTCTTCACTGCCTCGGCGAGCTGAGGCGTGACGTCGAAGAGGTCGCCCACGACGCCGAAGTCCGCGATCTCGAAGATCGGTGCTTCCTCGTCCTTGTTGACGGCGACGATCGTCTTGGACGTCTGCATGCCGGCGCGGTGCTGGATCGCACCGGAGATGCCGAGCGCGACGTACAGCTGGGGCGAGACGGTCTTGCCCGTCTGACCCACCTGGAACTGGCCCGGGTAGTAGCCCGAGTCGACGGCTGCACGCGACGCGCCGACGGCCGCACCGAGCGAGTCGGCCAGGTCCTCGACGACGGAGAACTTGTCCGCGCTGCCGACACCGCGACCACCGGAGACGACGACCGACGCCTCGGTGAGCTCGGGGCGGTCGCCGCCGGCGACGGGCTCACGCGAGGTGACCTTGACGACGGCCTCCTCCTGCGCGGGAACCTCGACGTCGACACGCTCACCGGCACCGGCCTGCGGCTCGGCGTCGATGGCACCCGGGCGGAGCGAGATGACCGGGACGTCGCCGTTGGTCTTCGCCTCGACGGTGAACGCGCCACCGAAGATGGAGTACGTGGCGGACTTGTCGGCGTTGATCGCCACGACGTCCTGGTGCAGTCCGGCACCGAGGCGAGCGGCGAGACGACCCGCCACCTCCTTGCCCTCGATGCCACCGGACGTGAGGATCGCGGCGGGCGAGACCGACTCGGCCAGGGACGACAGCACGTCGACCTTGGGCGTGACGAGGAAGCCGTCGACGTCGGCGGACTCCGCGACATAGATCTTCGCGGCGCCGGCCTCGGTGAGTGCGGCGGCGATCGCGTCGGTGGTGCCCGGCGCTCCCGTGACCACCGCGGACGGCTCACCCAGAACGCGGGCGGCCGTGATGAGCTCGCTGGTGACCTTCTTCAGTGCCCCGTCTGCGTGCTCGACGAGTACGAGTACCTCTGCCATGGTGTTTCTCCTGTACTGCAGTGAGACGAATGTGTGCTGGTGACGGGGATCTAGATGATCTTCTGCGCGACGAGGTACTCGGCGACCTTGGTTCCGCCGTCGCCCTCGTCGTTCACGCGCTCACCAGCGGTCTTCGGCGGCTTCGGGGTCACCGTGGTGACGGTGGTGCCCGCGTTCGCGACGCCCACGGTCTCCGGATCGACGCCGATGTCGGCGAGGGTGAGGACCTGCACCGTCTTCTTCTTGGCGGCCATGATGCCCTTGAAGGACGGGAAGCGCGGCTCGTTGATCTTCTCGGTGACGCTGACGATCGCGGGGAGATCCGCCTCGAGGCCGAAGATGCCCTCGTCGGTCTCGCGCTCGCCGCTGACCTTGCCGTCGGCGACGACCAGCTTGCGCATCTGGGTCAGCTGCGGGATGCCGAGGTACTCGGCGATGATGGCGGGGACCGCGCCGATGCGGCCGTCGGTCGCCTCGTTGCCGGCGATGACCAGATCTGCGGCCTCACCGTTCTCGAACTCCACCTGGCCGAGTGCGGCAGCGAGAGCCCACGCGGTCTGGATGGCGTCGGAACCGTGCATGGCCGGATCGTTGACGTGCACAGCACTGTCCGCGCCCATGGAGAGGGCCTTGCGGATGGCCTCGGTCGCGCGGTCGGGTCCTGCCGAGAGAACCTTGACCTCGCCGCCGTCGCGCTCCTTGATCAGGAGTGCCTCCTCCACGGCGCGCTCGTTGATCTCGTCGAGCACGGCATCGGCCGCGTCGCGGTCGAGCGTGTAGTCGCCGTCCGAGAGCTTGCGCTCGGACCACGTGTCGGGAACCTGCTTGATCAGTACGACGATGTTCGTCATGGGTCTTCGTCGACCTCCTGTGTCCTGTCTCGGTGAATCAGGTCTTGATCTCGTAGCGCGGGGCCCGAAACGTATTCGGAGTTCACGCTGCGCGCGGTGGGCCGAAGCCCCGGAACCGACGTGTCACGGACGTTACCCCATTCGTGGTTACTGATGGGTAACTTACTCCTGTCGGGCCGATAAATCACCCCCCGGGGCCCCTCGGACCGCCGACCGGCGTCGCTCGACCGGGCAGGTGGGAACTACTGTCGCCCGGATGAACGACGCCGCGACCGACACGACCGTGTCGACCGAGACACCCCTCCCGCTCACCGGCGAGCGCACCGTGCCCGGCATCGCCGAGGAGAACTACTGGTTCCGTCGGCACGAGGTCGTGTACCGCCGTCTCGCACCGGCCTGCGCCGACCGAGTGGTGCTCGAGGCGGGCTCCGGCGAGGGCTACGGCGCCGACATGATCGCGCGGACGGCGACACGGGTGATCGGTCTCGACTACGACCGCAGCGCCGCCGAACACGTCGCTCGCCGGTACCCGTCGGTCGCCATGACCCGAGGCAACCTCGCGATGCTGCCGCTGCGCGGCGAGAGCGTCGACGTCGTCGTCAACTTCCAGGTGATCGAACATCTGTGGGACCAGGCCGAGTTCCTGCGGGAGTGCCTCCGGGTTCTGGTTCCCGGCGGCGTCCTCCTCGTCAGCACTCCCAACCGCATCACGTTCTCCCCCGGCCGGGACACCCCGCTGAACCCCTTCCACACCCGCGAGCTCGCACCTGCGGAACTACGGGAACTACTGTCCGACACGGGATTCGAGATCGACTCGATGACCGGAGTGCATCACGGCGAGCGACTGCGCGAACTCGACGCGACCCAAGGCGGATCGTTCATCGACGCGCAGATCGACCGCGCGCTCGCCGGTGAGCCGTGGCCCGCGACCCTGGTCGCCGACGTCGCCGGCATCACCGTCGACGACTTCGACCTTCACGCCGAGGCGATCGACGAGAGCCTGGATCTCGTCGCGGTGGCCCGGAAACCGTCCAGCACGTGACGAGCGCCACCTCGGCCGACGAACCGGGCATGTTCGCGCTCGTCCTGCACTCCCATCTCCCGTGGCTCGCCCACCAGGGGCGGTGGCCCGTCGGGGAAGAGTGGCTCTACCAGTCGTGGGCAGATTCGTACCTGCCCGTGGTCCGCGAACTGCGGACCCTGGCCGACGAGGGCCGCACCGATCTGCTGACCCTCGGCGTCACCCCGGTACTCGCCGCCCAACTGGACGATCCGTACAGCCTCGACGGGATGCATCACTGGCTCGGCAACTGGCAGCTCCGCGCCGCCGAAGCCGCCGGGTCCCGTGACCCGGACCGCCGCGCGCTCGGTCACCGCGAACACCGGCGATCGGCTGCCGCTCTGCACGAGTTCGAGACCCGCTGGCGCCACGGCGGCGCCCCCCGACTGCGCGAACTGGCCGACTCCGGCGCCGTCGAACTGCTCGGTGGGCCGTCGATGCACCCGTTCCAACCTCTGCTCGACCCACGACTGCGGACGTTCGCGCTCCGCGAGGGACGCGCCGACGCCGTACGCCGGTGGGGCCGCGGCACCGAGGGCATCTGGGCACCCGAGTGCGCCTTCACCGCAGGGATGGAACTCGACTACGCCGCCGCGGGCGTCGGACACTTCATGGTCGACGGCCCGGCTCTGCACGGAGACACGACGTGCGGCCGTCCGGTCGGCGACACCCACGTCGTCGCGTTCGGTCGCGATCTCCCGGTCAGCTATCGCGTGTGGTCACCGAAGTCCGGTTATCCCGGTCATTCCGCGTACCGCGACTTCCACACCTACGACCACGACACCGGGCTGAAGCCGTCCCGGGTCACCGGCAGAAGCGTCGCGGGCCCGGACAAGGCACCGTACGAACCGGAGCGCGCCGCAGCAGCCGTCCGCTCGCACGTCGAGGACTTCGTCGACGTGGTTCGCCGCCGGCTGCGCTCCGAACACGCGCGCACCGGGTCCCCGGCACTGGTGGTCGCCGCCTTCGACACCGAGCTCTTCGGACACTGGTGGCACGAGGGTCCGGCATGGTTGGCCGGCCTCCTGCGTGCGCTCCCCGAGGCCGGCATCCGCGTCGGGACACTCGCGGGCGCGAAACGAGACGGCTACGTCGGTGACCCCGTCGACCTCCCGGACACCTCCTGGGGCAGCGGGAAGGACTGGCGGGTGTGGGCGGGCGATCCCGTCCGCGACCTGGTCGATCTCAACGCCGAGGTCACCGCCACCGCGCTCGACGCCGTCGACGCGGCACCCCCCGGCGGTCTGCGAGACCGTGTCGCGGACCAGATCCTGCGCGAGACGATGCTCACCGTCTCGAGCGACTGGGCCTTCATGGTGAGCAAGGACTCGGCCGCGCAGTACGCCCGCGACCGCGCCCACAAGCACGCTCACGCGGTGCGCGAGATCGCCGACGCCCGCGTGCATGGGCATCACGCACGGGCCGCCGACCTTGCATCCGGGTGGAACCAGGCGGACGATCTGTTCCCGGGCCTCGATGCGCGGCGTCTGCAACCGACGGGTCGGGAGGTGCGGGCGTGAAGGTCCTGATGATCTCGTGGGAGTACCCGCCCGTGGTGGTCGGCGGCCTCGGTCGCCACGTCCACCATCTCGCGGTGGAACTGGCCGCGGCCGGACACGAGGTGGTGGTCCTCTCCCGCCGCCCCACGGGTTCCGACGCGGCGACCCACCCCACCGTGAGCTCGGTCGCCGAGGGCGTGCTCGTCGTCGCCGTGGCCGAGGATCCGGCGCACTTCACCTTCGGAGTGGACATGCTGGAGTGGACGCTCGCGATGGGTCACGCGATGGTGCGCGCCGGCCTCGCACTCTCCAAGCCCGGCATCGGCGAGGGGTGGGTTCCCGACGTCGTCCATGCCCACGACTGGCTGGTGGCGCACCCGGCGATCGCGCTCGCCGAGTACTACGACGTCCCGCTGGTCTCGACGATCCACGCGACGGAGGCCGGACGCCACAGCGGATGGGTCTCCGGCCGCGTGAACCGCCAGGTGCACTCCGTGGAATGGTGGCTGGCGCACGAATCCGATTCCGTCATCACGTGTTCCGCGGGAATGGAGGACGAGGTGGTCCGCCTCTTCGGTCCGCTTCCGTCCCCGGTCCACGTGATACGCAACGGCATCGACACCCGGACCTGGACGTACCGTCCTCGCGCGGCGCGCACCGGCGCCCCGTCCCTGCTCTTCGTGGGTCGGTTGGAGTACGAGAAGGGGGTGCAGGATCTGATAGCGGCACTCCCCCGTGTCCGACGGACGCACCCCGGCACCACGCTCACCGTCGTCGGCGACGGGACCCAGCTCGACCACCTCGTCGATCTGGCGCGTGTGCACCGGGTGCGCCGGGCGGTGACGTTCGTCGGATCCCTCGGCCACGACGGCGTTCTCGGGCATCTGCATCGGGCGGACGCGCTGGTGCTGCCGAGTCGATACGAGCCCTTCGGCATCATCGCCCTCGAGGGCGCCGCGGCCGGCACACCGCTCGTCGCCTCCACCGCGGGCGGCCTGGGCGAAGCCGTCGTCGACGGCGTCACCGGGATGTCCTTCGTTCCCGGCGATGTCGGCTCCTTGGCGACGGCGGTGCGGCGCACACTCGACGACCCCGCTGCGGCACGTACCCGGAGTGACGCGGCACGTGCGCGACTCACGTCCGACTTCGACTGGCACTCCGTGGCCCGCGAGACCGCCACGGTCTACTCCACCGCGAAGCGCCGGGTGCGCTTTCCGCTGGGCAGGCCCACGATCAGCGAACGTCCACTGCCCGAACGGGACTGAGTCACTCGCTCCCGAGCGACTTCTTGCGGGCGATGTCCTCCAGTGCGGCGACGTACGCCGCGCGGTCCTCCGCGCCGGCCTCCCAGTCGGTGCGACGGTTCCGGACCACTCGTGCGGGTGCGCCGACCGCGATCCCGTAGTCGGGCACGTGACCCTTGACCACCGCGTGCGCGCCCAGGACGCAGCCGCGACCGACGACGGTCTCCCGCAGCACGGTCACCTTCGCGGCGATCCACGTGTCCGGGCCGATCCGCACCGGCGACTTGACGATGCCCTGATCCTTGATCGGCACCGTGATGTCCTCGGTCCGATGATCGAAATCGCAGATGTAGCACCAGTCGGCGACGAGGGTGGACGCACCGATCTCGATATCGAGATAGGTGTTGACGACGTTGTCCTTGCCGAACACCACCTTGTCACCGATGCGCAGCGACCCCTCGTGGCAGCGGATCGCGTTGCCGTCACCGATGTGCACCCAGCGACCGATCTCGAGTCGCGCCAGCTCGGGCGTCGCGTGGATCTCGACGTTCTTGCCGAGGAACACCATTCCGCGCAGCACCACGTGCGGGTTCGCGGCCTTGAAACGCGCGAGGCGGTAGTACCGCACCAGGTACCAGGGCGTGTACGCCTTGTGGCTGATCACCCAGCGTAGCGACGCGAGCGTGAGGAAGCGCGCCTGGTCGGGGTCACGTCGCCGCGATCCTCGCCACCGGGTGCGCAACGGCGCGTTCCACATGCTGGTCATGGGCGGCACATTACTGTCGGCGTCGCCGCAGGGAACCCGGGGGCCGACCACCGGGGGTCGGAACCGTGACGCATCGTTTCAGCCGTTAGTCTCGTGCGAGCCGATCACCCGACATCAGGAGAGTGCATGCACGACGAGAACCCGCGTACCTCGGTGCGCACTCGTCGAGCCGGTGCCGCTCTCCTCGCGGTCGGCGCCCTCGCCCTCGGGGCTTGTGGCAGTGACTCCGGGCCCATCGACATCCTGGGCGACGAGGGCTGGCGCGGCGGTCTCGCCGACGCCCACAACTCCGCCTCCGTGACCACCGAGGGCAGTCGCTCCCTCGCTCTCGACTGGACCCGCCCTCTCGGCGCTCCGACGTCCACACGTCCCTCCGTCGCGCCCAACGGTCAGATCACGGTGACGATGACCGGAGAAGCCGGCTGCGCGCTCGGATCGTTCCAGGGCGAGACCGGACGCAAGCGGTTCTGCAACTCGCTCGGACCCTCCGGCGTCTCGTCGACCGCGGTCGCCGACTCGGCGTCCAACCTCTACGCCGGTGACGACGGCAGCATGAGCTCGATCAACCAGAACGGTCAACTGCGCTGGCGCACACCGGTCTACGGAGTACCGCGCACCCCACAGTTCCTGCCCGACGGCAACGTCCTGGTGGTCACCCAGTTCGGTCAGATCAACGTGCTGAGCAACCAGACCGGGAACGCGGTCGCTCCCGTACTGGACCTGAACCCCAATCCCACGCCCCTGGACGCGCCGAACACCACGCTGCGGCCCGCGGACGACGGTCTGCTGGCCTGCCTGGGCGGTGGGCCGGACTGCGCCGTCGCGGCGGCACCGGCCGTCGATCTGGAGTCCTCGACCGTCTACCTCGTCCTGTGGCGCGCCGGCGCCATCGCTCCCCAGCTCGTGGCGCTCTCCTATACCGGCGGGGACTCCCCCGGCCTCACCGAGGCGTGGTCGTCGCCCCTGCTTCCCGCCGCCGTGACATCGAGCCCCGTGGTGTCACCCGACGGTGACCGTGTGTACCTCACGGACGTCGAGGGCACCGTGCGTGCGTACTCCACCGAGGACGGCTCCGAGATCTGGTCCTACTTCGTCGGTGACCGCGCGGCAGGAAGTGTGTCCGTCGCTGCGGACGGCACCATCGTCCCCGCGGGCGGCGCTGGGTCGCATCTGCGGGCGATCCGCGATGCTGGCGAGCGACCCGAAACGGTGTGGGAGCGGCCAGATCTCGTGACACAGGGTTCCTCCGCACTGGCGGGTGGCACCACGGGCTACACGGTGGTCGGCGACGGTGGCGGGCTCGCACTCGTCACCTTCGACACGGCCACCGGCGAGACGGTCGACACCGACGCGCTCCCCGGCGCCGAGGGCTACAGCCCCGGAGTCGTCGTCGGCTCGAACGGCGAGGTGGTCGTCCCGACCGCGCTGGGATCCCTCTACTCGTTCCGCTGAGGCCCGGTGCGCGGCCCGCACACGAAGGCCACCCCCGAGCGCCCGATCCGGGTGATCACGAGCCCCAGCGGCACGGTGCCCCGGAGATCGAGCCGGGGGCGCAGCAACGCAGGATCGACGTCGATGCCACGGACGAGAATCTCGAGCGACCCGCATCCCAGCTCCGCGAGCCGCTTGCGCAACACCTTCTCGGTGAAGGGCAACCTGTCGAGGATCTCGAAGCCCGTCGTCCCCTCCGGTATCGCGTCTCCCGTGAGGTGCGCGATGCGTGGATCCAGTTGCCACAGTCCATGTCTCGCGGCGTAGTGGCGCACGAGACCGGCCCGCACGACGGCGCCGTCGGGATCGACGATGTACCTGCCAGGGGCACGATCGTCGTCGATGGCGTCCGAGTCGGCGTCCGTCACCTCCCACGCGGAACCGTCCGACCGGAGCACCGTCGCACGGCGACGCACAGCGGGGTCCGCCACCTCCCCCAGCCAGAGGCACGCCTCGCGGACGGCGCCGTCGAGGGAGACGAGTTCGACCTCGGCCCGCGTGTGTCGGCTCGTGAGGTCGAGACGGTCGACGTCGAGACCCGGTGCGCACTTGACCACCAGGTCGCGGCCGGCATAGGCGTCGAGGAGGTCCGGAAGCGGGGGTTCGAGGGCTGCGGGGTCGTGACGGCGGCGGCCGCCGGCGCGGCGGCCGGGGTCGGCGACGACGACGGTGCCGCGCGTGGTGGGGACCACCGCGTCGGCACGCAGCACGGCCACGTCGGGAACGTTGTGTCGTGCCATGGCCAACCGCACCGGATCGAGATCGCTGCCCACCACGATGTCCGCGACCGAGTGCAGGGTGTGCAGTTCGGTGCCGATCGAGCAGGTGACGTCGTGGATGCGACGTCCGCGCAGCCGCTCGGCCCGGTGCCGGGACACCTGTTCGGTGGTGGCCTGCTGCACCGCGTCGTCGGTGACCAACCACGTTCCGGCGAACGGCAGCTTGGTCGCGGCCTTGCGGCGCAGGGTGACCGTCTCGATCAGCGCGGCGGCGCGGTCACCGAAGGCACTGCGGATCCGGCCGATGTCCGAGACCAGCGTGGCGGGCGTCAGCGCACGGTCACCGACCGCGGCCAGCGCGTCGGACGCCCCGGCCAGGT
This sequence comes from Rhodococcus sp. BP-332, assembly GCF_019836065.1. Taxonomy (NCBI): domain Bacteria; kingdom Bacillati; phylum Actinomycetota; class Actinomycetes; order Mycobacteriales; family Nocardiaceae; genus Rhodococcus; species Rhodococcus sp. BP-332. The sequence goes on from NZ_JABUEC010000001.1 coordinate 686,700, forward strand.
ACTCGACGTCGTCGAGGTCGAACGAGTATCCCACCGACGCGTCAGAGCGCGCCGGTGTCCGGCTTCGTGCCCGTGATCATCACGTTGTAGAAGTAGCCACGGGGCACGACGTGATGCAGCACGTTCTCGTCGAGCCACGACAGCGACTTCCAGCCGTTGAACGCGAACCTCGCCCAGCCCCAACCCAGCTTCTCCGCCGGCACCGCCGCCTCGAAGGTGCGGACCGGCCAGCCCAGCAGCGCTGCGGCGAACTCCTCCGTCTTGGCCTGCACGTCGTCCGCGCCCGCGGCGACGGCGATGTTCTCGAGCTCCGTCGGGTCGAAGGTGTGCAGATCGACGACGGCCTCGAGTGCCGCGGCACGGGACGACTCGTCCAGCTCCTGTTGCGGGCGACGCCAGTCCGCGAGGAACGGCAACCGCGTCGTGCGGGTCGTGGCCTCCCACGTGAGACGCCCCAGCCACCGCGCGTAGAAGTTGCCCACCGTCGTCGGCTCGCCCGCGAACACGAACCGGCCGCCGGGCTTGAGCACGCGCAGCACCTCGCGCAGCGACTGCTCCACGTCCGGGATGTGGTGCAGCACCGCGTGACCGACGACGAGATCGAACGTGTCGTCCTCGTACGGGATGGTCTCGGCGTCGGCGACGCGGCCGTCCACGTCGAGGCCCAGGTTCTCGGCGTTGCGCAGCGCGACCTTGACCATGCCCGGCGACAGGTCCGTGACCGACCCGGTCGCGGCGACGCCGCTCTGCATGAGGTTGAGCAGGAAGAAGCCGGTACCGCAGCCCAGTTCCAGCGCGCGACCGTACGGCAGGGCCTCGGATCCGGCCACCGCGTCGAAACGGCCGCGGGCGTAGTCGATGCAGCGCTGGTCGTAGGAGATCGACCACTTGTCGTCGTAGGTCTCCGCTTCCCAGTCGTGGTAGAGCACCTGGGCCAGCTTGGTGTCCGACCGTGCGGCCTGCACTTCCTCGGCACTCGCGTGCGGGCGCGGCGCCGGATCCGACGGTGCGGTCGAGGCGGCGGTGTCGGTGTGCGGTTCACGAGCGGTCATGGAAGGGAACCCTATCTGAACGAGCGCGGGAGGCTAGTTGCCGGTGAAGTCGGCCTTGCCCGGGCCGTTCTCGAGGAACGACGCCATGCCGATCGCGCGGTCCTCGGTACCGAACAGCGAGGCGAAGACGTGCGCCTCGATCTTCAGGCCAGTCGCGAGGTCGGTGTCCAGACCTTCGTCGATGGCCGCCTTGGCTGCGGCGAGGGCGCGCGAGGCACCGCGGACGAACTGACCGGCCCACGTGCGCGCTGCCTCGTACACGGCATCGGGGGCCACCACCTCGTCCACGAGACCGACGGCGAGCGCCTCCTCGGCCCCGACGAAACGGCCGGTGAACACCATGTCCTTCGCGCGGCTCGGGCCGATCAGCCGGGCGAGTCGCTGGGTGCCGCCACCGCCGGGAATGACGCCGAGCAGCACCTCGGGGACGCCGAGCTTCGCGTTGTCGCCCGCGATGCGGCGATCGGCACCGAGGGCGACCTCCAGACCGCCGCCGAGGGCGTATCCGGTGATGGCGGCGACGGTGGGCTTCGGGATGGACGCGATCGCTCCGAGACCGGCCTGCAGAGCACCGATCGCGTCGGTCATCTGGCCCGCGGACATCTCCGCCATCTCCTTGATGTCCGCGCCGGCGGCGAACACCTTCTCACCGCCGTACACGATGACCGCCTTGACGTCCGGATCCTCGGCGGCGGCCCGCGAGACCTCGAGGAGCTCACCCTGCACCTGGCGGTTCAGAGCGTTCATCGGCGGCCGGGAGAGCCGGATGGTGCCGATGCCGTCGGTCACGTCGAGAGTCACGAATTCAGCCATGGCCAGCACGCTAGCCGTTCGACGTCCGCTCGGCGCGTGGGGGGAGGTCGGCGCGATACTCGTCGGCGCCGTCGAAGTTCACCCGCACGGATCCACCCAATCCGCTGATGACGGGCTGCACCGGCGCCAGATCGGCCTCTGCGGCCATGGCCTCGGCCACCGACCCGTGACCGGCGAGATGCCGCAGGCACGCCCAGGTGGGCGGCATCAGCATGCGGTCGCCGCGACGGAACTCGTCGAGGGCATCCGCGGGCCGCACCCACGCGGCGTCGACGGCCTCGGACGTCTCGCCGTCGGGACGTTGCCCGGACGGGAGCGCCGCGACGAAGAAGCGGGTGTCGTACCGACGGGTCGTCTCGCCCTCGGGCGTGATCCAACGGGCGTGCGGGCGCAGCAGATCGGAGCGCACCACCAGTCGGGTCTCGGCCAGGAACTCACCGAAAGAGATCTCATGCTTCTCGACGGCACGACGCCGGTCGGCGTGATCGGACGTGTCCGCGACGACGGTGTGCGCGTCGGGCCCGGCGAACAGGACACCGCACTCCTCGAAGGTCTCGCGCACCGCGGCGAGCACCAGGGCCCGCGCCGCGGCGTCGTCGTCGGTGCCGAACCGTGCCGCCCACCACGCGGGTGACGGGCCGGCCCACCGGTCCTCCCCGTCCGCGGGCGTGCGATCGGTCGGATCCACACCGCCGCCCGGGAAGACCGTCATGCCGGCGGCGAACGCCATCCGTCCGACTCGCCGCTGCAGGAAGACCTCGAGCCCTGCCGGCGCATCGCGCAGCAGGATGACGGTGGAGGCGTCCCGCAGCGCGACCGGTTCGGTCACCGCGCTCGCCGATGGGACGACCGCGACCGCTTGCGCCGCGCGAAGAAGCGCCCGTCGGTGCGCTCGAGGGCGATGGCCTGACTGAACGCGGTGGACAGGTTCTCCTCCGTGATGACGTCGTCGATGAGACCCTGCGCCACGACTCCGCCCTCCTTGAGCAGCATCGCGTGGGTGAAGCCCGGTGGGATCTCCTCCACGTGGTGCGTGATCAGCACCGTCGCGGGGGCGTCGGGGTCGAGTGCGAGGTCGGTGAGGATGGCGACGAGATCCTCGCGGCCTCCGAGGTCGAGACCCGCGGCCGGCTCGTCGAGCAGCAGCAACTCGGGGTCCGTCATCAGAGCGCGGGCGATCAGGACTCGCTTGCGTTCGCCCTCGGACAGCGTCCCGAAGGTCCGGCGAGCGAGATGCTCGATACCGGCCGTCTCGAGCATGTCGACCGCACGCTCGTCGTCCACCTCGTCGTACTTCTCACGCCAGCGACCGAGCACCGCGTACCCCGCCGACACGACCAGATCGGCCACCACCTCGTCGGACGGGATGCGTCCGGCGAGAGCAGAGGACGACAGGCCGATGCGCGGCTTGAGTTCCGAGATGTCGACGTGCCCGAGTGTCTCGCCGAGCACGTGCGCGGTGCCGGAGGTCGGGTAGATCTCCGCCGCGGCGACGCGCAGCAGCGTGGTCTTGCCCGCACCGTTCGGTCCGAGGACCACCCACCGCTCGTCCAGCTCCACGTTCCAGGAGACGGGGCCGACGAGGGTCGTCCCTCCGCGGACGACGGAGACATCGGCGAGTTCGACGAGCAGGTCTGGGTCAGGAGAGGACACGCCTTCCATCTTCCCGCACGCGCGGGGTGCATCCACGGCAGGATCAGCACGCGTGTCGCACGAACAGAACTCACCGAAGTCCGCCGCCGCGTCGGGCACGCCCTTCCCGCTGGGCGCCCACCCCGTGGAGGGCGGCGTCTGCTTCGCCGTGCACGCACCCGACGCGCACGCCGTCGAGGTGTGTCTGGTGGACGGGTCAGGCCCCGACTCACGGGAGTCGCGTCACCTCCTCACCCAGCGCACGTACGGCATCTGGCACGGTGTGGTCGCCGAGGCCGGCGTCGGATCCGTCTACGGCTACCGCGTCTCCGGACCGTGGAATCCCGAGGCCGGTCACCGGTTCGATCCGCACAAGATCCTTCTCGACCCCTACGCACGGCGCATCGTCGGCAGCCTCGGCGACGCGCGAGCCCTCCTGCCGTATCGCGACGACCCGTTCGGGCCGCAGTCGACGGTCGACTCGCTGGGACACGCTCCCCTCGCGGTGGTCACCGCTCCCCTGCCGGCCTCGGACGCACCGCGACTCGAGACCGACTGGGACCGCACCGTCGTGTACGAGGTGCACGTCGGGTCGTTCACCGGTGCCCATCCGGACGTCCCCGAGAATCTGCGCGGCACCTACCTCGGACTCGTTCACCCTGCGGTGCTCGAGCACCTGCGTACGCTGGGTGTGACGGCGGTGGAACTGCTTCCGGTGCACGCGTGCCTCACCGAACCCGGTGTGCGCGCCCGAGGGATGCGCAACCACTGGGGCTACAGCACCGGCTCGTACTTCGCCGTCGAACCGTCCTACGCCTCGGTCCCCGGCGCCGAGGTCACCGAGTTCCGCACGATGGTGGACACGCTGCACGAGGCGGGTATCGAGGTGATCCTCGACGTCGTCTACAACCACACCTGCGAGGGCGGTGTCGACGGCCCCTCCCTCTCGTGGCGCGGCCTGGACGCGCGCGGGTACTACCTGCTGGACGCCCGCGGTCACGACATCGATCTGACGGGATGCGGCAACACCGTCGACGCCGCGTCCCCGGCGGTCGTCCGGATGGTCTGCGACTCGTTGCGGTACTGGGTCACCGAACTGGGGGTCGACGGCTTCCGCTTCGATCTCGCCAGCACTCTGGGCAGGCCGGGCGGATGGCGCTTCGATCCGCACGCCCCGATGTTGAGCGCCATCGCCGCCGACCCGATCCTGTGCCGTGCCAAGCTGATCGCCGAGCCGTGGGACGCGACCGGGCCCGGGTACCAGGTCGGCGGGTTCGGCGGCGTGTGGAGCGAGTGGAACGACCGCTACCGAGACACGCTGCGCCGCTTCTTCGCCGGGCACGGCGGTGTGCGTGAGCTGGCGTCACGCCTCGCGGGATCCGAGGATCTGTTCGCGCCGACCGGACGCAGGCCGTGGGCGTCCGTCAACTTCGTCACCGCTCACGACGGCTTCACCGCGCGAGACCTGGTGTCCTACAACGCCAAGCACAACGAGGCCAATGGCGAGTCCAACCGCGACGGCACCGACAACAACCTCTCGGTGAATCACGGCGTCGAGGGCGAGACCGAGGACCCCGCCGTGCTCGCGGCGCGCGATCGACACGTGCGTGCGCTGCTGTCGACCCTGGCCCTGTCCACCGGGACACCGATGTTCCTGGCCGGCGACGAACTGGGACACACGCAGCACGGCAACAACAATGCCTACTGCGTGCCGCAGGAAACATCGGCCGCGGATGCGCACGCGATCGACTGGTCGAGACGGGACGACGCCCTGACGGCGACTCTGGGACGAGCACTGCGGCTGCGTCGATCGGCACCCGTTCTGCGCCAACAGGAGTTCTTCGCCGGTCGTGACACACTTTGCGGCGAACCGGATCTCGTGTGGTTCGACCACGACGGGGCCGAGATCGTCGGCGATCGGTGGAACGACGATCACGCCCGGACCCTGCAGGCCTGGGTCGACGGATCCGACGTGCGCATCCCCGCGCTCCGACACGCAGGGGTCGAGGCGGAGACCTTCGATTCGGCTCTGCTGGTGGTGCACTCGGGAGGCGATGCGAACATCGTCCTCCCCGATCACCGTCGACACGGGCCGGACGAGGCACCCGGTTACGTTCCCGTCTTCGACTCCGCGACACCCGACGGTCGACCGGTGGACGCGTCGCCCGTCACCGCGGGAAGCACCGTCCGAGTGGCCGGTCCGATCGTGCTCGTCTACATCTCGACGATCCCGTCCTGACTCAGGCGGTGCGCGGGACGTCCAGCTCGGCGATCACGGTCATCGACCCGGGGGCGACCTCCGTGTAGCCCGCGTCCCGCACGCCGACGGCGGTGCCGCGCTCGCACTCGGCCACGAGGCGAGACCAGGTCTCGGCATCGGCATCACGGACGCTGACGGCCCACTGCGCGTCCTGCCAAGACCGGACGTCCTCGATCGTCATGGCACCGGCGGCGAGCATCACGGCGTGTCCCACCTGGGCGGCGGTCTTGCCGACGGTCATCTCGAGCTCCGCGTCCACCCAGAGCCGCACGGCACCCTCGGCGTGCGGTCCCGGGTCGTCGGCCGGCAGGTCGGTGCCTCCCACCTGGAGCTTGCGCAGCCTCGAGTCCAGATCACCCACACGGCACGGCACGTAGGCCCGAGCCGACGCCCCGCCCGCGTCGACGGTCACGCCGTCCACCTCCTGCGCCGCCGTCCACTGCGCGCCCCGCGCGCGACGGGACACCTTGCGGATCCGCGCACCCAGCCACGCCGTGTACTCCTCGTGCCAGGGACCGCCCGGGGCGATGCGCTCGTCCAGGCACACCTGCAGCGTCGCGGACGCCGCCGCGGCCAGCAGGTCGGACCGGGCCGGCGGATCGACCTTGGGGATGTGGAGCACCAGCGGCATCGCGCGCACGTCGGCAGGATCGGGCGGATCGACTCGCGAGCCGTAGGAACCGGCCGCACTCGTCCCGGCCACCAGCACCGCGTGGCGCTCCTCGAGGGTGGACGGCCGGACGTCCTCCAGGGGACCCTCGTCGATCACGGGATGGGGATGCGGCGAACCCCGCCGTCGAGGGAGTCGGCGGCCTCGATCTCACTGCGGGTGACACCGAGGACGAAGAGCAGCGCGTCGAGGAACGGATAGGACAGCGCCGCGTCCGCGACCTCGCGCAGCGCCGGCTTCGCGTTGAAGGCGATGCCGAGACCCGCCGCGGTGAGCATGTCGATGTCGTTGGCACCGTCGCCGACTGCCACCGTCTGCTCCATCGGCACACCGACCTGTGAGGCGAACTGGCGCAGCGCCACCGCCTTCGCCGCGCGATCGACGACATCGCCGATCACGCGGCCGGTGAGCTTGCCGTCGACGATCTCCAGGGTGTTCGCCTTCACGAAGTCCAGTTCGAGCTCGTGCGCCAAGCCCTCGATCACCTGCCGGAAACCGCCCGACACCACGCCGCAGTGATAGCCGAGTCGTCGCAACGTCCGAATGGTGGTGCGCGCGCCCGGCGTGAGCTCGAGATCCTCGGCGACGTCGTCGATGACCGACGCGTCCAACCCGGCCAGGGTCGCGACTCGACGGTGCAGTGACTCCGCGAAGTCGATCTCGCCTCGCATGGCCGCCTCGGTGACGGCTCGGACCTCGTCCTCGACTCCGGCCCGCGCCGCGAGCATCTCGATGACCTCGCCCTGCACCAGCGTCGAGTCGACGTCGAACACGATGAGGCGCTTCGCTCGACGAGCCAGTCCGGACCGTTCGACGGCGACGTCGATACCGACTCCGGCAGCCACGGTCGCGAGCGCCGACCGCAACGCCTCGTCGGCCTCGTCGCTCGACAGCCCGCCCTCCTCCTGCGGACGGGCCGAGACCAACAGCTCGAGTCCCGTCACCGGGTAGTCGGCGATACCGCGGATCGAGTCGATGTTGGCGCCCTGTCGCGCGAGTTCGCTCGACAGCACGCTGATGGCTCGCGCGGTGACGGGCCGTCCCAACACGACGACGACGTGGGTGGAGAGGGGCGAACGACCGTGCGCTCCCCCGACCTCGACGTCGACGTGGACACCCACCGTGCCCATGGCCTCCTCGAGGTGCTCCTGCAAACTCTCGACGTCCCCGGGGCAACTGCCCAGGACACCGAGCGTCAGGCGACCGCGAATGACCACCTGCTCCACGTCCACGACGCTGACGTCGTGTCGCGCCAGCGAGGCGAAGAGCACGGATGTGACACCGGGCTTGTCACCGCCGGTGACCGTCACGAGCACGGACGTCGGCGGGGGTGGTGTCTCCACCATCGAGGTATCTCCTTGTCACACGAAAAGCCCCTCACCGTGAGGAGAGGGGCTCGTCGCTGGAACGGTCGTGGAACGAGAGGACTACTTGTCGCGGTCGCCCGAACCTTCGTGATCGCTGGTCGCGATCGGCGCGCGGCGTGCCTGCTCGAGCACCTCGGTGGTCTTGCCTCCACCGTGGCCCGGTCCCACATGCGCTTCGTCTCGCATGCGTTCGACCATGTGCGGGTAGTGCAGCTCGAACGCGGGGCGCTCGGAGCGGATACGCGGGAGCTCCACGAAGTTGTGGCGCGGCGGCGGGCAGCTGGTCGCCCACTCCAGGGAGTTGCCGTAGCCCCACGGATCGTCGACCGTGACGACCTCGCCGTAGCGGTAGCTCTTGAAGACGTTCCAGAGGAACGGCAACGTCGAGGCGCCGAGGACGAAGGCACCGACCGTCGAGATCGAGTTGAGCACCGTGAAGCCGTCGGACGGGAGGTAGTCCGCGTAGCGACGCGGGAATCCCTCGGCGCCGAGCCAGTGCTGCACCAGGAACGTGGCGTGGAAGCCGACGAAGGTGGCCCAGAAGTGCCACTTGCCGAGAGCCTCGTCCATCATCCGGCCCGTCATCTTCGGGAACCAGAAGTAGATACCGGCGTAGGTCGCGAACACGATCGTGCCGAACAGCACGTAGTGGAAGTGCGCCACCACGAAGTAGGAGTCGGTGACGTGGAAGTCGATGGGCGGGCTGGCGAGCAGCACACCGGACAGACCACCGAAGAGGAACGTGACCAGGAAGCCGACCGAGAACAGCATCGGCGTCTCGAACGTCAGCTGGCCCTTCCACATCGTGCCGATCCAGTTGAAGAACTTCACACCCGTCGGGACGGCGATGAGGAACGTCATGAAGGAGAAGAACGGCAGCAGCACCGCACCGGTCGCGTACATGTGGTGGGCCCACACGGCGATGGACAGCGCCGCGATGGCGATGGTGGCGTAGATCAGGCCCGTGTAACCGAACAGCGGCTTACGGGAGAAGACCGGGAAGATCTCCGACACGATGCCGAAGAACGGCAGCGCGATGATGTACACCTCGGGGTGACCGAAGAACCAGAACAGGTGCTGCCACAGCAACACACCGCCCGTGGCCGGATCGAACAGGTGCGCACCCAGGTGTCGGTCGGCCGCCAGTCCCAGCAGTGCCGCGGTGAGCAGCGGGAAGGCGAGCAGCACGAGGATCATCGTCACGAAGATGTTCCAGGTGAAGATGGGCATCCGGAACATGGTCATGCCCGGGGCACGCAGGCAGATGACCGTCGTGATCATGTTCACGCCACCGAGGATGGTGCCGAGGCCCGAGAGCGCGAGGCCCATGATCCAGAAGTCCGCGCCCACGCCCGGCGAGTGCACGGCGTCGGTGAGCGGCGTGTAGGCCGTCCAGCCGAAGTCTGCAGCGCCCCCGGGGGTGATGAAGCCCGCCGAGGCGATGAGTGCGCCGAACAGGTACAGCCAGTAGCTGAACGCGTTCAGACGTGGGAACGCCACGTCGGGCGCACCGATCTGCAGCGGGAGGATGTAGTTGGCGAACGCGAACACGATGGGCGTCGCGTACAGCAGCAACATGATCGTGCCGTGCATGGTGAAGAGCTGGTTGTACTGCTCGTTCGACAGGAACTGCATGCCCGGGAGGGCGAGCTCCGCACGCATGAGCAGTGCGAGGACGCCACCGAACAAGAAGAAGCCGAACGACGTGACCATGTACATGATCCCGAGCGTCTTCGGATCGGTGGTCGTCACCATCTTGTGGATGAACGATCCCTTGGGCCCCATACGGGGCGGGTACGGCCGTGAAGCCGTCAGCTCGGGGACTGGCTGGGGCGCTAGGGCAGTCACTGATCCTCCTGAAAGCGCGTCTCCCCGTGCCCGAGGTGGACGCATGAAATTCGTGCGCTCTATGGATCGTAACCCCATGACACACGAACTGCGGCACGGGTCCTACGAAGTGTCGTACTTCCACCCGGGTGTCGCATTTTCCGGCCCGCGGGAGGCCCTCTTCCGAAGGCCTCCACGACCGGAGCACGGCCTGCCCGCCACTCGCCGAGCGACCGGCTTCCGGACTGCCCGTAAGGTCTCGGCCATGTCGGATCGCTCTCGTCGTCACGCTCGATCGGTCGTCGCCCTCGCGACGATTCCCGCGATGCTCGCCCTCTCTGCCTGCGGCGACACCTCGAGTGACGACGCCTCCACCATTGTGCGGACCACCACGAACGTGGCCGGAGCCGGCGTCGTCGGCATCGAACGTGACACCGCCGGCCTGTGCGCGCTCCCGCAGCCGGTCGACTCGGTCGGTCAGCAAGGTGACACCCGGCTCGTCGTCGGCAGCGGCCGTGCGACCACGGTGCCCGCCGATCCGCAACGTGTCGTGGTTCTCACCATGACGGCACTCGACGCGTCGTGCGCCGTCGGCACCTGGGAGCGCGTCGTCGGCGCACCCACGGCGCCGCTCGCTCCCACCGCTCCCCCGTCCGGCCTGCTGCGCCCGGACTACCTCGGCACCGGCATCGCCGAGATCGCCGGCGTCGGACCCGAGGGCTCCCCCGACGTCGACGCGATCCGAGCACTGGCTCCGGACGTCATCATCGGCGGCGACGCCCTCGACCCCGCCGTCACCGCGCAACTCGACGGCATCGCCCCGACCGTTCTCACGCGCGCGTCGTCGTCGTGGCTCGAACGGTCCACGCTCGCGGCCGCGGCGATGGGACGACGTGACGCCGCCACCCGTGCGACGGAGCAGTACCGCGCACGCGCCGAGACCGTGGGCCGCGAGCAGAACTCCCGCATCACCGAGGCGTCTCTCATAAGCTTCGGCGCCGACGGCGCACAGCTGCTCGGCGACGACAGCTTCGCGGGGCAGGTACTCGCGCAGGCGGGCGTGCGACGACCGGGGCCTCAGCTCGGCGAGACCCGCGCACTCCCGCAGGACGATCTGTCCGACGCGGAGGGCGACCTGATCTACGTCATGTTCGACGGACAGGCGGGGCTGGAACGCGGCACCGAGGTCATGGACTCGGACGCGTGGAAGGACCTCGGCGCCGCGACGGACAGTCGCGTGTTCAGCGTCGACGACACGGTGTGGTCGGGCGAGGGCCTCGTGGCTGCGGGCGCGGTCCTCACCGACGTGTCCAACACGCTGAACGGCTACGTCTGACGCGTCGGCGGTAGCGTTCCGGGAGTGCCGATACCCGAGTTCATCACCACCCTGCGCGCCAAGATCGGTCACGATCCGCTCTGGCTCTCCGGTGTCAGTGCCGTCGTGCTCGACGCCGACGATCGGCTGCTGCTGACGCGTCGCAAGGACAACGAGCTCTGGGCCGTGGTGTCCGGCGTCCTCGAGCCCGGCGAGGAACCCGGACCGGCCGCCCTCCGGGAGATCCTGGAGGAGACGGGCGTGACGGCCGAGCTCGTGCGGTTGACGAGTGTCGACGTCACCGAGCCCATCGTCTACCCGAACGGCGACCGCACCCAGTACCTCGACGTCTGCTTCCTCGCCCGGTACGTCGCCGGCGAGGCGCGGGTCGCGGACGACGAGAACCTCGACGTGCAGTGGTTCGCGCGCGATGCGCTGCCCGCGGACATCACCGACACCTCGACTCTCCGCATCGCGAAGGCGCTGGACCACGGCCCGGAGGCCTGGTTCCGGCGGTAGGTGGCGCCGGACCGTGCCGTCCTGCCGCGTCCTGTGTGCACCGCTGCTCAGTGTCCGGCGCGCCCGCACACCCTCACCGATTTCGGCCACCTTCACCGGTCACAACCGGTGAAGGTGGCTACAACCGTTGCAGGAGGGCGCAACGGCGCACGTGCTCCGGTTTCCGCAACCCGCTCCTGCTACAACCGAAGCGGGTTGCGGGAACCGGAGCACCTCGCACTCGAGACGTGCTCACCAGACATGACTCAGGGCACCACCCGCAAAGCGGACGGTGCCCCGAGGTGAGGTGGGTCAGAAGTCCCAGTCGTCGTCCTCGGTGTTGACTGCCTTGCCGATGACGTACGAGCTTCCCGAACCCGAGAAGAAGTCGTGGTTCTCGTCGGCGTTGGGTGAGAGCGCCGACAGGATGGCCGGGTTGACGTCGCACTCGTCCTTCGGGAACAGGCCTTCGTAGCCGAGGTTCATGAGCGCCTTGTTCGCGTTGTAGCGCAGGAACTTCTTGACGTCCTCGGTCAGACCGACCTCGTCGTAGAGGTCCTGCGTGTACTCGGTCTCGTTCTCGTACAGCTCGAAGAGCAGATCGAACGTGTAGTTCTTCAGCTCCTCGCGCTCGGCGGGCGAGCGGGTCTCGAGTCCGCGCTGGTACTTGTAGCCGATGTAGTACCCGTGCACGGCCTCGTCGCGGATGATCAGGCGCACGAGGTCGGCAGTGTTGGTGAGCTTGGCCCGCGAGGACCAGTACATCGGCAGGTAGAAGCCCGAGTAGAAAAGGAACGACTCGAGCAGGGTCGAGGCGACCTTGCGCTTCAGCGGGTCGTCGCCCTTGTAGTAGTCCATGACGATGGACGCCTTGCGCTGGAGATTCGGGTTCTCCTCCGACCAGCGGAACGCATCGTCGATGTCGCGCGTGGAGCACAGCGTCGAGAAGATCGACGAGTAGGACTTGGCGTGCACCGACTCCATGAACGAGATGTTGGTGTACACCGCCTCCTCGTGCGGAGTGATGGCGTCCGGGATGAGCGACACGGCGCCGACGGTGCCCTGAATCGTGTCGAGCAGCGTCAGACCCGTGAAGACGCGCATGGTGAGCTGCTTCTCGTGGTCCGTCAGCGTGTCCCAGGACGGGATGTCGTTCGAGATCGGCACCTTCTCGGGCAGCCAGAAGTTGCTGGTGAGCCGATCCCAGACCTCGGAATCCTTGTCGTCGACGACGCGGTTCCAGTTGATCGCGGAGACGCGATCGATGAGCTTCACCATGGGTACCTACCTGCTGATCGATGACTCTGCTTCACGGCTGCACCTGCGGTGCGCCGGGGACTGCGAGAAATGCGGCCGTGGCCGCGAATTGTCACTGACGGCAACACTACCCGTTGTGGCATGCCCCGGGGGCCAACACAACACCGTGTGTCTCCGACCCGTGCGCCTCATGCGCGTTCAGAGATGCGCACGAGGCTCACAACGGGCGCAGCCCGACCACTCGCCTACCCACCCCTCACGACGGAGGACGGTCGTCACCTCACGTGCGACACCGCAGGGATCGTCGACCACCTCGTCGTACCCGAAGACCAGACGCGGGCGGCCGGCGAGTTCCGCGGCGTTGTCGCGTCGACGGTCGCGGAAGGCCACGCCGGGCATCGCGTGGAACCGACGGCCGTCCAGGCGAACGATCAGGTCGACGCCGACGTTCGAATAGTCGACATCCTCGAACAATGTCCGCCCGTCGACGCGAACAGGGCTCTGACGTGCACCGACGGGAAATCCATGCGCCTGCTCGACCTCGAGTGCGTACGCGAGTTCGAGAACGGACTGCACCCCGTCGGACATGTACCGCACAGCCTGTTCGAGGGCCACACGGTAGCGGTAGGGGCGACGCTTCTCGAGTCGCTCACGGATGTCGTCGAGGCGCACGATCCGACTGCTCACGGAGGACACCAGACTCGTCATCGCTTCGCGCGCAGTCGATTCGGATGTCGCAAGGTCGATCGCCGTGTCGGCCGCACGGGTTCTCGGTAGCGGCCCGTCGTGCACGATGTGTGCATGAGCGCGGGACCGATGCACCACGACCCCGGGATGTAGAACTGACCCGACGCGGGCCACCGGTCCCGTCGCCGTCACTCGGGAGCGAACCCTGGTGGGACTCTGGCACCGCGCCGAACGGCCGTAGGGAACCGTGACATGGGCGCGTGCACCCGATGAGACTCGCCGCAGACCCCACTCCTCCGCTGCGCTCCGGTGACTGAGCAAGGAGTCCGGGCCGCCGTAGAGCAGGGCGGCGCGCAAAGTCTGTTCCCGATCGAGCGGACCTGCTGCGATGGCGTAGACGCCCCGAAGAACGATCGCCCAGCGGCCCGACTCGACGTGGCGCCGAACTCTGTCTCGGCTGTACCCGAGGCCCGTCACTTGCGATTGAGTGAACAGGCCTGACTGGTCGTCCACTAGTCGATGCAATTCATGTTCGTCCCCCCGGATGCGCATGCGGGGATGGTGCACGACCGGTACGACACCCGTCCGTGCGCCTTGTGCGCATCGTCAGATGCGCACAAGGCGCACGGGGGCGAAGCCCACTAGAGCATGCAGCTGACGCAACCCTCGACCTCGGTCCCCTCGAGGGCCATCTGGCGCAGCCGGATGTAGTACAGCGTCTTGATTCCCTTGCGCCACGCGTAGATCTGCGCCTTGTTGATGTCGCGGGTGCTCGCGGTGTCCTTGAAGAACAGCGTGAGGGACAGGCCCTGGTCGACGTGCTGCGTCGCTGCCGCATACGTGTCGATGATCTTCTCGTAGCCGATTTCGTACGCGTCCTGGTAGTACTCCAGGTTGTCGTTGGTCAGGTACGGCGCCGGATAGTAGACGCGGCCGATCTTGCCTTCCTTGCGGATCTCGATCTTCGACGCCACCGGGTGGATGGAACTGGTGGAGTAGTTGATGTACGAGATGGAGCCGGTCGGCGGGACGGCCTGCAGGTTCTGGTTGTAGATGCCGTGCTGCTGCACCGACGCCTTCAACTCGACCCAGTCGTCCTGCGTCGGGATGCTGATTCCCGACTGGGAGAACAACTCTCGGACACGCGCTGTCTTGGGCTCCCAGGCGCGCTCGGTGTACTTGTCGAAGAACTCGCCCGACGCGTACTTGGACTGCGGGAAGCCTCCGAAGTAGCTGCCGCGCTCCTTCGCCAGACGGTTCGAGGCCCGCAGCGCATGGAACAGCACGGTGTAGAAGTAGATGTCGGTGAAATCGACACCCTCCTCGCTGCCGTAGTGGATGCGCTCACGAGCGAGGTAGCCGTGCAGGTTCATCTGGCCGAGGCCGATGGCGTGCGAGGTGTTGTTGCCCTGCTCGATGGACGGCACCGAGTAGATGTGGGTCTGGTCCGACACGGCCGTCAAGCCGCGGATGGCGACCTCGATGGTCTGCGCGAAGTCGGGCGAGTCCATGGTCTTCGCGATGTTCAGCGAACCCAGGTTGCACGAGATGTCCTTGCCCACATGGCTGTACGAGAGATCCTCGTTGAACGTGGACGGCGTCGAGACCTGCAGGATCTCCGAGCACAGGTTCGAGTGCGTGATCTTGCCCTCGATGGGATTGGCCCGGTTCACCGTGTCCTCGAACATGATGTAGGGGTAGCCCGACTCGAACTGCAGCTCGGCGAGGGTCTGGAAGAACTCGCGCGCCTTGATCTTCGTCTTGCGGATGCGCGCGTCGTCGACCATCTCGTGGTACGTCTCGCTGACGTTCACGTCGGCGAAGGGCTTGCCGTAGATGCGCTCGACGTCGTACGGCGAGAAGAGGTACATGTCCTCGTTCTTCTTCGCCAGCTCGAACGTGATGTCCGGGATGACGATGCCGAGGGACAGCGTCTTGATGCGGATCTTCTCGTCGGCGTTCTCGCGCTTGGTGTCGAGGAACTTGTAGATGTCCGGGTGGTGCGCGTGCAGGTACACCGCGCCGGCACCCTGCCGCGCTCCGAGCTGGTTGGCGTACGAGAACGAGTCCTCGAGCAGCTTCATGATGGGGATGACGCCCGAAGACTGGTTCTCGATGCGCTTGATCGGCGCACCGGATTCACGAATGTTGCTGAGCAGCAACGCGACTCCGCCACCACGCTTGGACAGCTGCAGTGCCGAGTTGATGGAGCGACCGATGGACTCCATGTTGTCCTCGATGCGCAGGAGGAAGCAGGAGACGGGCTCGCCGCGCTGCTTCTTGCCCGAGTTGAGGAACGTGGGAGTGGCCGGCTGGAAGCGGCCGGCGATGATCTCGTCGACCAGGTCGGTCGCGAGAGTCTCGTTGCCGGCGGCCAGCGTCAGCGCGACCATGCACACGCGATCCTCGAAGCGCTCCAGGTAGCGCTTCCCGTCGAACGTCTTGAGTGTGTAGGACGTGTAGTACTTGAACGCACCCAGGAAGGTGGGGAACCGGAACTTCTTGGAGTAGGCGTGCTCGATCAGACCCTTGACGAAGGATCGCGAGTACTGGTCGAGAACCTCTGCCTCGTAGTAGTTCTCCTCCACCAGGTAGTCGAGCTTCTCGTCGAGGTTGTGGAAGAAGACCGTGTTCTGGTTGACGTGCTGCAGGAAGTACGCCCGCGCGGCGTCCCGGTCCTTCTCGAACTGGATCTCGCCGTTCGGCCCGTACAGGTTGAGCATCGCGTTCAGAGCGTGATAGTCGAGCTCCGAGTCGTCACGGCGCGACACGGCGGGAGACGAGTCGGTGATGGTCGGTGCCATGTGCGTACTCCTGAGATCGATGATGGGCGGTACTGGTGCGGACGATCAGATGGTGCAGGTCGCGTCGAGCCGGTCCCAGAACTCGGCGAGTCCGGTGCGGACCCGCTCCACGTCCTCCGGGGTACCCATGACTTCGAAGCGATAGAGGAACGGGACCTGACATTTTGCCGAGACCACGTCCCCCGCGAAACAGTACGAATCGCCGAAGTTGGTGTTGCCCGCGGCGATGACGGCGCGAATGAGGGACCGGTTGTGCTCGTTGTTGAGGAACCGGATGACGGGCTTGGGGACGTAACTCGTGTCGCGCCCCAGCGCGGTGGTGCCGCCGCCGTAGGTCGGGAGGATCAGGACGTACGGACGGTCGATCTCCACGTCGTCGCGGGGATAGCGAACGGGGATGCGCGTCGCGGGGATCTCGAGCTTCTCCACGAACCGGTGGGTGTTCTCCGAGACGCTCGAGAAGTAGACCAGCGATTCGGACACGATGCTCCATCCTCCGCCGACTCTGCGCACTTCTTCGACATTCGCGACGGCGCGGACCGGGTGGGTCGGCCGTCAGCGGTGAGTCGGGAACTCACCCGAGCCGGCCTCCTCGTCGGAAGGCGCGGCGGACGCGCTTCAGGCAGCGGCGGTGACGAGGGTCTTGATGCGGTCGGGACGGAAGCCGGACCAGTGGTCCTCGCCTGCGACGACGACAGGTGCCTGCAGGTAGCCGAGCGCCATGACGTAGTCACGTGCCTCGGGATCCTGCGAGATGTCGATGACGTCGTACTCGATGCCCTCTTTGTCGAGAGCGCGGTACGTGGCCTTGCACTGCACGCAGGCGGGCTTGGTGTAGACGGTGACGGTGGTGGCGCTCATGAATCCTCTTCTCCGCATCCTGTGTCCGGATGCGCTCGCTGTTCGCCCGAGAGCTGTCCTGCACTGCTGCTGTGGGATCGCACTGGAGAAAGCGAGACCCGCCGACTCTGCCGTGCACACCACTGACAACCTGTCCGAGAGACCGCGCCGGACCCGCATCCACCCCTCCGAAAAGGGGGTGATGCGGGCCTCGAGCCGTTGTGGCCTCTCGGTGTTCAAGACACTACACCTAGTGTCCGACAGTGCAAGGCAACACCACACTTTGTAATGACACTGGTGGAATTACCTGGTCGGACGCGGAAAACTCCGGCGTGTCGCGACCCCTCGGGCGCGTCGCGAGACCGCGATACGGACGGGGCCTCGAGCCTCAGGCGTCGACGAGCTCCGCGCGGGTGAGCGCCGTGACGACCTCGGCGATGTCCGCGGCGATCTGTGAGTTGTCACGGGGATGGCCCCCGTCGATCGCGGCCACCACGCCACCGATGGCGAGATCGACGTCGTCGAGCACGCTCGCGCCGGCGATCCGCGCCGCCTTCTCCGTGTCCTCCTTGGCCCACCGTGCGCCGTTCGAGCTCGGCGAGGAACTGATGACGGCGGTCGGCTTGGTGGAGATGGCGCCGCTGCCGTAGGGGCGGGAGAGCCAGTCGATGGCGTTCTTGAGTACTGCGGGGATGGTGCCGTTGTACTCGGGCGTGAGCAGCAACACGGCGTCGGCGTCCTGGACGGCCGCGCGCAGAGCGGTCACGGTGTCGAGCGAAGCGACCGACTCGGGGGTGTCGATGTCCTCGTTGTAGAACGGAAGGTCTCCGAGGCCCTCGTGGATGACGACCTCGACGCCCTCGGGTGCGACGGACGCGGCGGTCTCGGCGAGACGACGGGTGATGGAGGCGGCGCGGAGGCTGCCGACGAGTGCGATGACGCGGCTCATGGGTGGGTCCTTTCGACGAAGTGTGTCCGTGATCTACAACCGGACCGTAGTCCACTTTCTTCCGTGACGCGCTATCCTGACGGTGTGACACATGCCCCTCTGCCGATGGCGGCCGACGACAGCGAGCGCTGCGACGCCGCGCGCAACCGCCGTCTGCTCCTCGACGCCGCGATCGGGCTGGTCGACGAGCGCGGAGCGGACTCCGTCACCATGGACGCCGTGGCAGCCCGCGCAGGTGTGGGCAAGGGCACCGTGTTCCGTCGGTTCGGCAGTCGTGCGGGTCTGATGTTCGCTCTTCTGGACCACACCGAGACCGAACTCCAACAGGCCTTCCTCTTCGGTCCTCCCCCGCTGGGCCCCGGCGCACCACCGCTCGATCGACTCGTCGCGTTCGGCCGTGCCCGCCTCGACCTGGTCGCCGTGCAGGGTGAGGTGCTGCGGGCAGCCGAGAACTCGCCCGTCTCGCGCTTCTCCGCGCCCGCCCACGCGGTCGGCCTGACCCACGTGAGCACACTGCTGCGGCAGATCGGCGTGTCGGGCGATGTCACGTTGCTGGCCTACGCGCTGCTCGCCCCGCTCGAGGCCACTCTGGTGCTGCACCTGCAACGCGACGCCGGAATGACCACCGAGCGCCTCGCCGGCGGCTGGGAGGATCTCGCCCGCCGCATCGCCTCCGCCTGACCTCAGGCCAGCGCGAGGGTTCGCGTCGCGGCGTCGGCCAGTGCCACGCCGTAGCTCCGGCCGTGGCCCGCCGCGTGCACGGCGAGGGGATGCAGCTGATGCAGAGGCACCCGTTCCTCGGCACCCGGAGCGAGCTCGTGCTGCTCCTGATAGCCGTCGAGAAGGTGCTCGAGGTGCGGACAGCCGAAGAGGGACAGCATGGCGAGGTCCGTCTCGCGGTGTCCGCCGTGCGCCGCGGGGTCGATGAGCGTCACGCCGCCGGGCGTCCAGAGCACGTTGCCGGTCCACAGGTCGCCGTGCAGACGCGCCGGAGGGTCGGTCGAGTCGAACGACCCGTCCGCGACGACGGAGCAGGCACGCTCCACGAGGTCGGCCTCGTCCCGCGTGACCGTGCCGGCGTCGACCGCGACGCGGAGATACGGCAGCACCCGTTCCTGCGCGTAGAACTCACCCCAGCGGTCGTGCTCCACCGACGACATGGTGCGCGACCCGATGAACAGCGTTCCGTCGAAACCTGCAGGCGGCGAGCCGAACCGGGGGGCACCGCTGTCGTGGGTGCGGGCGAGCAGTGCGCCGAAACGGCGAGCAGCGTCCGGCGTCGGCCGGACGGAGTCGAGGCGTTCGAGAACGATGTGGTCGGCCGCGACCTCGAGGACGTCGACCGTCGGCGCTCCCCCGTCGGCGAGCCACCGCAGACCTGCAGCCTCGGCGGCGAAGAAGTCGGGATGCGCGTTTTCACGCCGTTTGACGAACGCCATCTCTAGCCGCCGGCGAAGGGCGGGAGGACGTCGATCCGGGAACCGACGGGGTAGGCCTCGTCGCGGACCATCTCGTCGCCGATGAGGAACACCGCCACGTCCAGCACACGATTCAATTTCTGCCCGTGGCGTCCACGCAGCGCCGACTTCACGTCCGCCACGGTCGCGCCGACCCTCAGGTCGTACGACTCCTGCGTGGTGCCCGCAGCGTCCGCGGCCCCCGCGAAGTACCGCACGTCCACAGTCACGGACTCAACCACCGATGGCACCCATCGAGCGTTCCGGCGGCACGAAGTCCTCACGTTCCATCCCGTGGCCGGCCCACTTGTTCCACATCGCTCCACGCCAGAGGTCCGCGATCTCCTCGTCGGTCGCACCCCCGCGCAACGCCACCCGCAGATCGGTCTCGGAATCGCTGAACAGGCAGGACCGCACGGTCCCCTCCGCCGTCAACCGGGTCCGGTCGCAGTCGGCGCAGAAGGACCGGGTGACCGAGGCGATGATGCCCACCGTGGCGGGGCCACCGTTCACGGTCCACTCCTCGGCGGGCGCGGACGGATCGGTGCGGCCGATCTCGGTGAGCGTGAACCGCTCCCCGAGCAGATCGAGCAGTTCCGCCGCCGACACCATCGTCGAGCGCGCCCACTCCCGGTCGGCGTCGAGCGGCATCTGCTCGATGAACCGCAGATCGACACCTCGGTCCAGGCACCATTGCACCAGGTCCTGAGCGCCGTGCAGAGTCTCGCGCATGAGAACGGCGTTGATCTTGACCGGCGTCAGTCCGGCCGCCAGGGCCCCGTCGATGCCGCCGAGCACGGCGGGCAACCGGTCCCGCCGGGTCAACGATGCGAAGTGCTTGCGGTCGATCGTGTCGAGAGAGACGTTGACCCGGGTCAGACCCGCCTCGCGAAGACGCTCCGCTCGGCGTTCGAGGCCGATGCCGTTGGTGGTCATCGACAGTTCGACACCGGGTGCGTGCTGAGAGGTCAGGGCGATGATGTCCACGATGTCCTTGCGGACCAACGGCTCGCCGCCGGTGAAGCGGACCTCGCGCACACCGAGGAGTCGATCGGCGACGCCGACGAGGCGGGCGATCTCCTGCGCGGTGAGCAGTTGTTCGAACTCCAGGTTCGGCAGCCCCTCGGCCGGCATGCAGTAGGTGCATCGCAGCGAGCACTTCTCGGTGACCGAGATGCGCAGGTCCCGCGCGATGCGACCGAAACTGTCCAGCAGGTGCGGAACGTCCGGACGGCCGACCATGGACGGCGCGCGCACGACACCGGGCAGGCTGGGAATTCCCATGCTCACCGTCGTCATTCGATCACCTCCACTCGCCGTTCACGTCAGTATGCCCGTTCGGGGCAACGGGAACCCGACCGTCCTCATTCCCGCTCTAGGATGACCGCATGGGCCATGCGCACACGACGTCGGCACGCTCGGTCGAGGATCACGCCGTTCGGATCGACGAGATGATCACCCGCGCGTGGTCCGCTCGCCCCCCGGAGACGGTTCCGCTCACCGATGCGCTCGGCCGCGTGACGCACGCGGACATCGAGGCCCTCATCGACGTCCCCAACTTCCGGAACTCCCAGATGGACGGATACGCGGTCGACGCGGAATCGGTTGCCCGCGTACCGGTCACACTGCCGGTCACCGGCGTTCTCGCCGCCGGCGACGCCGGGGACGAACGGCATCGGTCGGGCACGGCACGCAAGATCATGACCGGCGCTCCGGTACCCGAGGGCGCCGACGCGGTGATCCCCGTCGAGGACACCGAGATGGACGGGGACGGTGTCCGCGTCCTCGGCTCACGGCGCTCGGGTGAGTACGTGCGGGAGCAGGGCAGCGACATCGCGGCGGGGTCGGTCGTCGTCACAGCCGGCACGACGCTCGGCCCCCGTCACCTCGGCGCTCTCACGGCCGTCGGCCGATCCGACGTCACCGTCCGCCCCCGGCTGCGGGTCGCGGTCATCGCGACCGGCGCCGAACTCGTCGAGGCGGGCAGTGCACTCGGACCCGGTCAGCTGTACGACTCGAACGGTCTCACGCTCGCGACCTCGGTGACCGCGGACGGCGCCGTGGTGACGTTCCGCGGCCGCAGTACCGACACCGCCGACGAGTTCTCCGCGATGCTGTCCGAGGCCGCCGAGAACGCGGACGTGATCATCACCTCGGGGGGTGTGTCGATGGGCGACTTCGAGGTGGTCCGGGACGTGCTCGGCCCCCGCGGGGGAATTTTCACCCACGTCGCGATGCAGCCCGGTGGGCCGCAGGGGTGGACCGACCTCGACGGCACCCCGGTGATCAGCTTCCCCGGCAATCCCGTGAGCACCCTGGTATCTTACCTCGTCTTCGCCCGTCCGGCGATCCGGAGGCTCTCGGGCCTCCCCGACGCGACCGTCACCGAGCGCATCGCCGACGAGGCAGTCCGATCCCTGCCCGGACGGCGTCAGTTCCTGCGGGGCCGACTCACGGAGACCGGCGTCGTGGTGTCGTCCGGACCGGGGTCGCACCTGGTGGTGTCGATGGCCGCCGCCGATGTTTTGGTCGACGTCCCCGCGGACACCGTCGAGGTGCCCGCGGGCAACAGTGTGCGAGTGTGGCCGCTGTGAACGATTCATTCGCTGCGCACTCGTCCGGGAGTTCCTCCACAGGGCTCTCGCACCTGGACTCCGACGGCCGGGCCCGCATGGTCGACGTCAGCGGGAAGAGCGAGACCACGCGCACCGCGGTCGCCGCCGGGTCCCTGCGGACGACTCGGGACGTGATCGCCCTGGTGCGTGCCGACGGCATGCCGAAGGCCGATGTCCTGTCGACCGCGCGCATCGCCGGCATCGCCGGAGCGAAGCGGACGTCCGATCTCATTCCGCTGTGCCATCCGCTTCCGCTGTCCTCGGTCGCGGTGTCCTTCGGCTTCACCGACGACACGATCACGATAGAGGCCACAGCCGTCACGACCGGGCGGACGGGCGTCGAGATGGAAGCACTGACGGCGGTGTCCATCGCCGGGCTCACGCTGCACGACATGGTCAAGGCCGTGGATCCGGCAGCGTCGATCGAGTCGGTGCGTCTGATCCGCAAGGAGGGTGGCAAGCGCGGCGTGTGGACGCGCGACGACCACCAGCCCGACACCTCCTCCACAGCAACGCCTCTCGGTGATCGAACTGCGGTCGTCGTCGTCGCGTCCACCGGCGGCGCAGCCGGGACGCGCGAGGACACCACGGGACCGCGCATCGTGTCGTGGCTCGGTGACCGCGGTTTCGACGTTCGGGGACCTCTCGTGGTGGCAGACGCCGACGTGGCCGCGGGCTTACGAGACGCCCTCACCGGCGAACCCGCCCTGATCATCAGCACCGGCGGCACGGGCGTCTCCCCCACCGACGCCACACCCGACGCCACCCGGCCACTGCTCGACCGCGAACTACCCGGCGTCGCGGAGGAGATCCGACGTACGGGACTGGCAGCCACCGTGCACGCCTCGATCAGCCGCGGGTTGGTGGGCGTCGCTGGGAAGACAGTGATCGTGAACCTGCCCGGATCACCCGGCGGAGTGAAGGACGGACTGACGGTGCTGGATCCGATCGTGGACCATCTCGTCGCCCAGGTACGCGGAGGCGGTGCTCACGAATGACAACGGTTCTCGCCCGGATCTCGAGCGATCCGATCGATCCGGCGGAGGTCTCCGACGCCGTCTCGGGTCCTGAACACGGTGCCGTGCTGGTGTTCTGGGGAGTCGTCCGCGACCACGACCACGGCGAGTCGGTGTCGGCACTCGAGTACCGAGCCCACCCCGACGCCGAGAAGTTCCTGCGTCGCTGCTGCGAGGACGCGGCCGCGTCGTCCGGTCTGCCGACGGCGGCCGTGCATCGCGTCGGCGACCTGACGATCGGTGACACCGCTCTCGTCGCCGCGGTCGCGTCTCCCCATCGCGCCGAAGCATTCGCAGCGTTGCAGGCGTTGGTCGATCGCATCAAGACCGAGGTGCCGATCTGGAAGCGCCAGCAGTTCCCCGGCGGCACCAGCGAGTGGGTGGGGCTCTAGCGGTCGCTGGTGCGCAGGAACCTGTGCACCACGAGTGATTCTGCGTCGGTCGCACTCTCGGTGCGGATCATCGCCTCGATCCGGGCACGCGCCGCCGCGACGTCGAGTCCCGAGCCGATGAAGACCAGCGCGGTGTCTCCACGGGACGAGGCGGTCTCGACGTCGATGTGGACGCCGACCGTCTGGACGACGAATCGCGCCGCGCCACGGCCGAATCGAACGAATCCCTTGGATCTGTACAGCCCCGGCGGCGGGTTCTCGAGGAACTCGAAGAACGCCCGCGGATCGAGGCAGTCGCTGGTCTCGACGCTGAACGTCTCGTAACTCGCGTGCAGGTGGTCGTGGGGATCGTCCTGCTCCCGCAACAGATCGTCGAGCGCGAGTTGCCGGGGCCCGTCGTCGGGGCGCTCCGGCGGATCGAGAAGGAGCGACACGTCCACGGCTCCGTGCGACGTCACCACCGTCGGGGCAGGGGGAGCCGCGTCGCGCACCAGCGTGAGCACCTCGTCGATGCGTCCGGGTCCCACCGCATCCGCTTTGTTCACCACCACCAGGTCGGCGAGTCCGAGATGCTGAGCGAGGTGCTGGTGCCGGGCCGTCGACTCGAGTACGTGCAGGGCGTCCACGACCATCACCATGCCGCCGTACCGGATCCGCGAGTCGGTGCTCGCGACGACCATCCTGATGAGAGCACGTGGCTCCGCCACACCGCTGGCCTCGACGACGATCGCGTCGACGGCGGCACTGGTCGCGGTGAGGGCTCCGAACATCTCGTCGAGATCCTCGGTGTCGACGGCGCAACACAGACAGCCGTTGCCCAGGGTGATCATCGAGTCGACCTGCCCGGCGACCAGCATCGAGTCGATGTCCACGGCGCCGAAGTCGTTGACCACCACACCGATTCGAATGCCGTGATTGCGGCGGAGGAGATGGTTGAGCAACGTCGTCTTACCGGATCCGAGGTACCCGGCGACGAGGACGACCGGAACAGCGCTGCGAGACACCGCGTCAGGGTACGTCAGCCGATTCAGCCTCCCCACCCCTACCGACCGGCCTCCGGCCTTCCCGCCCTCACCGACCGGCCTCCGGCCTTCCCGCCCTCACCGACCGGCCTCCGGCCTTCCCGCCACGAAATCGACGATCCCGGTCGCGATCGCCGCCGCATGGGACGCGCGACCCTCGGCACTCTCGAGCTCGGCGGCATCCGACGGGTTCGACCCGTTGCCCATCTCGAGGAAGACGACGGGGACGGTCGTGAGAGCGGGGGCGGCCACGTCGGATCGCACCTGCAGCCCGTCCACCCCCGCATAGTTCGCCGGTGTGAATCCGGCTCGCTCGTACGCGTCCCGCATGGCGGTGGATGCCCGCCGTCCCTCACCGGACTGCACCTCGTCGACGTCGGCGGACGGCACCGGCAGCGCCGGGACGATGACGTGGAATCCGTGATGCGCGTCGTCGGACCGGAGTGAGGTGGAGTCGGCGTGAACACTCACCGCCACCGCGGCGCCCGATGCACTCGCCGCTCGCGCGCGGTCGGTGATGCACCCACCCCATCCCGTGTCGTCCGGCCGGCTCAGCACGATCTCGGCACCCAGCCTCTCGAGGCGCGAGGCCACCAGTTGCGACACGTCCCAGACGATGGTGTGTTCCGGCGTTCCGCCGAGCGCCGTCATCCCGCTCGTCTGGCAGTCCTTCGTACCGCCCCGGCCGTCGTCCACCTGCGCCGCGAGGTTCTCCTCGTGGCCCGTTCCCTGGTGTCCGGGATCGAGGAAGATCACGGTGCCCGCGAGCGGTGCGTCCGGTGTCACCGGGATCGCAGCGGCCCCCGGCGGGACCGCCACGGAGACCAGTGCGACCGCGAGGATCGAGACACCACAGTGTCGTGCAACCGACGATCGCATACGCCCCACTTCCCACCTCGGCGCACGTGCGCCGACACGATGTTCTCGCGATTTCCAAGAATGGCACGGCGAATTGGTTGAACGTGTGATGATCGGTAGCCGTCCGTGACCCCGTCGTGACCGTTCGCGAGTCCGGACAGCGTGAATCGCGATATCCGTGCACAATGGCTCCGCGCCCCGAGAAAATGACGTGTATCGCGGCGCCCCCGACCGAATTGGAAGGGCGGTTCACACGGTATGGTCTCGGCAAAGCGTGATTAACCGAGCTCAGCGACGAAAGCAGAAGACATGGCGAAGAAGGTCGTTGTTCAGCTGGTCGACGACATCGACAGAACACCTCTCGAGGACGACGGCGAACACATCACGTTCGCGGTCGACGGCACGCACTACGAGATCGACCTCGGGCCCGACAATGCCGCCGAGTTCCGACGTGTTCTGGGCTATTACATCGAGCACGCGGCGAAGGTGTCGGCCGGAACGCACAGCGGACGACGCAGCACGAAGCCGATGGGACGACGCAGTCCCGAACAGACCAGGGCCGTGCGCGAATGGGCCGTGGACGCGGGATTCACGGTGTCGAGCCGCGGGCGCATTCCCTCCGAGGTGCAGAGCGCGTACGACGCAGCGCACTGACACCACATCACACGCGAAAGGCCCCGTACCTGACCGGTACGGGGCCTTTCGCGTATCTGCCTACTTCGGTGGAGCTGTTACTCGGTGGAGCTAAGGGGACTCGAACCCCTGACCCCCACACTGCCAGTGTGGTGCGCTACCAGCTGCGCCATAGCCCCGTGCTCTTCTGACCGTGAGAAACAGTGTTTCGCACCGCTCGAAGAACGCTCGACCGAAGTTACACCATCGGTTCGACCAGGTCCAAATCAGCGTCAGCCGAGATCGGACACCCAGGCGGAGTTGGTGGTGGTGTCGACGATCGCGCCGTCCACGATGACGGTGGGAGTGCCTCGCGCGCCGGCAGCTGCGAGCGCCGCGCTTCCCGTCGCAGCGTCGGTGGCGGCGTCCGCCACTCGCGTTCCGTCGGTGATGCACTGTGCCGCCTCGTCGGAGGCTCCCGCCTCCGTGGCGCGGGCGGCGAGCTCGTCGGCGGTGTGGTCCGCGCTGCCCTTCTCCTCCGGCTGGAAGTCCGGCGAGAACAGGGCCGAGTGGAACGCTGAGTAGGCGGGCCCGTCGCCCGTGGCGGCGACGCACTGCGATGCGGCGGCCGCACGGGTGCTGTAGTCACCGCTGGGCGACAACTGATTCAGGAAGTCGAGCATGTGATAGCGCACCGCGATGGTGCCCTCGTCGATCTTCTGCGCGAGTTCCTGGCCGTAGGTGTTCTCCAACTCGGCGCAGTACGGGCACATCGCGTCCTCGTAGATGTCGACCGTGCGTGTCGCCTCCGGGAGACCCAGCCGCACCACGCCGTCGTCGTCGACCGAGGAGGTGACCGCCGCATTCTGCACGGACCCGTATCCGTCGGCGCGCGGCTGGCTGCGGGAGTTCTGCCACAACACTCCGCCGATGACGACGGCCGCGATGACCAGGAGAGCGAGACCGCCCAGAACATAGGTCGACGTGCTCGACGACTTCTGTGGCGTGTACTTGCTCGACGATTTCGATGACGACGATTTCGAGGCATTCACGCGAATACTGTGTCACGCGCGACTGACAGTGTGCTGAGAACTGGATGTCAGGTATGCCAATGCTTGCTGGTAGAGCCGTTCCGGCGCGCGTACATTCGCCCCGTGACCCACATCGAGCCCCGTGATCCGCAGGCGTCCGCCGTGCCCGTCGAGGGAGGGCCCGGCCTGCCCCACGACATCGATCACACTCACGCCGACGTCTCGGGAGGCTGGCTCCGGGCCGCCACGTTCGGGGCCATGGACGGACTGGTGACCAACACCTCGCTCATCGCGGGTGTCGGCGGTGCGGGCGTCTCGACGCACACGCTGGTCCTCAGCGGCATCGCCGGCCTCGCCGCGGGGGCGTTCTCGATGGCACTCGGCGAGTTCACGTCCGTGTCCACGCAGAACGAGCAGATCGATGCCGAGGTGAGCACCGAGCGCGCCGCGTTCACGAAGTACCCGGAGGCCGAACAGGCGGAGTTGGTGGGCATGCTCACCGACATGGGCATGTCGACCGAGACGGCCACGGTCGCCGCGCGCGAGATCCACACGGACGCCGATCGTGCTGTAGATCTGCACATCTCGCGGGAGTTGGGTGTCGACCCCACTGAGAAGCCGTCACCGTGGGTGGCGGCCGGATCGTCCTTCGTCCTGTTCTCGATCGGCGCGATCATTCCGATCATTCCGTTCCTGCTGGGGTCGGACGTCCTCGCCCTCGGGCTCGCGTGCGGCGCCGTGGGCCTCATGATCGCGGGCGCGCTCGCCGCACACTTCACCTCGCGGTCGACCGTCGTCGGAGCCCTCCGCCAACTGCTGTTCGGCTCACTCGCCGTCGCGGCGACCTACGCCGTCGGATCCCTCATCGGTGTCGGCACCGCCTGAGACGCCGTCCGGATCGATCGTCACCGCGCTGGGCTTCCCGGTCAGCGACACCCGCCCGGACCGCGTGTCGGGTACCACCATCCAGCCGACCGCGGCGATCAGCAGGATGGCACCCGAGGTCCCGAACGCGGCCGCGTAGGAGAGTTCCGTCACGAGTACACCGGCGACCAGCGGCCCGATGACCGAGCCCACGTCCATGGCCATCTGGAATGCGGCGAGGACGGGGCCTCCGCGGGCGCGCGAGCCGATCATGTCGGCCACCGCCGCCTGCTGGGTCGGCGTGATCAGCCCGGACCCGAGCCCGGCGACGAAGGTGATCACGAGAAACACCTCCGTCGATCCCGAGATGCCCATGGTCGCGGTCGATGCGCCGCACAGCAGGAGCCCGGCGACGAGGAACGGCTTGCGCCCGTACCGATCGGACCATCGCCCCGCCGGCACCAACACCACCGCGTTGCCCACCGCGAACACCGCGAGGGCCACGGCGGCCATGGAATCGCTGCGTCCGAGCGCAACGACGACGAACAGCGGCACGATGGCCGTGCGCACGCCGAACACCGCCCATCCGTTGGCGAAGTTGGACAGCAGGGCCGACCGGTACGTCGGGGAGCGCAGGGCGTCGGCGAACCGCAGCACCACCGCCGCGTCCCGATCGGCCTCCGTGGTCGCGGCGGGTGTTCGTAGGCCCACCGCGACGACGGCGGCGGCCGCGACCAGCGTCACGGCGTAGAAGACGAACGGCGCCCGCAGACCTCCGACACCGAGCACGATGCCGCCCACGAACGGGCCCAGGACTGTGCCGGCCAGGAAGCTCGACGCGTACATGCCGGAGACGCGCCCGCGGCGATCGGGCGGGGCGATCCGGATGAGCAGTCCCAGCGCGGACACGGTGAACATGGTGGACCCGATACCGCCGAGCGACCGGAAGAGGAGGAGTTGCCAGTACGTCTGGGCCAGTGCGCACAACCCGGTCGACACCGCGACGACGACGAGACCGGTGAGGTAGACCCGGCGCTCGCCGATGCGCTGCACGAGCGATCCGCTGGCGGGCGCGAAGATCAGCCGTGTCGCCGCGAAGGCACTGATGATGACGGTGACCGCGAACTCGTCGACCCCGAAGGCGAGCGCGAACCCCGGGAGCGCGGGCGCGACGATGCCGAAGCCGAGTGCGATGACGAACGCGGCCGAGACGAGGATCCAGATGTCGCGGGTGGGATCGGGGGCGGTCCCCCGCGTCCCGGCACCGGCCCCTGCTGCGGCGCTCACTCCCCGGTCAGGACGGACGACACGAGATCGCGTGCGGCGCTCTGCACCTCGGCGAGGTGATCCGCACCGCGGAAGGACTCGGCGTAGATCTTGTAGACGTCCTCCGTACCCGACGGCCGAGCGGCGAACCAGGCGCTGTCCGTGGTGACCTTGAGTCCGCCCAGAGCCGCCCCGTTGCCGGGAGCCGAGGTGAGCGTGGCGGTGATGTCCTCCCCCGCCAGGGTGGTCGCGGTGACCTGCTCCGCCGACAGCTTCGCCAACACGGCCTTCTGCTCGCGCGTCGCGGGCGCATCGGTGCGTGCGTAGGACGGGTCACCGAACTGCTCGGTGAGCTCCCGGTAGCGGGTCGACGGTGTCTTCCCGGTCACCGCGGTGATCTCGGAGGCGAGCAGGGCCAGGATGATGCCGTCCTTGTCGGTGGTCCAGACGGATCCGTCCGTCCGCAGGAACGAGGCGCCGGCGCTCTCCTCGCCGCCGAACCCGATCTCACCGGAGACGAGACCGGGCACGAACCACTTGAACCCCACGGGCACCTCGAGCAGGGTGCGACCGAGCGAGGCCACGACGCGGTCGATCATCGAGGAACTGACGAGGGTCTTGCCGACCGCCGCCTCGGCGGGCCATCCCGGCCGGTGCGAGAACAAGTAGTCGATCGCCACCGCGAGGTAGTGGTTCGGGTTCATCAGTCCGCCGTCGGGGGTGACGATGCCGTGCCGGTCCGCATCGGCGTCGTTGCCCGTCGACACGTCGTAGTCGTGCCGGGCGCCGATCAGCGACGCCATCGCGTTGGGCGACGAGCAGTCCATCCGGATCTTGCCGTCGGTGTCCAGGGTCATGAACCGGAATGTCGCGTCGACCAGCGGGTTGACCACGGTCAGATCGAGGCGGTGCCGTTCGGCGATCGCCGCCCAGTAGTCGACGCTCGCACCGCCCAGCGGATCGGCGCCGATGCGCACACCCGCGGACCGGATGGCATCGATGTCGACGACGGACGGGAGATCGTCCACGTAGGTGGTGAGGAAATCGTACTTCTGCACGGACCCGGCCAGTGCCGACGCCAGAGACACGCGCTTCACGGACGACACACCGGAGCGCAGGATCTCGTTGGCGCGCGCCGCGATCACGGAGGTGGCGTCGCTGTCGGCGGGTCCACCGTTCGGCGGGTTGTACTTGAAACCGCCGTCGCGCGGCGGGTTGTGGGACGGCGTGACGACGATGCCGTCCGCGAGCGCCGACGGGCCCGAGGCGTTGTGACGCAGGATCGCGTGGCTCACCGCCGGGGTGGGCGTGTAGCGGTCTGCCGAATCCACCAGCACCACAACGCCGTTGGCGGCGAGAACTTCCACGGCGGTGACCCACGCGGGCTCGGAGAGCGCGTGGGTGTCGCGACCGAGGAAGAGCGGTCCCGTGGTGCCCTGCGCGGACCGGTACTCCACGATGGCCTGTGTCGTGGCCACGATGTGGTCTTCGTTGAAAGCGCCGTCCAGGGACGATCCGCGATGTCCGGAGGTACCGAAGACCACCTGCTGATCGGGATTCTCGACGTCCGGCTTCACGCTGTAGTAGGCCGTCACCAGATGCGACAGATCGACCAGATCCGATGCCTGTGCCCGTTGTCCCGCTCGCTCGTGAGCCACTCGGGTCCTCCTGTGTCGATTGCGTACCCCCGCCCCGAGAACCCTAGTGGGCGAGCAACGACCGCGGACCACGACTGTCGGATCGAGACCCCGACCGCGTCGTCGGACGGTCAGAGATCGGGCAGTGCGGAGAACTCGGCGATCGCGATGACGTCCTCGAGAGCGGTCGCGAGGACGTGGAGTCGTCGTCCGACCGTTTCTGCCGCGAGCACCTTCGCGCGATCGGACGAGCCGAGCGGCAGAGACGACGCGAATCCCCAGACCTCGGCGACGGAGCGCGTTCCGTCAGCGTCGACACGCGGCGCCTCGGGTGTGGGCAGATCACGCGAGCGTGCGATCCCGGTCAGGATCTCGAACAGCCGGTCGGTGCGCTCCTGCACGAGGTCGTACACCTCGTCCAGCGACTCGTCGCCCGCCGGGAGATCGGGCCAGGCGGTGACGCGCGCCCGCGGGTACGGATCGTCCGGCAGCCACTCCAGCACGCGGATCCGGTCGACTCCGCGGCACTCGAGCACGAAGCGTCCGTCCGGTGTGGGGAGGGCGCGGTCGATCCGGGTCGACACCGCGGCCACGCCGCGCACGTCCCCGCCGCCGACCTCGTGGCCACGCTCGATGAGCGCCACCCCGAAGTGCGACTCGGTGTCCAGGCAGTGCTGCACCATCGCGCGGTAGCGGGGCTCGAACACATGCAACGGCACGTCGTCCCCCGGAAGTACCACCGAGCCGAGCGGGAACATCGGGAGCTCGTAGATGTCGTCGGACCGGGCGTGCATGTCGTCGTCCACACCACCAGCATGCACTCACCGCGACCACCGCGACAGAACCCGACGACCCGGGTGTGGTGCAACTCCCCCGCCGGTCCGGTGTCGGTGGCCCGGCTACTGGGTAAGGATGCGTCCATGAGCACTCCGGTTCGCGCCGCTTCCCGCACCACTGGACCCCGGACGTTCGCGGTCTGGGCACCCACACCCGAGCGGGTCCGACTGCACCTCGACGGCGACCTGCACCCGATGACCGAGAAGGACGGGTGGTGGAGCGCCGAGATGCCCGCCGCCGACGGCGCCCGGTACGGCTTCGTCCTGGACGACGACGATGCGGTGATCCCGGATCCGCGCTCGCCGCGGCAGCCGGACGGCGTGCACGAGGCCTCGGCGCTGTACTCCGCGGACACCTTCGCGTGGACCGACGACGCGTGGACGGGTCGCCCGCTGGCGGGCGGCGTGCTGTACGAACTGCACATCGGCACCTTCACCGCGGAGGGGACGTTCGACGCGGCGATCGACCGACTCGATCACCTCGTCGACCTCGGCGTGACCTTCGTGGAGGTCATGCCCGTCAACGGTTTCAACGGGACACACAACTGGGGCTACGATGGCGTCCTGTGGTACAGCGTCCACGAGGGCTACGGCGGTCCGGAAGGTTTCCAGCGGTTCGTCGACGCCTGCCACGCCCGGGGGCTGGCCGTCACGCTCGACGTGGTCTACAACCACCTGGGTCCGTCGGGCAACTACCTCGAGAAGTTCGGCCCGTACATGTCCGAGGGTGCGAACTCCTGGGGACAGACGGTCAACGTGGCCGGCGCGGAGTCGGACACGGTGCGGCGCTACATCATCGACAACGCACTGCGGTGGTTCGAGCAGTTCCACGTGGACGCGCTCCGTCTCGATGCGGTGCACGCCCTGGCCGACACCACGGCCACCCACATCCTCGAGCAGCTCGCCGTGGAGACCGAGGCCCTGTCGGCGCACGTCGGTCGACCCCTGAGCCTGGTCGCGGAGAGTGACCTCAACGACCCGACGCTCATCACTCCCCGAGCGGGCGGCGGGTACGGCCTCACTGCCCAGTGGGACGACGACGTCCACCATGCCGTGCACGCAGCGGTGTCCGGCGAACGTCAGGGCTACTTCGGTGACTTCGGCTCGATGCAGTGCCTCGCGACCACCATCACGCAGGGCTTCTTTCACGCCGGGACGTATTCGACCTTCCGTGGCCGCGTGCACGGTCGACCCCTGGACCGACGGGTGCTCCCGGCGAGCTCGCTCGTCGCGTACACCACGACGCACGATCAGGTGGGCAACCGCGCAATCGGCGATCGTCCCGGCTTCTCACTCACGCCGGGGCAGCTGGCGGTCAAGGCGGCGCTGATCCTGTTGTCCCCCTTCACCCCGATGCTCTTCATGGGTGAGGAGTTCGACGCCTCCACCCCGTTCCAGTTCTTCACCTCCCATCCCGAACCCGAGCTGGGTGAGGCCACCGCGAAGGGCCGCAAGGCCGAGTTCGCGTCCCACGGGTGGGACAGCGAGGACATCCCCGACCCGCAGGATCCCGCGACGTTCGAGAACTCGAAGCTGAACTGGGACGAGGTCACCGAGGGTGATCACGCCCGCGTACTCGACTGCTACCGAGCACTTCTGGCGTTGCGCGCCCAGCGCACCGAGATCACGAACCCGTGGTTGACCGGCGTGCACGTCGACTACGACGAGGACGCCCGATGGATCGTGATCCACCGGGCGCACCCCACCTCGGGCCGTGGTCTGAGCATCGCGTGCAACCTCACCGACTCGCCGGTGACCGTGCCGGTGGGCGGCTCACCGCTGCTGTGGTGGGACGAGCCGACGCCGAACGCGACCGCGTCGGCGACGACCGTTCCGGGTCACTCCTTCGTCGTGCTGGAGTGAGTATCGCTGGAGTGACTTTCCGGCTCGGCCCGCGCGTCGCCGGCGTCCGAGCCACGCAGAGCCAGAGCCACGAGGAGAGCGTTGGCGGCGAGCACGATCGCGGTGGCCACCGCCGCGACGTGCATCCCGTCGACGAAGGCGGCGCCGGCCGAACTGGTCAGAGCGTCACCGAGTTCCGCCGGTAGCGTCCGCGCGAGCGAGACCGCCTCGCCGATGGTCTCGCGGGCACCCGACGCGGTGTCCGGGTCGAGCGCCGACGTGTCGATACCGCCACGGAACACGGCCATCACCACCGAACCGAGCAACGCGACGCCGAGGGCGATCCCGAGTTCGTACGCCGTCTCGGAGATTGCGGACGCTGCGCCGGCGCGCGGCGCGGGAACCGAGGCGACCACCAGATCCGACGTCAGCGTCAGCGCGAGGCCCGCGCCGACACCGACCAGGACGAACGACGCCATGAACACGGCGATGCCGTCGGTCTGACCGAGACGTGTCAGGAGCAGTGCCCCCGCCGCGGAGACCCCGAGTCCCACGGCGAGAACGGTGCCCGCCTCCCAGCGGCGTACGAGATGTGCGGCGGCGAGCGACGCGACGATGCTCGTCGCCGTTCCCGGCAGCATGATCAGACCGGCCTCCAGAGGGGACGTGCCGAGAACCGACTGCAGGTACTGCGAGCCGAAGAACAGGACTCCCGCCAGCGCGAAGACGGACAGCAGGTTCGTCGCGACGGCCGTCGAGAAGCGACGCTGCGCGAACAGCGTCAGGTCGATCATCGGAGCGACGAGTCGGCCCTGCCGGCGGACGAAGACGGTGCCAGCGGCCAGACCGACCAGCGCAACCGGAATCATCGACGGGTGCGGCCCGTGAGCGACGGTCTCCTTGATCGCGTAGACGACGGGAACGATGGCCAGGATCGACAGCGCGGCGCTGGGTACGTCGAATCGGCCCGGTTCCGGATCCTTGGACTCCGGGATGGTGAACGGACCCACGACGACCAGCGCGATCATGATCGGCACGTTGATCAGGAAGACCGAGCCCCACCAGAAGTGCTCGAGAAGCCACCCGCCCACCAGAGGACCCGCCGCCGCGCCCCCGCCGGCCATGGCACCCCAGACACCGATCGCGAGCGTGCGTTCACGCCGCACCTGGAACATCGTGCGGATCAGGCCCAGGGTGGCGGGCATCAACGTGGCACCCGAGATGCCCTGCAGCACACGGGCCGCGATCATCATCGCGGGGTCGACCGCGAAGGCGGCGAGCACCGAGGACAGCCCGAAACCGACCGCGCCGATCAGGAGCAACCGCCGTCGTCCGATGCGGTCGCCGACGGTGCCCATGGTGACCAGCAGGCCGGCGAGGACGAACGAGTAGACGTCGATGATCCACAGCAGCTCGGTGCTGCTCGGGCGGAGATCCGCGCTGAGGAACGGCAGCGCGATGTCGAGGACGGTGCCGTCGACGGCGATGAGCATCACGGCACCGGCCAGCACCACCAGACCGAGCCAGTCGCGGCGGGTGGCGCCGGCCGGTACGAGATCGTCGGGATTCGGCTGCACGGACGCTGCCGGGGACACGGACACGAGGCACCTCTTTCGTTTACCGTCCGGACGGTACAGTCGACGGACACCGACAGCGTAGCAACAACCGTCCGGCCGGTACAGTGCGTGTCATGGCAGCCGACACACGCGACCGCATCCTGGACGCCCTCGAGACGCTGCTCCTCGACGACGGCGCGGACAAGGCCACCCTCGAGGCGGTGGCCTCTCGGGCCGGCGTCTCGAAAGGCGGTCTGCTGTACCACTTCCCCAGCAAGGACGCGATGATGGCCGCGCTGGTGCGTCGCCTCGGTGAACGATCCGACGTCCAACGCGTCGAGGCGGAGGCCGCCGGCACCTCGCTGGCGCAGTGGTATCTCCAGCCACCGGACGCCTCGTCCGCCGAGGAGGTGGCGCTCTACCGCTCCACTCTCGCCGCGCTGCGCAGCATCGACGGCAGACCCGGCGAGGTGCAGCAGGCCGTCATCGACGTCATGGGCATGTGGGACCGCGCGCTGCAGCGCGAGGTGACCGATCCGGTGCAGGCCGAGATCGTGCGGCTGGTGGGCGACGGCATCTACCTCGCCGCGCTGCTCGGCCTCCCCCACACGCCGCCCGACCTGCACCGTGACGTGGTCGAACGGCTCCTCGGTGGCGGTTCGAGCAGTGTCGACCCGAGCGGTCAGGGGTCGGCCGGATGACTCAGGTCAGGTAGCGGTATGCGGGAGACCCGGGCTCGAGATGTTCGACGTGCATCGGCGACGTCTCCATCCGCTCGAGGAGGGACGACAGGCCCGCGGCCGAGCCGAGCTCGATACCCACCAGCGCGGCACCCGTCTCGCGGTTGTTGCGCTTGACGTACTCGAACAGCGTCACGTCGTCCTCCGGACCGAGAACGACGTCGAGGAACGTGCGCAGTGCGCCCGGCTCCTGCGGGAAGTCGACGAGGAAGTAGTGCTTGAGCCCCTTGTGCACGAGCGACCGTTCGAGAATCTCCCCATAGCGCGAGACGTCGTTGTTACCGCCCGAGATCAGGCACACGACGGACGAGCCGGCCGGGATGTCGATCTGCGACAGCGCGGCCACCGACAGCGCTCCGGCGGGTTCCGCGATGATGCCCTCACTCTGGTACAGATCCAGCATCGCGGTGCAGATGGCACCCTCGTCCACCTGCGTGACCACCACCGACCCGCGTCCGTCGTGGCCCGCACCGACCGTCACCGAGGCATGCGAGGCGACGGTCGCGCCGAGCGACGACACGACCCGGTACGGGAGATCGCCGATCCGGCGCACGGCGGCGCCGTCGACGAACGGGTCGATCTCGTCGAGTGTGACGGGGCCGCCTGCCATGAGCGCCGCCGCCATGGATGCGGCGCCGGTGGGCTCCGCACCGACGACGGAGGTGTTCGGCGACCGCTCGGCGAGGTAGGCCGACATGCCCGTCATACACCCACCACCGCCCACCGCGACCACGACGACGTCCGGAGCGGCACCGAGCTGCTCGAGGATCTCCGCGGCGATGGTTCCCTGTCCCGCCACGGTTCTCGGGTCGTCGAACGGCGGCACGATGGTGGCCCCGGTGGTGCGGACGTCGGCGAGGGCGGCCGCCGCGGCCGCATCGAAGGTGGAGCCGACGCTGATGACCTGCACCATGTCGCCGCCGTGGAAGGCGATGCGATCGCGCTTCTGCTTCGGGGTGTTGGTCGGCACGTAGATGCGACCGCGGATGCCGAGCGCCCGGCACGCGAACGCGACACCCTGCGCGTGATTGCCGGCGCTCGCCGCCACGACACCGACCGCGCGCTCGTCGTCGTCGAGTTGCAGCATGAGGTTGTACGCGCCGCGCAACTTGTACGAGCGCACGCGCTGGAGATCCTCGCGCTTGAGGTGGATCCGCGCACCCGTCTGCTCGGACAACCGCTCGCAGAACTCGAGCGGGGTGCGGGTGGCCACGTCCCGCAGCCGGACGGCCGCGGCATCGATGTCGTCTGCGGTCGGCGCAGCGGCGTCGGTACGGCTCGTCGTCTCGGTCACACGGACATGCTGCCACGGTGGTGCGACGACCACCGACCCACCCTCACCTGCGGAGCGGCCGCCGGCGGGGGTGACGAATCAGCGCTCAGGCCCGCTCGAGCACGAAGACAGGGATCTCGCGGTCGGTCTTCTTCTGGTAGTCCGCGTAGTCGGGGTAGGCCGCGACCGCACGCTCCCACCACTGCGCCTTCTCCTCGCCGTGGACCTCGCGCGCGACCATGTCCCACTTCTCGGTCTTGTCCCGCAGTTCGACGTGGGGGTTCGCGAGCACGTTGAAGTACCAGACGGGGTGCTTCGGCGCGCCGCCGAGCGACGCGACGGCGGCGTACGCACCGTCGTGCTCCACGCGCATCAGAGGGGTCCGACGGAGCTTGCCCGTCTTGTTCCCGATGGTCGTGAGGAGGATGACGGGCATCCCCCGCATCTCGGTGCCCTCGGTCCCTCCCGAGCTCTCGTACAGGTCGGCCTGATCGGCGGCCCAGGTGGACGGACTCGGCTCGTACTCTCCGTGCAGCGGCATGATCCCAGTACACACACCTCGGCGGTCTCCGGCAACCATCCGCAGGGTGATCAGGAGGTTTCGGTCGCCCTAACTTCCATGTACGTGTAGTCTGGGGACCAACGCACGGCACACGGAACACGAATGGTTCGGGAGGCGAGTATGACCACGGTCGACCTGCAGTTCACACGCCCGCGGCACTCGACGAGCGTTCGTACCGTGGACGTGGCCGGCACCGACTGGCCGCTCTACAAGCTCGAGAGCATCATGGTCGCCGTCATCCTCTTCGCCGCTCTAGCACTGACCGTCAGCATGCAGACGGCAGTCCTCACCTCCGCCGCTGTCGGCGTGACGCTGTGGTGGGCCCTCGGCGCGACCGAGCGGTTCCGCACCCGACACTGATCACGGACAGACGCCGGCGGGGCGCCCACTCCACGTGGGCGCCCCGCCGGCGTTCGCGTGGTCCGGTCGCGGATCAGGAACCGAACGGCAGGACACCGGGGGCCAGGTAGAGACCGCTGCTTCCGGCGGCGATGCCACCGACGAGTTCGAGCACGGCGTTGATGAAGTTCGTGATCATGGGATCGTTCCTCTCGGTCGAGTTCGACGTGACGATCCGACGGTACCGTCCGTTCCTGTGAACGGTCACGAACTCGTCTGGTACGTCGGCTACGGCTCGAACACCCTGCCCGCACGCCTCGACGCCTACCTGGGCGGCTCCGCGGCCGACAGCAGATTCGGTGCGCACGCCGCCCCGCGGACACTCTCGCTTCCTCGCGAACACCGGTGGATCACCGTGCCGCATGCGGTGTACTTCGCCGGCGTCTCGGCCCGGTGGACCGGAGCGTCCGCGTTCCTCTCGCTCACACCCTCCCCCGACTCCGACAGCATCGCCCGCGCCTACCTGCTCGACTGGGCCGCCCTCGACCACATATCGACGGTGGAGAACGCGCAGACGGAGCAGACACTCGACGTCCGCGCGTCCCTACCGACACGGCCGGGAGCGTGGGCGCTGCTGCCGGTCGAGGTGTCGCCCGAGCCGCACCGCGGCAAGTACGACGCGGCGCTGCGCCTGGACGACATCGACGGCGTCCCGGCGATGACTCTGACGTCGAGCCACGTGCGAGAACGCGGAGTGCCGGCCGACCGCTACCGCGACGTCATCGCGGAGGGCTTGCGGGACAACCCGTTCGGCGTCGAGCCCGATGCCTACCTCGCGGCAGCCGTCGAGCGGTCGGCCGTCGTCAGACGGTGAGGCAGCGTCAGACGGTGAGGCAGCCGGGTCCGAGCAGCGCCTTGAGATCGCCCATCAGCGCCGACGACGGTGTGACGCGCAGCTTCTCGTCCACCTTGAGCATGGTGACCCGGTCGCCACTGATGAGGCGCAGGTGCACGTCGGTGGTACCGGGATGGCTGGCCAGCACCCGCTTGAGCGCCCCGACCTTGTCCGCGGTGCACTGACGCGTCGGCAAGCTGACGGCGACGGGCTTGGCGACACCGACGGACGACAGATCGGGAACCGCGATGTCGTTCGCGATGAGCGAGATCCGATCGTCCCGAGCCGACACCCTGGCCTTCACCAGCACCACGGCGTCCTCGGCGACGTCCGCACCGAACACGGAGTACGCCTGCGGGAAGAACAGCACCTCGATACCGCCGGTGAGATCCTCGAGCTGGGCGGACGCCCAGGTCAGACCGTTCTTGTTCACCCGTCGGTTGACCGAGGCCAGAATGCCGCCCACCGTGACCTGCGTGCCGTCCTTCAGACTGCCCTCGAGGATCGTGGGAATGGCGGTGTCCGACTGAGCCGCGAGCACGTGCTCGACTCCGTTCAGCGGATGCCCGGACACGTACAGCCCCAACATCTCCCGCTCCAAAGCGAGACGGTGCTTGCTGTCCCACTCCTCGGGCGGGATCTTCACGTTGAAGACGGAGGTGATGGACTCGTCGGCGTCGACGCCGCCGAACAGGTCGAACTGGCCGATGGCCTCCGCCTTCTTGGTGCCCAGCACCGAGTCGATCGCGTCGGCGTGGATCAGCATCAACCCCTTGCGTGGATGGTCCAGCGAATCGAAACCACCGGCCTTGACGAGAGACTCGGTGACCTTCTTGTTGCAGGCAGTCGCATCGATCTTGGCCAGGTAGTCGGAGAAGTCGGTGAACTTCCCCTTCTCCTTGCGCGCCGAGATGATGGACGCCACGACGTTGGCGCCCACGTTGCGCACCGCGCCCATACCGAAGCGGATGTCCTCGCCCACCGAGGCGAAGTTGAGCTCGGACTCGTTGACGTCCGGCGGCAGCACGGTGATGCCGAGCCGTCTGCAGTCGGCGAGATAGATCGCCGCCTTGTCCTTGTCGTCGCCGACACTGGTGAGCAGTCCGGCCATGTACTCGGCCGGGTAGTTGGCCTTGAGATACGCCGTCCAGTAGGACACCAGCCCGTACCCCGCCGAGTGCGACTTGTTGAACGCGTAGCCGGCGAACGGGAGCACGGTGTCCCAGAGCGCCTTGATGGCGGCCTCGGAGAAATCGTTGTCCAGCATGCCCTGGCGGAATCCGGCGTACGCCTTCTCCAGCTCGGACAGCTTCTTCTTTCCCATGGCGCGCCGCAGCAGGTCGGCCTGGCCGAGCGAGTAGCCGGCGACCTTCTGCGCCAGCTGCATGATCTGCTCCTGATAGACCACCAGGCCGTACGTCTCGCCGAGGATGACCTTCAGCGGTTCCTCGAGTTCCGCGTGAATCGGCTTGACCTCTTGACGACCGTTCTTGCGATCGGCGTAGTCGTTGTGCGAGTTCATGCCCATCGGACCGGGCCGGTAGAGCGCCAGGACGGCGACGATGTCCTCGAATCCGGTGGGCTGCATCTTGCGCAGCAGGTCCCGCATCGCGCTGCCGTCGAGCTGGAACACGCCGAGAGTGTCTCCGCGCGAGAGCAGTTCGAACGTCGCCGGATCATCGAGAGGCAGGGCGTCGAGATCGATGTCGATGCCGCGATTGGCCTTGATGTTGTCGATGGCGTCACCGATGACCGTGAGGTTGCGCAGCCCCAGGAAGTCCATCTTCAGCAGGCCGATGGCCTCGCAGGACGGGTAGTCCCAGCCGGTGATGATGGCGCCGTCCTGCGGACGCTTCCACACCGGGATGGCGTCGGTCAGCGGCTCCGAGGACATGATGACCGCGCAGGCGTGGACGCCGGCGTTGCGGATCAGCCCCTCGAGACCCTTGGCCGTCTGGTAGATCTTCGCGACGTCGGGGTTCGAGTCGATCAGCGAGCGGACCTCGGTGGCCTCCTTGTACCGCTCGTGCGTCGGATCGGTGATACCCGCGACCGAGATGTCCTTCGCCATCACGGGCGGGGGCAGTGCCTTGGTGATCTGGTCGGCGATGGCGAAGCCCGGCTGCCCGAACTGCACGCGGGCCGAGTCCTTGATGGCGGCCTTCGTCTTGATGGTGCCGAACGTGATCACCTGCGCGACACGATCACTGCCCCACTTCTCGGTGGCGTAGCGCACCATCTCGCCGCGTCGGCGATCGTCGAAGTCGATGTCGATGTCGGGCATGGAGACGCGCTCGGGATTGAGGAACCGCTCGAACAGCAGACCGTGCGGGAGCGGGTCGATGTTGGTGATCCCCATCGCGTAGGCGACGAGCGACCCGGCCGCCGAACCTCGACCGGGGCCGACGCGGATGCCGACCTCCTTGGCGTGGTTGATGAGGTCACCGACGACGAGGAAGTAGGCGGGGAAGCCCATCTCGAGGATGACGCTGATCTCGTAGTCCGCACGGGAGAGGTACTCCTCCGTCGGACCGTCGGGGAAGCGGCGGTGCAGGCCGTCCATGACCTCCTTGCGGAGCCAGGTGCCCTGCGTGTAGCCCTCCGGCACCGGGAACACCGGCATCCGGTCGCGGTGCTCCCACACCTCGTCGTAGGACTGGACGCGTTCGGCGATGAGCAACGTGGAGTCGCACGCGCCGGGCACCTCGTCGTCCCAGAGGGCACGCATCTCCTCCGCGGACTTGAGGTAG
Source organism: Rhodococcus sp. BP-332 (assembly GCF_019836065.1). Taxonomy (NCBI): domain Bacteria; kingdom Bacillati; phylum Actinomycetota; class Actinomycetes; order Mycobacteriales; family Nocardiaceae; genus Rhodococcus; species Rhodococcus sp. BP-332. The sequence goes on from NZ_JABUEC010000001.1 coordinate 728,234, forward strand.
TAGCCGTCGCCGTCGAACTTGAACCGGGTGGGATCGCTCAGCGTCTTACCGGTCTGGATGCACAGCAGCGCTTCGTGATTGACCGACGCGTCCTTGGTGACGTAGTGGCAGTCGTTGGTCGCGAGCGGGGGGATGCCGAGCTGCTCCCCGATGCTCAGCAGTCCTTCTCGCACCCTCCGCTCGATCGACAGACCGTGGTCCATCAATTCGAGGAAGAAGTTGTCGGGGCCCCAGATCTCCTGCCACTTGGCCGCCGCCTCGAGCGCCTCACGCTCGTGGCCCAGACGAAGCCGGGTCTGGATCTCGCCGGACGGGCAGCCGGTGGTGGCGATGATGCCCTCGGCGTGGTTGGCGATGATCTCCTCGTCCATGCGCGCCCACTTGCCCAGCTGCCCCTCGGTGGACGCGAGGGACGACAGCTTGAACAGGTTGCGCAGACCCGTCGCGTTCTCCGCCACCATCGTCATGTGCGTGTACGCGCCGCTGCCCGAGACGTCGTCCGACTTCTGGCTGCGGTCTCCCCACAGCACGCGCTTCTTGTTGAAACGGGACTCTGGGGCGATGTAGGCCTCGATCCCGATGATGGGCTTGACCCCGGCCTTCTTGGCCTCGTTGTAGAACTCACTGGCCCCGTACATGTTGCCGTGGTCGGTCATCCCGACCGCGCTCATCCCCAGGCGCTGGGCCTCCGCGAACATCGGCGCGATCTTCGCCGCCCCGTCCAGCATGGAGTACTCGGTGTGATTGTGGAGATGAACGAAGTCCGACACGGGAGCCACTCTAGGTCGTCGGGCCGACAACATTCTCCGCACACGCGGCGTGTGACGACTGTGACGGATGAGGACTAGCGCGGGGCGTCCGCGGACGCCGCCTCGACCGGCACCGACGCCACGCGATGCGCCCGCAGACGCCGCACGGAGTCGACCGTGAAGATCGCCAGCGCGCACCAGATGAGTGCGAAACCGATCCACCGCGACGCGGGCATGTCCTCGTTCAGCACCAGCACTCCCCACGCGAGCTGCAGGCCCGGTGTCAGGTACTGCAGCAGACCGAGGGTGACCAACGGCAGCTTCTGCGCGGCGACCCCGAACAGCAGCAGCGGCAGTGCGGTGACGGGCCCGGCGAGGACGAGCAGCAGGGCGTGCGGCACCCCGAGCGAGAGGGCGCTCGCTCCCCCGGTGACGCCCAGCACCACCAGGTAACCGATCGCGATCGGCGCCCCCACGAGCCCCTCCGCGGTCAGCGACGTGGTGGGTTCGAGCCGGACCACCTTCTTCATGACGCCGTACAGCGCGAACGAGAAGGCCAGGGTGAGAGCGATGACGGGAGGCCGTCCGTAGTCGGCGGTGAGCACGACCACCGCGACGAAGGCCAGCGCGAGGGCCGCGATCTGCGCACGGCCCAACCGCTCCCGGAACACCACGACGCCGAGCAGGACACTGACGAGCGGATTGATGAAGTATCCGAGGGCTGCCTCGACCACACGGTCCTGCGAGACCGCGAAGATGTAGACGCCCCAGTTGATCGAGATGAACGCCGACGACAACGCCACCACACCCCACGTGCGCGCCGGGAGACCGCGCAGCGCGGACAGTCGTCCCAACACCGCCAGGACGACGAGCATGAGCACCAACGTCCACACGATGCGGTGCGCGAGGACCTCGACGGGTCCGGCGAAGGACAGCACGCCGAAGAAGGCCGGGAACAGTCCCCACAGTCCGTACGCACCGACACCGCTGGCCATGCCGACGCTGGAGGACGACCGGGGAGCTCCACCGCGCCGGGAGCCGAGAGAGGACGTGAGACTGCGCACGCGCTCACGCTATCCCCGACCGGTGCACAATCGACGAGGTGGCACACAGGAAGAAGGCGCCGAGCGGCGAGGCCGAGGCTCGGGCTGACAAGAACTGCGCCGTCTGCGGTCGACGGATCGAGTGGCGCAAGAAGTGGGAACGCGACTGGGACTCGGTGAAGTACTGCAGCGACGCGTGCCGACGCACCGGCTCCGCGGGAGCCGACGACGGTCTCGAGGACGCGATCCGGCGGCTGCTCGACAGTCGCTCGCGCGATTCGTCGATCTGTCCCTCCGACGTGGCTCGCGCCGTGGCGCCGGACGACTGGCGCCCCCTGATGGAACCCGTACGCCGCGCCGCCCGCCGTCTCGTCGCCGCGGGCGAGGCGGAGATCACGCAGGGCGGGAACGTGGTCGACCCGTCGACGGCGAAGGGTCCCATCCGCATTCGGCGACCCCGCTGACCCGGAGTCGACTCAGGCGCGTGCGGACCTGACCCGCCGCACCGCGTCGTCGACGGACCCGCGATGCACTCCCCCGTGTCCGGGAATCAGGACGTCGGCGTCCAGGCCGACGAAGGCGTCGAGCGCGTCGAACTCCCGCGGCCGGTCGTGCGCGAACAGGGGCGGCAGCATCTGCGGTCCGGTCCGAACGCTCAGAGCGTGTCCGGTGACCAGAGCGTCACCGGACAGAACGGCCCCCGCACCCGGCACGTGATACCCGGTGTGACCGGACGTGTGACCCGAACTGTCGAGCGGCACCGGCCCGCCCGGCAGGTCCAGCGGCCCACCCGGCACGGATCCGACGACCGAGTCGAACCCCTCGGCGTCGGCGACGGCGCCCGATTCGGTTCCGCCCGCGCGAGCGATGCGCACCGTCCATGCGAGCGCACCGCGCCGCCAGACGTTACGCGCCACGTCGAGCGGCGATGCCTGTTCGAGATACTCACGTCGGGCATGCCGCGCCTCGGTGTCCGAGGTGAGCACCGGCGTGCCGTAGGTCGAGGCGAAGTGGCCGGCGCCGCCGATGTGGTCGATGTGCGCGTGTGTCAGCAGGATCGCCCGCACGTCCTCCGGACGCCGACCGACACGACGGAGCGATTCGACGACCGCACCGACGTACCGCGGATATCCCGAGTCGACCAACGTCACGTCCTCGCCGTCGACCACCAGTGTCCAGTTGACGTCCGGCCCGAACGCGACGTGCACGCCGTCGGCGACGGTCGTGACTTCGAGTGTGCTCACGACTGCCGAGTATGGACGGTCGGGAGCCCCGGGGGAAGACCGACGAGTCTGCTGACGCGACACGCCGATGACACGACCGAGCGGAGCCGGGTGTGTCATGACGTTGGTCACCGACGACGCGAAAAGCACGAGGCGACAGCCGCTCCCGCTCCTCGGGCCTCGTGCCGTGCACTACGCTGATTCGACGTGATCGACGATCGAAATCTCGGCTCCGGCGCCTCCTCCACGATGACCACCACCTCACCCCACGACACCGCTGCGGACGACACCCCCGTCACCCGGCGGTGGAGTCCCGGCGGCTGCGTGTGGTGCGGCAGCCGGACCGACATCGAGATCTACCGGGACGAGCCCCGGTGCGGTGAGTGCCGTGAACACGAGAACACGATCGACGCGGCGCGTCGCTTCATCGGCATGTACGGCCTGCGTCCCCTGGGCGGCGCGGTGACGTCCGACGACGACGAGGAGCTCGAGCACCGCACCGCGGCTCGCAGTGCGCGTGCCGCTCTCGACCGGGTCCGCCTGCCGAAGCGTCCCGCGGCCGCCGACGTCCGGAAGGCCTCGGCCCGCGCCGGTGCGTCCGCCGCCGTCCGCACCACCCCGTCCCGCTCGTCGTCCTCCGCTCCGTCGGGTGCCGTCAGCACGGTGGACGTCGCCGTGCTCGCCGATCGCGTGACCGGTCTGCTCGAGCAGCTCACCGCCATCGAGACCGGCATCGCCGACGCCGAGGCGTCGTCGGGTCTGCCCGCGCGTGCCCGGCTCAGCGACCTGCAACGTCAGCGCGCCACCGTCATGTCGACACTGGCCGCGCTGGAGAAGGCCCGCCGCGGCAGCGCAGGCTGACCGACACGCTCGATCAGGCCGGCTGAACCTCACGTAGCGCACCGGTCGCCACGTCGAACACGAAGCCGCGCAACGACGTCGTCCGCGAGACGAACGGACTGAGCTCGATGCGCCGGAGCTGTCGCCGCAAGCATCGCGACAGGAACACTCGCGCTCGGGTCTCCGGACTGCTCGCGGTGCGACGGTGCGAACAGGGTTGGGCTCGAGGTGATCCGAGTGACTCGGGTCAGCCGATCTCGACGGCGCGGCGCACCGCGTCGGTCGGTGGCGACTGCACCGCGGGCGCGGAGCCGCGGAGCACGTCCAGCACGGCCTTGGGACGCGCGAGCATCTCGCGTACGAACTGCCGCAGCAGCGAGCGCCGGGAGCAGTCACAGGGAGCGACGACACCGCCGGCATCGATCCCCGCAGCTCGGCACAGGGTCACCGCACGTGCGGCATGGGTGTCCTGACTGACGATCAGGGCCGTCGACACTCCGTACGTCGTCACGGCGCGTCGACACGTGTCGCGGGTCGTCAGACCGTACGGGTCGGCCACGATGCGGTCGGGATCGACGCCGCGGCGCACCAGGTAGCGCGTCATCACCTCCACCTCGTCACCCGATGTGCCGGCGGCGTTGCCCGACAACAGAAGTGCGCGCACGGTACCGCGACGCACCAGATCGAGTGCCGCGTCGAGCCGACCGGCGAGAAACGACGACGGTTCGCCCTCCTGGACCCGAGCGCCCAGCACGATGGCGACGGGAGCGCGCGGCGCGGTGTCCGCCGTGTACAGCCGACCGTGGGACGAGGCGGCGACCCACGCCGCCGATCCGAGCACGACGACGAGCACCGCGGCGGCGGACCCGCCGACGGCACGGATCAGATGTCGGCGCCCCACACGTCTCATGTCCCCAGTCCATCATGTGAGGGTTCCGTGAAGATCGGCGCCGCGATCCTGACCACGGAGGCCCGGCTCGGTAGCGTCGAGGCATGCCCACCACCCGCCTCCGCCGTACCGTCGCCGGCGTCGTCGCCCTCGCGGTGGTCACCGTCGCGGCGGTGCTGTGGACCGCGCCCGAGCGGTGGTACCCGTGGGACACCGCCGACTTCCCCGCGGCCGACGCGTCCCTGTCCCCGGCGCAGCAGCGTGTGCTCGAGGTGGTGGAGCGTGAATACCGCGATCCCCGTCCCGCCACGTTCTACTCCGAGGGCGTCGACGAGGCCTGGTGCGCCGACTTCGTCAGTCACGTGATGCGCCAGGCCGGACAGCCGTTCACCAATCCGCACTCGGGTGGGTGGCGCATTCCCGGTGTCTACACGTTGACGGAGTACTACCAGGAACAGGGCCGTTTCGCGCCGGTCGGCGACCACTCTCCCGCGGTCGGCGACGTCGTCCTGTACGAGTCGGGTGGGCCCGTCGGGGATCTGCTCGTCGGGCAGCACACGAACATCGTGGTCGCGGTGGACGGGGACACGGTCACGACCGTCGGCGGCAACGAGATGGGCGGGATCCGCATTCACGATCTGGACTGGGCGGACGACTCGGCGGTGCTCGGCTTCGGCCTGCTCGGGTCCTGAGGTCAGGAGGCGGGAACCGGGCCGTCGTCGGGCTGCACCGCGTCGCCGTCGCGTTCGGGATACAGCGGTGCCACCGCGAACCGGCCGTAGACCGCGTCCCCCGGCAATGCCTCGACCGCGCGGATGCCGTCCAGGCCCGCGAGCGCGGCGAGTTCCGGAACACTCGCACGTACCAGAACTCCTGCGGCGCAGTCACAGTCGGCCTGCAGGCGTGCGCGCACCACCGTCGCGATCGCGTTCCCGCGCTGGTCGCGTCCGGGCGGAACGAGGCCGGCGGCGAGACGGACGGACGACGCGAGCACGGAGTCGGTGTCCGGCACCGGGACCACCACGAGCGGGGTCTGCACGCGGTCGATCGGCACGTGCGCATAGACGACCGAGACCCTGATTCCGTCGACGGTGGGCGCGATCTCGTCGGCACGCATCGACCGGGTGAAGGACACCAGCGCCCACCGATCTCCGTCGCCGGAGGGCGGGTCCACCCGGGCCACGTACTGCGCGGCGGTCTCGTCGTTGTCGGGACCGAGGGCATCGGTGCGAACCGACGAACCACGGACCGGGTCGAGGACACCGAGCACGAGCACCGCGACGATCAACGCGACGACCGACGCCGCGGACACGGCGCGCACGCGTCTCAGCCCGCTCTCAACACGTCCAGTGCGTGCTGCAGATCCGCCGGGTACGGGCTCGAGAACTCCACGTAGTGGCCGTCACCGGGATGAGTGAACCCGAGTGCGCGGGCGTGCAGCCACTGGCGTTCGAGGCCGAGCCGTTCGGCCAGGCGCGGATCGGCACCGTAGGTCAGATCACCGCAGCACGGATGCCGCAGCGCCGAGAAGTGCACCCGGATCTGGTGAGTGCGCCCGGTCTCGAGGTGCACGTCCAGCAGGCTCGCGGCCTGGAACGCCTCGACCGTGTCGTAGTGGGTGATGCTGGGCTTGCCGTCGGCCGTGACGGCGAACTTCCAGTCGTTGCTGCGGTGTCGTCCGATGGGCGCATCGACGGTTCCGCTGCTCGGGTCCGGATGTCCCTGCACCAGAGCGTGATAGCGCTTGTCGATGGTGCGCTCCTTGAACGCGCGCTTGAGCACGGTGTACGCATGCTCCGACGTGGCCACCACCATCACGCCGGACGTCCCGACGTCGAGACGGTGCACGATGCCCTGACGCTCGTGGACCCCGGACGTCGAGATGCGGAATCCAGCGGCCGCGAGACCACCGATCACCGTCGGTCCCGTCCAGCCCACGCTCGCGTGCGCGGCCACTCCGACCGGCTTGTCCACGACGACGATGTGGTCGTCCGAGTACAGGATCTCCATGCCCGGCACCGGCTGTGCCTCGATGGTCAACGGACGCGCGGGCTCAGGCAGTTCCACCTCGAGCCACGTGCCGCCGCCGAGACGGTCGGACTTCGCCACAGTGGAACCGTCGACCTGGACGGCGCCCTCCTCGGCGAGGGTCGCGACGACGGTCCGCGACAACCCCAGCAGCCGAGCCAGTCCCGCATCCACGCGCATGCCGTCGAGCCCGTCCGGAACGGGCATCGACCGTGTCTCCCTCACGCCTTCTTCTCCGACTCCGTCGCCGCTGCGCTCTCGGTCACCGCGGGGTCGTCACCCTTGTCGTCGGCACGGCGAGTCCCGTCCGGCTCGATCCCGAACAGCGTGATGATCACCAGCAGGACGGCCCCGCAGACGATGGAGGAATCGGCGACGTTGAAGACCGGCCACCAGCCGATGGACACGAAGTCCACGACGTGACCCTGCAGCGGGCCGGGCGAGCGGAAGAATCGGTCGATCAGATTGCCGAGCGCGCCGCCCAGCACCAGGCCGAGGCCCACGGCCCACCAGCCGGAGCGAAGAGTGCGTCCGATGCGGATCACACCCACCACGACGGCGACGGCCACCAGCGTCAACAGCCAGGTCATGCCCGTGGCCATCGAGAACGCCGCGCCCGCGTTGCGCACCATGCGGAGGGTGACGGTGTCACCGATGATCTCGATCGGTCGACCGGGCTCGATGACGGCGACCGCGACGATCTTCGTGAGCAGGTCCAGGGCGAGCACGACCGCCGCGACAGCGAACAGCCGTCGGGTACGTCGGGCCAGGGGTCGGTCCGGATTCTCCACGTCGGTCACCCCACCATTGTCCACTACCTGCCCTCACCGCTCACCGGCCGCTCAGGATCCGACGCTAACCTCGGGCGCGTGACACTGCTCTCGACACGACCCCGCCGACGCTCCACCACCCTCGTCGCCGCGGCAGCGGTCACCGTCGTCCTCTCGCTCGGGGCGTGCGGGACCGACACCGACGTACCCGCGACCGAGGAGCTGACCCCCAGCACGTCCGCGGTCACTCTCCCGGTCTCCGCCGTCACCACCACGCTGGTCGATGCCGGAGCCGAGCCGCGGACCGTCGTCACCGCGACCCCGTCGGAAGCAGAGCAGACCGCGACCCTCGTGGCCGAGTCGACCATCAGCCAGCAGATCGACGCTGCCGAGTCGCAGGACTTCTCGACCCCGCCGCTGACGCTGCCGATGACGGCGACCTCACGCTCGGCGGCCGGGTCCGACGGACTCCAGGTCGACATGACACTCGGTGCGGCCACCACGTCGGACGCCACCCTGCAGGCGAGCCTCGGGCCCACCGCGGGATCGTCCGCAGGCTTCGCGACCACGCCGTCGGGTGCCGTCACCGCACTCACCATCGATCCGTCGCCGGACGCCCGGGACATCGCTCGATCAGCCGTCGAGCAGGCGCTGTCCCAGGCGGTGTACCGCGCCGTCCCGTTCCCGGCAGAGCCCATCGGCGTCGGCGCGAGATGGACCGTCACCCAGGAGGTCGTCAGCGGGATCTCGCTGCTGCAGACGACGACGGCGACACTCACCTCGTTCGACGACGGCGTCGCGACGGTCGACGTCGCCGTGACCCAGTCGCCGGAGGAACCGATCTGGCAGCTGCCCGACGAGCAGGGCACCCTGAACATCGAGTCGTTCGTGATGACCGGCCAGGGGCAGTTGCGGATCGATCCGTCCAAGCCGCTTCCCCTGGGCGGCACGGTCGCCGTCGGCGGCGACCAGGTCTACCGGGACGCCAACAGCCAGACGACGCTGAAGCAGACCACCAGCAACACGGTGACGTGGAGTTGAGACGACTGGGCGCGGTCACGGCAGCGCTCGCGGTGGTGCTCGTCGGATGCGGCACCGATCGGGACGTCGGCGACACACCGAGCGAGGCCACGCCCGAGGCGCCCACCGTCGGGCTCCCCGCCTTCACTCCGGTCCCTCCGCCGTCGGCCACCGGCACCGGCCCGATCACCGACAACGCTCTGCTCGCCGGTCGGCTCCTGAGCATCGCCGACCTCCCACCCGGCTACACCGGCTACGACCTGCCTCCGCTCGACCCCAGCGCTCCGGGCGCGACGGCCGAGGACCGGTCGAGCACCGACCCCACCGAGTGCGCCGCGGTGCTGGCGCCCATCGCCACCCAGGTGCCCGGCGTCATCAGCGCCGCATCCGTCTCCTACGGCGGACCCGACTTCTCGTCGATCGACCAGGACGCCGCGAGCTACGACGGTCCCGGCGCCCTCACCGCGTTCGCGGCCGTGCAGGACTCGCTCACACGATGCGCGACCTTCAGCGGCACGGACGCCGACGGTGTGCGGGTGGACTACCGCGTCGGCTCCTCGACCCTGCTCACCGACGTCGCCCCGATCGGCGACGCCTCCGTGGCGGTGCGACTCGCGGTGAGCAGCGACGGCGTGTCCCTGACGACGGACGCGATCCTCACCGTCTCCGGATCCACCCTGAGCCAACTGGTGGCCACCGGGACCGAGCCCGTCGACCCCGACCTGGTGCGGACGCTCGCGCGCACCGCCGCCGACCGGCTGCGCTGAGACACGACGACGCCGGCACCACCCGAAGGTGATGCCGGCGTCGTGTGGTCGGTACAGCGGTGTCAGGCGGTGCAGGCAGGCGAGGTCAGCTGCGCCAGCGACACGATCGCGCAAGCGTTGTCCTTCGACAGCTTCCACTCCCCGTCCTCGGCCACGTAGGCGACCTGGAGCGGGTTGACCTGGCCACCGAGATCGATGGTGGCGTTGGAGCTGAGCGTGCCGTCGCCCAGATCGGTCACGTCGAGGACCTGAATCTTCGCGTTGTTCACGCGAGCGGCCTCGGCGACCTTGTTGATGAGCTCCGGATCGGCTTCCGCGCCCTGCACGTACTGGACCTTCTGCTCGAGCGGCACGTTGGGATCGAGGCTCTCCTGCAGGCGCGTGTTCAGCTCCTCGGCGGTGGGAACCGGGGGGAGATCGGACGGTGCCTCGGCAACTGCGCTGGAGGTGGTGGCTGCCGACGTGGTGGCGTCGGTGGTGCCGCCGTCCTCGCCGCTGCTGCACGCCGTCATCGTCAGGGCGGCGGCGACTGCCATGCCTGCCACCAGTGCGCGTCCGGTACGGGGAAGCTTCACGTGTACGTCCTTACATCTCGTGAGTTGACTCGGTATCGAGCGTCGGGCCAGACCTTACCGACCAGTTCTGAGGAAACGGTAAAGCTCGTCGCGCCCTCGAGAGGGGTCACAGGGTGGGCGGCGTCGGCCGGCGGTGGCCGACGCGCGCACCGCACGGGGTAGCGCGCACTCTGCATCCTGCGCAGAACACCGCGCGCTGCGCACGGGGCGAACCCCTGGCCGGGTGGAGGATGCCGGGTTCGACGCCGAACCTGCATGCACCGCGCACATTCGGTCCACCGAGCTCCGATCAGTCGAACAATGAGCGATTCAGCTGATTCGGGAGGCTGCGAATGTCGCACCCTGACCCGCGCTGCCATTGCTCGCGTAGGTGAGATGCGCAAAGGAATTGAATCCGCCGATCTGGCACACCGGGTCTCCGAAGTTGCAGAAACTGCGGGCGCGCGGGCCGTAGGTTCCGCTCGCCGACTCGATGGTCCTCCCGGTCAGACCGAACGGGTTGCCGAACACGACGACGGCCTTGACCCTGTCGGCGACGCCGGCGGGCAGCACGGAACCGGTGAGACTGCTCGGGGTACGCAGACCCACGGCATTGGTGACCACAGTGGCACCCTGTGAGTACCCACCGATGATGAATTGCGTTGCAGGACATGCTGCTGCGACGGAGGTGATGTGCGCGACCAGGTCACGCGAGCCGGGCCCGGCGCTGGCCTGCGAGAAGTCGGCAGCGTAGTTCACGGCGTAGGTGCTGACGGACCGTCCGGCGAGCGTGGAGGTGACACTGCTGGTGAAAGGTCCACCGGTGATGCCGAGTCCGGGCAGTTCACCGGTCCCGCGTGCGAACGAGACGTCGACGTCCGTACACGGCGCCGCGGTGGCCACAGCGCTGGGAACGACCAGGGCCGCAGCGGCGACAGACGCCGCTGCACACACCCGAGCGAGAAGTCTGACATTCATGACGAGCCTTTCCCCGAAGGTCAGTGGACTCGGTCACAGTAACGGACGGAAATGTCGGGTGACAGTACTTGTTCGCACACATCACAATTGCACGAACGCATTTCCCGCATGTCACCGGAAACGCCGAAGACACGGAAGGAACGAGCGCCGGAAGACCGTCACGACGAGCAGTTCGGACGCCGAAACCTCCTCGTGTCGTCCCGGGCGTCGACAGATGCTGCCGACACACCGCTCAGACACCGAGAACGGCTCGGGCCTGGAGAGCCACCGTGCGATCCGCCGCGAACGCCGCCGCCCGCAGCACGGCCGACGCCGCGGGCGCGTCGATCCGGTGACGACCGGCCAGGACACCGATGGCCTCGTCGATCAGGTCGCACTCACCGCCCGGATCCGCCGGTACGCCTGCCAGGCCGGAGGTGACCAGTTCGTCGCCCAGCACATCGGCGAGTCTGCCCACCGCCGCGACGGTCCTCTCGTCGGGTGTGCCGAGAGGACCGCGTCCGTGGCACTGCAGGGTGCCGACCCGGCTGGCTGTTCCGAGCGCGACGGTCCGGACCCATCGCACCCCAGACTCGATGAGACAGTCGACCAGCAGGGGCCATCGCGCGCAATCCGCCGCCGAGTCGACCGACACACTGTGCATCCGACCGTCCGCCATCGTCTCCGCGTGGGGTCCCTCGCCCAGGAGGTACTGCAGATCCGCCAGTTGCACGGCATCGTGGGCGGTCGGGTACAGCACGCGCCTGCTGTCCGGGGCGTGCGCGGAGGTGAGTACCGCGGTCGCTCCGTCCGCGTGCAGGAGATCTGCACAGACGGCGACCCACTCGGCTCCGCGCAGACCCGCGAGCGGGTGCCGCTGATCGCTCACCATGGGAGCGAGGCTCGCAGCGTGAACTCGGTGCCGGGCACGGGCACTCCTCGTCGTACGGGTGCGGCGACAGACGCCGCAGTCACGCGTATTCGGCGGTGCGCGCCCCGCGGATGGGTCACAGGACTCGATCGGTGAGCCTCAGGCCAGACTGTCCATCGGATCCGCCACCGCGAGGTGCTCGTCGTCTCCGGAGAAGGTCCGCGCCACCCCGGGGCCCGTGCTCCGCGTCTCGAACCGCACGGTCACCACGTCGTGCCCTGCGCCCTGCACCCACCCGTGGCCGTACTCGTCGTGTCGGACGTCGAGCCCCGGCCGCCAGAGCAGGACGTCGCTCGTGACGACCGGCGCGGGCTCGGCCGCGGTGACCGAGGAGTCGACGTCGAGGCCCTCCTGGTCGAGTTCGGGGAACAGCGACTCCTGCCGGACCGTCGACAGCCCGGCGAGGCCCACGCCCACGAGTCGGATACTGCCGAGCTCGCGCGGATCGAGAGCCTGCCGCTGCGCGGTGGCCACGATCGTCGCCAGATCGACCGTCGCGTACGGCAGTGTGGCCGAACGGGTCACGATGCTCATGTCGGACTTGCGGAGCTTGAGGACGACGGTGCGGGCCGCCCGCCCGTCCTTCGTCAATCGGGTGTGGGCGGCCTCCGCGCTGGCGACGATGGCGGATCGCAACCCGGCCATGTCGACGATGTCGGTGGCGAAGGTGGTCTCGGCACTGACCTGTTTCGACTCGGCGCGTTCCGCCACGGGTCGATCGTCGAGACCACGTGCGAGACGGTGCAGGCTGGGGCCGACGGCGGAACCGAGCACGGACGCGGCCTCCGCCTCCGGCATCGCGGCGAACGCACCGACCGTGTGCACTCCCAGTCGGCGGAGCTTGTCCTCGGCCACCGGCCCGATGCCCCACAACTTCCGCACCGGCAGAGTCTCGAGCAGGGCGGCCTGGTCCGCCGGAGAGACCACCCGGATGCCGTCCGGCTTCGCGAGACCCGAGCCGATCTTCGCGATCTGCTTCCCCGCTCCCGCTCCGATGGAGGCCACGAGCCCGGACGCGTCCAGGACTGACGCACGCAGCGCGGCGCAGAACTCCTCCACCTCGGCGACGGTCGCTCCCGCCAACTCCGCGGGCTCACCGAACGCCTCGTCGAGCGAGAGCTGTTCGATCACCGGCACGACGCGCCGCACGGTGTCGAAGACGACGGTGGAGAGAGCCGAGTAGACCTTGCCGCGGGGCGGCACCACCACCGCACCGGATCCGACGAGTCGTCGAGCCTGGTGCATCGGCATCGCCGACCGGGCACCGAACACGCGTGCCTCGTAGCTGCATCCCGCCACGACGCCTCGACCACCGCCACCGCCGACGAGCACGGGTCGGCCCCGCAGCGTCGGCCGGGTGAGCTGCTCGACCGACGCGAAGAACGCGTCCATGTCGAGATGCAACACCCAGCGTCTGCTGCGCTCGGCCGACCCGCCGCTCACACCGTCAGGCCTTCACCAGCGATGCCCGCACTCCGTCGCCGAGATCGACTGCTGCCGAACCCGGATCGCCGACCTGCAGATCGGTGGCCAGGATCTCGCCGGCGATGAGATCGCGGTGCGTGTCGAACCAGGACCGGCGCTCGGCGGGAACGTCGACCGTCACCGCGATGCGGTCGGACACGTCCAGACCCGCGGAGCGTCGGGCGTCCTGGAACTCGCGGATGCGATCCTTGGCCCACCCCTCGGCCTCGAGCTCCTCGGTGACCTCCGAGTCGAGCACGACCAGCCCGGCATTGCCCGGGAGCGCCGCCGTCGACTCCGGTTCCGCCGCGACCAGGCGCCGGGTGAACTCCTCGGGCAGCAGCTCGAGACCTGCCGCCGTGACGACGCCGTCGGTCTCGCTCCACTCCCCTGCCTTGACCGCCTTGATGACCGCCTGCATCTGCTTGCCCAGACGCGGACCGGCCACGCGGGCGTTGACGACGAGCTCGAAACGGCCGTGCACGTCGACGTTCTCGGTGAGATCGACACGCTTGACGTTCACCTCGTCGGCGATGAGGTCCGCGAACGGGCGCAGCCGCTCGGCGTCGTCGGCGGCGACGGTGAGCTCCTGCAGCGGCAGGCGGACGCGCAGGTTCTTCGCCTTGCGCAGCGACAGTGCCGCGCCGCAGACGGTGCGGACCTCGTCCATCGCCGCGACCAGCTCGGGATCGGCCGGCAACTCGGTACCGACCACCGGCCAGTCCGCGAGATGCACGGAGCGCCCACCGGTGAGTCCCCGCCAGACGACCTCGCTGACGAGCGGGAGCATCGGGGCTGCGACGCGGGTGAGCACCTCGAGCACCGTGTGCAGAGTGTCGATCGCGTCGGCGTCCTCGTTCCAGAAGCGCTGACGCGAGCGCCGCACATACCAGTTGGTCAGCGCGTCGCAGAACTGACGCAACTCGTCGCACGCCCCCGCGATGTCGACCGCCTCCAACGCCTCGGTGATGACGCGCGTGGTCTCGGCCAACTTGGCCAGGATGTAGCGATCGAGCACGTTGGTGGAATCGGTCCGCCACGTCCCCGGCTTCGACGCGTACAGCTGCAGGAAACTCCACGCGTTCCACATCGGCAGCAGTGCCTGCCGCACACCCTCGCGGATGCCCTGCTCGGTGACGATCAGGTTGCCGCCCCGCAGGATCGGGGACGACATGAGGAACCACCGCATGGCATCGGAGCCGTCGCGGTCGAACACCTCGTTGACGTCCGGGTAGTTGCCCTTGGACTTGCTCATCTTGAGCCCGTCCTCGCCCAGCACGATGCCGTGTGCGGCGACCGTCCGGAAGGCGGGCCGGTCGAACAGCGCCGTCGCCAGGACGTGGAGGGTGTAGAACCACCCACGCGTCTGACCGTTGTACTCCACGATGAAGTCGCCCGGGTTGTGCGTGGAGAACCACTCGGCGTTCTCGAACGGGTAGTGCACCTGGGCGAACGGCATCGAGCCCGACTCGAACCAGCAGTCCAGTACCTCGGGGACTCGACGCATGACGGACCTGCCCGTGGGGTCGTCCGGGTTGGGACGGGTCAGCTCGTCGATGAACGGCCGGTGCAGGTCGGTCGGACGGACGCCGAAGTCCGCCTCGATCTGGTCGAGACTGCCGTACACGTCGGTGCGCGGGTACGCGGGGTCGTCCGACACCCACACCGGGATGGGGCTGCCCCAGTAGCGGTTCCGGCTGATGTTCCAGTCACGCGCGCCTTCGAGCCACTTGCCGAACTGGCCGTCGCGGATGTGCTCGGGCACCCACGTGATGTCCTGGTTCAGCTCGACCATCCGGTCGCGGAAACTGGTGACGGAGACGAACCACGACGGCACCGCCATGTAGATCAGCGGCTGACCCGAACGCCAGCTGTGCGGGTACGAGTGCTCGATGGTCTCGTGCCGCACCAGCTTTCCCGACGCCTTGAGGTCCTTGATGATCACCGGGTTGGCATCGAAGATCATCAGACCCTCGTACGGCGGCACCATCGCGGTGAACTTGCCGCCGGCGTCGAGCGGCTGCACCACCTCGATACCGTTGGCCGTCGCTACGTCCATGTCCTCCTCACCGAAAGCCGGTGCGAGGTGGACGATTCCGGTACCGGAGTCGGTGGTCACGTAGTCGGCCGACAGCACACGGTGACTGTTCTCGTGACCGAGGAAGAAATCGAACGGCGGCGCGTAGGCGAGACCGATCAGATCGGCACCGGTGTGTTCGGACACCACCACGGGCTCGTCGCCGAACTCACGGGCGTAGTGCGACACCCGATCTCGGGCGAGCACGACACGGCCGCCCGCGCCGTCCTCGATCTGCACGTAGTCGATGTCGGGGCGTACGGCCATCGCCAGGTTGGACGGCACGGTCCACGGGGTGGTGGTCCAGATCAGTGCGTCCGCACCGTCGAGCGGGGAGCCGGGCGCGCTCAACGTCATCCGCACCGTGACCGCTGGGTCCTGACGCATCTTGTAGGCGTCGTCGAGCCTGGTCTCCTGGTTCGACAGCGGCGTCTGCTCGTACCAGCTGTAGGGCAGCACACGGAAGCCCTGGTACACCAGGCCCTTGTCGTGCAGTTCCTTGAACGCCCACATGACCGACTCCATGAAGTCCAGGTCGAGCGTCTTGTAGTCGTTGTCGAAGTCGACCCACCGCGCCTGGCGCGTGACATAGTCGCGCCACTCGCCGGTGTACCGCAGAACGGACTGCTTGCAGTACGCGTTGAACTCCGCCAGACCCATCGTGTCGATCTGGCTCTTGTCGGTGATGCCGAGCTGCTTCTCCGCCTCGAGCTCGGCGGGGAGACCGTGACAGTCCCAGCCGAACCGTCGCTCCACCTTGCGCCCGCGCATGGTCTGGAAACGCGGGATCAGGTCCTTCACGTAGCCGGTGAGGAGATGGCCGTAGTGCGGGAGGCCGTTGGCGAAGGGCGGCCCGTCGTAGAAGACGAACTCATCCGCGTCGGCACGCGCGTCGACGCTGGCTCGGAATGTGCCGTCCGCGTCCCAGTGCGCGAGGACCTGCTGCTCGAGAGCCGGGAAATCGGGACTGCCGGACTCCGAGGCGTAGCGGACGCGGGGGTACCCGGCGTCGGGTGTCGAGGTGTCGTCGGTGGTGGTCATGGCTGCGGTGCTCCTGTGCCCGTTCGATGCGGCACGGGGACGACGACCGGCACTCTGCGCCGGAAGCCGCGGTACCACCCCGCTTGGCCGCCGAGGCGACCCACTCTCCGATCGAGCTGTGACGGGCTCGACCCGTCCGGTTCTACTGAGCACCGACCCGTGCGGGCCGAGACCGTTCTTCCGGACAGCTCCCCGGTGATGGCCGGATCGTCGCTGAACTACTTGTACTTCGACGTGAGGAAGTCTACCGCCGCCGGCCCACGAGGGCACCGGCGAGCAAGAGGACCGCACCCACGAGACACACCGCGATGCAGGCCCAGGCCCACACCACGGATCCCGTGACGAGCGAGACGACGAGTAACGCGAACCCGACGCCCGCCAGAACCAGCGTCAGAACAAGCACGCACTCATCCGTTCACCCTCGATCCCCCCGCTGGTTCCCCCCGGAACAGCCTCGACGAGGACGGATCAGTTGTTGCCCTTGGCGTACGACTGTCCGAAGTTCGACGACTGGCCGTTGTCCTTGCTGAACGGATCCTGACCACTGTCGACCGGCAGTGCGGACGAACGCTGGTCGAGTTCCTGCAGCTGGGACTCGAGGTAGGACTTGAGGCGGACCCGGTACTCGCGCTCGAACGTCTTGAGGCGCTCGATGCGCTCCTCGAGGACCGAACGCTGCTGGTTGATGGTCGCCATGATCTCGGTGTGCTTGCGCTCGGCATCGCTCTCGAGCGCGTCGGCCTTTTCCTTGGCCTGGCGCAGCTGTGTCTCCGAGCGCGTCTGTGCGTCGGACAGCAGCGCGTCGGCCTTCTGACGAGCCTCGGAGACGAGGGACTCGGCGCGGCTCTGCGCCTCGCTGACCAGACGGTCCGAGTTGGCGCGAGCGCTCCCGAGCAGCTGCTCGGACTCGGTCTTCGCGTCACCGGTGAGGCGATCGGCCATCTCCTGGGCGAGACCCAGGATCTTCGCAGCCTGCATGTTCGAATCGCCGGCGGACGACGCCGCGGCGGGGGCAGGAGCCGGTGCCGGAGCGGCCTGGACGACCGGTGCCGGCTTGGCGGGCTCCGGACGCGGTGCCGGTGCGGGGGTGGGAGCAGGCGCGGGGGCAGGGGTGCTCTGACGCGACGCTGCCGAGCTCTTGGCCTCGGCGAGATCCTGATCGAGCTCTCCGACCCGCTGACGCAGGTCGGCATTCTCCTCGATCAGGCGCGACAGCTCCTGTTCGACGAGATCGAGAAATGCATCGACCTCGTCCTCGTTGTATCCGCGCTTACCGATGGGCGGCTTGCTGAACGCGACGTTGTGCACATCGGCGGGAGTCAGCGGCATGGAAGGGTCCCTTCACGCGTCTCGAGAGCGGTGGAGCATCGACAAGCGATGTACGCGAGCATTCGTTCGATCAACAGTGGCAGTGGCACCCGGCTGCCGTAGTGGGGGCAACCAGGACATTCAGTTATATCGCACAAAGAGCGATGGTCACTCATCGTGCACCTTCGAGCAACATTCTGTCACACGGGACACTGTCGCCGTCGACAGAACTCACCGTCAGCCGACGCCCTGCACCACGCGCATCAGGATGAAGACGATGAAGAGCAGCACCATGATGGACAGGTCGAGCCGGACACCGCCCAGATTCAGTGGCGGGATGATGCGCCGCAGCAGTTTGACCGGCGGATCGGTGACCGTGAAGATCGCTTCGAGTACGACCACGACCACACCCGTCGGACGCCAGTCACGTGCGAAGGATCGGATGAACTCGACGATGATCCGGCCGATGAGCAACAGCCAGAAGACGAAGAGGATGAAGTACAGGACCGCGAACACTCAGCTCACCGTCCTGCGAGACGCAGGAGAGACCGACACCGACACAACTTTCTGATCACGCACGACACCACAATGCCATCTCGCGACACGGGGAGGCCATCTCGCGACACGGGGAGGCCATCTCGCACCGCGAGACCGGCCCACCGCGCCGTGTGAGACGTCACTGCTGGTTGTAGAAGCCCGTCTCGGCGATCCGGCGACGCTCTTCGGCGGAGACGTCGACGTCGGCGGGTGAGAGCAGGAACACCTTCGTGGCGACCTTGTCGAACGAACCACGCAACGCGAACGCGAGGCCCGCGGCGAAGTCGACGAGGCGCTTGGCGTCGGCGTTGCTCATCTCGACCAGATCCATGATGACGGGCGTGCCGTCACGGAAGCGCTCGCCGATCGTGCGCGCCTCGCTGTAGTCGCGCGGACGCAGCGTGGTGATGGTCGACATGGGGCCCCCGTCGTCGAGTGCGGCCTGGCGGCGGTCGGACACGCGCGGTTCGGCGTGACGGGGCTCGCTGCGACGGAGCTCCGAGTGCGGGTCCATGCGAGTGTCCATCGCGAGGGCGCCGCGGGTGGAGGTGCGCATCGCGCCGCCGGAGCGGGATCCGCCACCGGAGCGCGACGACAGCGGCGCCACCCGAGCACTGTGCCGGGGCTCGGGACGCTCGTAGTCGTCGTCCTCGTCCCGGCGACCACCGACGAACGCCGGCTCGGCGTAGTCGCGATCGGCGTAGTCATGGTCGTCCATCGATTTTCCGTATCCGCCACGCGACGACCGGGATGCGACGGGCGCATCCGTGTCGTCGAGGTAGTCGTCCTCGAAATCGTCGAGTGGGACCATGCCGAAGTAAGCCTTGAACTTGTGCAACGTGCTCATCGGTCGACCTTCCTGGCGTGGCGGTGTGGCTGGTACTCGTGTGACTGAAGTAAGCCCGTGGTGACGATGGTGTTCATATCGTCAAGGCGAGGTTATCGGCCGTGGACCGAGGATTGCGGTTCCGACACGCACACACGTGGACCCGTGTCGGACAGCCTCTTCCAGGTCGCCCGTCATCCCGGCCGAGAGTCCGGTCGCGCCCGGATGTGAGGCGAGGACCTGCGTGTGAAGACGCTGCAGATCCTCGAACGACGCGTCGGCGTCCGCACCCAACGGGGGCACCGCCATGAGCCCGGCGAGTCGCAGACCCGAGGTCTCGGACACCTGCGCGGTGAGTGCCTCCAGGTCTTCGCGGTCCACGCCTCCGCGATGCGTGTCACCGTCCAGACTCACCTGCACGTAGACGTCCAGATCCGCAGTCCTGTCACCGTTGTCCACCGCGCCCGCGACCGCCTTGCCGAGTGCGGTGATCAGACGGTCGGTGTCCACCGAGTGGATCGCATGTGCCCAGGCGGCAACAGCTTTCGCCTTGTTGCGCTGCAGGCGGCCGATCATGTGCCAGCGCACACCGTCGGTGCCGATCTCGGCGACCTTGGGAGACGCGTCCTGCTCGCGCGACTCGCCGAACTCGGTGCACCCGAGCTCGCGCAGCAGTGCGACGTCGGAGGCCGGGAAGAACTTGGTGACGGGAAGCAGGGTCACGGAATCGGGTGCGCGATCCGCGGCCGCACAGGCGCGCGACAGCCGATCGCGGACCTCGGCGAGATGGTCCGCGAGATACGTCCGCCGATCGTCCGGCGCGGTCACGAGGTCGTGTCCATCCACACGACACCGGCGTGCCGCCCCGTGGGCGACCCCCGGCGGTGGCTGAACAGCGAACGGTCCGTGATGGTCTCGCGCGGATCGGCGGCCACTCCGGCGACGCCGGCCTCGAGCAACTGGCGACGCAGGCCCGCCCGGATGTCGAGACCGGGTGTGCCCTTGCGAGTACGCGTCGCGCTGCCCGGCAGGTGGGTCTCGACGTCGATCTGCATGGTGCGCGGCACCTCGTAGTCGTCTCCCCCGGCCGCCGGGCCGAGGAACGCCTCGATCCGGGAGACGGCGGCGCCCGCGGCCACCATGGCGTCGAGAACGCGCGGGACGATGCCGATCCGAGCACCGACGCGGCCGGCGTGAACGGCGGCGACGACGCCCGCGGCATCGTCGGACAACAGGAGCGGCACGCAGTCGGCGGCCAGGACGACGAGCGCGAGGTCGCGCTGGGTGGTGACGAGGGCGTCGGTGGCCTCGACCGGTCCGGAGACCGGTCCGTCCACCGTCGCGACGGATCGACCGTGAATCTGGTCCATCCACACGAGACGCTCGGGAGACAGACCGATCTTCTCGGCGAGACGACGCCGATTGGCCTCCACGTGCGCCGGGTCGTCACCGACGTGATCACCGAGATTGAAGGAATCGTAGGGCGGTTCGGACACGCCTCCGGCGCGTGACGTCGTCACGCGCCGGACACGGTAGCCGCGGTCGGAGATGCTCACCGACGCATGAAGGAGGGCACGTCCACGTCGTCGTCGCCCTCGTCCTCCACCCGGACGGGATGTCCGGTGGCACGCGCGGCGCGCTCGCCGATGGGGGGAAGAGACGAGGACGGCGCGTCGCGGAAGACGGCGGGACCGTCGTCCTCGGTACGCGTCTCGCCCGCGCGGGCCGTTCCCACGGTGGCGCCGCGAGACTGACTCTGCGGTGCCTCGATGGGGCGACGGGCCGGACCGCTGCCGTCGAAACCGGCGGCGATGACGGTGACGCGCACCTCGTCGCCCAGCGAATCGTCGATCACGGTGCCGAAGATGATGTTGGCGTCGATGTGCGCGGCCTCCTGCACCAGCGATGCCGCTTCGTTGATCTCGAACAGACCGAGATCGGATCCGCCGGCGATGGAGAGGAGGACTCCGCGTGCACCCTCCATGGACGCCTCGAGCAACGGCGAGTTGATGGCCGACTCGGCCGCCTTGATGGCGCGCCCCTCGCCGCGCGAGGACCCGATGCCCATGAGGGCGCTGCCCGCACCGGACATGACGCCCTTGACGTCGGCGAAGTCCACGTTGATGAGGCCGGGAGTGGTGATGAGGTCGGTGATGCCCTGGACACCGTTGAGCAGCACCTCGTCGGCGGAGCGGAACGCGTCCATGAGGCTGACGGCCGCGTCGCCGAGCTGCAGCAGCCGGTCGTTCGGGATGACGATGAGGGTGTCGCACGACTCGCGCAGACCCTGGATGCCGACGTCGGCCTGGCCGCCGCGCCGCTTGCCCTCGAAGGAGAACGGGCGTGTCACCACACCGACGGTGAGGGCGCCGAGCTTGCGCGCGATGCTCGCGACGACGGGGGCTCCACCGGTGCCGGTACCGCCACCCTCGCCCGCGGTGACGAACACCATGTCGGCACCCTTGAGCACCTCTTCGATCTCGTCCTTGTGATCCTCGGCGGCCTTGCGGCCCACCTCGGGATCGGCACCCGCGCCGAGGCCTCGGGTGAGTTCGCGACCGACGTCGAGCTTGACGTCGGCGTCCGACATGAGCAGCGCCTGCGCGTCCGTGTTGACCGCGATGAACTCGACTCCCTTGAGTCCCTGCTCGATCATGCGGTTGACCGCGTTGACGCCGCCGCCGCCGATGCCGACGACCTTGATTACGGCGAGGTAGTTGTGCGGGGGCGTCATGGGCTCTCGCCTTCCGTGGTTGGTGTGCATGATGCAGTCGAGGCAAACCCTCAACCTGAACCATAGGTTCATAGTTATGTCAAGTGATCGACTGGGTGAAACGCTAGAGACACCGCTCGGCGGGTTCCATTAGGCGCGCCGACACGCGCAGGAAAAATATGTGGGACGTCACCGTCACCGAATGGTCGGCAGATCCGGACTCGACACGTCGTAGGTCTGACCCGGCTGCGTGAGCAGTGGCAGAGCGATGGACGCCTTGTACTCCGTGTCCTCACTGCTCCCCCACACCACGACCCGGCCGTCGTACAACGTCAACGACACCGCCGAGATGGTCGGCGCGTCGATCTGTGCCACCTGCGATCGCAGCGGACCGGGCAGCGCGGTGAGCACCGACAGGGCCGCACGGGTCTCGAGGTTGCCGAAGGACGGGCTGGCCACCACCATGCGCACCACCCCGGGCGGGGGCGGTTCCACCGCGAAGTCGACGGCCTCGGCGTCCATCAGATGGGTACCGTCCGCCGCGTCGAAGAAGACGACGGGAACGCGCTCCTCGACCGTGACCCGCACCGTGGACGGGTACACGCGCTGGACCCGGACCGACGCGACCTTCGGGATGGCGGCGACCCGCGCCGCGGCAGCATCCGTGTCCACTCTCGGCAGGGGTGTCCCCTCCGCGACCTGCAGCGTCTGCACGACCTGCTCGCGCGAGACCGCGGCGTTGCCGTTCACCTGCACGGAGGAGACCGCCCACAGCGGACCGAAGTACGACACCGCCACGAAGGCGACCGAGGCGACGAGCGCGAGAAGGATCAACAGCTTGCCGCGGCGACCGACACGCGGTTCGCGCGCCGGCGCCCGCGTCGACGTGCGCGACCGCGTCGACCGCTCCGCACCGACACGACGCGGTGTGGCCGCGGGTCGGGTGCGGCCGGTACCGCGCGCGTTCACGGTCTGTCGTCCTGCCATGTCACGTCCCGAACTCAGCGCCGCGCCGGGGTGGAGCGGAGAGCGTCGAGGATCTGGCTTCCCAGCATGGTCACGTCGCCCGCGCCCATCGTCACCACGATGTCGCCGGCGACACACAGGTGCGCCACCTGACGCGGCACGGCGGACAGATCGGGCTGGTAGTGCACCGGCTTGGTCACCGACCGGGCCACCGTCGCTCCGCTGACACCGGGAACCGGCTCCTCGCGCGCGCCGTAGACGTCGAGCACGACCACCTCGTCGGCCAGATCCAGGGCGGCCGCGAACTGGTCCGCGAAGGTCACCGTGCGCGAGTACAGGTGGGGCTGGAACACGACGATCACGCGACCGGGGGTCGCGGTGTCCGCGGTGCGCACCAGGTCCGCCGCGGCACCGAGCACCGCGCGGACCTCGGTGGGATGGTGGGCGTAGTCGTCGAACACGCGCACGCCGCGCTCACGGCCCTGCAACTGGAACCGTCGGTGCACACCGGCGAACCCGGCCAGCCCCTCGATGATCTCGTCGACTCCGGCCCCGGTCTCGCGCGCGGCGACGATGGCGGCCAGCGCGTTCAGCGCCATGTGCCGGCCGGGCACACCCAGGCGCACGGTGCGGGCACGGTCCTCGCCGGCCAGCCGGAACTGCACCACGCCGCCGGTGTCCTCGGGCTCCCACCCGAGCAGCGTCGCGGACACCTCGGCGCCGTCGACCTGCGCGTCCTCGGAGCCGTACGTCAGAACCCGCACACCGTCGGTCGCCTTCGCGGCGACCCGACGCGCCAGCTCCCGCGACCCGGGGTCGTCCGTGCACACCACCAGGGCACCGCCGGCGGACAGACGAGCGGCGAAATCGTCGAACACCTGGACGTAGGCGTCCTCGCTGCCGAAGTAGTCGAGGTGATCCGCCTCCACGTTGGTGACGACGATGACGTCGGGGTCGTACTGCAGCAGCGACCCGTCGCTCTCGTCCGCCTCCGCGACGAAGACCTCGCCGGTGCCGTGATGAGAGTTGGTACCCGCTTCGTTCAGCTCGCCGCCCACGGCGAAGGACGGATCCGCACCGCAGTGCTGCAGCGCGACGACGAGCATCGACGTGGTGGAGGTCTTGCCGTGCGTCCCCGACACCAGGACGGTGCGGAAACCCTTCATCAGCGAGGCGAGCACGGCCGGACGCAGGAGGACGGGCACACCACGCTCGGCGGCCGCGACCAGCTCCGGGTTCGTCTTCGGGATGGCCGCGTGCGTCGTGACCAACGCCGTCGGGCCGCCTTCGAGCATGTCGAGCGCCGACGCGTCGTGCCCGATCCGTATCTGGGCACCGCGGGCGCGCAGCGCCTTCACGCCGCGACTCTCCTTGGCGTCGGAGCCCGACACCTGGCCACCGCGCGAGAGCAGGATCCGGGCTATCCCCGACATGCCCGCTCCCCCGATGCCGACCATGTGCACGCGCTGCAGTTCGGGCGGCAGGGTCGCGTCGACGGTGTGTCGCGTCATGCCCGACCACCTCGTCCGGCGACCTCGAGAACGATGCGCGCGACCTCCGCGGCGGCGCCTCGATGACCCGCGCCCGCGGCGGCCGCACTCATGGCCGACACGCGATCGGGATCGGTCAGCAGCGACACCACGTCGGTGGCCACGAACTCCGGCGTGAGGTCGGCGTCGGCGATCACGACACCACCGCCGGCCGCGACGATCGGGCCCGCGTTGAGTTCTTGTTCCCCGTTGCCATGGGGCAAGGGTACGTAGAAGGCGGGCAGACCGACGGCCGAGACCTCCGCGACGGTCATCGCGCCCGACCGGCACACGACGGCATCGGCGGCGGCGTAGGCGAGGTCCATGCGGGTCAGGTACGGCACCGCCACGTAGGGGGCGTCCAGATCGGCCGTGGCGACGTCGAGGGTGTTCTTCGGGCCGTGCGCGTGGAGCACCGACACGCCGGCGGCCGCGAGCGTGGCCGACGCGCCGGACACGGCGAGGTTGAGCGAGCGGGCGCCCTGCGACCCACCGAACACGAGCAGCACGGGACCGTGCTGCGGCAGTCCGAAGTGCGCACGCGCCTCGGCGCGCAGTCCGGCGCGGTCGAGCTCGGTGATGGTCGGCCGGACGGGGATGCCCACGATCTCGGCCTCCGACGACCCGCGGCCGTGGATCCCGGAGCCGGCGACGGCGGCGAGGACTCTCGTCGCCACGCGGGCGCCCACCTTGTTCGCGATACCGGCGCGCGCGTTCGCCTCGTGCACGATCACGGGCACCGTGCCGCGAGCGGCGAGGTAGGCCGGCAGCGCGACGTACCCGCCGAAGCCGATCACCACGTCGGCGTCGACGTCGCGCAGGACCGCACGCGTGGCGCGGACCGATCGCACGACGTTCGCCGGCAACGCGAAC
The DNA here is from genome assembly GCF_019836065.1 of Rhodococcus sp. BP-332. Lineage (NCBI taxonomy): Bacteria > Bacillati > Actinomycetota > Actinomycetes > Mycobacteriales > Nocardiaceae > Rhodococcus > Rhodococcus sp. BP-332. The sequence goes on from NZ_JABUEC010000001.1 coordinate 753,339, forward strand.
AGCGACCGGGTCAGCTTGCGCGGCAACGGCACCGGCGGAACGAGCGCCAACTCGTAACCGCGGGCGGGCACCAGCGTCGTCTCGAGCCCGCGTTCGGTTCCGAGTGCCGTCACCCGTATCGACGGGTCCAGCTCCCGCAGGGCGTCGGCCACCGCGAGAGCTGGTTCGATGTGTCCCGCCGTGCCGCCGCCGGCGACGACGATTGACACGCCGGAAGAGCCTGTCACCGGTGATGTCTCCGTTCTCGTGATCGTGCGTCGCGGGCAGCGGCGCTGCGTGCCATGTCCGCGGCGCCCCGTCGGGGATCCCGCGCGGACGGGCGTCCGGACGTGTGTCGCTCGGGAGCGGGGCGTGCCGCGCGGGACTCGGACTCGCGTCGTCGCGCCTGTGGCGGCAACGCCTGGCGCGCAGCGGGTCCCGCCACCCCCGGTCGGCCCGGACCACGCGGTCCGCCTCGCGCCTGCGACGCCTTGACCGGCGAGTAGGGCTCGGGCACCGGCAGTCTGAGCAGTCTGCCGAACTTCCCGTCGTGACCCGACGCGAGTGCGGCCACCGCCTCGGGCTCGTGTCGCGAGATGTTGGCGAGCAGCCCGAGCACCAGAAGTGTGATGGCGGTGGACGTTCCGCCCGCGGACACCAGGGGCAACTGCAGTCCCGTCACGGGCAGGAGCCCGATGACGTAGCCGATGTTGATGGCGGCCTGCGCGAGGATCCAGACAGTGAACGTCGCCACCAGGATCTTCATGAAAGGATCGGGCACCCGCGCCGCGATGCGCAGGCCCGTGAAGACCAGCAGCCCGAACAGTCCGATGACCGCGATGCACCCGACCAGGCCGAGTTCCTCGCCGATGATCGCGAAGATGAAGTCGTTGTGCGCGTTGGGAAGATAGCTCCACTTGGCTCGGCTCTGACCCAGGCCGAGACCGAACAACCCACCGTCGGCCAGGGAGTACAGCGCCTGCCGCGACTGGTATCCGGTGCCCTGCGGGTCGCTGCCGGGGTTCAGCCACTGCTGGATACGCGCGGAGCGGTACCCGGCCGTCAGGGCGAGCACCACCGCCGCCAGGAAGAGGCCGCCGACGACCGATCCGAACACCTTGACCGGCAGACCCGCGAACCACAGCAGAGCCATGAGGATGATGCCCAGGGCCACGGTGGTACCGAGGTCGGGCTGCATCACGATGAGGAAGAAGATCACCATCGCGGCGGGCACCAGGGGAATCAGCAGACCCTTGAGGTCGGCACGCTCCGCCCGGCGCGACGCCAGCAGGTGCGCGCCCCACACGGCGAAGGTCACCTTCGAGATCTCCGACGGCTGGAGGCCGACTCCGCCGATGGTGAACCATCCGCGGGTGCCCTGCGCGACCGTTCCGATGCCGGGGATCAGCACGAGCACCAGCAGGATCACCGACACCACGAACATCGGGAACGACATCTTGCGCAGGATCCGGATGGGGAGGCGCAGCGCCACGACGAAGAGCATCAGGCCGACCACGGTGAAGATGGCCTGCCGGGTGAACATCGTGTACGCGGAACCGTCCTCGGCGTAGGCCTCGACCGACGACGCGGACAGCACCATGACGAGTCCGAGGATGGTGAGCAGCGCCGCCACGGTGACGATGAGGTGGAAGGACGCGAGGGGCCGGTCGACCCATGTCTCGAATTTTGCGCGGACGGGTCGTCGACGCGGAGCCGTACGGCCGGGGCGGGCGGAGGTGACCGGCTCGGTCACGGGTCCGCCGGCGCGCGACGGGGGTGTCGTGGCGCCGCGGGCCGGGCTCATGCCGGCGTGCCGTGGTCGGCGGTGGGAGCGAGATCGTGCGGGCCGAGGCTCGCGGCGGCGGCGGCGAAGCTGTCGCCGCGGTGCCCGTAGTCCCGGAACTGATCGAACGAGGCGGTCGAGGGTGCCAGGAGCACGGTGGTTCCCGGCTCGGCGCGGCGCGCGGCTGCTCGCACCGCCTGTGCCATCACTTCGTCACCGTCAGTCACATCAGTCGCATCGGCCACTCCAGCATCGTCTCCCGACGGCACCCGATCCACGGGCACATCCGGCGCGTGTCGCCCGAGTGCTGCCGCGATCACGTCGCCGTCCTGGCCGAACACCACGGCACCGACGAGCCGCGGGGCGACCTCGGCGACGAGATCGTCGACCTCCGCGCCCTTGAGCAGACCGCCCGCGAGCCACACGACGCGCTCGTGCGCGAGGATCGACGACCTCGCGGCGTGCGGATTGGTGGCCTTCGAGTCGTCGACGAACAGCACCCCACCGAGCTCACGCACCACGGCGGCGCGGTGCGGTCCGACGCGGAACGACCGCAGACCGGCCGCGATGTGCTCGGCCGAGACCCCGGCCGCGCGCGCGAGCGACGCCGCGGCGAGCGCGTCCTGCAGTCCCGCGGGCCCTGCGGGTTCGATGGCGTCCGTCTCCACCAGCGACTCGGCGTCACCGAACGCACGGTCCACGATCGTGCCGTCCACGACACCGACATCGCCGGCAGCAGGGTCGTGCGCAGTGAACCCGACCGTGATCGGAGCCGCGGCGCGCGCTCGCAGCGTGGACGCGATCGCGTCGTCCAGCCCCACCACGGCGACGTCGCCGTGCAGCGCCTGGAGCTTCGCCTGGACGTAGGCCTCCATGCCGCCGTGCCAGTCGAGATGGTCCTCGGCGATGTTGAGCACCACTCCGGCCGCGGGTCGCACCGACGGCGCCCAGAACAATTGGAAGGAGGACAGTTCCACGGCGAGCACGTCCGCCCGGGGGTCGCGTCGCAGCGCGTCCACGACCGGTACGCCGATGTTGCCGCACGCCGCGGACGCCACGCCCGCCGCGTCGAGGACGGCCGCGAGCATCGACGTCGTCGTGGTCTTACCGTTGGTCCCGGTGACCACCAACCAGGTGCGCGGCGGCCCGTAGACCTCGGCCTGATCGATACGCCAGGAGAACTCGATGTCGCCCCACACCGGCACGCCGACCGTGAGCGCGGTGGTGAGCAACGGCGAATCGGGGCGAAATCCCGGGCTGGTGACGACGAGGGCGCTCTCGGCCACCGCGTCGCGGTCGGTGGCGATCGCGTCCATCGACACCGTGTCCACGCCGAGATCGGCGCAGGCCTCGAGTGAGGACGTGTCCGAGTCGGCCACCGTCACCGAGGCTCCCACCTCGAGCAGCGCGGGAATCACGGCGCGACCGGACACCCGGCCACCGGCGACGAGAACCCGGCGACCCCGGAGGTCGAGCGGTGACGTGAGGGGTTCGCGGGGATCGTGCAACACCACGTCAGTCGCCGATCGCCGAGAGGTACTCGCTGTAGAACAGAGCCAGTCCGACTGCCGACGAGATGGCGGCCAACAACCAGAAACGGATGATCACCGTCGTCTCGGCCCATCCTCCGAGCTCGAAGTGGTGATGGAACGGGGCCATCCGGAACACTCGTCGGCGGCTCGACCGGAAGACCGCCACCTGGATCACGACGGACGCGGCCTCGGCCACGAAGAGCGCACCGATGACGACCATCAGCAGCTCGGTCCGGGTGACGATGGACAGGCCGGCGAGCAGGCCACCGAGCGCGAGCGAGCCCGTGTCACCCATGAAGATCTTGGCGGGCGCCGCGTTCCACCACAGGAAGCCGATGCACGCACCCGCCGCAGCGGCACAGATCAGGGCCAGGTCGAGCGGATCACGGACGTCGTAGCAGCCGGGTCCCGGACTCGTGGTGCACGCCTGCCGGTACTGCCAGAACGTGATGACGGTGTACGCACCCAGCACCAGGGTCATCGATCCGGCCGCGAGTCCGTCGAGGCCGTCGGTCAGGTTGACCGCATTGGACCAGGCACTGACGAGGAGGTAGCAGAACAGGATGAAGACGATGCCGCCCATGGAGACGGTCGCGATGTCGCGCACGTAGCTCAGCTGGACGCTGCCCGGCGTCAGTCCGCCGGCACCGTTGAACTGCAGTGCGAGGACACCGAAGATCACCGCGGCGAACAGCTGACCCACCAGCTTGGCCGTCTTGTTCAGTCCGAGGTTGCGCTGCTTGCGGATCTTGATGAAGTCGTCGAGGAAGCCCACCACGCCCAGCACCGTCGTCAGACCCAGCACCAGGAGCGCCGACACCGACGGCCCGTCCGCGTCGTAGCCGATGCCGATGAGGTGCGAGCCCCAGTAGCCGGCCCACAGACCGGCGAGGATCGCGACGCCGCCCATGGTCGGCGTGCCGCGCTTGGACTGGTGGCTCGCAGGACCCTCGACCCGGATCTCCTGGCCGAACCCCTGCTTCGAGAACGCCTTGATCAACACGGGCGTCAGCAGGATCGCCACCGCCAGCGCGATACCGCCCGCGAACAGAATCTGTCTCACCGAGTCTCCCCCTGCTCGCTCAGCAATGCCTCCGCGACGGTCCACAGCCCCACCGACTGGGACGCCTTCACCAACACCAGGTCACCCGGCTCCACCTCGTCGCGCAGCAGCGCGATCGCGGCGTCGGCATCGGGAACCAGGTGGGCCTCCTCGCCCCAGGACCCTTCCATGACGGCACCCTGGTACAGGCCGTGCGACGGGCGACCCGTTCCCACGACGATGATCTTGCTGACGGCCAGACGCACCGCGAGGCGCCCGATCCGATCGTGCTCGATCACCGACTCGTCGCCGAGTTCGGCCATCTCACCCAGCACGGCCCAGGACCGCCGACCCCTGTCGCGGCCACTGCGCGCCATCGTGACGAGCGCCTTCAGCGCGGCGCGTACCGAATTCGGGTTGGCGTTGTAGGAGTCGTTGACGACGGTGACGCCGTCGGCGCGCGTGCGCACGTCCATGCGCCGGGCCGAGGCGGCCTCCGCGCCCGACAGCGCGGCCGCGACGGTCTCGACGTCCATGCCGCAGTCCAGGCCGACGGCCGCCGCCGCCAGTGCGTTGCCCACCTGGTGCTCGCCGTGGACCAGCAGCGACACCGGAGCGCTCCCCGACGGCGTGACCATGGTGAACGACGCGCGCGCGGTCTCGTCGAGGCGGACGTCCAGCGCGTGGACGTCGGCACTGGTGTCCGACCCGTAGGTGACGACGCGAGCGGTGGTCTTCGACGCCATCGCTGCCACCAGCGGATCGTCGGCGTTGAGGATCGCCAGACCACCGGCCTCCGCAGCCGGAAGCGCTTGTACCAGTTCGGACTTGGCCTCGGCGATGTTCTCGCGCGAGCCGAACTCGCCGAGGTGCGCGGTGCCGACGTTGAGTTCCACACCGATCCGCGGCGGTGCGATCGCGGCCAGCGCGGCGATGTGGCCGCGTCCCCGCGCCGACAGCTCGAGGACGAGGAACCGTGTCGAGGCGTCCGCGCGCAGCACGGTCCAGGGATGCCCGAGCTCGTTGTTGAAGGAGCCGGGCGGTGCGACCACGGTGCCCGCACGCTCGAGCACCGCGCGGATCAGATCCTTGGTCGATGTCTTCCCCGAGCTTCCGGTGACACCGACGACGGTGAGATCGCCGGCGGCCAGTTCGGCGACGGACGCCGCGGCCAGCTTCCCGAGTGCGTCCAGAACAGCCGCGCCGGGTCCGTCCTCGTGCTCGACGACGATGGCGGGAACGCCCACCGGCCGCGCTGCGAGCACCGCGACGGCACCGGCGGCGACGGCACCGGCGGCATGATCGTGGCCGTCCACGCGCTCACCGGGCAGAGCGAGGAACAGTCCGCCCTCGGTGATCTTCCGGGAGTCGAACTCGACACCGGCGGTGATCTCCACGGAGGGATCGGGGACGTCGTGCAGTGTGCCCTCCACGATGTCCGCGACGGCGGACAGGGACAGTCGGATCACATCGAGCCTTTCTGTCGGTCGAGGGCGTCGGCGAGCACACGGCGGTCGTCGAAGGGGTACTTGATGCCGCCGACGTCCTGCCCCACCTCGTGGCCCTTGCCGGCGATCAGGACGACGTCGCCGTCCTTCGCCCACTGCACCACGGCGTGGATCGCCTCGTCGCGCGGAGAGATCTCGCGCACCTCGGCGCTACCGCCGACGGCGTCGGCGCCTCGCCGAACGGCCGCGCGGATGGCGGCCGGGTCCTCGGATCTGGGGTTGTCGTCGGTGATGACGACCAGGTCTGCGGCGCGCGCCGCGGCCTCGCCCATCAGCGGCCGCTTCTCGGCGTCGCGGTCTCCCCCGGCGCCGACGACGACGGCGATGCGGCCGTCGGTCTGAGCGCGCAGAGTGGCCAGCACCGCCTCGAGTGCGGCGGGTTTGTGGGCGTAGTCGACGACGGCCAGGAAGTTCTGACCACGCTCGACGCGCTGCATGCGGCCGGGCACGTCGACCTCGGCCATCGCGGCGAGGGCGACCGCCGGATCCACCCCGACCTCCGCGCACACGGCGGCGGCGACCACGGCGTTGGCGACGTTGTAGCGCCCCGGCATCCGGAGTGACGCCGACAGGACGGTGTCCCGCGCGGCGACCTCGAACTGCTGGGTGCCGTCCGGCCCGGACGACCAGGACGTCACCGACCAGGAGGCCGACCCCTCGGTCGTGGTCGCCACGGTGAGCGGGGCGGCTCGGCCACCGGCCGCCGCGATCTCCGCCATGCGCCGGCCCCACCGGTCGTCGACGCAGACGACGGCGCGATCCGCGCGGACCGGCGAGTCCTCGGCGAACAACCGGGCCTTGGCCGCGAAGTAGTCCTCGAAGGTGAGATGGAAGTCGAGGTGGTCCTGCGAGAGGTTCGTGAACGCGCCCACCGCGAAGGTGGTGCCGTCGACCCGGCCGAGGGACAGCGCGTGGGAGGACACCTCCATGACCACCGTGTCCACCCCCTGCTCGTACATCGCCGCGAACATCGCGTGCAGATTCGTAGCCTCGGGCGTGGTCAGCGCGGACGGCACCGGTTCGGTGCCGATACGGGTCTCGATGGTGCCGATGAGCCCGGGAGTGCGTCCGGCAGCGCGCAGCGCCGCCTCCACCAGGTAGGACGTGGTGGTCTTCCCCGAGGTGCCGGTGATGCCGATGACCGTCATCTTGGCGGACGGCCGATCGTGCACCGCCGCGGACAGCGTGCCGAGGATCGAGCGGGGCTGCGGATGCACCAGGACGGCAGTGCCGTCGGGCACGCCGGAACCGATCATGAGGGCCACACCCTCGTCGTCGGTGACCACGGCGACCGCTCCGCGTTCGAGCGCCTCGCCCGCGAAGGCGGCGCCGTGCGACCGAGCGCCCGGCAGGGCCGCGAAGAGATCGCCCGCCAGGATGCTCTGCGCGCGCAGTTCGATGCCCGTGACGCCGACGTCGTCCGTCGCGTCGACCAGCGCACCGTCGACGAGCACTCCGTGGCGCAGACCGATCTCTCCGGCCAGCTCGGTCGCCGACGTGACCGTGGGCCGCTGCGGGCGGAGAGTCGAGCTGGGCACTTCGAGACGCTCCTCTGCTGTGGTGACGGGCGGACGGTGGGTGTTCGGGCCGGTGCGGTGACTGCCTCGGCGCCGAACATGCGAGTGCCGCCGACCGGTGGTCGGCGGCCGACGCATCAGATTACCGGCGAGTCGGCACGCCACGAGACGTGCCATGGCGAAGTCCGCCCCGGTGCAGGTGAACGCCCTGCACCGTCGACGGATCAGTCCGCCTGCAGGAGGAGCCGACGACCTTCCTGCGAGAGCGGCACCGCGTCACGCTGCAGCATCCAGGACGCGATCGAGTGGAACAGCGGAGCGGCGGACTGCCCGCCCGATCCGTCGGAGCTGCGGGTCGGGGCGTCGAGCATGATGCCGATCACGTAGCGCGGATCGTCCGCCGGCGCGATGCCGGCGAAGGTGATCCAGTAGTTCGAGTTGGAGTAGCACTTGCACTCCGGATCGACCTGCTGCGCGGTGCCGGTCTTGCCACTGACCTGGTATCCCTCGATACCGGCGGCGACACCGGTGCCGCGCTGGTTGCCGGTGTCGTTCTGCGTGACGGCCCGGAACATGTCGCGCACGGTGCGCGCGGTGTCGGCACTGACCACCGGCACGCCCTCGGGCTGCGGCTCCGCGGTGCGCTGACCGTCCTTGCCGACGGTCGCCGACACGATGCGCGGCGGGATGCGCACGCCGTCGTTGGCGATCGCCTGGTACATACCGGTCATCTGCAGCAGGGTCATGGACAGGCCCTGCCCGATCGGGAGGTTCGCGAACGTGCCGCCGGACCACTGGTCGCGGGCCGGGACACTGCCGGCACTCTCGCCGGGCAGGCCCACGTCGGTGCGCTCTCCCAGCCCGAACTTGTCCAGCATGTCCGCGTAGCGATCCTCGCCGACCCGCTGCGCGAGCATCAGCGTGCCCACGTTGGAGGACTTACCGAACACACCGGTGGTCGTGTACGGCGCGACGCCGTGATCCCAGGCGTCCTTGACCGTCGCACCGGACATCGTGATGCTGCCGGGAACCTGCAGCACCTCGTCGGGGTTCGTCAGACCGTCCTCGACGGCGGCCGCCGCCGTGACGATCTTGTTCACCGATCCCGGCTCGAACGGGCTGGACACCGCGAGATTGCCCATCTGCGCCGTCGGCGAGTTGTTGCCCACGCCGATGGCCGGGTCGAAGGTGCCGTCGTTCGACATGGCCAGCACCTGGCCGGTGTGCGAGTCCAGGACGACGGCCGACGCGTTCTTGGCGCCCGACAGATCCTTGGCCTGCTGGACCTGCTGCTGAACGTAGTACTGGATGTCGCTGTCGAGCGTCAGCTCCACATTCGAGCCGTCGATGGCGGGTTGCTGGTCGCGCCAACTGCCGGGAATCACCGCGCCGTCGCTGCCGCGGTCGTAGGTGCGGGAGCCGTCGGTACCGGCCAACACCGGGTCGAGGGAGTCCTCGAGGCCGAGCAGGCCGTGGCCGTCCCAGCCGGTCGCCCCGACGATGTTGGCGGCGAGCGCCCCACCCGGGTACTCGCGGATGTCCTGCCGCTCGAGGCCGACCTCGGGGTACTGCTCGGCGATGGTCGCCGCGACCGCGGGATCGATGCTGCGCACGAGGTACTCGAACGACGAGGCTCCGGTCATCTTGTCGAGAAGGTCCTTTTCCGACACCAGGTCGCCCAGGATGCCGTGGACACCGGCAGCGACCTCCCGGATGCGATCGTCCGGATCCGGCTTCGTGTCGTCCTTCGCCTTCGCCTCCTCGAGCTCCACACGCACTCGCTGCGGCTGGAAGGTCAGCGCCTTCGCCTCCATCGTGAACGCGATGGGATTGCCGTCCCGGTCCGTGATGGACCCTCGCGTCGCCGGATCGACGATGGTGGTGGTGCGCTGACTGGCCGACTGCGCCGACAGCGACGGGGCGTCGATGCCCTGGATCCACAGCAACTGCAGCGTCGCGACGCCCAGGATCGCGAACATCGCGAAACGGCCGTAGCGGAACCGGAAGTCGAACGTCTCGGACTTGCGTGGACCCTGTCGACGCGGCGGACGAGGACCGCGAGGACCGGAGCCGGTGGCCGGCCGAGCGCGTGGGTCACCGTGGTCGCGGCCGGTGCTCCGGTACGGCTGTCGAGTGGTCACCGAGCGCCTCCTGCGATGGGTACCTGCTGCTCGCCCACCGCGGCGGCGGGAGCCGAAAGAGGCTGCGGCGCAGCATTCTCCGGCATCGGCGTGGTCGTCGGTGCCGCGGGCGCGGACGTCGTGGGGGCCGGCGTGGTGGATGCTGCCGGTGCCGACGTGGTCGGGGTCGCGGACGCACTCGGCGACGTACCGGGGCGACCGACGGGAGTGAGCGCCTCCCCGCCGGACGCGGGTGCCCCGGGGCGCGCACTCGGAGTCGCCGCACCGCCCGACGGGGTGGCGGCCGCGAAGTCGGGAGCCGGTGGACCGGCGGCCGGTGCCGGCGTACCGATCACCTGGACGACGCCGTCCGGCAGGACCACCAGTCGCGGAACGTCCTTCGTCGGGATCATTCCCTGTGCGGTCGCGCGACGGGCCAGCTCGGGAGCCGAGTTCGCTGTCTCCACGTCACGTTGCAGCGCGGCGGCCCGTTCCGTCAGCTCCTGGTTGGTGGCACGCCCCGCACTGAGCAGGTACGAATCCTCCGCAGCGCGTGTGCTCAACAGCAGTGTCGAGGCGAGTCCGATGGCGAGGAGCCCGATGATGCTGGCCACGAACGGGATCCGAGCCGCGACGGATCGGGTGGGTCGATGCGCGCGCGGGTCGGACTCGTGGGACATCGCACGCTGGCGACGCTTGTCGTACGCGCGCTTGGCCGCGCCCGTGCGAGCGGGAGGCCGCGGTGTGCGCACCGTCTCGAGCGAGGACCCAGCGCGGCGGTTGCCGTCCGATCCGGTCACGTCCACCGGAACACTCATGACGACCTCCTGGAAATGCGTTCTGCGCCGCGCAGTCTGACCGGAGCCGCGCGGGGGTTGTCGTCGATCTCGTCCTGCGAGGCCTTCTCGGCGCCGCGAGTGAGCAGCCGGAACTCGGGTCCGCTTCCCGGCAACTCCATCGGGAGCCCCTCCGGAGTGGTGGACCGGGTGCGCGGTGTCAGCTCCTGCTTGACCACGCGGTCCTCGAGCGACTGGTACGACATGAAGACGATGCGTCCCCCGACGACCAGCGAGTCGAGAGCCGGTGCGATGGCGTCTCGCAACGAGTCGAGTTCCTCGTTCACCGCGACCCGCAGTGCTTGGAAGGTCCGCTTCGCCGGATGTCCGCCGGTGCGACGCGTCGCGGCCGGGATGCTCGCGTAGAGCAGTTCGACGAGAGGCCCGCTGGTGACGAACGGTTCCATCTCCCGGCGGCGCAGGATCGCCGAGGCGATGCGGCCGGCGAAGCGTTCCTCGCCGTACGTGCTGAGGATGCGGGCGATCTCACCGTGCGACGCGGTGTTGAGGATGTCCGCGGCGGTCCGACCCGTCGTGGGATCCATCCGCATGTCGAGCGGTGCGTCCACGGAGTAGGCGAAGCCACGATCGGTGGAGTCGAGCTGCATCGACGAGACGCCGAGATCGAAGAGGATCCCGTCGACGCTGTCCGTCGCGCCGAGGCCGACCGACGCCAGCGCGTCCTCGATACCGTCGTACGTGGTCGCGACCAGCGAGACGCGGTCACCGAAGGGAGCCAGCCGTATTCCGGCCATGGCCAACGCGTCCGGGTCGCGGTCGAGACCGACGAGACGCAACCGCGGATACGCGGTGAGGAAGTGTTCGGCATGACCGCCGAGGCCGAGAGTGGCGTCGACGTAGACGGGATCTCGGTCGTTCGCAGCAGCGGCGACGAACGCCGGTCCGAGAAGTTCGTCGGCCCGAGGAAGACGGACCGGAACGTGCGAGAAAGGCGAGGCGGATGCCTGCTCGTCCTCCGCCATGGTGGTGATCTCCCGCCTGATTCGCATTCGAGCTGTGTGTCGTGCCAGGTGGAGCGGTGAGTGCGTCGAGGTCTCTGTCCGACAGTGGAACCTGGCGTTGGGGAAGTACGTCAGGGTCCGACCGGTACTTGGCGTTGGGGAAGTACGTCAAGGCCCGGTTCGGGCAGAGGCCACGCGGCACTCGCCGCCGGCCGGGTGTGGCTACAACATGTCCATGAGCGATTCGTCCACTGCCTGCGAGAAATCTTCTTCGTGCTCCTGCGAGTACCGCTCCCACGACGCGGCGTCCCACAGCTCGAGATGATCCATCGAGCCGATGACGACGCAGTCCTTCGACAGCGCCGCGTACTCGCGGTGCGAGGACCCGATGGTGATGCGACCCTGCGAATCCGGCCGCTGCTCGTCCGTACCGGCCGCGAGGTTGCGGATGTACGCGCGCGCCTGCGGGTTCGACCGCGAGGCCTTCGACAGTTTCGCCACCCGCTCCGCGAACACGTCACGGGGGTAGATGGCCAGGCTGTGGTCCTGCCCTTTGCTCACCATCACTCCTCCCGCCAGGTCTTCGCGAAACTTCGCCGGCAACGTCAGTCGAAACTTGTCATCGAGCTTGGGCGTGTAGGTACCGAGAAACACTCGGCACCTCCTCGACCCTGTGTCGTGCAGTTCGCGGGACTCCATCGATCCCCGCTGTCCGCCACATTACCCCACTTTCCCCCACATTCAATCGACACGGCGGAACATTTCAGTGACTCGTCACTAAAGGGCCAGGTCGCACGCACAAAGAGCAGCGAAGTCGATCCGGCAGCGGGAGGACCCACGTGCGCGTGGTGGAGGTGTCCCCCACCGTTCCGCGACCCCCGTGAACCGGATAATTGCAGGTCGAACGGCACGTTCGCGCGTCACGGGCCCGGGTGACCGCGCGCGGCAGAGTCGCCAGCGGTGCCGGGTGGGGCGTGGTGGGGATCCGGGGGCCGAGACCATCCTCGGTGGGGCGCGGTGGGGGGATCGACACCCACGGGGCCCTGAACGGCATCAGCGCGGCACCCGTGGTGGGTGCCGCGCTGATGTGTCACAGCATCGGTGTGAGAGGCGTGCTGCCCCTCACGCGAGAATCGGAGCGATCGATGTGACCGCTCCGGTCACTCTCATTCCTGGTCGAACCGCCGCTTGAAACGATCCTCCATCCGCGAGGAGAACCCCTTGCGAGGACCTCGGCGCGGTGCGGAACCGGAACGGCGCGGGCCGCTTCCCGGTGCCGGCGGGTTGTCGCCCTCGGACTGCTCGGACTGGGGCGCGGTGGGCTTGCGCAGCAAGAGCAGCACGCCGGAGCCGAACATGAACACGAAGCCGACGAGACTGATGATCGGGAATCCACCGGGCTTGAACGGGAGGGCCACGCCTGCAATGAGCAGAATGAGGCCGATCACGAACAGAGCGACGGCCTGAAAACGACGCCGCGTGGATGCGGCTCGAATCCGTCCGCCGCGCACGGTCGACGCGAACTTGGGGTCCTCGGCATAGAGAGCGCTCTCGATCTGGTCGAGCATGCGCTGCTCGTGCTCGGAGAGTGGCACGGTACCTCCCCCGGCACTGGATGGTGGCTCTCACTTCTTGGCCAGAAGTGAGAGGTAGCCGATCGGTCCGGCTACCTGTTGTCGATGATACGAGCAGAATCGGCGGCGAGCCACCTACCTGCACCACCAGTATGCGAGAAAAAGTCGCTCCGTGGTGGCGACCAGGTCTACGCGGGCACCGCGACCGCGTCGGACCGCGAGGTCACACGGTCCTCGACACGGTGCAGAAAGCGTCCCACCTGCGAGAAGAACTCGTCCGCCTCGGCCGCGTCGAGCCGATCGGCCGAGCCCGCCTCGATGGACGCACGCAGCGTGGAATACGCGGCGAAGTACGACGCCCACTCCGTGAACTCCGGCGCAGCCGTCCGCATGCGCACCCAGGCGCTGCGGGACGCCCCACGCTTGGGCACCGGATCGACCGCGTCGAGCAGGGCGCCGGCACCGCGCAACGCGGCGACGTAGGACTCGAGGAACATGTCGGCCGCCGACGGTGCACCGGCCGCGTCACCGAGAATGGCGTCCGCGCGACGCAGCAACATGCGGGCGCGGGCGTGCGTGCGCGACGGCGCCGCGGAGGCGTCGAACGAGACCACCGTGCCGTTCGTCATCGTCTCACCACCCTCCGTGCGGTCTGCAGAGCTGCGGCGTGCCGCAGTGTGACCACCCGTGCTCCGAGCCATTGCGCTACCTCCCTCTCCGACACGTGAACCGATCGGCGTCCCACGTCCTTCTCAACACCGTCGGCCTGTCGGTTACTCCCCTGAGCGGGCCGATCGAGCGCGATGTAAGCATGGAGGTCGGACATGTTCTCCGGACCGTCTCGCGCGATCGACCCGATGTCGGGCCGATCGACCCGAGGTCGATTCGTTCGAACGCGTGTTCGATGACTTCACTGTAGCGCGGACGTCCGACACGATGCGAGGGATCGAGGTGAGTACCGTTCACGACGCCCGAGGCGGCCCCTCCGACGAGGGCATTCGTCTGATCGAACTCACCCCGCAGGACATGCGCCGACGGTTGACCGAAGCCCTGTCCGTCTACGTCGCCGCGATGGGCTACCCGCGCGGAACCGAGTTGCATCGGGCGCCGATGTGGGCGGAGCACATCCTGCGGCCGGGGTGGGGCGCGGTGGGAGGAGTCTCACACGACGACCACCTGGTGGCGATCGCCTACTGCTATCGCGGAGCGCCACATCAGTGGTGGCATCAGCAGGTCCGCGACGGAATGCGACGAGCGGGGTGGTCCGCCGAGAACGCCGAGCGGGTCCTCTCGGACTACGTCGAGTTGACCGAGCTGCACGTCTCCCCCGAGGCTCAGGGGCACCGTCTCGGCGAACGGCTCCTGCTCGCCCTCATGGCGGGCCGCCGGGAGAGTTCCGTGCTGCTCTCCACCCCCGAGGTCACCGGCGAGGACAATCGAGCATGGCGTCTCTACCGGCGGACGGGGTTCCAGGACGTCGTGCGCCGATTCCACTTCGCCGGGGACGCCCGACCCTTCGCGGTGCTCGGCCGCGAATTACCCCTGACACCCGGGACCGGACTCGGTCCCGACACCACCACAGAAGAGGGGCCGACCACGTGATCGATGCCGCCGTCGTCGGATCGGGTCACAACGCACTCGTCTCCGCCGCCTACCTGACCGATGCCGGATGGTCCGTCCGCGTCCTCGAACGAGACACCGTCGTCGGAGGCGCGGCCTCCACGGTCGAGCGCTTCCCCGGCCACAAGGTGGATCGGGGCTCGTCCGCGCACATCATGATCCGGCAGACCGGCATCATCGAGGAGTTGCGTCTCGCCGATCACGGCCTGCGCTATCTCGACTGCGACCCGTGGGCGTTCGCGCCGCCTCCGCCCGGCACCGACGAGCCGGGCATCGTGTTCTCCGTGGATCTCGACGCCACCTGTGCCTCGATCGAGGCGGCGTGCGGACGCAAGGACGCGGACGCGTACCGCGCGTTCGTCGCACTGTGGGGGCCCCGCAGCGCACGTGTCATGAAGTCGTTCGGGAGTCCGCCCACCGGGAGGGCTCTGCTGTCCTCCTTCTGGGGCATGGACGCGAGCGACGGTGCGGCGGCACTGTCACGCGAGTTCCTCGCGTCGGGCGACTCGCTACTGAACCGGTGGTTCGACAGCGAGCGACTGAAAGCCGCTCTCGCGTGGTTCGGCGCCCAGTCCGGTCCGCCGATGTCCGAGCCCGGCACGGCCCCGATGGTGGCCTTCAACGCTCTGATGCACACGACCCCGCCCGGCCGCGCCGTCGGCGGCAGCGGAGCGCTGAGCGTCGCGCTGCAGACTAAGATCGAGGCCGACGGAGGCACCGTCACCCTCGGTGACGCCGTCGTGTCGGTCACGCGTGTCGGAGACGGATGGTCGGTCCGCACCGCGAGTGGCGAGGAGGTGCGCGCACGCACGGTCATCGCCGGGTGCCACATTTTGACCACGCTCGACCTCCTCGACGCCGGCGGTTTCGACACGGCGACGACGGAGTCGTGGCGACGGCAGATCGACGTGGGGCCGGGCATCGGCATGGTGGTCCGCGCGTCGACGTCGTCGCTGCCGCAGTATCCCGGCGCTCCCGGCGTCGAGTCGTCCAGCCGCGGACTGCAACTGCTGGTACACGACCGGGCCCAGCTCCGTCGGGCGCACGGAGCGGCATCGGCAGGCGATCTCCCGCCGGCGCCGGTGGTGCTGGCCATGAGCTTCAGCGCGGTCGACCCGTCGATCGCGAAGCCCGGCGAACACCAGGTCTCGCTGTGGTCGCAGTGGCACCCGTACCGACTGGCCGACGGTCGGAGCTGGCGAGGTGGCAGCCCCGAGGTGGCGGAACTCGAGGGTGATCGGATCGTCGCCGAGGTGGACAAGTACGCCCCCGGCTTCGCCGACAGCATCCTGCAACGGCACACCCAGTCCCCGTGGGACCTCGAACAGGAACTCGGGCTCGTCGGGGGCAACGTGATGCACGTCGAGATGTCACTGCACCAGATGATGATGTGGCGCCCCATGCCGGCGCTCGCGGACATGACCGTGCCCGGAGCCCCGTCGTTCTTCCTGACCGGCGCCTCGATGCACCCCGGCGGCGGTGTCTCCGGATCCAGCGGCCGCAGTGCCGCCCGGCTCGCGATCGCCGAACGCGCGGGCAGTCCTCTGAAGCGCGTGGCGTCGCGTCTGGGCGCCGCTCTCCCGGGCCGCCGATGAGGTCGGGAGACACTCTCCGCGCGTCGGGGCGAGCCACACCCGTCGCGGTGGGCTTCGCCGTCGCGGCCGTCCTCGCGCAGATCAGTTACCCGCTCGTCTCGGGCGGCGTCAAGGACGCCGTGACGTTCTGTGTCGTCGCTCTGCTCGCCGCCGCCTGCGTCACGCACGCGGCGAGCGCACGCGGGGCCGGGTGGGCCACGCTCATGGTGCTGCTCACCGCCGGGATCGGTCTGACGGCCGAGATCATCGGCACGCGAACCGGCATGCCCTTCGGGTGCTACGAGTACGCGCAGGACCGCATCGGACCCTCCCTGGCCCACGTGCCGGTGGTGGTTCCGTTCGCCTGGACGGCCGGCCTGTACCCGGTGTGGTGCGCCGCCACCGTCGTCGCGCAGCGGATGCGCCGACCGGTGCTCACCCGCGTGGGACTCACGACCGTCGGCGTCGTGGGGTGGGATCTGTATCTCGACCCTCAAATGGTGGCCGACGGTCAGTGGACCTGGTGCAGTCCCTTCGCTCCCCTGCCCGGGCTCGACGGCATCCCGTGGACCAACTATGTGGGATGGCTGCTCGTCGCGGCGCTCATGGCCGTCGCCATGGAGGTCCTGGGGCGGTCACCGATGCGCACGCCCACGGTGAGCCCGCTGGTGCCGTGGGGGCTGTTCGTGTGGACGTGGCTCGGCTCCGCTCTCGCCCATGCGGTCTTCCTGCCGGACCTCGGTTGGTCCGCTCTGTACGGCCTCGTCGCCATGGGCGTCGTCGGTGTCCCCTTCCTCCTCGCCCTGTCCCGACCCCGGTCGGACATCGCTCGCGACGCGCCACGCCGCGCCGACCGACCCGTTCACTGACGGTGTCGCGGCGGCCTGGCACGATGACCGCTGTGCCCCACCCCGCTGCTCCTCGCACGTCGCCGCGCGTTTCCGTACCGCGCCGCGTGGTCTCCGTCCTCGTGCTCGCCCTGCTGACGGTTCCGCTGCTGGCCGGGTGCCTCCGGGCACAGGTGTCCATGGGCGTGTCCTCGAACGACAGGGTGTCCGGCCGCATCGTCGCCGCGACGGTGCCGACGGCCGAGGGTGACACCGGACCGGGCATGGAGGTCCCCGACAGCCTGGGCAGCAAGATCCGGGTGCAGCCGTACGACTCGGACGGGTACGTCGGCAGCGAGGCGCTGTTCAGCGACCTCACGTTCGGTGACGTGCAGCAGCTCGCGGCACTGTCCGACCAGTCGGTCGGCCTCTACCAGCTGTCCTTGGTCCGCGCGGGTGACCTCGTCACTCTCGCCGGCCAGGTCGATCTGAGCTCCGTACCCGCCGAGGGCAGCGACGTGCAGTTCACCATCGCCTTCCCCGCCCGTGTCACCACCACCAACGGCGCCCGCGAGGGCGACAACGTGGTGTCCTGGAAGCTCCCCGCCGGCGAGCGCAGCACCCTGCGCGCCGAGGTGCGCTACTCGGATCCGAACACGCGCAGCTTCGCCGGGTGGGCCGGCATCGTCTTCGGTGTCACCGTGGGTATCGCGGCCATCGTCGGCGGCATGGCCTACGTCGCCCGCGACGCTTCCGGCGGACGTCGACGCGATGCGGAGTCGGCCGGCCGCCGGTGACCGCCCGGCGCCGAGCCCGGAACGCGGTCCGAGTCGGCTCTCTCGCCTCGATCGCCACCGCGGGCATCGCCCTGATCAACGCCGCGACCGCACCCCGCGTGCTGCCCTCGTCCGCGGCGACGGTGCGGGCCGGTGAGCGCATCACGGTCTGCATTCCTGCCCGTGACGAGGCAGACCGTCTCCCCGACCTGCTGCGGGATCTGCTGGCTCAGCGCTCCCGGTCCGCGATGACCGTGCTCGTGCTGGACGACGACTCGTCCGACGGGACCGCGGACGTCGCCCGGGCCGTCGTGGGGGACGATCCGCGTTTCCGGATCCTGGCGGGCCGCACCACCGAGCCGGCCGACGCGCCGGGAATGGGCAAGTCCCTCGCCTGCCTCGACCTCGGCCGCCGCGCGCTCGCGACCACCGATCCGACCCTCGTCGTCTTCCTCGACGCGGACGTGCGATTGCATCCCGATGCACTGGACGCCGCCGCGTCCGTTCTCCGCGAGCACGACGTGGCCATGCTCTGCCCGTGGCCCGCGGAGACGGCGGTGACGACGATCGAGCGGGTCGTCCAGCCTCTGCTGTCGTGGTCGTGGTCGGTGACCCTCCTCGTCCGGGCCGCCAATCGAGGCCGTCGGCCGTCGATGGGCGTGGCCAACGGGCAGTTCCTCGTGCTCGACGCACCGTCCTACCGCGTGGTCGGCGGACACGAGTGCACACGCTTCGCGGTGGCCGACGATCTGACGCTGGTGCGGCACGTCCGCTCCCGCGGTCTCCCGACGGCAGTGGCGTACGGCGGGCGCGTCGCGACGTGCCGCATGTACACCGACGCCGCGCAGGTGCGTGCCGGTCACGCGAAGTGGCTCTGGTCCCAGTTCGGCGGCGCTGCAGGCACTCTCGCCGTCTCGGCGATCGCCACAGCCGTATGGGTCCTGCCACCGATCGCGATGGCCGCGCGCGGATCGACCCGCCGGTGGGGAGTCGCCGGGTACCTGGCGGGATGGGTGTCGCGCATCGCTGCGCGGCGCGCGGAGGGCAGCGACGACTCGCTGGCCCGCGACGTCGTCACCTCGGCGCTGCACCCACTGTCCATCGCGGCGGGCTCGGCGCTGCTGGCCTCATCGGACCGGGGACGCCGCCAGGGCACTCTCGTGTGGAAGTCGCGCGTTCTGGCCACCCGGCACTGATCCGGTACCGATCCCACCCGTGCCCTCCGGAACCGGGCGGGCGAGCCCGAGATTGCCGACGACCTCACTGGTGGCCTTCGCGAAGTTCAGCGTGATGAAGTGCAGGCCGGGGGCGCCCTCGGCGATCAGTCGCTCCCCCATCTCGGTGGCGATCTCGATGCCCACCGCGCGCACGGCGGCCCGGTTCTCGTCCGGGTCGGACCCGGCCGCGGCGGACAGGCGCTTCTCGACGGATGCGGGCAGCGCAGATCCCGACAGCTCCATCGCACGCTTGACGCTGCGCAACGACGTGATGGGCATGATCTCGGGGATGATCGGCTTGGCGCCCTGCTCCGGATCGAACGCGGCGACACGGTCACGCAGGCGGAGATAGTCCTCGACGTCGAAGAACATCTGGGTGATCGAGTACTCGGCGCCCGCACGCAGTTTCGCGACCAGATGGCGGGTGTCGTGGTCGAGATCGGGCGCGCGGTGATGTCCCTCGGGGAACGACGCGACACCGACGTGGAAGTCGCCCAGCTCGCAGACCAACCGCACCAGTTCCTCCGCGTACTCGACGCCGTCCGGATGCTTCTCCCACGGACCCAGCGGATCGCCGGGAGGGTCGCCGCGCAACACGAGAATGTTGGAGATGCCGCGGTCCGCGTAGGCCCCGACCATCGCGCGCAGCTCGGTGCGGCTGTGCCCCACGGCCGTGAGGTGGGCCACGGGCAGCAGGTTGGTGACCTCCGCCAGCTCGCCGGTGACCCGCACCGTGCGATCACGCGTGGATCCGCCCGCCCCGTACGTCATGGACACGAAGGCGGGATGCATCTGCTCGAAGGTGCGCACGGCACGCCACAGGCGGTCCTCGGCGGCCTCGTCGCGAGGAGGCGAGAACTCGACGGAGAACGGAACACTCCCGTGCGCCGCGGAATTCAACCGGTCGATCACCGACGGAGTGCGGCTGACCCGCGCGCGGGAGGATTCGTCTGTCACGCCTCACAGCATAGATTCCCGCGCCGACCTGCTCGGGCCCCCAGGTCGTCCGCACCGGCGCCGTGTCCGAATACCCGGATAGAGTCGGGGGTGCCAGGACGCTGCGCCCGAGACCCGACCGCATCCCGACCGACTGCCCGCGGACTCCGTCCGCCGCACCGAACACCGGAGGAAACTCTGTCCGCCGCACCGCACAGCCCCGCCGCCCACCGACCGCTCGACGCGGAGTCCGCCGCGGACGACCGTGATCAGTGGCCCCTGGGGACGTTCGTCGATGCGGTCGAGACGTCCCTGCGCGATTTCGTCGCGACGCAGCAGGCCACGGTCGACTCGGTCGGTCCCATCTACACCGACGCCGTGGCAGAGCTCACCTCCTTCGTCTTCCGCGGCGGCAAGCGGATCCGCCCCGCCTTCGCGTGGACGGGCTTCCTGGGCGCGGGCGGCGATCCGCACGCCGCCGAGGCCGACGCCGTCCTCGACGTGTGCTCCGCCCTCGAATTCGTCCAGGCGTGCGCGCTGGTGCACGACGACATCATCGACGCGTCCTCGACCCGTCGCGGATTCCCCACCGTCCACGTCACCTTCGCCGAACGGCACCGCGCGGCCGGGTGGCGCGGGAACTCGGACAAGTTCGGCGAGTCGGTCGCGATCCTGCTGGGCGACATCGCGCTCTGCTGGGCCGACGATCTCGTCCGCGCGGCGGCACTGGACTCCGCCACGTCGGCACGCCTCGCTCCGGTGTGGTCTGCGATGCGCACCGAGGTGCTCGGCGGACAGCTGCTCGACATCGCCGTGGAGGCCAGTGGAGACGATTCCGTCGAGGCCGCGCTCCAGATCGACCGCTACAAGACGGCGGCCTACACGGTGGAACGCCCTCTCCTCATCGGCGGCACGCTCGCCGGCGCCGGCCCCGACCTGCTGGAGGTCTACAGCACGTTCGGTGCGGACATCGGCATCGCCTTCCAGCTGCGGGACGACCTGCTGGGAGTGTTCGGGGATCCGTCCGTGACCGGCAAGCCGTCCGGCGACGATCTGCGTGAGGGCAAGCGGACGGTGCTCCTCGCCGCAGCCCTGGACGCGGCGGACGAACGCGATCCCGCCACCGCGGCTGCTCTGCGCGCGGGAATCGGCACCGACCTCTCCGAGGCTGCCGTCGACGACCTGCGTGCGCACATGATCGATCTCGGTGCCGTCGACGACGTCGAGCGCCGCATCACCACACTGACCGACAGCGCCCTGGCGGCGCTGAACGCGTCCGATGTCACCGAGGACGCCAAGAGGCGGCTCACGGCCATGGCCTACACCGCCACCAGGAGAACCTCATGACGCATGCCACCGTGTCCGGACCCACCGATCACGTGATCGTCGTGGGCGCCGGTCTGTCCGGCCTCGCCGCGGCGCTCCACCTCCGCGGCACCGGTCGCGAGGTCACCGTGATCGAGAGGTCCGACACCGTCGGCGGCCGGGTGGGTTCCGTCGCGGCGCCGGGCTACCGCATCGACACGGGCGCGAGCGTTCTCACGATGCCCGACCTGATCGATCAGGCGCTCGCCGCGGTGGGTGCGACCCGCGAGTCCACCACGCCTCCCCTGCGTCTGACACCGTTGCATCCGGCGTACCACACCCGTTTCGCCGACGGCACCACCATCGACGTCCACTCCGATCCCGAGCGGATGATCGCGGAGGTCGGCGAGAAGTGCGGGCCGGACGAGGCTCGGCGCTACCGCACGCTCCGCGCGTGGATCGGATCGATGTTCGACGCGGAGTTCGACCGCTACATCGACGACAACTTCGACTCACCGCTCGACCTCGTGGGCGAGCGCACGGCGCGAGCGAACACGCTGACCCTGCTGCGTCTCGGGGGGTTCGGAAAACTCGGAAAGCGGATCGACAAGCTCATCGACGACCCGCGACTGCGCCGCATCTTCACCTTCCAGGCTCTCTACGCCGGTGTCGCGCCCGCCAAAGCTCTCGGGGTCTACTCCGCGATCTCGCACATGGACACGTCGTTGGGTGTGTCGTTCCCGGACGGCGGAATGCAGTCGATCGCGAACGCGATGGCCGACGCGTTCGTGAGTGCGGGCGGCACGCTGCTGCTCTCCACCGGCGTGGCCGCCATCGAGAAGGGCGGGACCCGCGCTCGCGCGGTGGTGACCGAGAACGGCGAGCGGCACACGTGCGACTCCCTGATCCTCACGCCGGATCTCCTGGTGACGGATCGCCTTCTCGCCACCGCCGGCATCACCGTGCGCCGCAAGATCCGGGCGTCACCGTCCTGTGTCGTGGTGCACGGCCGCGTGCCGGTGGACGTCACCGCGCGGTGGTCGTCCCGCTCGCACCACGTCATCGACTTCGGGCACAACTGGAACGAGACGTTCGAGGAGCTCACCGCCTCGCGTGGGCGCGGCACACTCATGTCGGACCCGTCGTTGCTCATCACCCGGACCTCGCTGACCGATCCGGCTCTGCGCGTCACGCACGACGGCGTCGAGCAGGAGCCCATCTCGATCCTCGCGCCCTGCCCCAATCTCGACAGCGCTCCGTTGGACTGGTCCGCCATCACCGACCCCTACGTGCGGGAGATCCTGCTCGAGATGGATCGCCGCGGATACACGGGCGTGTCCGAGCACCTCGAGATCGACCACATCGACACGCCGGCCACCTGGCTCGCGCAGGGGATGGTCGCGGGAACCCCGTTCTCGGCGTCGCACATCTTCCGCCAGACCGGCCCGTTCCGGCGCCGCAACCTGGTCAAGGGCATCGACAACGTCGTCCTCGCCGGGTGTGGGACCACCCCCGGAGTGGGTGTGCCGACGGTGTTGATCTCGGGTCGACTGGCCGCCGAACGCATCGATCCGTCCGTGCGTCGCTCGGCCCGTGTGGCCGTCTGACGGCGGGCCGGTTCGTCTTCCGGTCCGGAGCCTCTAAACTCACGTGAGTTCAGCCCGGCTTCCGCACGGTCGCCGGCATGTCGCGTCTTCCGGGGAGGAACATGACGACGTCCTCCCCACTCCGGGCCGCGGACGCCACCGACGAGTCGTCGTGGCGATCGACACGGCGGTTCTTCGGGGGACGCGCAGGCCGCGCCACGTTGGTGGGTCTGGCCGGGTCCGCGCTCATCACTTTCGGCGGTTTCGGCTCGGGTGCCGTGCGCCGTCGTGACCCGCTCCTCGAGGCGATGCACCTGTCCTGGCTCCGCTTCGGGCACGGACTCGTGTTGTCGACCGTCATGGTGTGGATCGGCGTGCTGCTCATGATCGCCGCGTGGGTCCGTCTCGGACGCGCCACTCTCGGTCACCGGACCACGGTGCGGCAGCTGCGCTGGGTGGTGCCGCTCTGGATCGCGCCGCTCCTGCTCGCGGTCCCGATGTTCAGCCGCGACGCGTACTCCTATCTCGCACAGGGCGCCCTCCTCCGGGACGGGTTCGACCCGTACGCCGTCGGTCCCGTCGCCAATCCCGGTGTGCTGCTGGACAACGTGAGCAACGTCTGGACCACGACCACCGCGCCCTACGGCCCGCTGTTCCTCCTGCTGGGCGAGGGCATCACCTCGCTCACGGGCGACAACGTGATCGCCGGGACGATGTTGCTGCGCCTGACCATGCTGCCGGGGCTCGCCCTCACCATGTGGGCGGTCCCCCGCATCGCCCGACACTTCGGCGCGGATCCCGCCGTGGCCCTGTGGCTCGCCGTGCTCAATCCCCTGGTCCTGATCCACCTGATCGGCGGCGTCCACAACGAGATGCTCATGGTCGGTCTCATGACGGCCGGCATCGCCGCCGTCCTCGACCGGCACCACGTCGCCGGGATGGGGCTCGTCGCGGTCGCCGTGGCGATCAAGGCCACCGCGGGCATCGCGCTGCCCTTCCTGGTGTGGATCTGGATGCTCCACGAGCGCGACCGGCTCCGCACCGAGAACGAGGCGCGGGCCGAGCGTGGTGACCCGCCGCGACGCCAGCACGTCCTGCTGGTGTTCGCGAAGACCGCAGGTATCGGTTTCGCCGTGTTCGTCGCGGTGTTCGTCGTCGCGTCCCTGGTGGCCGGCGTCGGCATCGGCTGGCTGACGGCGCTCTCGGGCTCGGCCAAGATCATCAACTGGCTCTCGCTGCCGACCATCCTCGCCCACCTGGTCACGGTCTTCACCGGGTGGTTCACGGGCGCTCGGCTCGGCCCCGTGCTCGAGGTGACCAGGATGCTGTGCGCGGTGGCTCTGGCCGCGATCCTGGCCACGGCGTGGTGGCGATCTCGCCACTCGGAGCGCGGCGCACTGCTGGGCATTCTCGTGTCGCTGGTGGCCATCGTGATCCTGTCCCCGGCCGCTCTCCCCTGGTACTACTCGTGGCCTCTCGCCGTCGCCGCGGGTCTCACCATGTCGGCGACCACTCTGACCGTGCTGGTCGGCCTGTCCGCCTGGCTCATGTTGGTGTTCCAGCCGGACGGGTCCATCGGTCTCTACACGTTCCCGCACGTCGTGCTGGCGACGTTCGCCGCAGTGGTCGCCGCGCTGTCGCTCCGGACGGTCGATCCCCTCCGCCTGCGGGCCGTCACACACCCGGAGCACGAGAACACGTTCGTCCCGGCCCCGCGCGTCCGCGCCGAGACCGCCCGCCCGGACCAGCCCCGTCCGGACCAGCCCAGCCAGGAGTTGACCGAGTGACCGATCTTCCCGAGGCCTACGCGCTGTGCCGGGACGTGGCAGCCGAACACGGTAAGACGTACTTCCTCGCCACCCGCCTGCTGCCGACCGACCGTCGGCCCGCGGTGCACGCGCTGTACGCGTTCGCACGCATGGTCGACGACATCATCGACGTCGACATGATCGCCGAGCGCGGCGACGACGCGGCGGTCGCACTCGACCTGGCGCTGCTCACCCGCATCGAGGAGCGACTGAACGAGGGTCTCGCCTCGACCATCGCCCCGCCGACGTCGGTTCCGCCCGGACCCGACCGGCGCAACGAGCTGATCCTGGCGGCCCTGTTCGACACCGCACGTCGCTACGACATCCCGTCCGAGTACTTCACTGCCTTCATGACGTCGATGCTCATGGACGTACCGCACTCGGCGATCTACAAGGATCGCTACGCCACCATGGACGAGTTGTCGACGTACATGTACGGCTCCGCCGCCGTGATCGGGCTGCAGATGCTCCCCGTCCTCGGCACCGTGTGTCCGGTCGAGGAAGCCCGCCCGACGGCGTCCGCTCTCGGCGAGGCTTTCCAGGTCACGAACTTCGTTCGCGACGCGGGCGAGGATCTCGCGCGCGACCGCATCTATCTGCCCGGCGACGTGCTCACCGCCTACGGCGTCGACGAGGACCTGCTGTGGTGGTGCCGCCGTACGGACTCCGTCGATCCGAGGGTCCGCCGCGCTCTGGCCGACATCATCGCCACCACCCGCGCGCTCTACCGCACCGCCGAGCCCGGCATCGCCCTGCTGGAACCGCGGGCGCGCGAGGGCATCCGGGTCGCGTTCGCGCTGTACCAGGACATCCTCGAAGCCGTGGAGAACGACGGTTACCGGTCGTTGTCCGTCCGCTCTCGCGTGGGCACTCCTCGGCGCGCTCGTGTCGCCGCGATCGCGGCCGGTCGAGGTCTTCTCGTCAGAGCCGGAGAACGGCTCCCGCGGCCCGGGTCCCGCGCCGCCTGATCCGATCGAGCGCTAGAAGGCCATGGCCTGGGCGCGGCGGATGATCTCGCGGGCGTGGTCGCCGCGCAGCACGTCGGCCGGCATGCCCGGCAGACTGTCGTCCGGGGTGAAGAGCCACCGCAGAATCGACGGGTGGTTGTAGCCGCCGTCGAGCAGAACCGCGATCGCACCGGCGAGGTACTTGATCGGCTCGCCGTCCTCGCCGACGAACTTCGCGGGGATCGAGACCACTCGATCGCGGCGCACCGCGATCAGCTTGTGCTCACGCACCATCTGGTAGAGCTTCGTCACGGGGACGCCCATGATCTCGGCGGCGTCGGGAATCGCGATCACGGCCTCGTCGGCAGGCAGGACGTCGTCGCAGTAGGGAATGGCACTCACGCGGTCAAAGGTAGTCACGGCCCGCCGCCAGGACAATTCGCCGACGCCCGCCTCCCGCGCCGTGTTCCCGCACACGTGACTGCTACCTCATCCGTCACACTGGCTACCATCGAATGATCGGCATCGATCGATGCGAGAACACGACAGGAGAGTGGACGCAGGTGACAACGTCAGGTCCGTCGCTGCTCGGCGTGCTGCTGGACCGTCGTTACCGCGTCGACGCGCCGATCGCCCGCGGCGGTATGTCCACGGTCTACCGGGGTCTGGACCTGCGTCTGGACCGGCCCGTGGCCATCAAGATCATGGATCCCCAGTTCGCCGCCGACCCCGAGTTCGTGCGTCGCTTCGAGTTCGAGGCGCGAGCGGTCGCCCGGCTCAGCCACCCGGGTCTGGTCGCCGTCCACGATCACGGTCGCGACGGTCAGCACGCCTTCCTGGTCATGGAACTGGTCGAGGGCGGCACGCTGCGCGAGTTGCTCCGCGAACGCGGACCGATGCCCCCGCACGCCGTCGCCGCCGTTCTCCAACCGGTGCTCGACGGACTCGCGGTCGCGCACCGCGGTGGCCTCGTGCACCGCGACGTCAAGCCGGAGAACGTGCTGATCTCCGACGCGGGCGAGGTCAAGATCGCCGACTTCGGTCTGGTGCGCGCCGTGGCCGCGTCGACGACGACGTCCAACAGCGTCATCCTCGGCACTGCCGCCTACCTCTCCCCCGAGCAGGTGACCACCGGATCGGCCGACGCGCGCAGCGACGTGTACTCGGCGGGCATCCTGCTCTTCGAACTGCTGACCGGACGCACGCCGTTCCAGGGAGACACCTCCCTCTCGATCGCGTACCAGCGCATCGAGAACGACGTTCCGCCGCCGAGCTCGGTGATCGCAGGGGTGCCGCCCCACTTCGACGCACTGGTGCGCGACGCGACAGCGCGGCGTCCCGAGGAGCGGTTCCGCGACGCCGGCACGATGGGCGACGCGGTGCGCTCGGTCACCAGGACCCTCGCTCTGCCCCACTACCGGGTGCCGTCCCCGTCGCGGTCGGCCGAGCATCTGAGCGCCGAGACGCTGAACGCTCCGCGCCCCTACGCTCCGCAGGCTCCGCGTACTCCGGAGACGGAGATCGTGTCCGTCCCGGCAGACGACTTCTCCGCCGTGTCCGACCGCGGGCACCCGTCCACCGGCGGTGTTCAGCACACGCGGATGGTGACCACCGCGACTCCCCGCGGCGCCGACGAACCGCGGTCCACCGCCGCCGAGCCGGTGGACCGGAAAGCCTTCGCGTTCCCGGACTTCGACGCGGACAAGCGCAGGTCGCGTCGAGTCGCACGCACATGGCTCGCGATCGTCGTGATCGTGGCGGTCCTGCTCGGCACCGTCGGCTGGTGGGCCGGGTCCGGCCGCTTCACCGCGGTGCCGGCCATCGACGGGCTCGACCGATCCACCGCCGTCTCCGCCATCGAGGCGGCCGATCTCTCGGCGACCGTCGAGGGCCGCTACACCGACAGCGATCCCGTGGACCGATTACTCGGAACCGATCCTCCCGCAGGGTCACGGATCGCCCGGGGCGAGACCGTGACCCTTCTCGTTTCTCAAGGCAGGCCCACCGTCCCGGCCCTCGGGAACGCGGACTCGACCACGGTGGAGGCGGCACTGCGGGAGCGGACGTTCGTCCCCGTGGACGGCGGTGACGCCTTCAGCAGCGCCGCACCCGTCGGTGCGGTCGCCGCACTCGACCCCGCGCCCGGGACGGTCCTGCCGGTGGGCAGCGAGGTCCGGGTGGTGACCAGCAAGGGCGCTCCCCCCGTCGACGTTCCCGACGTTCGGGGCGAGACGGAGCAGCAGGCGCGTGCGGAACTCGATCGGGTCGGCATCACCGTGGCGACGGTGGACTCCGTCTTCGACGAGGACGTCGACGGTGGCCGTGTCATCGGGACCGACCCGGCGAGCGGCACGTCCGTGACCGCGGGATCGACCGTCACGCTGCGGGTGTCGACGGCCGTGGAGGTGCCCTCGATGCTCGGACGCACCGTCGGCTCGGCGCGGTCGGAACTCGAACGCCTGGGGCTCACCGTGGTGGTGCGCCAGGTCGCGCAGACGGATCGCTCGCTCGTCATCGCCCAGTCGCCCGGTCAGGGCGACCGAGTGCAGAAGGGCAGCACGGTCACTCTGACCGCGCTGCCCTGAGTTCTGCTCCGGCGACAGTGCCGGCGACAGTGCCGGCGATCAGCCGCGCAGCATCTCCGCGACGAGGAAGGCCAGCTCGAGAGACTGCTGCGTGTTCAGTCGCGGGTCGCAGGCCGTCTCGTACCGTCCGGACAGATCGAGGTCCGAGATGTCCTGGGCGCCGCCGAGGCACTCGGTGACGTT
The DNA here is from genome assembly GCF_019836065.1 of Rhodococcus sp. BP-332. Taxonomy (NCBI): domain Bacteria; kingdom Bacillati; phylum Actinomycetota; class Actinomycetes; order Mycobacteriales; family Nocardiaceae; genus Rhodococcus; species Rhodococcus sp. BP-332. The sequence goes on from NZ_JABUEC010000001.1 coordinate 781,556, forward strand.
CTCACCGGTGAGCTCGACATGGATGCCACCCGGGTGCGTCCCGAGCTCGTTGTGCACCTCGAAGAAGCCCTGGACCTCGTCGACGATGCGGTCGAAGTGGCGCGTCTTGTAGCCGGTGGACGCCTCGTGCGTGTTGCCGTGCATGGGGTCGCACTGCCAGATGACCTGGTGACCGGTGGCCTGCACCTTCTCGATGATGGGCGGCAGCAGGTCCCGCACCTTGCCGTTGCCCATGCGCGAGATCAGCGTCAGCCGGCCGGGCTTGTTGGTCGGGTCGAGCCGCTCGACGTACTCGACGGCCATCTCGGGAGTAGTGCTGGGACCGATCTTCAGTCCGATGGGATTGGAGACCAGCTCGGCGAACGCGATGTGCGCGCCGTCCAGCTGCCGCGTGCGGTCGCCGATCCACAGGAAGTGTGCCGACAGGTCGTAGAGCTTGGCGTGCTCGTCGTCGTTGTCCAGACGCAGCATCGCGCGCTCGTAATCGAGCACGAGCGCCTCGTGAGAGGCGTAGATGGTGGCCTGGTGCAGGTTCGGATCCGTGACGCCGCACGCGTCCATGAACTTGAGACCGTTGTCGATCTCGGAGGCGAGCTGCTCGTACCGGGCACCGGCCGGCGAGTTCTGCACGAACTCGCGGTTCCAGTCGTGCACCTTGTGCAGGTCGGCCATGCCGGCGCCGGTGAGCGCGCGCACCAGGTTCATCGCGGCGCTGGCGTTGGCGTAGGCGCGGACCAGGCGCGACGGGTCGTGCTGGCGGACGGCGTCGTCGGCCACGAGGGAGTTGACCATGTCGCCGCGGTAGGACTTCAGGCCCAGGGCGTCCACGTCGGAGGAGCGGGGCTTGGCGTACTGGCCGGCGATGCGCGCGACCTTCACCACGGGCATCGACGCGCCGTAGGTGAGCACGACGGCCATCTGCAGCAGCGTGCGGATGTTGCCCTTGATGTGGGGCTCGGTGTTGTCGACGAAGGTCTCGGCGCAGTCACCGCCCTGCAGCAGGAACGCCTCGCCGCGGGCGACGGACGCGAGCTTCTCCGACAGCGCCTCGACCTCGCTGGCGACCGTGATGGGCGGCACGCTCTCGAGGACCTTGCGCATGGCCTCCGCCTGATCGGCGGGCCAGCTGGGCTGCTGCGCCGCCGGCTTGGCCAGCGCCACGTCGAGTTGCTCGCGCATCGACTCGGGCAGCGGGGGAAGCTCGGGCAAGCGTTCGATCGGAACGTCGACAGTCCAGTTCACGCGTACAGAGTAGTCGCCCGCTCCGACGGCCGGGACCAGCGGTGTGTCACTCCCGACCGGACCACGCTCTCGCGGCCTCGACGGCCCGGAACTTCGCGAGATTGTGCCGGGCGTCGGCGAGCGCGTCGTGCGAGTCGTCCGGCACCGGCGGCAGCGCGGGCGACCCGTGCTCCTCCCAGTACTGCTTCAACTCCCGCGTGTACCGCGGCATGATCCGCGGGAGCGCCGTCATCGAACCCCACAGCTGGCACAGCGCGACGTGGTCGTACGCCGCCACCCAGGCCCACATCTCGACGGTCGGTCCGACGGTGCCGTGCGGCGCCGACACGAACTCGAGAATGTCGTCGCGGATGCGGCTGCGTGAGCGCCAGAGCGGCGACGAGAACGGCGGGAGCTTCGGCAGGACGTTGCGGCGGACCCAGGTGCCCGCGCGCTCGGGATCGAACTCCGTGGACACGGCGTAATATTCACGCCCGTCCTCCGCCACGATCCCGATGGACACCAGATCGATCGTGCGGCCGTCCTCGATGAACTCGCAGTCGTAGAAGTAACGCACGTCTGCGAGCCTAGGTCACCGAAAGGATCCACCCCGACCATGACGTGGACTCTGCCGTCCGCCCCTCCCTACACCGGGCCGGGGGCGTCGCTGCCCCGACCGGTCGCCGTGATCGCGAAGGTCGCGGTGTGCGTCGGGCTCGTGGCGGGCATCGCGTTCAACGTGGTCGGTCTGCCCCCGCTGCGGGAGTGGGGTGCGATCTACCGGCTCGACCTCGACGTGTATCGCATCGGTGGCCGGGCTCTGCTCGACGGCGTGAATCTCTACGGAGTCCTGCCGCGCACCTCGGTGAACATCCCGCTGCCGTTCACCTATCCCCCGATGGCCGCGGTGTCCTTCGCGCCGATGGCGGTCCTCCCGCTGCCGGCGGCCTCGTTGATCATGACGGCGATGACGATGATCCTGCTCGCCGTCACGGTGGCGGTGTGCCTGCGCTCTCTGGTGCACCTGTCCGCCGGGACGACGGCGTGGGTCACGGGCGGCATCACCGCGATCGCGTTCGCGCTCGAACCGGTGTGGTCCACCCTCGACTACGGGCAGATCAACGTCGTGTTGATGTGCCTCGTCGTCCTCGACGTCCTGCTGAAGCGCACCCCGTGGCCGCGCGGTCTGCTCATCGGCTTCGTCACGGCCATCAAGCTCACGCCGGCGGTGTTCGTCCTCTACTTCCTGCTGCGCAGGCAGTACCGGGCGGCCGTGGTCACCGGCCTGTCGTTCCTCGGGTTCACGGCACTCGGATTCGTCGCGACGTTCCGCGACTCGGTGCAGTACTGGACCGAGGTGCTGCTCGACTCCGACCGCATCGGCGGGCCGGGGTACATCTCGAACCAGTCCCTCACCGGGATGCTCGCGCGGCTGGGTCTCGCGGACGGCCCGCGGACGATCGTCTGGATCGTGTGCAGCGCCGTCGTGGGGCTGGTGGCCCTCGTCGCGATGCGACGCGCTCTGGCGGCACACGAGTACCTGCTGGCCCTGTGCGTCAATGCCGCTCTGGGCCTGCTGGTCTCACCGGTGTCGTGGTCGCATCACTGGGTGTGGACGGTGCCGATGCTGATGGTCCTGGTGCACGTCGGCGTGACGCGGCGCGCCCCCGCACTGGTGGCCCTCGCCGTGATCGGCGCAGTGCTGCTGCACTATCCGTCGCACTGGCGCCTCGCGCCCGGACGATGGAACGGCCTGGGCTGGCCCCTGTGGGACCAGATCCAGGCCTCGTCCTACGTGTGGTGGGGACTGGTGTTCGTGATCGCGGTGGCGGCGGTGCCGCTGCGCGATCGACGCAGTCCCGAACGCCCGGGGGTGACCGCCGAGGCGGTCTGACTCAGCCCGCGCGGGTGTCGGGGATGCGCGCGGCCTCGGTCGACGGAGCCGGATCCACCACGGGGGCGGGCGTCTTCTTCATGCTCGCCGCGTACACGTCGACGTACTGCTGACCACTGAGCTTCATGAGCTCGTACATCACCTCGTCGGTGACGGCGCGCTCGACGAACCGGTTGCCGGCCATGCCCTCGTACCGCGAGAAGTCCAGTGGCTTACCGAACTTCACGCCGAGCTTGGTGGGGCGCGGAATCCGCGAGCCGATGGGATTCATCTTCGCGGTGCCGATCATCGCGACCGGAATCACCGGGACGCCGCTCTCGAGAGCCAGACGCGCCATACCCGTCTTGCCCTTGTAGAGCCGATCGTCCGGCGAGCGCGTGCCCTCCGGGTAGATACCCAGCACCTTGTTCTTCGCCAGCACGCGCAGTCCCGCGTCGAGCGCGTCCTGCGCGGCGGAGGCACCGGTGCGATCGATCGGGACCTGTCCCGCCGACGAGAAGAACCACTTCTGGAAGCGGCCCTTGAGGCCCTTGCCGGTGAAGTACTCGCTCTTCGCGAGGAACGTGATGCGACGCGGCACGACCAGGCACGCGTAGAACGAATCGAACACCGCCTGGTGGTTGCTGGCGAGAATCACCGGCCCGTCGTCGGGGATGTTCTCCAGGCCCTCCACGCGAGGACGGCCCATCACCTGCAACACCGGCCCGAGAAGGACGTACTTGAATATCCAGTACCACATGCCCGACATGCCTTTCTCGAAGTACCCGCGACCCGCACCGCGATGCCCGCGGCCCGCTCGGACATCTCGTGGGCGTAACTGTACCGGGGCTTTATGACACCAGCCACAGTTCGAGCGTCAGCTCGGACACATCTCACACCGCCGTCATCACCCGGCCATCGGCCGGACACGAATCCCGCCGCCGAGGCGGTCAGGCGCGTGCCGCGCCCACCTCGACGCGCGCCAGCTCGGCCGCGCCGATCATGCCCGCGGCCTCCCCCAACTGGGTTCCGCGTATCCGGGCGAGGGGCCGGTGGCCGGCGCCCGTGATCTGCGCGGCGTAGTGCTCACGGGCGGTGTCCAGGAACAGCGCGGACGACGTGGCGACGCCGCCGGCGATGACCATCCGGTCGGGGTCGTAGACGTCCGACACCAGCGCCAGTCCGATGCCGAGCCACCGTGCGAACTCGGACATCGTCTCGATGGCCACCAGGTCACCGTCCTGCGCGGCGTTGGCGATGCGTCGACCGGTGAGGGATCCGGGATCGAGGAAGGCCTCACGCGCGAGCACCGTCGATCCCCGCGGGTTGGCGGCGAGGAGCTCGATCGCCGTGTCCACCAATGCGGTACCGCTGCAGTAGCGCTCCCAGCAGCCGCGCTTGCCGCACGCGCACTGACGCCCGTCGGGAACCACCTGCAGGTGGCCGAGTTCCGGCGCGATGCCGTAGCTGCCGCGGTAGAGCTTGCCGTCGATGAGGAGTGCGGCGCCGATGCCGGTGCCGATCGCGATCATGACGACGTTCCCACCGCCCGCGGCCGCACCGAAGCGGTGTTCCGCCCACGCGGCGGCGTTGGCGTCGTGCTCGAGGATGACCGGGATGCCGAGGCGTTCCGTCATCTCCCGCGCGACCGGGCGGTTCACCCACGGCAGGTGGGGGGCGAAGCGCACGACGGTGCGGTCGGAGTTGATGAACCCGGCGACGGCGAGACCGACGGCCGCGATGTCGTGGCGGCTCGCGAGTTCACGCACAGCCCGGTCGATGCCGTTCTCGAGTGCGCGGGAGGACTGCGGCGTGGGCGCCTGGGTGGAGTCGAGCACCTGGCCGTCGACGTCGACCACCGACGCGCGGATGCTGGTGCCGCCCACGTCGATGCCGATGGTCAGAGGCCGGCTGGACCGGGACTGGGCGCTCACGTCTGCGGCATCCTCACGTGGTGGCGGGCGACCGGTGTCACCGGTCGCGATCGGGTCTGCGTGCCGGGTCGGGTTCACGCGTCCTGGTCACCGTAATCGGCTGGTAGCTCGCGGGGCGAACGACGGGTGGCGCAGCGCCCTCCGGCGCGTCGGCTCGTTCCGCGGCGCCGGGCGTGTGTCGCCCCGAACCGTGGGTCTGCAGGAAGTCCCGGAGCACGTCGATCAGACCGTCCATCTCACCGGTGACCAGCGTCAGCAGATCGTGGCGTTCCCCGCGCAGGGCGGCGGCGAGAGCGCAGAACGGGCACCAGGAGCAGCCCTGCCACTCGGGCGCGTCCTCGGTGTCGAGGCGGCGCAGCACCGGCTCGACCCGGTCGATGAGCAACTCGGCCAGCACCCGGAGCTCGGCCGCCAGGTCCCGCCGGCCCTCATCCATCGCCGGACTCCCCCGGTACGTCCGTCTTCTGCAGGTTCTCCGGCCACAGCGCCGGGTCGGGGGCGAAGGTCACGGACAGCACGCCGTCGTCGACGCCGGCACCGGTGACCACGCACCGACGCAGCACCGACGCCAACCGCAGTCGTCGTCGACTGCCCTGCGCACTCACGATCACGTCGTCCTCCACCCGACCCACCGCCACCGAGTCCGTGTCGACGAACGGCAGCGGGACGTCCATCACGTACACCGAGTCCAGGCCCTGCCCGGACTCGTGCCGCACCCGCGGCGACAGCGCGGGCAGCGCGCCGCCGTGTCCGGCCGCCACCTGCCCGTTCAGGTCGGCCGCGACGGCCCCCAGAGCAGTCGACCCTACCGGCTCGGTGGGCTGGGCCGACACGACGTCGACGCGGAGGTCGCCCACCGCGCCGCGGAACTCCGCCAGCGCCGCGCGATGCTCCGCGTGCGCCCGGTCCATCCAGAACACGCCGGGATGCGTGCCCAGCACGGACGACGGCGCCCCGGCCCCCAGGTCCGGGATCACCCCCACGGCCACCACACGATCGACGCGGACGCCGTGGAAACTGGTGACGGCCACCAGCTCTCGCGCCGTTGCGAAGGACCGCGCAGTCGGACGCGAGACGACGACGGCAGAGGTCCGTCCGTCGTCCTCGAGCACGGCGGTGACCGACGTCGCCGCCGCCACGACACGATCGACGAGCTCCACCAGGACGGCCGCGCGGACGTCCTGGCCCGTCGAGGCCACGACGCGGGCATGACGTGGCCAGATGCGTTCGACGTACCCCGCGACAGCTCCGGGGGTCGCGACGATCTCCCGCCAGGACATCGGTCCGGGGCAGTCGACGATCACGTCGTCCCACTCGCCGCTGTCGGCGACGCGCACCACCTCGAGCAGCGCGGTGAGCGGCTCGGCGCCCGGCAGCGACGTCAGCTCCTCGGGATCCGGCAGCGTCGGACCGGCGCCGTGGTCGTGGCGTCCGGCCATCGCCAGAGCCGTGGTCAGCAGGCGGTACTGCGATTCGAGAACGGCCGAGGGGTCGATGCGCAGCACCTCGACTGCGACGTCGGACACCAGGTCCGACGGATCCGCGCCGTCGACCGACGCGAGGAGCACACGCCGACCGGCGCGGTGTGCGTCGACGGCCAGGGCCGCGGCGACGGTGGACTTGCCCGCACCGCCGGCTCCGACGACGAACGTGATCCGCGCGGCGGTCTCGGGAACGCGATCGCTCAGCCTTCGACTCGCTTCTTCAATTCCTTCAACGCGGTGTCGGTGATGACCTTCTCCGCCTTGCGCTTGAACAAGCCGATCATGGGAATGGCGAGATCGACCGTCAGTTCGTAGGTCACCTCGGTGGTTCCGGCACCTTTCTCGGTGAGCACATAGGACCCGACCTGGGACTTCTGCATCTCCCCCGCGACGAGCGTCCACGACACCGCGGTGCCGTCCGGCCGCCAGTCGTACTCGAGCTCGTAGGTGTCCTTGACCATGCCCGCGTCGAGCACGAACCGGACCCGGCGAGCCCGGCCGGACTCCCCCTCCTCGAGGATCTCGACCGACTTGGCCGCGGTGACCCATTCCGGATACCTGGGGAAATCGGCGATGACCGCCATCACCTCGTCCGGCGCCGCTCCGACGACGATCGATTTCGTGGTCTTGTCTGCCATGGAACTCGTTCCCTCCGCGCCGCGTGCCGTCACCTGATCGGCGTCCGTGTACCCACATGATCGACCGTCCGGTGGCACCGCCCGAACGGTGGGGTCGGTTCCTGTCGCCGCGAGTACCCGCGAGTCAGGACCGAAGCCCCGGGACCGGCGGTTCTCCCGCCGCCCGCCCGGCCTCGAGGAGCGCCTTGATCTCGAACGACATCTGCTTGCCCAGTACTCGTCGGCGGTGGGTGGACGGTTCCTGCACTCCGTCGGTCGGCTCCGCGTGCAGGAAGTAGTGGAGTACGACGCCGTCGAGCATCGGCTCGAGCCACACCTCCATGGTTCCCCGGAGCTGTCCCGCGACGACCCATCGGACACCCTTCTCGGCCCGGTCCTCCTGGACCGTGACGGTGAGACCCGGGAACCAGGCCCGCCATCGACGGGTGTCCGACACGAGCGCCGCGACGTCCTCGGCCCGCGCCGCGACGAACGTCTGGTCGGCGACCTGCACATTGCTCATGCGGACCAGAATCCCACGTGCCCTCGTCTACGGCGTCGACGACCTCGGTCGACGAGCACGTGCCGGTGACATCCGGGGAATGGACAGGATTACTGTGAAGCCTCGTCCGAAACCGCTACGACATCGGAGGAATCCGTGCGCGAGTTCACCGTCCCGGCACCATTCACCATCGAGGACGACGCGTCGGTGGTCGACGCCGTGTTCGCGCACGAGAAGACTCGGCCCGACGTCGTGGTGTACCGCCGCGCCACCCGCGACGGGTGGTCGGACGTCCGCGCAGCGGACTTCGCGGCCCAGGTTCGCGCAGTGGCCAAGGGGCTCATCGCATCCGGCGTCAAGCAGGGCGACCGGGTCGCCCTCATGTCGTCGACCCGCTACGAGTGGCCCCTGCTCGACTACGCGATCTGGTCCGCCGGCGCCGTCACCGTTCCGGTGTACGAGACGTCGTCGTCGGACCAGGTGCGGTGGATCCTCGAGAACTCGGGCGCCGCCGCGATGATCGCCGAGACGGTGGCCCACACGAACATCCTCACCAACATCCTTCCCGTGCTGCCGGGTGTCGCGACGGTACTGCAGATCGACGCCTCCGCCGAGCGGCCCGGCGCCATCGACGTCCTCACCGACGCCGGTGCCCAGATCACCGACGCGACGGTGGCCGACCGCGTCGCGGCGCTGCGCTCCTCGGACCCGGCGACGCTCGTCTTCACCTCCGGCACCACGGGACGGCCGAAGGGCTGCGTGCTCACGCACTCCAACCTGATCGCCGAGTCCCGCGGTATCGCCGCCAGTTCCATCGGCCGCATGCTCACCGAGGGACGCACCACCCTGATGTTCCTGCCGATGGCCCACGTGCTGGCACGTGCGGTGTCCATCGCCGCCTTCGACCAGGGCGCGACACTCGGGCACACCCACGACATCCCGCACCTCGTCGACAACTTCGGCTCGTTCCGACCGCACTTCATCCTCAGCGTCCCGCGCGTGTTCGAGAAGGTGTACAACACCGCGCGTCAGAAGGCTCACGGCGACGGCAAGGGCAAGATCTTCGACGCGGCCGCCGACACCGCCGTCGCCTACAGCGCGGCGCGGGACACCGGTGGCCCGTCGATCGTGCTGCGCGCCAAGCACGCTGTGTTCGACCGTCTGGTCTACGGCAAGCTTCGCGCAGCGCTCGGTGGGCAGTGCGAACTCGCCATCTCGGGCGGCGCCCCGCTGGGTGAGCGCCTCGCGCACTTCTACCGCGGCATCGGTGTGACCATCTACGAGGGTTACGGCCTGACCGAGACCACCGCCGCGGCAGCGGTGAACACGCCGGACGAACAGCGCATCGGCACCGTCGGAAAGCCGTTGCCGGGCAACGCCGTCCGCATCGCCGACGACGGCGAGATCCTGCTCAAGGGCGGCGTGGTCTTCGAGGGCTACTGGAAGAACGACGACGCCACCGCCGAGGCGCTGACCGACGGGTGGTTCCACACCGGCGATCTCGGCGCCGTGGACGAGGACGGCTTCATCGCCATCACCGGGCGCAAGAAGGAGATCATCGTGACGGCGGGTGGCAAGAACGTCTCACCCGCCGGCCTCGAGGACTCGCTGCGGGCCAGTGCGCTCATCGGTCAGGCCATGGTCGTCGGTGACCAGAAGCCGTTCATCGGCGCGCTCATCACCATCGACCCCGACGCGTTCCCCGGCTGGAAGCAGCGCAACGGCAAGGACGAGGGCGCCACCGTCGCCGACCTGACGAAGGATCCCGACCTCGTCGCGGAGATCGATGCTGCCGTGGCCGAAGCCAACAAGACGGTCTCGCACGCGGAGTCCATCAAGAAGTACCGGATCCTGTCGGCGGACTTCACCGAGGAGGGCGGCGAGCTGACCCCGACGATGAAGCTCAAGCGCGCCGTGGTCCAGAAGTCCTACGCGAGCGACATCGAGGCCATCTACAGCAAGTGAGCCAGTCGGGCGGCGAGGTCGTCCCACCGCCACTCGGTGGAGACGAACTCGCGTCCCGCGGCCCCCATCGCCGCGGCGCGGTCACGATCGGACAGCACGTCCACGACGGCGCGCCGGACGTCGTCGACCGAGGTGCCGTCGACGGTTGTGCCGGTGACGCCCTCGACGACGGTCTCCGGCGCTCCACCCGACCGGCCCGCGACCACCGGCACGCCGGACGCGGACGCCTCGAGGAACACGATGCCCAGGCCCTCGACGTCCAGACCGGCACCGCGGGTGCGACACGGCATGGCGAACACGTCGGCGAGGGTGTGGTGTGCCGCCAGTTCCTCGGCCGGCACCGACCCCGTGAACACGACGTGATCCGCCACCCCGCACGACTGCGCCAGAGCCCGCAGGGTGTCGCCGTACGGACCGCCGCCGACGACGACCAACACGGCCCCGTCGATCTCCGCGCGAATCCCCGGTAGCGCCCGGATCAGCATGTCCTGTCCCTTGCGCGGCACCAACCGCGACAGGCACAGGACGGTCGGCCGATCACCCAGGCCGTAGCGCGCGCGCAGTGTCTCCCGTGCCGACGTGTCGGGCGCGAACACGGTCGAGTCGACCCCCGGCGGCACGTGTTCGAGGGCCGCGTCCGCCCCGAAGGCCGCGGCGAATCGGCCCCGCGTGTAACGGCTGACGAAGGTGACGACGTCCGCCGTCGAGCCGATACGACCGAGCACCTGCCGCGCCGCCGGCAGCATCGACCAGCCCACCTCGTGACCGTGGGTGGAGGCCACGACGCGCTCGGCTCCGGCACGGCGCAGGTGCGGTCCGAGCACGGCGAGCGGAGCAGCGGCCCCGAACCACACCGTGTCGCACTGTCGGTCGGCCACCAGCCTGGCCGCCCGACGGGCAACGGCCGGTGTCGGAAGCATCAACGTCGTCGGGTGCCGCACCACCTCGAAGGGCTGCTCCGCGTCGAACCGCACGTGGGAGTCGCCACGCCACCGCGGTGCGTAGACCACCAGTTCGTCCGCGGGCAACAGCTGGGCGAAGGTGTGCAGATACGACTGGATGCCGCCGCGCCGCGGAGGAAAGTCATTGGTCACCAGCAGCGTTCGACGCATGGGACCACCGTAGACGGAGACCGCCGTCAGCTCTGCCCGGCGGCCTGTTCCGCCACCCACTGCCCCCACTGCGCGAGGAAGTCGACGGTGCCGAAGCCCAGCGTGGCCGAGAAGACCGAGTCGGTCACGGTGGGATCGGTCGGTCCGGCCGCGAAACGGTCGTACAGCTGCCGGAGCACCGGCTCCCCGAACCGGTCGGCGACGAACGAGGCCACCGACCAGGCGGACTCGTACGCGATCGATCCGCGACTGCCACCCGCGGCGAAGTCCGAGTCCTCCGGGAGGACCCTGGGCGGTCCCGCCGCGCGGACCACGGCCGCGAGGGTGGGCGCGATCTCGTCGAAGGACAGTCCCGAGCCTCGATAGCCCGAGTAGTCGGCGAAACCCTCGAGCATCCACAGGGGCGCGTCCTCCCCGGTGACCGCGCGCATGGCCACGTGGGTGAGCTCGTGGCGCAGCACGGTGCGGCGGGTCGAGTCGGTGAGCCGGTCCGGCGCAGTCGGGCCGAAGACGATGCGCTGGCCGGTGACCAGGCCCCCGCGGACCGGATCCGCGATCGTCGAGGCCGCGACATCGGTGGACGTGAATCCGTCTGCCGCACTGATGAACTCGGCATCGGAACCGGTGACCGTCAGGACCGCGCGGCGAGACCATCCGAGCCCGGCGAACTCGGTCACGGCCGCCACCGCGGAGGGCAGCTCCGCCGCGAGGTCGTCGATGAAGGCGCGCTGCGCCTCGTGACCCACGACGAGCGACGTGGTCGACCCGGTGGCGACTCGCTCCGTGACCACCGGCCCGAAGTCCCACGGGCCACGCCACGTGGTGCGCCCGTACTGCGGCAGGTCGGCATCGGAGACCAGACGCCACGTGTCGCCCCGACGAGCGACGACGAGTGCGATGTCGCGACTCGTGGAACCGATGTCGGCGTCGGCCCAGGCGTAGCGCAGTGCGACGTTCGGCGCCCACACCTCGGTGGCCGCGAGTGCATCCGCCCGATCGACCGGCACCGGAGTCTCCGGACCCGGAGTGAGCTCGTAGCCGAAGTCGGACAGCGGCAGACCGCGCAGCGCCTGCGCGCGGGCGATCTCGCGATCAGCGAATCCCGGGTCAGCGTCGGAGTCGATCAACTCGCGCAGCGCGGCCTCGTCGTCGGAGCGGAGTGCGGCCGTCCATGAGTCGAGCAGTGCCGTGACACCGACGGTGCGGGCGTCCGGGCCCGCAGTCGTCGTGGGCGTCTGCTCGTCGGGTGCCGACGGCGAACACGCCACCAGAAGGGAGAGAACCAGGCCCAGCGCCGCCAGGGCGCGGACCGTCAGTAGCGGCGAGCGCCGTAGAAGGGCCACGATGCCATCGACTCGACACGAACGGGAACACCGAAGGTCGATGCATGGACCACGTTGCCGTTACCGGCGTAGAGACCCACGTGCGATGCGTCGGGATAGAACAGGACCACGTCGCCGGGCTGGAGGTTCGCCTTGTCGACGGGGGTGCCGCCGGCGGCCTGCGCCTGACTCGACCGCGGGAGAGTCTTACCGATCTGCTTGTAGGCCCACACCACGAGGCCCGAGCAGTCGTACCCGTCGGGGCCGGTCGCACCCCACACGTACGGCTTGCCGATCTGCGTGAACGCGGCCGACAGTGCTCCGGCCTGCGATCCCGGCGGGAGGGCGCCGAGGATGGCGGAGGGATCGAAGCCCGGCGGGAACGCGGCGCCGGCCAGCCCCTGCTTCTCCGTGTCTGACAGCGAACCGAACGCGGCGACGACATCGGCTATCTCGCTCTGCAGACGGCTCTGCTTGCCCTGCAGGTCGTCGCTGACAGCCTTCGCCTGCTCCGTGGCCACCCGGGCCGCGTCGGCGGACTGCTGTGACGCCGCCTCGGCTGCCGCTGCGGCGTCGCTGGCCTCCCGGAAGGTGCCGACGGTGGCGGCCGCGTCGGTGGAGATGATGTCGAGAGCGGACATCTGGTCGAGCAACTGCTGCGGGGAATCACTGACCATGACCGCGAAGAGCCGGTTCGTCCGAGCGCCCTGGTAGTTGGCACGGGCGATCTTGTCGACGGCGGGCCGTACCGTGTCGATCTGCGCCGTGGCCGCGTCGAGGGCGGCACGGTCGGCGTCGTGTCGAGCGTCCGCCTCCTGCTGGGCGGCGAGCTTCGCGTCGAGCTCGATCTGGGCGTTGTGCATCGCCTCGGTGGTCTGCTCGGACTCGCGCGAGAGATCGGTGAGCTTCGTGACCGCCTCGGAGGCGGACGCGCCGGGAACCGGGTCGGCGCCGGCGGGACCGGCGGGGAGGACGGCGATCGCCGCTGTCATCGCACTCGCGATCACCAGTCCACGCAGTCTCGTACGAGAAGTGGGACGAACGCGGGGGTGGACCGATGACGGCACGATGAACGGTTCTCCGATCTGGACGAGTCCGGGTCGCTCGGCGGCGCGGATGATGGCCGAGGACGTCACGGAAAGATTACGACGCGAACGATGATTCTGTCCACGAAGCCCGAGAACCCGTCGAAAACGGCGGATTCACCGACTGACGCCGCACGGAACCGACCGGGCGATCGGTTTCGTGCGGCGTCAGGGTGTCGAGCGACGGTGTCGCTGCGTCAGGCGTAGCGACGTGCGCCGTCGAAGGGCATCGACGACAGCGGAGCGATCTTGACGGGCTGGCTCTCGGTGGACGCGTGGACGACGTTGCCGTTGCCCACGTACATGCCGGAGTGCGAGCCGCCGTAGAAGGACACGACGTCGCCGGGCTTCAGATCCGCCTGCGAGACGGGCACGCCGGCCGCGGCCTGGTCGTAGCTCGTGCGGGGAAGCTCGATACCGGCCTGCTGGTACGCCCACTTCATGAGACCGGAGCAGTCGAACGCACTGGGGCCTGCGGCTCCGTAGACGTACGGTGCGCCGACCTTGCTCTCGGCTGCCTGCACGGCGACCTGCGCGGCGCTGGACTGCGGTGCGGCCGGGCCGGGAAGCGCGGGGACCTGCGGCATGGGGGGAAGCTGGCTCAGGATCTGGTCCGGGACCTCGAAGGTGCCGATACCGGGGATCTCCACCGGTGCCGCGAAGGCGGGGGCGGCGGGGATGGCGACAGCGCCTGCGGTGAGCGCGCCGGCGACGAGAACGTTGCGGACCGGCCGCGAGGCAGTGCTGGGTTTGCGGTGTTTCGCCACGAAAAGATGTGCTCCGTTTCTTCCTGATATCCGCCGACCGAGTTAGCTGACGGGTTCGGGCTGGGAAGATCAGCCCTACCCGACGAGCCGCTGGTGCGACTGCGACGGGATTCACCCCGGTGTAACGGTGGGTTCCCGGTACGACCACCCGGAAGAGGCGGCCGATTAGGCGGTGACCTTGCGGCGCAGTCCCTGGTGGCTCTGCTCGACTCCGCAATGTCTCGGAAAGATTACGAAACGGCATCCCCGATGTCGAGCCCAGCCGACTCGTGTCGCGAAACGATCACGATCCGACTCACCCCGCGGCGTGCTCCGGCCCCGCAGCGGGTCGGTCGTGGCCGGTCTCCTGCGGTGAGGGAATTTCTCTGCCTACCAACCGCAACCGGGGCACCAACCCGCTTTCCGCCAGAACGGCCATCGCCTCCTGTTCGTCCTGCTCGAGACGCATTCTGCGCGTGGCGACGGGGGTGTCACGCGGGCCGCCGGCCGACGCCGCGGGCATGCCCGGCACCCCCAGCAACACCGAGACGACACAGTCCGAACACGCGTCTCCGCGCACGGTGCACTCGCCGCAATCGACAATCATGTGATCTCCGTCTCATTGTGGTTCACGGTCTCTCGCCGTGATGTTCAGCCCGGATCACACCCGATCCGACGCTCGATCACGCCTCGGAAACGGACGCTAACGACGTGCACCGACACGGCGTGCTCGTCGTGGACGGACCGGGTTCCTGTCGGTGGCACCACCTACGGTGACGCACGTGACTGATGGGGCGACTGTGGTGTCGGGGCATGCACGCGGTGTGCAGCTCGCATTCGACGAACTGGACCAGTCGTTGCGGGACACGACCTTCGTGGTGGTGGACCTCGAGACCACCGGAGGCCGACCGGGCGAGGACGCGATCACCGAGATCGGTGCCGTCAAGGTTCGCGGCGGCCGGGTGATCGGTGAGATGGCGACGCTCGTGGACCCGGGCCGGTCCATTCCGCCCGCCATCGTCGCGCTGACGGGCATCACCGGTGCGATGCTTCTCGACGCCCCTCGTATCGAGCGGGTCCTGCCCACCTTCGTCGAGTTCGCCCGCGGCAGCGTGCTGGTGGCGCACAACGCGCGCTTCGACACCGCGTTCCTCCGCGCGGCGGCGACGCGAATGGATCTGGCGTGGCCGTCGTTCCGGGTGCTGTGCACCGTCACGCTCGCCCGGCGGGTGCTCACGCGCGACGAGGCACCGTCGGTCAAGCTGTCCTCGCTGGCCACCCTCTTCCAGGTGTCCACCAGGCCCACCCACCGGGCACTCGACGACGCCCGGGCCACCGTCGACGTCCTGCACGGGCTGATCGAACGGGTGGGCAACCAGAGCGTCCACAGCTACGCCGAACTCGTCGACTACCTGCCGACGGTGTCCTCGGCGCACCGCGCCAAACGCACGCTCGCGGCGGGCCTTCCGCACGCCCCCGGTGTCTATCTCTTCCGCGGACCGTCCGACGAGGTGCTCTACGTCGGCACCTCACGGAACCTCCACCGCCGTGTACGGAACTACTTCACGGGATCCGAGACCCGCGGACGCATGAAGGAGATGGTCGCCCTCGCGACCCGGGTCGACCACGTCGAGTGCAGCCATGCCATCGAGGCCGGCGTGCGCGAACTGAGGCTCATCAGTGCGCACACGCCCCCGTACAACCGTCGATCGAAGTACCCCCGCAAGGGCTGGTGGCTGACCCTGACGAGCGAGGCGTTCCCGCGCATCTCCATCGTCCGGACACCGGCGCCCGGCGCGCTCGGACCGTTCTCCGTTCGCGGGGCGGCAGCCGAGGCCGCCGCTCTCGTCGCCGAGCACACCCGGTTGCGCTCCTGCACCCACCGCATCGCCGCCTCGGCGGTGCACAACTGTTCCACCGAGGCCGTCGGTGGATGCACAGCGGCGACGGCGAGCCCGCTCACTCCCGAGGAGTACGCCGACGCGCCCGTCGCCTTCCGCGCTCTCACCGAGGGTGCCGACGCAGCGGTGCTCGATGCCGTCGCCGCCCGGATCGACGCACTGTCCGAGGATCTGCTCTTCGAGTCCGCGGCCCGCCTGCGCGACCGCGCGGCCACCCTGTTGACGGCCCTGCGGTCGGTGCAGCGGCTGCAGGCACTCGCGGCCATCGAGCAGTTGATCGCCGCGCGCCGCGCCGACGACGGCGGGTGGGAGTTCGTCGTCGTCCGGCACGGACGTCTCGCCAGTGCCGGTCGTTCCCGCCGCGGCGTCGCGCCCATGCCCGTGGTGGAAGCACTCGTCGCCGGTGCGGAGACCGTCGTGCCGGACGCCACTCCCCTACGCGGTGCCACGCCGGAGGAGGTGGCGCTGATCGCGCGGTGGCTCGAGTCGGGTGGCGTCCGCATCGTCGACACCACGGACGGATGGTGCGAACCGGCGCACGGAGCGGGGCGATGGGCACAGTGGTGCGCCGCCGTGCGCGACGTCGGACGCCGCGAGAAGGAACGCACGATGGCCTGGGGATGACCGCACGGCCGAGAACTAGGCTGACCCGCAGTTCGCCCTCTCACGACAGTTCGGAAGGTTCACCATGATCACCGCCATCGTTCTGATCCACGCCGAGGTGCACTCCATTCCGGAGACCGCGCGTGCCGTCGCCGACGTACCGGGTGTGTCCGAGGTGTACTCGTGCGCCGGCGACGTAGACCTGATCGCCGTGGTCAAGGTGCGTACGCACGAGGAGATCGCCGAGGTGATCACCGAGCGCGTCAACCGCGTCACCGGCGTGGTGCGGACAGACACGCACATCGCGTTCAAGTCCTACTCGAGCGCCGACGTCGACGCGGGCTTCTCCATCGGCGAGTGACTCAGGCCGACGTGAACGCCGCCCATCGCGTCAGCAGCGTCTGAGCGGCTCCGTCGTCCACCGCGGCGGCTGCCGTCGTCAACGCACCGGCCATCGCGTCCTCGAGCGAACCGTCGACGCCGCGGAACGCCGCGATGGCACCTGCTGCATTGAGCAGCACCGCGTCCCGCACCGGACCCGTCTCACCGGCGAACACCCGACGCGCCACGTCCGCGTTGTGTGCGGCGTCCCCGCCTCGGAGGGCGTCGAGGGACACCCGCTCGATACCGAGATCGCGTGGATCGAGCACCGCGTGGTCGACGACACCGTTCCGGACGACGCGCACCGACGTGGTCGTCGACGTGGTGATCTCGTCCAGCCCGTCGTCGCCGCGCACCACGAGGACGGAGTTGTCGCGCGCCGCGAACACGCCCGCGACGACGTCGATCAGATCGTCGAACGCGCATCCCACCAGACCGGCGCGCGGACTCGCAGGGTTCGTCAGCGGCCCGAGGACGTTGAACGCCGTGGGGATGCCGATCTCCTTGCGAGGCGCCGCGGCGAAGCGCAGCGCCGGGTGGAACACGGGCGCGAAGCAGAACCCGATGCCCAGCTCGGCGACACTCGCCGCGACCCGCTCCGGACCCTGGTCGATACGCACGCCCAGCGCTTCCAACACGTCGGCTCCACCGCTCTTGGACGAGGCGGCCCGGTTGCCGTGCTTGACCACCCGGATTCCCGCGGCCGCCACCACCACCGACGCCATCGTCGAGATGTTCACCGTGTGGGACCGATCGCCGCCCGTACCGACGATGTCGACGACGTCGTCGTCCACGGGCACGCGCTTGGCGTGGCCGAGCATCGAGTCGGCCAGTCCGCGCAGTTCGTCCGACGTGGGGCCCTTCATCTTGAGGGCGACACCGAAGGCAGCGATCTGGGCCGCGGTGGCGTTGTCCGACATGATCTCGTCCATCGCCCACGCCGTGTCGGCACCCGTCAGGTCCTGGCGTGATGCCAGGGCCCCGAGGACCTGTGCCCATGTACGCGTGCCATCCCCAGCGCTCATGAGCGGGAAGCCTAGTGCTCCGGCGATGCGTCCTCGGCAGCCGGTTGGAGGGCGTCCCAGCCCAGTACCACCCCGTCGCGCCGTTGGGCCAACCCCGCCATCCGTGACCGTTCCTGCGAGCAGTGCAGCGCGTCGAGCACCTGCACCCGCTGCAGCACCAGGACGGTCGCGTCGGAGACACCGCCGGGCAGATGCCCGGGAGTCTGCGCCATGGGACCTGCGGTCGCCTCGCTGTAACCGTCCTGCGCCGCCACCGACACCGCGTCGGCGATCTGATCGGCGGGGAGGAGCAGGTGGTGGCGCAACACCACGTCGTCGTCCGCGGACCAGAGGGGATCCGTGTGCGCCGCGCGCTCGAGGGTCGTCGAGCACGCCTCCACGTCGTCGAAGCACGACGCGACCACGACGAGGTCCGCGCGAGTGGGGTCGAGGGGCTCCGGAGCCGCCCGGCCGAACAGCCGCTGCCACCACCGTGTCCGCCCACGACCAGAGCCCGAAGTCATGTCACGACAGTGCCAGATGCCGCCGGAACCGGTCCCGGAGTCGCTCGGGAGGCATCGAGTCTGAAGCTCGGGTCGAGACTCCGGCGTGCGGGATACATCACGGGCGCGGGGGTCGACGGAACCCGGTCCGACGTGCACAGACGAGTACTATTGAACAGAAAGTCCAGGAAGACGGGCCGACCGGACCACGAGGAGGCATTCTGTGTCACGCGCGCGCGAACGATGCTCGACTCGCCAATACCGCCCCGGCTATGCCATCCGTACTACGACGAGTCATACTTCTCGATGTGACGAGCGCAGTAGGTACTTCGGGATCCGCCATCACCCAGCGTGTCCACTCGCTGAACCGACCGAACATGGTCAGCGTGGGCACCATCGTGTGGCTGTCCAGCGAGTTGATGTTCTTTGCCGGCCTCTTCGCGATGTACTTCGTCGCGCGGGCTCAGGCCGCTCCCGGCCAGTGGCCGCCGGAGCCGACCGAGCTCAACCTGACGCTGGCCGTCCCCGTGACCGCGGTGCTCATCGCATCGTCCTTCACCTGCCAGCTGGGCGTGTTCGCCGCCGAGCGTGGCGACGTGTTCGGACTGCGCCGCTGGTACACGATCACTCTGGCCATGGGCGCGTTCTTCGTCGCCGGCCAGGGCTACGAGTACTACCACCTCGTTCACGAGGGCACCTCGATCTCGAGCAGCGTCTACGGCTCCGTCTTCTACATCACCACCGGCTTCCACGGCCTGCACGTGATCGGCGGTCTGATCGCCTTCGTCTTCCTGATCGCCCGCACCCTGGTCAGCAAGTTCACGCCGGCCCAGGCCACCGCCGCCATCGTCGTGTCGTACTACTGGCACTTCGTCGACATCGTCTGGATCGCGCTGTTCGCGACGATCTACTTCATCCGCTGACCGAGCAGGCGTCGAATACCCGATGACAGCCTCATCGGTCGCATCCGACAAGCCGTCCCGACACGACAAGGGATACAGATGAGTTCCTCTCCCCCCGCCACTCCCGACGACGACGGCACCGTCGTGTCCGCCGGTACGCCGGACGCCTCGGCGACCAAGGCGCGTCGCAAGCGTCGTACCCGTCGCCGGGTCAGTGGCGCCATGGCGCTGTTCATGGGTCTCGTCGGCGCGGGCTTCCTCGCCGCAGCCCTCACCCCCGACGCTCAGGTCGCCACCGCGCAGGAAGACAGCGCGGCCATGGTGCGCGAAGGCCAGCAGATCTACGACACGTCCTGCGTGACGTGCCACGGCGCCAACCTCCAGGGTGTCCAGGACCGCGGACCGTCCCTCATCGGAGTCGGCGAAGCAGCCGTCTACTTCCAGGTCTCCTCCGGTCGCATGCCGATGGCGCGCAACGAGGCCCAGGCCGAGCGGAAGCCCCCGAAGTACAACCAGTCGCAGGTCGACGCCCTCGGCGCCTACATCCAGGCCAACGGCGGCGGACCCACGGTGGTGCGCACCGACAACGGTGAGATCGCGCAGGACTCCCTCCGTGGCGGCGACATCGCCCGCGGCAGCGAGCTCTTCCGCCTCAACTGCGCGTCCTGCCACAACTTCACCGGTCGCGGCGGCGCGCTGTCCTCGGGCAAGTACGCACCCACACTCGACCCGGCGAACGAGCAGCAGATCTACCAGGCGATGGTCACCGGCCCGCAGAACATGCCCAAGTTCTCGGACCGCCAGCTCACGCCCGAAGAGAAGAAAGACATCATCGCGTACGTCAAGTCCTCCTCCGAGACGCAGCCTCCCGGTGGATACGGACTCGGCGGCTTCGGCCCCGGTACGGAAGCCATCGCCATCTGGGTGGTCGGCATCGGAGCGGTCGTCGCAGCAGCACTGTGGATCGGAGTGAGGTCATGAGCGACGACAACCGCAAGGACGACGGCGTGCCCGGCGATCCGAACAAGTTCCCCGAGGGCTTCGACCCGGACCGCAAGTACACGGACGAGGAACTGGCCGCCATGAGCCGCGACGAGCTCGTCGCACTCGGCACCAACCTCGATC
The DNA here is from genome assembly GCF_019836065.1 of Rhodococcus sp. BP-332. Taxonomy (NCBI): domain Bacteria; kingdom Bacillati; phylum Actinomycetota; class Actinomycetes; order Mycobacteriales; family Nocardiaceae; genus Rhodococcus; species Rhodococcus sp. BP-332. The sequence continues at coordinate 801,836 of NZ_JABUEC010000001.1, forward strand.
ACGTGGACGTGGCGTTCCGTCGCGCACGCTGGCCCGTCCCCGGAACCAAGGCCGAGAAGCGCGCCGAGCGCAGCGTCAGCCTCTGGTTCTTCCTGGCGGGTGTGTCGGCCGTGGCCTTCATCGCCATCTACCTGTTCTGGCCGTGGCAGTACGCCGGCATGGGCGAGGACAGCTACGGGCTGTACAGCCTGTACACACCGCTCATCGGTCTCACCATGGGTCTCGCGATCATCGGTGTCGGCGTCGGTGCCGTGCAGTTCACCAAGAAGTTCATCCCCGAAGAGGTGTCCATCCAGGACCGCCACGACGGTGGATCGAGCGAGGTGGACAAGAAGACGGTCGTCGCCGAGCTCAGCGACTCCTTCGACACCTCCACGCTGGGTCGACGCAAGATGATCAAGCGCAGCCTCGTCTTCGGCGGCGGCGCGCTCGGCGTCATGTCGATCCTCCCGCTCGGCGGTCTGATCAAGAACCCGTGGGCCGAGGGCGACGAGTCCTCGCTCTGGGTCTCGGGTTGGACGCCGAACTACGAGGGCGAGACCGTCTACCTGCGTCGCTACACCGGACGCGTCGACGACATCGTTCTCGTCCGCCCGGAGGATCTCGACGCCGGCGCCATGGAGACCGTCTTCCCGTTCCGTGAGTCGGAGCGTGGAAACGAGGAGGAGCTCTCGCACGCACTGAAGGGCATCCGCAACGCGGTCATGCTCATCCGTCTGCGTACCGAGGACGCCGACCGCACCATCAAGCGGAAGGGCCAGGAGAGCTTCAACTACGGCGACTACTTCGCCTACTCGAAGATCTGCACCCACCTCGGGTGCCCCACATCGTTGTACGAGCAGCAGACCAACCGGATCCTGTGCCCGTGCCACCAGTCGCAATTCGACGCGTTGGAGTACGCCAAGCCGATCTTCGGACCGGCCGCCCGCGCTCTTCCGCAGCTGCCCATCACGGTCAACGACGAGGGCTACCTCGTCGCCGCGGGCGATTTCATCGAGCCGCTCGGACCCGCCTACTGGGAACGTCCGGCCGGAGTACACGAGCAGGAGAGCGCTTCTGCTGCGTCGTCATCGGAAGGTTCACGATGAGTCCATCCATCGCCACGCTCGCTGCGAAGCAAGCCGAGGACGTCGACTCCCGCTATCACCTCTCAGCGGGTATGCGTCGTCAGATCAACAAGGTCTTCCCCACCCACTGGTCGTTCCTGCTGGGCGAGATCGCGCTGTACAGCTTCGTCATCCTGCTGCTGTCCGGTACGTACCTGACCCTCTTCTACGACCCCTCCATGACGGAGACCACCTACCAGGGCGCCTACGCTCCCCTACGCGGTGTCGAGATGACCAAGGCGTACGCCACCACGCTGGACCTGTCCTTCGAGGTGCGCGGCGGTCTGTTCATCCGTCAGATCCACCACTGGGCAGCTCTGCTGTTCGCCTGCTCGATCATCGTGCACATGATGCGCATCTTCTTCACCGGTGCGTTCCGTCGCCCGCGTGAGGCGAACTGGGTCATCGGCTCGCTGCTGCTCATCCTGGCGATGTTCGAGGGCTTCTTCGGCTACTCGCTCCCCGACGACCTGCTGTCCGGTACCGGCCTGCGCGCCGCCTTCTCGGGCATCACGATCTCCATCCCGGTCATCGGAACGTGGATGCACTGGCTGATCTTCAACGGTGACTTCCCCGGCACGCTGATCATCCCGCGCCTGTACGTCGCGCACGTGCTGCTCCTGCCCGCCATCATCCTGGCGCTCATCGCAGCTCACCTCGCGCTCGTCTGGTACCAGAAGCACACGCAGTTCCCCGGCCCCGGCCGCACCGAGACCAACGTGGTGGGTGTCCGCATCCTCCCGGTCTTCGCGGTCAAGTCCGGCGCCTTCTTCGCCATGACCTTCGGTGTCCTCGCGGTCATGGGTGGAGTACTGCAGATCAACCCGGTGTGGGCTCTGGGCCCGTACAACCCGTCGCAGGTCTCGGCCGGCTCGCAGCCCGACTTCTACATGATGTGGACGGACGGCCTGGCTCGACTGTGGCCCGCGTGGGAGCTCTACATCGGCAACTACATGATCCCGGCCGTCTTCTGGGTCGCCGTCATCATGGGTGCGGTGTTCGCGATCATGATCGCGTACCCCTGGATCGAGAAGCGCTTCACCAAGGACGACGCTCACCACAACCTGCTGCAGCGTCCCCGCGACGTTCCGGTGCGTACCGCGGTCGGCGCCATGGCGATCGCCTTCTACGTGGTCCTGACGCTCAGCTGCGTCAACGACATCATCGCGTACAAGTTCTCGATCTCCCTGAACGCGATGACCTGGATCGGCCGCATCGGCCTCGTGGTCCTGCCTCCGATCGTCTACCTGCTGACCTACCGCTTCTGCATCGGTCTCCAGCGCAGCGATCGCCAGGTGCTCGAGCACGGCATCGAGACGGGTGTCATCAAGCGTCTGCCCCACGGCGCCTACGTCGAGATCCACCAGCCCCTCGGCCCGGTCGACGATCACGGCCACCCGATCCCGCTCGAGTACCAGGGTGCTGCGATCCCGAAGAAGATGAACAAGCTCGGTTCCGCCGGCAAGCCCGGCTCGGGCAGCATCTTCACTCCGGACTCGGACGAGGAGCACCGGCTGCACGAGCGTCTGTCGCACGAGGGTGAGCACGATCAGCTCACCATGCTCCGCACCTACCAGGCGAAGATTCTGTCGCAGGGCAACGGGCACTCGAACGGCAACGGGCACTCGAACGGCAACGGCTCGTCCAACGGGCACTCGAATGGCAACGGCTCGTCCAACGGCAACGGTCACGGACCGGAGTCCAACGGGCACTGAGTCACCCGCTGAACGCGAGAAGAGGCGCCACCCACTCGGGTGGCGCCTCTTCTCGTCTGTCCCCTCCCCTCCCCCACTGCTCGCCCGTTCCCGCACCCTTCCTTGCGGCCCGCACGCGTGTTGCTCGGCGAGGCGGGGTGCGGGACCAGCTGCCGGCGAATCCGGTGCACTGGACCGTGCAGAGCGCGGGCTACTGCACCGGATCCCACCACCAGACCCGTTCCCGCATGTTGTGGGCCCGCGCCACCGACCACTCTCGTGTGCAGTGATCCGCGCCCACCGCGGATCACTGCACACGAACACACCGCCCCAGCAGATCCGGTGCACTGGACCGTCTAGAGCGCGGGCTACTGCACCGGATCCCACCACCAGACCCGTTCCCGCATGTTGTGGGCCCGCGCCACCGACCACTCTCGTGTGCAGTGATCCGCGCCCACCGCGGATCACTGCACACGAACGCACCGCCGCAGCGAATCCGGACCGCGAAGCGTCAGTGCCCGAGTGGGGCCGTCACCAGCACCATGTCCGAGGCCACCGCCCACTTCGGGTGTTCAGAGTGGTCAGGTGTCGGCGGCGGGCCGTGCGAGCGGCTGTACCCACGCAAGTCCGGGCAGACGACGGTGAGCCCTGCGCCCGCGCCACAGTGCCGGGTGAGGATCGACGCGTCCTCGACCTCGATCATCGATTCGTCGACGTTCTTCGACACTTCGTCATCACCGTGCGAGCAACCGGCGGGGCACCAGTTCTCGCACCCCTTCTTGCGCCCCGCACGCGTGTTGCTCGGCAAGGCGACGTGCGACGCCCCAGCATGGGTGCGGGAACACAGCATCGGTGCGACGCCCCAGCATCGGTGCGCGAACACAGCATCGGTGCGACGCCCCAGCATCGGTGCGACGCCCCAGCATCGGTGCAGGAACACAGCATGCGGGAAGACAACGGGCGTGCGCCGAGTCACGGTAGCTGCGGGAGACCAGCAGAGCGCCAACCCACCACGAGGGCGGGAACGCCCCCCACCGACGCCGAACGCCCCCGACCACAGGCCGGGGGCGTTCAAGGTGGAGCTGTGTCAGTGCTTCTCGGGTCCCACGTGGTACTCGAAGACCAGTCCGGCTGCGGCGGCGATGATGGCGAGGGCGCCGACCGCGAGCATCCAGGGCTCGTAGAACGCGAATGCCAGGGCCATGAAGGCGGCGCATCCGGCGAGGATGATGGGCCAGAAGCTACCGGGGCTGAAGAAGCCCAGGTCGCCGGAACCGTCGGCGATCTCCGCGTCGTCGTAGTCCTCGGGACGGGTGTCCAGTCGACGAGCGACGAACCGGAAGTACGTTCCGACGATCAGCGTCAGGCCCGCCGAGAGGGCGATGGCGGTGAGGCCGGCCCACTCGATGCCGGTCCGCGAGAAGCCGGTGAACACGCCGTAGAGGATTCCGACGAGGATGAAGAACCCGGTCAGGATCTCGAAGAGTTTCGCTTCGATCTTCATGGGATGTCAGTTTCCTTCTGCCACGGTCGCAGCCTTGACGGTGCGGTCGGTGTTGAACGGCGAGGTGGAGGTCGCGCGAGGCTCTTCGCCGATGGACTCCAGCGCCTGAGCGTTGGTCTGGCCGTCGCGACGCGCCGCCATGTAGTTCTCGAAGGCCTCGGGGCTGACCGCGCGAACCTCGAAGTTCATCATCGCGTGGTACGTGCCGCACATCTCGGCGCAGCGCCCGACGAAGGCACCCTCACGCTCGATCTCGCTGATCTGGAACACGTTGTCGGAGTTGTTCTCGTCCGGGTTCGGCATGACGTCGCGCTTGAACAGGAACTCGGGAACCCAGAACGAGTGGATGACGTCGGAGGACGCGATCTCGAACTCGATGCGCTTGCCGGTGGGGAGCACGAGGATCGGGACCTCGGAGCTGGAGCCGACGGTCTCGACCTCGTTGTAGTGCAGGTACGACTGGTCGGACTTCTCGCGGCCGAACAGCGGGCCCGGCTCCTCACCCTCGGGGGTGCCGGCCTCCTCTGCTGCCTGCTCGCGCTCCTGGTCGGTGCCGTCGTACAGCGGCTGCCCGTCCTTGAGGTCGACGGTGCGGTAGCCGAACTTCCAGTTCCACTGGAACGCGGTGACGTCGACGACCACGTCGGGGTTGTCCTGCTTCTCCTGGACGTAGTTCTGCACGACGACCGTGAAGTAGAAGAGGACGGCGATGATGACGAACGGCACGGCCGTGTAGAACAGCTCGAGCGGGACGTTGTACGCGGTCTGGCGCGGGAACTCCGGCGAGTCCTTCTTCTTGCGGTGGAATGCCACCGTCCAGAAGGTCAGGCCCCACACGATGACGCCCATGATGAGCGCCGCGATGACGGACCACGTCCACAGCTCGCGCATCCGCTCGGCCTGCGGCGTGACGCCCGACGGCCATCCGAATCGAAGTACGGAATTGTCGATGCCGCAGCCCGACAGCACCACGGCGGCCACTGCAAGAGAGGCCACCAATCCGACTCGTCGTGTCGTCCGACGACCGGATCCACCACCACGCTGCGCCACGATCACGCCTTCCTGATTGCCAGATGGAGAGTACGAGAACCGTCCGGACGAGCCACCGAAGTCGCTCACACGCACGAGGTACTCGTGTACTACGCAGCGTAGACCAAAGCGGGCTCGGTTCTCGTGTCGGGTCGGGTGCGAGTTGGGCGGCGACACCGGGCCCGGCCGGTCACTTCGGCGTTCCCGCCGCACTGCGGCATACTCGGACCGATGCGCGTCGGGCCGTCGAGGTCCCGGCGACGCCTGTGACCAGGCCCGCTACCGGGCCGACACCCGAACGAAACGAGGCGTACCGACCGTGTGTGGACTGCTGGGACTGCTGACGTCGAACGCATCCGCGGAAGACGTCGTCGATGCCGTCGGCCACGCGTCGCACTGCATGCGACACCGCGGGCCGGACGAGCCGGGGACGTGGCACGACGACGATCTGGCGCTGGGCTTCAACCGGCTCTCGATCATCGACATCGAGCACTCGCACCAGCCGCTCCGCTGGGGTCCCGCGGAGAGTCCGGAGCGCTACGCGCTGGTGTTCAACGGCGAGATCTACAACTACCTCGAACTGCGCGAGACGTTGGCACGCGAGCACGGCGCGACGTTCGCCACCGAGGGTGACGGCGAGGCCATTCTCGCCGCGTTCCACTTCTGGGGCGACGACGCCGTTCGACGCCTGCGGGGCATGTTCGCCTTCGCGCTGTGGGACACCGAGAAGCGGGAACTGTTCCTCGCGCGTGACCCGTTCGGCATCAAGCCGCTGTTCTACTCGACGGGCGCCGCGGGCACCGCGTTCGCGAGCGAGAAGAAGAGCATTCTCGAACTCCTCGAGTCGTTGGGCGTGTCCGACGAGCTCGACCCCCGCGCCCTGGAGCACTACACGGTGCTGCAGTACGTGCCGGAACCCGAGACGCTCCACGCGGGCATTCGTCGCCTGGAGTCCGGCTGCACCGCTCGCCTGACTCCCGGCTCCGAGCCGACCGTCACTCGCTACTTCCGGCCGACGTTCCCGGTGCGTCCCGTCCCGTCGGGCACCGAGGCGGCGCGCTACCGCGAGATCGCCGAGGCGCTCGAGGACTCCGTCGCCAAGCACATGCGTGCCGACGTCACCGTCGGCTCGTTCCTGTCCGGCGGCATCGACTCCACGGCGATCGCCGCGCTCGCCATGCGACACAACCCGGATCTGGTCACCTTCACCACCGGTTTCGAGCGTGAGGGCTACTCCGAGGTGGACGTCGCGGCCGAGTCGGCCGCTGCGATCGGCGCCAAGCACGTCATCAAGGTCGTCGGGCCCGAGGAGTTCGCCGCGGCGATCCCCGAGATCGTCTGGTATCTCGACGATCCGGTGGCGGACCCGGCGCTGGTGCCGCTCTACTTCGTCGCCAAGGAAGCACGGAAGCACGTCAAGGTGGTGCTGTCGGGCGAGGGTGCGGACGAGTTGTTCGGCGGCTACACCATCTACCGGGAGCCGTTGTCGCTCGCACCGTTCGAAGAGCTGCCACCCTTCCTGCGACGCGCCGCCGGTCGACTGAGTGAGCGCATCCCGGAGGGTACCCGCGGCAAGAGTCTCCTGCACCGCGGGTCGATGAGCCTGGAGGAGCGCTACTACGGCAATGCGCGCAGCTTCAACGATGCGCAGTTGCGGTCGGTGTTGCGGGAGTTCCGGCCCGAGTGGACCCATCAGGACGTGACGGCGCCGATCTACGCGCAGTCCGCCGGCTGGGACCCGGTGGCGCGGATGCAGCATCTGGACCTGTTCACGTGGCTGCGCGGCGACATCCTGGTGAAGGCCGACAAGATCACGATGGCCAACTCGTTGGAGTTGCGCGTGCCGTTCCTCGACAACGAAGTGTTTCGGGTGGCGGAGCAGTTGCCGCTGGAGCAGAAGATCACGAAGTCGACGACGAAGTACGCGCTACGCAAGGCACTCGACGGCATCGTGCCCGATCATGTGCTCAACCGCGCGAAGCTGGGTTTCCCTGTGCCGCTTCGGCATTGGCTGCGGGGCACCGAGCTCTTCGACTGGGCGCACCAGCAGATCGCCGATTCCCAGACCGATCACCTGCTCGACAAGGCCGCGATCACCCGCATGCTGAACGACCACCGCGAGGGACGCAGCGATCACAGCCGCCGGTTGTGGACCGTGCTCATCTTCATGGTGTGGCACGGCATCTTCGTCGAGAAGCGCATCGTGCCGGCCATCGCCGAACCCACGTACCCGGTTCGGCTCTAGCCGGCAGACGCGAACTACTGCGGGAGGATCGCGGCGATCTCGGCCGCGGCCTCGTCGCCGTACGCGTCGGTGAGGCGCTTGATCGCGTCGTCACGGACGAGCGTCCATTCCTGGGTGCCGGTGGTCTCGAGCACGAGCACCGCGATGAACGATCCGAGCTGGGCGGCGCGCTCGAGGCCCAGCCCGTTGGCGCGGCCGACGAGGAAGCCGGCGCGGAACGCGTCACCGACACCGGTGGGGTCGACCTTGCTGGTCTCCGGGACCACGGAGACGCGAATGTCCGTGCCGTCGGCGCCGACGATCTCGACGCCGTTCTTGCCGAGCGTGGTCACGCGCAGGCCGACGGTGTCGCGGATCTGGCGTTCGGTCAGCCCGGTCTTCTGACGGAGGAGGCCCCACTCGTACTCGTTGGTGAACAGGTACTCGGCACCCTGGATGAGCTCGGTGGCCTGCGTTCCGTCGAGGCGTGCGAGCTGCTGCGACGGATCCGCGGCGAAGGGGATGCCCAGTTCGCGGCACTCCGCCGTGTGGCGCATCATCGCGGCCGGGTCGTTGGCGCCGACCAGGACGAGTTCCAGGTCGCGACCCTCGGCCACGGTGCGGACGGAGATGTCGCCGGCCTCGGTCATCGCGCCGGGGTAGAACGAGGCGATCTGTGCCATGTCCTCGTCGGTGGTGCAGACGAAACGCGCGGTGTGAGCCGTCTCGGAGAGGGTGACGGCGGAGCAGTCGACGCCGTTGTCCTCGAGCCACGTCTGATACTCGGCGAAGTCGGGACCGACCGAGCCGACGAGCAGCGGTGCGCCGCCCAGAACACCCATGGCGTAGGCGATGTTGCCGCCCACCCCGCCCTTGCGGATGACGAGGTCGTCGACGAGGAAGCTCAGCGAGACGTGTGCCAGCTGATCGGCGAGGAACTGGTCGGCGAACCGACCGGGAAACCGCATCAGATGGTCGGTAGCAATGGAGCCGGACACCGCAATGGTCACGTCCGAAGGCCTTTCGCAGCAGGTGGAGGAGAACTGCTGTGAACCTTACCCGGGTGACGAGTGGGTGAACCCCATCAGACGGACGCCCCGGGACGACGCACCCCGGACACACGTCGTCCCCGGCACCCACGCAGGGTGCCGGGGACGGCGGGAGACTACTCGGGACTCAGTTGAAGGAGTCACCGCACGCGCACGAACCCGTGGCGTTGGGATTGTCGATCGTGAAGCCCTGCTTCTCGATGGTGTCGACGAAGTCGATCGATGCGCCCTCGACGTACGGCGCGCTCATCCGGTCCACGGCGAGCGTGACGCCGCCGAAGTCCTTGACCAGGTCGCCGTCGAGCGAGCGGTCGTCGAAGAACAGCTGGTAGCGCAGCCCTGCGCACCCGCCGGGCTGAACCGCGATGCGCAGCGCCAGGTCGTCGCGGCCTTCCTGATCCAGCAGTGCCTTGGCCTTGGACGAGGCCGCTTCGGTCATCAGGACGGCGTGCGTCTCGGTGTCGGTGGTGGTCACGTCACTGGTGGCGACGTCGTTCTGCACAGTCATGGGTTCTCCCTATCGTTCGTGCCCTCTCGGCGACAACGCCGGCGAACACAGTCAACGGTACTCCCGACCCCGCTATTCCACACGATCGCCGGGGCGGTCACGCCCACGAGCCGGTGCGGGCGACGTCCGCGGCGAGGCCGGTCAGCTGGGCACGCGCGTCCGACATGGCGAGGTCGACCGATCCGGCGAAATCGGTCACCGAGTGCGCCGACTCGATGCCCGCCGCGCGCATGTCGTCCTCGCCCAGACGCACCTGACCGGCGAGGACCACCGTGCGCACACCGTGCTCGCGAGCCGACCCCGCGAGAGCGGTCACCACCTTTCCGCGCAACGACTGCGAGTCGAACTTCCCCTCGCCCGTCAGCACCACGTCGACCGTCGGCATCACCTCGTGGCGACGGGTGCGCTCGGCCACCAGATCGGCCCCTGACGTGCGGGTCGCTCCCAGCGCGAGCAACGCGGCGCCCAGGCCACCGGCCGCACCCGCCCCCGGCAGGTCCGCCACCGCGCGCTCGGCGACGCGATCGAGCTCGACGCACCAGTCGGCGTTCCGCTCCTCCAGGACACGCACGGTGTCCGCGTCCGCACCCTTCTGCGGTCCGAACACCGCGGCCGCACCGGCCGGACCCAGCAGCGGATTGTCGACGTCCGTGGCCGCGACGAGGTCGACGTCAGCGAGAGCCGCGACCGCCGCGTCGGGTCCCCCGAGGGCCTCGATCATGCCCGCGCCGCCGTCGGTCGAGCTGCTGCCACCGAGACCGACCACCACGGTGGTCGCACCACGGGTCAGCGCCTCCGCGACGATCTGCCCCACTCCCCTGCTGGACGCCGCGACGGCCGACTCCGGATCCGGCGAACGACCGAGCAGTCCGAGACCGACGGTCTGCGCGACCTCCACGTAGGCGGTCGCGCCGTCGAGCAACCAGCGCGCGGTCACGGCGACGCCGAGGGGTCCGGACACGGTCGACTCGATCACCTCGCCGCCGTCGGCCGCGAGTGCGTCGACGAACCCGGGTCCGCCGTCGGACTGGGGCGCGAGGATCAGCTCGTCGTCGCGCGCGCTCGACCACCCCGCCGCGATGGCATCGGCTGCTTCGGCCGCGGTCAGGGTGTCTCCGAAGGAATCGGGGGCGATGAGAACGCGCATCGGAACACTCTAACGAGGAGCGCCGGTCGTGAGAGCCCACGACTGCGGTGTTCGCGTGGTGGTGAACGTCGAATAACCTGTGGGGGTGAAGCTGCCCTTCGGTAAGTCGAGTGAGAAGTCCGACACCCAGACCCCCGTCGACCACGAGTCGACGAGCCTGGACGAGAGCACGGCGAAGACCCGCGGCAACGTCAGCCTCGGCAAGGGCCGTCCCACGCCCTCCCGGCGTGAGGCCGAGGGCCGCCGCCGTGGCCCGGTCGCACCGGCACCGCTGACGGCCAAGGAGGCCCGGGCGCGACGCAAGGCGACGCGGGGCAGCAAGGACGAGCGCAAGGCCGCCTCGGCCGAGCGTCGCGCGAAGGCCGCGGACCAGCGTGCCCGCATGATGGCCGGCGAGGACAAGTTCCTCCTCCCCCGCGACAAGGGCCCCGTCCGCGCCTACGCGCGTGACCTGGTCGACTCGCGTCGCAACTTCGTCGGGCTCTTCATGCCGATGGCCCTGATCCTGCTCGTGGCACTGTTCCTGAGCCCCGAGGTGCAGTCGATCGTCACGCTCGCGCTGTTCATCATGATGATCTTCATGGGTATCGACGGCTATCTGCTCGGCCGCCGCGTCAACAACAAGGTGCGGGACCGTTTCCCCGAGACTCCGGACGGCGGCTTCAAGCTCGGCTGGTACTCGTTCGTCCGCGCGTCGCAGGTCCGCAAGATGCGTGCCCCCAAGCCTCGCGTCGGCCCCGGCGACGCGGTCTGAGCGCACCCGCGGTGACGCGCACGCTCGTCCTCGGAGGTGCCCGGTCCGGCAAGTCCGGCCATGCGGAGTCGTTGCTGGCCGGTCACGCCGAGGTCCGGTACGTGGCCACCGGGCGGCGGAACAGTGCGGACGCCGATTGGGACGCCCGCATCGACACGCATCGACGGACGCGGCCGGAGCACTGGTCCACGGTCGAGATCACCTCGTACGCGGCACTGTCCGAGGCCCTGCGGGAAAACGTGCCCACACTGGTCGACGACCTGGGGACCTGGCTCACCGGCGCGCTGGACGATCTGCGCGCGTGGGACTCGCCGCGCGGCACGGTGGTGGCCGCGGTCGACGACCTGGTGACGGCCGTCGACCGGTTCGAGAGTCCGCTGGTGCTCGTCTCCCCCGAGGTGGGTCTGGGCGTGATCCCGGAGTCGCGGGCGGGCAGACTCTTCCGCGACGAGATCGGTGCCGCGAACGCCCGTCTCGCGCAGGTGTGTGACGCGGTGACGTTGGTGGTGGCCGGGTTGTCCGTCCCCCTCACCCGACCGAGTGACCGACCCACCGACCAATCGAGAGGCACGTGGTGACCGAGAGTTCCGCACTGTTCCGTCCGGTGGATCCACCCGACGCCGAGATCGCCCGTGAGGCGAGAGCCAGGCAGTCGTCGTTGACCAAGCCCGCGGACTCGCTCGGCCGTCTCGAGGACCTCGCCGTGTGGGTCGCGTCGTGCCAGGGCGTGAGCCCTCCGCATCGGTTCGCTCGGGCTCGCGCCGTGGTCTTCGCCGGCGATCACGGCATCGCCCGCGGTGGGGTCTCCGCGTACCCGCCCGAGGTGACGGCGCAGATGGTCGCGAACATCGCCGCCGGCGGCGCCGCGATCAACGCGTTGGCGACGGTGTCCGGTGCGACCGTGCGAGTGGTGGACATCGCGGTCGACGCGGACACCGACGACTCCGTGTCGTCGCACAAGGTGCGTCGCTCCAGTGGGTCGATCGACCGCGAGGACGCACTGTCGCAGGACGAGGTGATCGCCGCCCTGACAGCGGGCCGCGACATCGCCGACGAGGAGGTCGACGGCGGCGCCGACCTGTTGATCGCCGGCGACATGGGCATCGGCAACACCACCCCCGCCACCGTGCTGATCGCTGCCGTCACCAACACCGAACCGGTGGCGGCGGTCGGCCGCGGTACCGGCATCGACGACGCGGGGTGGATCCGCAAGACCGCCGCGATCCGTGACGCCCTGCGGCGTGCGCGTCCCGTCACCCGCGACCCGATCGCACTGCTGCGCACCGTCGGCGGCGCCGATCTCGCCGCGATGACCGGCTTCCTGGTGCAGGCCGCGGTGCGTCGCACACCGGTGCTGCTCGACGGCGTCGTCGTCACGGCGGCGGCACTGGTCGCGAACGATCTCTCGGTCGGCGCCTCGTCGTGGTGGCTGGCCGGCCATCGGTCGACGGAACCGGCACACGCCTTGGCGCTCGCACACCTGCGACTCGATCCCCTGCTCGACCTGTCGATGCGCCTCGGCGAGGGCTCGGGGGCGATGGTCGCGCTGCCGATCCTGTCCGGTGCCGTCGCGACACTCGCCGACATGGCGACGTTCTCCGATGCCGGAGTGAGCACGCGGCCCTGATGTTCCTGGACCCGGTGCGCCTGGCGTTCTCCTGGCTGACGGTGCTGCCGGTGCGTGGTCCGGACGCCGTCGATCGCGACGACGCACGCCGCGCGATCGGGATCGTCCCGCTCGTGGGCCTGGCGCTGGGCGGCGCGGCCGCACTGGTGGTGTGGTCGTGCGCCGCAGCCGACCTGCCGCCCCTGCTCGCGGGACTGCTGGGCGTCGGCATCCTGGCGCTGTTGACCCGCGGAATGCATCTCGACGGGCTCGCGGACACCGCGGACGGACTCGGGTCCTACGGCCCGGCCGAGCGTGCGCTGGCGATCATGAAGTCCGGGTCCACCGGACCGTTCGGGGCCGCGACCCTCGTTCTGATTCTCGGCGTGCAGGCGGTGGCCATGGGCGAACTCGTCTCTCGGGGAGACGCTCTCGCGATCGTGGTCGCTGCCGTCGTGTCCCGGTGCGCCGTCGTGATCGTGTGCCGCCGCTCGGTGCCCGCCGCCACCGGCAGTGGCTTCGGCTCACTCGTCGCGGCGTCGCAGTCACCCGCCGTGGTCACCCTGTGGGTCCTCGTGGCACTCGCCGCCGGGCTGCTCGCCGTCCCCGGCGTCCCGCTGCAGGGGGTGGCTGCCGTCGCGGCGGCACTCGCTGCCGTCACTCTGCTCGCCCGGCACTGCGTTCGGCGATTCGGCGGTCTCGTCGGTGACGTGCTCGGGGCGAGCATCGAGCTGACCACCGCCGTGGTGCTCGTGCTCTGCCTCGTCGGCTGAGCGATCAGTCGCGCAGCGTGCTCATCCAGCCGTGGGTGTCGGCGAAGGTGCCGCGCTGGATTCCGGTGAGTGTGTCGCGCAGCGCCATGGTGACCTCGCCGGGCTCTCCGGTACCGATACGGAAGTCGCCCTCGGCCGACTTCACGCTGCCGACTGGGGTGATCACGGCTGCAGTGCCGCACGCGAAGACCTCGGTGATCTCGCCCGACTCCGCCTTCTTCTGCCACTCGTCCGTGGAGATCTTGCGCTCCTCCACGGCGAAGCCCGCGTCCGTGGCGAGCGCCAGCAGCGAGTCACGCGTGATGCCGGGCAGCAGCGAGCCGGACAGGGATGGCGTGACCAACCGCGCGTCGGGTCCGGAGCCGAAGACGAAGAACAGGTTCATCCCGCCCATCTCCTCGACGTAGCGGCGCTCGAGCGCGTCGAGCCACACGACCTGGTCGCAGCCCTGGTCCGCGGCCTGCGCCTGGGCCAGCAACGAGGCCGCGTAGTTGCCCGCGAACTTCGCGGCGCCGGTGCCGCCCGGCGCGGCGCGCACGTACTCGGTGGAGAGCCACACGCTGACCGGCTTGACCCCGCGCGGGAAGTACGCGCCGGCGGGCGAGGCGATGAGGAGGTAGCGGTAGGAGGACGACGGGCGCACGCCCAGCCCCGCCTCGGTGGCGAACATGAACGGCCGCAGGTAGAGCGCGTCCTCGCCGCCGGCGACGGGCACCCACTCGTGGTCGACGGCGAGCAGCTGCTCGATGGACTCGCGGAACAGCTCCACCGGCAGGGCCGGCATCGCCAACCGCGCGGCCGAGCTCTGCAGGCGCTCCGCGTTCGCGCCGGGGCGGAACGACGCGAGACTGCCGTCGGGCTGGCGGTAGACCTTGAGACCTTCGAAGATGGCCTGGCCGTAGTGCAGAACCATGGCCGCGGGATCCATCGGGAACGGCGCGTAGGGCGTCACCACCGCGTTGTGCCACCCGGTGCCGGCGTCGTAGTCGATGGCCACCATGTGATCGGTGAAGTGCACGCCGAACCCGGGCGCCTGCAACACCGCTGCCCGCGCTTCCGCGGTGGCGGGCGACGGGTGCTCGTGACGCGTGAATTCCAGGCCAGTCATGCCGAACACTCTAAAGCAGCGTGGTGTGGCATCTCACCGCACGTGCGCCTCGACGAACGGCGGCCTGACCACCTCGCACGCGATCGCCCGACCACGCACGTCCACGTCGACCGCGTCACCGACGGCGACGCCCGCCGCGGTGTCGAGCAACGCGAGCGCGATGCCCACCTTGAGGGTCGGCGAGAAGGTGCCGGACGTGGTCGCACCGACCGGTTCTCCGGTGCCGACCGAATTCCCCGGGCGCAGGACGGTCAGATCCGGACGCAGCACACCGCGTCCGACGGCGCGGAGGCCGACGAGGGTGCGGGGTGCGCCCGCCTCCTTCTGCGCCACGAGGGCGTCGCGTCCGCGGAACTCGTCCTTCTTCCAACCCACCGCCCAGCCGCAGCGCGCTTCCAGCGGACTGATGTCGACGGACAGCTCGTGCCCGTGCAGCGGGTAGCCCATCTCGGTGCGCAGCGTGTCGCGCGCTCCGAGACCGGCGGGCTCGCCGCCCACCTCGCGCACCGCGCCCAGCAGCGCCTCGAACAGCGACGCGGCCGTGTCCCACTGCGGCAGCAGCTCGTACCCGTGCTCCCCCGTGTAGCCGGTGCGACAGACCCGTACCGAGCCGGATCCGAACGCGACGTCCTCGAACGCCATGTAATCGAGGGAGGACGGCAGCCCGACGGCGGCGAGGACGTCGGCCGACCGCGGTCCCTGCACGGCGAGGACGCCGTACTCCCGATGGGCCGAACGGACCTCGATGCCGGCCGGGGCACCCTGCGCGAGCACCTCGACCACGGCGGCGGTGTTGGCCGCGTTGGGCACGAGGAACACCTCGTCGTCGGACACGAGGTAGGCGATGAGGTCGTCGACCACTCCGCCGTTCTCGGTGCAGCACAACGTGTACTGCGCCTGGCCGGGCCCGATGCGGTCGAGCGCGTTGGTCAGCACCGAGTCGACGTACGCCGCGGCACCGGGACCGGAGACGACCGCCTTGCCCAGGTGACTCACGTCGAACAACCCCGCGGTGGTGCGCGTCGACGTGTGCTCGGAGACGGTGCCCGCGTACGACACCGGCATCGTCCACCCGCCGAAGGGGGCGAACGTGGCTCCGAGGGCGACGTGCGCCTCGTGGACCGGACCGTGCAACAACTCTTCGCTCATGGTGGGGAACGCTAACTCAGACGAGCCCGGTGTCGGGGTCGGCATACGATCGACTGCGTCGCTCCACCCTCACCGACCGTCCCCGACCATCAGGAGCAGCAGCACGTGAGCAGTCAGTCGCAGCGCACACTCGGACCCGAACTGGTCCTCGCCGGAACCATCGACAAGGCCGTCGAGGTCGTCGTCGTCGGGCTCGAGAAGACCGACGACGGTGTCCGCATCGTCGGCGAGGACTTCCTCGGGAACGCCGCCGCCGACGTCCGCGCCGCGGTCACGGCCCTCGGCGCCACCGGCCGTGCCGATCAGGTCACCCGCGTTCCCGCACCCTCGTCCCTGCCCGCCGCCAGCGTTCTCGCCGTCGGTCTGGGCACCGCCGCCGAGCGCACCGACGACGTGCTGCGTCGTGCGGCCGGATCGGCGGCGCGCGCGCTCACCGGCATCGGCCACGTCGCGACGACCCTGTCCGCCGTCGGCCTCGCCGCCGCCGCGGAGGGCCTCTACCTCGGCGCATACCAGTTCAGCGAGTACAAGCAGAAGTCGGCGCCCAAGGACGACGCGACACCGATCACCCGGGTGGATCTGCTCGTCGGATCGCCGCGCGACAAGCAGGCTCGCGCCGAACTCGCGCGCTCCGAGGCCGTCGCCGAGGCGGTCGCCACCGCGCGTGACCTCGTCAACACGCCCCCGAGCCACCTCTTCCCGGCCGAGTTCGCCGAGCGCGCCCGTGCCCTCGGGACCGAGGCCGGCCTCACCGTGCAGGTGCTCGACGAGAAGGCACTCGAGCGCGGGGGCTACGGCGGCATCGTCGGCGTCGGCAAGGGCTCGTCCCGCCCGCCGCGTCTGGTCCGGCTGTCCTGGTCCGGCGGAAAGAAGAAGTCCCCCACCGTCGCTCTCGTCGGCAAGGGCATCACGTTCGACACCGGCGGCATCTCGATCAAGCCCGCGGCGGGCATGGAGAACATGACCTCGGACATGGCCGGCGCGGCCGCCGTCGTCGCGACGGTGGTGCTGGCGGCCAAGTTGAAACTGCCGATCGACGTCACCGCGACGGTGCCGATGGCCGAGAACATGCCGTCGTCCACGGCGCAGCGTCCCGGCGACGTGCTGACCCAGTACGGCGGCACCACGGTCGAGGTCATCAACACCGACGCCGAGGGCCGCCTCATTCTCGCCGACGCCATCGTGCGCGCCTGCGAGGACGAGCCGGACTACCTCATCGACACCGCGACCCTCACCGGAGCGCAGATGGTCGCCCTCGGCACGCGCACCCCGGGTGTCATGGGCACCGAGGTGTTCCGCGACCGCGTCGCCGCCATCTCGCAGCGCATCGGCGAGAACGCCTGGGCGATGCCGCTGCCGGCCGAACTGCGACCCGATCTCGACTCCCGCGTCGCCGACCTCGCCAACGTCACCAACCACCGGTGGGGCGGCATGCTCGCGGCCGGGCTCTACCTGAAGGAGTTCGTCGCCGAGGGCGTCCAATGGGCGCACATCGACGTGGCCGGGCCGGCCTTCAACACCGGCGGGCCGCACGGCTACACGAGCAAGGGCGGCACCGGTGTACCGGTGCGCACCATGATCTCGGTGCTCGAGGACATCGCCGAGCAGGGCTGACCCGCTCGCGCGAGCGGGGAGCTCAGGCTCCCTGCTCGCGCCTCCGGATGATCTTCTGTCGGGCGTCGTGGTCCCGCATCCGCTGCGGATACCCGGTCTTGCGCACGTCGTAGACCGGGATCTTCAGGTCCTCGCCCAGCTTGCGCGCGCCCTTCTCGCCGCCCACCGCGCGGCGGGTCCACTCACCGTCGTTCGCGACCAGCACCACGGTGATCGGAGTGACCGTCGTCTCCGGTTCGACGTAGGCCTCGACGCCGATGCGGACGGCCGTCCAGTCGGCGAGATGCGCTCTGTCGGACGACGACGCTCCGCCTCGGGATCGACTCTGGCGCTTGAATCTGTCGAACAGTCCCACGGTGTCTCCTCCATCCGCCGAGCAGTGCACGCGACTCTCGCGTGCACGAAACGCACTCAATCCGGTCCACACCATCATCCGGACGGCACGCCGACCCCACCGAGCGCGAACCGTCTCACGAAGTGACAGGATGATCGGGCATCGCGTGAACCATCTCACGGTGCGCGTCACCCGTTACCGGCACAACTCGCCGCGAGAACGGTGCGACGCGGCCACAATGGTCCACGTACCGCGACCGGCTAGACACCACACCCGCTAGCGACCACGAGCCGCTACACCCGTACTACAACTTGTCGAGGAGTCAACAGACATGACCTTCTCCGTCCAGATGCCAGCTCTCGGTGAAAGCGTCACCGAGGGGACTGTCACACGGTGGCTGAAACAGGAGGGGGACACGGTCGAAGTCGACGAACCCTTGCTCGAAGTCTCCACCGACAAGGTGGACACGGAGATTCCCTCTCCGGCAGCGGGTGTCCTGACCAAGATCGTCGCGCAGGAGGACGACACCGTCGAGATCGGCGGTGAGCTCGGTGTCATCGGTGACGCGGACGAGGCGCCGTCCGACGGCGACGACTCGAGCAGCGACGACTCGAGCAGCGACGAAGCCGACGCAGGCCCGTCCGACGCCGCCGAGCAGGCGTCCGTCGAGGGCGAGAGCGAGGCCGACGCGCCCGCACCCGAGAGCGACGACGACGGCGGTGCGAGCAGCGGTTCCACCGGTGGCGGCGACGGCACTCCCGTCACGATGCCCGAACTGGGCGAGTCCGTCACGGAGGGCACCGTCACCCGGTGGCTCAAGGCCGTCGGCGACGAGGTCGCCGTGGACGAGCCGCTCCTCGAGGTCTCCACCGACAAGGTCGACACCGAGATCCCGTCCCCGGTCGCCGGCACTCTGCTCGAGATCAGCGCCGAGGAGGACGACACCGTCGAGGTCGGCGGCCAGCTCGCCGTCATCGGTTCCGGTGCTCCCGCGAAGAAGGAGCCCGCGCCCGAGCCCGAGCCGGAGAAGAAGCCCGAGCCGGAGAAGAAGCCGGAGCCCGAGGCCGAAGCGAAGCCCGCCGAGAAGCCCGCCAAGCAGGCCGACCCCGAGCCCGCCGGCGAGGTCTACACGCCGGAGCCGAAGTCCGAGAGCAAGTCCGAGAACTCCTCGAAGTCCAAGTCCGAGGCGCCTGCAGGTGACTCGAACGCAAGCGGTTCCAGCCCGTACGTCACGCCGCTCGTGCGCAAGCTCGCGCAGGAGAACGACGTCGACCTGAACTCCGTGTCGGGAACCGGCGTGGGTGGGCGCATCCGCAAGCAGGACGTCCTCGCCGCCGCAGAGGCGAAGAAGGCACCGGCCGAGGAGAAGGCCGCTCCGGCTGCCGCAGCTCCCGCCGCGTCCGCCAAGCCCTCGGCACCGTCCACTGCCGGCGTGCGGCCCGAACTCGCGCACCTGCGCGGTTCGACGCAGAAGATCAACCGCATCCGGCAGATCACCGCCAAGAAGACCCGCGAGTCGCTGCAGACGTCGGCGCAGCTCACGCAGGTGTTCGAGGTCGACCTGACCAAGGTGGCAGCACTGCGCACCCGCGCCAAGGCCACGTTCAAGGAGCGCGAGGGCGTCAACCTGACGTTCCTGCCGTTCTTCGCGAAGGCCGTCGTCGAGGCGCTCAAGGTTCACCCCAACGTGAACGCGAGCATCGACGAGGAGAAGAAGGAGATCACGTACCACGACGCCGAGCACCTGGGCATCGCGGTGGACACCGAGCAGGGCCTCCTCTCCCCCGTCATCCACAACGCGGGCGACCTGTCGCTGGCCGGCATCGCACGCGCCATCGCGGACATCGCGGCACGGGCACGGTCGAACGGCCTCAAGCCGGACGAGCTGTCCGGTGGCACGTTCACCATCACCAACATCGGCAGCCAGGGCGCCCTGTTCGACACGCCGATCCTGGTTCCGCCGCAGGCCGCCATGTTGGGCACCGGGGCCATCGTCAAGCGCCCGGTCGTGGTGACCGACGCCTCGGGCAGCGAGTCCATCGGTGTCCGCTCCATGGCGTTCCTGCCGCTCACCTACGACCACCGTCTCGTCGACGGCGCCGATGCGGGTCGCTTCCTGACCACCATCAAGCACCGCCTCGAGGAGGGCGCGTTCGAAGCCGACCTCGGCCTCTGACGCTTCTTCGGTAATCTCGGAAGTCCCCGACACTTCGCAGCCCCGACCTCCGGGAATCTGTGACCTGTCGAACGAGGGGGCACTCGCTGCACACCGTGCAGTGGGTGCCCCCGTCGCCGTCCCAGGAGGCAGTCACTCGTGCGCATCGTCATCGCAGGTTCGTCCGGACTCATCGGCACGTCGCTCGTGGCGGCGTTGCGCAGCGGAGGGCACGACGTCTTCCGCCTCGTCCGCCGTGCACCCGCGGGACCGGACGAGATCGGCTGGGATCCCACCGCCGGATCGCTCGACCCGGAGGCGCTGAAGGGCGCCGACGCCGTGGTGAACCTGTGCGGTGTCGGGATCGGTGACAAGCGGTGGACCGGCGCGTACAAGCAGGCCGTCCGCGACAGTCGCATCGTCCCCACAGAGGTGATCTCCCGCGCCGTCGTCGAGGCGAAGGTGCCGACGCTCGTCAACGCCAGCGGCATCAACTTCTACGGTGACACCGGCGACACCGTGGTCGACGAGACGGCGCCGGTCGGTACGGGCTTCCTCGCCGAGGTGTGTCGCGACTGGGAGGACGCCACGTCCTTCGCGGCCTCGAACGGCGTCCGGGTGGTGCTCCTGCGCAGCGCTGCCGTCCTGTCCCGGCACGGCGGCATGATGGGCAAGCTCCGCCCGCTGTACCTCTTCGCGCTGGGCGGTCGGCTCGGCAGCGGCCGCCAGTACTTCCCGTGGATCTCACTGACGGACGAGGTCCGGGCGATCGTCTTCACCCTCGAGAATCAGGACATCACCGGACCGGTCAACCTCCAGGGGCCCGCACCGGTGACCAACGCCCAGTTCAACAGCGCCATGTCGCGAGCGGTGCATCGCCCGGCACCGTGGATGGTGCCCGGGTTCGCGATCTCCGCGATCATCGGCGAGTTCGCGAACGAGGCCATCCTGCACAATCCGCGAGCCATCCCCGCGGTGCTCGAGAAGCACGGATTCACGTTCGAGCACAACACCATCGGAGAGGCGCTCGCGGACACCGTCGGCTGACCCGGCGGCGTACTCTTCGATGTCATGATCACCCGCTCCGCCCGCGCCGACTCCCGGCCGATGCTCGTGCGTTCGCTCGGCACGATCGACTACCTCGACGCTCTCGAGATCCAGCGCGAGGTCGCCGGCCGTCGTGCCGAGAACGTCGGCGCCGACGAATTGCTGCTTCTCGAGCACCCCGCCGTCTTCACCGCGGGTCGGCGTACGGCTCCCGAGGATCGGCCGCGCGACGGCACCCCCGTCATCGACGTCGACCGTGGCGGCAAGATCACCTGGCACGGTCCCGGGCAGCTGGTCGGCTATCCCATCGTGCGGCTCGCGGAGCCCGTCGACGTCGTTCGGTACGTCCGGCTGATCGAGGAAGCACTCATCGCCGTGTGCACCGATCTGGGCCTCGAGGTCGGGCGTATCGACGGCCGTTCCGGCGTCTGGCTCGCGGCCGGCGAGGTGCGCGGAGCCCGAGATTCTGGTCCGGGACGGCAGCCCGAACGCAAGGTGGCTGCCATCGGGGTCCGCGTGCAGCGGGGTGTGGCTCTGCACGGCTTCGCCCTGAACTGCAATGCGTCCCTGGAGGGCTTCGGCACCATCGTTCCGTGCGGTATCGCGGACGCCGGCGTCACCACACTGTCGGACGAACTCGGCCGCGACGTGACCGTCGACGAGGTCACTCCGGCGGTCACGCAGCGCATCCTGGACGCACTCGACGGTCGCCTGCCGTTGGCGGTGCACGATCTGGACAGAACGCCCGTCGCACCCACGCCACGCTTCACCACGGTGAACTTCGGCGGATGACCCCCCGCGAGTAGCATCGATGCGGTGACCGTCGCACCCGAGAACTCTCCTGCACAAGCTCCGAACGGACGCAAGCTTCTCCGCCTCGAGATCCGAAACGCGGAGACCCCGATCGAACGCAAACCGTCGTGGATCAAGACCCGCGCGAAGATGGGCCCCGAGTACTCCGAACTCAAGGGACTCGTCAAGCGCGAGGGACTGCACACGGTGTGCGAAGAGGCCGGGTGTCCCAACATCTACGAATGCTGGGAAGACCGCGAAGCCACGTTCCTCATCGGCGGTGAGCAGTGCACCCGTCGCTGCGACTTCTGCCAGATCGACACCGGCAAACCTGCCGACCTCGATCGGGACGAGCCGCGCCGCGTGGCCGAGTCGGTGCAGGCGATGGGTCTGCGCTACTCCACCATCACGGGTGTCGCCCGCGACGATCTCGAGGACGGCGGCGCCTGGCTGTACGCCGAGACCGTCCGTGAGATCAAGCGCCTCAACCCCAACACCGGTGTCGAGCTGCTGATCCCCGACTTCAACGCCGACCCCGACCAACTGGCCGAGGTCTTCTCCTCGCGCCCCGAGGTGCTCGCGCACAACGTGGAGACGGTGCCGCGCATCTTCAAGCGCATCCGTCCCGCGTTCCGCTACCAGCGCAGCCTCGACGTCATCACCGCGGCGCGCGACGCCGGCCTGGTGACCAAGTCGAACCTGATCCTGGGCATGGGCGAGACCTACGAGGAAGTCACGCAGGCGATGCAGGACCTGCACGACGCCGGCTGCGACATCCTCACCATCACCCAGTACCTGCGCCCGTCGCCGCGGCATCATCCGGTCGACCGGTGGGCCAAGCCGGAGGAGTTCGTCGAGCACTCCAAGGCCGCCGAGGCCATGGGCTACGCCGGCGTCCTCGCCGGTCCCCTGGTCCGCTCCTCGTACCGCGCGGGTCGCCTCTACGCGCAGGCCATGGCTCACCACGGCCGTGCGATCTCCGAGAACATGTCCCACCTCGAGCACGGCGGCGAGGCGTCCCAGGAAGCCAGCTCGCTGATGGCGCGCCTGGCAGCCCGCTGACCCCACACCCCCAGCGACACCACGCGGCCCGCCGTCCTACCGGATGGCGGGCCGCGCTGCGTCTGCGCCTATCCTGGGAGCCATGGCGAACGGCGGTACAGCAGGCAAGGGCAAGGCCTCGAAAGAGGCGAAGGCCGCGGCGAAGGCAGCACGCAAGCAGGCCTCGAAGGAACGGCGCTCCCAGTTGTGGCAGGCCTTCCAGATGCAGCGCAAGGAGGACAAGCTCCTCCTGCCGCTGATGATCGGATCGGTCGTCGGTATGGCGGTGCTGTTCTTCCTGATCGGGCTGATCTTCGGGATCGAGTGGCTCCTGCTGCCGTTCGGGCTCCTCATCGGTGTGCTCATCGCGTTCGTGATCTTCGGTCGCCGCGTGCAGAAGTCGGTGTACGGCAAGGCCGAGGGCCAGGCCGGCGCCGCCGCGTGGGCACTGGACAACCTGCAGGGCGGGTGGCGTGTCAAGACCGCCATCGCCGGCACCACGCAGCTGGACGCCGTGCACCGCGTCATCGGTCGTCCCGGCGTCATCCTGGTGGCCGAGGGCGCACCGCAGCGCGTGAAGGCACTGCTGGCGCAGGAGAAGAAGAAGACCGCACGCCTCGTCGGCGACACCCCGATCTACGACGTCGTCGTCGGCAACGACGAGGGCCAGGTGCCGCTCTCGCAGCTGCAGAAGTACCTGACCAAGCTGCCGAAGAACATCGACAGCAAGCGCATGGAGACCATCGAGTCACGGCTCTCGGCGCTGGGCGCCCGCGGTGGCCCGGCACTCCCCAAGGGACCGATGCCGGGCGGCGCGAAGATGAAGGGTGTGCAGCGCACCATCAAGCGTCGCTAGTGGCCTCCGGCCCCGTGCGCCTTGTGCGTACCCAGGGATGCGCAAAGGGCGCACGAGGGGTGAGCCCCACTACCGGGACATGAGGAGTGCGGTGCCCGTCGCACGATCGTGCATGCCGCGGCTGTCGATGTCGGTGATGACGGCGGGCACCACGAAGGCGATGAAGACCTGACGCACCAGCGCGCGCACGACTCCCACGCGGCCCGGAGCGTCGATGCGCGCCACCTGCATGCCCATGCAGAACTGACCGGGCGTGAAGGAGAACAAGCTCACGGACACGAATCCGAGCAGGAACCACACACCCAGGGTCAGGGTCGACAGGTTGCCACCGGCGACGCTGCCGCCGAGGAACAGCGCGGACACACCCATCGACATCAGCCAGTCGATGGCCAACGCCGCGACACGCCTCGGTGTCGGCGCGAGCGAACCCGGCCCCACCTTGGGAAGTCCCAGGTACTCGCCCTGGTAGGCCTGCTGCTCGTGGTCACCGTCGGGCAGCGCGGCGGCGGGGCCAGAGAGCCACGATCCGGTCATCCGTGCCATGAGTGTTCTCCATACTGGTGTGAGTGCGGGGCCATTGCTCCAGGATAGGTGTCGCCCCGGCGGGAGGGTCTTCCCACCGGCCACCAGCTGCGACGACGGGACGCGTAACACCGACGAAACACGGACTTGACGGTGAGGCAACACCACTTCCCTACCGTCGGCGTGGCGCAGCTGCCGCACTCACACAGACGTCGCGGACCAGCACTCGACAAGAAGGAGTTCCAGCGTGGATTTCACCACGGCCGAAGAGGTCATCAAGTACATAGCGGACGAGAGCGTCGAGTACGTCGACATCCGTTTCACCGATCTCCCGGGTATCCAGCAGCACTTCTCGATCGCGGCGAAGGCGTTCACCAAGGACACCCTCGAAGACGGTCTCGCGTTCGATGGCTCGTCCGTGCGTGGCTTCCAGTCGATCCACGAGTCGGACATGATGCTGCTGCCCGACTACGGCACCGCTCAGATCGACCCGTTCCGTCACGCCAAGACGCTGAACATGGACTTCTTCGTCCACGATCCGTACACCCGCGAGTCCTACAGCCGCGACCCCCGCAACGTCGCGCGCAAGGCCGAGGAGTACCTCGCCAGCACCGGCATCGCCGACACCGCGTTCTTCGGTCCCGAGGCCGAGTTCTACATCTTCGACTCGGTGCGCTACGACTCCCAGATGAACGGCGCGTTCTACGAGCTCGACTCGAGCTCCGGCGCCTGGAACACCGGCGCCGAGACCGAGGCCGACGGGTCCCCCAACCTCGGCTACAAGGTCCGCCCGAAGGGCGGCTACTTCCCCGTCGCGCCGTACGACCACTACGTCGACATCCGCGACGCCATCTCCACCAACCTGCAGAACGCGGGCTTCGAGCTCGAGCGCGGCCACCACGAGGTCGGCACCGGCGGTCAGCAGGAGATCAACTACAAGTTCAACACCATGCTGCGTGCAGCCGACGACCTGCAGCTGTTCAAGTACATCGTCAAGAACACCTGCTGGCAGCACGGCAAGTCCGCGACCTTCATGCCGAAGCCGCTCTTCGGTGACAACGGCTCGGGCATGCACGTCCACCAGTCGCTCTGGAAGGACGGCAAGCCGCTCTTCTACGACGAGAAGGGCTACGCGGGTCTGTCGGATCTCGCTCGTCACTACATCGGCGGCATCCTGCACCACGCTCCGTCGCTGCTGGCGTTCACGAACCCGACGATCAACTCGTACCACCGCCTGGTGCCGGGCTACGAGGCCCCCATCAACCTGGTGTACTCGGGCCGTAACCGCTCGGCCGCCGTCCGTATCCCCACCACGGGCAACAACCCGAAGGCCAAGCGTCTCGAGTTCCGCGCGCCCGACGCGTCCGGTAACCCGTACCTGTCGTTCGCCGCGCAGATGATGGCCGGCCTGGACGGCATCAAGAACAAGATCGAGCCGCTCGCTCCCGTCGACAAGGACCTCTACGAGCTCCCGCCCGAGGAAGCGAAGAACATCCCGCAGGCACCCACCTCGCTGCCTGCCGTGATCGACCGCCTCGAGGCCGACCACGAGTACCTCACCGCCGGTGGCGTCTTCACCACCGACCTGATCGAGACCTGGATCTCGCTCAAGCGTGAGAACGAGATCGCGCCGGTGAACCTCCGTCCGCATCCGTACGAGTTCCAGCTGTACTACGACTGCTGAGTCACGCTCCACCACGTCGAGCCCGCTCCGGACCCTGTCCGGCGCGGGCTCGCGTCGTTTCCGGGACGATTCGGGAACGATGCGGACACGACTCGACCGAAAGCTGGATTGAACTCCGAACTTTCGGGGTAGACACGGGTGTCCGCTGTGTTCCGGGTGACGATCCACCCGGCCGCCGGACGTCGTGGCACCACCACAGTCGCGTCTCTCCTGTTGCCGAGCGAAGGATCTGCACCTGATGGATGCTCTGTGGGACTTCATCGTCGGCCGCCGAAGGCAGCTCGCGATCGATTCCTATCTTCACGTCTCCGCCGTCGTCCAGTGTGTCGTCATCGCGACCATCCTGGGTGTCGCCATCGGAGTTCTCGTCTACCGCAGTCCCGCCGGCTCCGCCGTCGCCACCGCTCTCGCGAGCACGGTGCTCACCATCCCGTCGTTCGCGCTGCTGGGACTGCTGATTCCCATTCTCGGTCTCGGCGTCAAGCCGACCGTCACCGCGCTGGTGCTGTACTCGTTGCTGCCGATCATCCGGAACACGGTGGTCGGACTCGACGCGGTGAATCCGGCGGTCAGCGACGCGGCACGCGGTATCGGCATGAGCCGAGCCACCGTGTTGCGTCGCATCGAGATTCCTCTCGCGTGGCCGTCGATTCTCACCGGGATGCGCGTCAGCACCCAGATGGCGATGGGCATTCTCGCCATCGCCGCGTACGCCAAGGGCCCCGGCCTCGGCAATCTCCTGTTCTCCGGCCTCGCCCGCGTCGGCAGCCCCACCGCAGTTCCCCAGGCCCTCACCGGCACCGTCCTGATCGTCATCCTGGCGCTGATCCTCGACGGGATCTACGTCCTGATCGGCAAACTCACCACCTCGAGGGGTATCCGTGACTGACACGACTCGCACCACCACCGGAGCAGAGATCGTCCTCGAGGACGTGACGAAGTCCTACCCCAACCAGAAGGCCGCCGCGGTCGACCACGTGTCGCTCACCATCCCCGCGGGTGAGGTCGTCGTGTTGGTGGGACCGTCGGGCTGCGGCAAGACGACGACGATGCGGATGATCAACCGCCTCATCGAGCCCACGTCCGGCCGGATCACGATCGGCGGCAAGGACGCGCTGTCCATCGATCCGAACGAACTGCGACGCACCATCGGCTACTCGATCCAGCAGGCCGGCCTGTTCCCGCACATGACGATCGCGCAGAACGTCGGCATGGTCCCCGGGCTCATCGGCTGGAACAAGAAGAAGATCTCCGACCGCACCGACGAGATGCTCGATCTGGTCGGACTCGATCCGGGCCAGTACCGCGAGCGCTACCCGCGCCAGCTCTCCGGTGGGCAGCAGCAGCGCGTGGGTGTGGCCCGCGCTCTGGCGGCCGACCCCCCGGTTCTGTTGATGGACGAGCCGTTCGGTGCCGTCGACCCCATCACCCGCGGCCTCCTGCAGGACGAGCTGATGCGCCTGCAGGCCGAGCTGGGCAAGACCATCGTCTTCGTGACACACGACTTCGACGAGGCCGTCAAGCTGGGCGACCGGATCGCCGTCCTGGGCAACCAGTCCCGCATCCTGCAGTACGACACCCCCGAGGCCGTGCTGGCCAATCCCGCCGACGAGACGGTGGCCGGCTTCGTCGGCGCCGGTGCGGCTCTCAAGCAGCTCACCCTCATGCGTGTGCGCGACATCGAGCTCAGCGATGTTCCCGCCTTCGGTGAGGACGAGCCGGTCGAGACGATGAACCGGGCGCTCGGCACCGATCCGGAGGCGTGGGGTCTCATCCTCGACTCCCGCAAGCGGCCCATCCGGTGGACCGACCGTCGTCACCTCGCCGGCGTGGGCAGCCTCCGCGACGTCGGTGTGCCGATCGGTGAGCTCGTGTCGATCCAGTCCACGCTGCAGGACGCGCTCGAGGCCCTGCTCGCCGAGGGCAACGCGACGGCGACCGTGACGGGCAAGCGCGGCGAGTACGTCGGCACCGTCACCATCGAGGCACTGATCGACACCATCAAGACCATCCGTTCGCAGCACGCGCACGACCACGACGACGTGGTCGACGCGGGCGCGGCGTCCGTCTCGGGCGCGTCGTCGTGACGGCGTCGGTCGAGGCGTCCGTCGTCGACGATCCCGCCGACGCAGAGGGCGATGCGAAGTCCGCGGCCAGGGCAGCGCGGCGAGCCGAACGGATCCGTCTGGTCGTCCAGCCCGCACTGGTTCTCGTCCTCGTGGTGGTCACGCTGGTCTACGCCCTCACGCGTGATCTCACGGCGACGCAGGCGGCGACGATCAACGTCGCCACGATCTCCCAGCGCGTTCTCGAGCACGTCCTGATCACGTTCGTCGTGACGGCACTCGTCGTGCTGATCGCGGTGCCCCTCGGAATCATCCTCACTCGCAACGGCTATCGACGACTCGCTCCCGTCTTCATCGGTATCGCGAACATCGGTCAAGCAGCACCTGCCGTCGGCCTGCTCGTGCTGTTGTTCCTCGCGACCGGCAGCACCGGGTTCTGGGTCGGTGTCCTGCCCATCGCGTTCTACTCGCTGCTGCCGGTGCTGCGGAACACCATGCTGGGGTTCCAGCAGGTGGACGCCAGTTACATCGATGCCGCACGCGGACAGGGCATGTCGGGCTCCGGCATCCTGTGGCGCATCGAGTTCCCACTCGCGGTGCCGTACATCCTCGCCGGCCTGCGCACCTCTCTCGTGCTGGCGGTCGGTACCGCCACGCTGAGCTTCCTCGTCGGCGCCGGCGGCCTCGGCGTGCTCATCGACACCGGGTACAAGCTCAATCAGCCGCTCATCCTCGTCGTGGGCGCCGTGCTCGCGGTGGCGTTGGCGTTGCTCGTCGACTGGTTGGGCGCTCTCGCCGAGGCCTTCCTCGGACCGAAAGGACTGCGCTGATGCGCCGTACCCTGATCGCACTGTGCGCGGTCTCCACCCTCGCCCTCACCAGCTGCGGGCTGCAGTCCGGCAGCGCGGTGCCCCTGGCCGTCGAACCCGGAAGCATCACGGCGCAGCCGGGTCTCGAAGGTGCCGAGCTCACCGTCGGTTCCAAGGACTTCACCGAGCAGATCATCCTCGGCTACATCCTGGAGTTCGCGCTCGAGGCGGCGGGGGCGAACGTCCGCGACCTGACCAACATCTCGGGATCCAACAGCACGCGGCAGGCCATGATCAGCGGCCAGGTCGACGTCACCTACGAGTACACCGGCACCGGCTGGATCAACTACCTCGGCAACGAGACTCCCATTCCCGACGCGACAGAGCAGTACGACGCGGTGCGCGACGCGGACAAGGCGAACGGCATCGTCTGGGTCAACCCGGCGCCGATGGACAACACGTACGCACTCGCGATGAACCAGCAGACGGCGCAGGAGACCGGCGTGAAGACGCTGTCCGACTACGCCGCCCTGGTGCAGCGTGATCCCGCCGCCGCGGCGGTGTGCGTGGAGACCGAGTTCAACTCCCGCCAGGACGGTTTCCCCGGCATGGCGGCGGCGTACGGCTTCGACGCGAACGCGGTGAACCGCCAGATCCTGCAGACGGGCATCATCTACCAGGCGACGGCGGACGGCTCGCAGTGCAAGTTCGGCGAGGTGTTCACCACCGACGGCCGCATCAAGGGTCTCGACCTGGTGGTCGTCGAGGACGACAAGCTGTTCTTCCCGCGCTACAACGCGACGGTGAACTTGCGTCAGGAGATCGCCGACCGCTACCCGGAGATCGCGGAGATCACCGCACCGGTGTCCGCGGCGCTCACCATCGACGCCATCACCGAGCTGAACAAGCAGGTCGACGTCGACGGCCGGGAACCCGCCGAGGTGGCGCGTGACTGGATGGTGCAGCAGGGTTTCGTCACCGCCGGGGCCGACTGACACCGAGGTACACCTACTGCACAGAAGACGACCCCGCCCGGCACAGTCGGCCGAGCGGGGTCGTTCTCTGTGCAGAACCGGTACGGGTCAGGAACCGAACGCGCGTTCCACCACGGCCTTGGCCCGACGGGTGACGCGCAGGTAGTTGTCGAGGAACTCCCCCGCGTCGCCACTGGGCCAGCCGGCCACCTGCGCGACGGCCGACAGCACCTTGCCGGGAGCCGGCAACTGATCGGTCGGCTTGCCGCGCACCAGGACCAGCGCGTTACGGGCCTTCGTGGCCGTGAGCCACGCCTGGCGCAGGAGGTCGACGTCGCCAGGGCTCATGAGCTCCGCGGCGCCGATCGCGTCGAGGCACTCCAGGGTCGACGTGTTGTGCAGCGCCGGAATGCGGTGGGCGTGACGCAGTTGCAGCAACTGCACGGTCCACTCGACGTCGGCCAGTCCCCCGCGCCCCAGCTTGGTGTGCGTCTTCGGGTCGGCTCCCTTGGGCAATCGCTCCGCGTCGACCCGGGCCTTGATGCGCCGGATCTCGCGGACGGCGTCCTCGGAGACTCCGCCCTCGGGGTACCGGATGCGGTCGGCCATGAGCAGGAACCGAATTCCCAGGTCCTGATCGCCGGCGACCTGGTGGGCGCGGAGCAGGGCCTGCACCTCCCACGGCTGCGCCCACTGCGAGTAGTACGCGTCGTAGGCCGAGAGTGTGCGCACGACAGGCCCGTTGCGCCCCTCGGGACGCAGTCCGGTGTCCACCTCCAGCGGCGGGTCCTGGCTCGGCGAACCCAGGAGCTTGCGGACACGATCGGCGATGGCGTTGGCCCACTTGACGGCGTCGCTGTCGTCGGCGCCCTCGGCCGGCTCGCACACGAACAACACGTCGGCGTCGGACCCGTAGCCCAGTTCACCACCACCGAGTCGACCCATGCCGATGATGGCGATCGACGCGGGAGCGGTGCCGCCGCGCTCGGCGACGGACGCACGGACCGCCGCGTCCAGGGCGGCGTTGATGACCGCTGCCCACACCGAGGACAGCGCCCGGCACACCTCGGGGACCTCGAGCAGTCCGAGGATGTCCGCCGAGGCGACCCGCGCCAGTTCGTAGCGACGCAGGGACCGCGCCGCCGCGACCGCGCGTACCGGATCGTCGTAGCGCGCAGAGGACTTCAGGATGGCGCCGTACGTCTCGGTGGGATCGACGTCGAGCAGTTTGGGGCCGGTCGATCCGTCGGCGAAGAGCCGGATGACCTCCGGCGCGTTGACCAACACACCGCGCAGGTACTCCGACGACCCGAGCACCTGCATCAGGCGCTGCGCCACCGGGCCCTCGTCGCGGACCAGCCGCAGGAACCAGGACTGCTCGGCGACCTCCTCGGACAGCCGTCGGTAGGCCAGCAGGCCCGCGTCGGGATCCGGTGTGTCGCCCAGCCATTCGAGCAGCGTCGGCAGCAGCAGGGACTGGATGCGACCCTTGCGCGCACCCATGCCGACGAGTGCGCTCAGGTGTCCGAGCGCGTTCTGTGGAGCCGAGTAGCCGAGCGCCGAGAGCTGCCGGATCGCGGAATCCGAACTGAGGCGCAGCGAGTCGCTGTCCAGCCGGGCCACCGATTCGAGCAGAGGGCGATAGAACAGCCGAGCGTGCAACCGCCGGATCCGCTGCGCGTTGCGACGGATCTCCTGGCGCAGAACGCCGGTCGCGTCGTGGTTGCCGTCGGGACGCATGTGGGCGGCGCGGGCGAGCCAGCGCATCGCCTCGTCGTCGTCGTCCGGCGGCAGGAGGTGCGTGCGCTGCAGCTTCTGCAGCTGCAGCCGGTGCTCGATGAGGCGGAGGAACTCGTAGGACGCGGTGAGGTTTGCCGCGTCGTCACGCCCGATGTAGCCGCCGGTGGCGAGAGCGGACAGCGCGGCGACGGTACCGCGTTCGTGGAGGGAGTCGTCGGCTCGTCCGTGCACGAGTTGCAGCAGCTGGACGGCGAACTCGACGTCACGCAGGCTGCCGCGCCCCAGCTTGATCTCGCGCTCGCGCAGCTCGGCCGGCACCATCTCCTCGACGCGGCGGCGCATCGCCTGCACCTCGGGGACGAAGTCCTCGCGCTCACTGGCCACCCACACCATCGGCGTCACCGCGTCGACGTAGGCCTGGCCCAGCTCGGCGTCACCGGTCATGGCGCGCGCCTTGAGCAACGCCTGGAACTCCCAGGTCTTCGCCCACCGCTGGTAGTACGCCAGGTGCGAGTCGAGAGTGCGGACCAGTTCGCCCTGCTTGCCCTCGGGACGCAGTGCGGCGTCGACCTCGAAGAAGGCGGACGAGCCGATGCGCATCATCTCGCCGGCCATGCGGGTGGCGAGGGAGTTGGAGGGTTCGGCGACGAAGACGACATCGACGTCGCTCACGTAGTTCAGTTCCTGCGCACCGCACTTGCCCATCGCGATGACCGCGAGTCGGACCGAGCAGGGCCCGTCGGGGAACGTGACGGTGACGGCCACCGACAGTGCCGCGGTGAGCGCCGCGTCCGCGAGATCGGACAGCTGACGACCGACCACCTCGTAGGGCACGACGGGCTCGTTCTCCACGGTCGCCGCGAGATCGGCGGCGGCCAGGATCATGAGGTGGTCGCGGTACGCCGTACGCAGCGCGATGATGGCCTTGGGTCCGGTCAGCTCGGCCCGGAACACCTGACCGAGGGCGTCGTCGCCCGTCTCCGCGACGGCACCGACGCTCGCGAGCATCGAGTCGCGCAGCTCGTCGGCCGTGGGCAACGACTCCGTGCAGGTGGTGAGCAGGCGCCACTTCTCCGGCTCGGACACCAGGTGGTCACCGAGAGCGCTGGACGATCCGGCGAGAGCGAACATGCGGCCGCGCAGACTCTTGTCGGTGCGCAGGCGGGCGTCGAGGTCGGACCAGTTGTCACCGAGATCCTCGGCGAGGCGCGCGAGGGTGCGCAGCGCGAGATCGGCGTCGGGCGAGCGCGACAGCGACCACAGCAGCTCGGTGCTGTCCTCGTCGGTCCAGCCCAGCAGCGACAGGTTCGCCGGGGCCGACGCCTCGACGAGACCGAGCCGTCCGGGGCTGGGCACGGTGGAACGGGAACTGGGCGGAATCACGGGCGAGCCTCCACCACGGTGTACGAGTCGACCGCCGGGTCGGCGTCAGCGAACGTCGGGTGGACGAACCGCGGGTCGACGAATCTCGGGACGGTGGTGCATTCCGACATGTTCATGGCGTGTCGACGTTACTCGACAGCCCCGTCCACTCGACAATCGCGCAGTCGCTACAGACCCAGGTAGGTCTTGAGCTCGAACGGCGTCACGTGCGAACGGTACGACTCCCACTCACGACGCTTGTTGCGCAGGAAGTAGTCGAAGACGTGCTCGCCGAGCGCCTCGGCCACCAGCTCGGAGCCCTCCATGGCGGCGAGCGCCTCGTTGAGGCTGCTGGGCAGCTCCCGGTAGCCCATGGCGCGGCGTTCGGCGGAGGTCAACGACCACACGTCCTCCTCGGCCTCGGGCGGCAGCGTGTACCCCTTCTCCACACCGCGCAGTCCGGCCGCGAGCAGCACGGCGAAGGTGAGGTACGGGTTGCACGCCGAGTCGGGGCTGCGGATCTCGACGCGGCGAGACGACGCCTTGTTCGGCGTGTACATCGGAACGCGTACCAGCGCAGAGCGATTCGACGGACCCCAGGACGCCGCCGTGGGGGCCTCGCCGCCGTGGATCAGACGCTTGTAGGAGTTGACCCACTGGTTGGTGACCGCGCTGATCTCGTTGGCGTGCTCGAGGATGCCCGCGATGAAGGCCTTGCCGGTCTCGGACAACTGCATGGGGTCGTCCGGGTTGTGGAAGGCGTTGGTCTCGCCCTCGAACAGACTCATGTGCGTGTGCATGGCCGAGCCGGCCTGATCGCTGAACGGCTTGGGCATGAACGTCGCACGCACGCCCTCGTCGATCGCGACCTCCTTGACGAGGTAGCGGAAGGTCATCACGTTGTCGGCCATGGACAGGGCGTCGGCGTAGCGCAGGTCGATCTCCTGCTGACCGGGCGCGGCCTCGTGGTGGCTGAACTCCACCGAGATGCCCATGGACTCGAGGGCGTCGATGGCGTGGCGCCGGAAGTTCGGCGCCTCGTCGTGGACGGCCTGGTCGAAGTAGCCGCCGTTGTCCGCGGGGACGGGGGGCCGACCGTCGTCGGGCAGTTCCTTGCACAGGAAGAACTCGATCTCGGGATGCACGTAGCAGCTGAATCCGAGGTCCGCAGCCTTGGAGAGCTGTCGACGCAGCACGTGCCGGGAGTCGGCCCAGGACGGCGACCCGTCGGGCATCGCGATGTCGCAGAACATGCGGGCGGAGTGCTGCTCGCCCTTGCTGGTGGTCCAGGGCAGGATCTGGAACGTCGTGGGGTCGGGCTTGGCCACGGTGTCGGCCTCGGAGACTCGTGAGAAGCCCTCGATCGCCGAGCCGTCGAAGCCGATGCCCTCCTCGAACGCGCCCTCGAGTTCGGCCGGAGCGATGGCCACGGACTTGAGGTAGCCGAGCACGTCCGTGAACCACAGACGGACGAACCGGATGTCGCGCTCCTCCAGAGTGCGAAGCACGAATTCCTTTTGGCGATCCATGACCGTCAGGCTAGGCACGTTGCATTAAATCCGTGTTACATCGTGAAACCGGTCGCACTTTCTGGACCTCACAGCGCGGTGGCGACGACTGTGAGGTCACGGCTCAGCAGCGCAGACCTGCTGGTGGAGGCGTCAGGTCGACGAGGTAGGCGGACACGGCGTCGTCGATGCAGGCGATCCCGGCGAACGAGGCGGTGTGCTGATTCCCCTCGTAGGTGACCAGCGACGAGCCCAGCTGCGAGGCCAGAGCGACCCCGGCCTCGTACGGGGTGGCGGGATCGTCGGTGGTCGAGACCACCACGGTCGGTGCGAGTCCCGGTATCGAGACCGGCCCCGGGTCGGCCGCCGAGGGGACCGGCCAGAAGGCACACGGCTCGAGCGGCGCGGTGCCGTTGCCCCGGCCGTCGTCCAGGAACGGCGCGGCGGCGCGGAACCGGGCGTCGAGCGCGCCCTCCTCCGCCCGGTCGGTCACCCGCGGATCGTCGACGCACCGCACGGCGGTGAACGCGTCGTTGGTGTTGCTGTACGTGCCGTCGCTCAGGCGCCCGTTGTAGAGATCGGCGAGCGAGAGCAGGATGTCGCCCTGACCGTTCTCCAGCTGAGTCAGTCCGCGCCGCAACGGTCCCCACAGTTCGGTGCTGTAGAGCGCCTGCTGCACTCCGGTCACGGCGTCGTCGTAGCTCAGCGAGCGGGCACCCTCCGGCCCGGTGAGCTCGGTGCTCGCGGGCCGGTCCACCAACGGATCGACCAGGGCCCGGAAGGAACGCACGGCTCCCGCCGGGTCGGTACCGAGTGGACAGTCGGACCGTCCCGCGCAGTCGGCCGCGAAGGCGTCGAACACCGACTGGAAGCCTGCGCCCTGGGCGACCACCTCGTCGGCCGCGTTCGCAGCGGGGTCGAGAGCGCCGTCGAGCACCATCGCGCGCACGTTCTCGGGGAAGAGTTCGGCGTAGGTGTAGCCCAGCCGCGTCCCGTACGAAAATCCGAGATACGTCAGCTGATCGTCGCCGAGCACCGACCGGACGACGTCCATGTCCCGCGCGACGTCGGCCGACGTGAGGTGTTCGAGCAACACCGGATCGTTGCGCTCGGCGCACCGCGCGGCGTAGTCCTGATTGTCCTTCTCGGTCTCGGCGATTCCGGCGGGCGAGGTGTCCACGTCGTTGTCCGCACGCTCGGCGTCGAACTCCCGCGGAGTGTCGCAGCGCACCGCCGGCACCGACGCACCGATGCCCCGAGGGTCGAATCCGATGACGTCGAACGACGATTCGACGGCGGTACCCCGCGCCACCGTCGCAGTCGAGAGGCCCGACGCGCCGGGTCCACCGGGGTTGACGAGCATCGAGCCCACCTTCTCCCCCGTCGCCGCCGACCGGGACAACGCCAGTGAGGCGGTGGGTCCGGCCGGATCGTCGTAGTCGATCGGCACGGTCACCCGGCCGCACTGCAGGCTCGGGTCCAACTCGGACCCGTCGGTCACGAATCCCTCGCACGATCCCCACGTGACACGCTGCGCCCGAAAGGCGTCCAGCGTCGACGGCTGATCGGCACGCGTCTCCGTCGTCGTGACGGGCACGGACCCACCCTCGTCGTCGGTGGGAGTGCCGCCGACATCGGAGCCGCACGCCGCGGCCAACACCGCGAGAACCGAGAGGGAGACGGCGAGACGGACGGACGCGCGACGGGAGGACACCTCTCGATGGTGGCACGGCGTGGTGTGTGACCAAGCGCACTCGTGCCGCGGAACCCGGCGGTGGCAGACTGAACGCGTCATCACCTCTACCCGGGGACCCGCCGAGCGGGCCTCGAGGACGAAAGGGACGCTCGATGTCTGCTGCTGAGACCCCGTTGTACGGATCCGCACCCACGGGCCGCAAGACCCGCACCCACCACCTGCAGGCGATGAAGGCCTCCGGCGACCGCTGGAGCATGCTCACCGCCTACGACTACTCGAGCGCGCGCATCTTCGAGGAGGCCGGCATCCCCGTTCTGCTCGTGGGCGACTCGGCCGCCAACGTCGTCTACGGCTACGACACCACGGTGCACATCGACATCGCGGAGCTCATCCCCCTGGTCCGCGGCGTGGTCCGTGGTGCCCCCAACGCACTCGTGGTCGCCGACCTGCCGTTCGGCACCTACGAGATCTCTCCGCAGCAGGCCGTCGAGACCGCTGTCCGCTTCATGCGCGAGGGCCAGGCCAACGCGGTCAAGCTCGAGGGCGGCGAGCGTGTCGCCCCGCAGATCGCCGCCATCACCGCCGCCGGTATCCCCGTGATGGCGCACATCGGCTTCACCCCGCAGAGCGTCAACGGACTCGGTGGTTTTCGCGTGCAGGGCCGCGGCGACGCGTCCGAGCAGCTCGTGGCCGACGCCATCGCCGTCCAGGAGGCCGGCGCCTTCGCCGTCGTCATGGAGATGGTGCCCGCCGATCTCGCCGGCCAGGTGACGCGCAAGCTGACGATCCCCACCGTCGGCATCGGTGCCGGTCCGGAGTGCGACGCCCAGGTTCTCGTCTGGCAGGACATGGCCGGCTTCACCAGCGGTCGCACCGCCAAGTTCGTCAAGCGTTTCGGCGACGTCGGCGACCAGCTGCGCGCCGCGGCGTCGACCTACGCCGCCGAGGTGCGGTCGGGGGCCTTCCCCGCGCAGGAGCACAGCTTCTAGGACTGCGACCCCTGGCGAGCGACGCGGGCGAGCCGGTCGGGGAAGCACCCGGGTGGCACACTCGGGGCCATGATGATGCGACATGGACTCGCCGCGGCGGGTGTTCTGGCAGCAGCGACCGTGACCCTGACGTCGTGCGCAGGCGGGACGGACACCACCACTGCGTCGACGACGGCCGCTCCCACGACGACCACGTCGGCGGCTGCGGCCACCCCGGCGGTGTCCGAGGATCAGGCTCAGTCGCTGTGCACCGACCTCGAGGCACAGCTGTCGAACTGGCGTGTGCAGGGTCCGACCGTGGGCCGCGGCGGCCTGAACATCCTGGTGCAGACGTGGGCGGCACGCTACGGACTGAACGCCGCGGTGATCCAGAACCGCGGGATCGTCGACACGGCCGCGACCGACGCGTGCTCCGACGTCCGGAGCCAGGTCGTCGACATCCTCGAGATTCCCGATCTCGCGTCGGGCCTCGTGGGGCTGTGACGATGACGGCGCGCCGGTCCCTCTACCCCGAACTCGACCCGCACGACTCGGGGATGCTCGACGTCGGCGACGGGCAGCACCTCCACTTCGAGGTCAGCGGCAACCCCGACGGCACTCCGGTGGTGTTCGTGCACGGCGGACCGGGCGGCGGCACGGGTCCCGATCAGCGTCGCTACTTCGATCCCGAGGCCTATCGGATCGTGCTGTTCGACCAGCGCGGGTGCGGTCGGTCCACGCCGCACGTCGCCGACGGCGCCGATCTCTTCGTCAACACCACCGGACACTCCATCGCCGACATGGAGGTCCTGCGTGAGCATCTCGGCATCGACACGTGGTCGGTGTTCGGCGGGTCGTGGGGATCGACGTTGTCGCTCGCGTACGCCCAGGCGCACCCGCACCGCGTCACGTCACTGGTGCTGCGCGGCATCTTCCTGCTGCGTGAGTCGGAGATCGACTGGTACTACCGCGGCGGCGCGGGACACCTCTTCCCCGAACTGTGGGAGAAGTTCCTCGCCCCGATCCCGGCGGCGGAGCGCGACGGCGACCCCGTGGAGATCTACCACCGACTCCTTCACTCGTCCGACCCGGAGACCGCGCTGAACGCGGCGGTCGCCTGGTCCACGTGGGAGGGCGCCACCAGCACCCTGCTCCCGAAACCGGAACGCGTGGAGCAGAACTCCGAGGCACGGTTCGCACTCGCGTTCTCGCGCATCGAGAATCACTACTTCGTGCACCAGGGGTTCCTGGAACAGAATCAGTTGCTGGCGAACATGGACTCCATCGCCCACATCCCCGGCGTCATCGTGCAGGGCCGTTACGACGTGGTGTGCCCGGCCACGAGCGCCTGGGATCTGCATCGATCCTGGCCGTCGTCGACACTCCACATCGTCGACGACGCCGGGCACTCCGCCGCGGAACCGGGAATCATCCATCACCTCGTCGAGGCGACGGACTCCTTCCGCCGCTGACGAACCGGCCGTTCACCTGCAGGTGGTAAAGATGTCACCATGAGTTCAGGTGGTGCGGATGCGCACACGGAGATCGAGGCCAAGTTCGACGTCGGCATGGACACGCCGGTTCCCGAGCTCACGGGGGCGAAGTCGATCGTGTCCGCGTCCGCGCCGGAGCTGACACACCCGGTCTCCACGTACTTCGACACCCCGGATCTCGATCTGGCGCGTCGACGCATCACGGTGCGTCGACGGACCGGAAGCTCCGACGCGGGCTGGCACATCAAGATGCCCGTCTCGTCCGACGAGCGTCTCGAGCTGCGGAGCCCGCTGTCCGCGGGCGGCAACACCGCTCGCGTGCCGGCCGAGGTCGCCGATCGTGTGACGGCGCACGTGCGAGGCAAACCGCTCGTGCCCGTCGCGAGCATCGAGACCCGCCGCATCGTCACCGTCGTGGCCACGAAGCGGCACCAGACCGCCGCGGAGCTGTGCGACGACACCGTCACCGCCCGGAACCTGTTGGACGACACCACTGTTCGCTGGCGTGAATGGGAGGTGGAGCTGCTCGACGGTGACCGCCGAACCCTGGAGAAGGTGAGCACCTACCTGCTCTCCCACGGCGCCGACCCCGGTTCCTCACCCTCGAAGCTCGCACGGGCGCTCGGATCCCGCCTGGCGGATCTGCGCACCGGTGATGCCACCCCCGACGGCACCGCCGGGTCCGCGCTGCTCGCCGCCCTGGCCACCGACGTGTCCGCTCTCCTCGCGGCGGATCCGCGCGTGCGGGAGAACGCCGACGACGCGGTGCACGCCATGCGCGTCGCCACGCGGCGGCTGCGCAGCGTGCTGCGGTCCTACCGCGACCTGCTCGACCGACCGTCCGTCGACGCGGTCCGTGGCGAACTGTCCTGGCTCGCCGACATTCTCGGCACCGCTCGTGACGCCGAGGTGCTGGCGGCCCGTTACGACGCGGCGCTCGCGGCGCTGCCGTCAGACGCTGTGCGCGGTCCCGTGGTCGAGACCCTCGTCGGCACCCAGCGACGGCTGTACACGCTCGCGCACGACGAGATCGTGCGGGAGTTGAGCGGTGAACGCTACTTCGCCCTGCTCGACGCACTCGACGCTCTCCTGGCAGCACCCACCGTCGGTCCGTCGGACAGCCGCGCGGACAAGGTCTTCCGGAAGGTGCTCCGCGGCCAGTACCGCACGATCGCCCGAGCCGAGGCTCACGCGGCCGCGCTCACCGGCGACGAGCGTGCCGAGGCTCTGCACGACGTGCGCAAGAACGCCAAGAAGCTGCGCTACGCGGCCGAGGCAGCGGCGGGCGCACTCTCGGACGGAGCAGTACGCACGACGGCCGCCGACGTCGCGAAGGCCGCGAAGAAGGTGCAGTCCGTCCTCGGCGACGTCCAGGACAGTGCGGTGTCGCGCGCCACGATCCTGACCGAGGCCGCCTCCGCGGCCGAGCGAGGCGAGGACACCTTCACGTTCGGTGTCCTGTACGCGAACGAGGGACACGACAGCGCGGACGCGCTGGAGCCGCTCCCCCGCGCGTGGACGAAGCTGCGGCGCCGCGCAGCCTCCCTCGACTGACAACCTGAGCGGCCTACCCGACCACCGACGACCGGCCTCCGGCCTACCCGACGACCGACGACCGGCCTCCGGCCTACCCGACCGAGAACTCCACTCGCCGGGTCGCGACGTCCACGGGCCCCACCCGCACGGTGACGGTCGTGCCCTCGGCCGGGTCTCCCGAACACGGGCCGACGACGGTGTACTCGGGAACGAAGACCTCGGCGGGCCGCTTGTCGGTTCGTCCGCGAAGCACGACGGCCGAGACGGTGTCGCCGACGCGGTCCGCCAGCACCCTGGCCTCGACGAGGTCGATACACGCGCGATCCACCTTCGACGCCAGCGAATCGCTGCGCCGCATCGCGTCGGGGAGCTCTGCGAACTCGGCGAGCACCCAGTCGGGGACAGCGGTTCCGGCACAGTGAGCGAGACACACCTCGGTGGCGTACCTGTCGACGCGCCGACGTAGCGGCGCGGTGACGTGGGCGTACGGGCCACCGATCCCGGAATGGTCCGGCTCCGCGGGTGTCTCACCGTCGAAGGCGACGTACGCGGCGCCGCGCAACAGCGTGGTCGCCTCGGTCATCACGGCGAGAGTCGTGGGAGCCGCCGGATCCAGGCCGGCGAGAACCTGGCCGGGCGAGGCACCGGTCGGCCACTGCAGGCCCAGTGCCCGCACCACCGCCCGCAGTGCCTCGACGTCCGACGCGCCCGGCGGCGGGAGAGTGCGCAGGATGCCGACCCTCGCCTCGAGCATGATCGCGGCGGCGCACATCCCGGTGAGCAGGGACATCTCGGCGTTCCACGCGTCGGCCTCGGTGCGCGGCGCGATCTCGAGGCGCCACCCGCCGCGGTCGGAACCGTTGGCGACGACCTCCTGCTCGGGCAACGCGAGTTCGATGGCTCCGCGCTCGACCGCGAGGGCCCGCCGCGCCCGACCGAGATCCTGCAGCGCCGTCAGCGACGGATGCACGGTGCCGGAGTCGACAGCCGACTGCACCTCGGCGTAGGTGAACCGTTGCCGTGAGCGCACCGTCGCCGGCTCGACGTGCCAGGACGTCGCCGTCCCCGCGGGGTCGGTGTCGATGGTCCACAGCGCGGCCGGCCGTACCCGGTCCGGCAGGAGGGACGACGCGTCCTCGGACATCTGCCGAGGGTGCAGCGGCACGCTGTCGTCCGGGAGGTAGAGCGTCTGTCCACGGCGGCGCACCTCCTCGTCCAGCACGCTTCCCGGCGCGACGACCGCACCGACGTCGGCGATGGCGTAGTACAGGCGGAAACCCGCGTCGGTGCGGTGGACGACGAGAGCCTGGTCCAGATCCATCGACCCGGGCGGGTCGATGGTCACGAACTCCAGGTCGGTCGCGTCGCGCCGCGTCGGACGAGAGTCCGCCACCGGGACCGCGTCGGGCGGGTACCCGGTCGGCAGGTCGAACTCGGCGCGCACAGCCGAGAAGTCGACACCGTCGACCCGAGGCGCAACGGCCCGCCTCGATACCGACGCGGTCACGAGCGCGCTGATGCGGTCACGAAGACCAGGTGTCGTCGGCGTCGTCCGCGGCCTTGTTACGCTCCGCGGCGATCTCGAGGGCGCGCTCGGCGGTGGCCCTGTCGGGGTAGGGGCCCATGCGGTCCATCGCACCGGCCTCCTTGCCCTGCACGACAGCCTTGTCGCTGATACGGAAGTACCACTGATCGTCGTCGTCACTCATGATCGACAGTGTGCCCCAGATCTGCCCCGACGGAACAGACTTCGCGTTCTGCGGCCCCGCGATTCACGGTCGGCGACGCGCCGACCGCACACACCGCGGGACCAGCGGCCGCGTTACACTTCTCGCATGTCCGGGTACACACGCCGGACCGGAGCCGGACCACGCACCCGATAGGAGTACGACATGTCGACCCTTCTCTTCGATCAACTGTTGCCGCTGATGGGCCATGACGCCGCGACGTACTGGGCCACCCTGCTGGTGGTCGACCCCATCTGATCCACTCTGCTCACGAACGGCTCCGCCCTCATCGAGGACGGGGCCTTTCGTCGTTCAGGAGGACTCGATACGTGGCGGCGGGCCGACGCTTCCCGTAGTTTCCTACCGCCGGCCCGCCGATACTCACTGTAGAGGACATCGAACGTATGTTCTAGTCCGCCCTCCATCGCAGCGGTCCGTGCTGGTCGTGTGCGCGGACGAGTCGGCGTGTAAGCCGGATCCTGTCCCCGGGACGAATCCCGGGTGGCGACCATCCATCTGGGCACACCGTCGCCGGGTACCTCGAGCGATCAACCCGCAGGCTCGGGCGAGCAGCCCTCGAACACCTGCGCAGACGCACCACCGCGAACGGCGGTGCGACCTTCGATCTTGCTCCGGGCGGGGTTTACCGAGCCACCCCGGTCACCCGGGGTGCTGGTGCGCTCTTACCGCACCGTTTCACCCTGACCGACCGATCCGAGGACCGGTCGGCGGTCTCTTCTCTGTGGCACTGTCCCGCGAGTCGCCTCGGGTTGCTGTTGGCAACCGCCCTGCTCTGTGGAGTCCGGACTTTCCTCGGCTCGAAGCTTGACGACGCCGGTCGTCAGTTCTCCGTGCCGCGGCCGCCCGGCCAACTCGTCCGCCCCGTCATGGTAGCCGCTCCGCCACCCCCGTCCCACCCCCGCTCCGACCCTCGCGAGTACGTCCGAACCGTCGCTGGGCGAGCACCGATCACGACAGTTCGGACGTACTCGCGGGGGGTGGGTGTGCCGAGCGGACGGATGGTCGGACCGGGGATCTAGAGTCACGCGCATGACCTTCGTCGTCCTCCTGCGCGGCATCAACGTCGGCGGCATCCGCATCTCCATGGCAGCCCTGCGGTCGTCGCTGGAGGACGCCGGATACACCGGGGTGCGCACCGTTCTCGCGTCGGGCAACGTGGTGCTCACCGCGACGACGCAGGACCCGGCCGTGGTGCGCTCCGACGTGGAGGGCGTCCTGCGGCAGGCCTTCGGCTACGAGGCGTGGGTGGTGGTCGTGACCGTGGAGCAACTTGCCGAGATCGTCGCCGCATTCCCGTGGGAGACCGACGAGGCGGTACGCCACCCGTACGTGATCTTCTCGACGGACGGTGTGTCCACCACCGATCTCGCGGCGATCGGCGAGACGGCCGACCCCGTCGTCGAGAGGTCGACACTCGGGCCGCATCACGTCCTGTTCTGGGAGGTCGTGCGCGGTGACACCCTGTCCAGTGTCGTCGGCAAGGCCAGTGCGCGCGCGTCCTACAAGTCGACGACGACCACGCGAAACCTCCGCACGCTGCGCAAGATCCTCGCGTGATCACCGATTCCACCGCGCGGACCGTCGTGGCCGCGCTGCTGGTGGCTGCCGTCCTGGTCTTCGCCATCGCTCGCCCTCGCGGACTCCCCGAGGCCACCATCGCCGTTCCGGCCGCGGCACTGGCGATCCTGCTCGGAGTCGTGTCGACGAGCGACGCACTCGAGGAGACGGCGGAGCTCGCCCCCACGGTGGCGTTCCTCGCGGCGATCCTGGCTCTCGCTCACCTCGCCGACGCGCACGGTGTGTTCACGTGGATCGCGTCCGTCCTGCACGCCCGGTCGCGATCCTCCCCCACTCGGCTCCTGATGCTCGTGTTCGTCACCGCGTCCCTCACCACGGCAGTGCTCAGTCTCGACGCGACGGTCGTCCTGCTCACCCCGGTCGTCATCGCCGCCGCCCGCCGCGCCGGGATGTCGCCACGGCCGGCGTCGTATGCCGTGGCACACCTGTCGAACTCGGCCTCCACGCTGCTGCCGGTCTCGAATCTGACCAACCTGCTGGTGTTCTCGGCCACCGGTCTGTCGTTCCTGCACTTCACCGCGCTGATGGCAGCGCCGTGGGTCGTCGCGATCGCGCTCGAGTACGCGGCGTTCCGTTGGTTGTTCCGCGGCGACCTGCGCGAGGTGGAGAACCCGCCGGACGACGACGGTCCGTCCGTGGCGGCGCCGACGCTCGCCCTCGTCGTGATCGGCTGCGCTCTGGTGGGTTTCGCGATCAGTGGGTCGCTCGGCCTCGAACCGGTGTGGGTGGCCGCGGCGGCCGCGATCGTGCTCGCCGTTCCTGCGCTGCGCCGGTCCGAGACGACTCCCGTCGCGATCGTGCGTGCACTCGATCTCTGGTTCTGCGTGTTCGTCTTCGCGCTCGGAGTGGTGGTCGCGGGACTCGCCGGGGGTCCGGTGGGCGAGGCCGTCACCGAGATCCTGCCGACGTCGTCCACGCTGCTCGCGCTCCTGACCGTCGCCGCGGTGGCCGCGGTCGCCTCCAACGTGCTCAACAACCTGCCCGCGACGCTGCTGCTGCTCGCCGCACTGACGTCGACGACAGGCGCTGCACCGGTGGGCGCGCTGCTCGCCATGCTGATCGGCGTCAACCTCGGGCCCAACCTCACCTACGTCGGGTCGCTCGCGATCATGTTGTGGCGCCGCGTGGCTCGCGCGGAGGGCGAGCCGCCGAGCCTGCGCACGTTCACCGTGGTGGGTCTGGTGACCACACCGATCACCGTGGTCGCGGCGACCGTCGCCCTGTGGCTCGCCCTGCAGGTGTAGTGGTCAGGTCCAGAGGAACGACGTGTCGGTTCCTCCATCAGGCCCAGAGGAACGACGTGTCGTTCACCAGGCGTACGGAGGCCGCGTCGTCGTCGAACCAGTCGACGATGCTGATGGACGCCAGGTCGAGGTGCATCCGGTAGAGGATCGACGGGCCGACGTCCAGGCCGAGCTGCAGGAGCGTCTTGATGGGCGTCACGTGCGAGACCACGACGACGGTCTTCCCCGCGTACTCGGTCGCGATGTGTTCGCGGACCCGGCGCACCCGTTCGAGAACGGCGTCGAAGCTCTCGCCGCCGGGCGGCGCGACGGACGTGTCGCCCATCCACCGCCGATGCAGCTCGGGATCGCGCTCGGTGGCCTCGAGGAAGGTGAGGCCCTCCCACTCGCCGAAGTCCGTCTCCGTCAGATCCTCGACGACGGTGACGGGGACGTCGATCGCGCGGGAGACGGCCGACGCGGTGTCGAACGCCCGGCCCAGCGGTGAGCTCAGGACGACGTCGACGCCGCCCAGCAGTGCGACACGCTGCGCCGCGGCCGCCGC
Source organism: Rhodococcus sp. BP-332 (assembly GCF_019836065.1). NCBI lineage: Bacteria > Bacillati > Actinomycetota > Actinomycetes > Mycobacteriales > Nocardiaceae > Rhodococcus > Rhodococcus sp. BP-332. The sequence goes on from NZ_JABUEC010000001.1 coordinate 846,798, forward strand.
CTGCGCTCGCCCGAGCTCGGTGAGCTCCGGGTTGCCTCGGCCGGAGTACCGACGATCCACCGACAGGGCGGTCTGGCCGTGCCGCAGCAGGATCGTGCGGGTCGCGGCACCCGAGACGGACTGCCAGGCAGGCCGTTCCGACACCGGCGTCGGTGCGCTCGCGACCTCGGCCGCACCGGTGAGCAGCGCGTCCTCACCGTCCATCGCCTGGTTGGCCAGCCGGTCGGCATGCGAGTTCTCGGCACGCGGAATCCACGCGTACTGCACGTCGTCGAACGTGTCCGCGACAGCGGCTGCTCGCGCGCGCAGCGGAATCATGTCCGGGTGCTTGACCTTCCAGCGGCCGGACATCTGCTCGACCACCAGCTTGGAGTCCATCCGCACCGAGACGCGCGAGGCCCCGAGTTCGCGGGCCGCCTCGAGACCGGCGATCAGTCCGCGGTACTCGGCGACGTTGTTCGTCACCACTCCCAGGTGTTCGCGGCGCTCGGCCAACACCGTGGCTCGCGCCGCGTCCCACACGACGGCGCCGTATCCGGCGGGCCCGGGGTTGCCTCGCGATCCCCCGTCGGCCTCCACCAGGACGGAGTCGGGATGGGGACTCACAGACCGGACTCGTTGGTGCGCACCAAGATCGCGTTGCACTCCGAGCACCGCACGACCACGTCGGGCGCGGTGCCGGCGATGCGCGCGATCTCGCCGCGATCCAGCTCGATCCGGCACGCACCGCAGCGCCGACCACGCAGCAGGGCGGCACCGATGCCCGACCTCTCACGCTGCTTCTCGTACATCGCGGACACCTCGGCGGGCAGCTGCGCGGCGAGCTCCTCGCGCTGCGCCGACCGAGTGCGCTCGGCGTTCTCGACGTCGGCGAGCGCGTCGTCGCGTCGACGGGTGGCGTCGACGATCGTGTCCTCGACCTGTGTCAGATTGGCACCGGCGTGCTCGTAGTCGCTCTGCGACGCCTCGCGCTGCTCCATGACCTCGAGCAACTCGTCCTCGAGGATGCCGCGGCGGCGCTCGAGGCTGCCCAGCTCGTGCTGGAGTTCGCTGAGCTGCTTCGCGGGAGCCGCGCCGGAGGCCAGCGCAGCGCGGTCCTTCTCCTCGCGGCGGCGCACGGCGTCGACCTCGCCCTCGAGCTTGCGAATGTCCCGGTCCAGATCGTCGAGCGAGATCTGCACGCCCACGGCTGCGTCCTTGCGGTCGATCCGCTCGCGTTCGAGTGCATCGAGCTCGACCTGCTCGGGAAGAGTGCGTCGACGGTGTGCGAGCTGGGCCAGTTCGGTGTCCATGGCGGCCAGGTCGAGGAGGGAGAGCTGGATCTTCGGGTCGACGTTCACGCGTGTCACGGTACTAGTCCTGCGGGGGACGGACGCCGATGCTCCACGGATCCGTTCTGATCGTCAGTGTCCGGGTGGTCCAGCCGTCGCGATCACCGAACGCGCTGTCCAGCAGGTCGCGCGCCTGGGCGCACCACGGGAACTCCCCCGCCCAGTGCGCGACGTCGATCAGCGCGGGTCCGCCGGCCCGCAGGTGTTCGTCCGCCACGTGGTGTCGCAGGTCGGAGGTCACGTAGGCATCGACACCCGCTGCGGTGACGGCGCCGAGCATCGAGTCCCCGGATCCACCGCACACGGCCACCCGCCGGATCGTCGCGTCCGGGTCGCCGGCGGCGCGCACTCCCCAGGCAGTGGACGGGAGCCGGCTGCCGACGCGTTCGGCGAAGGCGCGCAACGACATCGGCTCGGCCAGCGTCCCGATCCGGCCCAGCCCGCAGTCGGTCGGCAACCCGGCCGTCTCGACGACGTCGAACGCCACTTCCTCGTAGGGGTGCGCCGAGCGCAGCGCGGTGAGAACGGCCGCGCGCGCAGAGCGCGGAGCGACCATCTCGACGCGCCGTTCCTCGACCGACTCGACGGTGCCGACGGTGCCGATCGCCGGCCGCGCGTCGTCGACGGGACGGAACTGGCCGTCGCCCACGACGCTCCAGCTGCACTCGCGGTAGTCGCCGATCGACCCGCCGCCCGCGTCGAACATGGCCTGCCGCACAGCGGGGGCGTCGGCCACCGGGACGTACACACCCCACTTGTCGAGGCCCCCGTCCGACTTCTCGTCGAGGGGGCGCAGATCGGTGAGGCCCAGCAGTGTCGCCAGCGCGTCGGACACTCCGGGCTGCGCCGAGTCCGCGTTGGTGTGGGCGGTGAACAGAGCGCACCCCGCCGTGATCAGGCGATGCACCAACGCGCCCTTGGGCGTGTGGGCACCGACCGTGTCCACGCCGCGCAGCAGCAGTGGGTGGTGCACCACGAGCAGATCGGCACCGGCGGTGATCGCCTCGTCGACGATGGCGGCCGTGGCGTCGACGGCGAACATCACGGTGGTCACGGAGTTCGCGGGATCGCCGCACACCAGACCGACCGAGTCCCAGCTCTCGGCGAGCCGGGGCGGGTACGCCGCGTCGAGCACGTCGATGATCTCGGCCAGGGTGGGCGCTGCGGTTCCCGTCGATGCCATCACTCGACCCTAGGTGTGCCCATCTCGCGCACCACGTCACCCCACGCGTCGGCGAGTCGGTCGACGGAGTCCGCGCCCCGCACCGCGATCCGCAGGTGATCCGGGCCGAGGCCGGGAAAGGTGTCGCCTCGGCGGACCGCGACGCCGCGGTCCCGCAACGCGGCCCGGATCGCTGCGCCGTTCTCCGCGCGGACGAGCACGAACGACGCCGTCGCCGGTGCCGTCACCTCCACCCCGAGTACGCGGAGCCGTTCGACGAGATACTGCCGCTCGCGGGCGAGCACGAGCGCGTCGGCGTCCACGGACGCGACGGCGTCGGGTTCGCAGCACGCCTCGATCGCGGCCAGCTGCAGGGTGCCCAGCGGCCAGTGGGGTCGGCCCCGGTTCAGTGTGGCGAGGACGTCCGGCGCTCCGAGCGCGTACCCGCACCGCAGCCCCGCGAGAGCGAACGACTTGGTGAGGCTGCGCAGCACCACCACGTCGGGACGAGACTGCGACGCCAGGGACTCGGGCTCGCCGGGCACGGTGTCGGCGAATGCCTCGTCCACGACGAGCACGCGTCCCTCCGCCCGGAGTGCGAGCACGTCCGCGCGGGGATGGGCGACGGACGTCGGGTTGGTCGGATTGCCCAGCACCACCAGGTCGGCGTCGTGCGGAACGGCGGCGTCGACGAGCCGGTACGGCGGGGGCAGGACGACCCGATGCACCGGGACGTCGGCACTGCGCAGGGCGACCTCCGGCTCGGTGAAGGACGGGTGGACGACCGCGGCGAGGCGCGGGCGCAGCCGGGGCAGCATCGCGAATCCTTCGGCCGCTCCGGCGAGCAACAACACCTCGTCCGGAGATCGACCGTGGCGCAACGCCACTCGGTCACGAACCCGCCGGTCCTCGGCCTCGGACGGATACGCCGCGAGTCGGTCGACGGCCTCGATCAGTCTGCGCCGCAACCACTCGGGGGGCCGGGACCCACGGACGTTCACCGCGAAGTCGAGCATGCCCGCCTCGACCTCCACGTCGCCGTGGTGGCGAAGCAGCGGATCGGTACGGGCGTCGCCTGTCACTCGGGTGACTGTAGGCGCTCCATATACTGACCCCCATGTCCACCACAGCCGTCGACCTCGTCCTCTTCGACCTCGACGGCACCCTCACCGATTCCGCACCCGGCATCCTCGCCGGTTTCGATCACGCGCTCGCGACGGTGGGGAGCCCGCCGCCCGGCGACGACGTCCGGGCGCACGTCATCGGTCCGCCGATGATCGACACGTTCCGGTCCCTCGGTCTCGACGAGGACAGGGTCGAGCGCGCCCGCGCCGCCTACACGGAGTACTACGACAGCCGCGGCTGGTCCGAGAACCGGGTGTACGAGGGCATCGTCGACGTGCTGGACGCGCTCGTGGCCGCCGGTGTCCCGATGGCGGTCGCGACGTCGAAGAACGAACGATTCGCACGGCGCATCCTCGAACACTTCGGCCTCGCCGACTACTTCCGCTTCATCGCGGGCGCCAGCGACGACGGCAGCCGCCGATCCAAGGCGGACGTCGTCGCGCGCGCACTCGAGCAGGTGGGGCGCCCGGCTCGGTCCACGGCCGAGGGCGGTACCGCGTCGGTGGTGATGGTCGGCGACCGCGACCACGACGTGTTCGGCGCGGGGCACTGGGGCATCCCCGTCGTCCTGGTCCGGTGGGGATACGGATTCGAGTCCGAGCACGACGCGGCCTCGTGGTCCGTTGGATCGGCGGCGGAACTCACCACACTGCTCTCCTCGCTCACGACGGACGCGGCATGACGGTGCACGTGACCTTCGTCTGCACGGGCAACATCTGTCGGTCGCCGATGGCCGAGAAGATCGTGACGCAGGCCCTCGCGGATGCCGGGATGGACGACCGGGTGCGCGTCACCAGCGCCGGCACGGGCGACTGGCACGTCGGCGACGCCGCCGACCCGCGCGCCGCGGCCGAGCTGGAGTCGCACGGCTACCCGTCGGCCCATCGCGCCCGCACCGTCGATGCCGAGATCCTGGGAGCGGACCTCGTCGTCGCGCTGGATCGATCTCACGAGCGCGACCTCCGTCGCCTCGGCGTCCCCGCGGACCGGCTGGCACTGCTGCGCTCGTTCGACCCGGACGCCGATTCCGACTCGGTGGCCGATCCGTACTACGGCGACGACGGCGACTTCCGGACGGTGCGCGAGCAGATCGAGGCGGCCGTCCCCGGTCTACTCGAGGCCCTCACGCAGCACTGACACCCCCGTCGCGACGCGACGACTACGCTGTGTAGTCGTGCGCCGACTGTCGTTCCTTCTCCGTCCCGGGTGGTTGGCACTCGCGGCTGTCGTCATCCTCTTCGCGTACCTCTGCTTCTCCGTTCTCGCGCCCTGGCAACTGGGCAAGAACACCACCACGTCGGCGCGGAACGAGCAGATCAGCCGCTCCTTCGACGCGGAACCGGTCGATGCTGCCGACCTGTTGACCGAGCAGGTCGTCGCCCCCGAGGACGACTGGCGACGGGTCGTGGTCACCGGGACGTATGACGCCGACAGCGATGTGGTGGTCCGCCTGCGCAGCGTCGACGACACCCCGGCCTTCGAGGTCCTCACCCCGTTCGTCACCGACGCCGGGCCCACGATCCTGGTGAACCGCGGCTACGTGCTGCCCACCACGGGTATCGACGTCCCGACCTTCGATCCCCCGCCGGCCGGCACCGTCACGCTGGAGGGCCGCCTGCGCGTCTCGGAACCGTCGGTTCCGGACAAGCCCGCCGTCGCCGGCCCCGGGGTCCCGCAGGTCTACACGATCACGCCCGCCCAGGTCGGTGAGTTGACCGGCACCGATCCGGTCGACGGGTACGTGCAGCTCGCCGACGCGCAGCCCGGCGGTCTCGGTGTTCTCGCGCTGCCGCAGCTCGACGCCGGGCCTTACCTGTCCTACGGGTTGCAGTGGCTGGCGTTCGGCATCATGGCTCCGCTGGGTCTGGCGTACTTCGTGCGCGCCGAGATCAAGGAACGGCGGCGTGGCAACGCCGAGTCGAGTGACGATCTCGAACCGAGCGACGATCTCGAGCCCACCGCCGCTCCCGACGAGTACGACGACGGACTGGACGCGCTGCTGAAGCCGCGGCGAGGCCTACGAAGGAAGTCGGCGCCCGCGGCCGAGTCGACGACGCTGCTGACCGATCGCTACGGCAAGAAGCGCTGACACCGCCGCGGCGCTCGCCTGCACCGCGGCCGACAGGCGCACCGCACGCCGCAGATCGTTCGTCGTGGGGACGCTTCCCCGGCCCAGGACGGGCCGCTGTTCGACACCGTGCGCGTAGGCCGTCTCGCCGCCGAGCCGTACTCCGAGGGCGCCCGCGGCGGTCGACTCGGTCACTCCGGCATTCGGGCTCGGATGGTCGGACGCGCTCGCGCGCCACGCGGCCAGGGCGTCCCGCGGCGTCCCACCCACCGTCGGCGCCGATGCTGCCGTGAGGAGTCCGGTGAGTCGGGCGGGGATCAGGTTGACCACGTCGTCGAGCCGGGCGGCACACCATCCGAACCGTTCGTAGCGCGGCGAGTGGTAGCCGATCATCGCGTCGAGGGTGTTGACGGCGCGGTAGCCGACGGCGCCAGGAGCCCCTGCCACCGCGGCCCAGAAGAGCACGCCCGTCGTCGCGTCCGAGGTGTTCTCGGCCACCGATTCGAGCGCCGCCCGCGCCGCGCCCGCGTCGTCCAGCAGAGCGGGATCACGCCCGCAGAGCGACGGCAGAATCGCCCGCGCGGCCGGAAGATCGTTGGCGTCCAGGGCGTCGGCCAGCGCGAGACCCGTGCGGGCCAGCGTCGTTCCGCCGAGACACGCCCAGACCGCGGCGGCCGTCAGCGCTACACGCGGAACCGGGTGATCGCGCACGAGTCGATCCGCCGCGGCCGTCGCGCCGATGGCTCCACCGACGAGCAGTGCGGTGTGGACGGTTCCGGCGAGTCGGTCGTCCCGGTACGTCCGCGTCTCGAGGGCGGCGGCGAGAGATCCGAAGGCGGCCACGGGATGACGGCGTCGTGGATCCCCCAGCATCAGGTCGGCGAGGTATCCGGACACGATTCCGACGGCGGGTGCGGTGATCATCGTCTGCGATCCTATCCGCCGCGTCACGGTCAGATAGTCGGACGTCCACGTATTCGGATACCCTGTGCGCATGACGGAGTCGGCGCGGACGCAGGACTGGCACACCGGCGCGGACGGCGAGCTGTATCCGCCGGAGCCCTGGTACCTCGGCGGCACCCTGCTGGTGTCGGTCTACCGCGTTCCCGTCCACGAGCTCCCGCAGGACGTGGTGTCCGCCGTGTCCGACGCCGATGCCCGGCTGGTGACGGTCGGCGGGCACGCTGTCGTCTCCGCGGCCTTCGTGCGCTACACCTCGGGCGGCGTCCTGTCCTACGACGAGTTGATCGGCTCGGTACTCGTCCGGCGCGGCATCACCGTCATGGCCACCATCCCGCACATCTGGGTCGACAGTCCGCAGTCCCGCACCGGTGGGCGCGAACTGTGGTCCATACCGAAGCATCTGGGCGAATTCCGCCGCGAGACGAGCGGGCCGCGTGTCACCGCGTCGATGACGTTCGACGGTGCCCCCGTCGCGGCGCTCGACGCGCGGGTCGGGCGCCGACTCACACCGGGCACGCCGCGCATTCCGCTCACCACCGCACAGCACCTCGGCGGTCGCACCGTCGTGTCCCGCAACACGATCTACGCGACCACCCGCGCGCTGTCGACGACGTGGACGTTCGCATCGGACGGTCCGCTGGGTCACCTGCACGGACGCACGCCGACCGTGAGCGTGGCACTCGCCGACGCCTCCATCGTGTTCGGTGGACACGTCGACCGACGCTGAGCTCGTTGGGGTTGACTGTGGGTCCGCCTACACAGGAGACCCCATGACCGACCTACAGAACTTCGCCGACACCGTCTTCACCGCCGCAGCCGGGCTGCAGGTCACCACGGCCACCGGCACCGAGGTACGCGGACACATCGATCTGACGAGCGATCATCACACCCCGTGGGGCGTCGTGCACGGCGGCGTCTACGCCTCGGCCGTCGAATCGGCCGCGAGTATCGTTGCGAGCGTGGCGGTCTCGGACCGCGGACAGTTCGCGGTCGGCGTCCACAACGGAACGGACTTCCTCCGGTCGATGACCGAGGGGCGGGTCGACGTGGTCGCCACCCCGCTGCAACAGGGTCGGGTACAGCAGCTCTGGCAGGTGATCATCACCAGCGCCGACTCAGGTAAGGAGATCGCCCGCGGTCAGGTGCGACTGCAGAACGTGGCGAACCCGAACGCCTGACTAGAAGCTCCAGCCGCGGAACAGGTAGCTGATGCGGATCAGGATGTCGACGAGCCCTGCGGACATGTGTTCCTCCGACGTTCGTGCCTGTCAGCGGGCTCGGGTCGCCCCCTGTCCCAGAACACTAGGCACCCGCCGGCCCGTCGGGGGTCGCAACACGGAGAACGGGCGACGTTCTCGTGTCAGTCGGCGAGGGAACGCCACGGTGCCGCGCCTTCGATCTCAAAGGCCACCTCGAGCAGCGTTCGCTCGTCGCCCTGCACACCGGAGAACATGACCCCCACCGGCAGTCCGGCGCTCGAGCGCCCCAGCGGCAGCGACATCGCCGGCGCGCCCGCCACGTTGTGCAGCGGAGTGAACGCGGCGTAGGACGTGAGCCTCTCGAGGTACTCGTCGAACGGCACGTGCGGCGACAGATGCCCCAGCCGCGGCGTGGTGTGCCCGAGCACCGGGGACAGCACCAGGTCGACGCTCGCGAACATCGACGCGTAGTCGGCACCGGCCCTGCGTAGTCGACGCACCACCGACGGCAATCGGTACCGCGTACGACGGAAGCGGTCCGCGAGTCCCACGGTGAGCGTGTCGAAGTCGCGTTCCGTGCGGCCCTCGAGACGCGGCGTCGTCTTCTGCAGAACGTAGGCGAGGAACGACCAGTACTCGACGAAGTCCTCGGGAAAGCGTGGGTCGATCGGCACGGTGGTCATCTCGTCCACCGTGTGACCGAGGCGCTCGAGGAGCGCGGCGGCGTCGTCCAGCGCGGCGAGCGTCTCGACGTCGGTGGGGCCGCCCGCGGGCGACTGCCGGATCACACCGACCCGCAGTCGCCGCGCCGACGGGCCCGTCACGGTGCCGATCGGTCGCAGGCGTCGTGCACTCGCGTGATCGGCCGCTGCCCAGAACGCGGCGGTGTCACGGACACTGCGCGTCAGCACGCCCTCGGAGACGATCGCGACGGGCAGCAGCTTCTCCAGCGCCGGCAGCACGAACCTGCCGCGCGACGGCTTGAGGCCCACGAGCCCCGTGCAGGCCGCTGGGATCCGGATCGAGCCGCCGCCGTCGTTGCCGTGTGCGAGGGGAACCGCCCCCGCCGCCACCAGCGCCGCGGATCCGCCCGAGGACGCGCCCGTCGAGTACTCGGTGTTCCAGGGGTTCCGGGTGGGCGGCCGGGTCGGGAACTCGGTCGACGCGCTGAGTCCGAACTCCGGCAGCGTCGTCTTGGCCATGACACCGAACCCCATCGAGAGCATCTCGCGGGCCACGGGACCGTGCCGGTCCGCGGGACGAGCACGGATGATCTCGGAGCCCTGGCCCGTCGGCAGCCCTCGGACGTCGCTGTTGTCCTTGATCAGCGTCGGCACACCCGCGAACGGCCCCGCCTGGTCGCCGACGACGGGAGTCGTCAGTGGTGGCCCCACCAGCGCGTCCAACTCGGCCATCTTCTCGATGCGCGACAGTGCCGCCGACGCCAGTTCCGCGGCGGAGACCTCGCGCCTGCGCACTCGCAGCGCGAGCCCCACCGCGTCGTCGCGCCCCAACGCATCGTCCGTGAACGCATGTGTCATCGAAGATCCCCCTCGCTTCCGTCACCGGCGAAGCGGTGATTGCGTGCGCGTCCCGCGGGGAACGCTGCACCCCGTGCGCCGCGCTCCGTGGTGCACGCAACTCTAGAGAATGCGGCCACGACCGGTCCGAGACTCACGTCTTCACCGAATACGGTCGTCAGTTACTGTCCTGTGCGAAAGGTTTCTCGGGTGTCTACCACTTCCACCTCGGCCGACAACGCGGCCCCCGCGGTCTCCCGACGCGCCTGGCAGTCGTTGATCGTCCTGCTCATGGGCATGTTCATCGCCCTGCTCGACACGACCATCGTCAACGTCGCGCTCCCCACCATCCGCACGAGCCTCGACGCGTCCGAGGCCACCCTGTCCTGGATCATCTCCGGATACGCGCTCGCGTTCGGCCTGGCACTGATCCCGGCGGGTCGGGTGGGCGACCGCATCGGCCACAAGTGGGTGTTCTTCACCGGACTCGCCCTCTTCACGGTGGCCAGCCTCGCGTGTGGACTCGCGCAGAACGATCTGCAGCTCGTCGCGGCGCGCATCGTGCAGGGACTCGCGGGCGGCATCTTCGTCCCCGCCGTCACCGCCTACATCCAGTTGCTGTTCCCGCCGCAGATGCGGGGCAAGGCCTTCGCCATCATGGGCGCCGTCATCGGCGTCTCGTCCGCACTGGGCCCCATCATCGGCGGTCTGATCATCGAGGCCGCCGGCAGCGAGAGCGGGTGGCGGTTGGTCTTCTGGGTCAACCTGCCGTTCGGACTCATCGGCTTGATCCTGGCCGCGAAGATCTTGCCGACCCGCTCCGAGATCGACTCCCCCGACGCCCCCGCGCGCGGTATCGACTGGGTGGGTCTCGCACTCGTCACGGCAGGTCTCGTCGCGATCCTGGTCCCCCTCATCGAGGGCCAGGACACCGGATGGCCGACCTGGACGTATGTGACACTCGGCGCCGGCATCGTGCTCATCGGGCTGTTCGGCGCGTGGGAGGTGCGCTACTCGCGTGCCGGCCGCACCCCTCTTGTCCCGCCGCGACTGTTCACCCGGCCCGCGTTCACCGGCGGGGTCATTCTCGCCCTCGTCTACTTCGCTGCCTTCACGTCGATCTTCTTCACCATCTCGATCCTGTGGCAGACCGGTCTCGGCAACTCGGCGCTCGCCTCGGGCGTGGTGTCGATCCCGTTCGCGATCGGCAGCATCATCTCGTCGTCGCAGTCCAACAGGCTGGCCGAACGTCTCGGCCGCAACGTCCTGGTGCTCGGCACGGCCCTCGTCACCCTGGGACTCGTGTGGGCCTGGTTGGTCCTGCTGTTCACCGATGCGTCGGCCCTGACCAACTGGAAGCTGCTGCTGCCCCTGTTCATCGCAGGCCTGGGCAACGGCGCCTTCATCGCTCCCAATGCGCAGTTCATCGTCGCGACGGTCGATCGGCCCGACGCGGGCGCCGCCAGCGGTGTCATCTCGACGATGCAGCGGGTCGGCAGCGCGATCGGCATCGCCATCATCGGTAGCGTCCTCTTCGGCTCGCTGAACGTCATGGGCCCCGGTGAGGACGCCGTCGCGACGGCGTTCACCGACAGCGCGGCGCACGCCATGGGAGTCAGCGCCGGATTCGCCGTGCTCGCGTTCGTCCTGGTCTTCGCACTACCGCGACGGGCTCACTGATCGTCCGCATCCGGTGCCAGCAGGTGCACGTCGTCGGCGACGATCGATCGCAGTAGTTCGTCGACGGCCTTCACCCGCGCCAGTCGCGTGAGGTCGCGAGGCATCGCGGTCCAGTAGTCGCGGCGCACGGCGAACTCGTCGGGCAACACACAGACCAGCTGGTCGTCCGGTTCGCCGATGTAGTTGGGCAACGGTGCGATCCCGAGCCCGTGGCGGGCCGCGAGCCAGTGCCCGGTGATGTTGTTGGTCTGGAACTGCGGTCGACCGTCGAGGTGCATGGCGTCGAGGATGCGCAGCGGCACCACGTCCAACAGCGCGTCGACGTACCAGATGAGGACGTGCCGACGCAGGTCGTCGAGGCTCTCCAGTGCGGGCGCGGCGCGGAGGTAGGACGGTGACGCGTACAGCCTGAGCTCGTACGACGCCAGCTTCCGCGATGACATGAATCGCGGTGACGGCCGCTCCAGGCTCACGGCGACGTCGAAGCCGCGGGTGCTCAGCGCGTCGTGCTCCGTGGCGGTGACCAGCTCGACGTCGAGTCGAGGGTGGTCCCGGCGCAGCCGCGTCAGCTGCGGCGTGAGCACGAAGGCACCGAAACCGTCCGGGGCGGCGATCCGCACGGAGCCGGTCAGCGATCCCACGGACGTCGTCTGGTCCTCGAACGCCGCGATCAGCGTCGACTCCACCGTCTCCGCGTAGCCCACGAGGCGCCGCCCCGCCTCCGTCAGCCGCCAGCCCGACGGCGTGCGATCGAAGAGTCGATGGCCCGCCGCCTTCTCCAGACTGGTGATGCGGCGGCCCACCGTCGTGTGGTCGACACCCAGCACTCGCGAGGCGTCGTTGAGGCGCCCGTGGCGCGAGACCTCCAGGAAGAAGCGGAGGTGATCGGCGGAGAACATGCCGTGAGCGTACCCACCACGTGCAGATCTGCACGCGAGAGTGCGCCTTTGGCCTTTGACAGACGCAATTCTGCTAGGGAGACTCAGGTCACAGGCCAGCACTCGACCGAAGGAATCTCCGTGAACACGATCACGCACTGGGTGGACGGCAAGCCGTTCGCCGGCACCTCCGACAAGACCTCCCCCGTCACCAACCCGGCCACCGGTCAGGTCACCGGCGAGCTCGCTCTCGCCACCGTCGAGGATGCCCGCGTCGTCATCGACTCGGCCACCGCCGCCTTCCCCGCCTGGCGCGACACCTCGCTGTCCAAGCGCACCGCGATCCTCTTCAACTTCCGCGAGCTGCTCAACGCGAAGAAGGGCGAACTCGCCGAGATCATCACCGCCGAGCACGGCAAGGTCCTCTCCGACGCGCTCGGCGAGATCAGCCGCGGCCAGGAAGTCGTCGAATTCGCCTGCGGTATCCCGCATCTGCTCAAGGGCGGCTTCACCGAGAACGCCTCCACCGGAGTCGACGTCTTCTCCCTGCGCCAGCCGCTCGGACCCGTCGGCATCATCAGCCCGTTCAACTTCCCGGCCATGGTGCCGATGTGGTTCTTCCCCATCGCCATCGCCGCCGGCAACACCGTCGTGCTCAAGCCGTCCGAGAAGGACCCGACGGCGAGCATCTGGATCGCCGAGCTGTGGAAGGAAGCGGGCCTGCCCGACGGCGTCTTCAACGTTCTCCAGGGTGACAAGACGGCCGTCGACGAGCTGCTCGAGAACCGCAACATCAAGTCCATCAGCTTCGTCGGCTCCACCCCCATCGCGCAGTACGTCTACGCCACGGGCACCTCGCACGGCAAGCGCGTCCAGGCCCTCGGCGGCGCCAAGAACCACGCCATCGTGCTCCCCGATGCCGACCTCGACCTCGCTGCCGACGCCATGGTCAACGCCGGCTTCGGCTCCGCCGGTGAGCGCTGCATGGCCATCTCCGCCCTCGTCGCGGTCGGCGACATCGCTGACGAGCTGGTCGCCAAGATCGCCGAGCGCACCACCCCGCTCAAGACCGGCGACGGCACCCGCGGCGCAGACATGGGCCCGCTGGTGACCAAGGCGCACCGCGACAAGGTCGCGTCCTACGTCGACGCGGGCGAGGAGTCCGGCGCCACCATCGTCGTCGACGGCCGCACCGTGAAGGCCGACGGCGGAGACGAGGGCTTCTGGCTCGGACCCACCCTCATCGACCACGTCACCCCCGAGATGAGCATCTACACCGACGAGATCTTCGGACCGGTGCTCTCCGTCGTCCGCGTCGACACGTACGACGAGGCGCTGCAGCTGATCAACGACAACCCCTACGGCAACGGCACCGCCATCTTCACCAACGACGGTGGCGCCGCTCGACGCTTCCAGAACGAGGTCGAGGTCGGCATGATCGGCATCAACGTGCCGATCCCGGTTCCCATGGCCTACTACAGCTTCGGTGGCTGGAAGAACAGCCTCTTCGGCGACACCCACGCCCACGGCACCGAGGGCGTGCACTTCTTCACCCGCGCCAAGGCCGTCACCTCCCGCTGGCTCGACCCCAGCCACGGCGGCATCAACCTGGGATTCCCCGAGAACGACTAGTCAGGTCCACGCCGCGCCGCATCGTCTCTCCGCAGTTCGGGAGGCGGTGCGGCATCGGCATTTCCGCATCACGCACCGCCCGACCACGAGAAGGAGCACGACGACGATGTCGACATCCATTTCCTTTCCCCGCTTCCTGCGTATGGGACCCGGCGCCGTCGAGGACCTCGGCCAGGTACTCGACGACCTCGGAGTCGAGCGCCCCCTCCTCGTGACCGACAAGTTCATGGTCAGCACGGGTGCAGCGGACCGCGTCATGGGCATCATCGCGGCCGCCGGCAAGACCGGCGCGCTGTTCGCCGAGACGGTTCCCGACCCCACCACCGACTCCCTCACCGCCGGGGTCGCCGCCGTCGCAGCGCACGACGCGGACGCCGTCATCGGCTTCGGCGGCGGGAGCCCCATGGACACCGCGAAGGCACTGTCGGTGCTGAGCAAGGGCGGCGGCGTCATGCGCGACTACAAGGCACCCGGCCCGTACACCGGACCGGCGCTGCCCATCATCGCCATCCCGACCACGGCCGGAAGCGGTTCGGAAGCAACGCAGTTCACCGTCATCACCGACAGCGAGTCGGACGAGAAGATGCTGTGCCCCGGCCTGTCCTTCCTCCCCATCGCCTCCGTCGTCGACCCCGAACTCACGATGTCCATGCCGCCACGCCTCACCGCGGACACCGGTGTCGACGCGTTGACCCACGCCATCGAGGCGTACGTCAGCAAGAAGGCGAACCCGATCTCCGATGCGTTGGCCCTCAACGCCATGCGCACCATCGGACGGTTCCTCGTACGCGCGTACACCGACGGGGACGACGCCGAGGCGCGCGCCGCGATGATGGCCGCGTCCACCCAGGCCGGGATGGCGTTCTCCAACGCCAGCGTGTGTCTGGTGCACGGCATGAGCCGACCCATCGGTGGCCACTTCCATGTCGCACACGGCTTGTCGAACGCGATGCTGCTGCCCGCGGTCACCGCGTTCTCCATCCCCGGCGCCCCGGAGCGGTACGCGGAGTGCGCGCGGCAACTCGGCGCCGCACATGAGGGTGACGGCGACGACGTGGCCTCGGCAGCACTGGTCACCTACATCGAGAACCTCTGCGCGACGGTCGAAGTGCCATCCCCGAGCGCGCACGGTCTCGATGCGGACAAGTGGGAGAAGCTCGTCCCGTTGATGGCGGAGCAGGCACTTGCCTCGGGCTCGCCGAACAACAACCCGGTGGTCCCCACGGCGCAGCAGATCGAGGAGCTGTACCGACAGGTGTTCTGACGCCACCCGGTTGCTTGTTCCGCCGGGTTGCTTGGTCCGCCGCGCGCTGCGCCCGGCGGTCAGCCCCGTTCACCGCTCAGCCGGCGGCACACCCTTCACCTGGTCCACGAACTCGTCGAGCTCCGCTTCGGTGTACGGCGTGTGCACTCGCACGGTCGATCCGGGTCGCAGCGCCACCGACAACCCCGGCCGCCATTCGCGAGCCGGTCGAACCGGACGCGGGGCGAAGCCGCCACCGCAGTTGGGGCACACATTCGACAGGCGCGTGACGCAGGCGGTGCAGAAGGTGCACTCGTAGGTGCAGACATGGGCGTCGACGGACGACGGGGGCAGATCCACGTCGCACCGTTCGCAGTTGGGCCGCATGTCCATGATGTGGGCGCAGAGGGGTTCGAACCCCCGACCGCTGGTGTGTAAAACCAGAGCTCTACCGCTGAGCTATACGCCCCGTCGTTCCCCGACCGAGCCGGGGAACGCGCTCAAGAATCTAGCGTGGCGAGGGCCTTCTCCCAAGCCCCCTGGTCACGGGCCTCGCCCGGACCCATCATCTCGGCGAACCGCACCACTCCGGACGTGTCGATGAGGAAGGTTCCGCGGTTGGCGAACCCGAGGTCCTCGTTGAACACGCCGTACTGCTGCGCCACGGCGCCGTGCGGCCAGAAGTCCGACAGGAGCGGGAACGTGTATCCCTGCTCGGCGGACCAGATCTTGTGCGTGGGAGGCGGACCGACCGAGACGGCGAGCACCGCGGTGTCGTCGTTCTCGAACTTCGGCAGCTCGTCGCGCACCCGGCACAGTTCACCCTGGCACGTGCCGGTGAACGCGAGCGGGAAGAAGATCAGCAGCACGTTCTTGGTGCCGCGATAGTCCGACAGCGTGACGGGCTGGTTGTTCTGGTCCTTCAACGTGAAGTCGGGAGCCTCGACTCCCACCTCGAGCGTCATCAGCGCTTCGTGGGCTGAGCCTTGGGCTGCACCAGCCGACTGCCTATCCACGCACCGAGGTTCGTGGTGGAGGTCTGGGTGAGGCCCGCGGTGGGTGCGGACTCGGCGATCTCGCTGGGCTCGACATGGCCGGACTGGCCTGTCTTGGGAGTGAGGACCCACACGAAACCGTCGTCGGAGAGGGGGGTGATGGCGTCCATGAGGGCGTCGACCAGGTCTCCGTCCCCGTCGCGCCACCACAGCAGCACGACGTCGACCACCTCGTCGGAATCCTCGTCGACGGTCTCGCCGCCGATCATCTCCTCGACGTCGGCCCGCAAGTCGTCGTCGGTGTCCTCGTCCCAACCCAACTCTTGCACGACCATGTCGCGGGTGACTCCGAGCTTCTGGGCATAGTTCTGGGCGTCCGCCGCGGCGACCACGGTCGTGTCCTCCTTCGAGTCGTGAACCCGATCGAGACCGACCGGGCGATACAGCAAAGTGTGCAGTAGTCAAAGCGAACAGGGTCGGGCGCCCCGGCGCAAGCCGACGCGGCGATCTGCGCGTTTTTCCGTTGCATTGATTTCACGCTTACCCAATCGGGAACCACCTGCACCAAGCGGGGTCCGATGGGGCAGGATTGACCTCGATCACCCGAGATTGACCCAGATCACCGTGAAGCTGCACAGCGGGCCGGCGTCACAGGACCGGCTCGCACTGGACCGGGAGCACACCATGCTCCCGCCACATCGAGGAGAACACACGTTGTCGGAATCGACGAAGGAAGAGCGCACCGACGCGGCAGACGCCGCGATGGGCGCTGTCGCCAGGAAGGCGAGCACGGACGGCCGTGTTCGCGTCATCCGAGAGGGGGTGGCGTCGTACCTTCCGGACATCGACAGTGACGAGACCGACGAGTGGATGGAATCCTTCGACCAGCTCCTCGAGCGCTCCGGGCCGCAGCGCGCCCGCTACCTGATGCTGCGCATGCTCGAGCGTGCCGGTGAGAAGCGTGTGTCCATTCCCGCGCTGACGTCGACCGACTACGTCAACACCATCCCCACCGAGAACGAGCCGTGGTTCCCCGGCGACGAGTCCATGGAACGCCGCTACCGCGCCTGGATCCGCTGGAACGCCGCGATCATGGTGCACCGAGCGCAGCGCCCCGGCGTCGGCGTCGGTGGCCACATCTCCACGTACGCCTCGTCCGCTGCTCTGTACGAGGTGGGCTTCAACCACTTCTTCCGCGGCAAGGACCACCCGGGCGGCGGTGACCACATCTTCATCCAGGGCCACGCTTCCCCCGGCATCTACGCCCGCGCGTTCCTCGAGGGTCGCATTCCGGCCGAGCGTATGGACGGCTTCCGCCAGGAGTACAGCCACGCGGATCAGGGCGGCGGCCTGCCGTCGTACCCGCACCCGCGTCTGATGCAGGACTTCTGGGAGTTCCCGACGGTGTCGATGGGCCTCGGCCCGATGAACGCCATCTACCAGGCGCGCTTCAACCACTACCTCGCCGACCGCGGCATCAAGGACACCACCGATCAGCACGTGTGGGCGTTCCTCGGCGACGGCGAGATGGACGAGCCGGAGTCGCGAGGCCTCGCTCACGTGGCTGCCACCGAGGGTCTGGACAACCTGACCTTCGTCGTCAACTGCAACCTGCAGCGCCTCGACGGCCCGGTGCGCGGCAACGGCAAGATCATCCAGGAACTGGAGTCGTTCTTCCGTGGCGCCGGCTGGAACGTCATCAAGGTCGTGTGGGGCCGCGAGTGGGACACGCTCCTGCACAAGGACCGCGACGGCGCGCTGGTGAACCTGATGAACACCACGCCCGACGGCGACTTCCAGACGTACAAGGCCAACGACGGCAGTTACGTCCGCGACAACTTCTTCGGTCGCGATCCGCGGACCAAGGAACTGGTCAAGGATCTGAGCGACGCCGAGATCTGGAACCTCAAGCGCGGTGGCCACGACTACCGCAAGGTCCACGCCGCGTACGCCGCCGCGATGGAGCACAAGGGCCAGCCGACGGTGATCCTGGCGCACACCATCAAGGGCTACACGCTGGGCAAGCACTTCGAGGGCCGCAACGCGACCCACCAGATGAAGAAGCTGACGCTGGACGACCTCAAGGCGTTCCGCGACATCCAGCACATCCCGATCTCCGACGAGGAGCTCGAGAAGGATCCGTACCTGCCCCCGTACTACCACCCGGGCGAGGACTCCCCCGAGATCCAGTACATGCTCGATCGCCGCAAGGCCCTGGGCGGATACGTCCCGGAGCGTCGCACGTCGGCGAAGCCGCTGCCCATGCCGCCCGACTCGACCTACAAGTCGATCATGAAGGGTTCCGGCAAGCAGGAGGTCGCGACGACCATGGCGCTCGTCCGCGTCATGAAGGAACTTCTTCGCGACAAGGAGATCGGCCATCGCGTCGTGCCGATCATCCCCGACGAGGCCCGCACCTTCGGTATGGACTCGTGGTTCCCGTCGCTCAAGATCTACAACCGCAACGGCCAGCTCTACACCTCGGTCGACTCGGAACTGATGCTCGCCTACAAGGAGAACGTCACCGGCCAGATCCTGCACGAGGGCATCAACGAGGCCGGCTCGACGTCGTCCTTCACGGCCGTCGGCACGTCGTACGCCACTCACGGCGAACCGATGATCCCGCTGTACATCTTCTACTCGATGTTCGGTTTCCAGCGGACAGGCGACGGCCTCTGGGCCGCTGCCGACCAGATGGCCCGCGGCTTCGTGCTCGGCGCCACCGCCGGCCGCACCACCCTCACCGGTGAGGGCCTGCAGCATGCCGACGGACACTCGCTGTTGCTCGCGGCGACCAACCCGGCGGCCGTCGCGTACGACCCGGCGTTCTCGTTCGAGATCGCGCACATCATCAAGGACGGTCTGCGCCGGATGTACGGCGGCACCGAGGGTGTGGAGGGATTCGGTGGAGAGAACATCTTCTACTACATCACTCTGTACAACGAGCCGTACCGCCAGCCGGCGGAGCCGGAGAACCTCGACGTCGAGGGTCTGCTGAAGGGCATCTACCTGTTCCAGAAGGGCAAGGCCGACGGCCCGAAGGCGCAGATCCTGGTCTCCGGTGTGGGCATGCCGTCCGGGCTGCGTGCGCAGGAACTCCTCGCCGAGGACTACGGCGTGTCCGCGGACGTCTGGTCGGTGACCAGCTGGGGCGAACTCCGCCGCGACGGTGTCGACGCCGAGACCGAGGCCCTGCGCAACCCCGGCGACGAGCCGCGCGTCCCGTACGTCACCAGCAAGCTGCAGGAGGCGGAGGGACCCTTCGTCGCCGCGTCGGACTGGATGCGTGCTGTTCCGGATCAGATCCGTCAGTGGGTTCCCGGCCACTACACGACGCTGGGCACCGACGGGTTCGGCTTCTCCGACACCCGCACCGCGGCACGGCGGCACTTCAACGTCGACGCCGAGTCGATCGTCGTCGCCGTGCTGTCCGCGCTCGCCCGCTCCGGTGAGGTGGACAAGGACAAGGCCGTCGAGGCAGCCGAGCGCTACCAGATCGACGACGTCCTGGCCGCTCCGATCTCCACGGCCGATCCGGGCGTCGCCTGACAGTTGCACCAGGCACGCCGCGTAAGTTCGTGGCCATGGCCGACATCGCTCCCGATTCCCCCGACGGTTCGCCGGAGGGGGAATCGGAGCGTGTCCGGGAACGCCGCGAGCTCCGCCGCGCCGCCGCGGAGGCCCACCGACCCGGTGGCGCGATCCGCGCGAGACAACAACGAGTCCCGCTTCCCGATGCACTGCTGCGACGGGTGAAACAGTTCTCCAGCAGGCTCTCCACCGAGGCGCTGACCCAGATGCAGGATCAGCTGCCGTTCGTGAGCGACCTCGATGCGTCGCAGCGCGCGAGTGTGCAGATGCTCGTGCAGACGGCCGTCGTCAACTTCCTCGAGTGGTTGCAGAACCCCGACAGCGACATCCGCTTCAGCCTCGACGCGTTCCAGGTCATCCCGCAGGATCTGGCGCGGCGCCTGACTCTGCGGCAGACCGTCGACATGGTGCGGGTCGCCATGGAGTTCTTCGAGCAGTGGCTCCCGGCCCTGGCGCGCAACGATCAGCAACTCGTCGCGCTCACGGAAGCAGTGCTGCGCTACGGGCGCGAGCTCGGATTCGCCGCCGCGTCGGTGTACGCGAGCGCGGCCGAGTCGCGTGGCGCGTGGGACACCCGGCTCGAGGCCCTCGTGGTGGACGCCGTCGTCCGCGGCGACACCGGCTCGGACATGCTCTCGCGTGCCGCGACCCTCAACTGGGACGCGACCGCGCCGGCCACCGTGCTCGTCGGATCGCCTCCACCGGATCAGGGCGTCTCCGTCGTCGGGACCGTGCACACGGTGGCGCAGCGCCACCATCGCGCCGCGCTCGCCGTCGTGCAGGGCACGCGTCTGGTCATGGTGGTCTCCGGTCATCTTTCCGGCGACCCGACCAGTGCCGCCTTCCTCGACGACCTCATGCGCAACTTCTCCGACACCCCGGTGGTCATCGGCCCGACGACCCGCACCCTCGGCGCCGCGCACTCGAGTGCCGTGGAGGCGTTCGCGGGGATGCAGGCGGTGGTCGGATGGCGGGGAGCACCGCGGCCGGTGCACGCGGGTGAACTATTGCCGGAACGAGCGTTGCTGGGCGATCAGGCGGCGGTCACGTCGCTCAACGAGCTCATCGTCCAGCCGCTCCAGGCTGCCGGATCGGCACTCTCGGACACGCTCGATGCGTATCTCGATTGCGGCGGAGCGGTCGAGACGTGTGCCAGGTCACTGTTTGTTCATCCAAATACTGTGCGATATCGGCTCAAGCGAATCGCGGAGGTGACTGGTCGGGATCCGACCAATGCCCGTGATGCGTACGTCCTGAGAATCGCGGCAACAGTGGGTCGCCTGTCGCAATCCCATAACGAAAGCCCATCACCGATAACAACAGTCACAGCCGGAACATTTGGGAATCTCATACAGTAACGGATCTTGCGCCAGGAGCGATGCGACCCATCCTGCAGGGCGTTTGTAGGGTTCTGACAAATACGACCGACAAGGTTCATCGCGTAGAACATCTCCTGAAACGGCCTTCACAGTGTTTTCTTAGTTCCGTGATTGCAGTGCTTTCGCCCGGACAGGGCTCTCAGACACCCGGCATGCTCGTGCCGTGGCTCGGACTCCCCGGGGCCGCGGATCGTCTCGCCCTCTGGTCGCAGGCGTCGGGCCTCGACCTGACGCGGCTCGGAACCACCGCCACGGCGGAGGAGATCACCGACACCGCCGTGACCCAGCCGCTCGTCGTGGCCGCTGCGCTCCTCGCCTTCGAGGAGATTGAGCGCACGCACGGACTGCCGGAGAACATGGTCGTCGCCGGCCACTCCGTCGGTGAACTCGCCGCAGCCGCCGTCGCGGGCGTCATCTCCGCCGACGACGCCGTCGCTCTCGCCGCGATCCGCGGCGCCGAGATGGCCAAGGCCTGCGCACTGGCTCCGACCGGCATGTCCGCCGTGCTCGGTGGCGACGAGGACGCGGTCCTCGAGCGTCTGACCGAGCTCGGCCTCGAGCCCGCCAACCGGAACGCCGCCGGCCAGATCGTGGCCGCCGGTCTCCTCACCGACCTCGCCGAGCTCGCCGCGAACCCGCCCGAGAAGGCGCGCATTCGCCCGCTGCCCGTCGCCGGCGCGTTCCACACGCGCTTCATGGCACCCGCGCAGGACGCCGTGGTCGCCGCAGCTGCCTCCATCACGCCGTCCGAGCCGACGCGTCGCCTGCTCTCCAACCTCGACGGCCGCGAGGTCACCTCCGGCGCGGACGCACTGGCCAAGCTCGCCGGCCAGGTCACCCGGCCCGTCCGGTGGGATCTGTGCACCGCGACGCTGCGCGCGGCCGAGGTCGCCTCGATCGTCGAGCTCCCGCCGGCCGGCACCCTCGTCGGGATCGCCAAGCGCGAGATGCGCGGCACCCCGACGGTCGCCCTCAAGACTCCGGAGGACGTCTCCGGCCTCACCGCCCCGGTATCGGTCGGTTAGGTTACTGCGCGCAACCCCGCCGGTCCGTCACGGACCGGGCCGGGGATGCGCATCGCTCACCACACGTCGTGAGGTGAGCGGGGCCGGTACGTAGCCGGCCCGACTCGAGAACGAGCGTTCGTCGAGACAGCATCCGCACCGGCGCACAGTCGCGCCGTGTGCACAGTTCCTTACACGAAGGGAGCCACTCCGTGGCCACGCAGGAAGAACTCATCGCCGGACTCGCCGAGATCATCGAAGAGGTCACCGGCATCGAGCCGTCCGAGGTGACCGTCGAGAAGTCGTTCGTCGACGACCTGGACATCGACTCCCTCTCCATGGTCGAGATCGCAGTGCAGACCGAGGACAAGTACGGCGTCAAGATCCCCGACGAGGATCTCGCCAGCCTCCGCACCGTCGGCGACGCCGTGAACTACATCCAGAAGCTCGAAGCCGAGAACCCCGAGGCCGCCGAGGCCATCAAGGCGAAGCTCGACAACCAGAGCGACTCCGCAGGCGAGTGAGCACGACCGTGACCACGCCCAGCACAGCCAACGGGGGCTTCCGCAACGTCGTCGTGACCAGCCTGGCGGTGACCACCTCCATCGCCGGTGACGTCGACGCGACGTGGAAGGGACTGCTGAACGGGGAGAGCGGCATCGACGTGCTCGAGGACGATTTCGTCACCGAGTTCGATCTTCCGGTTCGCATCGGCGGCCATCTGGCCGTCAATCCATCAACTCTTCTCTCTCGCGTCGAACAACGACGCATGAGCTACGTCGAGCAGATGGCATACGTCCTGGGCAAGGAGGTGTGGAAGAACGCCGGCAGCCCCGAGGTCGACTCGGAGCGGTTCGGCGTCTCGATCGGCACCGGCCTGGGCGGCGGAGACGCGCTGCTCGACGCCGACAAGAAGATGCGCGAGGGCGGGTACCGCAAGGTGTCCCCGCTCGCCGTGCAGATGATCATGCCGAACGGACCGTCGGCTGTCGTGGGGCTCGACCTGGGTGCACGCGCCGGTGTCATCACACCGGTCTCGGCATGCTCGTCGGGATCGGAAGCGATCGCTCACGCATGGCGGATGATCGTCATGGGCGACGCGGACATCATGGTCACGGGTGGGGTCGAGGGACACATCGACGCGGTGCCGATCGCGGCCTTCTCGATGATGCGTGCCATGAGCACACGCAACGACGATCCGCAGGCGGCCTCGCGGCCGTTCGACAAGGATCGTGACGGCTTCGTCTTCGGCGAGTCCGGTGCGCTCATGGTGATCGAGAGCGAGGAGCACGCCAAGGCTCGCGGCGCGACGATCCATGCTCGCCTTCTCGGCGCCGGCATCACCTCGGACGGGTACCACCTGGTGGCTCCCGATCCTGCCGGAACCGGTGCGGCGCGTGCGATGCGCCGGGCCATCGAGACGGCGGGACTGACGGCGCAGGACATCTCGCACGTCAACGCCCACGCCACGGCCACTCCCATCGGGGACACGGCCGAGGCCACCGCGATCAACGCTGCGGTGGGCAACCACGCATCGGTGTACGCACCGAAGTCGGCCCTTGGGCACTCCATCGGCGCTGTCGGCGCCCTGGAGTCGATCCTGACAGTGCTCAGCATCCGGGACGGGATCGTTCCGCCCACGCTGAACCTGGACAACCAGGATCCGGAGATCGACCTCGACGTCGTGTCGGGCGAGGCCCGTCGCGGCGAGATCGAGTACGCACTGAACAACTCGTTCGGATTCGGTGGGCACAATGTTGCGCTCGCCTTCGGACGCCACTGACGGCTCCGCAGCCGTCACGGCGTGACAGTCGTACGCGCACGAGGGCGGAGGTCCGGCGACCGCGGTCGCCGGGTCTTCGCCCGCACCACCACTCCCCTGCCGGGAGCGGCAGTATGAAGGGGAGAACACGATGACCGTCCTCGCTCCGCACACCCGCCACTCCTCGTCGCGTGACCCGCGCGACCCCCTCGCTCGTCTCGAGAAGCTCTTCGACTCCGGTACGACCACCCCGCTGCACGACCGTGACAAGTCCGGTGTGCTGGCCGCCTCGGGTGAGATCGACGGAGTCCGCACCATCGCCTACTGCTCCGACGCCACCGTCATGGGCGGCGCCATGGGAGTCGACGGCTGCAAGCACATCGTCTCCGCCATCGACGAGGCCCTGGACTCGGGAGCGCCCATCGTCGGCATCTGGCACTCCGGTGGGGCCCGTCTCGCCGAGGGCGTCGAGGCTCTGCACGCCGTCGGGCTGGTCTTCGAGGCCATGGTGCGTGCGTCGGGCACCGTTCCGCAGATCTCGGTCGTGCTCGGATTCGCCGCCGGCGGCGCCGCGTACGGACCCGCGCTCACCGACGTCGTGATCATGGCCCCCGAGGGCCGGGTCTTCGTGACCGGTCCCGACGTGGTGCGCAGCGTCACCGGCGAGCAGGTCGACATGGCCTCGCTCGGTGGGCCCGACACCCACTTCCGCAAGTCCGGCGTCTGCCACATCGTCGCCGACGACGAACTCGACGCCCTCGCACGGGGACGTCGGCTCGTGTCGATGTTCAGTGAGCAGGGCGAGTTCGACCTGGCCGCCGCCCAGCACGGCGACACCGATCTCAAGGCACTCCTGCCCGCGTCGAACCGCCGCGCGTACGACGTGCACCCGGTCGTCCACGAGCTGCTCGACAACGTCGAGGGCGAGTCGTCCTTCGAGGAGTTCCAGGGTGGTTGGGCGCGCAGCATCGTCACCGGGCTCGGCCGCCTCGGCGGTCGCTCGGTCGGTGTCATCGCCAACAACCCGATCCGCCTCGGTGGGTGCCTCAACTCCGAGTCCGCCGAGAAGGCCGCCCGCTTCGTCCGCCTGTGCGATGCCTTCGGCATCCCGCTCGTCGTCGTCGTGGACGTCCCCGGATACCTCCCGGGCGTCAGCATGGAGTGGGAGGGCGTGGTCCGCCGCGGCGCCAAACTGCTGCACGCGTTCGCCGAGGCCACCGTGCCCCGCGTGACACTGGTGACCCGCAAGATCTACGGCGGCGCGTACATCGCGATGAACTCACGGGCTCTCGGAGCAACGGCCGTCTACGCCTGGCCGGAGTCCGAGGTCGCGGTCATGGGCGCCAAGGCGGCCGTGGGCATCCTGCACAAGAAGGCACTGGCAGCGGCGCCCGATCACGAGCGCGAGGCGCTGCACGACCGTCTGACGGCCGAGCACGAGGCCATCGCCGGTGGTGTCGAGCGGGCCGTGGGCATCGGCGTCGTGGACGCGATCATCGATCCGGCCGCCACCCGCAGCACTCTCACCCGCGCGCTGGCGGACGCCCCGGCGCGCCGTGGTCGCCACAAGAACATCCCGCTCTGAGTGGCGTCGCCCCGTGAGCCTTTTGCGCATCCCTGGATGCGCAAAAGGCTCACGGGGGCCGGAGGCCCACTAACTCGCGAGCCAGGTGACCTCTCCGCCGACTCCACCGAGACGGAACTGTTCGAGCTCCGCGTCCCAGGCGGTACCGAGAACGTGATCCAGCTGCGCGTACACGTCGCCGCGTCCCTGTTCGAGGATCGACCGCAGCCGCTGCTCGCCCACCATGACGTCGCCGTTGGCACTGGTGGCGCCGTGCCACAGGCCGAGGCCGGGCACGTGCGCGAAGCGTTCACCGTCGACACCCTCACTGGGGTCCTCGGTGACCTCGAAACGCAGCATCTGCCATGAGCGCAGCACGCTGGCCAACCGGGCGCCGGTGCCCACGGGGCCGGTCCAGTTGGTGGTGGCCCGCAGTTGACCGTCGAATGCGGGCTGCGCGGTCCACTTGAGATTTGCTCGGCAGTCGAGCGCATCGGACAGCGCCCATTCGACATGCGGGCACAGCGCGGCCGGCGACGAGTGAATGTAGACGACACCCGTGGTCGAGTCCGCGAATTGGTTCAGTGCGTTCACCGTTACCTCCAGCTTCGACGAGGGACGTCTTCCCCAACGGCCTGACGCGTCTGCTGATGTACGGCTTCTACCAGTGTGCCTCGAGTTACCCCTGTTACACCAGTCGTTCGGTGTGTCGGGTGGGTTCCGGCGGCGTGTCGCGGCGGGTCACACGCCCGCGAGCACCGTGTCACCCAACGCGGTCCACAGCCGCTTGGCCCAGTCCCCGAAGGCGCGGTCGGCGAGCACGACGCACGAGACGCGGGCTTCGGGGTCCACCCAGAGGAACGTTCCCGACTGCCCGAAGTGCCCGAACGTGCGCGCCGAGTTCGTCTCCCCCGTCCAGTGCGGCGACTTGTGGTCACGGAGCTCGAAGCCCAGACCCCAGTCGTTGGGTCGCTGCGACCCGTACCCGGGGAGGATGCCTCCGAGTCCCTCGAACTGCACGCTCGTCGCCTCGTCGACGGTCTGGCGGGAGACGAGCGTCGGTGCGAGCAGTTCCGCCGCGAACGCCTCCATGTCGCGGAGATTGGACCGGGCTCCGTGGCCGGCCGACCCGTGCAGCTCGGTCGAGGTCATACCCAACGGTTCGAGCACGGCGGCGGACAGGTACTCCCCGAACTCGATGCCGGAACGCTCGGTCACGTGCTCCGCCAGGATCTCGAAGCCGGCGCTCGAGTAGATGCGTTTCGTCCCCGGCGCCGTGGTGGACCGTCGGTCGTCGAACGCGACTCCCGAGGTGTGGGCGAGAAGGTGTCGGACGGTGGATCCTTCGGGTCCCGCCGCCTCGTCGAGCTCGACGGCTCCCTCCTCCACCGCGACGAGCGCCGCGTAGGCGACGAGGAGCTTGGTGACCGAGGCCAGTTCCTGCACGCGGTCCCGATCACCGTGCCGCGCGGCCACGTCGGGACCGTCGGTGATCACCGCGGCCGACACCGCCGGGACCGGCCAGTCGGTGAGTGAGGACAGAATCTCGGATGCGTTGCCGGTGACCACGAGCCCGACTGTAATTCACACTCGTCACAGAATCTCGATGCGTCCGGGTACACGCGACTAGCGTGCGTGGAATGACCTCGGCTGGAACCACCCGCACCGCCCACGGCACCTGCACCCTCTGCGAGGCCATGTGCGGACTCGAGTACACGGTGACCGACGAGGGTGTGCAGTCCGTCCGCGGGGACAAGAAGGATCCGTTGTCCCGCGGACACATCTGCCCCAAGGCGACCGCGCTCGTCGACATCCTGAACGACCCCGACCGTGTCCGCCGACCGCTGCAGCGCACCGAGTCGGGGTGGCGCGAGATCGGGTGGGACGAGGCGGTGGACCTCGTGGCGCGACGCCTGTCCGCCATCCGTGACGAGCACGGCGCCGACGCCGTGGGTGTCTACGCGGGCAACCCCAACGTGCACAGTCTCGGCGCCATGACCCACGGCATCCCGTTCCTGTCGATGCTGCGCACCCGCAACCGGTACTCCGCCACGTCGCTGGACCAGTTGCCGCACCAGCTGACCAACATGTTGTTCTACGGGCATCAGCTCCGTCAGCCGATCGCCGACATCGACAACACCGACTTCTTCCTCGTCCTCGGCGCCAACCCGATGGCGTCGAACGGATCCATGATGACGGTGCCCGATTTCGGGAAGCGGGTGAAGGAACTGCGCGCACGTGGCGGGCGCATGGTGGTGATCGACCCGAGGCGCACCGAGACGGCGGACGTCGCCGACACCCACCACTTCATCCGTCCCGGCACGGATGCGCATCTGCTGCTGGCGCTCGTTCACGTCGTCCTGGCCGACGGCGCCGCAACCCCCGCCCCGTACGTCGACGGCGTCGAGGGTGTGACCGAGGCGGTGGCGGCGTTCACGCCCGAGGCCGTGGCACCCCTCACCGGTATCGACGCCGACGTGATCCGCACGCTGGCACGCGATCTCGCGAGCGCCGGATCGGCCGCGGTCTACGGCCGGATGGGTGTCTCCACCCAGGAGTTCGGCACCGTGTGCCAGTGGGCGGTGCACGTCCTGAACATCCTGACCGGCAATCTCGACCGGGTCGGCGGCGTGCTGTTCACCGATCCGGCCGTCGACCTGATCGCGAACAAGATCACCGGCCGCGGTCATTTCGACAAGTGGCGCAGCCGGGTGCGGGATCTGCCCGAGTTCAGCGGCGAGCTCCCGGCGTCGACCCTCGTGGACGAGATGACCACCGACGGGCCCGGGCGCGTCCGCGCCATGGTGGTGGCGTCGGGCAACCCGGTGCTGTCGATGCCAGGCGGCCCCCGACTCGACGACGCGTTCGCCGGGCTCGACTTCATGGTGTCCTTCGACATCTACGTCAACGAGACCTCACGCCACGCCGACATCATCCTGCCGTCCACGGTGGCCCTCGAGCGGGACCACTACGACCTGATCTTCTCGACCTTCGCGGTGCGGAACACCGCCAAGTTCAATCCAGCCGTCCTGCCGAAAGAGGCCGACGCGCGCCACGACTGGGAGATCTTCCGCGATCTGAGTCTGCGCTACGCCGCCGTCCGCCGCCGCGGAACGCGCGCGCGGACCCTGGGTCGGGTGAACACCGCGGCCGTGGTCCGTGAGGTGCGCACTCGGCTGTCCCCCGCCCGAACGGTCGAACTCCTGCTGCTGCGCGCTCGCGGGGTCACTCTGCGGACACTTCGGAAGAACCCGCACGGCACCGACCTCGGTCCGCTGCGTCCCGGTCTGCCGGGCAAGCTGCTCACCCGCGATCGGCGTATCGGTCTGATGCACGACGTGATCACCCCGGACATCGACAGACTGCGGAGCGCTCTACTCGCCGCGACGCCGTCCGCGGACGGCGAACTGCTCCTGATCGGGCGCCGCCACGTTCGCAGCAACAACTCGTGGATGCACAACGCGCCGCGTCTCGTGAAGGGCAAGCCGCGCCACGGTCTGCTGGCACATCCCGCCGATCTCGACCGTCTCGGCATCGCCGACGGGGACACCGTCGAGGTCGTGTCCGCCGCCGGCTCCGTGCGCATCGAGGTGACGGCGAGCGACTCGGTGATGCCCGGCGTCGTGAGCATCCCGCACGGTTTCGGGCATGACCGCGACGGTGTGCGACTGACGGTGGCCCGCGACGTCCGCGGACCGAGCGTCAACGACCTCACCGATCCGGACCGCGTCGAGGGCGTCGCGGGAAATGCCGTCCTCAACGGTGTCCCGGTGACGCTCCGGCTCGTCAGGACCGATGATCAGGACACGTCGAGCAGCCGGGTCCCGTCGACGAGCAGCGAGCGGAGGGTGGGTTCGTCGACGGGCGGACAAATGGCGTGACCCTGCGCGCGGTGGCAGCCCAGCTCGACCAGAGTGCGCGCCGCCGCGGACGTCTCGACTCCGTTGGCGACGACGTCGAGCCGGAGTGACCGAGCAAGTCCGATCATGACCGAGACGAGCGCACGATCGTCGCCGTCCACGCCGAGCCCGTCGGTGAAGTGCCTGTCGATCTTGAGCACGTCGAGCGGCAACCTCTTGAGATGCAGCAGTGACGAGTAGCCGACACCGAAGTGGTCGATGGCCGTCCTGATTCCCCTGTCGCGCAGGGAGGTGAGGGCTGCGCCCGATCGCGCCACCGAATCCACCACCGCGACCTCGGACAGCTCCAGGCAGAAGCAGGCCGGGTCGATCCCGTGGGTCCGCAGGACGTCCGCCACCTCCTGCGCGAAGTCGCGCACGGCGAGGTGGACCGGTGAGATGTTCACGCGCAGAACCAGGTCGGTGCGACCCGTGGCGTCCCGCCAGCTCACATACGCCCGGCACGCCGCATCGATGACCCAGCGCCCGAGTTCCGGGGCGAGGTTCGCCGCGTCGGCGATGGGCACGAACACGTCGGGCCCGAGCATGCCGCGGGTCGGATGCGGCCAGCGGACGAGAGCTTCCACTGCGGTGATCTCACCGGAACGCAGGTCCACCTCGGGTTGGAAGTGCAGCACCAACCGGTCGTGAGAGATGGCATGGCCCAGCGTCAGCTCGACGTCGGTCCGCAGGTCGTTGGTCGCCGCGATCTCGTCCGAGTAGAGGACGACGCCGTTGCCACCCGACGACTTCACGTGCAGCGCCGCCTGATCCGCCCGGCGCAGCATCTCCGACGGATCCGCGGTTCCCACGGCCACGCCGATACTCGCGGTGCGGGTCACCCTGTCGTCCCCCACCACCATCGGCTCGGCGACCACCGACCGGACCATCTCCGCACGCTCCGCACCGTCCTCGGCCGTGGGCGCACCACCGAGGACGACGACGAACTCGTCCCCGCCGAGCCTCGCCACCACGTCCCCCTCCGGCAGTCGGCGGCGGATGCGGTCCGCGACGGTGCGCAGGAACTCGTCACCCATGCGATGGCCGAGGAAGTCGTTGAGAGCGGCCAGCCGGTCGATGTCCACGAACAGCACGCCCACCGCGGTGCCGTCGCCGGCGCGCCCGTCGAGCAGCTCGGTCAGCCCGTGACGGTTCGTCAGCCCGGTCAGTTCGTCGATCATCGCGGTGTGGCGCAGTTCGTTCTCCGCGGCCACGCGCCTCTGCACCTGGGCGAGCATCGCTCCGACCGCAGTGACGGCCTCGAGCTCCTCCGCGGTCCACTGGCGGTCGGCGAATCGAACGAAACCCAGGACGCCCAGGGTGCGGCCGTCGCCGACCAGGGGTACCGCGACCATCGTGGTCGCCGGAACCCCTGATGCGTCCTTCACCCGGTCGCGGTAGTTCTCGGGCTGATCGCTCGGCCGGTAGATCTCGACCTCGGTCTGGCTGCGCGACCGGGCGAACACGGGATCCGCTCTGTCGAAGTACACGACGCCCAACGGATCCGGGTCGGGAACGACGGGCCGCGGGGGCCACTCCGCGACGAGAATCGACGCGTCGATGCGCTCGTCGTTGTGCCGGAGAAAGCACGTGTCCATCCCGAAATCGGTGGACAGGTCTCGGAGCAGCGCCCGGTACGCCTCGACGACGTTCGCGGAGTCGGCACCGAGCAACCGCGTCGCCAACTCGGACACGAGCGTGTTGAGGGGCCGCCGGACACTCGTCCGACCTTCCATCCCATCCATGACTTCTCCTGAAATCCCCTGATCGGCCCGATGCCCCCGCACGGCCGTCACCACCCCACCCGGTCGATGCAGCGTGTCGTACTCGCAGCTCGAGGCATCTTCCGCGCATTCTGATCAACATCTGATCCGAAAATGCAGTGACCTGCAACTCATGACATCACACATAAAAACCGACTCTTTACCGGTTTCGCCTCAGTTGCACCGTGGCAGAACCGTAAGTCACTGTGCCACTATCGGTCCCATGTCGGACCTGGTATCGATGAATACGACAGCGAGCCCGGTCACGGCTGCCCCTGACCTCTCGTCCCTGTACTACCGAGTCGTGCGGTCCGACCGGGCGACGACGCTGCACGACGGCTCCGGCGCTCTCGCGTTCTACAACTCCGCGTGCAGCAACCTGCTCGGCTACGACTCGGGCGAGCTAGCGCTGCTCGGATCGTCCGCAGTGCTCCATCCTGCCGACACCGAGGCCCTCGCCGATGCGACCGCGCGGGCGTATGCCGCCCTCGACGGCTCGGCCGACGCTCGGCTCCGGCTGGTCCACAAGGACGGTGGGGCCGTCGAGGTGGATCTCGAACTCTCCCGGGTACAGGTCGGGGACCGTCGATACCTGCTCGTCGAGTCGACACCGGTCGCCCCCGCGGCCTGACTCGCCGAGCCGGAGGCACGACCGCTGAACCCCGGTGGACGACCATCCCGAGTACAGGAGCGCCAGACCATGACGGCCCCGCCACTCTCGACCACGCACACACGCCCCACACACGCCTTCGGGTACTACGACGATCCGGTGTTCGAGTGCACCGTGGTCGCCACCTCCCCCACCTCCCGCCCGGATCTGTGGCGTCGCTACCTCGAAGGTGCTCGCATCAGTTACGAGCGGCACGACGTGTCCGTCGCCCTCGAGTACGACACCATCCGCGACGGGCGGAACACGACAATCTTCCTGTGCGCCCTGGATGCGTCCGGGCGCATGCTCGCCGGCATCCGCGTCCAGGGTCCGTACGAGCACGCCCGTCAGACGCACGCCGACCTGGAGTGGCAACGGAACCCGTTGGCGCGGAACGTCTTGCGAGACGCTGTCAACGACCGTCTGCGAGAGGGAGTCATCGAGCTCAAATCGGGCTGGGTGGATCGTGCAGCGCCACGCGACAAGCGACTCGTCGACATGATCGCGCACGCAGGGCCGCTGGCGTGCTCGCTGCTCGGGGTGCGTTTCGCACTCTCCACCGCTGCGGACCATGCCGTGTCGATGTGGCAGAAGTCGGGGGCCGTGGTGGCCGATACGATCGACCCCACGCCGTATCCGGACGACCGCTACAGCACGAGGGCCCTCTGGTGGGATCTGAACACGTTCCGAGAGACCGCTCACGCGCATCACGCTCGACGGATCGACGACGCGGCAGCGCAACTGGTCCACACCTGGTCCACGGGAACGACATAGGCCCGACACGAAGGAGCGACTCGTGACCGATGCGCTGACAGGCTCTGCTGCACTCGTTCTCGATCCACACTCGGAGAACGATCGAGCGGTCGTCGAGTCTCTGCTCGGCGACGGTGTGACCGTCGTACTCGACACACTCGACGCCCAGGTACGGGGACTGTCCGCGCTGGTCCCCCGGCCCGACGCCGACGTTCTGGACGAATCCCCTCGCTGGGTGCATTATCCGTGGCGCCGCACGCTCGTCCGCGTTCTCGGGCCTCGCGGGTTCCGGCGGCTCCGGCTCGACCGCAACCGCAACAAGATCACCGCCGAGGAGCAGGACCGGTTCGGCGCGGCGAAGATCGGCGTCGTGGGTCTCAGCGTGGGGCACGCGGTCGCGCACACCCTGGCCCTCGAGGGACTGTGCGGGGAATTGCGGGTCGCCGACTTCGACGAGTTGGAGCTCTCCAACCTCAACCGGATCCCGTCGACCGTTCTCGACCTGGGCGAGAGCAAGACCGACATCGTCTCCCGGCGCATCGCCGAGCTGGACCCTTACCTGTCCGTGCGCGTCGAAGCACGCGGCATCACCGCCGACACGGTCGACGACTTCCTGGACGGCCTCGACATCGTCGTCGAGGAATGCGATTCCCTCGACGTGAAGGTCCTGCTGCGTGAAGCCGCCAAGCGGCATCGCATCCCGGTGATCATGGAGACCAGCGACCGCGGACTTCTCGACGTGGAACGGTTCGATCTCGAGCCCGATCGTCCGATCTTCCACGGCGCCGTCGGCACTCTCTCGTCGGGCGCCCTCAGCGGTCTCAGCACGCGCGACAAGGCACCCCACGTCATGTCGATCCTCGGTGCATCCGACGTGTCCGCGCGGTTCGCCGCGTCCATGGTCGAAGTCGACCGCACGATCTCGACGTGGCCGCAGCTAGGGAGCGACGTCGCTCTGGGAGGGGCGACGGTCGCAGCGGTGGTGCGGCGCATCGTGTTGGGCCTTTCCATACCGTCCGGTCGCACCCGTGTCGACGTCGACGGCGCTCTCGACACCCTCGGAACGACCGAGAGCGCCCGGGACCCCGTCGACGAGCCGGCACCGACGACGGCGCCCACGACACCGACCTCGGTCGTGGACTCGATGGTGGAGGCCGCTCGGCGCGCACCGTCCGGCGGCAACGTTCAGCCGTGGATCGTGACCACGTCCGACGACGTCGTCACGATCACGCTCGATCCTCTGCGCACCACCGGTCTCGATGTCGCGCACCGCGGGAGCCGAATCGCCCTGGGCGCCGCGGTGTTCAACGCTCGGGTCGCCGCGGCCCGAGCCGGACTCACGGCGGTGCCTACCGTCGTCGACGAGGGGGACGGTCGCGTACGCGTCGAACTGACACTGGCGCGAAGGCCGGACACTGCCCTCGCTCCCCTCCACGAGGCCATGATGCGGCGTTCGACGAACCGTCACCCGGGCACACCGACCGCACTGGCCGACGAGGTCGTGCGCGACCTGTGCGCGGCGGCTGCAGCGGAGGACGGCTCAGCGGTCGTGATCACGGATCGGGCGGCGCTGTCCGAGATCGGCGAGATCCTGGCGGAATCGGACCGACTCCGCTACCTCACCACCACGCTGCACGCCGAGATGATGTCCGAACTGCGGTGGCCCGGAGACGACGACCCGGACACCGGTATCGATGTCGCCACTCTGGCCCTCGACGCCACCGACCTGGTCAAGCTCGACGTCGCCCGACGACCCGACGTGATGCGTCTTCTCGCGGACTGGGACGCCGGCACGGCGTTGGGCGACGACACGCGCGATCGGATGGCGACCACGTCCGCGGTACTCGTCGTGTTCGCGCCGGGAACCACCGGCCGCGATCACGTCGTCGCCGGCGGTGCAGTGGAGCGTGCGTGGATCACGGCCGAGTTGCACGGTCTGGCAGTCCATCCCGTGTCTCCCGTGTTCCTCTACGCCTCGGAGGAGCACGAATTCGACGCTCTGTCCCCGCGTTACGCCGAGCGACTACGCGCACTGCGTCACCGCTTCTTCGATACCGCTGGTCAGCCGCGAGACAAACCGGTCGGCCTCGTATTGCGACTGTCTCACTGCGCAATTCCCGCCGTTCGAAGTCGGCGTCGACCTCGCTGACGGCACTCTTCGCGGTACAGTCGGCTGAACGAGTGCAGTCCAGCGCTCCGCAGCCACGCGAGGAGACCCGACGTTGGAGCGCCGTCCGAGCTTCGACGTGCTGGTGACCCGGGTGGCGACCCATCTGATCGGCGTCAACGCCGCCACGGTCGGTGCGGGCTACGAGAAGGTCCTCTCGAATCTCGTCGACTACTTCGACGTGGACGCCGCCTATCTCCGGCATCACGACGCGCAACGCCGTGCCACCGTGATGGTGGCGGAGTGGCCCGCTCGTACCGACGTCCCTGATCCCGACCCACTGGGGACCGTCACCTTTCGTGACGCCGACCCCGTGTTCGCCGCGACGGAGCACCTCAAGGAGCCGCTGCTCTTCCGCCCCGATCCCGCCATGGAGGACTACCGCCGACGCGTCGAGAGCGCCTCCGGTTACCAGAGCATCTCGATGGCATCGGTCCCGCTCGTCACCCGCGACACGACGACCGGAACCCTGGGGTTGGTCGCGTCGGGCGACCGCGAGTGGTCCGACGAGGAGGTCGAGGCGCTGAAAGCGATCGCCACCCTCTTCTCCCAACTGCAGGCTCGGATCGACGCCGAGGAGCACCTGCGGTGGGCCGCCACGCACGACGCGTTGACGGGGTTGCTCAACCGGCGGGGTGTCTCGGAGCTGCTGTCCGCTCGACTCGCCGGGGGCGGTGACGCATTCGCGGTGCTCTACTTCGACCTCGATCGCCTCAAGGCCCTGAACGATTTCCTGGGGCACTCGGCCGGTGACACGTTCCTCCGCACGGTCGGTGCACGGCTGCAGCGGCATTCGGACGCGGACACTCTTCTCGCACGGTGGGGCGGCGACGAGTTCGTGGTCGTTCTTCCCGGTCCGATGACGGAGGACGACGCGTACGCCGAGGCCTGCCGCATTCTCACCGTGGTGACCGCACGGGTCGACATGGCGGGCGAGTACGTCTCACGTACCGCCAGTATCGGTGTCGCACTGGGCATCCCCGGCAGCGGTACGGTCGATTCGGTGATCGCGGACGCCGACCAGGCTGCGCTGGCCGCCAAAACGGCCGGGGGCAATCAGGTCTCGCTGTTCAGTTCCGAGATCCGCGAACGCAACGAGTTGCAGAACGACATCGAGCTGCATCTGCGCGCAGCGATCGAGGGCGAGTCGTTGCTCCTGCACTTCCAACCCGAGATCGACCTCACGACAGACCGCATCACCGCGGTCGAGGCCCTGGTGCGGTGGCAGCATCCCACGCGGGGCATGCTGCCGCCCGTCGAGTTCATCGCCATCGCCGAGGCCGTCAACCTGGCCACCGACCTCGGACGGTGGGTGCTCCACACCGCGTGCAGAACGTACGCGTCGTGGCGCTCGACGTTGGGAACACTGGACATCGCACTGCGGGTCAATGTGTCACCCGCACAGTTGGTCTCGCTCGACTTCGTGCACACCGTACGAGAGGCGTTGTCCCGGTACTCCGTCGAGCCGCAGTACCTGTGCATCGAGATCACCGAGGTGGCGGTGGTCCACGACATCGTCCTGGCTGCACGGGCTCTGCGCGACATCCGTGCACTCGGGGTACTCGTGGCCATCGACGACTTCGGCACCGGGTACAGCTCGCTCTCGCATCTCAAGACGTTGCCGGTCGACGCCGTGAAGATCGATCGCGAGTTCGTCACCCACCTCGCGACCAGTAGGGACGACCGCGCGATCGTCGAGGCCGTCACCGCCCTCGCTCGAGCCTACGACCTCGACCTCATCGCTGAGGGGCTCGAGGACGTCGACGCCCGTGCCGTGTTGCTGGAACTGGGGTGCACGCGAGCGCAGGGGTACCTCTACGCCCGCCCCCAGCCCGCCGACGTCGTCCTCGAGATGCTGCGAGTCGGAACGCTCACACCGAGCTGAACGTCAGCCCTCCGCCTGGTCGGGCTGCGTTCCGGCCGCGTCGTCCAGTTCCGACGGGTCCGCGTCGGGGTCGCGCGAGGAGTCGTAGGGCTTCTCCGAGGAGGTCGAGGGTTCGTCGGACACGGGCGAGTCGCCGTTCGGTTCGGTCATGCGGCACGCGTACCCGCGGCCGCCGTCGCTAATCCTGCCCAGGTATCGTGAGCGCGCGTCAGCGCCGGGGGCGGTAGCTCAGTCGGTTAGAGCCGTGGACTCATAATCCATTGGTCGCGGGTTCGAGCCCCGCCCGCCCCACTCGGACCCTTCGCCTTCCCGCACCTCGGTCGTCAGGCCAGGACGTCCCCCTCGCCGGGACACCGTTGTCCCGACACGCACACACCGTCGTTTCGGCTGTTCGTCTGCTATATTTTGAACTCTAGGTTTGTTTCGAAGCGATCGACCCGGCTACCCGTCTGTTCGTCGACTCCGAACGGTGACGAGAGAGGCAGGACCGACGGCAGAGCCGTGAGGAACGACGATGATGCCCGACGAGGATGGATCAGACCCGCGCCCGACGCTGTCGGAGGCCTTCATGTCCTCGCGACTCGGTCTCGCGACGGTGTTCGACCATTCCCCCGACGTGGTGCTCGTGTCCACGTCCGACGGCCGGATCGTCCACGCGAATCCCGAGGCGTCGAGGACTCTCGGACTCGACGGCGGTGAGCACGGGCCGCCGGACGAACCGACCGTGGACGCCGTCGTCGTCCCCACTCCCCCCACGACGCTCACGGACATCCTCTCGGCTGTCCAGCTCCACGGAACTTGGCTCGGCCGAACAGAACTGGTGCATCACCTCACAGGAGAAAGGCTCGCGGTGTCCACCTCAGCATTCGCCGTACGCGGCCACGACGACGACTCGTCCCTGGTCGTCTCGATCCATCGCGACGCCTCTGCACAGAATGCCGACGACCATCTCCTGCAGAAGGCTCTGGACGCGTCGACCTTCCGGGCGTCCGAGCAGCGGGTCGTCGCCGAGCTGAGCAGGCTCGCTCTGCGCGGCCGGCTCGACGACCTTCTGTCGGCGGCCACCGACGCCGTCGTGACGCTGTACGGGGCGCGGTGCGCCGTCATCACCCGCGCGCACGACCTGCCTGCCACTCTCGAGATCGTCGCCGCCACGGGGGACGACGCACCGCACGATCTGTGCGCCACCGGGCCCTCCTCGATCACCGCGTTCGCCAGCCGATCGGCCACCCGGATCGTGTGGTCCGGGGACGCGCACGAGTCCAGGTTCGACGTCGCCGCCCTCGTCGCGGGTGGTGTCGACAACGCGGTCGCCGTGCCGATCGACGGCACCGGCCAGCCGTGGGGTGTGTTGACCGTCCTCGGGGTCGACTCGCGCTATCTCTCGTCCGCCACCGGGTCGTCCGTGCCGATCATCGACATCACGACGGCGGGGCCGCCGATTCTGGTCCCGGACAATCCGATGCTCGACACCGGCGCCCTCGACACGGTGTCCGACGTCGTGTCCGCAGCCGTGCATCGTGTCGGCGTCGAGAGCGAACTGCGCTACCGCAGCCTCCGGGACCCGTTGACGGGGCTCCCCAATCGCGCACTGGCGTACGACCGCATCGAGTCCGCCGTCGAGCGGGGCGTCGCGAAGGCCACCACGACGGCCGTCATGCTCATCGACCTCGACGACTTCAAGTCCATCAACGACGGGCTGGGGCACGAGGCGGGAGACTCGGCTCTGGTGTCCATCGGCAACCGCCTCACCCGGGCATCGCGCCCCGGCGACACCGTGGCTCGCCTGGGCGGCGACGAGTTCGTGGCGGTCTGCGAGAACCTCTCCGGTCCGGAGGAGTCGATCGCCGTGGCGCAGGCCTACGCGGACGCCGTGCGGGCGGCCATCGTCGTCGACGGCAACGAACTGCGCATCACCGCGAGCATCGGCGTCGCGTTGGCGGACGACACCGTGCCCGGCAACGAGCTCATCCGCCGCGCCGACGTGGCGATGTATCGCGCGAAGGACACCGGTCGCGGGAACGTCGCGGTGTTCGACACCGACGATCGAGAGCACCGCCGCAACCAGTTGGCTCTGTCGGCCGATCTCCGGTCGGCTCTCGACAGCCAGATCCTGACGCTCGCGTACCAGCCCATCTTCGACATCGCGACCGGCCGCATCACCGCCGTGGAGGCACTCGCGCGGTGGCAGCACCCCACCCTCGGCTCGGTGAGCCCGGAGACCTTCGTCCGGATCGCCGAGCGCACGGGCCAGATCAACACCCTCGGCCTGTGGGCTCTGCACACCGCGTGCGTGCAGGCGGCGGAGTGGCAGGCCATCTCGGACGTCGGCGTGCGAGTCAACGTCAGTGCCCTGCAGCTTCGCCAGCCCGAGTTCGTGGCCAGCGTCGCCCGCATCCTCGCCAGTTCCGGTCTGCCGGTGGGCCGACTCGGCCTGGAGATCACCGAGACGGTGTGGCTCGCGGACACGGCGCAGGTGCGGGACGCCCTCACCGAACTGCACGAGATGGGCGTGTCCATCCTCCTGGACGATCTGGGCAGCGGCCACAGCTCCGTCACCTACCTCAGCCGCTATCCCGTCATCGAGGCGTTCAAGATCGATCAGACGTACATCCAGGCCATGCCGGGCAAGCAGCCCGAGGCCATCGTGTCCGCCATCGTGTCCCTGGCACACGCGTTCGACGTCGCCGTCGTCGGCGAGGGTGTCGAGTCACAGGCCCAGTTCGACCGTCTGCGGGACAGTGGCTGCGATCTGGCCCAGGGCTTCTGGCTCGCCCACCCGGCCAGCGCGAACGAGGTCACCTCGATGTTGCTGGAGCGACGCGCCGGCTGACCGTCAGCCGGCCGGATCGGTCCTGGTGGCGTCGCGCACGAAGTCGGCGGCCACCTCGCGAACTCGCACGTTCCGGCGCTGCGCCTCACGCGAGAGCACGTCGAACGCGGCGTCCGCGTCGAGACCGCGCATCGCCATCAGAATGCCCTTGGCCTGCTCGATGGGGGCGCGTCGCGCCATGGCGTCACGCAGTCCGCTCACCGTGGTGGTGGCGTCGGTGTAGCGAGCATGCTCTCCGATGGCCCGTCCCACCGTGGTGGTGAGGCTGTCCAGGATGTCGGCGTCCATGTCGTCGAAGGCGTCGGCGGACGAGCCGTACAGGTTGAACGAGCCGATCACGCCGTCGAGGGTCCTGATGGGCGAGGCGAGGAACGAGTGCACACCCTCGGTGCGCGCCGCGGCCGCGAACTCCGGCCACCGCTGCTCGGTGCTGTCGCAGTCGACGACGATCGTGGTGTCGGTACGGGACGCCTCCAGGCACGGACCCTCGCCGGTCTCGTACTGCATCTCGTCCACCGCGAGGGTGGTGCTGTCGGTGTAGACCGCCGTGTACGTGGTGCCGTCGTAATCGATTGTCACGCCGCAACTGTCGGCGCCTCTGATGACGTCGTGCGCGAGATCCACCGACCGCTGCAGCAACTCGCCGAGCTCGTCCGTGTCCTCGATGCGTCGACCCAGCGAGCCGACGATCTCACCGAGTCGTTCGGGTGTCAGGCCACCTTCGGCCCGCCCTTCCGTGTCCATTGCACCATTCGATCACACGCCCGCCGATCCACCGAGGCGTGTTCGGCACACTCCGTCGGTCCGTGCGTAGTCTGAGGTGCGGTCGGCGTTTCGGTTCGTCGACCCTCGGGTAGTTCCCCGGACGGCATGCAGACCAGGCACGCCTGTGGGAGCTTCCCATCGAAGATGTCCGCGCGTCCCGTCACATCGGAGGAACAGTGGATCCGGAAGTTCAGCACGAACCCAGCGAGATCACGTACGACGAGAGTTTCTACCCGGCCAGGCCTCGCCCACTGAAGCCGTCGGTGCGTCGTGCGTACCGCACCGCGGGCGCGCTGCCCCAGGGTGACGCCGACGCCTCCAATCCCGAGTACGTGTCGTGGCTCGTCGACCGGTCGATGCTGCACGATGCCAAGCTGATCGCGGAACAGTTGTCCGGCAAGGGCAGCATGTGGCAGAACCCCTACGCGTCGCCGGATCCGCGCGGAGCCGTCGAGCGCGCACCCGTGTGGTTCACCGCGTATCCCATCTCGCTCATCGCGGCTCCAGGACAGAGCTTTCTCGGCACGCTCGGCGACGAGGCTCTGTGGCAGGTGTTCTCGGACATCGGCATCACGGCCGTGCACACCGGCCCCGTCAAGGAGGCCGGCGGACTGCACGGGTGGCATGCCACACCGTCGGTCGACGGCCACTTCGACCGCGTCAGCATGCAGATCGACCCGGCGTTCGGCTCCGAGGAGGAGTTCCGGCGGCTGTGCGTCGTCGCGTCCGCCTACGAGGGCATCGTCATCGACGACATCGTCCCCGGACACACCGGCAAGGGCGCCGATTTCCGATTGGCGGAGATGAACGTCTCCGACTACCCCGGCATCTACCACATGGTGGAGATCGAGCCGCAGGACTGGCACCTGCTCCCCCGCGTGAAGGCGGGCCAGGACTCGGTGAACATCGATGCCGAGTCAGAGGCCAATCTCGCTCGTGCCGGGTACATCGTCGGCCAGCTCCAGCGCGTCATCTTCTACGAGATGGGCGTCAAGGAGACCAACTGGAGTGCCACGCCGGTCATCCGCGGAGTCGACGGGGTCGAGCGCCGCTGGGTGTACCTGCATTACTTCAAGGCGGGTCAGCCCTCCATCAACTGGCTCGATCCCTCGTTCGCCGGTATGCGCCTCGTCATCGGCGACGCCTGCCACTCCATCGCGGACCTCGGCGCCGGCGCACTGCGTCTCGACGCCAACGGGTTCCTCGGAGTCGAGCGCCGGACCGAGGGTCCGGGATGGTCCGAGGGCCACCCGCTCTCGGAGGCCGCCAATCACCTCATCTCCAGTGTGGTGCGCAAGATGGGTGGCTTCACCTTCCAGGAGCTGAACCTCACCATCGACGACATCAAGGCGATGGGAAGCAGCGGCGCCGATCTGTCCTACGACTTCATCAACCGCCCCGCCTATCACCACGCGCTCGTCATGGGGAA
Organism: Rhodococcus sp. BP-332; assembly: GCF_019836065.1. Classification (NCBI taxonomy): domain Bacteria; kingdom Bacillati; phylum Actinomycetota; class Actinomycetes; order Mycobacteriales; family Nocardiaceae; genus Rhodococcus; species Rhodococcus sp. BP-332. Next base: position 888,037 of record NZ_JABUEC010000001.1, read on the forward strand.
CACCGAGTTCCTCAGGCTCACCATGAATCTGGCGCGGGACCACGGTGTGGACACCGCCTCGCTGGTGCACGCGCTGCAGAATCACGACGAGATGACCTTCGAGCTGGTGCACTTCGCGACCCTGCACCGTGAGGACGAATTCTCGTACGGCGGCGACGTGATCAAGGGCGGCGATCTGGGTGACCAGATCCGCGCCGAACTGTGCGAACGACTCACCGGCCGGTGGGCGCCGTACAACCGCACGTTCACCAACAACGGGATCGCCTGCACCACCGCGTCGGTCATCACGGCGTCGTTGGGCATCCGTGACCTCGACCGGATGGACGACACCGACATCGAGACGGTCAAGCGCGCCCATCTCATGCTGGCCATGTACAACGCGCTGCAACCGGGCGTGTTCGCGCTGTCCGGCTGGGACCTCACCGGCATCCTCCCGGTGCCGGCGGAGGAGGTCGCCGATCTCATCCGCGAGGGCGACACCCGCTGGATCAACCGTGGGGCGCACGACCTCATGAACACCTCGCCCGACGCCACCCGGTCGGAGTCCGGGATCCCCCGCGGCCGCAGTCTCTACGGCTCGTTGCCGGAGCAGATGAAGGACTCGACGTCGTTCGCTCGTCAGCTGTCCCGCATCCTCGATGTGCGGACGAGGTACGGCATCGCGACGGCCACCCAACTCGACGTCCCGTCCGTGTCGCACAAGGGACTGCTCGTCCTGGTGCACCAGCTGGGCAACGGATCCATCTCGGCGACGGTGCTGAACTTCACGGGCGACGAGATCCACGCGACGGTGCAGTCGAAGCACCTCACCGGCGGGGCCACGGTGGTGGACCTGTTCACCGACCAGGACATCGCCGTCGTCGACGAGCTGGGCAGTTTCCCGATGACCCTGCAGCCCTACCAGGGCGTCCCGGTGATGCTCAGGGGCTGATGCCGAGCGGTGGTCGGGCAAGGTTAGGCTAACCAGCATGCGAGTGGCGATGTTCGGCTATCAGACCTGGGGACACACGACGCTTCGGACGGTCATCGAGTCCGATCACGAGGTGGTCCTGGCCGTCACCCATCCTCCCAGCGAGCACTCGTACGAGTCGATCTGGTCGGATTCCGTGGAAGATCTGGCACGCGCCCACGACGTGCCGGTCCACCTCGCCCTCACTCCGGACGATGCGCTGCGCGTCGCACTGGAGGAGGCGAAGCCGGACATCATCGTCGCGAACAACTGGCGCACCAAGCTGCCCCGGTCCATCTACGACATGCCGCCGCACGGCACCCTCAACCTGCACGACTCACTGCTGCCCCGGTTCACGGGTTTCTCCCCCGTGATCTGGTCGCTGATCAGCGGCGCGGCCGAGACCGGCCTGACCGCGCACCGTATGGACGACGAACTCGACACCGGCGACGTCGTCATCCAGCGGTCCGTTCCGATCGGCCCGCGCGACACCGCGACCCAGTTGGTGCAGGCGACCATCGACCTCATTCCCGAGGTACTGCTCGAGGCGCTCGGCGCGATCGAGAGCGGTACCGCGGTGTGGACCCCGCAGGACCTCTCGCAGCGGACGTTCTTCCACAAGCGTGCCGACATCGACAGCCGTATCGACTGGACGTGGCCGGCCGAGGACATCGACCGTCTGGTCCGCGCTCAGTCCGACCCCTACCCCAACGCGTGGACCCATCACCGTGGCCGTCGGCTCCGCATCGTCGAAGCGCATGTGTCGCAGGGCATCTACGGCGGTACACCCGGTCGCGTCTTCATCCACGAGGGTGACGGCATGGCGATCGTCTCCGGCCCGAACGCCCACCTCGGCCGTAACCGAGCGCTCGTGATCGACGCGGTGCGCACCGAGGACGACGACCGCACGATCCCTGCTGCGGAGTACTTCCCCCGCGGCGGCGGGTACCTCACCGACGCTCCCTGACGTTCGGTTCCGGCAGGTCGGGCGAACGGGATCACGAACGGGTCGGGTCGAGTACATTTCACCTGGAAGCGGGTGACCGGGGCTGGTCACGAGGACGGTCTACATGGCGAGAATCACCGGTCCCGGTTCGTGGACGGACCGTGCGCAGCACTCACGGACGGTGTGGCGATCCACGGCACGCGCGGGTGATCCGGTGCGCTCCGACCTCGTCATCGTCGAAGGACTCGCCACCATCACGGCACTCTGCACGCTCCTGTTCGGCGCTGTCCTGGTTTGGATGACGACGGCCGACGACTACGCGTTCTCCTGGTGGTCGAAGACCTACACCTTCGGGGTCACGGTGACCGCCGCAATCACCTGGTGTGCGTTGCACACCCCGCGTGCCGCCATCTTCTACCGGCACACGGACGCGGTCACCCTGGTGGCCGCGATTCTCGTCGTCGGCAGTCCGGTCCTCGCCTATGCCAGCGCGGGGTCTGCTTACCCGGCCTTCGGACTCGTTCTGGCCATCGTGGCCTTCGCCGGAATACTCCAACGTCGCGCCCACATCGTCACGTTCACCACGCTGGCGGTGTGCGCGTGGACGGCGTTGGCGGTGGCTCACGGCACGGACGTGAGCGTGCAGACCTTCGCGGTGTCGGTGCTGCGAACCGTTCTCGTCGTCGCGGTCATCCACTACTTCCGCATGAAGACCATCGACCTGCTGTGGGAGAAGTATCGGATGGTCGACGAGCAACGTGCCGCGGCCGACTCCCTGTCACACGTCGACGATCTCACCGGCCTGGCGAACCGTCGCGGCCTCCAGCGACGTGCGGCGACCGAACTCGATCGGTGCCGACGAGAGTCTCGGCCCGTGAGCGTTCTCTACCTCGACGTGGACGGTCTCAAAGATGTCAACGACACCCTCGGGCACGATGCCGGAGATGCCGTACTGGTACGACTCGCCGAGATGCTGGGGACCGCGTTCCGCGGCAGTGACATCGTCGCCCGCGTCGGCGGTGACGAATTCGTCGTGGTCCTCCCCGACACGGACCGGACCGTGGCGCTGGATCTGGGCGCGTCCATCCGCGATCTCTCGATGACCACCGAGGTGTCCGTCAGTGTCGGACTGGCAGTGTGGAGTCCGGGACCACACGCGCCGGATCTCGACGACCTGACGAGGCGCGCCGACAACGCGATGTATCGGGTCAAGTCACGGCGCTGAACGGCGACGCGGGAGCCGGATACCCGTTTGGCTCCCCGACGCACGGGTATCGCCACGACATGCCGGAACAACGCAGTGGGCTCGTCGTGGCCGTGACCGGAGCGACGGGAAACCTCGGGACCTCGGTCGTCGACGCGCTGGTCGTCGACCCGGCGGTCTCCGCAGTCCGTGCGATCGCGCGGCGCTCGCCCGTGCCGACGAACGGTCGTCCGGCGTGGGCTCCCGCACGGACGACGTTCGTCGAGGCGGACATCGCACGGGACGACCTGGTTCCGCTGTTCGACGGAGTCGACGTCGTCGTACACCTGGCGTGGCAGTTCCAGCCGTCGCGCGATCCGGTGCAGACCTGGGACGTCAACGTCGTCGGCGCGATGCGGGTCTTCGACGCCGCGGCGGCGGCCGGAGTGAGCGCGTTGGTGCACGCGTCGTCGGTCGGTGCCTACTCCCCGGGATCGAAAGACGTTCGGGTGACCGAGGACTGGCCGACGCACGGCTGGCAGGGCGCGGCCTACACGCGCGAGAAGTCGTATCTCGAGCGTGTGCTCGACCGGGTGGAGACGCGGAATCCCGACCTCCGGGTCGTCCGGATGCGCCCGGCCTTCGTCTTCGAGGCGTCGGCGTCCACGGAACAGCGTCGACTGTTCGGCGGACCCTTCATCCCGGCCCGGCTGGTGCGACCCGCGTTCGTCCCGGTCTTCCCTGACATCGCGGATCTGGTGTTCCAGGGAGTGCACTCCCGCGATGTCGGACGAGCATTCGCCGCGGCGGCGGTGCGCGAGGTGTCGGGCGCGTTCAACCTCGCGGCGGACCCCGTCATCACCCCGGCCACCTTCGCGGAAATTCTCCGCGCGCGGTTGATCCCTCTGCCCGCGTCCGCGGTGCGACTCGCCCTCGATGCTCTGTTCACCGCACGCCTCGTTCCCACCGACCCCGGCCTGTTCGACGCGGTGCTGCGGCTTCCCATCATGGACTCCGGTCGCGCCCGCGACCTGCTGGAGTGGGCGCCTCGACACACCGCGCAGGACGCTCTCGCCGAGTTCGTCCGCGGCGTGCACGAGGTGGAGGACGCCCCGACCCCGCCGCTGTCCGCGTGACCCGGCGGCGGTTTGCGTCGGGTGAGTGCGGGTAGTCCGCAGTCCATGACCCGAGAGCAGACGACGGGTGACGACCCGGCCCACGCGGACCCGGACGATCCTCGGAAGCCCGATTCACCCACCGATCTCACCAAGCCGTCGTTCTTCTACGTCCTGCGCAAGACCGCGCGCGAGTTCTCCAAGGACCAGTGCACCGATCTGGCCGCTGCTCTCACGTATTACGCGGTGCTGTCGCTGTTCCCGGCTCTTCTCGCCGTCGTGTCCCTTCTCGGCGTGTTCGGGCAGGGCGAGCGCACCGTCACCGCGGTGCTCGACATCGTGTCCGACCTGGGGCCCTCGTCCGCCGTCGACACACTGCGCGGACCGGTCGAGCAGCTCGTGCAGGCGCCCACCGCCGGACTCGCCCTGATCATCGGTCTGGCCGGCGCCCTCTGGTCGGCGTCCGGCTACGTGGGCGCGTTCGGCCGCGCCATGAATCGGATGTACGAGGTGGACGAGGGCCGACCGATCTGGAAGCTGCGACCGGTCATGCTGGTCGTCACTCTGGTCGGCCTGATCTGCATCGCCGCAGCGGGACTCATGCTGGCCGTCAGCGGTCCCGTCGCCACGGCCGTGGGTGACGCGATCGGTGCCGGCGACACCGCACTGACGGTGTGGAACATCGCGCGGTGGCCCGTCGTCCTCGCGCTGATCGTCCTGGCCGTCGCGATCCTCTACTACGCCACACCCAACGTGCAGCAGCCGAAGTTCCGATGGATCAGCACAGGGGCCGGCATGGCCATCGTCGTGTGGATCCTCGCGTCCGTGCTCTTCGGTTTCTACGTCGCGAACTTCAGCAGCTACAACAAGACCTACGGCTCGTTGGCCGGCGTGATCATCTTCCTGCTGTGGCTCTGGATCACGAACCTCGCTCTGCTGTTCGGGGCGGAACTCGATTCCGAGCTGGAACGCGGCCGCCAACTCCAGGCCGGCATCGAGGCCGAGGACCATCTGCAGCTTCCACCGCGCGACACGCGCGTCTCGGAGAAGAACGAGGAGACCGATCGCGAACACGTCGAACGTGGTCGCGCCCTGCGCCTCTCCCACGGCGAGGACTCGTCCGCCCGGTAGCGTGGTGGTGACACGGGCCATGGGAGCCCGGAGCGAGGGCGGTCTGCGCGAGTGAGTGACACGGGGGCGGGCGCGCTGGTGGCGTCCGCACGCCGAGCGCGTCGGCAGTGGCGCGACAGCGCCCACGACGGCGATCCGGTGCGATCGGACGTGGTGGTCGTCCAGGGCCTCGCCGCGATCTGCGTGCTGAGCACCGTTCTGTACGGAGCGGTGTTCCTGTGGGTGGTGACGGACCCCCACTACGCGGTCCACTGGTGGGTTCAGTCCTACAACCTGCTGGTCGCCGCGCTCGCGGCCACGACGTTCTGGGCACTGCACACGCCGCGGGCCGTGTGGTTCTACCGTCACACGGACGTCGTGACGTTCGTCGCCGCAGCCCTGATCATCGCCAGTCCCGTTCTGGGCAACGCCGATGCGGACTCCGGTTTCCCCGCCTTCGGACTCGCGCTCTCCATCGTCGCCGCCGCCGCGCTGCTGCAACGACGATGGCACGTGGTCGTCGTCGTCACCGGGGGCGTACTGGCCTGGATCGCCCTTGCCTCGGTCAACGGGATCGGAGACGTCGGGGTGCGCACCTTCGCGGCCGCGATCGTGCGCACCGTTCTGGTGGCGGGGTTGATCCACTACGTGCGGATCCGCACCATCGGTCTGCTGTGGGAGCGCTACAGGTCGGTGGATCGAGCACGCGCTCGAGCCGATTCGCTGTCTCACCGAGACGACCTGACGGGGCTGCTGAACCGGCGCGGTCTCGCGCGGGGCGCCTCGCCCGCGCTCGCCGACTGCGAACGTGATGCCGTGCCCGTCGGTGTCCTCTATCTCGATCTCGACGGTCTCAAGGAGATCAACGACCGAGCCGGCCACGACGCGGGCGACACGGCGCTGGTACGACTGTCCGGCATTCTCCACAGAAGTTTTCGCTCCGACGATCTGATCGCCCGCGTCGGCGGCGACGAGTTCGTGGTCGTCCTCCCAGGGGTCGGCGAACAGGAGGTCCTCGACCTCGGGGCGACCGCCCTCGACGGGCTCGGCGCCGCGCAGCTCTCCGTCAGTGCGGGGGTCGCGGTGTGGAACCCCGCCCCCGGCGGCGTCGGCCCGGACCTCGACGAACTGATGAGGCGGGCGGACAACGCGATGTATCGCGAGAAATATCGGCGTTGATCGGTCTCGTCCTGCTCGTGACTCCGAATTCGGGGTACTGCTCTGGGACGCCGCCGGTCACATCCGCGGCGTCGACGGCGTCGAGAACTGGCGTCACCATCGACGGTCTCGGCCGTCGACTCTCCGGACGCGCGCCGACGTCGGCAGCGCGTCGATACTCGAGGTAATCCATGACCCAGTCCATCTCTCCCACCGATCGTCGATCCGCCGGGACGATCCTGATCACCGGCGCGTCCAGCGGTATCGGCCGCGCCACCGCCCACCTCTACGCCGAGCGCGGCTGGTCCATCGTCGTGTGTGCCCGTGGCCGTGACGGTCTGGCCGCCGTGGCCGACGAATGCCTGCAACGCGGCGCCGCCGCGGTGGCCGTCAAGCCGGTCGACGTGGTGCGCGGCGACGACGTGACCAAGGTCGTCACCGAGGTCGTCGAGCAGTTCGGCCGCCTCGACGTCTGCGTGCACTCCGCCGCGGTGATGTCCTACGGGACGTTCCTCGACACCCCGGCAGAGGTGTTCGATCACGCCGTGTCGGTCGACCTGCTCGGGTCCGCGAACGTCGCACGGTCGACGCTCACGGTGTTCCGCGACCAGGAGCACGGCCACCTCGTGGTCATCGGCTCGTTGCTGGGCCGTATCGCGGTGCCGTGGATGGGCACCTACGTCACGTCCAAATGGGGGCTGCGCGGCCTCACCCGTGTTCTCCAGCAGGAGGTTCGGCAGTATCCCGGCGTCCACGTCAGCGCCGTCGCACCCGGTGCCGTGAACACGCCGATCTACGAGCAGGCCGCCACCGTCGTCGGCAGAGCGGGGTCGCCGCCTCCCCCCGTCGCGGAGCCCGAGGTCATCGCCCGTGCCGTCGCGGCGGTCGTCCGGCGCCCACAGCGTGAGCGGGACGCCGATGCGGTGTTCGGCCTCGTCAACAAGTTCGCGTCGGCGGGCTACTCGCTGGTCCCGGCGGTCTTCGATCGACTCGTCGGGCCGTTGATGTGGCGTTTCGGCATCGCACGCGAGCCCAAAGACGATTCGGAGGGCAATGTATTCCACTCCAGGACCGCACCTCCCCCGCGGAAAGTGACCGCGCGGACCGGAGACCGTCCACACTGAGTCCATGACCACCCGACGCCGGTTGCCCCCACAGAAGCTCGGATCCCTCATCGGCGCCGTGTTCGGACTCGTGTTCGTGGTGGTCAACTCGGCGTCGTCGCCGACACTCCTGCGTCTCGCGTTCTGTGTGGCCGCTGCGGCGGCCGCGATCACCGTTCTCGTGGGAATCGCGCGCAATCCCGTGGCCACGGTGCCCGCGGGTGTCACACCGTTCGGACGCGGTTACGTCGTGATCGTGCTCGCCGAGGTGGTGCTGCTCTTCGTCGGCATCAGCATCGTGGCGGGGCCTCTCGGACTGCCCGAGGCCGGGGTCGCCTGGGTGGCCGTCGTGGTCGGCGTGCACTTCGTCGTCCTGGCGCGCCTGTGGCACCTGCGACTGTTCGACGTCCTGGGCTCGGTGCTGACCGCTCTCGGGGTGCTCGGCTTCGTCCTGGCCGTCGCCGGGTCGGACCGGATGTGGATCGACATCGTGGCAGGGGTTGCTTCGGGTGCGGTGCTCCTGGAGTTCGCGCGCCGAGGAGTGCGTCAGAGCCCCACCTTCTCCAGCGCTTCGTCGTAGATCAGAGCCGCCTCGGACTCCGAACGGCCCTCCTGCAGCGCGCCCACGTAGACGGCGGACACCTCTTTCTCCACCGCCGTGTACTTCGCGAGCCACTGCTCGGCTCGCACGCGCCAGTAGCCGATGATGTCGAAACGGTCGACGCCCATACCCTGCTCGCGGCGCACGTACTTGCGGACGGCACGCGAGTCCGCGGCCTCCCCCGCGAAGAAGACGTAACCCGCGCCCGGCGGGAACTCCCACGCCTGCACCGCGTCCGGCAGCACTCCGGGACCGTGCCCGTTACCGGACCCGACGCACCACTGCACTGTCACCTCGGCCGCCGACTCGAACGTCTGCACGTCGGCCTCGTCGAGAACCTCGACGATCGCATGGGCCCGAGTGTTCGCGGGCAACTCCTCGAGCACTCGGCCCAGCGCCGGAAGCCCGGCGAGATCCGCCGCGAGGAGGAACCACGCGGTGTCCGCCGGCGGCGCGAACCAGTGCCGCGGCGGAGTGACGACCACGACGTCGCCCGGTCGCGCCGACAGCGCCCAGGACGCGGCCACCCCGCCGTCGTGGGCGACGAAGTCGATCACCAGCTCACCGGCGTCCGTCACCCGTCGCACCGTGTAGTTGCGTCCCTCGGGACGGGTGGCGTCGTCGTGGTACCACCACACCCCGTCGACACACTGCATGGCCGGCGGCCGAGCGTCGCCGGGAGCCGGGAAGTAGAGCGCGACGCACTCGTCGGCCACACCGGCCGGCCGGTACCGGCGCAGGTCCTCTCCGCCGAAGGTGAGGCGAACGAGGTTGGGGCTCAGTGTCGTCCGGTCCACCACCTCGGCCCAGTAGAAGGTCGGCTCGGTGTCGTCGGTCATCGTCGGTGCTCCCGCAGTCGAGGTCGTCGTTCCGAGTTAGGTTACCCTGACCAGGCCGGGTGTGGTGGTGCCAGGACGGGGCGATTTGGTGGTCGACGGGTGCCATGGGTTAGAGTCTCTTCTCGGCGAGGATGCATCCGAGAGGGTGCTGTCGGAGCCACGAACATTCCCCCATAGCTCAATTGGCAGAGCATTCGACTGTTAATCGAAGGGTTTCTGGTTCAAGTCCAGATGGGGGAGCACGCAGAGCCCGTGACCGTTGTCGGTCACGGGCTCTTCTCGTTTCGCCGCACCCGCCCCGGGGAGTTCGCCGTGCCCGGTCACGTCGGGCAGGATGGTCTCAGACGTCTCGAAAGGACTCACGCTCACATGATGGGAATGTTGGCCGGCATCGCTGCCGGATACGTGCTCGGCACCAAGGCGGGGCGGGCGCGCTACGAACAGATCAGCCGCGCGACGAAGGCGGTGGCGTCGAGTCCCGCGACGAAGAAGGTCGTGTCGGCCGGACGCCAGAAGTTGGCCGACACCCTCAGTACACAGCCGAAGCTCGAGCCGATGAAGCAGGTCGACGACACTCAGCTCTACATCCCGCACGACAAGCTCTAGACAGCGGGGAACTCCGCGTCCGTGGTGCTGCCGACTGCCTGCTCCAACAGGCTGCGGCGGTACTGCTCGAGCGCGATGAGGTCGCCGAACAGCGCGTTGTAGTCGTCCGGCTTGTCGATGGGTGACATGCGCTGCAGCTTCGATTTCAGTTCCGCGACCTGCCGGCCTACCCACACTTCCTGCAGGCGCGCGAGCACACCCGAGATGTAGCGCGGGGTCGCCTCGTCGGAGATGGGCATGGCCTCGACGGCCAGTTCCGTGACCAGTGAGCGCAATCCCTTCGGCTCCGCCTTCTTGCCGACGGCATCGAGCCACTCCCCGCCCCCGAGCCCCGCGGCCGTTCCACCGGCCTCGCGGACCGCCTCGGACACCGCGGCGTACGCCGGGTGCCCGAACGTCTCGGGCGGCAGCGAATCGAACACGGACCCGGCGATACCGGGGTGCTGCATGACGGCCTTGAGGGCTTCGCGCTGCGGCCACAGGGTGGGGTCGTTGCGCGCCGGATGCGCCGGACCGACCGGCGCGGCCTTCTCGGTCTCGGTACTGCGGACAGGCCGCCGGAGCGGCGCCGGCGCGCCACCCTTCGCGATCTTCGCCGCTTCCTCGCGCACCCGGTTGACCACCATGCGCTCGTCGATCCAACCCACCCAGCCGCTGAGCCGAGCCGCGTAGTTGTCGCGCAGCGCACGGTCCTTCATCTGCGCGACCATCGGCACGGTGCGGCGCAGGGCTTCGACCTGCCCCTCGGCGGTGTCGAGATCGCACTCGGACAGTGCGCCGCGGATGGCGAACTCGAAGAGTGGGGTACGACGCGCGACGAGATCACGTACAGCCGCGTCGCCCTTCTCGAGGCGCAGGTCGCACGGATCCATCCCGTCCGGAGCCACCGCGATGAACGTCTGGCCGGCGAGCTTCTGGTCTCCCGAGAAGGCCTTCATCGCGGCAGCCTGGCCGGCGGAGTCCCCGTCGAAGGTGTAGATGATCTCGCCGCGCCAGAACTTGTCGTCCATCAGCAGCCGACGCAGGAGCGCGAGATGCTCGTCACCGAAGGCGGTACCGCACGAGGCGACCGCCGTCTTGACCCCGGCCAGATGCATGGCCATGACGTCGGTGTAGCCCTCGACCACGACGGCTTGGTGCCCCTTGGCGATGTCCTTCTTCGCCAGGTCGAGGCCGAACAGCACCTGAGACTTCTTGTACAGCAACGTCTCCGGCGTGTTGACGTACTTGCCCGGCATCGTGTCGTCGTCGAAGATCTTGCGTGCGCCGAAGCCGATGACGTCACCGGACAGGTTGCGGATGGGCCACAGCAATCGACGGTGGAACCGGTCCATCGGACCCCGCTTGCCCTCGCGGGACAGCCCGGCCGCCTCGAGTTCCTTGAACTCGAAGCCCTTGTTCAGCAGATGCTTGGTGAGCGTGTCCCACCCACTCGGGGCGAACCCGCACCCGAACTCCTGTGCCGCGGCGGCATCGAAGTTGCGCTGCGTCAGGTAGTCCCGCGCCGCCTGCGCCTCGGGTGATCCGAGTTGCTCGGCGTAGAACTGCTGCGCTGCCGCATTGGCCGCGACGAGGCGGGACCGGGTCCCACGATCACGCTGGACCGAGGTGCCGCCACCCTCGTAGGAGATGGAGTAGCTCAGCCGATCCGCGAGTTGCTCGACGCTCTCGACGAACGTGATGTGCTCGATCTTCTGCAGGAACGTGTACACGTCGCCGCCCTCACCACAGCCGAAGCAGTGGAAGGTGCCGTGATTCGGCCGGACGTGGAACGACGGGTTCTTCTCGTCGTGGAACGGGCAGAGCCCGCTCATGGAATCGCCTCGCGGAGCCTTCAGTGCGACGTACTCGCCGACGATGTCCTCGATGCGAGTGCGTTCGCGAATGGCGGCTACATCGCGTTCAGGTATCCGGCCGGCCACGAGCCCAGTCTAGTGCCGGGTCCGACACGGCTCCCCCGCCGTACCGACCCGGACCCGCTAACCCCAGGACGCCTGCGCTCCGAGGCTGCTCTTGTCCACCCGTTCGAGCCGCGACTCCGTGTAGGACGCGATCTGATCCACCACGACGCGGACGCGTTGGGCGTCGTCCGCGGCGGCGTTCCACACGGGAACGAACATCGGATCGAGCGAGGCCGGCGCCGAGTACAGCAGCCAGGCCGCGACGCGGTGGATGCGATCGCGCTGACGGTCCTGCCGGAGCCGGTGCCCGGCGTCGGACATCACGTAACGCAGCGCCATCGTCTTGAGCAACGCCACCTCCGCTCGGACCAGCGACGGCACGGAGAGATCCGCCTCGTAGCGCCGCACAGGCCTGCCGTCGGCCGCCTCCCGGGTGCTGGAGATGGCGGCGGTGGTGAATCGGCCCACCAGTTCGCTCGTCATCCGCTTGAGCGCCACCGAGCGGACGAGAGTGCCGTCGTAGCCGGACGCATCGGTGACCACCGGCATCTCCGACAACCGCTGAGCGGCCTCGCGCATGTGGTCACGGTCGAAGCCGCGGAACTCGCTCACCGACATCTCGGCGAGGGCCGACTGCTCGCTGGGGTCCGCCAGCGACCGGAGGTCGATGCGCCCGGCGATGATGCCGTCCTCCACGTCGTGCACCGAGTACGCGACGTCGTCGGCCCAGTCCATCGCCTGCGCCTCCAGGCTCTGACGACCCTCGGGTGCGCCCTCGCGGATCCAGGTGAGGGTGTCGGCGTCGTCGTCGTAGGCGCCGAACTTCGCGCCCGGCCGCGGCCGCAGCCACGGGTACTTGATCGCGGCATCGAGCGAGGCACGAGTGAGGTTCAACCCGGCGCTGGCGCCGTCCTCGGTGAGGACCTTCGGTTCCAGCACCGTGAGGATCCGAAGGTTCTGAGCGTTGCCCTCGAACCCGCCGCAGGACTCGGCCACCTCGTCGAGAGCTCGCTCGCCGTTGTGGCCGTAGGGCGGGTGGCCGATGTCGTGGGCCAGCCCGGCCAGTTCCACCAGATCGGGGTCGCACCCGATGCCGTCGGCGATGCTGCGCCCGATCTGGGCGACCTCCAGAGAGTGCGTCAATCGGGTGCGGGGCGTGTCGCCCTCACGGGGACCGGTGACCTGAGTCTTGTCGGCGAGGCGTCGCAACGCGGCCGAGTGCAGCACCCGGGCGCGATCACGGGCGAAGTGTCCTCGCGAATCGCCGGGTGTCTCGGTGAGCACCAGCGCGGCCGTCTTCGGCCCCTCCGCCACCAGTCGTTCGAGGTCCGCCGCGTCGTACTGCGTCACTGGCTGGCCGTGTACTGGAAGTCCGCGGAGTAGTGCGTCAGCTGGTACCACAGCAGAGCCGCTGTCTCCCTGGCGATCCCGTGGATCTGCGACTCGCGGGTGAACACGGCGGGGCCCTGGCGGGTGGGCGACGTCCACGCGTCCAGACCGGCGTCGCGCGCCATGGTGCGGGTGCGCAGCGAGTGCCACGGATCGCTCACCAGGGTGATGTCGGTCAGTCCTCGCGACTGCAACTCCGCCGCGACGGCCTCGATGCTGAGCAGGGTGTCCGACCCCTCCTCGACGGCGACGATGTCCTCGCCCGGAACACCCTGGTCCATCAGGTAGTTCCGACCCGACGCCGCCTCGGTGTAGTTGTCGCCCACCTGCTTGCCACCGACCGTCACGATCAGCGGAGCGACCCCGCTGGAGAACAGCGCCGACGCCTGTTCGAGTCGCGCCTCGAAGACCGACGAGGGGACGCCGTCGTACTGGGCCGCGCCGAGCACGACGATGGCGTCCGACGGCGTGTGATCGTCGATCCGAGCCACCTGCCACACCCGCACGGCGGTCCCACCGACGAGGAGCACTCCCACGAGGACCACGCCCGCCACGAGCCGACGGAGCCAGCGCGCGACGGTGCCGCCGAAGCCGAGACGATCGGGCTGCGGCACGTACGGGTCGTCGTAGCGGTAGTCGGTACTCACACGTCGATTCTGCCAGCCGCACCCGCGGAGATCTGTCCGGCGCGCCTCACAACCACCCGTTGTCCTCCGCGATGCGCACGGCCTCGGCGCGCGTGGTGGCACCGGTCTTCCCGATGGCGGCGGAGAGATGGTTCCGCACCGTGCCCTCGGAGAGGTGCAGCGCGGCGGCGATGGACCCTGCGGTGGTCCCGGAGCGCGCCGCGGACAGGACGTCCCGCTCCCGCGGTGTCAGGGGCGAGTTCCCGGCCGTCAGTGTCTCCGTCGCCAGTGCCGGGTCGATGACGCGCATCCCGGCGTGGACCCGCCGGACCGCCTCGGCGAGCTGGCGAGCGGGCGTGTCCTTGACCACGAATCCGTCGGCACCGGCGTCGATGGCCCGCCGCACGTACCCGGGCCGTCCGAAGGTGGTGACCACGAGCACGCGACACGTGGGGACTGCCGCCCGCAGCAGGGCGGTGGTCGCGATGCCGTCTCCCCCGGGCATCTCGACGTCGAGAAGCGCCACGTCGGGACGGTGCTCGAGCGCTGCGGGCACCACCTCGTCGCCGCGCCCCACCTCCGCGACGACGTCGAGATCGTGCTCGAGTCCCAACAGGGCGGCCAGAGCGCCGCGGACCAGGGCCTGGTCGTCGGCCAGCAGGAGTCGGATCGTCACGGCGCCGTCACCGTGAGAGTGAACCCGCCGTCACTTCCCCGTGCGACCCGGACGGCGGCGCCGAGGGCGTCCGCGCGGTCGGTGAGTCCCCGCAGGCCGGTGCCCGTGGACTCGCCCTGCGGCCCGATGCCGTTGTCCGCGACGGTGATGCGGCGGGCATCGAGTCGCACCCGGCATTCGGTTCCGCCGCTGTGACGCACCACGTTCGTCACCGCTTCCCGGAGCGCCCAGGCGAACAGCTCACGGAACTCCTCCGCCACGTCACGCACCGACCCCTCGATGTGCAGTGTCATCCCTGCCGCTTCGACGGCGCTGCGCACTCCCCGTATCTCGGTGTCGAGTCGCAGGTGACGCAGCCCGCCCACCGTCGATCGCACGTCGGCGAGCGCTGCGCGCGAGAGGCTCTCGACGTCGGCGATCTCGACGGCGGCACGCGCCGGATCCACCTCGACGAGTCGCCCGGCCAGCTCGGCCTTCATGGTGATGACGGTCAGCGAGTGGCCGAGGATGTCGTGGACGTCGCGAGCGACTCTCTCGCGCTCCTCGACCACGGCCAGGTCGGACAGGCGGCGGCGCGCCTCGGTCAGCTGGATGTTGCGAGCGACGAGTTGGCTGATTCCCCAGGCGGCGAACGCGGCCACCGCCACGGTGAACCCGGCGGAATCGTCCGGGGTCCAACTCGGGACGACACGGGGAAGCACCTCGACCGCGGCGACGTTCGCAGCGAGCACGAGGAGACCCGACCGGCGAGGAAGGGTCATGACGGCGAGAACCGCCACGAACACGCATCCCGTCAACACGGAGTCACCGGCTGCGGGAGCGACCGGAACCAGCAGCAGCATCAGCGCCACCACCACAGCCCACTGTCGGGGCACCCGCACCTGCGCCTCGGCATGCAGCCGTCCCCGGAAGTCGCGGAAACCACCCAGGAACACCGCGGCGAAGGCGAGCAGACACAGCGCTGCGGCCACCTGCCAGTGGACGGGCCCGTCGTAACTCCACACCGCCCGTACCGGATAGATCAGGTAGGCCAGCCACACCGCACTGAAGACCCAGCCTCGGCGCACGGCGGCGCGCAGTCGCGTCCCCTCGCTGTCGTCGACGTTCACCTCGCGCGGCTCGATGACGAAATGCGAGCGAAGTGACTGCACGAGGCCCTGACGACGGCCGAGCGCGGCGGCGGTGGTCCTGCTCACCGCCGCCACGCTAGACCCCCTGGTGTCCGGACGTGTCATACGCGGGCGGTGTCCTTGCGGAACATCGTCATCGCGCCGATCACGAAGATCGTCGTCCACACCGCGACGTTGACGAGCGCCTCCACCAGCGACGTCCACGAGGTGTCCCCGAGCGGCGACCGCGCCAACGTGGCCACCCCGTACGTGGGGACGAACTTCGCCACAGTCGCGAACCATCCACTCGCCGGGACGAAGAGACCACCGGCGAACGCGAGCACAGCGAGACCGGGTCCGAGAATCTGCATCACGTTCTCCGACGGCAGCAGGTACCCCATGAAGAGGCCGAACGCCGCGAACACGATCGAGGTGATCCAGGCGAGCACGAAGCACTCCACCCATGCCGCGGCGGGAAGAGTCGCGCCTGTCGCCGCACCGACGGCGAAGACGACGGCCACGGACACGAGCCCGAGCGCCATGGCGACGACGACCTTCACCGCGATGTACGCGGTGGGGGTCAGCGGGGTGAGCCGCAGCTGACGGCTCCATCCGAGTCCGCGTTCGATCGAGACCATGGCGCCGCCGCTCGTGGTGGCCAGCATCGCGCCGTAGAGGGCCATGCTCACCATGACGTAGCCGGTGACGTTCGCCGATCCTGCCGACTCGGTCTTCAGATCACCCTGCAGCCCGAAGATGAGGAAGAAGATCGGCGGCACGACGAGTGCGAAGACGACGGTGCGGCGGTTCCGCAACATCCGGCGCATCTCGAGTGCGAGGAAGCCGGCGTTGAATCCGCCCCGAGCCGGCAGCGTCCGGACAGTGGTGGTGGTGGTGGTCGAATCGGTGGCGGTCATGCGAGGCTCCCGGTGGTGTCGGTGGTGAGGGTCAGGAACGCGTCCTCGAGAGTGTGGGGAACGATCTCCACCTCGCGAGCTGCGGTGTGTGCGAACAGGTATCGAGCGACTGCATCCGAGTCCGTCGCGTGGACGGTGAGCCGGTCACCGTGGATCTCGACGTCGTCGACGCCGGGAACGGCCAGCAGATCGGCTGCCCGCGCGCCCGGCAGGATCGCCGAGACCCGCCGGCCGGACGCCACGTTCTTGATCTCGGCCGCGGTGCCGTCCGCCACGATGCGCCCGTCGCGCAGCAGCACGATGCGGTCGGCGTAGGCGTCCGCCTCGTCGAGGTAGTGCGTGGCGAACAGGACCGTGCGTCCGTGCGAGGTGTCCTCGCGCATGGCGGCCCAGAACTCACGTCGGCCCTCCACGTCCATGCCCGTGGTCGGCTCGTCGAGCACGATGAGATCGGGATCCGGGAGCAGGGCGAGCGCGAACCGCAACCGCTGCTGCTGACCGCCGGAGCACTTCCCCACCATCCGGCCCCCGATGTCCGCGATGCCTGCGCGTGCCAGGACTTCCGAGACGGGCCGGGTGGACGAGTACAGCGTGCCGATGAGGCGCACGGTCTCCTCGACGGTGATGTCCTTCAGCAGTCCCCCGCTCTGCATCACCGCCGACACGCGGCCCGTCGCGACGGCGTCCTCGGGCGATCCGCCGAAGAGGGCGACGGAGCCCTCGTCGGGACGACCGAGGCCCAGCATCATGTCGATCGTGGTGGTCTTGCCGGCGCCGTTGGGCCCGAGGAACGCGACGATCTCGCCCGGGTGGACGACGAGTGACAGGTCGTCGACGGCCTGGACACGGGTGTGGCCCGGCCCGGCGAACGACTTCCGCAGATGGTCGAGGTGAATCGCTGGTGTGGTCATGAGAAGAACACTGCTCCGATGCGAGGGACGACCCCTCGTTCGTGCGTCACGACCGCGGCATGACAGTTGTCACGGGTCTCTCGTCCTCGTTCGCACCGTTCGGCCACGCTCCCGGTAGGTTCCCACCATGACCCGGGTCCGAGTGCTCCTGCGTGCCGCCACCACCGCGATCCTGTTCGTCCTCGCCGTGGTCGGTGTGGGCGTGCCCGCCTCCGCCGAGGAACCGTTCCGAGTGCCCGAGCAGGTCACCGATCAGGCCGGCGCACTCGATGCCGGTGAGGTGTCCGAGGTGCAGTCCGCCGTCGACACCCTCTACGACGAGCAGGGCTTCCGGCTCTGGGTAGTCTTCCTCGACGACTTCTCGGGCCAGGCTGCCACCTCGTGGGGTGAGCGCACGGCGTCCACCAGCGACTTCGGGGACCGTGATGTGCTCATGGCGGTCGCGACGAAGGCCCGCTCGTACGTCCTGAACGTTCCCCAGGCGCTGTCGAGCATCTCGGACTCGGAGATCTCCGAACTCGAGCAGGCCTCGATCGAACCGGCGCTGCGCGAGGAGAACTGGGCGGGCGCGGCGACGGCGGCAGCCACCGGCCTGGGCAAGGCGGCGTCGACCACCGGCTCGGGATCGGCAGGTCTCTGGGTCGCCGTCGGCGTGATCCTCGTCCTCGTACTGGGCGCCTTCGCCTTCACTCGGCTGCGCGCACGGCGGCGGCGAGCCGATGCACTGGAGGCCGCCGAGCAGTTGGACGGCAGTGACCCCGCGGCCTTCGCCGCTCTCCCGCTCGACGTCCTGGACGAGCGTTCCCGCGCTCTGCTGGTGGAGACCGACGAGGCGATCCGGGCCAGTGCCGACGAGTTGTCCACTGCCGTCGGCGAACTGGGACAGGCCGCGGCTCGCCCGTTCGTCGAGGCTCTCGACGGCGCCCGCCGCGCGCTCGCGGCCGCGTTCGAGACGAGGCAGCGTCTGGACGACGCGATCCCCGAGTCGCCCGACGAGCGGCGCCAGATGCTCTTGTCGATCATTACCTCGTGCAGTGACGCGGACCGGCACCTCGACGAGAAGGTCGCCGAGTTCGACGAGATACGGAACCTGTTGATCGACGCGGACTCCCGTCTCGACGCGCTCACGCGCGGGCAGGTGGAGCAGACGGCGCGGCTGGACGCGGCGGCGGCGACCCTGACGAGCCTCGCGGGGCGGTACGACAGCTCCGTCCTCGCGCCGGTGGCGAACAACGTCGACCTGGCGAAGGAACAGCTCGAGCTCGCCGACGCGAGCATCGACGAGGGGCGTGATGCCGCCGCGCAACCGGTGGGTCACCAGGGACCGGTGGTGGCCGCGGTGCGCACCGCGGAGAGTGCGCTGTCGCGCGCCCGATCGCTGCTCGACGCCGTCGAGCACGCCGACGCCGACATCGAGGCCGCGCGCTCCGGGCTCGACGCGGCGATGGCCGACGCGGAAGCCGACATCGCGTCGGCGGACCGCCTCGCCTCGCACGGCGGAGACCGACTCGCCGCGGCACGGGCCGCCGTCGCCGAGGCGTTGGGTCGGGCACGGACCCGCGGCACGCAGGATCCGCTGGGCAGTATGAACGCCCTCGTCGCGGCCGACGCGCAACTCGACTCCGCACTCGCCGTCGCCACACAGAGCAAGGAACAGGACGACCATGCCCGCGCTCGACTGGACCGGGACCTCGCGTCGGCGCAGGCACAGGTGCGTGCCGCGAGCGAGTACATCGGCGCCCGCACCGGCGCGGTGAAGGTCCAGGCACGCACGCGGCTCGCCGAGGCCGAACGGCACGTCCAAGCCGCCCAGCAGCTGGGTGCCACGGACGCGCCACGCGCTCTGCAGCACGCCGCGGCCGCCCTGTCCCTCGCTGCGCAGGCGTCGCACCTCGCTCAGGCGGACGTCGCCGACTGGGAGGCGACACAGCGCCCTCGGCACAGCGGTGGGTACGGCGGCTCGTCCTCGGCGGGCGGCATTCTCACCGGCGTGCTCATCGACAGCGTGCTGCGGGGCGGCTTCTCGGGGGGCCGCTCGTACGGGAACCGTCGCGGCGGTGGCTACGGCGGATTCGGCGGCGGCCCGCGCTCGTTCGGTGGCTCCGGCAGCTCGGGACGCATCGGACGCTCGTCCGGCGGACGTTTCTGAGCCGGTGACCGCCCGGGTCGCGGCGAGCGCCCTCGCCCTGACTCTCCTCGTCGGCTGCGCACCGCCGCCGCCGGAGGTCCGTGCCCCGGTGAGCGCATCCGCCTACCGGAGCCGCGACGACGACGCGGTGGGCGGACAGCTTCAGGTGACGCTCACCGGCGCGTCGGAGCAGCCGGTCACCGTCCGGTCGGTCGCACTGCGTTCTCCCGGCTTCGAGACGGTCGACGCGACACCTCGCGAGATCACGCTCGACCGCGGCTCCCGCATCGACGTCACCGTGCCGTACGGAACAGCGCTGTGCGATGTCGGAGCGGAACCGGCGGCAGCGGTCGTCGAGACGAGTGACGACATCGCGGTCGAGGTGCCGCTCGCGTCGCAGAACGACACCCTGAACCGAATCCACGCCGAAGAATGTGCCGCCGCCGAACTCGCCGACATCGTCGCGGTCACCCTGGTTCCCGGCCCTCCACCGGCGGACCCCGCGGCGCCTCTGTCGGCGGTGCTCACCCTGGATCGCCGAGGCGGTGACGACCCGTTGCGCCTCGACGAGATTCGCGGCAGCCTCCTCTACGCGCTGAGCAGCGAGGAGGTGCCGGTCACGCTGGCGTCGGGAACAGCGAGCATCGACGTCCCGGTCACGCTGTCGACGGCGTCCTGCGAACCGCATGTCATCGCGGACGCCAGGAAGCCCTTCGTGTTCCCCGCGTGGATCGCAGTGGGTGACGGTGTGCCGGTCTACACCCGCATCCCGGTACCCGTGTCGGTGCAGCGCCAGTTGGTGGAGTACCAGCAGCACTCCTGTGTCCGCTGACGTGGTGTTTCAGTACTGCGCGCGAACGGGCACTCTGGAGTCACCCACCTAGCATCAGGAGCCCCACCCATGGTCGATGTCACCCGCACCTTCACCGTCACCCGATCACGGGCGGACGTGGCCGCGTACCTGCGCGACTTCGCGAACGCCACCGAATGGGATCCGGGCACCGTGGCGTGCACGCAGGCCACACCCGGACCTGTCGCCGTCGGCACGGAATGGAACAACACGTCCAAGCTGTACGGGATCTCGACCGAGCTGACGTATCGCCTCGAGGTCGACGAGCCCGGCCACATCGTTCTGAAGGGCACGAACAAGACCGCGACGAGCACCGACGACATCACGCTGAACGAGGCCGGCCCGACCTCCACCGAGATCACCTATCACGCGAATATCGAGTTCAACGGCCTCGCGAAACTGGCCGACCCGCTCGCAGGCATCGCCTTCGAGCGGGTCGGGAAAGAGACCGAGGAGCAGATGATCGCTGCTCTGCAGAAGTAGCGGTCAGCAGCCCAGCAGTCGGGTGGCGAGGTAGCCCTCGACCTGATCGAGGGCGATCCGCTCCTGTGCCATGCTGTCGCGCTCGCGGATGGTGACCGCATGGTCGTCCAGCGTGTCGAAGTCGACCGTGATGCAGAACGGGGTGCCGATCTCGTCCTGGCGACGGTAGCGGCGACCGATGGCGCCGGCGTCGTCGAACTCGACGTTCCAGTTCTGTCGCAGAGTCGCCGCGAGGTCCTTGGCCTTGGGCGTCAGGTCGGCGTTGCGGCTCAGCGGGAGCACGGCGGCCTTGACCGGCGCCAGACGACGATCGAGTCGCAGCACCGTCCGCTTGTCCACGCCGCCCTTCGCATTGGGCGCCTCGTCCTCGTGGTACGCGTCGACGAGGAAGGCCATGAGCGAACGAGTCAGTCCCGCAGCAGGTTCGATGACGTACGGCGTGTAACGCTCGTCGTTGGCCTGGTCGTAGAAGCTCAGGTCGGTGCCCGAGTGCTTCGAGTGCGTCGACAGGTCGAAGTCGGTGCGGTTGGCGACGCCCTCGAGCTCGCCCCACGCGCTGCCCTGGAACTCGAAGCGGTACTCGATGTCCACGGTGCGCTTGGAGTAGTGCGACAGCTTCTCCTGCGCGTGCTCGTACAGGCGCAGGTTCTCCGGGTCGATGCCCAGATCGGTGTACCACTTCATGCGGTAGTCGATCCAGTACTGGTGCCACTGCTCGTCCTCGCCGGGCTTGACGAAGAACTCCATCTCCATCTGCTCGAACTCGCGGGTGCGGAAGATGAAGTTGCCGGGCGTGATCTCGTTGCGGAAGCTCTTGCCGATCTGGCCGATGCCGAACGGCGGCTTCTTGCGCGACGTGGTGAGCACGTTGGCGAAGTTGACGAAGATGCCCTGCGCCGTCTCGGGGCGGAGGTAGTGCAGTCCGGCCTCGTCGTCGACAGGTCCGAGGAACGTCTTGAGCAGTCCGGAGAATGCGCGCGGCTCCGTCCAGGAACCGGGCTCCCCGGTCTCGGGATCACGGATGTCGGCTAGTCCGTTCTCCGGCGGGTGGCCGTGCTTCTCCTCGTACGCTTCGAGCAGGTGATCGGCGCGGTAGCGCTTGTGGGTGTGGAGCGACTCGACCAGCGGGTCGGAGAACGTCTCGACGTGGCCGGACGCCTCCCACACCTCGCGCGGCAGGATCACGGACGAGTCGAGACCCACCGTGTCCTCGCGGCTGGTGATCATGTTGCGCCACCACTGCTTCTTGATGTTGTCCTTCAGCTCCACGCCGAGGGGGCCGTAATCCCAGGCCGACTTGGTTCCGCCGTAGATCTCGCCACACTGGTAGACGAGTCCCCGGCGTTTGGCCAGGTTGGCGACGGTATCGATCTTGGACTTCGGTGCCACGGGGCCAGCTCTCCATCTCGGGTGGTCGGTAGTACTGCCGAGCGAGGGGGTGTCCCTCTGCTCGCGACACATCAGACTATCCGGCGACGTCCCGGTCTTCGAGCACCGGTGAGTTGACATGCACGTCCGCGCATATCAGAGTAGATGTCGAAAGTGGTTACTGTTTCCATTAAGCACCACCCCACAGTGCAGGAGGACCTTCATGAGCATCGACGACACGGTGGTCCCTCCCGCGGCTCCGAGCCCCGTTCCGCTGCCGTCCAAGGACGTGCTGGGCGGCGCGGGCGACCTGCTGCGTGCACTCGCCGCTCCGGTGCGCATCGCGATCGTGCTGCAACTGCGCGAGTCGGAGCGGTGTGTGCACGAGCTGGTCGGTGCACTGGGCGTCACGCAGCCCCTCATCAGCCAGCACCTGCGTGTCCTCAAGGCCGCGGGCGTCGTCCGCGGTGAGCGTGCCGGACGCGAGGTCCTGTACCGCCTGGTGGACGACCACCTCGCCCACATCGTCGTCGACGCCGTCGCCCACGCTCAGGAGGAGAACCACTCGTGACCGCTCCCCGCACCATCGGTGTGCGCTCGACCAAGCAGCGCAGCGCCATCTCCGAACTGCTGGAGACCGTCGACGAGTTCCGGTCGGCGCAGGAGCTGCACGACGAACTGCGCAAGCGTGGCGACGGTATCGGCCTCACCACCGTCTACCGCACCCTGCAGGCCCTCGCGGACGCCGGCACCATCGACGTCCTGCGGACCGATTCCGGTGAGTCCGTCTACCGCCGGTGCTCCGACGGTCACCACCACCATCTGGTGTGCCGCGACTGCGGCTTCACCGTCGAGGTGGAAGGTGCCGCCGTGGAGCGCTGGACCAAGTCGGTGGCGTCGAAGCACGGTTTCAGCGACGTCAGCCACACCGCCGAGATCTTCGGCACCTGCAGCGAGTGCGCCGCGCGATGAGTCACGGCACCAGGCCGACGCGCGCCTTCTCCACACCCGAGAGCACCAGGACGAGCATCGTCATGAGTGGTTCGTCGTCGAGACCCGACGCCGGGAACGTGTAGCGCATCACGACGTCGGCCTGCGACCCGTGCGTCGTGAGCGAGATCGAGCCGAACTGGGACTCGCTGTTGCGCACCGCCACTCGCGCCCGCAGCGTTCCCGACGACGGACGGTCCCAGGCCAGCACGGCCGTCAGAGCGAGCACCTCGAGTCCCGGACTCAGAGCGACCGCACGCAGCGAGCAGAGTGCGCCCGCGTAGCTGAACCCGAGCGATCCGTCGTCGCCCACGGACACGTCCGCGAACTGTCCGAGTGCCAGCCGGGCCCGGTCCTGCAGGGCCGCCACGATGTCCTGCTCCGTCATTTCACACCACCGAATCTGCGGTCACGCGAGGCGTACTCGACGCACGCGGCCCACAGGTCGCGGCGATCGAAATCGGGAAAGAGCTTCTCCTGGAACACCATCTCCGCGTACGCGGACTGCCAGATCAGGAAATTGGACGTGCGCTGCTCGCCGGACGGCCGCAGGAAGAGATCGACGTCGGGCATGTCCGGTTCGTCGAGGTACTTCGCGAAGGACGCCTCGGAGATCTTGTCGGGATCGAGCTGTCCGGCTGCTGCGCGACGGGCGATCTCGCGGGCTGCGTCCACGATCTCGGCGCGGCCGCCGTAGTTGACGCACATCGTCAGCGTCATGACGGTGTTGTCCTTCGTGAGCTCCTCGGCCGTCTCGAGTTCGTTGATGACGCTGCGCCACAGACGCGGTCGGCGCCCCGCCCAGCGGACGCGCACCCCCATCTCGTGCATCTCGTCGCGGCGGCGGCGGATGACGTCGCGGTTGAAGCCCATGAGGAACTTCACCTCGTCCGGGCTGCGACGCCAGTTCTCCGTCGAGAACGCGTAGGCGGACAGCCACCGCACACCGATGTCGATGCATCCGCAGACCGTGTCCATGAGGACGGCCTCGCCGCGCTCGTGACCGGCGGTGCGGGGCAGTCCGCGATCCTGCGCCCAGCGCCCGTTGCCGTCCATGACGAGCGCAACGTGGCGGGGAATCAGCTCCGGCTGCAGGATCGGCGCGCGGGCACCGGACGGGTGCGGATCGGGCGCGCGGACCTCACGCCGGGTGGGCTGCTCGCGTGGACTTCGACGGATCACGGGTCTCATCCTGCCCGACCGGAGTTTCTCCGGCAGGTGCGGACCCGGCGGTCCCGGACCCGCCACTGCGTTCGACGAACGGGAGCGTCCGCAGTTGCCGTTCGAGATGCCACTGCAGGTGCGCGGCCACCAGACCGCTCGCCTGCACGCGCATCGAGTCGGTCGACGCCTCGGTACCCGCCCAGTCGCCGCTCTGCAGGGCCGACATCAGGTCGAGCACACCCACCGAGGGTGTGCTGGACCCGGCGGGGCGACAGTGGGTGCACACCGCTCCCCCGGCGGAGACGTGGAACGCGCGATGCGGACCGGGCGCAGCGCACGTCGCGCACTCGTCCAGCGACGGAGCCCACCCGGCGAAGTTCATCGCCCGCAGCAGGAACGCGTCCAGCACCAGTTCCGAGTCGCGAGCCCCGGAGGCCAGGGTGCGCAGCGCGCCGACGGTCAGGTGATGCAGACGAGGCGCCGGAGCATGCTCCTCACCCGCCAGTCGCTCGGAGGTCTCGAGGACGGCGCACCCGGTGGTGTAGCGGCCGTAGTCGGCGACGATGTCGGACGCGAACGACTCGACGGTCTGTACCTGGGTCACGATGTCGAGGTTGCGACCGGGATACAGCTGCACGTCGATGTAGGCGAACGGCTCGAGCCGGGCGCCGAACTTCGACGTCGTGCGGCGCACGCCCTTCGCTACTGCGCGCACCAGTCCGTGGCGGCGGGTGAGGAGCGTGACGATGCGGTCGGCCTCACCGAGCTTGTGCTGGCGCAGGACGACGGCATGATCGCGATACGACCTCACACTCCACCTCTGCTCGCCGGCACCATGTCATTGTCCCACGCAGGACGACCGGGCGAGGTCAGGGAGCGCCGAGCTCGGCCTGCAGATTCGCCAGCGTCCGCGCGATGTTGCGGCGCTGGAAGGACGCGAAGGAACTGCCCCCGGTGGCCACCTTGTCGAACAGCGCGGCCACCGCGTCGGGCCACGGCCGATCGTCCGTCCACGTCTCGGTGACGCGGGTGCCGCCGTCCACGGGTGCGAAGCTGTACTCCCAGCTCGCGTTCCGTGCGCGGACGATCGGCTTGCCGGGTCCGATGACCTCGACCCGGAACGCGAACCGCCGTGCGGGATCGGCGGCCGTCACCACGCACCGCGTGCTCCACGTCGCCCGGCCGCGCTTGTTGCGGCCGACGAACGTCATACCCTCGTAGGTACCTCCACGGCGCGGCTCGTCCACCACCGCTCCCGTGTTCTCGGGGCTCCACCGATGCGTCTGTGTCGGGTCGCTGACCAGGGCGTAGACCTCGTCGGGCGATGCCGCGACGTCGACGTGATCGGACACGGTGCGAGTTCTCGTCATGGCCTCACGCTAGGCGACGGGTACGGAATCGTCGGCGCGGGTAGACAGGAGTGGAAGCGCGTCGTCCGACCGGTCGTGTCGGCGCCGCGCACTACCCTCGACCAGAGGGGCACGCGCGACATGAAGGAGTGACGGATCGATGACACGCACACACGACTCTCGGGACTACGACGAGGCCGACCTGTCGATCGAGAAGCCGAAGACACATGCCGCCGGTCCGACAGCCGTCGCCGTCTCGATGAAGCGCTCGCTCGAGCGCATGGGCCCGGTGCGGACAGCACGGACCCTGCTCGACCTGAACCAGGCGGAGGGCTTCGACTGCATGAGCTGCGCGTGGCCCGATCCGGATCCGGGTCACCGTCACGCCGCGGAGTTCTGCGAGAACGGCGCGAAGGCCGTCGCCGAGGAAGCCGACAAGCGCCGCGCCACCCCGGAGTTCTTCGCGCGCCACAGCATCGCCGACCTCGACTCGCACAGTGAGCACTGGCTCGGTCAGCAGGGACGCATCACGCACCCGATGGTCAAGCGGTCGGGCGGCACCCACTACGAGGCGATCGGGTGGGACGAGGCTTTCGACCTCATCGGCGAGGAGCTGCGCTCGCTGCACCCGGACGAGGCCACGTTCTACACGTCGGGCCGCGCGTCGAACGAGTCCGCGTTCGTGTACCAGCTCTTCGTTCGCGCGTACGGCACCAACAACCTGCCGGACTGTTCCAACATGTGTCACGAGTCCACGTCGTTCGCCCTGCAGGAGTCGATGGGCATCGGCAAGGCCAGCGTCGTGCTCGACGACGTGTACGGCGCGGACCTCATCATCCTGGCCGGACAGAACCCGGGCACCAACCACCCGCGCATGCTGTCCGCGCTGGAGAAGGCCAAGCAGAACGGCGCCAAGATCCTGGCGATCAACCCGTTGCGCGAAGCCGGCCTCATCAACTTCAAGAACCCGCAGACCCCGCGGGGCATGGTGGGACCCGGCACCGATCTCGAGGACATGCACCTGCCGATCCGCATCAACGGCGACCTGGCGCTCTTCCAGGCCATCGGCAAGCTGCTGGTCGAGTGGGACGCCCTCGATCACGAGTTCATCGAGAAGTACACCAACAACTTCGATCTGTGGAAGCAGCACGTCTCGGCGGTCGACTGGGACGAGGTGGAGACGGTCACCGGTCTCTCCCGAGCCCAGATCACAGACGCAGCGAAGCTCCTGCGCGACTCGAAGGCCACCGTCTTCTGCTGGGCCATGGGCATCACGCAGCACCGCAACGCCGTGAACACCGTCAAGGAGATCACCAACCTCGCGTTCGCTCAGGGCAACATCGGTAAGCCGAACGCGGGTGTGCTGCCCGTGCGCGGTCACTCGAACGTGCAGGGCGACCGCACGATGGGCATCTGGGAGCGGGTACCGAAGCACTTCCTCGACGCACTCGAGAGCGAGTTCGGCTTCGATCCGCCCCGCGAGAACGGTCTCGACACGATCGACTCGATCCGCGGGATGCGCGACGGCAAGGTGAAGTTCTTCCTCGGTCTCGGCGGCAACTTCGCCCAGGCCACGCCGGACAGCACCGTCACCTTCGATGCCATGCGCAAGACGAACATGACGGTGCACATCTCGACGAAGATCAACCGCTCGCACCTCGTCACCGGGGACGTGGCGCTGATCCTGCCGACCAAGGGCCGCACCGAGAAGGACATCCAGGCCAGCGGGCCGCAGTGGATCAGCGTCGAGGACTCGACGTGCTCGGTGCACTCCTCCCGCGGTCCGCTCGATCCGCCGAGCCCGCACGTCAAGTCCGAGGTCGAGATCATCACGCAGATCGCGGAAGCCACGATCGGCGACCGGTACGGTCTCGACTGGAAGGGCATGCGCGACGACTACCGCACCATCCGTCAGCACATCTCGCGGGTGGTTCCGGGATGCCAGGGCTACGAGGTCAACGCTCGGCGCCCCGGAGGCTTCGTCCTCCCCCACCCGCCGCGGGACTCGCGGACCTTCCAGACGGAGTCCGGCCTCGCCGAGTTCTTCGTCTCGCCCATCGAGGCTCTGCAGGTGCCGCCGAAACATCTTCTGCTGCAGACGTTCCGGAGCCATGATCAGTTCAACACCACGATCTACGGACTCAGCGACCGGTACCGGGGAATCGAGGGCGGCCGCCGCGTCGTGTTCGTCAACCGCGGCGACATCGCGGAACTCGGCATGAAGGACGGCGACTTCGTCGACATCACCACCAAGTGGGACGACGACGACGTGGTGCGCGTCGCCGAGAACTTCCGGATCGTCGAGTACCAGACGCCCAAGGGGTCCGCAGCCGCCTACTACCCGGAGACCAACCCGCTGGTTCCGCTGGACTCGTCGGCGACCGACAGCAACTGCCCCACGTCGAAGTCGATCGTCGTCTCGTTGAGTCCGGCCAGGGCCGGCAGCCCGGGAGTGGGGCACGGCGGCCAGGACGCCATGCGCTCCGACGAGCACCACAAGACCCAGACGGAGCCTGAGCACCTGTCCTGAACCTGCACCCGGCTACCGTGTCGCGACGATCGATCGCGGCACGGTAGCGCGGGGTCAGAAGCCCAGCTTGCCCATCTGCTTGGGATCGCGCTGCCAGTCCTTGGCCACCTTGACGCGGAGGTCGAGGTAGATGCGGGTGCCGAGCAGCTTCTCGATCTGACCGCGAGCCGCGGTGCCCACGTCGCGCAGTCGGGCCCCACCCTTGCCGATGACGATCGCCTTCTGCGACTGACGTTCGACGTAGAGAATGGCGTGCACGTCCAGCATCGTGTCCGACCCCTCGCGGGGCCCGACCTCCTCGATGACCACGGCGAGGGAGTGCGGGAGCTCGTCGTGCACTCCCTCGAGCGCTGCCTCCCGGATCAACTCGGCCATGAGGGTCTCCTCCGGCTCGTCCGTCAGCTCACCGTCGGGGTAGAACGCAGGCCCGGGCGGCAGCACCTTCGCGAAGACGTCGACGACGACCTCCACCTGCTCGCCGGACGCGGCGGACACGGGGACCACCTCGCAGTCGGGACCGAGCAGGTTGGAGACGGCGATCAGCTGCTCCATGACGCGCTGCTTGGAGACCTTGTCGATCTTGGTCACCAGACCGACCAGCGCTGTCCTGCCCGCGTTGTGGCGGACCTGCTCCAGGATCCAGCGATCGCCGGGGCCGATCTTCTCGTCCGCCGGGATGCAGAGACCGATGGCGTCGACCTCCGAGTAGGTGTCGCGCACCAGGTCGTTCAGACGCTGCCCGAGCAGGGTCCTCGGCCGGTGCAGACCCGGGGTGTCCACGAGGATCAGCTGCGCGTGGTCCCGGTGCACGATGCCCCGAATGGTGTGGCGTGTGGTCTGGGGCCGGGAGGACGTGATGGCGATCTTGGCCCCCACCAGGGCATTCGTCAGGGTGGACTTGCCGGTGTTGGGCCGTCCGACGAAGCACACGAACCCGGAGTGGAAATCGTCAGTCTCGGTCATGGTCGATCTCGTCTCTCTCGTCCGACGACTCGGAGTGCTCGTCGTCGGCGTCCGGTTCGGGAAGCTTCTCGGCGGTCACGGTGCTCACGCGCACTCGTCCGCGCGCATCGGAGCCGCCCTCGGCCACCAGGATCAACCCGTGTGCCTCGACTCGGGCGCCCGGCAGCGGGACGCGCCCGATCTCGTAGGACAGCAGGCCGCCGACGGTGTCCACCTCGTCGTTGTCGATCTCGATGTCGAACAGTTCGCCGAGGTCCTCGAGAGGAAGCCGGGACGACACCCGGAAGCGGCCGTCCTCGAGTTCCTCGATCGGGGCCACCTCATCGGTGTCGTACTCGTCCGCGATCTCGCCGACGATCTCCTCGAGCACGTCCTCGATGGTGACGAGTCCGGCGACGCCGCCGTACTCGTCCACCAGGACGGCCATGTGCTTGCGGTCCCTCTGCATCTCGGCGAGCAGGCTGTCCAGCGGCTTGGAGTCCGGGACGAACACCGCGGGACGCATGACCTCGTCGACACGCACGCTGCGACCACCGTCGGACGACGTGTACGTCTGTTGCACGAGGTCTTTGAGGTAGACGACGCCGAGGATGTCGTCGACGTTCTCGCCGATCACCGGGATCCGCGAATGCCCGCTCCGCACGGCGAGGGTGGTCGCCTGTCCGGCGGACTTGTCACGCTCGATCCACACCATCTCGGTGCGCGGCACCATCACCTCGCGTGCGGAGGTGTCGCCGAGCTCGAACACGGACTGGATCATGCGGCGCTCGTCGTCGGCGACCACGCCGCGCTCCTGCGCCATGTCGACCAGTTCCCGCAGTTCGATCTCGGAGGCGAAGGGACCGTTGCGGAAGCCGCGGCCGGGCGTGATCGCATTGCCGACGAGAATGAGCAACCGGCTCACCGGGCCCAGCAGGATGCCGATGGCGCGCAGCGGGTAGGACGACCCCAGCGAGATGGAGTACGCGTGCTGGCGGCCGAGTGTGCGGGGCCCCACGCCGATGACGACGTAGTCGACCACCACCATGACGCCGGCGGCGATGGCCAGTGCCTGCGCCGGCGCGAGCAGGTCCAGCAACGCTCCGGCGAGCAGAACCGTGGACCCGATCTCGCACAGGATGCGCAGCAGCACCATCAGATTGACGTACCGCGGACGATCCTCGAGGATGCGGAGCAGTTCGCTCGCCCCGCCCCGAGATTCCTTCACCATCTCCTCGACGCGTGCTGAGGAGACGGTGTTGACGGCGGAGTCGATGGCGGCGAAGAGGCCACCGAGAGGGACGAGGACAACCGCGAGCACGATCAGTGCCGGAGCGCTGGTCACCGGGTCGACTCACCACCGGCATCGGTCCGGGGATTCGCGAAGCCGGTGCTGCCCAACAATTTCGCGTCTCGCGCAGCCGACAGAGCGTCGCGCTCGGCCTGGCGCAGACTCTCGTACCAGTCCTCGAGGATGCTGTTCTGCAGGCCGAACATCTCCTTCTCCTCGTCCGGCTCCGCGTGGTCGTAGCCGAGGAGGTGCAGCACACCGTGCACGGTGAGGAGTGCGAGTTCGTGCTCGAGCGGGTGCCCGGCCTTCTCGGCCTGGTCCGCCGCGAACGACGGGCACAGCACGATGTCTCCGAGCATCGACGGACCGGGGTCCGGTGAGTCCGGGCGACCGCCCGGCTCGAGCTCGTCCATCGGGAACGACATCACGTCGGTGGGACCTGGCAGGTCCATCCAGCGCATGTGGAGATCGGCCATGGTGGCGGAGTCGACGAGGACCATGGACAGCTCGGCTGCCGGGTGCACGTCCATCTGCGCGATGGCGTAGCGCGCGACCGCGATCAGATCCTCTTCTCCGACGTCCATCCCGGATTCGTTGGAGACCTCGATGCTCATGCGAACACCGTACTAGTGCGCGGCGACGCCCCCGTGCCCGTGCACGCCCACATCAGTGGTGCGCGGCGCGGGGACCGCCACTGCGACGCGCAGCGCGGTTGGCGGACTTGGCGTCCGCGGCGTCGAAACGGTCGTAGGCGTCGACGATGTCGGAGACCAGTCGGTGCCGGACCACGTCGCTGCTGTCGAGCTTGGCGAAGTGGATGTCGTCGATGTCCACCAGGATCTCGGTGGCGGCACGCAGTCCCGAACGCGATCCCCCGGGGAGATCCACCTGGGTGATGTCACCGGTGACGACGATCTTCGAGTTGAAGCCGAGGCGGGTCAGGAACATCTTCATCTGCTCGGCCGTGGTGTTCTGCGCCTCGTCGAGGATGATGAACGCGTCGTTCAGCGTGCGGCCACGCATGTAGGCCAGCGGTGCGACCTCGATGATGCCCGCCTGCATGAGCTTCGGGATGGCTTCGACGTCCATCATGTCGTGCAACGCGTCGTGGAGCGGACGCAGGTACGGATCGATCTTGTCGTGCAGTGTGCCGGGGAGGAACCCGAGTCGCTCCCCCGCCTCGACGGCCGGGCGCGTGAGGATGATGCGGCTGACCTGCTTCGCCTGCAGAGCCTGCACCGCCTTGGCCATGGCCAGGTAGGTCTTGCCCGTTCCGGCGGGACCCACGCCGAACACGATGGTGTTGGCGTCGATCGCGTCGACGTAGCGCTTCTGGTTCAGCGTCTTGGGCCGGATGGTCTTGCCGCGTCGGGACAGGATGTCCAGGCTCAGGACCTCGGCGGGAGACTCGCTCACGCCGCGGCTGAGCATCGCGACGGTGCGCCGCACCGCGTCCGGAGTGACCGGTCCGCCGGCGACCACGACGGCGGCGAGCTCGGTGAGCACCCGCTTGCCGACGGCGATGTCGGACGGTGCCCCCTCGAACGTGACGACGTTGCCGCGTACGTGGATCTCGGCGGAGAGCACCTGCTCGAGCGCCCGGAGGTTACCGTCGGCGGACCCGAGCAGAGGGAACATCACGGCGGGGTCGAGTTCGATGGACTCGGTCACACGCGCCTCGGTCAGAACCGGGCGTGAGGACTGCCGCTTCTGCGCGCGGGACGCACGAGTGGTGTCCTGCGCATCGTCACCTCTGGTGCCGACGAAAGGGATGTTGTCACTCACGTGGTGGCTATGGCCTTCTCTCGGGTTTCGATACTCGGTTCGCCGCGACGGGAACCTCTCACCACCTTAACGTCTCCCCCGAGAAGCGCATTCCAGTATGTCGCGCGCAACCCTCGTAGCTGCCCCTTCCCGCACACGGGCCGGGCGGCGCCAGGTGCTCCGGTTGCAACAACCTGCTCCGGTCACAACAGGAGCGGGTTGCGGAAACCGGAGCACGTGCACCAGCGGCCCGCGCCGCAGATCAAGCAGGGGGCGCGCCGGACCAGCGATCGGTCAGGACGCCGAGCGCGCCCAACGCCACGGCCGCCGCGGTCGATGTCCGCAGGACGGTCGGCCCCAGGAGCGCGGGCGTCGCGCCGGCACCGACGAGCATGTCGATCTCCGTGTCGTCGAGCCCGCCCTCGGGTCCGACGACGAGCACCACCTCGGGTGCGCCGCGGAACGGGAGGTCCGCGAAGGCCCCGGGCGCAGCCTCGTGCAGCGCGACCACGATGCCCCCACGTGCGACGACGCCCTCGACCAGGCTGCGCACCATCTGAGTGTCGTGCAGGTCGGCGACGTCGGGAACGAAGGCACGCCGCGCCTGCTTGGCGGCCGCGGAGGCAGCGTTCCGCCACTTCGCGACACCTTTGACGGCCTTCGGGCCGTCCCATCGCGACACGCAGCGCAGCGACTGCCACGGCACGATCGCGTCCGCACCCGCCTCGGTCGCCGTCTCGACGGCCAGTTCCGAGCGCTCCGACTTCGGGAGCGCCTGGATCACGGTCACCGTGGGCCGGGGCGGCTCCGCGGTGGTGACGGAGAGCACCGTGAACGAGAGCCGGGCCTTCTCGACGCCGGTGACCTCGACGGCCGCGAGCGAGCCGCGGCCGTCCGACAGCACCAGCCGCTCACCGACGGTCGTCCGGCGCACCGTGGCCGCGTGCCGACCTTCGGCCCCGTCCAACGCGCCCGACTCCCCCGGAGACGGCAGCGGATCGAGGAAGTAGACGGTCGCCGCCACCAGTGGTCCCCCGCCCGATCAGCGACTGAAGGCGTCGCGCAGACGGGAGAACAGTCCCCCGGTGTGCTGCGATGCGGTGGTGACCACCTCGGCGTTGTCGCGTTCGCGGTGAGTGCGCAGTTGCTGCAGCAACTTGGTCTCCGTGGAGTCCAGGCGGGCCGGGACGACCACCTCGAGGTGCGCGTGCAGATCGCCGCGGACACCGCTGCGCAGCTTGGGCATGCCGTGACCGCGCAGGACCTGCACCGAGCCGGGCTGCGTGCCGGGGTCGACGGTGATCGTCGTGGGACCGTCGAGAATCGCGTCGACGCTGACGGACGTGCCCAGGGCGGCGTCCGCCATCGGCACGCGGATGGTGCAGTGCAGATCGTCGCCGTCGCGGACGAACACGTCGTGCGACTTCTCGACCACCTCGGCGTACACGTCACCGGCGGGACCGCCGCCGGGGCCGACCTCGCCCTGCGCCGCGAGGCGGATGCGCATCCCGCTGCCGACACCGGCCGGCACCTTCACGGCCAGTTCGCGGCGGGCACGCACGCGCCCGTCGCCGCCACACTTGCGGCAGGGATCGGGGATCGTCTCGCCCGCGCCGCGGCAGGTGGGGCACGGACGCGCCGTCATGACCTGTCCGAGGAACGACCGCTGGACCGACTGGACCTCGCCGGCACCGTTGCACGTCTCACAGCGGACCGGCGTCGAGTCGCCGTTGGTCCCGGAACCGGTGCACACGTCGCACAGCACGGCCGTCTCGACGGCGATGTGCTTGGTGACGCCGGTGGCGCACTCCTCCAGCGTCAGCGTGGTGCGCAGCAGCGAGTCCGAGCCGGGCTGGACGCGACCGCGGGGTCCGCGGGTGCCGCCGCCGTTGCCGCCGAAGAACGCCTCGAACACGTCGCCCAGTCCGCCGCCGAAGCCGGCACCGCCGAAGCCGCCTGCTCCGCCTCCGCCGCCACTCTCGAGCGGATCGCCACCGAGATCGACGATGCGTCGCTTCTCGGGATCGGACAGCACCTCGTACGCGGAGCTGATGTCCTTGAAGCGGGCCTGGGCCGACTCGTCGGGGTTGACGTCGGGGTGGAACTCACGCGCGAGTTTGCGATACGCGCGCTTGATCTCCTGGTCCGACGCCTTGTTGTCGACGCCCAGAGTTCCGTAATAGTCGCGTGCCACGTGTGTACTCATATCCTCTTGGTGGAAGGTGGGTCGGGAAAAGTTCGGGTGGGGCAGGTGAGTGCACCGGCCGTCATCGTTCGGCCAGCACCTCTCCGATGTATCGAGCAACAGCCGCGACCGACGCGATCGTTCCCGGGTAGTCCATGCGAGTGGGGCCGAGCACACCCATACCGCCCAGCACGTTGCCCGCCGAGCCGTAGCCGGTGGAGACCACCGAGGTGCCCCGCATCTCCGGGGCCATGGTCTCCTCGCCGATCCGGACGGTCACTCGGCCGGTGTCCTGGGTCGCCGCGATGAGCTTGAGCACCACGACCTGTTCCTCCAGCGCCTCGAGCACGGAGCGCAACGACCCCGGGAACCCACTGAGCGCGGCGAAGTCGGCGGCGTTGCGCGTCAGGTTGGCGGTCCCCCCGAGCACGAGCCGCTCCTCCGGGTGTTCGACGAGCGTCTCGACCAGCACGGTCGACGAGCGCACCACGGCGTCGCGCAGATCCTCGGGCGCCGTCTCGGCGAGTTCGGCCACCGCGGCCGACGCCAGGGCGAGACGCTTGCCCTCCAGCGCGCCGCCGAGCAGCGACCGCAGACGCGAGAGGTCCTCGTCGTCGATGACGTCGCCGAGTTCGACGATGCGCTGATCGACGCGGCCGGAGTCGGTGATGAGCACCAGCAACAGTCGCGCCGGCGTCAGGGCCACCACCTCGAGATGGCGGACCGACGACGCGGACAGGGTCGGGTACTGCACGACGGCGACCTGACGGGTCAGCTGGGCGAGCAGGCGAACACCGCGCCGCAGCACGTCGTCCAGGTCGACGCCGGTGTCGAGGAACTGCAGGATCGCCCGTCGCTCCGCCGCGGAGAGCGGCTTGACGTCGGCGATGCGGTCGACGAACTGCCGGTAGCCCTTGTCTGTGGGGATACGACCCGAGCTGGTGTGCGGCTGCGTGATGTAGCCCTCGGCCTCCAGCACGGCCATGTCGTTGCGCACGGTAGCGCTGGACACTCCCAGATTGTGTCGATCGACCAGTGCTTTCGATCCGATGGGCTCCTGCGTCGCGACATAGTCGGCGACCAGGGCACGCAGGACCTCGAAACGTCGATCCTCCGTACTCGACATCGCAACCCTCCTACGCTCGGGACCGGTGGCTGTGCGGGACCAGCCGATTCTAGTCGGCGACGCGCGGGTGCCCCATTCCGCTCGCCCGAGTCACTACTGTGACCGGTGTGATCTTCAAGGGAGTGCGCGACGGCAAGCCGTATCCGGAGCACGGTCTGTCGCTCCGCGACTGGTCCAAGATTCCGCCACGTCAGTTGCGCCTCGACGAGATCGTGACCACCACGAAGGTGCTCGAACTCGACCGTCTGCTGTCCGAGGACAGCACGTTCTACGGGGACCTGTTTCCCCATGCCGTGCATTACCACGGCGTCGTGTACCTCGAGGACGGCCTGCACCGGGCGGTGCGGGCTGCGCTGCGAAACCGTGTCGTCCTGCACGCGCGGGTGTTCGATTACGACGCGATCGGGGCCTGAAGTCGATAGGTTGTCCGCATGGACCCATGGACAGGCTGGCAGACCTTCTTCACAGACCTCTTCGCAGGCAGAGTCGATCTGATCGAACTGGTGACCTCGGCATTCGCCTACTTCTCCTGAGCGGCACTCACTCGAGAATGTCGCGCACGACCCCGTCGGCGAGCAACCGCCCACGGTCGGTGAGGACGTACCGATCGCCCAGACGGACGAGCAGTCCGTCGGACGCGATCGAGTCCGCACGGGCCACCTCGTCCGTCGACAGATCACCAGCGGCCATTCCCGCCCGCAGCCGCGCGGTCAACATGACACGTTCCATGTGTTGCTCGTCGCTCGTGAGAGATTCGCTGTCCGCGATCGGCAGCGCCCCGTTCGCCAGCGTCTCCGCGTATCGCGCCGGATGCTTGACGTTCCAGAACCGCGTCCCGTTCACATGGCTGTGTGCGCCGGGACCGATGCCCCACCAGTCACCGCCGTCCCAGTACCCCAGGTTGTGCCGGCACTCCGCACCGTCGCCCCGCGCCCAGTTGGACACCTCGTACCACCCGAAGCCGGCCGCGCCGAGACGCGCGTCGATCCGCTCGTAGCGCGACGCCAGCACGTCGTCGTCCGGAGCCGGGAGCTCGCCCCGGCGCACCCGTCTCGCCAGGGCCGTCCCGTCCTCGACGATGAGCGCGTACGCGGACACGTGGTCGACACCGGCGTCGAGCACCGCCGTCAACGACGCGTCGAGGTCGTCGTCACTCTCTCCCGGCGTTCCGTAGATGAGGTCGAGGTTCACGTGGTCGAACCCGGCCGCCGCCGCTTCCCGTGCCGCGTCCCCGGCGCGTCCCGGGGTGTGGGTGCGGTCGAGGATCGCGAGCACGTGCGGTGCCGCCGACTGCATGCCCAACGACACACGTGTGTAGCCGGCCGCGCGGATTCCGTCGAAGAAGGCCGGCGACGTCGACTCGGGATTCGACTCCGTCGTCACCTCGGCATCGGCCGAGAACGTGAAGGACGAGCGCGCGGCACCGAGGAGATCGGCGAGGCCGTCGGCACCGAGCAGCGACGGCGTTCCGCCGCCCACGAACACGGTGTCGACGCTGGGCACGCTGCCCGACTCCCGCGCGAACGTCGCCGCGGCGAGGTCGAGCTCGCGGCGCACCCCGTCGAGCCAGGACTGCGGTGACGCCGACGTTCCGAGCTCCCCGGCGGTGTAGGTGTTGAAGTCGCAGTAACCGCAGCGCGTCGCGCAGAACGGCACATGGAGGTAGAGGCCGAACGGCGCGGCCGGACGATCGACGAACGACTCGGGTGCGAGCACACCGACAGCGGGAGGAGCGAGTGGAACGGGGATCACCGGACCAGTGTCCTCCTCCCTCCTCGTCGACGCCCTGGTCGGGGGAGGCACCCGCGTCGTGGCAGAATGGGGCTCATGACAGTCGTGGAGATCATGCTCGTGGCTCGGCGCCACGTCGATCTCGCACGCGTCTGCAGCTGTCTGAGGCCGCTCGTCTGACTTTCCCGCCAGCCCGCACACCCCCCGGCCGGTCAGGGACGAGGTGTGCGGACCAGCCCTCCGAGACACCCCTTCCTGTTCGGCGCCCGACCTTGGAGCGCCCATGACGAACACCCCCGACACCGCTGCGCCGCGCGCACGGTCGACCCGTCCCGCCAAGCGGAGGTCCGAGGGCCAGTGGGCACTCGGCTACCGGGAACCGCTCAACGCGAACGAACAGAGCAAGAAGGACGACAACCCGCTCAACGTCCGCGCGCGGATCGAGAACATCTACTCCAAGCAGGGTTTCGACAGCATCGACAAGGCCGATCTGCGCGGGCGCTTCCGCTGGTGGGGGCTCTACACCCAGCGCGAGCAGGGCTACGACGGCACCTTCACGGGCGACGAGAACATCGACCTGCTCGAAGCGAAGTACTTCATGATGCGCATCCGCTGCGATGCCGGCGCACTCAGCGCGTTGCAGTTGCGCACTCTGGGTGAGATCTCGCAGGAGTTCGGCCGCGACACCGCCGATCTGTCCGACCGGGAGAACGTGCAGTACCACTGGATCGAGGTGGAGAACGTCCCCGAGATCTGGCGCCGCATCGAGTCTGTCGGTCTGAAGACCACCGAGGCGTGCGGCGACTGCCCCCGCGTCGTGCTGGGTTCCCCGCTCGCCGGCGAGTCGCTCGACGAGGTCCTCGATCCCACGCCCGCCATCGACGAGATCGTCGAGCGCTACATCGGCCGGCCGGAGTACTCGAACCTCCCCCGCAAGTTCAAGACCGCGATCTCCGGCCAGCAGGACGTGGTCCACGAGGTCAACGACATCGCCTTCATCGGGGTGAACCATCCCGAGCACGGTCCCGGCCTCGACGTCTGGGTCGGCGGCGGTCTGTCCACCAATCCGATGCTCGCGCAGCGACTCGGGGTCTGGGTGCCGCTGCACGAGGTCGCCGACGTGTGGGAAGGCGTCGTCTCGATCTTCCGTGACTACGGGTACCGGCGTCTGCGCAACAAGGCGCGGCTGAAGTTCCTGGTCAAGGACTGGGGCGTGGAGAAGTTCCGGGAAGTGCTCGAGACCGAGTACCTGAAGCGGCCGCTGCTCGACGGCCCCGCCCCCGAGAAGCCGACCCGGCCCGTCGACCACGTCGGGGTCCAGAAGCTGAAGAACGGCCTCAACGCCGTCGGACTCGCCCCCATCGCTGGCCGTGTCTCCGGCACCATCCTGACGAAGGTCGCCGACGCGGCCGCGCGGGCAGGGTCGGATCGAATCCGCTTCACCCCGTACCAGAAGCTCATCGTCCTGGACATCTCCGACGAGAAGCTCGAGGACTTCATCGCCGAGATGGACGCGCTGGGTCTGCCGGCGCGGCCGTCCATCTGGCGCAAGAACCTGATGGCGTGCAGCGGCATCGAGTTCTGCAAGCTGTCCTTCGCCGAGACCCGCAAGCGTTCGCAGGTGCTCGTCCCCGAACTCGAGCAGCGGCTGGCCGACGTCAACGCGCAGCTCGACGTCCCCATCACCGTGAACATCAACGGCTGCCCCAACTCGTGCGCTCGTTCGCAGGTCGCCGACATCGGGTTCAAGGGCCAACTGGTGGACGACGGTGACGGCGGACAGGTGGAGGGCTTCCAGGTCCATCTCGGTGGAAGCCTCGGCTTCGACAGTGCCTTCGGCCGGAAGTTGCGCCAGCACAAGGTCACCAGCGCCGAGCTGGGCGACTACATCGACCGGGTCGTCCGCAACTTCGTCAAGCAGCGCGACGAGGGCGAGCGGTTCGCGCAGTGGGCCGTACGCGCCGACGACGCGGATCTGCAGTGAGCGAGCACGGGAATCGCGTGTCCCGCCCTCGCGTTGTCTCCTGGACCGTCCGCCCGCGAAAGGTTGTCTCATGAGCGTCGCCACCCATCGCCACCTGACCGAGTCCGAGCTCCGCGCCATCGCCGAGCGGGGTGCGCGGGAGATGGACGGCGCCTCGGCGGACGAGCTCATGCGCTGGACCGAGGACACCTTCGGCGACGACTACATCGTCGCGTCGAACATGCAGGACGGCGCGCTGGTCCATCTGGCCGCGCAGGTGCATCCGGGTGTCGACGTGCTCTTCCTGGAGACCGGCTACCACTTCGCCGAGACCATCGGTACTCGTGACGCCGTCGAGTCGGTCTACGGGGTCAACGTCATCGACGCGAAGACGACCGTGTCGGTGGCCGAGCAGGACAGGCTCGAGGGCAAGGATCTCTTCGCCCGCGATCCCGCACGCTGCTGCGCACTGCGCAAGGTCGTGCCGCTGAAGCGTGAGCTGGCGAACTACAGCGCCTGGGTCACCGGCATCCGCCGCGTCGAGGCACCCACGCGCGCCAACTCGCCGCTGATCTCCTTCGACGAGGCGTTCGGCCTGGTGAAGATCAACCCGATCGCGGCGTGGTCCGACGACGAGATGCAGTCCTACATCGACGAGCACGGCATCCTCGTGAACCCGCTCGTCGACGAGGGCTACCCGTCGATCGGGTGCGCACCGTGCACGGCCAAGCCCGCTCCCGGAGCGGACCCGCGCAGCGGTCGCTGGGCCGGCAGCACCAAGACCGAGTGCGGACTGCACTCGACCGAGGAAGGAACCCGATGACAGCCGCCACGAGCGTGGACGTCACCCACGTCGACGAGCTCCGGGCACTCGAGGCCGAGTCCGTGCACATCATCCGCGAGGTGGTGGCCGAGCTCGAACGACCCGTACTGCTGTTCTCGGCGGGCAAGGACTCCATCGTCCTGCTCCGCCTGGCGGAGAAGGCGTTCCGCCCCTCCCCCGTTCCCTTCCCGGTGATGCACGTCGACACCGGACACAACTTCCCCGAGGTCATCGAGTTCCGCGACCGACGACTCGAGGAGGGCGGCCATCGCCTCGTCGTCGCGTCCGTCCAGGAGTCGATCGACTCCGGTCGCGTCCGCGAGGTCGGCGGGTCCTCCGGCTCACGCAACCGTCTCCAGACCCGGACGTTGCTGGACGCGTTGGAGGAGAACAAGTTCGACGCCGCCTTCGGTGGTGCGCGGCGCGACGAGGAGCGTGCGCGCGCCAAGGAGCGTGTGCTGAGCTTCCGCGACGAGTTCGGCCAGTGGGATCCGCGGGCCCAACGCCCCGAGCCGTGGTCGCTGTACAACGGCCGCATCAAGCGCGGTGAGCAGGTCCGCGTGTTCCCGCTGAGCAACTGGACCGAGCTGGACATCTGGCGGTACATCGAGCTCGAGCAGCTCGAACTGCCGTCCATCTACTTCGCCCACGAGCGCGAGGTGTTCGAGCGCGACGGCATCCTGCTCGCCACCTCGGAGTTCACCTCCCCGACCGAGCACGAGACCGCTGCCGTCGAGATGGTGCGCTACCGCACGGTGGGCGACCTCACCATCACCGGCGCCGTGCGCTCGCACGCCACCGACATCGCCGGGGTGATCACGGAGATCTCCGCGGCCACCGTGTCCGAGCGCGGCGAGACCCGCGCCGACGACCGCACGTCCACAGCCGCGATGGAAGATCGCAAGCGCGAGGGGTACTTCTGATGACCATCACCAATCCGCTTCCGGTGTCGGACGTTCCGGTGTCCCCGGCTCCCACCGCCCCGCGTCAGCTGCTGCGCATCGCCACGGCCGGCTCCGTCGACGACGGCAAGTCCACTCTCATCGGGCGGCTGCTGCACGACACGGACAGTCTTCCGCTCGATCACCTCGACGCCGTGACCGACGAGGAGGGCGTGGCCGACCTCGCCGCCCTGTCGGACGGTCTGCGTGCCGAGCGCGAGCAGGGCATCACCATCGATGTCGCCTACCGCTTCTTCTCCACGCCGAGTCGCAGCTACGTCCTCGCAGACACCCCGGGACACGAGCGCTACACGCGCAACATGTTCACGGGAGCCTCCAACGCGAACGTCGCCATCCTGCTCGTGGACGCCCGCGCCGGCGTGTTGCGGCAGACGCGTCGTCACGCCCGGATCGCGACGCTCGTGGGTGTCGACCGCCTGGTGGCGACCGTCAACAAGATGGATCTCATCGACTTCGACGAGTCCCGCTTCCGTGACGTCGAGCGCGAGCTCGCCGACCTCGGTGCCCGCCTCGGCACGGAGATTCTGGTCATCCCGATCGCGGCGAAGCTGGGCGACAACGTCGTTCGGCCGTCCTCGACCATGCCCTGGTACACGGGCCCCACTCTGCTCGATCACCTCGAGAGCATCGACCTGGTCGCTCCCGCACCGGTCGCCACGGAGCTGCGGTTGCCCGTGCAGTGGGTCTCTCGCCCCACCGACGGCGAACGCCGTCGGTACACCGGCCGGCTGTCCGCCGGCACCGTGCAGATCGGCGACTCGATCGTCGCGCTGCCGTCCGGATCGCGCAGCGTGGTCACGGCGCTCGACACGCTGGACGACGCCCGCGACGTCGCCGTGGCTCCGCTCAGCGTCTCCGTCGAACTGGCCGACGACATCGACGTGGCCCGCGGCGACGTCCTGGTCAGTGGCGAGCCCGACGCCCACCTGCCCACGCTCGCACGGGAATTCGATGCCACCGTGTGCTGGCTGGCGGAGGCACCTCTCGGTGTCGGCGACCGACTGGCGATCAAGCACACCACCACCACGGTGCGCGCGACGGTGCAGCGCATCCACTCGCGACTCGATCCGGAGACGCTCGACGAGCATCCCGGCTCGGAGAACCTGTCGCTCAACGACATCGCACGGGTGACGCTGCGGACCAGTGCGGTGATCGTGACCGACGACTACGCGGACAACCGCGACTCCGGTGCGTTCATCCTGCTGGACGAGCACACGAACGACACCGTGGCCGCGGGCATCATCGAGGGGTCCCGCGCGGTGCTCGACCGCTCGGACACCCCGTCCTGGGTTCCGTCGTCGATCACCCGCGACGAGCGTGTCCGCCGTACCGGTCAGCACGGTGCGACGATCTGGCTCACCGGCCACCCGTCCTCGCACAAGGCCGCGGTCGCCGTCGCGCTCGAGGACGCACTGACCGCCTCCGGTCGCACCGCCTACATCGTCGGCGGTGACAACGTCCGCGGAGTCCTCGACATCGACGCCGCAGCCGGAACCCGCGCCGCGACGGTGCAACTCGCCCGGTTGGCCCGGTTGTTCGCGGATGCCGGAGTGGTCGCGATCGTGCCCATCTCGTCGGCGGACGGCGAGGATCTCGCTGCCGCGCGAGTCGAGATCGCTGCGGCCGGGATCCCGGTCACCGATCACCACGTCGATGCCGACGACACCGCGACGCCGGCCGAGGTCGCGGCAGCCGTGCTGCGCGCATCGAACGCGTAAGGAAGAGACGCCCCCGCGTCGAGACGACGTCAGGAACCGCCGACGACGGCAGTGGAGCATGCAGGGTCGAGTCATGACCTTGCGTGAACTACTGCCGTCGCTGTCGTCTCCGGACGATGCTCGTGCGCTGTGGCCCGGGGAGATTCACACCCACGGGGGCAGGCTGTGTGTCCGAAGCGACGGGCGCGCCGAGACGTTCCTCGACGATCTGTGCGACGAGTACGGCGACGCCGTGGCCGTCCGAGCGGGCACCGCGGTGGTCACGGTGACCCGAGTCCGGTCGGTGGACGTGTACCGAGGGCTCCTCCGCGTCGTCACGACCGGTGCCGACTCGGGTGTCGCCCCGGTGTCCGTCCGCCTCGCCTCGCGCCATCCGGTGTGCCGACCGGTTCCGTGTTGCCTCTGCACCCGGTCGGGGCGCTGCGTGTGCCCCGCGCTCGACCTGCCGTCGGACATCCACGCCGGCGACGTGCTGGCGATGGTCACGCGATGCGGTGATCCGGCGTTCCGTGGCCCGACCGTGTGTGTCCGGTCGGGGTGCGTCGAACGCGCGTGAGTCAGCCGGGGATCACCGGCACGCGCGTGGCACGCACGTACACGGTCTCCCCGCTCTGCAGCCCCAGCGCCTCGTTGTCGCCGCGGGTGATCTGCGCGAAGAACAGCTCGTTGGTGGCGCCGTTGCGCAGCTCCACCCGCACCTCGAAGCCCAGGTGCACGACACGCTCGACGGTCGCCCGCAACACCCCCGCGTTCTCGGCCGTGCCGGTCTGCTGCGCGTTCGCGAGATCCGGTGTGCGGCCGACCCGGATGTCGTGCGGACGGACCAGCTGGCCGTTGAGCCGCGACACCTCGCCGAGGAAGGACATGACGAAATCGTTCGCCGGGGTGTCGTAGAGATCGCGAGGGGCGCCCACCTGTTCGATCCGGCCCTTGTTCATGACCGCGATCCGGTCGGCGACGTCCAGCGCCT
Source organism: Rhodococcus sp. BP-332 (assembly GCF_019836065.1). Taxonomy (NCBI): domain Bacteria; kingdom Bacillati; phylum Actinomycetota; class Actinomycetes; order Mycobacteriales; family Nocardiaceae; genus Rhodococcus; species Rhodococcus sp. BP-332. The sequence goes on from NZ_JABUEC010000001.1 coordinate 931,513, forward strand.
CCTGCTGATCGTGCGTGACGAGCACCGTGGTGACGTGCACCTCGTCGTGCAGTCGACGGAGCCACGTGCGGAGATCGGCCCGCACCTTGGCGTCCAGGGCACCGAACGGCTCGTCGAGCAGCAGCACCCGCGGATCCACGGCGAGCGCGCGGGCCAGGGCCATGCGCTGACGCTGTCCACCGGACAGTTGCGCCGGGAAGCGCGTCTGGAAACCCGAGAGGCCGACGATGTCGAGCAGCTGATCGACGCGCTCGTCGATCTCGGCCTTGGGCCGCTTGCGGATCTCGAGCCCGAAGGCGACGTTCTTGCGCACGGTGAGGTGCTTGAACGCGGCGTAGTGCTGGAAGACGAATCCGATGTCGCGCTTCTGCGGACTGACGGTGGTGACGTCGTCGCCGGCGATGACCACCACGCCGGAGTCCAGCTCCTCGAGTCCGGCGATCGACCGCAACAGTGTCGACTTGCCCGACCCGCTGGGCCCCAGCAGCGCCGTCAACGATCCGGACGGGATGTCGAGGGACACGTCGTCGAGGGCCGCGAAGTCGCCGTAGTTCTTCCGCGCTCCCCGGACGGAGATCTCGATGCCGCCCGTGCGCTCCTCTGTCGTCGTGGTCGTCGTCGTCACGGTGCTCATTCCTTGGTTCGCTTGCGGTCCAGAACCGTCATCAGCAACAACACGATGACGGCGACGACCATGAGAAGTGTCGACGCGGCGTACGCGCCCGGTTGGTTGAAGTCCTCGTACCTGGCGTTCACCAGCAGCGTCAGCGTCTGCGAGATGCCCGGCAGGTTGGTGGAGACGATGATGACGGCACCGAACTCGCCGAGCGCGCGGGCGACCGTCAGGACGACGCCGTACGTCAGCCCCCAGCGGATGGCGGGAAGTGTGATGCGCCAGAAGGTCTGCCACGACGTCGCGCCCAGCGTGGCCGCGGCCTCCTCCTGTTCCTGTCCGATCTCGTGCAGCACCGGTTCCACCTCGCGCACCACGAACGGCAGCGTGACGAAGATGGTGGCCAGTACCATGCCGGGCAGCGCGAAGATGATCGTGATGCCCCACTCGGCGAGGAAGCCGAACCAGCCGCCGGCACCCCACAGCAGGATGAGCGCGACACCCACGATGACCGGGGACACCGCGAACGGGAGATCGACGACCGCCTGCACGAGACCCTTGCCACGGAAGTTGCCGCGCGCGAGAGCCAGGGCCGTGACGACGCCGAACACCACGTTCAGCGGCACGACGATCGCGACGATGATCAGCGACAACTGCAACGCCGACTGTGCGGCCGGTGTGGTGATGAGCTGGAAGAACGAGACGATGCCGTTCTCGAACGTGCGGTACAGGATCGCGCCCAGCGGGAACACCACCAGCACGGCCAAGTAGAGCAGAGCGACCGTACGGAGGCTCAGTCGAGTTCCGGTGGACAGCTTCACTTCTGCTCCTCCCGCCGGGCGAGGCGGCTACCGGAGATGCGCAGCACGAACAGCACCACGAAGGCGATGAGCAACAGCACCACCGAGATCGCGGCCGCGTCGACGGGCTGATCGGTCTCGATCTGCTCGCGGATGAGCTGCGACGCGATCTGCGTCTCGCCGGGAATGTTGCCACCGATGAGGACGACCGATCCGAACTCGCCGAGTGCCCGCGAGAAGGCCAGTCCGGCACCCGAGAGGATCGACGGCAGCAGCACCGGCAGCACGACCCGCCGGAAGATCACCAGATTGCTCGCACCGAGCGAGGCGGCCGCTTCCTCCACTTCCCGGTCGAGCTCGATGAGGACCGGCTGCACCGCGCGGACGACGAACGGAAGCGTGACGAAGGCGAGGGCGAGCACGACACCGGCCTTGGTGGCGTTCAACGTGATGCCCACCGGACTCATCGGTCCGTACAGCGACAGGAGCACCAGGCTCGCGACGATGGTGGGCAGGGCGAACGGCAGGTCGATCAGGGCGTTGACGACGGACTTGCCCGGGAAGTCGTCTCGCACCAACACCCAGGCGATGACGGTGCCCATCACCACGTTGATCAGCGCCGCCACCACCGAGACCTGCACCGTCACGCGCAGAGTGGCCAGCGCCCGCGGATCGGTGACCGCGTCCCAGAACTCGGCGGGTCCGTCGGACAGGGAGCGACTCAGCACGGCCGCCAGGGGCAGCAGGACGATGATCGAGAGCCACAGGACGACGGTGCCGAGCGTGAGCGATCCCCCGGGAAGATGGGAGGCCGGCCGGCGAGAGGCGGGAAGGCCGGAGGCCGGCCGGCGACGGGCGGCAAGGCCGGAGGCCGGGCGGCGAGGGAGGAACTTTCGCCGACCGGCGACCTCTGTCGTCATGGTCAGCTCGATGCCTTGTAGATCGCGTTGATGGCACCGTTCTCGCCGAACAGGTCACTGTCCACCGCAGCCCAGCCACCGAGATCGTCGATGGTGTACAGCTTCTGCGGCGTCGGGAACTTGTCGGTGTAGTCGGCGGCGACTGCGGGGTCGACGGGACGGAAACCGCTGTCGGCCCAGATCTTCTGGCCGTCCGCGGTGTAGAGGTAGTCGTTCAACGCGTTGGCCTGCTCGAGATTCGCACTGGAGTTGATCACGGCGACGGGGTTGTCGATGCGGAAGGTCTGGTCCGGAACGATGTGCTCCACCGGCTGACCCTGCCCCTCGAGCAACAGCGCCTCGTTCTCGTAGCTGAGCAGGACGTCGCCCTGGCCCTGGAGGAACGCCTCGGACGCGGAGCGGCCGGAGTCGGGCTGCACCGGGAAGTGCTTCACCAGTTCGGTGACGTAGTCCAGGCCGGCCTGGCGATCCTGGCCGCCGTTGCTCACGGAGGCGTAGGGCGCCAACAAGTTCCACTTCGCCGAGCCGGAGCTGAGCGGGCTGGGGCTGATGACCTGCACGTCGGGGCGGATCAGGTCCTCCCACGTGCGAATGTTCTTCGGGTTGCCCGGTCGCGTCACGATGGACACCACGGAGCCGAACGGCACGCCACCGTAGGCGTTCTGGTTCCAGGCCTCGTCGACCTTGCCGGCCTTCACCAGTCGGGTGACGTCGGGCTCGACCGAGAAGTTGACGATGTCGGCCGGTGCGCCGTCGGCGACCTTGCGCGACTGGTTGCCCGAGGCGCCGTAGTCGGCGTTGATGGTGACGTTGTCACCGTTCTCGGTGGAGGCGAACGCGGCGCCGATGGCATCCCACCCGTTCTTGGGCACGGCGTACCCGACGAGGGTGAGCGACGGACCGGACGTGGACGCGGCGGTCTCACCGACGGTGTCGGAGGACCCGGTGGAGCACGCGGTCAGGGTGAGGGCGGCCGCGACGGCGGCGGCGGACAGCAGGCGGACACGACGTGATGGGAACACGGTGGACCTCTCGAAAAGTGCGGCACACGCGAGCGCGCGGCGGCACGGACATGAACAGCGGTGATGGACGGAACTGACGAGCGGAGCGCGCCGGAATCGGTGAGGGCGCGCCGTGTGGGGTCAGCGACAGTCGACGTCAGCGACCGCGAGCATGCCGACAGCGATCAGCGCCAGTTCATGGCGGATCGGGTGCGGGGCTGCGTCGGACACAGCCGAGAATTTAGCAGAAAGTCGGAGAGAGCCTGCTACCGAGTCAGCAGCCACGCGACGATCACCAGCACGATCAGCGCGATGAGGGCCAGGGTCACACGGGAGCGGGGCACGGTGTCACTTCTCTCGGGGGTCGGAGTCGCCGGTGGTCACGGCTGCGGGATCCCGGTCGGCGGGTGTCCGGCGGAAGTAGCGCCGCCTGGCATCGAAGAGCGCAGACAACACGATGTCGACGACGTGCGCGGTGAGTGCCGCTGCCGGCACGACCACCAGCAGGACGACGGCGACCTGGGGCACGAACGGCAACCCGGCGATCCAGAGTTCGACTCCGTCCCACCACGTGGCCACTGCGTTCACACCTCACGACAGTAGTCCCTCGCTCTCCGCGGTGGACTGGGGCGCCGGACGGCTTCATGATGGGCGGATGAGCCCGTTCGACGAACAGTCCGTGGTCCCCCGCGTCGCCAGCGCGGGGGAAGCCGTCTTCGGCCCCGGCGCGGCCGAGCCGGCCGAGGAGGGCGGCGCGCTCGACACCGTTCCCGGCACGGCCCAGACCTGGCTGCCGCATCGCACGACGTTTCCGCCGATCGACGACTACGCCTTCCTGTCGGACTGCGAGACCACGTGTCTGATCGCTCGCAACGGTGCGGTGGAGTGGATGTGCATTCCGCGACCGGACTCCCCCAGCATCTTCGGAGCGGTGCTCGATCGCGGCGCAGGGCAGTTCCGCATCGGCCCCTACGGTCAGAACGTGCCCGCGGCGCGGCGCTATCTCCCGGGCGGTCTGATCGTCGAGACCACGTGGCAGACCGAGACCGGATGGTTGGTGGTCCGCGACGCTCTGGTGATGGGCAAGTGGCACAACACGGACGAGCGCTCCCGCACGCACCGCCGGGCCCCGTCCGACTGGGACGCCGAGCACTGCCTCATCCGCAGTGTGAAGTGTGTCAGCGGAACGGTCGAGCTCGAGATGAGTTGTGAGCCCGCGTTCGACTACCACCGCAAGCCTGCCGTGTGGGAGTACACCGGCAACGTCTACGAGGAGGCGACGGCCACCGCCACGGCGGGCGACGGCACCGAACCCACTCTCAAGTTGACCACCAATCTGCGCATCGGCCTCGAGGGGCGAGAGGCCCGCGCCCGGACTCGGATGACGGAGGGCGACAACGTCTTCGTCGCGCTGTCGTGGTCGACGCTCGATCCTCCCCGCACCTTCGAGGAGTCCGCCGAGAAGATGTGGCAGACAGCGGAGTGCTGGCGCCAGTGGATCACCATCGGCCGCTTTCCCGACCATCCGTGGCGCGGGTTCCTGCAGCGCAGCGCGCTCACCCTCAAGGGTCTGACGTACGCACCGACCGGCGCGCTGCTCGCCGCGAGCACCACGTCGTTGCCGGAGACGCCGGGCGGAGAGCGGAACTGGGACTACCGGTACGCCTGGGTACGCGACTCCACCTTCGCCCTGTGGGGTCTGTACACGCTCGGGCTCGATCGCGAGGCCAACGACTTCTTCGCCTTCATCTCCGACGTGACGTCGGGCCCGGACGGCGAACCCGTTCCGCTGCAGGTGATGTACGGCATCGGCGGCGAACGCACGCTCGAGGAGGAGGAGCTCGGACACCTGTCCGGGTACGACGGAGCCGTCCCCGTGCGCATCGGTAACGGTGCCTACAACCAGGTGCAGCACGACATCTGGGGCACGATGCTCGATTCCGTCTACCTGCACGTGCGCTCGCGGGAGAATGTTCCGGAGTCGCTGTGGCCCTTGCTCAAGCGTCAGGTGGAGGAAGCGATCGAGCACTGGCGCGAGCCCGACCGGGGCATCTGGGAGGTACGTGGGGAACCGCAGCACTTCACGTCGTCCAAGGTGATGTGCTGGGTGGCGCTCGACCGCGGAGCGAAACTTGCTGTGCTGCACGGCGAGAAGGCGTACGCCGAGGAATGGTCGAGCATCGCCGACGAGATCAAGGCCGACGTTCTCGAGCACGGCGTCGACTCGCGCGGAGTCTTCACCCAGCGATACGGCGACGACTCACTCGACGCCTCGTTGCTGCTGGTGCCGCTCCTGCGGTTCCTGCCCTCGGACGACGAGCGCGTCCGGGCGACGGTGCTCGCCATCGCCGACGAGCTCACCGAGGACGGCCTGGTACTGCGCTACCGCGTCGACACCACGGACGATGGGCTCTCCGGCGAGGAGGGCACCTTCACCATCTGCTCGTTCTGGTTGGTGTCCGCACTGGTCGAGATCGGCGAACTGCACCGCGCGAAGCGACTGTGTGAACGGCTGCTCGGGTTCGCGAGCCCACTGAAACTCTACGCGGAGGAGATCGACGCGAAGACGGGTCGGCACCTGGGCAACTTCCCGCAGGCGTTCACCCACCTCGCGCTGATCAACGCCGTGGTGCACGTCATCCGGGCGGAGGAGGCAGCGCAGGCCGGGCAGTTCCAGCCCGCCCACGGCCACCCGCACTCGTGACGGTCAGTCGAGTCGGAGGGCGTTGACCCACAGGCGCGTCGCCGCGTGCACCAGCTGATCCGACGACCACGTCGGCGGCTCGCCGAGGGACGGCTCCACCACGAAATGGGTGAACGCCAGCCGGGAGATCATGCCCGACAACGCGAGTGATGCGACGACGGGATCCACGCCGCTGTCCGCCAGGCCTCGTCGCTGGAGACCGGCGATGCTGCGCGCGTTGCGACGGACGAACGCGTCGGCACGGTTGCGTCGGAGCCGCCGGAACCGGATGTCGATGGCCGCCACCTGTTCGAGCAGTTCCATCAGCTTCGCGTTGCGTTCGTACGCCTCGAAGTACGCGCGCGTGCTCGCCTCGATGACGGCGACCGGATCACCGTCGTCCGGCACGTGTTCGGTACCGGGGTGCATCATGTCGTCCTGCGACACCTCGAGCACCGCCGCGAAGATCTCTTCCTTGCTCGCGAAGTAGGTGTAGAACGTGCCGGACGAGCAGCGAGCCTCGGCGGTGATGTCCACCAGACGGGCGTCGAGGTACCCGGCACGCTCGAACACCACCCGTGCCGCCGCGACGAGCGCAGCGCGCGTGCGCACTCCGCGCGGCGTCGCCGGCGGAGTACGGAGCAGGTCCGCGTCGGCCAGCGACGGCGGATCGTCGTCGGCGGCGGACCCGGTGCCGGCCGGCGGGGTCCTGGTCATGGGTGTCCCCGCGGGAGCGACCGCGGACCTACTTCTTCTTGTCCGCGGACGCGTCGGTGGACAGGGCAGCGACGAACGCCTCCTGTGGCACGTCGACACGACCGATGGTCTTCATCCGCTTCTTGCCGGCCTTCTGCTTCTCGAGCAGTTTGCGCTTACGGCTGATGTCACCGCCGTAGCACTTCGCCAGGACGTCCTTGCGGATCGCACGAATGTTCTCGCGCGCGATGATCTTCGACCCGATCGCCGCCTGGATCGGGATCTCGTACTGCTGGCGCGGGATCAGGTCCTTGAGTCGGGTGGTCATCTTGTTGCCGTAGGCACCGGCCGCGTCGGCGTGCACGATGGCCGAGAACGCGTCGACGGCCTCGCCCTGCAGCAGGATGTCCACCTTCACCAGGTTGGCCGACTCCTCGCCGATCTCCTCGTAGTCGAGGCTCGCGTATCCGCGGGTGCGCGACTTGAGGATGTCGAAGAAGTCGAAGATGATCTCGGCCATCGGGATGGTGTAGCGCAGCTCGACGCGGGTCTCCGACAGGTAGTCCATGCCGCCGAGCTCACCGCGGCGGCTCTGGCACAGCTCCATGATGGACCCGATGAACTCGCTCGGCGAGATGATGGTGCACTTGACCATCGGCTCGAACACCGCGCGCGCCTTGCCTTCCGGCCAGTACGACGGGTTGGTGACGATGTGCTCGGCGCCGTCGTTCATCTCCACCCGGTACACGACGTTGGGCGAGGTCGAGATCAGGTCGAGCCCGAACTCGCGCTCGAGGCGCTCGCGGGTGATCTCCATGTGCAGCAGACCGAGGAATCCGCAGCGGAACCCGAACCCGAGAGCGACGGACGTCTCCGGTTCGTAGGTGAGGGCGGCGTCGTTGAGCTGCAACTTCTCGAGGGCGTCGCGCAGATCGGGGTAATCGGACCCGTCCACCGGGTAGAGACCCGAGTAGACCATCGGCCGTGGCTCGCGGTATCCGGTGAGCGCTTCGGTCGCGCCGTTGCGGGCGCTGGTGACGGTGTCTCCCACCTTCGACTGACGCACGTCCTTGACGCCGGTGATGAGATAGCCCACCTCACCGACGCCGAGGCCCTTCGTCGCCTTGGGGTCCGGCGAGACGATGCCCACCTCGACGAGCTCGTGCGTCGAACCGGTCGACATCATGGTGACCTTCTCGCGCGGCAGGATCTTGCCGTCCACCACGCGCACGTACGTCACCACGCCGCGGTACGCGTCGTAGACGGAGTCGAAGATCATGGCGCGTGCGGGGCCGTCGGCGTCGCCGACCGGCGCGGGCACCAGACGGACCACCTCGTCGAGTAATGCCTCGACGCCCATGCCGGTCTTGCCCGAGACGCGCAGCACGTCGTCCGCCTCGCAGCCGACGATGTGGGCGATCTCCGCGGCGTAGCGGTCGGGGTCGGCCGCGGGCAGGTCGATCTTGTTCAGCACCGGAATGATCGTCAGATCCTTCTCGAGTGCCAGGTAGAGGTTCGCGAGCGTCTGCGCCTCGATGCCCTGTGCAGCGTCGACGAGGAGCACGGCACCCTCGCATGCCTCGAGTGCACGCGACACCTCGTAGGTGAAGTCGACGTGCCCGGGGGTGTCGATCAGGTGCAGGACATGCTCGGTGTCCCCCACCTTCCACGGCAGGCGGACGTTCTGCGCCTTGATGGTGATGCCGCGCTCACGCTCGATGTCCATGCGATCGAGGTACTGCGCGCGCATCGACCGGTCGTCGATGACACCGGTGAGCTGCAGCATGCGGTCGGCCAGCGTCGACTTGCCATGGTCGATGTGGGCGATGATGCAGAAGTTACGGATCCTGGTGGGATCCGTGAACGTCGTGTCCGCAAAATTGGTGATGGGGTACTCCTGACGAGACGGCCGTGGTGACGTACAGAATATCTGCACGTCACCACGGCCGGGGTCCCGGGCAGGCCGGAGGCCGGTCGTGCAGGTGGGGCGGGCAGGCCGGAGGGGTCAGGCGGGGGCCGTGGTGGTGGCCGCTCCGGCACCCGCGAGGGTGCTCTCGAATGCCGGTACGAGCGAGTCGAGCAGGTACGGCAGGCTCAGCGGCGAGGTGAAGTAGATGGCGCCGGCCGTGATCGCGTCGGTGAAGACGAGCCTGTTCTCCCGCACCTCCTGCAACGACGAGTACACCGGGTCGGCCTCGAGGGTCGCGCGGTCCTCCGGGGACTCGGTGGCCCAGAGCAGCACGTCGGCGGTGTCGAGCACGGAGAGGTTCTCCAACGGGATGTACGCCTGGGCGTCCTCCTCCTGGACGAAGGCGTCGAGCTCGGACGGGATCTCGAACCCGAGCGAGGTGAGGAAGTCGGTGCTCAGACCGTCCTGATAGGCGATGGCGTTGCCGTCGTAGATCGCGTTCTGCAGGAGGACGGCCTTCTTCCCCGCGAACTCGGGGTGGGCCTCGGCGGCCTCTCGGTACCGGGTGCGGACGTTCTCGACGAGCGCCTCCGCCTCGTCGGGCTTGCCGAGCGCGGCTCCGATGGTGCGGGTCTGCTGATCCCACGGCTCGAAGTAGGGGGAATCGACGTCGCTGTGGGCGATGGTCGGGGCGATGGCGCTCAACCGGGTGTAGTCGTCCTGCGTCATGCCGGCGTTGGTGCCGATGATGAGGTCGGGTTCGAGGGCGGTGACCTTCTCGAACTGGATGCCGTCGTCCTGGGTGAGCACCTCGGGCCGGGCGTCACCCAGCAGATCGTGAGCCCAGGGCCACGTCGCGTCCGGCTGCTCTCCGTACCACTCCGTGACACCGACGGGAACGACGCCGAGAGCCAGCAGGGTGTCCTGCTCGGTCAGTCCGACCGAGACCACACGCTGCGGATCGGCCGGCACGACGGTCTCGCCGTAGGCGTGAGTCACGGTCACCGACCCCTCGGTCGATCCGCTCTCGGTGTCGGACGAGCACGCCGACACCAGCGCCAGGACACTCAGTCCGACGGCCACCACCGTGCGGTAACCCACACGTCCGACACTTCCACGCCTCACGACAACCCTCTTTCACATCGGGAATCTCCCGAAATCGGACTTAGGGTAGCCGAACCTCACTCACGGGTGGTGAGCTACGTCCTCGGGTCTCGGTAGCCTGGTCGGCATGGCAACTCTGGCGTCGATCGGCAAGAAACTGGGACGACTCGCAGTGGCGGAAGGCCCGCGCCTGTTCCGGCAGCTGCAGCGGTCCGGCGCCCTCGACAAGGTGACGCAGTCGTTGGGTTCACGCATCGGCGCGTCCGGTGCCGGTGGCACGTCACCCACCGGAGCACCGTCGGGACGGCCCGTGACGTCGACCTCGGTTCCCACCGCCATGCGCGCACGGCGCATCGAGTACTCCCCCGCGCTGGACGGCGCCGCGGATCCGGGCGAGGTCGTGTGGACGTGGGTGGCCTACGAGGAGGATCCGTCGCAGGGCAAGGATCGACCGGTGCTCGTGGTCGGCCGCGACGGTTCCACTCTGCTCGGCCTCATGCTCTCGAGTCAGAGCAAGCACGACGGCGACCGCGACTGGCTCGGCCTCGGCGGCGGGCCGTGGGACGCGCAGGGACGCCCGAGTTGGGTCCGTCTCGACCGCGTGCTCGACGTTCCCGAGGGCGGGATCCGACGAGAGGGAGCCGTCCTCCCCCGTGATCGTTTCGACCTTGTGGCACAGCGCCTGCGCTCCGACTTCTCCTGGCACTGAACTCGGATCACAGTCGATCGACGGCGTTCTTGGCCTCGAGCAGCGACAACCCGGTCCGCTCGCGGAGTAATTTGATCGCGGCGATCGCCTGTCCCTCGTTCTTCAGTGCCGTGAGGCGTGGAACGAGGTCGTCCCACCGCGCCGGGCCCGGCGTGAGGGACTCACCGCGTTCGAGGGACTCGACCGCCACCTTCGCGTCGCGCAGTCCGGCTCCAGTTCGTTCCCGATAGACCTTGATCGCCTGAATCTTCTTGTCGGCGGCCAGCAGTCGATGAATCTCGGCGCGAGCACCGTCGTCCAACCCGACCGTTCCGACCTCGCCGGAGGTAGTGGGCCTGCCGGATGCGGCGCGTCCGAGAAGTCGGAACGCGAGAACGGCGGCGACGAGAACGACCAGGGCGACGAGGAACCATCCGGAGGCCGACATAATCTCCGGTGAATCACCTCCGCCCGGACGCCGCGAGGGTCGTCAGCTCCGGCCGACTCTGGCGCACATCCATGCCGCGGTGCTACCGTCTCTGTGCGGATGTTATTTCCGCCCCATTCTTCCCCATTCTCACGGGCGCCACATCCTGCGTCACATTCCTTCGAACCATCCGCACTGGTAGTGCGTTCACTGTGACCCTCACGCATTCCCCGGACTCCCTCGACATCGTCAGCGGAGCCCTGTCCCATCTCTCCCATCGCGCCCGGACACTCGACACCGGTCCGCTCGAAGAGCCTGCGCTGCACATCTTCTCGCACCTGGCGGCGCCTCCGGATGCGGTGATCTCGCATCGCCGCTCACTCCCCGCCTATCAGGCCGCGACCCTCGTCCTCGCCGTCGAGGCCTATGCCGATGACCGCCCGGAGGAGTCGACTTCATCTGCGGCACAACGGTGGTCGTCGGTTCGTGGCCACGAGCGGTACCACGACGATCTCGTCGCCATGCTGAGTTCCTGCCGTCGCGGTGGCAGTTGTCGCGGCGCACCGGTCGAGTACCGGTCGGTGGACGTCGGTCCCGCGTCGACGATGTCCGTCCCGGTGTTCGGGTTGCTCGACACCCACTCTCCCGGCGGTATTCCCGTGGCGGTCGCGCTCCACATTCCCGACCCGGCCCACCAGGCCCCACTCCAGATCGAGGTGCTGTCCGGCGATCGAGACGCCGGTGCGAGCACGCTGGACGCCCTCCTCTCGCTCATGACCGACCACGACGTCATGCGCGGGCAGGTCCTGACCCTGGGAGGGAGCGGTGGACGCGGCAACGGCCTCGTGAGGTTCATGGCGAGGCCCACCGTCGCGGGCGAGGACTTGATCCTTCCCGACGGCACCCTCGAGGCGATGACTCGCCATCTCGTCACCGTCGGGTCCTCCGCGGCGCGGCTCCGCGAGGCCGGCCAGCATGTGGGCCGCGGACTACTGCTGTACGGACCGCCCGGAACCGGCAAGACCCACACCGTCCGTCACCTGCTGGGACTGGTGCCGATGAGCACGGTGATCGTACTTACCGGGTCCGCGATGCGGCACATCGCCGAGGCCACCACCCTTGCACGCCGCCTGAGCCCGTCGGTCGTGGTGGTCGAGGACGTCGATCTCATCGCCCGGGAGCGCGAGGAAACGGGTGTGAACTCGCTCCTGTTCGCCTTGCTCGACGCGATGGACGGCATGGACGGCGACGCGGACGTCACGTTCGTCCTGACCACCAACAGACCGGACTCCATCGAGCGAGCGGTCCGGGACCGGCCCGGCCGTATCGACCTCGCGGTCGAGATCCCGTTGCCCGACACCCGCGGTCGCGAACGGTTGGCACGGCTCTACCTGTCGGCCGTGAACGTGGCAGCCGATCTCACACCGCTGGTGGAGGCGACCGAGGGTGGAACCGCCTCGTACGTCCGAGAACTCGTGCGCCGCACCGTGGTGGCCGCGATCGAACGCGACGACCATGGCGCCGACGGGCACCCGACGGTGATCACCGACGACGACGTCGCCGCGGTGCTCACCGCCTGCGTGGACGAGCGTCAGAGACTGACGCGCTCGCTGTTGGGCGGATCCGGCGTCAGGCCAGCCGGGTGATCTCCACGACGACGTCCAGTTCCGTGGACCCGCCACCGGAGAAGATTCCCTTGAGGGGTGGCACGTCGGCGTAGTCGCGTCCGATACCCACCGAGACGTGCTGTTCGTTCACCGGCACACCGTTGGTCGGGTCGTAGCCCCACCACGATCCGGTCCACGCCTCGATCCATGCGTGTGACTGACCCTCGACCGAGTCACCCACCACCGCTTCGGCATTCGGGTGCAGGTAGCCCGAGACGTAGCGGGCAGGAATGCCGATACTGCGGAGCAACACCAGCGTGAGGTGTGCGTAGTCCTGGCAGACGCCCTTCTTCTCGGCCCACGCCTCCACCGCGGACGTGTGCACCCCGGTGGTGCCGGGAACGTAGGACATCTCCTGGTTCACCCAGTCGCAGACGGCCACCACGGCGTCGTACGGCCCCAGATCCTTCGCCAACTTCTTCGCGACGGACGTCAGCTGACGGTTCCGAGGGACGTAGGTGCTGTGGCCGAGCAGCTCGTTGAACCTGTCCACCACGGGGTCTGCGGCCAGGTCCTCCCAGTCGAGGGTCTCCTCCGGCGGGACGAACGCGTCCGTCTCGACGACGGAGGACCCGGCCACCTCGAGGGACGTGTGTGGAGCGTGCAGATCGAACGCCGTGACCGCGGTGCCCCAGTAGTCGGTGTACCGGTACGACCTCGTCGCCGGATCGGTCTCGACGCGGTTCAGAATGACGTTCTGCCGGGTGTCGCTCCGCGGCGTCAGTCGCGCCTCGTTGTACGAGGACGTGACCGGTGCGTCGTAGTTGTACCCCGTGGTGTGCACGACGCGCATCCGCCAGCTCACAGTTCACCCTCCAATTGTGCTTCGTCCGTTCGGCTTCCGGCGTCCGTCCAGGCGACCCAGGGCGCTGCGTGGAAGTACTGCTTGGAGATCGCCTCACCCACCTCGCGGCAGGTCTCCTGCAACGACATCAGACGGTCCTGCAGGTCCTCCAGCAGAACACCCGGCTGCAGGAACTCGAGTTCACTGCGAGCGCGGCCGAGAAGTCGCTGCGCCTCGGCACGGGATCCGACGCGCATGTCGGGGTGATGGTCGAGGCTGTCGAGCGAGTGTTCGGCCTCGCTCAGTGCGTAGAACACCGAGCGCGGGAACAGCCGGTCGAGGAGCATGAACTCCAGGACGCGTTGAGCGTCGAGAGCGCCACGGTAGGTACGCAGATACGTGTCGTGTGCACCGGCCGACCGCAGCACCGTGACCCACGCCGGCGACGACGGTCGGTCGCCGGCACGGGCGAGCAGCAGGCGGACGGTCATGTCGATGCGTTCCACGGAGCGACCGAGCAACAGGAACCGGTAGCCGTCGTCGCGGCTGAGCGTCGAGTCGGCGAGGCCGGCGAACATCGCTGCGCGCTCCTCGATGAACCCCAGGAACTCGTGGGGGCCCAGACGCTTCGACGCTCGAATGCGTTCACCCAGTGCGTTGTACGTCGTGTTGAGACATTCCCACATCTCGCTCGAGGTGACCTCGCGTGCGCCGCGAGCGTTCTCGCGGGCGCTCGACAACGAGTCGACGATGGAGCCGTTGCCCTCGCGGGAGAACGCGACGAGTTCCGTCAGCGACCACACGTCCAGGCGCTCGTCGGGAAGCTCGAATCCCAACACTCGCAGCAAGACTCGGGAGGTGTGGTCGGGATCGACGGTCGCGTCCTCGAGCAGCTGGTGCACCGTGACGTCGAGGATGCGCGCGGTGTCGTCGGCGCGTTCGACGTAGCGGCCGATCCAGTACAGCGATTCGGCGTTACGAGCCAACATCAGCGGGCACCGTCCTTCGGGGAGTGGGTCAGCTGTTGCTGCTGCTGTTGGATCTGCTGGCTGTTGAGCTCGGGGCCCTGCTCCGCGGTGGGTGACGACGGGGGTTCGGATACGATCTCCGCCCCGCCGAGCTCACGCTCGTCCTCCTTGGTGGCGCGGCCGGCCAGCACCCACGTGTCCTTGCTGCCGCCGCCCTGGCTCGAGTTGACCACCAGGGACCCTTCGGGCAACGCCACTCGGGTCAGTCCGCCGGGCAGCACCCACACGTCGTCACCGTCGTTCACGGCGAACGGCCGCAGGTCGACGTGCCGCGGTGCGAGCTGGTCACCGATCTTGGTGGGCACCGTCGACAGCTGCACCACCGGCTGCGCGATCCATCCGCGCGGATCGGCCCGGATCTTCTTGCTGATCGTGGCCAGTTCCTTGGGCGACGCGTCCGGACCGAACACGATGCCGTATCCGCCGGAGCCCTCGACGGGCTTGATCACCAGTTCGTCGACACGGTCGAGCACCTCCTCGCACTCGTCCGGCAGCCAGCACCGGTACGTGTCGACATTGGCCAGGAGCGGCTTCTCGCCGAGGTAGTACTCGATGATGGTCGGCACGTACGTGTAGGTGAGCTTGTCGTCGCCGACACCGTTGCCGATGGCGCTGGAGATGACGACGTTGCCGGCACGTGCGGCGTTGACCAGTCCGGCCACACCGAGAACGGAGTCGGGTCGGAACTGCATGGGGTCGAGGTAGTCGTCGTCGATGCGGCGGTAGATCACGTCGACCTGGCGCTCGCCCTCGGTGGTGCGCATGTAGACGACGTTGTCGCGGCAGAAGAGGTCGCGGCCCTCGACCAGCTCGACGCCCATCAGCCGGGCGAGGAGGGAGTGCTCGAAGTACGCAGAGTTCGCGACGCCGGGTGTGAGAACGACGACGGTGGGGTCCGCCTCGTTGATCGCGGCAGCGGCACGCAGGGCGCGCAGCAGGTGCGTGGCGTAGTCACCGACCGCACGCACCCGGTGGCTGGCGAACAGGTCGGGGAACACGCGCGCCATGGTGCGGCGGTTCTCCATCACGTACGAGACCCCCGACGGCGAGCGCAGGTTGTCCTCGAGGACACGGAACGTGCCCTCGGCGTCCCGGATCAGGTCGATACCGGCGACGTGGATGCGCACACCATTGGGCGGCACGATGCCGAACGCCTCGCGGTGGAAGTGTTCGCACGACGTCACCAGAGATTTCGGGACCACGCCGTCACGCAGGATCTCCTGCTCCCCGTAGATGTCCGCCAGGAAGAACTCGAGTGCCTTGACCCGCTGCTTGATCCCGCGCTCGAGCTTGTTCCACTCGGACGCCGCGATGACCCGCGGCACCTGGTCGAGAGGGAACGGACGCTCCTGCCCCTCGAGAGCGAACGTGATGCCCTGATCGACGAAGGCGCGGCCGAGGGCGTCCGAGCGGGCGTCCAGTTCCGCGGCGTCCGACGGCGCGAGCGCCTTGTGGATTCCCTTGTACGGTCCACGCAGCCCGCCGTCGCCGTCGAACATCTCGTCGAACGCCAGTCCGTACTTCCCGATGTCCCGGTAACCGTCGAAGACGCTCGGCCCGGACGAGGACTGCGACTGCGAACGGCTCTTCTTCGCCTGTGGTGCAGCGCTTGATCGGGGACTCATGGTCGCCATGCTGCCTCACAGGTACCCCTGGAGCACGGTGGACACGTTAATTCCATGCAACCTCACGAGTCACGTGCACACCGACTCCCTGCAGCGAGATCACCGAATTGGGTTACCGGACCGACGCTGGTAGTCTCGTACGTCGGACGTGGGCACGCTCGTGCGCACCCACCGTCACCAGCTTTCACAAGCACTGCACGTACGGCTCGAGAGTGTTCCCCGGAGTCAGCCGTCCCGGACCGAGAAGAGACGAAGGATAACTACGCGTGGCCAACATCAAGTCCCAGGTGAAGCGAATCGCTACCAACGAGCGTCAGCGCCTGCGCAACCAGTCGGTGAAGTCGTCGCTCCGCACCGTGATTCGCTCCTTCCGTGAGGCGACCGAAGCCGGCGACAAGGCCAAGGCCGAGGAGATCCTGCTGACTGCGAGCCGCAAGCTCGACAAGGCAGCCAGCAAGGGCGTCATCCACAAGAACCAGGCTGCCAACAAGAAGTCGGCACTGTCGCTGGCCTTCAACAAGCTCTGATCTCTCCCGAGCCCTCGCGGCTCCTCTCGAGAGTCCCTGTGCAGTTCTTCTCGAGAGTTCCTGTGCAGTAGCTTGTCAGCACTACGCCCCGGGCGAGCACGATGCCCGGGGCGTAGTCGTGTGCCCGGGCGGCGCTGTCAGCGCGAACTCAGCCCCGCCACCACGTTCACGGCGCGTTCCACCGCGTAGTCCGCATCGGCGGCCTGGCCCTTGACGTCCGCGTTGAGCGCGGCCACCACCTGCAGTGCCTCGGCGATGCGCTGCGGATCCCACATGCGGGCCTGCGCCTGCGCCTTCTTGATCTTCCACGGCGGCATCCCCAGTTCGGACGCCATCCGGAACGGATCGCCGCGGCCCGCCGAACCGACCCGCGCCACCGTGTGGACGGCCTCGGCCAGTGCGTCCGCGAGCAGCACGTGCGGTGTGCCGCCCAACATCGCCCACCGCAGTGCCTCGAGGGCGCCGGCACGGTCACCCGACACGGCCTTGTCGGCGATGTCGAAGCCCGTGACCTCCGCACGGCCCGAGTAATAGCGGCGGACCGCCGCGACATCGACCTTCCCCGCCGTGTCCGACACCAGTTGCGAGCACGCGGCGGCCAGTTCGCGGAGATCGGACCCCACCGCGTCGACGAGCGCGGCGATGGCATCGGGAGCGACGCGTGTCTCCGAGTGGGAGCGGAACTCGGCCCGCACGAAGTCGACGCGCTCCGACGCCTTGGACAGCTTCGCGCACTCGTGGACCACGGCACCGGACTTCTGCAGCGCCCCCACCATGGCCTTGGCCCGGCCTCCACCGGAGTGCAGAACGACCAGGACCACACCGTCCACCGGCGTCGCCGCGGCGTCGAGAACCAGCGTCATCGCGTCCTTACCGGCCTCCGCGGCCGCCTCGAAGACGACCACGCGATCCTCGGCGAAGAGGGAGGGGCTGAGCAGTTCCGCGAGCTCGGCGACCGTCGTGTCCCCCGCCCGCAGACGGTCGACCGGCACCTCTGCCCCGGCCCCCACCGTTGCCGCGCGCATCGCGGCCACGATGGACGACACCGCACGCTCGACGAGGAGCTCCTCGTCGCCCAGGACGAGGTGCAGGGGCTCGGGACGGGTGCTGCTCGCTGTCGAACTCACCGGTCGATGGTGCCACGGTGGGCCGACAGCCACCGACGCCGGACCAGCACCGCCGCGCCCGCCGCGACGAGGACACATCCCCCGACGACGGCGGCGCCCCGAGGCCCGGTCGGAGTGAGCACCGTCGCACCGGGAGCGTCCGCCGTGTACGCGGCCACGGCCAGCAACCACCGCAGCGGCACCCACGCCACCCCGGCGACGACGGCCCCGGCCTCCACGCTCACGACGGCCACCACGGCCGCCAGCGCGCCGATCACGGTGACCGGCCCGACGACGGGTGCGGCGAGAACGTTCGCCGCCACCGAGTAGACGGAGAACGTTCCGGCCATGGCGGCGACCAGCGGTGCGGTCACCAGGTGCGCCGCCAGCGCCACGGCCACGGCGTCCAACACCGGACGTCGGCGACCGGGCGGTGCGTCGGCGCGGCTCACCATCGCCGTCAGCACCGGGGCGAGCAGCACGAGAGCGACCGTCGCGGTCACCGACAGCGCGAACCCCCACGACACCGCCAGTCCCGGATCGACGGCCAGCAGCACCAGCACCGCGGTGCACAGGGCCGGCATCACATGGCGACGGCGGCCGGTCATCACTGCCAGCAGACCCAGCACACCCATGACCGCCGCACGCAGGACGCTGGGTGACGGTCTCGCCACCACGACGAACGCGACGAGGACGATTCCCGCGAGCGCCGCGGTGGTTCGAGGCCCGGCCGAGAGCAGCCGAGAGCCGAGGACGACACACCCGATGACGAAAGAAAAATTGGCGCCCGAGACAGCCGTCAAGTGGGACATTCCGGCCGCCGTGAACGAGTCCTGGACGGAGACGTCGAGTCCCGACCTGTCACCCACCACCATCCCGGGGAGCAGCCCCGCCTCCTCACGTGGCAGAGCGATGGCAGCGGCCTCCGCGAGAGCACGTCGCACCACGCCCGACCACCGGAGCAGGGCCGGCGCGCTCCCCACCTCGGGTGGCCCGGTGGCACGTGCGACGGCATCCACCGCGCCCACACGATCGGGAGCCGCGAGCCGCGCCCGGAACGTCACCGACACACCCGGTTCCAGTGCCCGCCACGGATCCGGGGGCGCGAACACGGTGATCCGGGCCGACCCATCGACGACGGTGCCGCGCAGCGTCACTCGGCTCGCTCGTATCGGCACGAGCACCTGATCCGCGAACGAGCCCGTGATCGGACGTGGATCGTCCGTGACGACGCCCTCGACCGTCGCGTACGCACCGCGCAGCGCGCCCTCGCGGACCGGGCCCGTCGTCACCTCGTGCATCCGCAGGGACGACATCGCCGCGAACGCCGCGGTGACGCAGCAGGCCGCCACGACGACGAGCATCACCACCGATCCCCAGCCGTGCCGACGCCGGCACCACCAGCCGACGACCGCCACGAGAACGCACACCGCGGCCAGCACTGCCGCGGGCCGCCACCCCGCGCCGACGGCCACCACGGTCGCAGCCCACGCCCCCACCGCACTCGGGACGAGCCGCAGATCCACGGCCGGTACGTCGGTCACACCGTGACCAGGGGCGTCAGCTTCTCGAGCCGAGCGGGGCCGACGCCGCTCACCTCGGACAGTTGATCGACGGACGTGAAGCCGCCGTTCTCGGTGCGCCACTGCACGATCGCGCCCGCGGTCACCGGACCGACACCGGGCAGGGCATCGAGCTCCGCCTCCGTCGCCTCGTTCAGCGACACCAGACCCGGGGCCTTCCCGCCGGCATCGGACGACCCCTCACCGGCCACGGACACGGGCGCCGGAGCGAGCGGTACCGACCCCGTCGTCGACCCCACCACCACCTGGTCACCGTCCGACACCTTCGCCGCCCAATTGAGCCCGAAGAGGTCCGCGTCGTCCCGGCGCCCACCCGCGGCCGCGACGACATCGGCGATGCGGGACTCGGCGGGAACGGTGACGAGTCCCGGGCGCATCACAGCGCCGAGCACGCTGACCACGACTCCCGCGGATTCCGGTGCCGACGTCGTCGGCGTCTCGGACTCGGTGATCAGAGGGGGAAGCGGCGGCACCGCGATGACCTGCGGAGAATCTCGCATCACCACTGCCCCCACGGCGCCCACGAGAAGGACGGCGGCCACGGCGAGGGCACGGACGCCGCGGGACCCCGGATCGATCCGGAAGCGCGAGCCGACGAGACCCGCGCGGCGATGCACCGCGTCGGACCGGCCGCCGTCGGGGTCGGCCGGCTCGTGAGCAGCGATCTCGGGTGCCATGCCCGCGACGGTAGGCCCGGGCCAGGACGAGACGAGCCGCCGCCGGGCTCACCTGTGGACGGCCACGACCCTGTGGATCAGATGCGGGCGGAGGCGCGCACGGCAGCGACGACGGACTCGGCCACGCGCACGTGTGCGTCCCAACCCCAGTGAATACCATCGGGATTCGCGTTCCCGGACACGATGTTCTCCTCGACGGCCGCCTTGAGGTCGACGAGCGGGAGATCGTGTCCCACCGCCCACGCCGTGGTCGCGCGCACCGCTGGTTCGCGGCCGGTGTGCACTCGTCCGTAGGCGTCGCATCGATGCACCGACGGGAGCGTCGCGATGACGGGTATCTCCGGACGCACTGCCGCGAGGGCGGCGCGGATCTGCTCGAGGTAGTCGACACTCAGTTGCGGCGGCAGGGCCACCGGACGGCCCAGGTGTGAGAGCCGCGGCTGCAGCCACCCGTAGGCGGCGCGCACACCGCGCCGCAGGATGGGCGGTCGGACGTAGCGGATCTGCTCCCGCAGGGCCGTCGGCAGAGGTGACGGCAACGAGTCCATCCCGCCGGTCGCGAGGACCACCGCCCCGGCACGCGGTATCGACGCCCACACACGGGGATCCTGGGTGAGTGCCCACCAGGCGTCGCGACAGGTCCAGCCGATGCGGCCGACGAGCTCGACGTCCCAGCCCAGTTCGCGCGCGACGAGGGTGGGCCAGATGCGGGGATGGTCGGCCGGCAGTCCGCCCTCGGGACCGTAGTACGCGAGCGAGTCCGCGAGGACGAGCAGGACCGGGCGATCCGCCTCGGACATCAGAGAACGTCACCCGCCACGGCGGCCGTCGCATTCCACACGTCCAGGCGCCAGGAGACGTCGTCCGTTCCGTGTCCGGCGACCTGCACCCAGCTGGCGTTGCCCAGTCCTCCGAGCACCGGCCACCGGTCGACCGGCAGATCGAGCAGTGCGGCCGTGAGCGCGGCGATGGTTCCACCGTGGGCGACCACGACGACGGGCGCCGTGGTCCACTCCGGGTCCTTCAGCAGCTCCTGGATCAGCGGCATCGAGCGCTCGGCGACGTCCACGCGCGACTCGCCGCCCGGCGGACGGAACTCGGCGTCGGCGCGCCACGATTCGCGGACGCCGGGTGAGACGTCGTCGACGTCGAGGTGCGTCAGCCCCTGCCAGTCACCGAGGTGCGTCTCCCGGAGCCGCTCGTCGAGCTCGACGGGAACACCCGTGGCCGTCGACAGCGCGGTCGCCGTGTCGTGTGCCCGTCGCAGATCGGACGAGACGATGCGATGCGGCTGCAGCAATGCCAACGCTCGAGCGGCGACCTCGGCCTGTGTGCGACCCAGCTCGGTCAGGTCGGTGTCGAGATGACCCTGCATGCGCGAGGCCGCGTTGTACTCGGTCTGACCGTGCCGGAGCAGCACCAGCCGACGAACGGACGTCACTCGTCCGGTTCGGTGACGCGATCGACACCGTGGTCGAGGGCGTCGTCGACACCGTGATCGTCGGTGCCGTACTGCGTCGAGGTGTCCGTGGCTCCGAGACCCTCGATCTCGAGGACCGGGCAGTCCTTCCACAGACGCTCGAGGGCGTAGAAGTGACGCTCGTCGTTGTGGAGCACGTGGACGACCACGTCGACGTAGTCGAGCAGTGCCCATCGGCCCTCGCGGGTGCCCTCACGACGAACGGGCTGACTGCCCGCCTCGCGGAGCTTCTCCTCGATGTTCTCGACGATGGCGTTGACCTGGCGCTCGTTGGGTGCCGACGCGATGACGAAGCAGTCGGTGATGACCAGCTGGTCGGAGACGTCGAGGGCCATGACGTCGGCGGCGAGCTTCTCGTCCGCCGCGAGTGCGGCGATGCTGGCGACCCTGATGGCCTCGGGTGTAGCGCTCACGTGGTGTTCTCTCCTGGTAGGGCTGATGCGGTGGTGGCGGAAGTGCCGGTGTGCTGGGGTGCGGGCTCGGAGACGGTCGCGATGCCGTCGTGACGCTCCTCCCCGGCGGGTCGATACAGGTCCCGCTTCGAGATGTACTGGACGACGCCGTCCGGCACGAGGTACCAGACGGGACGGTTCTCGGCGGCACGCCGTCGACATTCCGTGGACGAGATGGCCAGGGCCGGGATCTCCACGAGGGTCAGGACGTCCTTCGGCAACCGATCGAGGTACTCGGCCAGATGGTCGGCACCCAGTTCGTACCCGGGGCGGGACACGCCGACGAAGCGGGCCAGCTCGAACAGTTCCTGCCAGTTCTGCCAGCCGATGATGCTGCTGAGAGCATCGGCCCCGGTTATGAAGAACAACTGGTCACCGGGATGCTGGTCGGCGAGATCGCGAAGCGTGTCGACGGTGTACGTCGGCTTGGCACGGTCGAGGTCGACGCGGCTGACGGAGAAGCGAGGGTTCGACGCGGTGGCGACGACCGTCATGAGGTAGCGGTCCTCCGCCGGGCTCACCGTCCGGTCCTGCTTCTGCCAGGGCTGGCCGGTGGGAACGAAGACGACCTCGTCGAGCTGGAACCGGTCGGCGACCTCACTGGCGGCCACGAGGTGCCCGTGGTGAATGGGGTCGAACGTGCCACCCATGACGCCGAGACGTCGCGGGCGTCGGCCCTCGGGCGGCGTCGTCGGTTCCTGCACGAGTGACGACTCTACGTGGACCTGCCCCGAACAGAGGATTCGGCCGAACCGAGAGACGTCAGGATCCCGTGGGAAGGAGCCGCGACACGACCTCGGCCAGTTGCGCCGCCGACCGGCACTCGTGCATCGAGATCACCCGCCGATAGACGTCGGCGGCCGAGTCACCGGTCCCCCACTGCGCCTTCGGCTCGGGGTTGAGCCAGTGCGCGCGCCGGGCGACGGTGACCATGCGGGCGAGGGACTCGGTGCGCGGATCGCGGTAGTTGGTGCGGGCATCGCCCAGGATCAACAGCGACGCCCGAGGACCGATGGCATCGAGGTGATGCGCGGTGAAGGTCTCGAAGGAGTGGCCGTAGTCGGAATGGCCGTCGTAGGTGATCAGCTCCGACTCCGCGATCATGCGCGACATCGACTCGGCGAGCGACGCGCGTCCGGCCGAGGCGTCGAAGAACCGGGTCACCTCGTCGGCGGTGTCGATGAACGCGAAGACACGCACTCGGGAGAACTGTTCGCGCAACGTGTGCACGAGCAGCAGGGTGAACTGGCTGAAGCCGGCGACCGATCCCGAGACGTCGCAGAAGATCACCAGTTCGGGCCGCGCGGTGCGGGGCTTGCGGTTGACCAGGTCGATGGGGACGCCGCCCGTCGACAAGGACTTGCGCAGGGTGCGCCGCAGGTCGATCGACCCCGCTCGCGACCGCCGTCGACGGGCCGCCAGTCGGCTCGCCAGGAGCCGCGCCAACGGAGCGACGTTCTTGCGGAGGGCCGCCAGTTCCGACTCGGACGCGCGGAGGAAGTCGACGTCCTCGGCCAGGCGCGGGACGCCGTAGGACGCCACCCGTTCCTTGCCCAGCACCTCGGCGGTGCGGCGACGGGTCTCCTTCTCGATCATCGACCGGAACTCCGCGATGCGGACCGCGGCCGTCCGACGGGCCAGTTCGGACTCGAACTCGCCGGTCGTGGGTGCACCGGGACCGCTGGAGCGGCCGATCAGTCCGTCGAGAATCTTCGCCAGCAGCGTCGACGGCTCCACCGTGCGCAGCGTCTGGTACTCCGAGAACGACTCGCCGCGGCTGGAGCTGTACTTGCCGTAGGTCTCGACGATGTCGCCCACCAGGCGCTCGACCTGCGCCATGGCCTCCGCGGAACCGTCCGCGAGCAGCTCCGCCAGCACGTGTTTCAGAGCGTCGAGATCGACGGTGCCGTCCTCGGCGAGAGGCGGGCCGACCGTGTTCTCCTCGTCGGCGGTCCGCGCACCGATCGCGGCCGGGAACCACAGATCGAAGAGCGCGTCGAACGCTGGGCGATGGCCGGGTCGGCGCACCAGCGCGCACGCGAGACCCTCCCGCACCACCTCCCGATCGAGGATGTCGAGAACGGCCAGCACCGCGCCCGCGTCGACCGTCTCCGACGGGCCGACGTCGATACCGCGGCGACGCAGCGCCTCCACGAACCCCACCAGGTGTGCGGGGATGCCGGAGATGTCCACCGTCCCGGTCACGGGTCAGCCGAGTCGGAGTTCGGCGACGGCGCGGTCCTGATCGGAGCGGTGCTTGAGAATGACGCCGAGCGTCGACCGCACGGCCGTGTCGCTCACCTCGTCCATGCCCAGAGCCAGCAGGGTGCGGCCCCAGTCGATGGTCTCGGCGACCGACGGCAACTTCTGCAACTGCATGTCCCGCAACACCTGCACGATGCGCACCATCTGCTCGGCCATCGCCTCCGGCAGCTCCGGGACCCGGCTGGCCAGGATGCGCCGCTCCAGGTCGGCGTCCGGGAAGTCGAGATGCAGGAACAGGCAGCGACGCTTCAGCGCCTCCGACAACTCGCGTGTCGCGTTGGAGGTCAGCACCGTGAACGGCCGCCTGGTCGCCGAGATGGTGCCGAGCTCCGGCACGGTGATCGCGAAGTCGCTGAGCACCTCGAGGAGCAGGCCCTCGATCTCGATGTCCGCCTTGTCGGTCTCGTCGATCAGCAGCACGGTGGGATCCGATCGACGGATCGCCGTGAGCAGGGGCCGCGACAGCAAAAACTCCTCGGAGAACACGTCGTGGCGTGTCTCGTCCCACCCCGCGCCGGAACTCGACTGGATGCGCAGGATCTGCTTCGCGTGGTTCCACTCGTACAGTGCCCGCGCCTCGTCGACGCCCTCGTAGCACTGCAGGCGGACCAGTTCGGCTCCCGCGGCCTGCGAGACGGCGCGAGCCAGCTCCGTCTTGCCGACGCCTGCCGGGCCCTCGATGAGCAGCGGCTTGCCCAGACGATCGGCGAGGAACACCGCCGTGGCGGTCGCCTTGTCGGCGAGGTACCCCGTGGCGGCGAGGCGGGTCGCCACGTCGTCGACGTCGGAGAAGAACGGAACGATGTCGGAGTACGTCTGCGTCACGCCGGGCCTTTCGAATGGTTCGAGACAGTCGGTGATTCGAGTGTGGTGGAGCGGGTCAGGCCGGCCGAATGTGCCCGTCGCCCTGGACGATCCACTTGGTCGAGGTGAGTTCCCGCAGCCCCATGGGGCCGCGGGCGTGGAGCTTCTGGGTGGAGATGCCGATCTCGGCTCCGAAGCCGAACTGCTCACCGTCGGTGAACGCGGTGGAGGCGTTGACCATGACGGCCGCTGCGTCCACCCGAGCCGAGAACGCACGCGTGGCAGCGAGATCCGATGCCACGATCGCCTCGGTGTGTCCCGTGCCGTACCTGTCGATGTGCGCGACGGCGGCATCCAGGTCGTCGACGACGGCGAGGGCGATGTCGTCGGACAGGTACTCGTCGGCCCAGTCGTTCTCGGTGGCCGGAACGAGACCGGGAAGATCGCCGTGGACACGTACGCCGTTGTCCGACAACGCCTGCACCAGACGCGGCACCGCCACGTCGGCCACGGCGGCGTCGATCAGCACCGTCTCCGCGGCGTTGCACACGCTCACTCGACGTGTCTTCGCGTTGAGCAGGATGCGCTCGGCCATGTCGAGGTCCGCGGACGCGTGCACGTAGACGTGGCAGTTGCCGACACCGGTCTCGATGGTGGGCACCGTCGCGTCGCGCACCACCGCCGAGATGAGGCCGGCCCCACCGCGCGGGATGACGACGTCGACGAGTCCGCGAGCCCGGATGAGGTGCGTGACCGTCGCGCGATCCTCGCTGGACAGGAGTTGGACGGCGTCGGAGGGAAGGTCCAGCGCCGACAGGGCCGCCCGCAGAACGCCCACCAACGCGGCGTTCGATCGCGCGGCGGAGGACGACCCCCGCAGGAGGACGGCGTTGCCCGACTTCAGAGTGAGCCCGAACGCGTCGACCGTGACGTTGGGCCGGGCTTCGTAGATCATGCCGACGACGCCGAGCGGCACCGCGAGCTGCCGGATCTCGAGTCCGTTGGGCAGGGTCCGACCCTCGAGGAGCTCCCCCACGGGATCCGGCAGAGACGCCACCTGGCGCAGTCCGGCGGCGATGCCGTCGATGCGGTCAGGGGTCAACCGCAGTCGGTCGAGCTGCGAGGGCGGGGTGCCGGACGCCTCGGCGAGTGCGAGGTCCTCGCTGTTGGCGGCGAGGATCGCGTCGGCGGAGGCCAGGACGGCGTCCGCCGCGGCGTGCAGAGCGTCGTCCTTGCGCGCGGTCGTCAGCAGAGCGAGCGCGCGCGCGGCGACCCGAGCGCGGGCAGCAGCGGCGTGCACGTCCGCTTCGAGAGCATCGGGGGTGGACACCTCGGCGCTGGTGGTGGCAGTCACGCCGTCCAGGGTAGGTCACGCTCCCACCAGCCCGTACGCCCGAGCGCACCCGGGACGATCCGGCCGACGGGAATGATCGCCCGGCCCGATTGTTCGTTCATCCTGAGCGCTGTCGTCGTGGACGGCGCGCGTGTCGGACGAGACGAGGAGATGACTGTGAGCCTGCTATTCGAGCCCTTGACCCTGCGTGAGGTCACCTTTCCCAACCGGGTGTGGATGTCGCCGATGTGCCAGTACTCGGCGGACGCGGAGGGACCCTCGACGGGCGCGGTCACACCGTGGCACCGGACTCACCTCGTCTCGCGTGCCGTCGGCGGCGTCGGCCTGGTGATGACCGAGGCGGCGTCGGTGAGCCCGGAGGGCCGCATCACGCCGTGGGACCTCGGCATCTGGAACGACCATCAGGCGAACGCGTTGGCCGAGGTGGTCACCGAGATCCGGCAGCACGGCAGTGTGCCCGCGATCCAGTTGGCCCACGCCGGTCGCAAGGCGTCCACCGACGCACCGTGGCGTGGCGGAAAGCCGCTGGCGGCGGACGACTCCCTCGCGTGGGAGACGGTCGGACCCAGCGCTGTCGAGTTCGGCCACTACCCGGCTCCGCGCGAGATGACGACCGCGGACATCGACAAGGTCGTCGACGACTTCCGCTCCGCCGCGGTACGCGCGCTGGCCGCCGGCTTCGACGTGGCCGAGGTGCACGCGGCGCACGGTTACCTGCTGCACCAGTTCCTGTCCCCGGCCAGCAACCACCGGACCGACGAGTACGGCGGCAGCTTCGAGGGTCGCATCCGCCTGACCCTGCGCGTGGTCGACGCGATCCGCGAGGTGTGGCCGGCCGACAAGCCCGTCTTCGTGCGCGTGTCCGCGACCGACTGGACCGGCGAGGAGCGCGGCGTCGACTCCGAGGCCTGGACGCCCGACCAGACCGTCCTGCTCACCCAGCAGCTCGAGGATCATGGTGTCGATCTCGTCGACGTCTCCACGGGTGGCAACGTCGCAAAGGCGTCCATCCCCGTCGAACCCGGCTACCAGGTGCCGTTCGCCCGGCGCATCCAGAGCGAGACGCGCATCCCCGCGGCCGCTGTCGGACTGATCACCGAGCCCAAGCAGGCCGAGGACATCATCGGGTCCGGCGAGGCCGTGGCCGTGTTCCTGGCGCGCGAACTGCTGCGCGACCCCTACTGGGCCCGTCGTGCGGCACGCGAGCTCGGCGCGGACATCATCCCGGCCACACCTCCGCAGTACGAGCGGGCGTTCTGAGTCGGCGCTCGCGCGAGAACGACCATGTGCGGAGTCAGCGCTCGCGCGAGAACGACCATATGACCGCGGCCACGAGCTCGAGGGCGAGTCGCGCGGGTACCGGGTTGGCCGGCTCGATCATCGCCTGGGCCATCGCTCCTTCGTAGGCGGCGACGACACCCCGACCGAGGGTGTCGTCGTCCACCGCCACCTCGCGCCCGTGGATCGCGAGACCGTGAACGATCATGGGACGCAGGGCGTCACGGAGCGCGGCCCGGTGCCCGGTCACCACGGCCGCCAGCCCCGGGTTCCGCGCCGCGTGGGCGCCGAACTCCGCCATGAGTACGTGCCACGACACGTCGCCGACCAGTCCGCTCAGCGCTGCCACGACGATCTCCTCGAAGGACCGCCCGTCGGACGCGTCGTACTCCAGGGCGTCGACCACTCCGCGTACCCGCGTGATCAGTCCCGACGCCTGTCGCGTCCACAGTTCGAGGAAGACCTCGTCCATCGACGAGAAGTTCGAGTAGAACGCTCCGCGAGTGAATCCCGCTCGCTCGCAGATCTGTTCCGGGGTCGATCGCCCGAAGCCCCGTTCGACGAACACCTCGAGGGCGCCGTCCAGCACTCGCTCGCGAGTCTGTGCTCTGCTGCGAGTGGCGGTCCTGCGTGTTCTCGCGGTCACGTTGCCTGAAGTCGCCGCCATGATCCACTATCGTATCGAACGAGACGATACAGATGTGTATCGGTCACCCGAGAACGTGCCGACGGAAGGCCCGCCATGTCCCCCGAAGCCGCTGCGCCCGCATTCCGGCGCCCCACCACCTGGGTGCTGCCGGTCGTCGCGGTCTCCGTCGTCATGTCGCTGCTCGCGGCGCTGTACCTCGGCGGCATCCTCGACCCCAAGGAGAACCTCCGCCACTTCCCGGTGGCACTGGTGGTCAGCGACGAGGGCGACGTGCTGCCGAACGGTGAGCAGGCGAACCTGGGGCAGCAGATCGGCCAGGGCATCGCGGACGGCATCGACGCGGAGAAGATCGATCTGAAGCAGGTCGGTATCGCGGAGGCGCAGAACCTCCTCGCGAACGGCGACGTCTACGGCGCGATCGTCGTGCCGAGCGACTTCACCAAACGAGTGTCGATCCTGACGCAGGGCTCCGTCGTGGCGGGCGACATCGAGCGACCCATCGTGACGATCATGACCAATCCGCGTGCCGGCACACTCGGGTCCTCCCTCATGACCACCATCGGCGACACGGCGCTCGACTCCGCGAACGGCACTCTGGGAGAACGACTCACGACGCAAGTGACCGAGGCACTGCCCGCGGGCGCCACCCTCTCCGGGGCCGCGGCCCTCACACTGGCTGCGCCGGTCGACATCGTCGTCACTCCCTACGACCCACTTCCGGACGGCACGGGGCTCGGGCTGTCCGCCTTCTACTACGCCCTGCTGCTCGTGCTCGCCGGCTTCACCGGCGCGATGATCGCCAGCGCTCTCGTCGACGGCGCACTCGGCTTCGTGCCGCTCGAGTTCGGCCCCACCTTCCTGCAGCGTCGCCGATCCACCGACAGTCGCCTGCGCGTGCTCGCCGCGAAATGGCTCACGATGGTGGTGATCGGGTTCGTGGTGTCCGGTCTCTACGTCGCGATCGCCACCGCACTGGGCATGCCGATCCCGAATGCGCTGGGCCTGTGGCTCTTCGGAGTGCTGGCGATCTCGGCCGTCGGGATCACCGCGGTGTCGGTGCTGTCGATCTTCGGCACTCCGGGGCTGATCCTCAACCTCGTCGTCTTCGTGATCCTGGGCCTGCCGTCCGCCGGCGCCACCATCCCGATCCAGGCGTCACCTGCGCTCTTCGGGTGGCTCGCGCAATTCGAACCGATGCATCAGGTGTATCTCGCCGTGCGCTCGATCCTCTACTTCGACTCACGCTGGAACTCGGGTCTCGCCCACGGACTCGGCATGACGCTGCTCGGGCTCGTCATCGGCCTGGTCCTCGGCGCTCTGGTGATCGCGATCTACGACCGCAAGGGATACGACCGGACGCCCGCGGTCACCGGGTCACCCGGCGACGAACCCGAGGGACTTGTCGACGACG
Source organism: Rhodococcus sp. BP-332 (assembly GCF_019836065.1). Classification (NCBI taxonomy): domain Bacteria; kingdom Bacillati; phylum Actinomycetota; class Actinomycetes; order Mycobacteriales; family Nocardiaceae; genus Rhodococcus; species Rhodococcus sp. BP-332. The sequence continues at coordinate 961,044 of NZ_JABUEC010000001.1, forward strand.
TTGCGCAGCGGTCGGCCGGCCGCGAATAGTTCGGCATTCTCGGCGAAACCGGAGTAGAGCCGGTCGCGCCACCCCACGGTGTCACCGCTCATGTGTGCGGTCAGCAGCACGTGGTCGAGGGTCCACAGCACGTGCTCGGGTGGCAGCGGCTCGGTGTCGAACACGTCGAGGGCAGCTCCCCCGACGTGGCCGCTGCGCAGAGCGTCGACCAGCGCGTCGGTGTCGAGCAGTTCGCCACGACCCACGTTGATCACGCGCACCCCGGGATCGGCCGCCGCGAGAACGTCGCGGCCGACCATGCCCCGTGTCGACGGTGTCAGCGGTGCGATGAGAACGAGGTAGTCGGCGCCGGGTACCACCGACGCGAGATCCGTACTGGCGTGGACGGTTCCGAAATCCGCATCACCCGTGCGAGCCGTCCGTCCGACCCCGGCGACGTCCATACCGACGGCACGCAACATGCGCGCCGTGGCCCGGCCGATACTGCCCGTTCCGATCACCAGAGCTCGACGCCCCGCGATGTTCTCGGTCTCCCGGCGCAACCATTGCGCCTGTCGGCCGAGTTCGACGGTGCCGCGCACGTCCTTCGCCAGAGCGAGCACGGACGCGAGCACGAACTCGGCGATCGGCACGTCGAACACCCCGCGCGCGTTGGTCACCACGACGTCGGACGCCGCGAGGTCGTCGAACAACAGCTTGTCCACCCCTGCTGCGGCGACGTGCACCCATTCGAGTGCGGAGCAGCGCGACCACTGGTCCCGGAGCGCCGACGAGAAGAAGTCCCACAGCAGGACCGCCTGCGCGCCGTCGACCGCATCGCCGAACGTGTCGGCGGTGGCATGCCGCACCTCGTACGAGGTGTCGAGTTCCTCCACCCGGTCGGGAAGGAGTCCGTCGTGCAGGACGGTGATGATCGGCCTCGCTCCGCCGTTCGTGCGGGAGGGGCTCACGGTCGCTGCTCCGTCATCAGTCGAGCGTAGGCCCGGGAGAGGCGAGCGACCTCGAGCAGGTCCACGGACTCGTCGGGCTGATGGGCCTGCGCCTCGAGATCACCGGGACCCAGCACGATGGTGGGCACTCCGAGGTCACGGGCGACGAACCCCCCGTCGCAGGACGCCGTCCACACCGCGGTCGACGGGTCCGGCGCACCCGTGGAGCGCAGCGCCGCCAGCGCCGACTCGACGAGCGGGCTCGACTCGTCGGTGAGGAATCCCGGCATCTCCATCTCGACGTACGCGTCGACGTCCAGATCCGTGACGAGGCGGGCCCGGCGGAGCAGGTCCGCGACGACGGCGTCCACGTCGTCGTCCGGCAGCAGGCGACGATCGATCTCCAGCCGGCAGCGGCCCGCGACGATCGACGGTCCGGTCCCACCGTCGATCCGGCCGACGTTCCACGACGCGGCGCCGAGCACCGGGTGCGGCACGGTGGCCAGTTCCGCGTGCAGCCCGTCGATCTCGCCCACGAGGCGGGCCGCCGCGACCACGGCACTGCGACCGTTCTCGGGCCGGCCGGCATGCGCGCTCCGACCGGTGACGGTGAGCACGATGTTCGCCGCTCCGCGGCACCCGACGATCACGGTGCCGGCCGTGGGTTCCGCCACGACGCATCCCGTGAAGGCCGGAGGCCGGCCGTCATCGACCCTGAAGGCCGGAGGCCGGCCGCCATCGACCGTGAAGGCCGGAGGCCGGCCGGTCTGGTCGGTACGGTCGGACACCCATGCCCGGATGCCCAGGCCCGTGTCCTCCTCGTCCACCACGCAGGCGAGTGTCACGGTGCGCGCCGGGACCACACCGCGCCGGGCCAGTGACCCCATCGCGGCGAGTATCGCGGCGAGACCACCTTTCATGTCGCAGGCGCCGCGTCCCACGATCCGTCCGTCGTGCACCCGGGAGCGGAACGGGTCCCCGGTCCAGCCCTCCCCGGCGGGCACCACGTCCGAGTGTCCGAGGAACAGCAGGCCCGGGCCGGGCTCGCCGAAAAGGACCACCTCGACGTTCGGCCGCCCCGGCGACGCGTCGGTGACGACGGTCTGCAGACCGAGACTCTCTGCGATGCGGCAGATCTCGGCCACCACGGCGGACTCGTCGGGACCGGCGTCGATCAGCGCTCTCGTGATCCGCTCGACCGTCGCGACGTCGGTCGACGCGCGATCCTGCTGGAGGTCGGCCGCCGTCACAGTTCGGCTCGGGCCGCGTCCAGCGCACCCGCCAACCGCTGCACCCCGACGTCGATGCGCTCGGGGGTCGAGGACGCGAAGCACAGTCGCATCGCATCGCCGAAGAGGCCGTTCGCGGACAGCGCCGGACCCGGGATGAAGGCGACACCGTGCGCGAGTGCGATCTCGAACAGCCGCCGCGTGTCCACTGCGGCATCGTCACCCACCAGCGTGACCCACAGGAAGAAGCCGCCCTCGGGATCGGTGGTGCGCACCCTCCCACCGAGGTGCCGCTCCAGGCTCGTCTGCATCGCGATCTTGCGGGGCAGGTAGATGTCCGCGAGGGACGCCAGGTGCTCGGTGAGCAGTCCCTGTCGCAGGAACTCGGCCACGATCCGCTGGTTCGGCACGTTGGTGCACGTGTCCATCGCCTGCTTCGCGTTGATGATCAACCGGCGAGCGGCGGGGTCCGCGTCCACCCACCCGACGCGCAGACCCGGGGCGATGAGCTTCGAGAACGTGCGCACGGAGAACACGAGCGGGTCGTCGGGAGCGAGCGCTCGCAGGCTCGGAACCGGATCTCCCTGGAAGCGGAGGTGGCCGTAGGGGTCGTCGTCGAGCACCACGGCGCCCCACTCGCGGGCGAGTTCCAGGAGCGCCAGTCGGCGCGGCAGCGACATGGTCGTCCCGGACGGATTCTGGAATGTCGGGATGGTGTAGATCATCGTGGGCAGTCGGCCCGCGCGGGCGACCGACTCGGGAAGCGCCTCGACGATCAGCCCGTCGGAATCCATCGGCGCCTCGAGGATGTCGCCACCGTAGCTGAGCACGGTCGCGGTGCCGTTCGTGTACGTCGGGCTCTCGACGATCACCAGATCGCCGGGGTCGACGAACAGCGTGCACGCGAGATCGAGCCCCTGCATGCCACCCGACGTGATGACCAACCGATCGGGAGACGTCGGTTCACCGAAGGCGTCGCAGAAGGCCACCAGCTGCTCGATCAGAGCCGGATCACCCTCCGTCGCACCGTAGTCGAAGGCATCTGCGGTCAGGACTCGGCCCGCGATCTCCGCCATCGCCGCGTGCGGAACCGCCTCGGCGGCGGGCGATCCCATGGCGAAGCGCACGATGTCGTGCTTCTGCGCGGCGAGCAGCGAGGTCGACGAGTCGATCATCGACCCGACGAGGTGATCGGTGCGCAGCGCCCACGGAAGCGTGGTCGTCTCGTACGTCTGTGCGTGCATGTCCGTCACTCCTTGACTGTCAGGCATCGCGGGTAGGCGGTGAAGGTGTCGATACCGGTGTCGGTGACCACCACTGACTCGGACACCTCGTATCCGTAACCGTCGAGCCACATACCGCCGATGACGTGGAACGTCATGTTGCGCTGCAGGATCGTGGCGTCGTCGCTGCGCAGGCTGATGGTGCGCTCGCCCCAGTCCGGCGCGTACGCGATACCGATCGAGTACCCGATGCGGGAAGGCTTGTGAAATCCCGCTCGGCCCAGTTCACGGTTCCACGTCGCCGCGAGGTCACTGGTCTGCACTCCGGGCCTCATCTCCGCGAGCACGGCTCCGAGTGCGTCGTCGGTGGCGGCGGCGAGACCGGCCATGCGCGGGTCCGGTCGCCCGAGCGAGACCGTCCGCGCCATCGGGACGTGGTAGCGGCGGAACACCCCGGTCAGTTCCACCACGGTCGACTCCCCGTCCCGGAACGGCCGGTCGGTCCAGGTGAGATGCGGGGTGTCCGCACCCTCACCGGTGGGCAGCATCGGAACGATGGCCGGGTGGTCGCCGCCGAAGTCGTCCGTGCCGCGTACCTGCGCCGCGGAGATCGCCGCGGCGGCGTCACACTGGCGCACACCGACGGCGATCGCGTCCATCGCGGTCGCCATGGCGCTCTCGCAGATCGCCGCCGCCCCGCGCATCAGCTCGATCTCGTTGTCCGACTTCACCGATCGCACCCAGTTCACCAGCTCACGCGAATCGACGAACCGGTACTCCGGCAGGCACTTCACGAGTGCTTCGAACGCCTTCGGGCTGAAGTAGTAGGAGTCCATCTCGAGCCCCACCTGGCCGTGCTCGAAGTTCGAGACCAGGCTCAGTCCGCGCAGCGTGTCGGCCACCCAGACGAAGGGATGGGTGTCCGGCCGTTGGACCAGGGTCTCCGGATAGCCGAACACCTGGTCGTCGGGAAGCCACGACGTGCGTGAGGCGCCGTGCGCGTCCATGGCGCGGGCGAAGAACAGCATGTCGCCCTCGGCCGGCACGAAGAGCACCTGCGGGGTGTAGAACGACAGGGCGTTGTAGGCCGTCAGATAGTAGATGTTCGACGGATCGGTGATCATGAGCGCCGCGAGACCCCGCTCGGCCATGACGGCACGCACGGCAGCGAGGCGGGAGCTGTGTTCGGCCGTACTGATCGTGTCGATCATGCTGTACCCCTGACAGTTTCGAGGTTATCCGGGTTCCTGGAGCGAGCGTAGGTGCTCGCACCCACGGGCGCAGCGCGAGTGACTACGCGGTCTCCGCCGACTCACGTAGCGACGCCGTCAGATCGTGCACGGCGGTGTCCATGTGTTCGCGCAGAGCAGGTTCGAGCCGGGCCCAGTCCTGCGCTCGCAGCAGATCGACGAGCAGCGTGTGCTCCTCGATCAACGCGTCGGGCCGGTGGTACGCGGTCTCGAGGTTGGCCATGCAGATGCGGGCCTCGGCGGCGAGCGTCGCGTACATCCGGCCCATCCGGCTGTTGCCCGTCGCCGCGACCAGTGCGGTGTGGAACGCGAGATCCCGCTCCGCCACCGACCGCCAGTCGCCCCGGTCGATGGCCGGCTGCATCTCGACCACGATGCGCGACAACGCGTCCGCGACGCGTCCGGAGTCACCACGCCGCAGAACGGTGAACGCGGCACCGATCTCGATGGCCGCGCGCGCCTGGTAGATCTCGGCGACGTCGGACTCACCCAGCTCGACGACGAAGACGCCGCGATTGCGGAAGGAGACGAGCAGCCCCTCCTGACTCAGCCGCTGCAGCGCCTCGCGAACGGGTCCGCGGGAGACGGCGAGTTCGGTCGCGACCGTCGCCTCGTGGACCTGCTCCCCCGGTGCGAACGATCCGTCGATGATGCGCTCGCGCAACTGGTCCGCGATGACGATCGACGTGGTGCGGGCGTCGAGAGGCGTCAGCCGTCGAGTGGCCGTCACAGCGTCCGCCCCGGCCGACGCGGCACGGCGAAGTACTTCACCTCGAGGAACTCGTCGATGCCGAGACGCCCGCCCTCACGTCCCAGTCCGGACTGCTTGACCCCGCCGAAGGGTGCCGCGGGGTTGGACACCAGCCCGGTGTTGAGACCGACCATGCCCACCTCGAGACGCTCGCCCAGATCGAAGGCCCGGTCGACGTCACGAGTGAACACGTAGCCCACGAGACCCCACTCGGTGTCGTTGGCGATGCGCACCACCTCGTCCTCGTCGTCGAAGGTGATGATCGCGGCGACCGGCCCGAAGATCTCGGTGTGCACGATCTCGGCGTCGGGTGGAACGTCTACCAGCACCGTCGGAGGGTAGAAGTATCCCGGCCCCTCCGGCGTGGCACCGCCGGTCAGGACTCGCGCCCCGCGTCTCACCGCGTCGTCGACGAGGCGCTGCACCTTTGCGCGGCCCTCCGCATCGATCAGCGGGCCGACCCGGACACCCTCGTGCGCACCGTCTCCCACGGTCAGCTCGGCCATCCGCGCGGTCAGCTGCTCCGCGAAGGTGTCGACGACGGACCGATGGACGAACAACCGGTTGGCGGCGGTGCAGGCCTCCCCCATGTTGCGCATCTTGGCGATCATGGCTCCGTCGAGCGCCGTCCCCAGATCGGCGTCCGCACAGACGACGAGGGGCGCGTTCCCGCCCAGTTCCATCGACGTCCGCATGACGGTGGACGCCGCCTGGCCGAGCAACAGCCTGCCGACGGCGGTGGAGCCCGTGAAACTCAGCTTCCGAGCCACACCGCTGCGCAACCACGGTTCGACGACGCCACCCGCGTCCGAGGTCGTGACGATGTTGAGGACGCCGTCCGGCAGTCCGGCCTCCTGAAAGATGCGGGCCAGAGCGAGCGAGGTGAGCGGTGTCTGTTCGGCCGGCTTGAACACCATGGTGCATCCGGCGGCCACAGCGGGCCCGATCTTGCGGGCACCCATGGCAAGCGGAAAGTTCCAGGGCGTCACCAGCACACACGGTCCCACCGGTACTCGTGTGACCACCATGCGCGTCGACCCGTCGCCGGTCAGGATGTGATCGCCGGCGATGCGGACGGCCTCCTCGGAGAACCAGCGAAGGAACTCGGCTGCGTAGGCGACCTCGCCGCGCGCCTCGGCGAGCGGCTTGCCCATCTCGGCGGTCATCACGGCGGCGAGGTCCTCCGTCCGCTCGACCACGAGGTCGAACGCACGGCGCAGCACGACGCTCCGCTCCCGCGGCGACGTCGCCGCCCACGCAGACTGGGCGGCGCTCGCGGCATCGAGCGCCAGAGCGGCGTCGGCGGGCCCCCCGTCGGCGACGCGCGCGATGATCTCACCGGTGGCAGGGTTCTCGACGTCGAACGTGCGGCCGTCCACCGCGTCCCGCCAACGACCACCGATCAGAATGCTGCGATCGGCCACCGGCACGGGTCGGTCGACCGTCGTCGTCACGACCGAACTCCCAGCGCCGCGTCGCACGCCTCCGCGATGCGCTCGAGTCCCAGCTCGACCTCGTCCCGCGTCACCACGAGGGGCGGGATGATGCGCACCACGTTGCCCAGCGCACCGCACGTCAACAACAGGAGATCGCGGTCCAGAGCTGCCTTCTGCAGAGCGAGCGCGGCGCCCGGATCGGCGTCCCCGGCGTCGTCGACGAACTCGAATGCCGCCATCAGACCGAGCCCGCGGGCATCTCCGATCTCGTCGTGCCGAGCCGCGATCTCACGCAGTCCACCGAGAAGCTGCTCCCCGCGCAGACGGGCGTTCTCCACCAGGCCCTCGTCCTCGACCACGTCGAGCGTGGCGACGGCGGCCGCCGCGGCCACCGCGTTCCCGCCGTAGGTGCCGCCCTGCGATCCCGGCAGGGCGGTACTCATGAGGGCGGTCGAGGCGGCGATCGCGGAGATAGGGAAGCCGCTGGCGAGACCCTTGGCCGTGATGAGAACGTCCGGGGTGGAATCGGAGAACTGGTGACCCCAGAACTTCCCCGTGCGGCCCACTCCCGCCTGGACCTCGTCCACGATGAGCACGATGCCGTGCCGATCGGCTCGCTCGCGGAGTCCGTCCAGGAACGCCGGCGGGGTGGGAAGGTAACCACCGTCGCCCAGGACCGGCTCGATGATGAACGCCGCGGTGTCGGCGACGGCGGACACGGTCTGCAGCAGGTAGTCGAGCTCGCGCAAGGCGAAGGTCACCGCGGTGTCGAGGTCCCAGCCGTACCGGAACGCGTACGGGAACGGCGCGATGTGGACGCCGCCCATCATCGGAGCGAAGCCGGACCGGAACTTGGTCCCGGCTGTGGTGAGTGTCGCCGCGGCGACGGTGCGACCGTGGAAGCCGCCGTGGAACGCGATGATGTTCGGGCGGCCGGTGGCCATGCGCGCCAGACGAATCGACGCCTCGACGGCCTCGGACCCCGAGTTGGCGTAGAACACGCTGTCCAGGCCGACCGGCAGGACGGTGCCGAGCTTCTCGGTCAACTCGAGCAGAGGCGTGTGCATGACGGTCGTGTACTGCGCGTGGATGATCTTGCCGACCTGCTCGCGCGCCGCCGCGACCACGCGCGGATGGCAGTGTCCGGTGCTGGTCACGCCGATACCCGTGGTGAAGTCGAGGTAGCGGCGCCCGTCGGTCCCGGTGATCCAACTTCCCGACGCGTGATCCACGACGATGGGTGTGGCTTGCTTCAGGGCGGGCGACAGCCGAGCGGTGGGAGCACCGGTGGAGGCGTCGGCTGTTCGAGGCACGAATGCTGCTGCAGTCATGCCCTCACTGTCGAGGACGATCGTCTGATTGTCAACAATCTGCAATCAGCCGCGCGTCAGCAGCCCTCCCTGCGGTGGACCGTCGAGATCGATGCGTCGTCCGGCGAGCCAGGTCGAGCGCACACAGCCCGTCACCGTGCGGTCGTCGTACGCACTCACCGGATTCCTGTGCCTCAGTTCCTCCGCGTGCACGACGAACTCTTGGTCCGGTGCGAACACCGCCAGGTCGGCGTCCTTGCCCACCGCGATCGCGCCCTTGCTCTCCAGTCCGACCTGAGCAGCCGTCGCCGCGGACATCCACCCGACGACGTCGGCGAGAGAGTGCCCACGCCGACGGGCCTCGGACCACACGGCGGCCAAGGACACCTGCAGCGAGGCGATGCCGCCCCACGCGACACCGAAGTCGCCGATGTCGAACCGCTTGAGCTCCGTGGTGCACGGCGAGTGATCGGTGACCACCGTGTCGATCACGCCGTCGGACAACGCCTGCCACAACGCGTCCCGGTTGTCGGCCTCCCTGATGGGCGGGCAGCACTTGAACTGGGTCGCCCCGTCCGCGATCTCCTCCGCCGCGAACGACAGGTAGTGCGGGCAGGTCTCGGCAGTGATCCGCACACCGTCCTTCTTCGCCGCCGCCACGAGCGGCACGGCGTCGGCACTCGACAGGTGCAGGATGTGGACGCGGCATCCCGTCCGCCGCGACGCGGCGATCACGTCGGCGATGGCCGTGTTCTCCGCGGCGCGCGGTCGCGACGCCAGGAAACCTGCGTAGTCCCGGCCGCCGGCGTTCTCGGAGTCGGCGATGATCTGCGCGTCCTCGGCGTGCACGATGAGCAGTCCGTCGAACGAGGCGATCTCCCGCATCGCCTCCTCGAGCTCGTCGGGCGAGAGAGGCGGGAACTCGTCGACACCCGAGTGCAGCAGGAAGCACTTGAAGCCGAAGACACCGGCCTCGTGCATCGCGCGCAGGTCCGGGACGTTGCCGGGTACGGCGCCACCCCAGAAGCCGACGTCGATGCGAGCCTTGGGCTCGGCCACCGCTCGTTTGACGTCGAGTGCGTCGGTGGAGACCGTCGACGGAATACTGTTGAGCGGCATGTCGATCAGGGTCGTGATGCCCCCGGCGGCCGCGGCGGCCGTCGCACTCGCGAAACCCTCCCACTCGGTGCGACCGGGCTCGTTCACGTGCACGTGGGTGTCCACCAGGCCCGGGAGCAGTACCTCGTCGTCGGCCAGGTCCACGACGACGTCCGCATCGACCGGATCGTCGTGACCCACGACGGCGACGATGCGGCCGTCCCGCACCCCCACCGTGCACGCCGTCTCGGTACGGGAACCGTCGGCCGCGGTCACGACCGCACGGCGCGCGCGGAACGCGAGATCCCACGCGCTCATGCCGGGGCCTGCTCGGCGAGGAGTGCGCGGTGTTCGGCGGGAAGCCCGTCCCACCAGGCGGCGCGCGCGTCGACGCGGCCACGCTCGTCCGGATCGCCGAACAACCGCAGCCGGGACAGACCCCCGTCCGGGTAGACGTCGAGGCGCAGATGTGTTGCGGCAGGGGCGCCGTCGAGAAGGAACAGGTGCCGCGTGTCGGGCTGGACCGCCGTGCGCGGCAGGACCTCGGCCCACGCGGACGGATCCGCGACGTCGGCGACCCGATCGTCGACGGTGCTCAGTCGCACCCAGCCCGGGGCGTTGCCGACGTAGTACGACGTGTCGACCTCCACGTGCCGCGGCACCCCGGCGACAGCGAGAGCGAACGTCGCGTGGTCGTTTCCGCCGCCTCGCCGACGCGAGTTCTCCCACCCCTCACCCATGTTCCGGGCACGGCCGGGCAGGATGATGTTGGCCGGAGACGCGTAGAACGCGTCCGAGCACTCCACGAGCCGCCCACCGTGTTCCGCCGCCAGCAGATCGACCGTTCCGGTCAGGAACCGCGGGTCGGGCACCACCTCGCCGTGCACCCGCAACCGCGCCACTCCCCCGTCCGGATAGATCGACAACCGGACGTGGGTCCAGCGACGGGTGTCGGTCACGGGATACAGATTTGCCGTGTCGCCGTCGGCCCGCGACTTCTCGACGATGGTGTGCCACTGCACCGTCGACAGTTCCACGGCCGAGGGGTAGCCCTCGACGGACGCGGCCTCGACCGACACGAACGGCGGATAGTTGCCGCGGAAGAACGCGGTGTCCACGACGACGCCGTGCACGATGCCCGCCGCACCCAGCCGCACGAGAGCCCAGTCGTGCCCGTCGTCGCGTCGGCGGCGGGTCTCCCAGCCGTCGTACACCTTGCCCTTGTGGCCGAACTCCGACGGATCGAAGAACGGCGCCGTCGGCTTGATCAGGTTCTCGCGCTGCGCGAACAACTCGTCGTTGGCGGCGCTCACCGACCCGCCCAGAGCGCGCGAGGCGAGATCGGGAAAGAGGAGGAAGTCAGCAGCGGCGGACACGACTCATGCTCCCGCAGAAACGGTCTCGTCCGGATCGGGAAGCCCGCGATAGGCACGCCACCCACCGAGATCCGTGATCTCGGTGAGCTCGGCGGACAGCGAGTCGACCAGGCCCGGTCGCAGCACCACGGCCATCACCGACCGTCCGTCGGCGAGCTCGATGACCGAGAGTTCGAGTTCGACGGGCTCCTCCGGCAGGAAGTCGGTGCGGATGTTCTCCATCGGGACGTCGTACAGCTCACCGGCGATGGAGGCGCCACCGGTCTCGGTCAGCAGCAGGCCGGGGAACTCGTCGCGCACCGCGAAGAACCGGTAGTTCGGCGCCGTCCGCACCGAGCCGAGGAAGGTGTGACTGGAGACGTTGTGGTGCAGGTTGCCGCCACGCATGGCGCCTCCGTTGCAGAACAGTTCGGCCATGGTGTGGGTCCGGTCCTCTCGTTCGGTTCACGCTCGTGCGCTGCCAACGTAACCGAGTTCGCGATATATCTTCCGGCCTGCGGAGCGGGTCTACTCTGAGCGACGCCGAACCCCGTTCCCGTCGAACTCCGGAGCTGCCGTGCGCATCCTCGTCGTCAACGTCAACACGACGCGATCCATGACCGAGGCCATCGGTGCGCGCGCCCGCGAGATCGCGTCGCCGGGCACCACCGTGGTCGCGCTGACGCCGGCGTTCGGGGCCGAGTCGGTGGAGGGCAACTACGAGTCGTACCTCGCCGCCGTCGCGGTCATGGAGACCGTCCGCGCGTACGCGGAACCGTTCGACGCCGTCGTGCAGGCCGGCTACGGCGAGCACGGCCGCGAGGGCCTGCAGGAGCTGCTCGACGTTCCCGTCGTCGACATCACCGAGGCCGCGGCGAGCACCGCGATGTTCCTGGGGCGTTCGTACTCGGTGGTGACCACCCTCGATCGCACGGTCCCGCTGATCGAGGACCGACTGCTCGTCGCGGGCCTGCACACCCGCTGCGCGTCGGTCCGCGCCAGCGGCCTCGGGGTGCTCGACCTCGACCGTGATCCCGACGCGGCGGTGCGCGCCGTCGTCGACGAGGCGGAGCGCGCGGTGCGCGACGACCGAGCCGAGGTGATCGTCCTGGGGTGCGGCGGAATGTCCGGTCTCGACGCCGCCGTGCGGGCCAGGGTCGACGTTCCCGTCGTCGACGGGGTGACCGCGGCGATCACCGTCGCCGAGGGGCTGGTCCGGCAGGGTCTCCGCACGTCCAAGGTGCGCACGTTCGCGCCGCCGCGGAGCAAGTCGTTCGTGGACTGGCCGCCCGCTCGTCGAGACGGCTCGGGTGTCCGAACCACCCGTTAGTGTCGTGCACCATGGCCGATCCTGACACCGCACGTCCCCGCATCACCATCGTCGGCAGCATCAATATGGACCTCGTCGCCCGCACCCCCACGCTGCCCGCACCGGGTGAGACGGTCCTCGGCAGCGCGTTCCGCACCTCCCCCGGCGGCAAGGGCGCCAATCAGGCGGTCGCCGCCGCTCGGGCCGGCGCCGAGGTGGTCTTCGTCGGAGCAGTCGGCTCCGACACCTTCGCGCTCGAACTGCGCGAGACCCTCGTCGGGGCCGAGGTCGACGCGTCGCTGCTGCGCGAGGTCGAGGGCGCGAGTGGCGTCGCTGTCATCACGGTCGACGACGCCGCGGAGAACTCCATCGTCGTCGTGGGCGGTGCCAACGAGACCCTGACCGAGCTCACGGCGGAGGAACTGGCTGCCGTCGCCGAAGCCGACGTCCTGCTGTGCCAACTCGAGACGCCCGTCGCGACGGTCGTCGCGGCGGCGCGACACGCGCGGGCCAACGGCACGCTCGTGTTCCTCAATCCGTCACCGGTGCAACCGCTCTCCGACGATCTGCTGGGTCTCGTCGACGTCGCGATCGTCAACCGCGACGAGGAGAAAGCCCTGGGGGTCGACGCACTCGCCCGCATTCCGCACGTGGTCACCACGCTGGGGGCCGACGGTGCCCGCCATCACGGCGCCGACGGCGTCGTCACCGCCCATCCCTCGCCCGCCGTCGAGGCCGTCGACACCACGGGCGCCGGCGACGTCTTCGCCGGCACGCTCGCCGCCGCGTGGCGCGACGGCCCCGCCGCCGCGGTTCGGCGCGCGTGTGCGGCAGGGGCCGTGGCCACCACGCGCGACGGCGCGGGGTCCTCGGCTCCCACCGTCACCGAGGTCGACCGGGCCCTCGCCGGGACGCGTGACGCATGAGTACCCGTGAGCGCGCACAGGAGCTGCTGACCGACCTCGCCGGCCCCGATGCCGTTCTCCGTGAGGACCAGTGGACGGCGATCGAGGCGCTCGTCGTCCATCATCGACGCGCACTCGTCGTGCAGCGCACCGGATGGGGAAAGTCGGCCGTGTACTTCATCGCCGCACGCCTGCTGCGCGAGCAGGGGCTCGGACCGACCGTCATCGTGTCGCCTCTGCTCGCGCTCATGCGCAACCAGGTCGCGGCGGCCGAGCGCGCCGGGGTCACCGCCGCCACCATCAACTCGGGCAACGTCACCGAGTGGGACGACGTCCACGCACGCGTCGCGGCCGGTGAACTGGATGTGCTGCTGGTGAGCCCGGAGCGGCTGAACAATCCGGACTTCCGCGATCAGGTGCTGCCCTCGCTCTCCGCGGACGCGGGGCTCGTCGTGGTGGACGAGGCGCACTGCGTCTCCGACTGGGGTCACGACTTCCGGCCGGACTATCGCCGCATCAGGTCGCTCATCGCCGAGTTGCGCGAGGGGGTCCCCGTTCTCGCCACCACGGCCACCGCGAACGATCGGGTGGTCGAGGACGTCGCGGCACAGCTCGGTGTCGGCGGGGCCGACACCACCGTCCTGCGTGGCGGTCTCCAGCGCGAGTCGCTGCACCTGTCCGTGGTCACCATCCCCCATCCGACGGCGCGCATAGCCTGGCTCGCCGACCATCTCGAGACCCTGCCCGGCTCGGGCATCGTCTACTCGCTGACGGTCGCGGGAGCCAACGACCTCGCGGCGCTGCTGCGCGATCGAGGAATGGAGGTGGCCGCCTACACCGGCCAGACCGATCCGACGGAACGCGAAGCGGCGGAACAGGATCTGCTGCAGAACCGTGTGAAGGCGCTCGTCGCGACCTCGGCGTTGGGCATGGGTTTCGACAAACCCGATCTGGGGTTCGTCGTGCACGTGGGTGCACCGTCGTCGCCCATCTCCTACTACCAGCAGGTGGGCCGCGCGGGTCGCGCCACGGAGCGCGCCGACGTCGTCCTCCTGCCCGGTCCGGAGGACCGGGAGATCTGGAGCTACTTCGCGTCCGTCGCCTTCCCTCGCGAGCACGTCGTACGTCGGGTGCTCGAGGTGCTGGACACCGAGCGCGCCCAGTCCACCCAGGCTCTCGAACCGCTCGTCGAGCTCGGACGCACTCGGCTCGAGATGGTGCTCAAGGTCCTCGACGTCGACGGTGCCGTCCGGCGGGTCAAGGGGGGTTGGCTCGGCACCGGGGAACACTGGCACTACGACCGGGAGCGCTACGAACGACTCGACGAGGCACGGCTGTCCGAGCAGCGCGCGATGATCGAGTACCAGAGCACCGACGAGTGCCGGATGGCGTTCCTGCGCCGGCAACTCGACGATCCGTCCCTCACCGGGGATGCGGAGGCGGACCGGTGCGGGCGCTGCGACAACTGCACCGGTCAGCACCTCTCCGCGGACGTGTCGGCCGATCACGTGGAGTCGACCCGGCGGCGTCTCGATCGACCCGGGCTGGACCTCGCAATCCGCAAGCAGTGGCCGACGGGACTGAAGAAGGTCGGCGTCGAGCTGTCGGGGAAGATCACCGACGGCCCGGAGACCGGCCGCATCCTCGGCCGTCTCACCGACCCGGTGTGGGGACCACGCCTGCGCGCGCTGACGGACGGCGAGGACGGTCCGGCACCCGACGGGCTGGAGGCCGCGTGCATCAAGGTCCTCGCGGAGTGGACGTGGGACGAGCGGCCCACCGGGCTGATGGTCATGGAGAGCGACTCCCGACCGGCGCTGTTGAACGACCTCGGGGAGCGTCTGGCGAGGGTCGGCAGGCTGGAGCCACTGGGCGTTCTGCACCGTCGGCCCGATGCCCGGCCCGTCTCGGGCGCGAACTCCGCGTTCCGCGTCGCCTCATTGGTGGACGCCTTCGAGGCACCCGATCTGACGGCGCATCGCGGACCCGTCCTGCTGCTCGATCTCTCCACCGACACCGGGTGGACGCTCACCATGGCGGCGCGGGCGCTCCGGCAGGCGGGGGCCGATGCGGTGCTTCCGTTCGCGTTGATCGGTCGCGGGTAGGCCGGAGGCCGGCCGCGGGTGGTCGGGTAGGCCGGAGGCCGGCCGGGTAGGCCGGAGGATCGACAGAAGGGGTGTCTGTCGGCGCGCGACTAGTGTGACGAGGTGACGACAGCTACTCCCGATGCACCAGGTCGGCTCCCCAATCTCCGCCTCCTCTGGACCTTCATCCGCCCGCATCGCCGGTTGTTCCGGTTCGGTCTGCTCCTCGGTCTGCTGGTCACCGCGTCGTCCCTGGCCACTCCGCTGGTCACCAAGCGACTGCTGGACTCCTTCGACGTCCCGGGCGCCACGCGGTCGGCCATCGTCCTGTTGGTCGGGCTCCTCGTCGTGGGGATCATCGTGGGTCTGGCTCAACGCCTGCTCCTGGGAACCATGGCAGAACGCGTCGTGCTCGAGGCGCGATCATCGATGGTGCGGCGGTTCTTCGGCGCCACCATCCCGGCGGTCACCGCTCGTCCCGCGGGCGAGATGCTCACGCGGGTCACGTCCGACACGATGCTGCTCCGCGAGGCGTCGTCCTGGGCGCTGGTCGAGATCGTCAACGGCAGCATCGCGATCGTGGGTGTCATCGTGCTCATGGCGACCCTCGACCTCCCCCTCCTCGGGACGGCTCTGCTCGGCATCGGTCTCATCGGTGTCGCCGCCGGGTTCCTCATGCCGAAGGTGGCTCGCGCTCAACGCAATGCACAGGAGGCGATGGGTCGGCTCGGCGGCATCCTGGAGGGCGCGTTGCGCGCCGTTCGCACGGTCAAGGCCAGTCGGGCGGAGAGTCGTTCGAGCGAGCTGGTCATCGAGGAGGCCCGCGTCTCGGCGTCCTACGGTATCCGGGCAGTGCGTCTCGAGGCCTGGGCGTGGACCATCACCGGTTCCGGGATCCAGCTCACCATCATCGCAGTGCTCGGCGTGGGCGCGTATCGGGTGAGCTCGGGAGCGCTGGCCGTCTCCAGCCTGGTCGCGTTCCTGCTCTACGCGTTCCAGTTGGTGGGCCCGGTCGCCCAGCTCACGCTCTACGTCTCGCAGCTGCAGCGCGGCATCGCCGCCGCGGCCCGCGTTCGTGAGGTGCAGGTGATGGACCTCGAGAAGGAGGCGCCCACCGCGGTCGCGGACCTGCCGGCGAGCGCGGAGGTCTCGGCGCTCACCCTCACTCGGGTCACGGCCGGGTACGGCGACGAGGGCGCCGCGGTGAACGCGATCGACATGAGCATTCCGTCGCGCGGCCACACCGCCGTCGTCGGGCCGTCGGGCGCCGGCAAGACGACGCTGTTCTCGTTGATCCTGCGCTTCCTCGAACCGCGGGACGGCGAACTCGCCCTGAACGGTGTCCCGTACTCGGCTTTGTCCCACAGTCAGATCCGCGCGCGCATCGGTTACGTCGAGCAGGCCACACCCACACTGCCGGGCACGATCGCCGACAATCTCCGGCTCACCCACCCGGACGCGACCGACGCCGAGCTGTGGGCGGCACTCGAACGCGTGCGGCTGGCCGAGAAGATCGAGCTGTTGCCGGCCGGTCTCGCCACCGAGTTGCGCGACTCGGCGGTCTCGGGCGGCGAGCGTCAGCGCATCGCGTTGGCCCGTGCCATCGTCCGCCCACCGGACATCCTGCTGTTGGACGAGGCCACCGCGCAGGTGGACGGCATCACCGAGGCCGCCATCCACGACGCCATCCGCGACCTGTCGGTGCACGGTGCCGTGGTGACCATCGCGCACCGCCTGTCGACGGTCATCGACGCGGACACCATCTTCGTGCTCGAGCGCGGACGTGTCCGGTCGAAGGGAACGCACCGCGAGCTGCTCGACACCGACACCCTGTACCGGGATCTCGTCGAGGCACTACGTATCGCCGTCTGACGCCGCGGCCACCAGCCGTCGGGCCGTCTCGTCGGCCGACGTCGGATCGGTGTCGACGGCGGTGACGCGCACCCCGGTGCTGACCAGGTCGCCGGCAAGTTGCGCGGCGAGCCGATCGATGACGACGGAGGCCAGCGACGACGCGTCCAGCCCCGCGTCGCCTGCGGTCGGCAGGCAGCGCGGAACGAGGATGAGACCGGAGTGCTGGCACACCATGTGCCGTGCTGCCGCCCGCGCGGTGATGAAGTGGGCACGCAGCGCGTCCAGGACCGGACGTTCGAGATCCGCGACCTCGGTGCGATCGAGCCGACGCGCCGACGCTTCGGAGTGGGTCGAACGCGACGCCCGGCCAGGGATGATGACGTCGATCGACACGTCGATGCTCCCGGAACAGGCGGCGACGACGTCCACGTACTCGTCGACGTCGACCTCGTCCAGCACGTCGATGACGGCCGCCTCGGCGTGGCCACCGTCCGCGCGGATGATGTCGACGACGTGCTGCATCTTCGTCCGGGAGCGGCCGGCGAGGTGCACGCGCGCTCCGTCGCGGGCCAGGGCGACGGCCAGCCGGCTTCCGACGACACCGCCGCCCCCGTAGATCAGTGCGTTGGCTCCGTCGAGCAGCACGTCACGCTCCTCCGCCCACCCGGCGCCGACAGGTATTCCTGCCGCGGGATCGTCCGGCCGGTGGTCCTAGCGTACGGAGGACGAGACGCTGTCGTCCTCGGTTCGGTCGGCCTCGTCGGCGTCGTTCTCGACAGCCGCATCGGCGCCGTGGTCGACCGGTTCCGCGTCGTCGATCGTGCGATGCGCGGCCAGGACGGCCACCGATACAGCCACCGTGACCAGTGCGGCGATCACCGACACGAGCGAGGTGACGATGCTTCCGCCCGCGGCGGCGTTCTCCAACGACCGGACCAGTTGGCCGAGGGGGGTGAAGAGTCCGACCGTGTCGGGCAGACCACCGACCCCGCGCAGGACCAGCCCGCCGAGCACCACCTGGACGAGCCCGAGGACCCCGAGCACCACTCCGGCACGGACGGCTCCGAGTGCGGTGCGCAATGCACGGGCCGCGGTGGCCACCGCGGCGACCCAGACTCCGATCAGGACGGTCGAGACCATCGAGCCCGAGAGACTCGCGCCGGTGTCGGCGAACGTCAGGGCCAACACCATCGTCGACGCGGTGGCCACCGCCCCCAGGACCGCGGCGCGGGCGCGCGGGACGAAGAATCCGACGAGCGCTGCTGCGACCAGCGCGAACGCCGCCGCGAGGTACGGCCACGCGTCCGAGGCGGACCGCACCACGTACGAGGTACCGCCGCCGGCCGGGTCGGGTTCGATCCGCTCTGCTGCCGGCAGTGAGGTGGACGCTTTCTCCACGTTGGTGCGCAGGGTGGAGAACATGGTCTCCATCGGGCCGACTCCCCCGACCAGGCGCGTGGTGCCGTCGACGAGGCGTACCCCGCCGTCGTCGAGCAGGACGAGGCCGTCGCGCAGCTGCGCGGATCCGTCGGTGGCACGCACCATGCCGTCGACGAACTCCGAGGACGGATCGTCGAGTTGGTACGCCACGGTGCGCGCACCATCGCGCAGCGTCTGCAGGTCGGTCATCACCCCGGCGTTCAGTCCCTGGGTGCGCAGCAGGTCGAGGACCGGCCGCAGCTGATCCGCGGACGCGGCGGCGCCCGGATCGGTGGACGCGGCGAGCGAGTCGAGAGTCTGCTGCACGATCAGTTCGATCTGGCCCTGCGCGGCTCCGACGCCGGTGAGCGCACCCACCACGCGATCGACTCCTCCGCTCACCTGCGACGAGCCGTCACCGAGCTGCCAGAGGCCGGCTCGGAGCTGGGTCATGCCGTCGGCGAGTTCGGCCGAGCCGTCGCGGGCCTGGTGCAGGCCGTCGGACATCTGGTGAGCGCCGTCGTCCAGCTCCACGCTGCCGTCGGACAGCTCGGCCATACCGCCACTCAGGATCTGCAGCGGCAGGACCGTGTTGGTCAGGGCGGCCCGACTCGACCCGAGCGGGTCCGTCGTGGACCCGCCCGCAGTGGCGGCGACGGAAACGGTGCCGGTGGTGGCGGGGCGATCGGTCTGCGAGACCCAGAACACTCCGGCCGCCACGGTGGGGAGCAGAACGGCGAGCACCATCGCGACGGGGGTCGAGCTGGCTGCACCGACACGTGCAGCGGCGCCTCGCAGTCGGGCGGGCCGGGGAAGTCTGACCGTGGGAGTCATAGTGTGCCGGACATTAGCCATCACCGAACGGGAACGGTGGGTGCCTCGCCGGGCTCTGACCATTTATTTCACCGTCGTCGAGACCATTCAGTCTTGATCACCCTGTTCACACTGGTCACAGCAGCCCCACGCCGCGGTGCCGCTGCGAGGGTTCCCGCGCCTCCCGCGGACCACGGCAGGCCCCCGAGTCGCCGACGAACGCATCGTCGTGTGACCACACTCACAAGGGGCGAACGTACTGGCGATAGGCGTGCCATTCTCGTGCCTGACGACGAGGGCGCCTGACATGTCCGGTCAGCCTTGTTACGTTCGTCTGCAATATGACGCCAGTGTTACAGAGAGCCGCCCCGACCGACGACATCGATTTCTCGTTCCGCCCACCACGCGTGGCCGACGGGACGCGAGTGTGGGAGATCGCGAGGGACTCCCGAGTACTGGACGTCAATTCCAGTTACTCGTACGTGCTGTGGTGCCGCGATTTCTCCGGCACCTCGATCGTGGCAGTGGACGCCGACGACCGTCCGGTCGGCTTCGTCACCGGATACATCCGTCCCGACGCCGACGACACCCTGTTCGTCTGGCAGGTGGCGGTCGACTCCGACCAGCGCGGGCACGGCCTGGCCGTGCGCATGCTGCAGGGCCTCGTCGACCGCACCACCCCACGCGGAGCACGCCTCCTCGAGACCACCATCAGCCCCGACAACGACGCGTCGATCGCCCTCTTCACATCTCTGGCGCGACGACGTGACACCACCATCACCCGACGAGATCTGTTCGCAGCGAAGGACTTTCCCGACAGCCACGAGCCGGAGGACCTCTACACGGTCGGCCCGTTCGACGGCACGCTCGCCGACACTTCCGACGACCACACCCGAAGGACCTCGATGACCACCAGCATCACCCCGACCGACACCACCACCGACATCTTCGAGGCCCGCGAGTCGCAGGTCCGCAGCTACAGCCGACAGTGGCCCGCAGTGTTCGACACCGCGCAGGGTTCGTGGATCACCGACGAGAACGGCCGTCGCTACCTCGACTTCTTCGCCGGAGCCGGTGCGCTCAATTACGGCCACAACAATCCCGTGCTCAAGCAGGCACTGGTCGACTACATCATGCGGGACGGCATCACGCACGGTCTCGACATGTCCACCGTCGCGAAACGCGAATTCCTCGAGTCGTTCACCACGCGCATTCTCGAGCCCCGCGGGTTGGATTACAAGGTGCAATTCCCCGGACCCACCGGAACGAACACCGTGGAAGCCGCGCTCAAATTGGCGCGAAAGGTCACCGGCCGTTCCTCGGTCATCAACTTCACGAACGCGTTCCACGGCATGACGCTCGGCGCTCTGTCCGTCACCGGCAACTCCATGAAGCGCGCCGGCGCCGGCATCCCGCTGGTCCACGCGACCCCGATGCCGTTCGACAACTACTTCGGCGGTGCCACGGACGACTTCCAGTGGATGGAACGAGTGCTGGACGACTCGGGAAGCGGCATCAACCGCCCCGCGGCCGTCATCGTCGAGACGGTCCAGGGTGAGGGCGGCGTCAACGTCGCCCGTGCCGAGTGGCTGCGCGGGCTCGCAGATCTGCTGAAGCGCCGCGACATCCTGCTCATCGTGGACGACGTGCAGATGGGCGTCGGCCGCACCGGGCCGTTCTTCTCCTTCGAGGACGCCGGCATCGTGCCGGACATCGTCACGCTGTCGAAGTCGATCGGCGGCTACGGCATGCCGATGGCACTGACGCTCATGCGCCCGGAACTCGACGTCTGGGGTCCCGGCGAGCACAACGGCACGTTCCGCGGCAACAGCCCGGCCTTCGTCACCAGCAAGGCCGCGCTCGACCACTACTGGGCCGACGGCGCGTTCGAGGCGTCGATCCTGGCCAAGGGCGAGCGGATCCAGGACGCGTTCATCGATCTCTCGGCCCGCTTCGAGGGTCTGAGCACCCGCGGTCGCGGCATGGTCCAGGGTCTCGTGTTCGACGACGCGGAGAAGGCGTCGAAGGTCACCGCGCTCGCCTACGACAAGGGCCTGCTCGCCGAGACGTCCGGACCCTCCGACGAGGTGGTGAAGCTGCTTCCGCCGCTCACCATCACCGAGGAGGATCTCGATCACGGCCTCGGCATCCTGGCCGACGCCACCGCGACCGTCTGCTCCTGACCGAATCGCGTTCCGCACGTCTGCACAGCACGAGGAGGACCACATGATCGTTCGCACCACCGAGGCCATCACCGGAACCGAGCGCGACATCGCGAGCGAGGACGGCCAGTGGCGGTCCAAGCGGATCGTCCTGGGCGGTGACAAGGTCGGGTTCTCGTTCCACGAGACCACCATCGAGCCGAACACCGTCAACAACTTCCATTACGCCAACCACGTCGAGGCCGTCTGGCTCATCGAGGGCGAGGGCACGCTCACCGACCGCGAGACCGGTGAGACGTACGACCTGGGTCCGGGATCGATGTACCTGCTGAACGGGCACGAGCGTCACACGGTGGAGACGCGGACCCGCATGCGGATGCTGTGCGTGTTCAACCCGCCCGTCGTCGGCAACGAGCGTCACGACGAGAACGGCGTCTACCCGTTGATCGAGGTTCCTGCCTGACGCCACGGGCCGACCGGACACACCCTGCCGCGAGCGACGACACCCTTCAGGATGCAGCGGGGTGTGTTCGCTCTGTGGCAGGTGTGCACATCCCACCCTGCCGCTCCACCCCAGCCCACGCGGCGACCTACTCTGGAGACGTGACCTCGGTTTCCCCACGCTCTCTCGATCGGTCGCCGCGCAGCGCCCTCTCTCTGCAGGACGCGATGGCCGACGGCCGCGTCGTCGCGCTGACCGGTGCCGGGATGTCCACGGACTCGGGAATTCCCGACTACCGGGGCCCGGACTCTCCGCCGCGCAACCCGATGACGTTCCAGCAGTTCATCGGCGACGACGATTTCCGACGTCACTACTGGGCTCGCAACCACGTCGGCTGGCGCCACATGGACGCCACCCGCCCCAACGCCGGGCACCGCGCCCTCGCCGAGCTCGAGCGCGTGGGTACCGTCTCCGGCGTCATCACGCAGAACGTCGACATGCTGCACACCAAGGCCGGCTCCCGCTCGGTGATCGACCTGCACGGTGTGTACGGCCGGGTCCGTTGCCTCGACTGTGATCGCCTCGTCTCCCGCGTGGCTCTCGACGAACGTCTGACCGCTGCCAATCCCGGCTTCATCGAGTCCGTCGTCGGTGCCGACGGCGTCGAGATCGCCCCGGACGCCGACGCGATCATCGAGAGCACCGCCCACTTCCGCATGGTCGGCTGCGAGGTGTGCGGCGGCATCCTCAAACCCGACATCGTCTACTTCGGTGAGAGCGTGCCCAAGCCGCGCGTCCGGAGCGCCTACGACATGGTCGACGCCGCGCGCTCGCTCGTGGTGCTGGGGTCCTCGCTCACCGTCATGTCCGGACTGCGCTTCGTCCGGCACGCGTGGAAGAACGACATCCCGGTGTTCATCGTCAACCGAGGACGCACCCGCGGGGACGAGTTCGCCGCCCAGAAGATCGAGGCCGGCTGCTCCGAGGTCCTGGCGTCCTTTCTGTGACGGACGGCAGGACCGTCGGCGGTGCCCCGTGGGCCGTCGCGGCGATCTTCTTCGTCAACGGTGCGGTGCTCGGTAACTGGGCGCCGCGCCTGCCTGCGATCCGCGACGCTCTCGAACTCGACGCGTCGGTGCTCGGTCTGGCGCTCGCGGGAGTCGGCACCGGCGGCCTTCTCGCCACTCCCCTGGCCGCCGTCGGTATCCGGCGGCTCGGCAGTCGCCGAGTCGTCCTGCTCTCCGCGACGGTGCTGTGCCTGGCGTTTGTACTCCCGGCACTCGCCGGGACGTGGTGGGCACTGGCACTCGCTCTCGCCGTCCTGGGCGGGGCCGACGCCGTCATGGACGTGGCGATGAACGCGCAGGGGGTGATCGTCGAGAAGAACCGGCGGCGTTCGCTTCTCAACCGATTCCACGCGGCGTGGAGCGCAGGGGCCGTCACCGGCGGCCTCACGGGCGCCGCCGCGGCCGGGATCGGACTCGCCGTGCTCGTCCACTTCGCTCTCGTCGGTGGGGTCCTGCTGGCGCTCGCGCTGGTGGCTCACCGCTCGCTGGTTCCCGACGGACGCGCCGTGCCCGACACCGTCCCTCGACCGTCCGGCCGAGGGCCACGGCGCGTGTTCTCCGGCGCCCTGGCGTTGCTCGGAGGGCTCGTGTTGGTGTGCGCCCTGGTCGAGGACGTGCCGCAGTCCTGGGGTGCGATCTACTCCACCGATCTCGGGGCCGGGCCGGGACTGGCGGGACTCACCGTCGTGGCCTTCTCGTCCGCGATGTTCGTCGGACGCCTCGTCGGTGACGCCGTGGTGGACCGCGTCGGACGCCACGCCGTGTTGATGGGCGGCGCACTGCTCATCGCGGCCGCGTTCCTGGCGGCACCCGTGGTGAGCTCGCCCGTGATCGCCTCGGTGATGTTCGCCGTCGCGGGATTCGGTGCGGCACCGATCTTTCCGGCTGCGTTCGGGTTGGCCGGACGACTCCCCGGCATCACCGCGGGCACGGCCCTCACAGTGGTGTCGCTGATCGCCCGGATCGGGGTGCTGCTGGCACCCGTCGCGTTCGGCTCTCTCGCAGAGCTGACCGGCTTCGGCTGGGCGCTGTGGTCGATGGTCGCGGCCGGTGTCGCGGTGGCGCTGCTGGCCCTCGCACTCCGGCGCGTGCTCGCCGCCTCGGCTCCGGCCTGACCGGTCGCTCAGCCCGGGACGAGGTCGTCCGCGTGCACCACGGGGCGTCGGGCCTCGGGGGCGAGATCGCCCGTCGAGCGACCGATCATGCCGGCGAGCTCCGCCGCATCGTACGCGACGACTCCGCGCGCGACCACGGTGCCGTCGACGCCGTGCAGGGTCACCACGTCGCCGGCGTCGAACGAGCCACTGACCGAGACGATTCCTGCCGAGAGCAGCGAGCGTCGTCGGCCGATCACCGCGGTGACGGCGCCGTCGTCGAGCGTGAGGGCGCCGGCGGTGTCCGCGGCATGACGGACCCAGAATCGGCGGGCCGACAACCTGTTCGGGCGCGCGGTGAACGTGGTCCCCACCGGTCCGCCACTGAGCGCGGAGGCCGCCTCGGACGCCGCCGCCAGCAGGACGGGAACACCCGCGTCCGCTGCCAGGCGGGCCGCGGACAACTTGGACGCCATGCCGCCGGTGCCGAGGGAGCCGCCCGATCCGGCGACGACGCCGTCGAGATCCTCGGGACTCGCGACCTCGCGGACGAAGGTCGCGTCGGGGTCCTTGCGGGGGTCGCCGTCGTAGAGGCCGTCGACGTCGGACAGCAGCAGCAACGCGTCCGCGCCGACGAGGTGCGCGACCAGGGCTGCGAGACGGTCGTTGTCGCCGAAGCGGATCTCGGCCGTCGCGACGGTGTCGTTCTCGTTGACGACGGCCACGGCGCCGAGTGAGCGCAGTCGGTCAAAGGTGCGCTGAGCGTTGCGGTGATTCGACCGACGGGCGATGTCGTCCGCCGTCAACAGCACCTGACCGACGGTCCGACCGTAGCGGCCGAAGGAGGTGCCCCACGCGTGCGCCAGCGCCAACTGGCCGACACTGGCCGCGGCCTGCTTCGTCGCCAGGTCACGAGGCCGCTGCTTGAGACCCAACGGCGCCATACCGGCACCGATCGCTCCGGACGACACGACGACGACGTCGGACCCGGCACGCATCCGCGCCTCGATCGCATCCGCCAACGCGTCCAGCCGGGCGAGGTCGAGTCCGGCCTCCATGCTGGTGAGAGCCGACGACCCGATCTTCACGACGATGCTGCGCGCCGACGCGATGATCTCCCGCGTACTCCCGTGCGGCTGCGTCGCGGTCACTGCTCGTCGCTCTCCAGCCCTCGACGGACACGGCGGGCGTGCTTGCGCTCGGGCGCGCCGATGCGCTCGACCTGGTCGATGCGCGAGTCGGTACCGCGGCCGGTCATGGTGACGTCGACACCGGCGGGGGTCTGCGGCTCCCACTCGAAGCTGACGTCGCCGATGGTCACGGACGCCCCGGGCTGCGCGCCCTGCTTGACCAGTTCCGCCTCGACACCGAGACGAGCGAGTCGGTCGGCGAGGTAACCGACGGCCTCGTCGTTGTCGAAGGCCGTCTGCATGACCCACCGCTCCGGGCGCTCGCCGCGCACGATGAAGCCGCCCGGCTCGTCAGGATCGGAGATGACGCTGAAGCCCGCCTTGTCGGTGGCGACGGGCCGGATGACCTGCCGACGCGCGACGGCCTTGGGATGATCGATGCGGTACTGCGCGACCAACTCCGCGAGGGCGAAGGTCAAGGGACGCAGACCTTCCCGGCTCACCGCGGAGATGGCGAAGACGGGCCAGCCGCGGGCCTCGAAGTCCTCGCGCACCATGTCGGCCAGTTCCTGCGCCTCGGGAACGTCCACCTTGTTGAGCACGACGATGCGCGGGCGATCTGCCAACTCGCCCAGGCCGGCGTCGCTCGACAGGGCGGGCGTGTACGCGGCCAGTTCGGCCTCGAGAGCGTCGACGTCGGACACGGGATCACGACCCGGATCGAGGGTCGCGCAGTCGACGACGTGGGCGAGCACAGCACAGCGCTCGAGGTGACGCAGGAAGTCCAGGCCCAGCCCCTTGCCCTGGCTGGCGCCGGGGATGAGGCCGGGGACGTCGGCGACGGTGAACGTGGTGTCGCCGCTCGAGACGACGCCGAGGTTCGGGACCAGTGTCGTGAACGGGTAGTCGGCGATCTTCGGCTTGGCGGCCGAGAGCACGGAGACGAGAGACGACTTTCCGGCGCTCGGGAAGCCCACCAGACCGACGTCGGCCACGGACTTGAGCTCCAGGACCAGGTCGCGCTCGACCCCGTCCTCGCCGAGGAGCGCGAAGCCGGGCGCCTTGCGTGCTCGCGATGCGAGGGCGGCGTTGCCCAGGCCGCCGCGACCGCCGGCCGCCGCGTCGAAACGCGTGCCCTCGCCCACCAGGTCGGCAAGGATCCGGCCGTCGCTGTCGAGAACCATGGTGCCGTCCGGGACACCCAGGATCAGGTCCTCGCCGACGGCGCCGTCGCGATTGCTGCCGGCCCCCTGCGTGCCGTTTCCTGCCTTCGCATGGGAGTGGAAGTGGAAGTCGAGAAGGGTGTGCACGCTCGGATCCACCACGAGGACCACGTCGCCGCCGCGGCCGCCGTTGCCGCCGTCCGGACCACCGAGGGGCTTGAACTTCTCCCGGTGGACGGAGGAGCACCCGTTACCGCCCTTTCCCGCACTGACGTGCAGGGTGACACGGTCGACGAAACGCGACATGGGTGGAGGGTCCTTCCGAAAGGCAGATGATGCTGAACTGCTGAGAGATCGGCGGCCGACAGGGCGCCGAGGGGTGAAACGCCGTCAGGGGCGGACGGAGGACGAGCCCTCCGAACCGCCCCTGACGGGAACGTGCACTGACGTCGCGCGAACGGCCGAAGCCGGACCTCGCGGGCGCCGCAGGAGAATCAGGCCTCCGCGGCGGCCGGGACGATGTTGACGGTCTTGCGGCCACGCTTGGTGCCGAAGAGAACTGCACCCGCCGAGAGGGCGAAGAGCGTGTCGTCGCCGCCACGGCCGACGTTCACACCCGGGTGGAAGTGGGTGCCGCGCTGACGGACGAGGATCTCGCCCGCGCTGACCGACTGTCCGCCGAAGCGCTTGACGCCGAGACGCTGAGCATTGGAATCGCGACCGTTGCGTGAGCTGGACGCGCCCTTCTTGTGTGCCATGAGAAACCCTCCCGGGGTTGGTGGAGCCGGTGCCGTGATGGACGAGCCCTGGTGGAACGAGCCGTGGTGACGCAGAGACGCCGGATGGAGACCGGTATCAGGACTTACTTGATGCCGGTGACCTTCAGGACGGTCAGCTTCTGCCGGTGTCCCTGACGCTTGTGGTACCCGGTCTTGTTCTTGAACTTGTGGATGCGGATCTTCGGGCCCTTGGTGTGCTCGACGACCTCACCGGTGACGGTGATGCCGGCCAGCTTGTCGGCCCCGGTGGTCAGCTCGGACCCGTCGACGACGAGAACAGGAGCAAGCGAGACAGCCGTTCCGGGCGCTCCCTCGATCTTCTCGACCTTGACGAGGTCACCTACAGCGACCTTGTACTGCTTTCCGCCGGTCTTGACGATCGCGTACGTTGCCATCGGAGGGCTACCCCTTGCTTCTTTGATGCGTTCTCACGTCCCTGGTCGGGGACGTGACTGGTCTCGTGGCTGCGGTTCCGCAGCCCCTGCTGGTCACACTCCTGCGCCGGCGAACCGAAGTCCGGGTGGCTGCGCCCGCTCACCTCGCGGAGGACAGGACGGAGCCACGTCGCCGGCAGCGACTGTCCAAGATTACGGTAGAGCCCGTGGCCCGGTCAAACCGCCGGGCCCGGTGCTCGGCCGCAGCTCAGGCCTCGTCGTCCACCGGCGGTCCGGCCGGCCGACCCGCTGCCCGACGGCGCGGACGCCGGACCGGTGCGACGGGCTCCACGGAGGCGCCGCC
The DNA here is from genome assembly GCF_019836065.1 of Rhodococcus sp. BP-332. Taxonomy (NCBI): domain Bacteria; kingdom Bacillati; phylum Actinomycetota; class Actinomycetes; order Mycobacteriales; family Nocardiaceae; genus Rhodococcus; species Rhodococcus sp. BP-332. Next base: position 988,584 of record NZ_JABUEC010000001.1, read on the forward strand.
CCCGACGGTCACTGCAACGGGTTCGGCAGCGCCGCCCTCGTCGCCGCTGTCGGAAGTCGGTGCTGCCGTGGACGTCTCGGGTGCCGAGGGCACCACGATGACCGTGCCGGCGGAGTCCCCGGCCGGCGCGGACGCCGCTCGGGACACCCGACGACTGCGGCGCGGACGCGTCGCGGCGGTGGGTTCGGGAGCGACAGGCTCCGGCGCTGCGGGTTCGGGTGTGGCGGAATCGGGTGTCGACGGCGTGTCCGACGTCTCGGTCACCTCGGCGGCCGAGTCCGATCGGCCGTTGCGGCCGGCGGCGTCGCGCACCGCTGCCACGGCGGCCGTCGCGTCCTCGATCGGATCCGACACGGTGTCCGCCACCTCGGCGACATCGTCCGGATGCAGGTGCGCCGCCATGGCCAGAGCGACGGGATGAGCACGACGCACAGCCGTGTCGCTTCCCGACTCGGACTCGGTGGTCTCGGCCGTCGTCGTCTCGTCGACTCGATTCTCCGAACGGTCCCGGCCGCCGCGCTTGCGACGCGAGCCGCCCTCGGAGGCCTGGCTGTCGGAGCGGGAGGTGGTGTCCGAACGGGAGTTGTCGGACCGCGACCGATCGGAGCGGGAGTGGGAGCGCCCACCCTCGTCCTTGGCCGGCTCGACGGGGAACTGATGCATGATCAGCCCACGCCCGTGGCAGTGCTCGCACGTCGTGGAGAACGCCTCGATGAGACCGGTACCCATGCGCTTGCGCGTCATCTGGACCAGTCCGAGCGACGTCACCTCGGACACCTGGTGCCGTGTGCGATCGCGGCCCAGGGCCTCGGTCAGGCGACGGAGCACCAGGTCGCGGTTGGACTCGAGCACCATGTCGATGAAGTCGACGACGATCATGCCGCCGATGTCGCGCAAGCGCATCTGCCGCACGACCTCCTCGGCCGCCTCGAGGTTGTTCCGGGTGACGGTCTCCTCGAGGTTGCCGCCCTCACCGGTGAACTTGCCGGTGTTGACGTCGACCACGGTCATGGCCTCGGTGCGGTCGATCACCAGCGTGCCGCCGGACGGCAACCACACCTTGCGGTCGAGCGCCTTGGCCAGCTGCTCGTCGATGCGGAAGGCACCGAAGACATCGACGTCCTTGGACGCCGAGGTGTACCGCTCGACGCGGGGCAGCATGTCGGGGGCGACGGTCTCGATGTAGTTCTGCACCGTCGACCAGGCACGGTCGCCCTCGATGACCAGCTTGGAGAAGTCCTCGTTGAAGAGATCGCGGACCACCTTGACCAGGAGGTCGGGCTCCTCGTACAGCGTGACCGGAGCCGACGACTTGGAGGCCTCGGCACCCGTCGAACGCTCCGAGACGGTGGCCCACTGCGCCTGCAGACGGGTGACGTCGCGCTCGAGCTCCTCGGCGCTGACGCCCTCCGACGCGGTCCGGATGATGACCCCGGCCTCGGACGGGACGATGTCGCGCAGGATGTCCTTGAGACGCTTGCGCTCGTTGTCGGGCAGCTTGCGGCTGATGCCGGTGGACGAGCCACCGGGCACGTAGACCAGGAAGCGGCCGGCGAGCGAGATCTGCGTGGTCAACCGGGCGCCCTTGTGCCCGACGGGATCCTTGCTGACCTGCACGAGCACCTGGTCACCGGGCCTGAGCGCCTGCTCGATCTTGCGGCTGTTGCCGCCCAGACCGGCGGCGTCCCAGTCGACCTCGCCGGCGTACAGCACACCGTTGCGGCCCTTGCCGATGTCGATGAACGCGGCTTCCATGCTGGGCAGCACGTTCTGCACGCGGCCGAGGTAGACGTTGCCCACGATGGAGCCCGAGGCCGTGCTGGTGACGAAGTGTTCGACGAGAACGCCGTCCTCGAGCACCGCGACCTGGGTCAGGTCCGGGTGCCCGGCCAGCGACTTCTCGCGCACGACCATCGTCCGGTCCACCGACTCGCGGCGCGCGAGGAACTCGGACTCGGTCAGGATCGGCGGACGGCGACGGCCGGCGTCACGACCGTCGCGGCGACGCTGACGCTTCGCCTCGAGCCGGGTCGACCCGGTGATGCCCTGGACCTCGTCCTTGGACTTGGCCGCTCGCTGACGTGGCTCGCGTTCGTGCACCACCGTGTTGGGCGGATCGTCGTCGGTCGTGGTCTCGGCGTCCGCGCTCTCGCCACCGCTCTTGCGGCGACGACGGCGGCGCCGGCGACGGCTCGCGCTGTCCCCGGTCGAGTCGTCGTCGTTGTCCCCGGAGGCGCCGTCGTTCTCCCCGGAGGCACCGTCGGTGTCCTCCGCGGACGGTTCCGTCTCGCCGGCAGTGGTGTCGCTCGTGCTCGACGCGTCGGTCGAATCGGTGGTCTCGGGCGCGTCCGAGTCGGCGGACGTGTCCGCCCGCGACCCACGACGGCTGCGCGAGCGGCGGCTCGAGGAGCGCTTCGGGGCGTCGTCGCCCTCCGCGGCGTCGTCCGTGTCCGTGGTCACCGGTTCCGCCGTCGCGTCCTCGGCGGCAGGCGCATCGGAGCGATCCGCGGCGGACTCGTCCGACTCGTCGTCGTCGCTCTGATCGTCGTTCTGGTTGTCGTCGTTCTGGTTGTCACCGCGTCCGCGACCACGGCCACGACGGCCACGGCGGCGGCGGCGAGGACCGGACGATCCGTCCTGCTCGTTCGCGTCGTCGTCGGTGCCCTCGTCGGACGCGGAGGCATCGGACGAGGAGGTGTCGGACTCGGTCGCCGTCTCGACGACAGGGGTGGACACGTCGGCAGTGCCGTCGGCCTCGGGTGCGTCCGCTGTCGTGGTCTCGTCGACCTCCGCCTTCTTCGGCGCGGATCGAGCGCGACGTGCCCGCGTCCGGGGAGCCTTCGGCGCCTCGGTGACCTCGGGCTGCAGGAACAGCGGCGCGGTGGCGGGGTCGGCGGACGACGGGGCCGTCGCCTCGGCCGTCTCGATGTTCGTGAAGAGGTCCGGCTCGGTGGGAGAGGCCGGACTCTCGTCGGCCGTGGACGCCGAGCTGGTCTCCTCGGCGGCGGGAGGTGTGCTCTCGGCAGCGGGCAGATCTGCCACGTCGGCGGCGTCGAGCGCCGGAGCACCCAGTGCGGAGGCGACGGTCTGCGCGTCGTCACGAACGACGCTGGACTGGACGCTGCGGACGTCGACGCCCATCTCGGCCAGCTGGGCGACGACCTGCTTGCTGGTCACTCCCAGCAGCTTGGCGAGCGCGTGAACGCGGATGCGCTCGGGGAAGGTGGGGGCGCCCTGATCGAGCGGCTCCTGGGGCGGCACGGTGTCGGCCACGTGTTCTCCTCGGGCTCCCGGGCGCGAACATCCACGGTCGAGGTGCCCGATCGGGCGTCGTCCGTCGAATGGCACGCGGCCACGCGGGAGTCATGGTTCGTTCGCGGGATCGGACGATCCGACGAAAAAGCGGGTTCGCACTGCGTCAGGTCGTCGACCGGAACGGTCGGCGACTGTCACCGCACTGCCTGGGCGGATGGCCGATCCGAGCACCTGATCTTCAGCGGGACGCGTCGGCGGTGCGAGAAGGAGACTCGCATCGATGCCTGCGCGTGTTCGCGATGACGGGCTTCGGTCCGTGATTGTCATCCGGTCACGTTCGCGTGGTGCGCGCCGCGACCTAGGCCAGTATCCCACACTCCCCGACCGCCGCGTGCCACTGCGGGGTTCGCGGTGCGGCCCGGCGGTCGGGGGTGGGACTCGAGGTGGAGCGTCAGCCGAGCTCGGGGAACCAGAGCGCGATCTCACGAGCAGCGGACTCGGGCGAGTCGGAGCCGTGGACCAGATTCTTCTGTCCGTCCAGCGCGAGGTCGGCGCGGATGGTGCCGGGCGTCGCCTTGGCCACGGGGTCGGTGCCACCGGCGATCTGACGGAAGGCCTCGATGGAACGAGGACCTTCGAGCACCGCCGCGACGAGCGGTCCCGAGGTGATGAACTCGATGAGGTCGGGGAAGAACGGCCGCTCGGCGTGCTCGGCGTAGTGCTTCTCCGCCACCTCGCGGTCCACCGTCAGGAGCTTCAGGGCGACGAGGTCGAGCCCCTTGCGCTCGATACGGCCGAGGATGTCGCCGACGTAGCGACGTTCGACGCCGTCCGGCTTGATCAGTACGAGAGTGCGTTCGGTCACGAGCGCTGAGCCTAGAGGACCCTCGATCGGCCCCGGAGCACCGGCGTCATTCTCGCTGGCTCGGCAACCGGCCCTCGGCGATGCGCTTGCGGAGATCGCGGCGCAGATACAGCAGGTACACCCACACGGCGAGGAACAGCACGCCCACGACGGCGATCGACGGGTGCGCGAAGAAGCCGAGGATCACCAGGACCTGCAACGCGAGATCGAAGGACAGAGCCCACGACCGACCCTGCAGTCCTGCACCGAGCAACATGACCACGCCCAGCGCGATGATGTACGTCCCACTGATCCACGTGAGTCCACCGCCGACGGTCGCGACGACCGGGAGCGACAGGAAGACGACGATCGCCTCGAGGACGAGGGTGCCGGCGCAGACGCCGCGGAACCCCTTCCACGGATCGCGTGCGGGCGGCGGGACCTGGCCCGCCTCGGGGACTGTCATACCGGGTCCTTCCCGAAGAGAGTGCGTGCCGCACCGGCGGTCACCACGGATCCCGTGACGACGACGCCGGCACCGGAGACGGCCTCGCCCTCGTCCGCGACGTCCTCCGCGATGCCGATCGCGATCTCGAGTGCGTCCGGGAGCGTCTCCGCGACGACGACACGCTCGTCGCCGAACTTGGCCACGGCGGCGTCGGCGAGTGCCTCGACGTCGAGCCCGCGTGGGGAGCCGTTGTGGGTCACGACGATCTCGTCGAGCACGGGTTCGAGTGCCTGCAGGATGCCGTCGACGTCCTTGTCCTTCATCACGGACACGACGCCGACGAGCTTGCGGAAGTCGAACTCGGCCGTGAGCGTCGCGGCGAGTGCGGCGGCGCCGTGCGGGTTGTGCGCGGCGTCGACGAAGACCGTCGGTGCGTTGCGCACCCGCTCGAGTCGGCCCGGGTTCACCACCGAGGCGAAACCCTCGCGCACCGTCTCGACGTCGAGTCCGTGGTCGGCACCCGCGCCGAAGAACGCCTCGACCGCCGCGAGTGCCAGCGAGGCGTTGCGCGCCTGGTGTTCACCGTGGAGCGGAAGGAAGATGTCGTCGTACACGCCGCCGAGGCCGCGGAGCTCGAGCTGCTGACCGCCGACCGCGACGCGACGGGCCAGGACCACGAACTCGGACCCGGCGCGGGCCACCGCCGCGTCCATCTCCACGGCACGCCGCAACAGGACGTCGGTGACCTCGGGTTGCTGCTCGTCGAGAACCGCCACCGTGTCGACCGGATCGAGCCGTTCGGGGGCCTTCTTGATGATGCCGGCCTTCTCCTCGGCGATACCGGCCAGATCGGTACCGAGGTACTCGATGTGGTCGATACCGATCGGGGTGATGACGGAGACCTGCGCGTCCACCACGTTGGTGGCGTCCCACCGCCCGCCGAGACCCACCTCGACGACGGCGACGTCGACCGGGGCCTCCGCGAACGCCGCGAACGCCATCGCGGTCACCACCTCGAACTTGCTCATTCTGGGCCCGCCCGCGGCCTCCGACTGCGCGTCGATCATCTCGACGTACGGCAGGATGTCGCGGTACGTGTCGACGTACTGGCGAGGGGTCAGCGGCACCCCGTCGACCGCGATCCGCTCGGTGGCCAACTGCAGGTGGGGGCTGGTGGTGCGACCGGTGCGCCGGTGGAACGCCCGCAGCAGCGACTCGATCATCCGGGTGACCGACGTCTTGCCGTTGGTGCCCGCGACGTGGATGGACGGGTAGCTCGCCTGCGGGGACCCGAGCAGGTCCATCAGCGCACTGATGCGCGTGAGCGACGGCTCGATGGTCGTCTCGCCCCAGCGCTGGTCCAGTTCGGACTCCACCAGCGTGAACTCGGCGAGATCGACCAGGGAGGGTCCCGTCACCCCCTCCGGCCCGGAGTTTCCCGGATAGCTCACGCCGGCCCCATCTCACGCAGACGTGCGGTGATGCGCTCGACGTCCTCGCGGGCGATCTGCTGCCGTGCGCGGATCTTGTCCACGACCGCCTCGGGGGCCTTGCCGATGAAGGCCTCGTTGCCCAGCTTGGCCGTGGTGGCGGCGAGTTCCTTCTCCGCGGCCGCGAGATCCTTCTCGGCGCGCTTGCGCTCGGCCGCCACGTCGACGGTGCCGGACGTGTCGACGGAGACGACGACGGTACCGAGCGAGAGTCGAACCTCGATGGACGCCGTCTCGGCGAAGTCCTCCTCCGGCTCCGTCAGGAAGGCGAGCGCACGGGTCGCGGGGATCTGTGCCGTGAGGTCCGCCTCCTCGACCCCGAGCAGCCGCGCCGGGACCTTCTGCTTCGGCTTCACGCCCTGGTCGCTGCGGAAGCGGCGCACCTCGGTGATGAGCTTCTGCATGTCGGACACGCGTTGCAACGCGACGGGATCGGCTCCGACCCCGGTCTCCTTCGGCCACGGTGCGACCACGATGCTCTCGCCGCCCGTGAGCGCCTTCCAGAGCGTCTCGGTGACGAACGGGACGACCGGATGCAGCAGGCGGAGAATGGAGTCGAGCACGACACCGAGGACGATACGAGTGGGTTCCGCCGCGCTCTCCGACGAGAACTGCACCTTGGCCAGTTCGAGGTACCAGTCGCAGACCTCGTCCCAGGCGAAGTGGTACAGCGCCTCGCACGCCTTGCCGAACTCGTAGCGGTCCAGCGCGTCGTCCACCTCGGCGCGTACCGTCGCCAGCCGGTCGAGGATCCAGCGGTCGGCGTCCGTGAGCGTCTCGCGGGCCGGGAGATCCTGCACCACAGCGCCGTTCATCAACGCGAACTTGGTGGCGTTGAACAGCTTGGTGGCGAAGTTGCGCGAACTCTGCGCGTTGTCCTCGCCGACGGAGAGGTCACCGCCGGGATGGGCGCCGCGCGCCAGCGTGAAACGCAGTGCATCCGCACCGAATCGGTCGACCCAGTCGAGAGGGTCGATGCCGTTGCCCTTCGACTTAGACATCTTGCGGCCGAACTCGTCACGCACCAGCCCGTGCAGGAACACGTCGCGGAACGGCACCGGACCGGGCAGCTCGTCGCCGACGGTGGTGCCGAACATCATCATGCGGGCGACCCAGAAGAACAGGATGTCGTAACCCGTGACGAGAACGCTGGTGGGATAGAACTTCTCGAGGTCGGGAGTGCGGTCGGGCCAGCCCATCGTCGAGAAGGGCCACAGGCCGGACGAGAACCACGTGTCCAACACGTCCGGGTCCTGCACCCAGCCCTCGGGCGGCGTCTCGTCGGGGCCCGGGCAGACCGTCTCACCGTCGGGTCCGTACCAGATGGGGATGCGGTGCCCCCACCACAGCTGGCGCGAGATGCACCAGTCGTGCATGTCGTCGACCCACGCGAACCACCGCGGTTCCTGACTCTTCGGGTGCACCACGGTGCGCCCGTCGCGCACGGCGTCGCCGGCGGAGGCCGCCAACGAGGAGACGTTCACCCACCACTGGAGGGAGAGTCGCGGCTCGATGGGCTCGCCGCTGCGCTCGGAGTGGCCGACACTGTGGACGTACGGACGCTTCTCGGCGACGACGCGGCCCTGCTCCGCGAGTGCCTCGCGCACGGCGACACGAGCCTCGAAGCGGTCCATACCGTCGAACTGCGTTCCGGTGTCGGCGATCCGGCCCGACGTGTCCATGATCGACGGCATCGGCAAGCTGTGCCGGAGACCCATCTCGAAGTCGTTGGGGTCGTGTGCCGGCGTGATCTTCACGGCGCCGGTGCCGAACTCGGGGTCGACGTAGTCGTCGGCGACGACCGGGATCTCGCGGTCGAGGAACGGGTGCGGAAGCGTCGTTCCCACCAGGTCCCGGTAGCGCTCGTCGTCGGGGTGAACGGCGACGGCGGTGTCGCCGAGCATCGTCTCGACACGAGTGGTGGCGACCACCACGTGCGGTTCGTCGTCGTTCAACGATCCGTAGCGCAGCGAGACCAGTTCGCCCTCGACGTCCTCGTACTTGACCTCGATGTCGGAGATCGCCGTCTTCAGCACCGGCGACCAGTTGACGAGGCGCTCGGCGCGGTAGATCAGGCCACGATCGTGGAGCAGCTTGAACATGGTCTGGACGGCACGCGAGAGGCCCTCGTCCATCGTGAACCGCTCGCGGCTCCAGTCGACGCCGTCACCGATCCGGCGCATCTGCTCGCCGATGGTGCCGCCGGACTCACGCTTCCACTCCCACACCTTCTCGATGAAGGCGTCCCGACCCAGTTCGTCCTTGGACGTTCCCTCGGCGACGAGTTGCTTCTCCACGAGCGACTGCGTGGCGATGCCCGCGTGGTCCATGCCGGGAAGCCACAGCACCTCGTAGCCCTGCATCCTCTTGCGGCGGGACAGGACGTCCATCAGTGTGTGATCGAGGGCATGGCCCATGTGCAGGCTGCCGGTGACGTTGGGCGGCGGGAGCACGATCGAGTACCCCGGCTTCGCGCTGTCCGGATCGGCGACGAAGTACCCGGAGTCGACCCATCCCTGGTAGAGGCCTGCTTCCACGTCACCGGGATTCCAGGCCTTGGGCAGGCGGTCGGCAGGGTTCTCGTCGGGCGCTGTCGTCGATCTGGTCACCGGGTGATTCTAGTGCGCGTCGGGATCGACGGTCCGGCCCGGTCGCGCCGCGAGGATCTCGGGCATCGGAGTGGATTGTCCGAGTACGTGCTCGGCCAGGAAGGCGTGCACGGCGCCGTACCAGACAGCGGTGTGCTGCGGCGAGAGGATCCAGTGGTTCTCGTCGGGGAAGTACAGGAACCGGTGCACGGTCTCCCCGTTCTCGTCGGCGGGAGAACCGGACTCGGACAACAGCTCCCACCACAACCGCAGCGCTTCGCCCACGGGCACGCGATAGTCCTTGTCGCCGTGGATCACCAGCATCGGGGTGACGATGTCCGCGACGGCCAGGTGCGGTGAGTTCTCGAACGCCATCTCCGGCGTCATCTCGTGCGCCCAGTACGACGCCTCGTCGGTGGTGGGACCGAACTGGTCCAGCGCCCACAGACCGGCGTGCGAGACGATCGCCCGGAAGCGGTCGGTGTGACCTGCGACCCAGTTGGCCATGTAGCCGCCGAACGAGCCGCCCATCATCGCCGTGCGCGTGGAGTCGATGTCCTCGCGTTGCTCGACGGCGTCGGTGACGGCCATCAGGTCCGTGTAGGGCTCCGTCCCCCATCGGCCCCAGCCGCGCTGCACGAACGCCTGTCCGTACCCGGTGGACAGTGCCGGATCGGGGAGCAGGACGGCGAATCCCTGTGCCACCAGCATCCACGGATTCCAGCGCCACGACCAGGCGTTCCACGATCCGAGCGGTCCGCCGTGCGCCCACAGCACCAGCGGCGCGGGCCAGTCGGCGGACGTGCCCGTGGGCAGAGCCAACCAGGCGCGCACCCGCACGCCGTCCTCGGCGGTGGTCTCGACGTCCTCGAGGGTGCCCGGCAGTGTCGGCGTGGCGGCCGGTGATCGCAGCTCGGTCACCGCACCGTCGACGAGCGTGATCCGGACCGGATGCGGCGGAACGAGATACGACGAGCGCAGCGCGTGGACGACATCACCGTCCGGAGCCGGGCGCAGGTCGGTGTAGGCGTGGTCGTCCTGCGTCAGGCGGCGGGCCGCGTCGCGCGTCACGACGAAGATCGGTGCCCGGCCGTCGTCGTCCGCCGTCACCAGGATGCTGCGCCCGTCGGCGGACCACACCGGCGACGACGGCCACCGGTCCCACCCGGCCGCCCACTGCTCCGGCAGCCCGGTCGTCAGGTCGAGGACGTGCAGCGTGGTCCGCGGCGCCGCATCCGGCTCCGGATGCGTCTCGCGCACATAGGCGACGCGCGTTCCGTCCGGCGAGACGGCAGGGGCACCTACGTCGGCCACCGGGTCGTCGACCAGCACGGCGTCGGCACCGTCCGAGGTGTCGATCCGGACGAGCACGTGCCGTGTGGTGGCATCGGCTCCCGCGACCCTGCGTGTGGCCACCAGCCACGAGCCGTCGGGAGCCACCGCGACGGAGGTGTCGCGGTACGCGCCGCCGCCCGCCGAACCGCCGGGTCGCGGCGTCACCGTCCGCAGTGCGACATCGGTGTCCTCGGTGTCGCCGAGGTTCCCCACGAAGACGTGCGTGGACGCCGGACCGAGGTCGCTGTCCCAGTGCCGCATCGGATATCCGCTGTGCAGGATCGCGGAGACGGCCTTGTCCTTCCGCAGCGCGCGCAGCGTCTCGTCACGGTCGACGTCGCCCAGAACCTCACCGGAGACAGCGAACACCGGCGCGTCGGACGCGGCCACGACTCCCCCGACCCCTCCGCCGCGGTGCGCGACTCTGCGGGCCTCTCCGCCCCGCGCGGACAGCGCCCACACCGCGGACGGTGCGTCGTCGTCACCGGACTCCGCTCGCACGAAGAGCAGGTCGCCGTTCGCGGCGAAGGTCGGTGCGGAGTCACCGGTGGCGGACCGGGTGAGCCGGCGCGGCGCCGACGTGCCGTCCGTCGCGATGGACCACAGACTCGAGACGTACTTCGTCCGTGCGGCATTCAGCTCGGACATCGTGGTGACGAGCGACGCTCCGTCGACGGACAGTGCGAGGCCCGCGATGCGGGGAAGGTCGAGGTAGGCGTCGGGAGTCCGGAAAGCGCTCGCGTCGGTCATGCCCCCGAACCTAGGCGATCACCCGAGCACCGCGCGACGTCTGCTCCGCCACCAGCGGTCGATCGCCGGTCGCAGCGCGGTCAGCCCCTTGTAGTCGGCCATGTCACGCGGCAGCTCCGCGGTGACCGCGACGACGCGCTCCGCCCAGCCGGGCACCGCCGCGAGTTCGTCGAGCGAGGCCTGATGGGTGCGGATGAGGAAGAGGATCGCACCGGACGGAGCGAGGCGCGTCAGGTGCTGCACCTCGACCCGCAGGCAGAGGCGCCGGCCGACCTCGTCGACGGACGCGGTCTCGAGGTGCCGTCGCGCGGGTGCCCACTCCCCGCGCGTCTCCAGAGAGGCGTCGAGCCGATGATCGACCCCGAGCGACCAGTTGGTGCGCCGCACGATCGCTCCCGCACCCAGCCCGAGGAGGAACGCGCGCGCCCGCGCCACGACCCCTTCCTCCCGCACACGCGGGACGGGACCGTGGATGTCCTCGAAGCTCGCACCCAGAGCGAAGTTCACGGACCACCCCGACGCGAACGTCACCACGCCCGCGTCGGCGAACAGCTCGCCCCCGCGGGTGTCGAGCAGGACGAGATCGTCCGGGGTCTCCCCCGCCGCCAGCAGCAGTGGGTCGACGCTCGGGTCACCTCTGGCGACGTCGATGCTGGTGCCGGACAATCTATTCGAGAAACGGACACGCCCGTCGTCGAGATCGAGCGTCGTCTCGTCGGGCATGCTGCGGTGCAGTTCGGTCAGCACCGTCTCGAGCGCGTCCCACCCGGCCGGCGCCATGTGCGGCAACGACACCGCTCGCCGGGGGTCCCGTGCGAGGATGCGGGCGCGTTCGGCCAGCGCGCCCCGATAGTCGGTGCCCGGTTCGACGACGTGCTCACCCCAGCCGCCCGCGGCGGTCCGATGAGCCGTGCGCGCCGGTTCGAGATTCGTGCTGTACCGGTACGTGTCACCGTCGAAGGGGAACGGGAAGGCCCGTAGGTCGGTCACAGGTCCACCACCAGACGGTCCCCCGCGGCGCGGGACACGCAGACCATCATCGAATCCGACCGTGTGCGTTCGTCGTCGGACAGGAACAGGTCGCGATGATCGACGGCGCCCGCGAGCACGGGCGTCCGACACCGACCGCAGACACCGTGACGACACTGCCGGTCGACGGACACGGCGGCAGTGTCGAGGACGTCCAGCACCGACTCGTCGGCCGACACCGGCAGGGTGCGACCGCTGCGCGCGAGTTCGAGCACGAACGACCGGCGAGGAGTATCGGGGCGGATGAACGCCTCGGTGTGCAGACGGCTCTCCGGCCAGCCCACCGCACGCGCGGCAGTCAGCGTCGCTTCGACGAGAGAGGGTGGCCCGCAGACGAACAGGTGAGTTCCCAGTGGCTGCCGGGTGAGCGCGTCCGCCAGTCCGCTCGTGAAGTCCTCGCGGGTGGTGCTGATCCGCGCATCGCACGACGTGGCCACGTCCTCGGCGAACGCGCCGCGTTCCGGCCGGTGGACGTAGTGCACCTCGGCGGTCGACCCGAGCCACCGCGCCAGGGACAGGATCGGCGTGATGCCGATCCCGCCGGCCACCAGCAGGTGCCTCCGCGCACGGAGAACCGGAGCGAAGGTGCTGCGCGGAGTGTCGACCTCGACGAGGTCACCCGGGCGCCGGCTCTGCAGCCATCGCGACCCGGCGCCGACGGCGAGTACCGCGCACGAGTAGAGGGACGGGGCGTGCGGCGGCCCGATCAGGGAATAGGCGTTGTACGGGGCGGACGCGTCGTCGCCGCAGCGCACCACCACGTGGCTTCCGGGCACGAACGACGGCAGCGCGTCCCCCGAGCGCAGCGGCGCGAGGTCGATGCGCCGCACCGCACCGTCCGGAGTGACCGCGGTCGAGTGGACCACCCGCAGTGTCACGACGCGGCGTCCGGAACGCCGAGGCGAGCAGCGAGACGGCTCGAGACATGGTCGGTCACCACGAGATTCGCACCGCAGGACCCACAGGGCGGTGCCGGTCCGACCGTTCCGCACACCGGGCAGTAGACGTCGACACTGCCGTCCTGCGTGACGACGACGGAGATCTCGTCGGGTTCTGCGCCCGCCCGCAGCGCTCGCTCGCGGTAGACCGCGACATGGGCTGCGGAACCGATCAGCACACAGCGCCAGCCGACCACCGCACGGTCCGTCTCGGCGTCGAACCACGCGTCCGACTCCGGACCTCGCACCGCGAATCGGCCCGGGCTCTCACCGGCCGAGTCCAGACGGTCGGCGTCGCCGATGATCAGCACGGTCACGCCGCCGACAGTACCGCCGGCCGATCCACCGTCGGGCCTGTCAGCGCACGAGAGGTGCCAGCCGGCCGGGGATCTCCTGCAACGCGAACGGCAGGCTGAGCACGGTGCTCCACGCCATGGCCTCGGCGGCCTCGTCCTCGAGAATGATCACGCGATTCTCCTGGACGGCGGTCAGCTGCTGGTAGACGGGAGTGGCCGCCAGCTCGGCACGGAGCTTGTCACCGAAGCCGCCACCGGCGTACCAGACGAGCACGTCGACATCGGCGAGAGACAACTGCTCGGTGCTCACGGTGGCGAAGTTGCGCTCGCCCACCTGGTCGACGACCGGCGGATTCACGAAGCCCAGTTCGTTGAGGAAGCGCACCTTCGGGTCCTGCGCGCCGTAGACACCGAACTGTCCGGGGCCCTGCAGCGCTCCGAGCAGCACCGTCTTGCCGGCGAACGACGGGTTGGCGGCAGCCGTGTCGGCGAACTCGCGCTCGAGATCGGTGATCAGCGTGCTCGCCTGATCGGCCCGACCGAGCGCCTGGCCGAGCAGTGTGGTCTGGTCGCGCCACGGAATGCCGTAGTCGACGAAACCGGTCGGCTGGGTGACGGTCGGGGCGAGCTGGGACAGCGAGTCGAACTCCGACTGCGTGATACCCGCATAGGTACCGACGATGAGATCGGGGCCTGCCGACGCCACCTTCTCCACGTCGATGCCCTCGGACGCGGTCCCGACGATCGCCGGTGCGGCGCCCCCCAGCGCAGACTGCGCCCAGGGCCAGGTCGCGGACGGGTAGTCGCCGTACCAGTCGAACACTCCGACCGGAACGACACCCAGCGCGAGCAGGGTGTCCTGGTCGTTGTACCCGACGCTGACGACGCGCTGCGGATCCGACGGCACGCTGACCTCGCCGTACTTCGTGGACACGGTCGCGCCGGAGTCCTGCGATCCGCCGGAGTCCGAACTGCTGCACGCAGCGGCCACCGCGACGATCGCGCCGGTGGCACCGAGGAGGAAAGAACGACGTGAGACGCCGGCCGACATGGCCATGGTGAGGTGGTCCCTTCGATGGACGGCGGGGACCCAGCCCCCCTGGCGTAGGCAAGGCTAACTTATGCACCGCCGCCTCGGACACGGGTCCGTCCGCGCGCCGGGCCGACGCGGGTCCACTATGGAGTGATGAGCACGTCGCACGAGAGCCACCACTGATGGGCCGCGCCACCGTCCGCCGACCGGTCGTCCGCATCCGCGGACCGCACCGCTCGTCACGGCCCGACACCGTGGTCGCCGAGGAACCGTTGGAGTTACGCGTCGGCGGCAAGGCGTTGGCCGTCACCATGCGTACGCCCGGACACGACGTCGAACTCGCGCACGGGTTCCTCGCCACCGAGGGCGTCATCGGCGGCCGCGACGACATTCTGGCCGCACGGTACTGCGACGGTGTCGACGACGAGGGGCTCAACACCTACAACGTGCTCGATCTCGCTCTGGCAGCGCACGTCCCACCACCCGACCCCGGGGTCGAACGGAACTTCTACACGACGTCGTCCTGCGGCGTCTGCGGCAAGGCGTCACTCGATGCGGTGCGGCTCAAGACCCGCCACTCCCCCGGAGCCGACGGCGCGACAGTCACGACGACCGTCCTGACCACGCTCCCGGACACCCTCCGCGAGCACCAGCGCATCTTCGCGTCCACGGGCGGGCTGCACGCGGCCGCGCTCTTCGACACGGACGGCACGCTTCTCGCGGTGCGGGAGGACGTCGGCCGACACAACGCCGTGGACAAGGTGATCGGGTGGGCGGTTCTCGAGGGACGGGTTCCCCTCACGGGAACGGTGCTCATGGTCAGCGGACGCGCATCCTTCGAGCTCGCGCAGAAGGCCGTCATGGCCGGGATCCCGATCCTCGCCGCGGTGTCCGCGCCGTCGTCGCTCGCCGTCGACCTCGCCGACGAGTCCGGCCTGACTGTCGTCGGCTTCCTCCGCGGAGACGGTATGAACGTCTACACCCACGCCCACCGTGTGATCAGCGAGCCGCCGCCCGACGACGCCCGGTGACCAGACCGACGACGGTCAACAGCACGACCACCGCGAGGGTGGCGAGTACCTGACGACGGGACGACGCGTCCGTCAGCATGAGCACGGTCAGGCCCACGAGGAGCGCGAGCGCCATCCAGCTGAGGTACGGGAACGCCCACATGCGAACGGGCAGTGGACCTGCCGCCTCCAGACGGCGTCGTAGTCGTAGCTGCGATGCCACCGTCATCGCCCAGATCGCCAACAGGGACGCGCCCACGGCGTTGAGCAGGAACGTCAGCAGACCGTCGAGGTCGAGATAGTTCAGCAGCACGGCCACGAAGCCGAAGAACACCGAGACGAGCAGCGCGGCGCGCGGGACCCCCGACGCATCCACCCGCGCCAACGGCCCCCTCCGGCCTTCCCGCAACGCCAGCGAGTACATCATCCGGCTGGTCGCGTAGATCTGCGCGTTGAAGGCACTGAGCAGTGACAGCACGATGACGGCCTCCATGAAGCCGACCACCCCGGAGAGGTTCGCCTGCTGCAGCACCAGCGTGAACGGGCTCTCCGCGGCCGACTGCGCCTCGTCGAGGCGGTTCCACGGCAGCAGCAACGTGATCACCAGGATCGACCCGAGGTAGAAGACGCTGATGCGCCACACGACGCTGCGCACCGCGCGCCCCACCGACAGGGCCGGGTCCTTCGACTCGGCCGCCGCGATGGTCACGATCTCGATGCCGCCGAAGGCGAACGCCACGACCAGCAGCCCCGCGGCGATGCCCGAGACGCCATTGGGCGCGAACCCACCGAGACCGGTGAAGTTGGCGGCGCCGACAGGGGCCGAACCGGGGAGCAGGCCGAACACCAGCAACGTCCCGACGACGAGGAACCCGATGATGACGGTGACCTTGATGGCGGCGAACCAGAACTCGAACTCGCCGAAGTTCGACACCTTCGCGAGGTTGATCGCGGCGAAGACGACCATGGCCACGAGGGCGGGGATCCACGGATCCACGCCGAACCATGCACCCATGAAGGCTGCGGCGCCGGTCATCTCGGCGCCCATGACCATGACGAGGGTGAACCAGTACAGCCAGCCGGTGACGAAGCCGGCGGTGCGGCCGAACGCCATCTCGGCGTAGGTCGAGAACGATCCCGACGACGGCGAGGCGGCGGCCATCTCGCCGAGCATGCGCATGACGAGGATCACGAGGAAGCCGGCGAGGGCGTAGGACAGGAGGACGGCGGGTCCCGCGGCGGCGATGCCGGCGCCCGTGCCCAGGAACAGCCCGGCGCCGATCGCGGAGCCGAGGCCCATCATCGTCAGGTGGCGGACCTTCAGTCCGTCGGTGAGTGAGTCGACCATGAGAAGGAAACGGTAACGCTACGTCCGGACGCGGACCTCGGCGCCCGTCGCCGCGAGGACGTCGTCGACCCCCACGCCGGGTGCGGTCTCGATCAGTTCGAGCCCGTCCGCCGTGACGTCGAGGACCGCCAGATCGGTGATGATGCGGTGCACGCAGCCGCGACCGGTGAGCGGGAGCGTGCACCTGTCGACGATCTTGGGCTCCCCGCTGCGGGAGACGTGTTCCATCATCACGATGACGCGTCGCGCTCCGTGGACCAGGTCCATCGCGCCGCCCATCCCCTTGACCATGTGGCCGGGGATCATCCAGTTGGCGAGATCACCGCGGCTGTCCACCTGCATCGCGCCGAGGACGGCGACGTCCACGGCGCCGCCGCGGATCATGCCGAAGGACTGTGCCGAGTCGAAGAACGAGGCCCCCGGGAGCACGGTGACGGTCTCCTTGCCGGCATTGATCAGCTCGGGATCGAGTTCGTCCTCGGTGGGGTACGGGCCCACGCCCAGAACTCCGTTCTCCGAGTGCAGGATCACGGTCCTGTCGGGGGGAATGTGGGCCGGGATCAACGTGGGCATACCGATGCCCAGGTTCACGTACTGCCCGTCCTCGAGTTCGGCGGCCACCCGTGCCGCCATCTCGTCCCGTGTGCGCGGAGTCGGGGTCATGACCGCACCGTCCTGCGCTCGATCCCGACCGTCACGGGCCCGACGACGACGACGCGCTGAACGTGGATTCCGGGCGTGTGCACGTCCTCGGGCGTCAGCTCCCCCGGCTCGACCAGATGCTCCACCTGGGCGATGGTGATGCGCCCCGACTCCGCTGCCGGTGGATTGAAGTTGCGGGCGCTGGCCCGGTAGACGAGATTGCCGTACCGATCACCCTTCCAGGCGTGCACCAGTGCGAAGTCGGCGGCGATCCCGCGCTCGAGGACATGGGTGACACCGTCGAACTCGCGCGTCTCCTTCGGGGCCGAGGCGAGAGCGACCCCGCCGGCGCCGTCGTACCGCTGTGGCAGCCCGCCCTCGGCGACCTGGGTCCCCACCCCCGCGGGGGTGAAGAAGGCCGGGACTCCGGCGCCGCCCGCTCGCAGCCGCTCGGCGAGCGTGCCCTGCGGTGTCAGCTCCACTTCGAGTTCACCGCCGAGGTACTGGCGGGCGAACTCCTTGTTCGACCCGACGTACGAGCTGACGGTCCTGCGGATCCGGCCCTGCTCCAACAGGATTCCCAACCCGAAGCCGTCGGTCCCGCAGTTGTTGCTGATGGTCTCGAGATCGGTCGCACCCTGATCGAGCAGTGCAGCGATCAAAAGCTCCGGCACACCGACCAGACCGAATCCGCCCACCGCGATCGACGATCCGCTCGGGATGTCGGCCACCGCCTCGGCGGCCGAGGCCACCACCTTGTTCATCATGACCGTGACCCTAACGCACTGTTCGACAAGTGAACAGAAATCCGCGATGCGAACACTGTGCTTCAATGAGACACGCGCATCCGAGCCGACGAGGAGTGGACCCCATGACCGAGCCCGCACCGCCGCAGACCCGCGCTGCCGCCGCGGATCACGTGCAGTCCCTCGCCCGCGGACTCGCGGTGATCCGGGCCTTCGACGCGGACCATCCCCGTCGCACGCTGTCCGAGGTCGCCCGAGCCACCGATCTCACCCGCGCCACGGCCCGTCGCTTCCTGCTCACCCTGGTCGAACTCGGTTACGTCCGCACCGACGGCACCACCTTCGCGCCGACTCCGAGGGTCCTCGATCTCGGCTACTCGTACCTCTCGTCGCTCTCGCTCCCCGAGATCGCCGGACCGCATCTCGAGGCATTGACCGCGCGCGTGCACGAGTCCTCGTCGGTGTCCGTCCTGGACGACCTCGACGTCGTCTACGTCGCCCGGGTCCCGGTGAGCCGCATCATGACCGTGTCCATCACCATCGGCACCCGTTTCCCCGCCTACGCCACCTCGATGGGCAGAGTCCTGTGGGCCGGTGTCGACGAGAACGCTCTCGCGGACCTTCTCGCGCGCACCGACCTCCGCGACCTCACGGGACGAACGGTGACGACGGAGTCGAGCCTGCGCGCCGAACTCGATCGCGTTCGGGCACAGGGCTTCTGCATCGTCGATCAGGAACTCGAGATCGGACTCCGCTCGGTCGCCGCGCCGCTGCACGGGCACGGCGGCGCCGTCACCGCCGCGGTCAACATCAGCACGCCCGCGGCGCGCTACTCGCTCGACGAGTTGAGAACCACCGTCGTGCCGGCGCTGCTGAGCACCGCGGCCGCCATCGACGCCGATCTCGCCCGCGTCGCGTCGCGGTCGGACGCAGCCCGCACCTCCTGACCTCTCCCCCCACCCGACCACCGACACACGAGACGAGACCACGCCATGCTCGACGCCGTCATCTGCGCTCCGCTGCGCACCCCCGTGGGCCGCTTCGGCGGGGCCCTGAAGACCGTTCCCGCAGCGGACCTCGCGTCTGCCGTGATCATCGAGATCCTCTCGCGCACCGGGCTGTCCGGCGCCGACATCGATGACGTGATCCTCGGGCAGGGCTCACCGAACGGCGAGGCACCGGCGATCGGACGCGTCGCCGCACTCGATGCGGGGCTCGGCATCGGCGTCCCCGGCCGCCAGGTCGACCGCCGCTGCGGGTCCGGGCTGCAGGCCGTTCTCGACGCCTGCATGCAGGTCTCCACGGGCGTGAGCGACGTCGTGCTCGCGGGCGGCGTGGAGTCGATGAGCTCCACCGAGTTCTACACCGACAGTGTGCGGTGGGGCGTCGGCGCCGACTCCGTGCCCCTCCAGGACAGGCTCGCACGGGCCCGGATCACGGCCGGCGGCACACACTTTCCCGTGCCCGGTGGGATGATCGAGACGGCCGAGAACCTCCGCGAGCAGTACGGTGTGCCCCGCGCCGACCAGGACGCCTTCGCGGTGCAGTCCCACCAGCGCGCCGTCGCTGCGCAACGGAGCGGCGTCTTCGCCGAGGAGATCGTGCCCGTCACGGTGCCTCGGCGCAGGGGCGATCCCGTCGTCGTCACCGACGACGAGCACCCCCGAGCCGACACCACCCTCGAGTCGCTGTCCCGGCTCCGCCCGATCCGCGGAACGATCGATCCGGAATCGACGGTCACCGCCGGCAACGCCAGCGGCCAGAACGACGGCGCCGCGCTCTGCCTCGTCACCACGGCGGACAGGGCCGCAGCGCTGGGGCTGACACCCCTGGTCCGACTCGCCGGATGGGCGGTGGCCGGTGTCGCGCCGGCGACGATGGGCATCGGCCCGGTCCCGGCGACGGCCGCCGTTCTCGGCCGGCTCGGCCTCACCCTCGACGACATGGACGTCGTCGAACTGAACGAGGCGTTCGCCGCCCAGGTGTTGTCGGTGCTGACCGAGTGGTCGATGGACCCCGCCGACCCTCGGCTCAACCCGCACGGCTCGGGCATCTCCCTCGGCCACCCGGTCGGCGCGACCGGCGCACGCATCCTGACCACCCTCGCTCACGAGATGGTGCGACGAGACGTGCGGTACGGCCTCGAGACGATGTGCATCGGCGGCGGCCAGGGACTCGCGGCGGTGTTCGAGCGCGTCTAGGGACGGTCCGCGTGCCCGAGGTCGCGCTCCGGGTCGACCTCGTCTCGAACGAGTTGCTTCAGGACGGTGATCTCGGGAAAACCGCCGCGCTCCTTGCGATCCCACACCACGGACTCCCCCACCACGACGCGGAAGACTCCGCCGGTGCCGGGAATCAGCGCCACCTCGGTGAGGTCGGATCCGAAAGTCTGCAGCAGTTCCTGCGCCATCCATCCGGCTCGCAGGAGCCACTGACACTGGGTGCAGTACGTGATCGCGACGCGCATGGCGGCGACCCTACCCCCGACGTTCCAGAGCCCCGACGCTCCAGAGCCCCGACGCACGAGAACCCCGGCGACCATCGGTCGTCGGGGCTCTCGATCGAGCTGAGGGGTCAGGCGCTCTTCTCGCGCCGTTCCGGCCGGTCCGGCTTGCGCGGCACGATGGTGGGGAGCACGTTGTCGTTCACGGTCTCCGCCGTCACGACCACCTTCGCCACGTCGTCACGACTGGGGATGTCGAACATGACCGGGTTGAGCACTTCCTCCATGATCGCGCGCAGTCCACGAGCGCCCGTGCCGCGATGGATGGCCTGCTCGGCCATCGCGTCCAGCGCGTCCGGGGTGAACTCCAATTCGACACCGTCCATGTCGAACAGGCGCGTGTACTGCTTCACCAGAGCGTTCTTCGGCTCCGACAGGATGGTCACGAGGGACTCCTTGTCGAGATGCGTGACCGACGCGACGACCGGCAGGCGACCGATGAACTCGGGAATCAGACCGAACTTGATCAGATCCTCGGGCATGACCTCGGCGAAGTGGTCCTGCGTGTCGATCTCGGCCTTGGAGTGGACCTCGGCGCCGAAGCCGAGGCCTCGCTTGCCGATGCGGTCCGACACGATCTTCTCGAGCCCGGCGAAGGCACCGGCGACGATGAAGAGCACGTTGGTCGTGTCGATCTGGATGAACTCCTGGTGCGGGTGCTTGCGTCCACCCTGCGGAGGGACACTGGCCTGTGTGCCCTCGAGGATCTTGAGCAGGGCCTGCTGCACACCCTCGCCGGAGACGTCGCGCGTGATCGACGGGTTCTCGCTCTTGCGAGCGATCTTGTCGACCTCGTCGATGTAGATGATGCCGGTCTCGGCGCGCTTGACGTCGTAGTCCGCGGCCTGGATCAGCTTGAGGAGGATGTTCTCGACGTCCTCACCGACGTACCCCGCCTCGGTCAACGCGGTGGCGTCGGCGATGGCGAACGGGACGTTCAGCATCTTCGCCAGCGTCTGCGCGAGGTAGGTCTTGCCGCAACCGGTGGGGCCGAGCATCAGGATGTTGGACTTGGCCAGTTCCACGGTCTCACCACGGGCATCACGGGCCTTGTCGCCGGCCTGGATGCGCTTGTAGTGGTTGTAGACCGCAACGGCGAGACGACGCTTCGCCGTGTCCTGACCGATGACGTAGTTCTCCAGGAAGTCGCGGATCTCCGCGGGCTTGGGCAACTCGTCGAGCTTGACCTCGCTCGACTCGGCCAGTTCTTCCTCGATGATCTCGTTGCACAGATCGATGCACTCGTCACAGATGTAGACACCTGGTCCGGCAATGAGCTTCTTGACCTGCTTCTGGCTCTTTCCGCAGAAAGAGCACTTGAGCAGATCACCACCGTCACCGATGCGTGCCATGAGCGTTAGTCCTCACTAGTGAAAGAGAATCTCTGCGTGCGACCGTACCCGCCTTCGCGGTCGGAGGTCGACTTCTGACGCAACCCGAGCAGGCATGTCGGAGCGGCGTCGCACCCCCTCGGACGTGGGTGAATCGATGCAGTCCGGGGGCTCGGAACCGGCCGGAGCCACCCGTCGACGACCCGTCGTCCGGGCGTGTCGGGAGCGGCCTCCGGCCGGCCGGCGTCACTTGCGTGCGGAGAGCTTGCGGTACTCGAAGACGGTGTCGATGATCCCGTAGTCCTTGGCCTCCTCGGCCGTGAGGATCTTGTCGCGATCGGTGTCCTTGCGGATGACGTCGGCGTCCTTGCCGGTGTGGCGACCGAGGGTGGTCTCCATCAGACGACGCATGCGCTCGATCTCCCGAGCCTGGATCTCGAGGTCCGACACCTGGCCCTGCACACCGCCGGTGGACGGCTGGTGGATGAGGACGCGAGCGTTCGGCAGTGCCGCACGCTTGCCGGGGGCACCCGCTGCGAGCAGCACGGCGGCGGCCGACGCGGCCTGACCGAGGCAGACGGTCGCGACATCGGCGCGCACGTACTGCATCGTGTCGTAGATCGCCATCAGCGACGTGAACGAGCCACCGGGCGAGTTGATGTACATCGTGATGTCGCGGTCGGGATCGAGACCCTCGAGCACGAGCAGCTGCGCCATGATGTCGTTCGCCGAGGCGTCGTCGACCTGCACGCCGAGGAAGATGATGCGCTCCTCGAAGAGCTTGTTGTACGGGTTCGACTCCTTGACGCCGTAGCTCGAGTGCTCGACGAAGGACGGGAGGATGTAGCGGGAATCGGGCCCGGCGGGCGAGCTGGAGCCGGGGAGAGAACGGGGATCGAAGAGCTGGGACATCAGTACTCCAAGGGTGTGGGTGAAGAGATCGGACGACCGACAGGAGCGAGCGCGTCGCGCGCTGCGCTGTCCGGTCCGATCAGTTGTCGGCTCCGCTGGTGCCGCCGGCCTGCTCGGCGCGTGTGATGACGTGATCGACCATGCCGTACTCCAGGGCCTGCTGCGCCGTGAACCACCGGTCGCGGTCGGAGTCCTCGGTGACCTGCTCGAACGACTGGCCGGTGTGCTGTGCGATCAGTTCGGCCATCTCGCGCTTGGTGAGGGCGAACTGCTCGGCCATGATGGCGATGTCCGCCGCGCTGCCACCTATTCCGGCGGATGGCTGGTGCATCATGATGCGGGCGTGCGGCAGGGCGTAGCGCTTGCCCTTGGTCCCGGCGGTGAGCAGGAACTGGCCCATCGACGCCGCCAGGCCCATCGCGTAGGTCGCGACGTCGCACTCGGCGAAGTTCATCGTGTCGTAGATCGCCATGCCGGCCGAGACGGAACCGCCGGGCGAGTTGATGTAGAGCGCGATGTCGCGAGTGGGGTCCTCTGCCGAGAGCAGGAGGATCTGGGCGCACAGCTTGTTCGCGATGTCGTCGTCGACCTGCGTGCCGAGGAAGATGATGCGCTCACGGAGCAGACGCTCGTAGACGGAGTCGCTGAGGTTGAGTCCGGCGGTCGCGGACGTCATGGCCGGAGCGGTCACGATCGACCCTGCCTGACGGGACGGCCCTGCCTGGTCGGTGTTGGTCGCCGGGTTCGTGGTGGTCACGGTACCTGCCTTCTCGTGCTCGATGTGGTCTCGCCTGAACGAGTTTCTCGCCGTGAGCGCGAACGTTCCCTGTGGACGGAACGCTCACGTTCTCTGTCACCGACACTAACGAAGGACGGCGGCCCCGGAGTCCCGGAACCGCCGTCGTTCGCTGTGAGCGTTACTTCTGCTGTTCGCCCGCAGACGAATCGTCCGCAGCCGACTCGTCCGTGGACGACTCGATCTCCGCCGACTCGGTCTCGTCGGTGGCCTCGTCCTCGGGATCTCCGAAGAGCTCCTTGGTGTCGACGCTCGCACCGGCGGTGTCGGTCACGGAGACGCGATCGACGATCGCGGCGAGTGCCTTGCTGCGTCGGATGTCGGCGAACAGTGCGGGCAGCTGGTTGGCCTGCTGCACCTGCTGGATGAACTCCTCCGGTGCGATGCCGTACCGCTGTGCCTGGAAGACGATGTTCTGGGTCAGCTCTTCCTGTCCGACCTGGACCGACTCGGCGTCGGCGATGGTGTCGAGCAACAGCTGGGTGCGCACGGACTTCTCGGCACTCTCACGCGCGTTCGTGTCGAACTCCTCGCGCGAGGAGCCTGCGGCCTCGAGCTGCTGCGCGAGCTTGTCCTCGTCGTGGTCGAGCGGATGGATCGCGTCGTGCAGCGCGGAATCGACCTCGGCCTTGACGAAGGCCTCGGGAACCGGGACCTCGACGGACTCGAGCAGAGCCTCGAGCACCTTGTCGCGGATCTGTCCGGCCTGCTCGACCTTCTTGACGCGGGCCACGCGCTCGCGCAGATCGGCCATCAGCTCGTCGAACGTGTCGAACTGGCTCGCCAGCTGGGCGAACTCGTCGTCGGGCTCGGGCAGCTCGCGCTCCTTCACCGACTTCACCGTGACGGTGACCTGCGCTTCCCGGCCGGCGTGCTCACCGGCGAGCAGCGTCGTCGGGAACTCCTTGGAGTCACCCACGGACAGGCCGACGATCGCGTCGTCGAGACCCTCGATGAGCTGGCCGGAGCCGACCTCGTGGGACAGGCCCTCGGTCGAGGCCTCCGCGACGTCCTCGCCGTCGACCGTGGCCGACAGGTCGATGGAGACGAAGTCGCCGGTCTGCGCAGCGCGCTCGACACCGGTGAGGGTGCCGAAACGCTGACGCAGCGAGAGCAGCTGCTCGTCGACGGCCTCGTCGGTGATCTCGACCGGGTCGACGGTGACGGTGACGCTCGAGAAGTCGGGCAGCGTGATCTCGGGACGCACGTCGACCTCGGCGGTGAAGACGATCTCCTCGCCGTCCTCGAGCTTGGTGATCTCGATGTCCGGCTGGCCGAGGGGCTTCAGCTCGGTCGAGCTGAGCGCGTCGTTGTACTTGGCGGGCAACGCGTCGTTGACCACCTGGTTCAGGACGTTCGCGCGGCCGACGCGTGCCTCGAGAAGCTTCGCGGGCGCCTTGCCGGGCCGGAACCCGGGCAGGCGGATCTGCTGCGCGAGCGTCTTGTAGGCGCGGTCGAAATCAGGCTTCAGCTCCTCGAAGGGCACCTCGACGTTGATACGGACTCGCGTCGGGCTCAGCTGCTCGACAGTGCTCTTCACGAACGTGCTCCTTCATCTGCTCGACTGCAGTGATTCGTTGTCGGACTGTGGTGGTGCGGGGTGGTTCCGGTGGGAAGGTGGATCTGGACCATTCGATCGCGGCGACCGACGTCTGTCGGGATGACAGGATTCGAACCTGCGACCCTCCGCTCCCAAAGCGGATGCGCTACCAAGCTGCGCCACATCCCGTTCCTCGTGCACGCCGTCACCCTCGATCGTGGCGATTCGCACCGGCAAGGCCACAGCGACGTGCGCCGACGATCCTACGGCGGTACCGCGGAGGCGCCGACGGCGGGCCGATTTCTCGATCGCGCGCGACGTTCGGTACAGTTCCTCAACGCAGGCGGCAGGAGCTGGCGATCCCAGCACCGCCGCAGGCATGCGGGCGTAGCTCAATGGTAGAGCCTCAGTCTTCCAAACTGATTACGCGGGTTCGATTCCCGTCGCCCGCTCCACGAACGAGAGAGCCCCCCGATTCACCGAATCGGGGGGCTCTCGTGTGTTCGGGGGTCAGCCGGCGTCGGACAGGACTCCGGCGCCGTCGCGCGCCGAGGTGACCAGCGACACTGCCTCGAAGATGCTTCCGCACACGGTGATCGGCGAGCAGACGCCGAGGAGCTCGAGCGGGCGCCGCACTGCGGGGTCGGTGGCCACCAGCACCATCGGACGGACCGACAGCGAGGACGCCGCGCCGAGGAGAAGGACGGCGCCGGCGCTGCCCAGGAAGGTGACGTCCGACAGGTCGAGAACCACGTCCTCGTGGCCGCGAGCGGCCACGCGTGCCAGGACCTCGCGGAGTTCGGGCGTGGTGCTCATGTCGATCTCGCCGCCGACCGACACCACGGCGACGTCGCCGCGTTCGTATTCGAGGACGGTGAGATCGGCGGCGTCGAAAGAGAAGTGGGTGTCGAGTCCGTGTGCGGTCATTGCTGTGTCTCCCGGTTCGTGTGCGTCGATCTCGTTCCTCGGCGTCTGCCTTAGATTCGCCCGCCAGAGTGACGAGGCTGCGTGCAGAGCATCACGATCCGATAACGTTCACAGCACATCGAGATAACGCCGTTGCAGACTCAACTGCCTGTTCCGGGCATGACATCGCCTCGCGTCGGGAACACTGTGGTCATCTCGGCACCGTCCGTTCGAACCGCTGGAGGCCTGCATGCCCGTGTCCCACCCCGTCGTCGTCGGAGTCGACGGATCGTCCGCAGCGCTCGCGGCCGTGCGATGGGCCACGCGGCTCTGCACCGCTCGCGGCCTGCCCCTCGTACTGGTCACGGCGGTGTCCGCGCCGGCCTTCGCGGACGTCGACGACACTGCAGCGAGTGCACTCGACCGCATTCTCGCCGACGGAGTGGACGCGGCGCGGGCCGTGGCGGCCGACGTGTCGGTCTCCACCGAGACCCACCACGGCACCCCCGCCGGAGTACTGGTCGAACGATCGACGGACGCCGCGATGATCGTCGTGGGGACGCGGGGGCTCGGCGAGTTCACCGGAGGACTCTCCGCGTCGGTGAGCACGGCGGTGGCGACACACGCCTCGTGCGCCGTCACCGTGGTGCCTCTGGACACGCCGCCGAACGAGGGCACGGGACACGCCGTCGTCGTCGGCGTCGACGGCACGGACAACAGCGTGCCGGCCGTCCGCTGGGCGTTCGAGATCGCCTCGTCACGCGGGGCATCGCTGATCGCCGTGCACGCGTGGAGCGACATCGACGTTCCCGGCGGCCGCGGTCGGTCTGCCGAGGACGAGGAGGCCGTCCTCGCGGAGACGATGGCCGGGTGGTCGCAGGACTACCCCGACGTCGAGGTGGAGCGCGTGGTGGTCCAGGACCGGCCGGTGCGGGAACTCGTGGCCAGATCGGCCGAGGCGGACCTCGTCGTCGTGGGTCGCCGCGGGCGGGGTGGATTCACCTCGCTCCTGCTGGGATCGACCAGCCGAGCCGTGATGCACTCGGTGGACGTCCCTGTCACCGTCGTGCCGTCGCCCGTCTGATCCGTCCTCGCCCTCGCGAGGGGTGATCGGCCTACTGTTTCAGATGCTGCAGGCACGCGGACTCGGTCCGCCGACGAGAGGACCGGGCGTGGAAGAGATCCCCGCAGGCCTGACGGTCCACTCCCTCTACCAACCCGTCGTCGACCTCTCGACGCGTGCGCTGGTCGGCTATGAGGCCCTCGCCCGCGGCCCCGTCGGCACACCCTGGGAGTCACCCGCTGCGCTGTTCGAGTCGGCGCGTGCGCACGGGACCGTCGGTCAGCTGGACTGGATGTGCCGCGTCAGTGCGCTCCGGGGGGCGCTGGAGGCCAATCTGCCGACCGGGTTGCAGTTGTTCGTCAACATGGAACCCAGCGCGATGAACCTCGCGCCTCCCGCGGGGGTGGCCGCTCTGCTCGCCGAGGCGTCGCGACTGTCGGTGGTCGTGGAGATCACCGAACGTGACCTGCTCGCCGACCCCGCATCGCTGCTCGAGGCAGTGGAACGAGTGCGCGACCGACGGTGGCTCGTGGCGGTGGACGACGTGGGAGCCGAGACGGCGAGCCTGGCCCTGCTGCCGTTCCTGCGGCCCGACATCATCAAGCTGGACATGACGTTCACCCAGCAGCGGGCGACGGCGGACACCGCGCGGGTGCTCGCGGCGGTCTCGGCGGAGTCCGACCGCACGGGCGCGGTGGTCCTCGCCGAGGGCATCGAGACCGAGGAACACCTGCATCTCGCGCGTGAGATGGGCGCTGCTCTCGGCCAGGGCTGGCTCTTCGGCACGCCCGCTCCGTTGCCGCGCCGTGAGCCACACGCCGGCCCGACCGCCGCCGACCTGCCGTCGGACTCCCCCTTCGCCGTCGGGCTCACCCACCGCATGCCGTCCGCGCCGACGCCCTTCGCACTCGCCGCGGCCACCGGTGGCATCCGACGCGGGCGTCTGTCCCTGCTCTCCACGATCATCGACCAGTTCGCGCTCCACGCGGCGGCCACCGGACCGTCGACCATCGTGCTGGCCACGGTTCCGCACTCGTTCGAGGTGTCCGCCGAGCAGATGCAACAGGCCGCGCACCTCGCCGCGTCCGGGACGCTCGTCGCCCTGTTCGGACGAGGCGGCGCGGCGACCACACCGCCGGTGCCCGGCCTGCACACCATGAGGCTGCCCGCCGCGGACCCGCTGTTGCGGGAACTGTCGGTGATCGTCGTGAGCCCGCACTTCACCGCCGCCGTCATCGGAGCCGAAACGGACGGCGACGGATCGACCGAGTCGGACCCGGTCTTCGACTACCGCCTGACGTACGACCGCGAACTGGTGCTCGACGCGGCCACCCTGTTGCTCCGCCGCACCACTCCCGTACCGACCGAACCCGGATCGGGTCCGCTGCCCGTCTTCGGACCCCAGCGACCGCCCCGCATGTTCGGACACGGTCGAAACGGGTAGTCGGACGAGGTGACCGCGATGCTGAACGACACCCCGACCACCTCGACCCCGCCGACCGCAGCCGCGCTGCCGACGGCGCGTGGGCCGCTGTCCTCCGCCGTCCTGTCCGCACTCGTGCAGTCCCCGTCGGACGCGGGCAGCGTCGTCGCCCCCGTCACGGACGCCGATCCCTACGGCGACGACCTTCATCTCGCGTTGTACCTCTGCTACGAACTGCACTACCGCGGGCTCCCCGGTGTGGACGACGCCTGGGAGTGGAATCCCGACCTCCTGCGTCTGCGTGCCGAGATGGAGAGCGCCTTCCTCGCCGACGTCCGTGCGCACGTGACGGTGGGCGGCTCGGCGGCCGACGAGATGGACCTGTTGTCGACGGAGCACGTCGACGGGTCCGGCCCGTCCTTCCACCTCCGCGACACCGGCACCGCCGAGCAGATGCGGGAGTACCTCGCGCACCGGTCGCTGTACCACCTCAAGGAGGCCGACCCCCACGCGTGGACGATCCCGCGGCTGCAGGGTCAGGCCAAGGCCTCCTACGTCGCCGTCGAGTTCGACGAGTTCGGCGGCGGGCGCGGAAGCCGGATGCACCAGAACCTCTTTCGCGACCTCCTGGCAGCGGCGGGACTCGACGCGAACTACCTCGGTTACCTCGACCGGGTGGGTGCACCGACCCTCGCACCGGTCAACCTGATGTCGATGTTCGGTCTGCACCGATCGCTGCGGGGTGCCGCCGTCGGACACCTCGCCGCGACCGAGATCACCTCCTCACCCGGATCGCAGCGGCTGGTGAAAGCGTTGCAGCGGTTGGAGTTCCCGGCCGAGTGCGTCGCGTTCTACGCCGAGCACGTCGAGGCGGACGCGGTGCACGAACAGGTCATGCGACACGACGTGGTGGGCGACCTCATCGCGCGCGAACCGGAACTCGAGGCGGACGTCGTCTTCGGGATGCGCGCCATCGACCACGTCGAGAACGTCCTGGCGGACCATCTCATGGACGCGTGGAGCAACGGTCGAGAGTCGCTGCGCCCCGCGTCGTGATCCGCGACCGGAACCGGACTCTCCGTACACTGGGACCATGGAACCTCTGCTCCTGATCATCGTCGTCGTGGCTCTGGTCGTCGGCGTCGTCGTCGCGTCCCAGCGCAGGTCCGGCCGACGGAGTCTCGAGTCGCTCGACGACGCCAAGGCCGACGCGCGTCAGGCCATCGAGCGCCTCGGCGGCCAGGTGTACAACCTGGTGGGCTCGGACACTGCCTCCAAGCAGGCTCTGGCCGACGCGTCCGAGCGCTACACGGCCGCGGGCTCACAGATCGATCAGGCGCAGTCCCCCACCCAGGCGCGTCTGGCCAAACAGACTGCGCTGGAAGGGCTCTACTACATCCGCGCTGCCCGGCTGGCGATGGGCATGGACCCCGGACCCGAGGTCCCCACGATCGACGGACAGAAGTCCGCGGGCGAGGTCACCGAGGAACGCACCGTCGACTACGAGGGTCGGGCCGTGACCGCGAGCCCCGGACCGTCCGAGAAGACGCCGAACTACTACCCCGGCGGACGCGTGGCGGGTCGCCCCGTCCCTGCGGGCTGGTACTCCGAGCCGTGGTGGAAGCCCGCCCTCGTGGCCGGCGCGTGGGGCATGGGATCCATGTTCCTGTTCTCCGCGATGTTCTCCGGGATGGCCGGCGTGGGCTACGGGGCGGACAACTTCGCCAGTGGTGAGGGCGACGGGACCGACATGAACGACGGCGGCGACATGGGCGGCGACACGGGTGACGGTGGCGGCGACATGGGCGGCGATGCCGGGGGCGACTTCGGTGGTGGCGATTTCGGCGGTGGTGGCGACTTCGGCGGTGGTGGCGACTTCGGGGGCGGCGGCGACTTCGGAGGTTTCTGACCTCCACGGGCGCCGGTCCGCACACCCCCCGGTGCCGTGCACCCCGTCCAGTCAGCGGAACCGGGTGCGCGCCCCCCGGAACTCGTGCGGACGGATCAGTGCTCGACCGACCTCACGTCGCCTGACACGTCGGGCACCAGAAGAGGTTGCGGCCCTTCATGTCCGCGGTGAGAATCGTCGTGCCGCAGATCAGGCACGGCTGGCCGTTCCGCTTGTAGACGTAGGAACGCGGGCGTCCCGGTCCTCGCGACCCGGTGCCCGAGTCGTGTTCCTTGTCCAGCGTGATGATGCGCCCGCGTCGCACGCCCACCTTCATCAACTCGACGAGATCCGTCCACATCTCGTCCCACTCCTCGTGGTCGAGGTGCTTGCCGGTGCGGAACGGGCTCACGCGGTGCCGGAACAGCAGCTCGGCCCGGTAGACGTTGCCGATGCCGGCGATGACGTCCTGCTCCATCAGCAACGCGCCGACCGCCATGGCCGACTTGTGGATCCGGTGGAACGCCTTCTCCGGGTCGGACTCCTTGCGCAGCGGATCGGGACCCAGGCGCGCCACCAGCGCGTCGACCTGAGTGTCGTCGAAGATCTCGCAGCGGGTGGGGCCGCGCAGATCGGTGCCGTACTCCTCCCCCACCATGCGCATCCGCACCTGGCCGACGGGCTCCTTCATGGGAACGGACTGCTCGCCGAACTTTCCGTACAGCCCGAGGTGGACGTGGACGATCGCCCCGTTGTCGTACCGGTGGAGCAAATGCTTGCCCCAGGCGTCGGCGCGCTTCAGGACATGCCCGGAGACCCACTCGGCACCGTCGACGAAACGTCCCTGCGGACTGGACACCTCGATGACCTGGCCGCCGAAACGCTTCTGGTGCAGTCGCGCCAGACGATGGAGAGTGTGCCCCTCGGGCATGGGTGGTACCTGACTACTCGGGCTGTGGTGCGGACCCTCTTATTCGGAGCCGCCGTCGGCCGAGGGTGCACCGGGAACGGCCGGCGCGTCGCCGGTGCGCTCGTACTCGGACAGGATGTCGATGCGGCGCTGGTGGCGCTCCTCGCCCGACCACGGGGTCTCGAGGAACGCGTCCACGATCGCGAGCGCCTCGGGCAGCGTGTGCATGCGGCCGCCGATGCCGATCAGCTGCGCCTTGTTGTGCTGACGCGCGAGCTGGGCCGTCTCGACGCTCCAGGCGAGAGCGCACCGCGCGCCGGGGACCTTGTTGGCCGCGATCTGCTCACCGTTGCCGGAGCCACCGAGCACCAGTCCGAGGCTCTCCGGGTCGGCGACCGTGCGGCGAGCCGCCTCGATGCAGAACGCCGGGTAGTCGTCCACCGCGTCGTACGTGAACGCACCGCAGTCGATCGGCTCGTGTCCCGATTCCCGCAGGTGGTCGATGATCTGATTCTTGAACTCGAAGCCGGCGTGATCGGCACCCAGGTATACGCGCATGGCTAGAGTTTGACAGGTGCCCCCCTCCGCCCCGACGCCACCGTGCGGGTGGGGCCCCGTCGCCGGGGTGGACGGCGCCGCGGGCCGGTGGGTGGTGGCTCGCCTCCACGAGGGACGAGTGTCGTTGACCCTGGTCGACACCGTCGCGGCCGTCCTGGACACCACCCGGGACTGCGCGGCCGTCGGGGTCGACATGCCGCTGACCGTTCCCGACGCCGGAGTGCGAGCGAGCGAACTCCAGGTTCGGACGTTCCTGGGCCCGGCGCGATCGTCGCTCTTCCCCACGCCGGTACGCGACGCGGTGTGGGCGGCCTCCTGGGAGGACGCCTGCGTGATCGCCCGCGCCCGCACGGGCAAGGCCATCAGCAAGCAGTCCTGGTACCTCACCGACCACATCCGGGCCTGGGACGCGGCCGACCCAGACATCGCGCGGGTGATCGAGGTGCACCCGGAATCGTCGTTCCGGGCACTCGCCCCCGCCACCCGCTTCACGTCGAAGAAACGAGCCCGCGGCATCGCGCAACGGCTGCAAGCACTCTCGGTGGTGGTGGACGTGCCGGCGCTGCTGGAGGCCACGAGTGCGATCGAGGACGGGCCCGCGATGGACGACGTGCTCGACGCGGTGGCAGCCGCCTGGTCCGCGCGCCGCTGGCTCGGCGGCGAGGCACTGGAGTTCGGGGACGGCACTCGCGATCGCCGCGGCCGTCCCGACCTCATCGTGGTCTGACGCACCCCGCCGGAATCACCGACGGGGTGCGCGGTCGACTCAGTCGAACTGCGGGTCCTCGTTGCGAGAACGCTTGAGCTCGAAGAAGTGCGGGTACGACGCGAAGATCACCGACGCGTCCCACAGCTTGCCGGCCTCCTCGCCGCGCGGGATCCTCGACAGCACGGGACCGAAGAAGGCGACACCGTTGACGTGGATGGTCGGCGTGCCGACGTCCTTGCCCACCTTGTCCATTCCCGCGTGGTGGCTCTTGCGCAGCGCGTCGTCGAACTCACTGCTCGCGGCGGCCTCGGCCAACGAGGCCGGGAGGTCCAGTGCAGCGAGCGACTTCTGGATCACGTCCGGGAAGTCCTTGTTGCCCTCGTTGTGGATTCGCGTCCCCATCTCGGTGTAGAGCGGCGCGAGGATCTCGTCGCCCTTCTCCTGCGCGGCCGCGATCGCGACGCGGACGGGACCCCACGCCTTCTTCATCATGTCCTGGTACTCGTCGGGAAGATCGCGTCCCTCGTTGAGGACCGCCAGGCTCATGACGTGGAAGTTCGTCTCGATGTCGCGAACCTTCGCCACCTCGAGAATCCAGCGCGAGGTGATCCAGCACCACGGGCAGAGCGGGTCGAACCAGAAATCTGCCACGTCCTTGCTATCGCTCACGTCGGTCCTTTCGTCGTCGGGTAGTGCTCGGTGTTCGGCTGGTCTGCGGAGCGTCCCGCACAGTGGGCCGGTGACACGAACTCTGCACACCTGTTCTACCCGCCCGCGGCGACCGG
This sequence comes from Rhodococcus sp. BP-332, assembly GCF_019836065.1. Taxonomy (NCBI): domain Bacteria; kingdom Bacillati; phylum Actinomycetota; class Actinomycetes; order Mycobacteriales; family Nocardiaceae; genus Rhodococcus; species Rhodococcus sp. BP-332. Next base: position 1,021,660 of record NZ_JABUEC010000001.1, read on the forward strand.
CGTCATGATGGGATGGACACAGCCGCGACCGCAGTTCGGCGGTGGCAGAAGAAATCGACAGAAAGGGTGCACGTGGTTGCCCCCAATTTGACCAGGGACCAGGCAGAGGAACGGTCCTCGCTGCTCACGGTCACGCACTACTCCATCACTCTCGACCTGACGGACGGAGCCGGTGGCCCGGGCGAGAAGACCTTCTCCTCGACCACCACCGTCACCTTCGACGCGACTGCCGGAGCCTCCAGTGTCGTCGACATCGTCGCCGCCTCGGTGAGCTCCGCGACGCTCAACGGAACCGACGTCGACGTCTCCTCCTACGACGAATCGACGGGCATCGCGCTCACCGACCTCGCGGAGCACAACGAGCTCACCGTGGTCGCGGAATGCGTCTACTCCCATACCGGTGAGGGCCTGCACCGCTTCGTCGATCCGTCGGACGGCTCCGTCTACCTGTACAGCCAGTTCGAGACCGCGGACGCCAAGCGCATGTTCGCGTGCTTCGACCAGCCGGATCTCAAAGCGACCTTCGACGTGACGGTGACGGCACCGAAGGACTGGGCCGTCATCTCCAACGCGGCTGCCGCGGAGACCTCCGAGGCGTCCGGTGCCACGACGCACGTGTTCGAGACGACTCCTGTGATGAGCACCTACCTCGTCGCGCTCATCGCCGGCCCGTACGCGCAGTGGACCGATTCCTACTCGGACGACCACGGCACCATTCCGCTCGGAATCTACTGCCGCGCATCGCTGTCGGAGTACATGGACGCCGATCGCCTCTTCACCGAGACCAAGCAGGGCTTCGAGTTCTACCACCGTAACTTCGGTGTCCCGTACGCCTTCGGCAAGTACGACCAGCTGTTCGTGCCCGAGTTCAACGCGGGCGCCATGGAGAACGCCGGCGCGGTGACCTTCCTGGAGGACTACGTCTTCCGGTCCAAGGTGACGCGCTACTCCTACGAGCGCCGCGCCGAGACCGTGCTGCACGAGATGGCCCACATGTGGTTCGGCGATCTCGTGACCATGCGGTGGTGGGACGACCTGTGGCTCAACGAGTCCTTCGCCACGTTCGCGTCGGTGCTCTGCCAGTCGGAGGCCACCGAGTACACCAGCGCGTGGACCACGTTCGCGAACGTCGAGAAGAGCTGGGCCTACCGCCAGGACCAGTTGCCGTCGACGCACCCCATCGCCGCGGACATTCCCGATCTCGCCGCAGTCGAGGTCAACTTCGACGGCATCACCTATGCCAAGGGCGCCAGCGTCCTCAAGCAGCTCGTCGCCTACGTCGGGCTCGAGGACTTCCTCGCGGGCCTGCGCAGCTACTTCCGCGACCACGCCTTCGGCAACGCGACCTTCTCGGATCTGCTGTCGGCTCTCGAGGCCTCGTCCGGTCGCGACCTGTCGGACTGGGGTGATCAGTGGCTGCGCACCACCGGCCTGAACACCCTGACACCGGAATTCGAGATCGACGACGACGGCAACTACTCGTCCTTCTCCGTCGTGCAGGGGGCCGCGGCACCCGGCAAGGGTGAGCGCCGCGTGCACCGCATCGCCGTCGGCATCTACGACGGTGACGACTCCGGCGCGCTCACTCGCACCCAGCGGGTCGAGCTCGACGTCGAGCCGCAGGAGCGCACCGAGGTTCCCGCGCTGGTGGGCACGCCCGCCGGTCGGTTGGTGCTCGTCAACGACGACGACCTGACGTACTGCTCGCTGCAGCTGGATCCGACCTCGCTCGAGACGCTCATCGCGCGCATCGGCGACATCACCGAGTCGCTTCCCCGCACCCTGGCGTGGTCGGCGGCGTGGGAGATGACCCGGCAGGCCGATCTGAAGGCACGGGACTTCGCCGCACTGGTGCAGCGCGGCATCACCTCCGAGACCGAGGTCGGAGTCGTGCAGCGGCTCCTGCTGCAGGCGCAGACCGCGCTCGGCAGCTATGCCGAGCCGGGGTGGGCGCAGTCCACGGGATGGCCCGAGTTCGCCGACCGTCTCCTCGAGCTGGCGCGCGCGGCCGACGGTGGGTCGGATCATCAGCTGGCCTACGTCAACGCGCTGGCCTCGTCCGTGCTGGCCGAGCGCCACACGACAGCGCTGCAGGCGCTGCTCGACGGAGACGTGGACGGCCAGGATCTGGGCGGCCTCACCGTCGACACCGATCTGCGCTGGCGGTTCGTCACCGCTCTGGCTCGCAGCGGCGCGATCGACACGGGGTCCGACACACCCGTGATCGACGCCGAGGCAGAGAAGGACAACACCGCGGCCGGTGCCCGCAACGCGGCGGCGGCGCGAGCTGCCCGCCCGCAGGCCTCGGTCAAGGAGGAGGCGTGGACCACGGTCATCGACAACGACTCCCTACCCAACATCACCGCACGTGCCATCATCGGCGCGTTTCCCGGTGCGGGCCAGGGAGAGTTGTTGGAGCCGTTCGTCTCCCGCTACTTCGACGCCATCTCCGATGTGTGGGCACGTCGTTCCAGCGAGGTCGCGCAGACCGTCGTCGTCGGTCTGTACCCGACCTGGTCCATCACTGAGCAGTCGGTGGCGGCGGCGGACGAGTTCCTCGCGGGCGACCACCCGCCGGCCCTCGCGCGCCTCGTCGTCGAGGGTCGCGCGTCCGTGGTGCGGTCGCTCGCCGCCCGTGCGGCGGACGGTGCCTGACCGCACCTGACTCGCGCACGGACAAGGGCCCATCATCCTCGTGGATGATGGGCCCTTGTCTCTGTGCCGGGGTGGCGCCGTGTCAGGCGGACGGGCCGGTGATCGCCGCGCTCATGACGCGCACGGCGGCGACGAGGCCGTCGATCAGGTCGCCGTCACGGAAGGATCCCGTGGCCGCGGTGATACCGAGCTGCGCGATGCGGTCGTCGACGAGATGGGCGACGCCTCGACCGGAACGAACCTCGATGGCGCGCTGGTTCGGTGAGACGGCGATGAGCACCGAGTACTCGGCCTCGGGCGTTCCCGCGAGAGCGGCGTCCGCACCCGCGGCGGTGTCGGGGCCGAGGTCACCGACCAGCACGTTGAAGCGGATGCCCGTACGGCGGGTGGCCTCGATGAGCGACTCGTCGAGCTGGATCAGCTCGTCGGTCGCGAATGGGGACAGGTCGGGGTTGACGGTGCCCACCTGGTGCACACCGGAGACTCGACCGCTCGCGGTCACCACATGGCCGACGGGAAGGTTCTCCTCGTCGATCCGACGGGTCGAGAGTTCACCACTTGCCACTTGCCCGGCCTCCTACCAGCGAAGCCGAACCCGCGGTGAGTTCGGCGTGTGTCGAATGCGCAGCGTGCTGCGAGTACGGCGTCACCTCGTCCGTGGCCGACCACAGCACCGGGGCGTGGTCCCACTGCTGCCCGAGTCGGTAGGGGGCGGGACGCGGCGCGGGATCGGTCGACGTGATCTTCGCGAACACGAAGAGCGCGAGGAACAGTGCCAACGGAATCAGTCCGAAGATCAGCGCGGTTTCGAGGATGCTCACGCCCATCACCTTAGTGGACGGGTGTCAGGCCGCGCCCTCACCCAGGTACGGCAGCCAGGTGGGATCGAGTTCCTTGATGCTCGCGAGCAGTCGCCAGTGCGGACCCTTCGGCGGGACCAGCGCGGCGCGCAGGGTCCACCCCAGCTCGCTGAGCATCTTGTCCGCCTTGCGGTGATTGCAGGAAGCGCAGCACGCGACGCAGTTCTCCCAGGAGTGACCGCCGCCGCGACTGCGCGGCACCACGTGGTCGATGGTCTCGGCCTTGGAACCGCAGTACGCGCACCGGAAACGGTCCCGATGCATCAGAGCCGCCCGCGTCATCGGGATGCGCGCCCGGTAGGGCACCCGCACGTACGAGCGGAGGCGGATGACCGACGGCACCTGCAGAGCGATGTCCGCCGAGTGGACGACGGGACCGTCGTCGTCGTCGTGCACCACGACGGCCTTCTCGCAGACCAGCAGGACGACGGCACGCCGCATGGGCAGCGCGGTGAGTGGTTCGAACGTGGCGTTCAGGAGGAGTACGCGCCGCTTCACCCAGGCGGGGACGGCGTCCTCGTGATCGAGGTGCCCGTCGACGTCGGCCGGATCGGAGTGATCGGTGACGGCGTGCAACGACGCGCCGCCGAAGACGACAGGGTGTTCGGACTGGGGTCGCGCCCCCGACGCGCCGCCCTGCACGGCGTCGGTGGGCGACAGTTGTCGATGCCCGGCCCGAACCTTCGCGACAGTCCCGCTCTTCTTCATGCCACCTCCAGTGACCACTGCGCGCGGCGCGACTACCACTGGTTTGCGACAGCCACCGCCCGCACGTGAAGACCAACCACAGTGCATCACGAATCGGTGCCGTTCGCACGCTCATTCGAGGTCCGGCCGACGGCCACGCGGTGAACTCCGGGTGTCCCCCCGCACGGGTGGCGGGGTGGGTGCCGAGACGGGTGGTGACAGGTGGCGTGCGCCGAGGAGATCCGTAGACTTTTCGGGTGTATTCCTTCGACCCGAACGACGTCCTCGCCCTCTCGCTCTCCGACACCGGTCGCGACTGGCTGATCCAACGCCCGCTCCAGGTTCTGGGGTACGCCCTGCTCGCCGTGGTTCTGCGTTACGTCCTGCACCGCATGATCGACCGGTTCACCAGCCGCTCACCCGGCGCGGGTCGCAGCGCTGCGGGTAAACCGCCCCTGCTGAGGCCGCTGCGCGAACGTGCCCCCGCCGGCGTCACCACCACCATCCTGAACGAGCGCCGCAACCAGCGCGCCCGCACCATCGGTTCGGTGCTCAAGTCGGCGGTCTCCGTCGGCATCCTGGTCTGGTTCGTGCTCTCCGCGCTCTCCATCGTCGGTGTGAACGTCGCCCCCTTCATCGCGTCCGCAGGCATCGTGGGTGTCGCGCTCGGTTTCGGCGCGCAGAACCTCGTCCGCGACTTCCTCTCCGGCATCTTCATGCTGCTCGAGGACCAGTACGGAGTCGGCGACATCGTCGATCTCGGCGAGGCATCGGGCACGGTCGAGACCGTGGGCCTGCGGGTCACCACGGTCCGCGACATCTCCGGGACGCTCTGGTACGTCCGCAACGGCGAGGTGCTGCGTGTCGGCAACATGAGCCAGGGTCACGCCGTCGCGGTGTTGGACCTCCCCGTCAGTCATTCCGCCGACATCGACGTCGCGTGCGAGGTGGCCGAGCGCACGGCGCGCGAGTCCATCGAGCGTGGCGAGTTCCAGGAGGACATTCTCGAGGCCCCGCAGATGCTCGGCGTCGACGCCGTCACGTCGGACACGGTGACGCTGCGCCTGACCATCAAGGTCCGACCCGGCCGGCAGTGGGCCGTGCAGCGCCAGTTGCATCGTCAGATCCTGGACGCCTTCGACGAGTCCGGCATCGCGGCGCCCTACCCCAACGGGCGGCCCTTCGGACCCGCCCCGAGTATGAGCACGTGATCGTGGAGAACAATGGAGCCATGACCGAGCCGGCACAGACCTTCTACGACGCGGTCGGCGGTGCGGAGACGTTTCGCACCCTGACCGCGCGCTTCTACGCCGAGGTCGAGCGGGACGAGATTCTGCGGCGGCTGTACCCGGAGGAGGACCTGGGCCCGGCGGAGCGCCGGATGCGCATGTTCCTCGAGCAGTACTGGGGTGGTCCGCGTACCTACTCGGACGAGCGCGGCCACCCGCGTCTGCGGATGCGGCACTCGCCGTTCGTCATCGGGCCGTTCGAGCGCGACGCCTGGCTGCGCGCGATGCACACGGCCCTGGCGTCGATCGACTCGGACACGATGGACGATGTGCATCGACAGCAGTTCGTCGACTACATCGAGATGGCGGCGAACTCGATGGTGAACTCGCCGTTGTAGTGCTGCGCGCTCAGCCGAGGGCGCCGGAGCGGCTCTTGCCCCGCAGCTTGCGGGCGACACGCATCGCGAACCACAGGGGACGCGGGATGTGGGGGCGCAGGATGGCGTGCTTGCGCACGTAGTGCGGCACGTGCCACTCGGCCCAGGTGCCGGCGTAGAACAGAGCGGCATCCCCGGCGCGGAGCACGCGGGGCTCGTTGCCCGCGGACTGGACGACGACCTCGCCCTCGATCACGTGGATGGTCTCGTCCTGCTCGAAGTACCAGTTGAAGGTGCCGGCGGTGCAGTCCCAGACCCACGACGACGTGGTGGTGTCCGGGCTGCAGGACCACTGACCGCTGCGCGCGACGGGAGCACCCTCGAGGATCCACGAAGGATCGATCGGAGCCGGCAGGAGCTCGACGGAGTCGAGACTCACGGCTTCGAAAACAGGAGTCGTCATGGAGGTTCCTTTACCGTCGCTTGAAGTTCCGCCTGAAAATACCCCACCAAACAAACTTTGGGTAGTTTTCACGCCGATCGTCCCGATTTTCTCGACCTTCCCATGGCATGAACAGCGGACGCGTGGTGATTCTCGTGGGAGCCGGGCAGGCCGGAGGCCGGTCGCCACGAGAGGCCGGGCAGGCCGGAGGGGTCGTGGTGACGGGCGCACCGCCCCTCGCGGCTCGGCCTTTGGCACTATTGCGCCTGTGAGCACTCCGATCGACGCGTCTGCCGGCCCGTCCCCCGCCGACGGCCCGTCCGCCCCGGCCCCCTGGTGGTCCGACGCCGTCTTCTACCAGATCTACCCCCGCTCGTTCGCGGACTCCGACGGCGACGGGATCGGTGATCTGGGTGGCATCCGGGACAAGCTCGGATACCTGGAACTGCTCGGCGTCGATGCACTCTGGCTCAGTCCGGTGATGCGGTCGCCGATGGTCGACCACGGATACGACGTGTCCGATCCCCGCGACATCGATCCGCTGTTCGGATCTCTCGAGACGATGGACGCCGTGGTGACGGAGGCGCACGCGCGGGGCATGAAGGTCACGATGGACCTGGTCCCGAACCACACCAGCGATCAGCACGAATGGTTCCAGGCCGCTCTGGCCGCGGCGCCCGGGAGCCCGGAGCGGGCCCGCTACGTGTTCCGGGACGGCAAGGGCGACGGCTCCGAGCCGCCGAACAACTGGCCCAGCATCTTCGGCGGTCCCGCGTGGCACCGCGTCACCGAGGCGGACGGCACACCCGGTCAGTGGTACCTCCACATCTTCGCGCCCGAGCAGCCGGATCTGAACTGGACCGAACCCGAGGTGCTCGCCGACCTGGAGGCGACGATCCGGTTCTGGCTCGACCGCGGTGTCGACGGGTTCCGCATCGACGTGGCCCACGGCATGGCCAAGCCGGCGGATCTCCCGGACATGGATCTGTCCGTGAACGAGCTGATGCGCAACGAGGACGGGGACCCCCGTTTCGACGACGACGGGGTGCACGAGATCCACCGCGCCATCCGCCGGGTCGTGGACGAGTACGACGGCGCGATGACGGTCGGCGAGGTGTGGGTCCAGGACAACGAACGCTTCAGTCGCTACATCCGTCCCGACGAGCTCACCCTGGGCTTCAACTTCCGGCTGGCCGAGTCCGCGTTCGACGCCTCGGCCATCAGGGACGCCGTCGACAACTCGCTCGACGCGGTCGACCGTGTCGGCGGCACGCCGACGTGGACCCTGTCCAACCACGACATCGACCGCGAGGTCACCCGGTACGGCGGAGGTGAGCAGGGTCTGCAGCGCGCACGCGCGATGGCCCTGGTCCTGCTGGCGCTCCCCGGTGTCGTGTTCGTCTACAACGGCTCCGAGCTCGGGCTGCCCAACGCGGACCTCCCCGACTCCGCTCTGCAGGATCCCGCCTGGTTCCGATCCGGCGGCCAGGAACGCGGACGAGACGCGTGCCGCGTCCCGCTGCCGTGGGAGGGCACCGAGCCGCCGTTCGGATTCTCGACGGCGCGGGAGACCTGGTTGCCGATTCCCGCCGAGTGGGCCCCGCTGACCGTGGAGAGCCAACTCGAGGACGTGGAGTCCATGCTGAGCCTCTATCGGACGGCGTTGAGCCTGCGGGCCGCGCGGCCGGAGTTCAGCGAGCCCGGAGTCGAGTGGTACGGGAGCCCTCCCGGGTGTCTGGCGTTCCGGCGCCGCGGCGGCGTCATCTGCGCTCTGAACACCACGTCCGAGCCCATCACCCTGCCGCCGGGAGCGCTGCTGCTCGCCAGCGCACCGCTGCAGGACGGGCTGCTTCCGGCCGACGCGGCGGCCTGGCTCGTCTGAGCGAGTCGCGGTGCGGGTCGGTCAGGACACCATGAGCGGGATCGTGGCGCCCCGGCTGCGGAACACCGATCCGTAGCGGGCGTCGAGCCGGATCCAGGACCGAGCGATTCGCACCCGGACGCGCGCGTCGTCCGCACTCCGCGACGAGTCGGACACCGTGGGCACGAACTTCATGGCGTTGAGCGCGAAGATCATGCGCATCGACACGGGCACCGCCTCGCCGTCGGCCTCGACGGTCACCACGCCCTGATCGAGCAGCGACACGGGCGGGCCGTGATCGGTTCCGTGTTCGCGGGCCAGGGCGACACCACGCTCGGCCAGCTCCACGAACACCGGACCGGGGACGTCGTCCACATGGGTCCACCCGGCGTCCGGCGGCACCGGACCGCGCCAGGCGGAGTCCATGCCGAAGCCGGGATCGAACGGTGCAGGTCCGGCGGATCGCATCGCCGAGAGGAGCCCGTCCGCGGCCACGGTGACGTCCGACGGCAGCACCCGGGCGCGGATCACGCGGGCGGCGAGGACGTCGAATCCGGTCTCGATCCACGCGACCACGTGACTGTCACCGCGGCGCCGGAGGCGCACCACCGCGCCCGGGTCGAGCCGCGCGGCGTGGGTCAGGAAGGTCGACAGATCGTCCCGGTCCCGCGAGTCCGGGACGGTCACCGACCGCTCGGCCAGCGCACCCGTCACGGCCGCTGCCAGCGCTGCAGGTACTCACGCTCGTCGCCGGACAGCCGGCGCAGGCGCTGGGTGTCGATGTCGAAGGCTGCGATCTGCGTCGACGCCACGATGGCCGGCGGAGTACTCATCGGTGCGCCGTGCGGGCGCACCTCGTATCCCGCCGTGAAGTCGACGGCCCGCAACTGCTCCACCCACATGAACACGTCGAGAGGCGTGTCCTCGTGGCGCAACTGGCCGCGGTAGCGCACGTGCAGGTCGGCGATCACCGCACTGTTCCGCAGGGTCGCGGTGGGGACACCGTCGGCCATGAGCCACGGGATGCGGGCCTCCTCCAGCAGCGTCACCATGCGTGCGTGGTTGATGTGCTGGTACACGTCCATGTCCGACCAGCGCACCTCGACGGGGCAGTGGAAGCCGATGAGCTCGTCGTCTGTCACGCCCCCAACCTATCCGGCCCGGCGCGGCACCGGGCCGGGCACGCCCGTCCCCCCGGGCGTGGTCAACGCGAGACGTCGGTCCGCGCACCCGCCCCTCGCACCATGCTGCGGATCTGCCGCGCCGCCACCGAGAGCGTCGCCAGATCCAGCGTTCCGGACTCGCCGATCTCCGTGAGGGCCGCTCGGGCACGAGCGAGCCGGGAGGCATTGGTGGACTCCCAGTCGGCGATCATCTCGTCCGCCGTCTCCCCCGGTTCGCCGCCGCCCGTCACGTCGAGCGTGAGGGCACGCAGCGACGAGTACAGGTCGTCCCGCAACGCCAACCGCGCCAGGGAGTGCCAGCGGTCGCCGCGTTCGAGCGTGGACACCGCAGACAGCAGCCAGTCGATGCCGAGGTGCTCGCTGAGGGCGTAGTAGAGGCTCGCCATCACCTCGTCGTCCTCGTTCGCGATGTCCGCCGTCTCGATGACGTCGAGCAGGCAGAACACGTCGAGGAGCCGGAACACTCTGTGCGCGAGCTCTTCCGGTGCGCCCTTCTCGATGGCGGACGTGGCACGGTCGAGTCCGCTGCGTGCCTGCCGACCCTTCAGCCAGGTCGGAAGCTGCGATTCCAGGATCCGCACCTTGCGCGCGAACCTCGTGATCTCGGCACCGACAGCGATGGGCTGCGGCCGGTTCGACAACAGCCAGCGGGATCCTCGGTCGAGGAGGCGACGAGACTCGAGCACCAGTTCGTCGGACGCGTCCGTGGGCATGTCGGCCGCGGCGATCGCGGCCCAGATGTCGTGCAGACCGAAGATCTCGCTCGTCGCCGCGAACGCTCGCGCCGCGTCCGTGCTCCCGACTCCCGAGTCCTCCGCGAGGCGGAAGGCGTAGGTGATGCCGCCGTGGTCGACCGTCTCGTTCGCCACCCGCGTGGCCACGATCTCCCGGCGCAGCGGATGCGCCTTGATGGCACCGGCGAAACGTTCGCGCAACGGCGTCGGGAAGTAGTCCGTCATGAGCGGGGCGAACACGTCGTTGTCCGGCAGATCCGATGCCAGCAGGTCTTCCTGCAGCGCCAACTTCACGTGAGCCATGAGAGTCGACAGCTCGGGCGAGGTGAGACCCAGCCCGTTCTGCAGGCGTCGCGAGATCTCCGACTTCGTCGGCAGCGCGTCGAGCGACCTGTCCACCCGCCCCGACGCCACCAGGTCGGCGATCAGTCGAGCGTGGACGCCCAGCAGTTCGGGGGCGTGTGCCCGTGAGACACCCAGCAGCTCGTTCTGCGCGACGTTGTCCTCGAGAACGAGGGCGCCCACCTCGTCCGTCATGGAGGCCAGCAGGGACTCCCTGTCCTCCGCGGCCAGGTCACCCGACGTCACGGTGGAATCGAGCAGGATCTTGATGTTGACCTCGTGATCGGAGCAGTCGACGCCGGCGGAGTTGTCCACGGCGTCGGTGTTGATCTTGCCGCCCGCGGCGCTGTACTCGATGCGGCCGAGCGCGGTCACCCCGAGGTTGCCGCCCTCTCCGACCACGCGCGCCCGCAGGTCCGCGCCGTTCACGCGCACCGGGTCGTTGGCCTTGTCTCCCACGTCGGCATCGCTCTCGGTGCGCGACTTCACGTAGGTGCCGATGCCGCCGTTCCACAGCAAGTCCACCGGCGCCGTGAGGATGGCGCGCATCAGTTCGGGCGGTGACAGGGCGGTGACGTCGTCCGCCAGTCCGAGAGCCGCGCGCACCTCGGCGCTGACCGGTACCGACTTCACGGTGCGTTCGTGTACTCCGCCACCCCTGCTGATCAGGGAGGTGTCGTAATCCGCCCACGACGAGCGCGGCAGTTCGAACAGTCGCCGTCGCTCCGCGAAGGAGGCGGCCGCGTCGGGTGCGGGATCCAGGAAGATGTGCCGGTGGTCGAACGCGGCGACGATGCGGAGATGTTCACTGAGCAGCATCCCGTTGCCGAACACGTCGCCACTCATGTCACCGATACCGACCACGGTGATCTCGTCGGACTGCGTGTCGATGCCGTACTCGCGGAAGTGACGCTTCACGCTCTCCCAGGCACCCTTGGCGGTGATGCCCATCGCCTTGTGGTCGTACCCCACCGACCCGCCCGAGGCGAAGGCGTCGCCGAGCCAGAAGCCGTACTCGGCGGACACCTCGTTCGCGAGATCGGAGAACGTGGCAGTGCCCTTGTCCGCCGCGACCACGAGGTACGAGTCGTCGTCGTCGCGTCGCACCACACGCTGCGGTGGGATCGCGGCGCGGGTGGCACGGTCGAGGTTGTCGGTGACGTCCAGCAGCCCCGCGATGAACATGCGGTAGCAGGCTCGCCCCTCGGCGGTGGTCGCGGAGCGGTCGGTCGCAGCATCGCCGGTCGGAGACGGCGGCTGCTTGACGACGAAGCCGCCCTTCGCCCCCACCGGCACGATGACCGCGTTCTTGACGGCCTGCGCCTTGGCCAGTCCGAGCACCTCGGTGCGGAAGTCCTCGCGCCGGTCGGACCAGCGGAGACCACCGCGCGCGACCGTGCCGAAGCGCAGGTGCACGCCCTCGACGCGTGGCGAGTACACGAAGATCTCGAAACGCGGGCGCGGCTTGGGCAGCACGTCGATGCCGCGAGGGTCGAACTTCAGGGACAGGAAATCGCGCTCGCGACCCTGTTCGTCGACGACGAAGTGGTTGGTGCGCAGCGTCGCTCGCACGAGGGTGAACAGGGCACGCAGCACCCTGTCGGCGTCGAGGCTGACCACCTGATCGATCAGTTCGGCGAGCTCCGACGCGATCTCGTCGGCACGCTCCTCGGACGCCGAGGCGGGATCGAACTGCGCGTCGAACAGGTCGACGATCAGCCGAGCCGTCACCGGGTTGGCGAGGAGAACACCCTCGATGCCGGTCTGGCTGAAAGGGAAAGCGGCCTGGCGCAGGTACTTCGCGTACGCCCGCAGCACCACCGCGCGGCGCCACTCGAGACCGGCCCGCAGAACCAGTTCGTTGAAGCGGTCGGCCTCCGCGTGGCCGTTCCACACGGCAGCGAACGCGTCGGTGAATCGTCGGCTGACCACACTCGTCTGGTTCTCGGCGCCCTCGATGACCTCGGGCTCCGCGGACAGGCCGAAATCGTAGATCCAGCAGCGCGTTCCGTCCTTGCGCACCACGGCGTACGGCCGCTCGTCGACCACCTCCACACCGAGGCTCTGCAGGACGGGCAGCACCTGGCTCAGCGAGACCTCGCTGCCGGTCACGTAGAGGGAGAAACGCCAGTGACCCGCCTCGGCGTCGCGCGGGCGGTACAGGCACATGTCGATGTCGTCGCCGACGAGCGCGTCGAGTCGAGCGATGTCGACGAGCGCCCGGTCCGCGTCGAAGTCCTGCTTGTAGGCCTCGGGGAAGGCGACGGCATAGCGCGCCGCGTTGTCGGGCGACACCGACGGGTCGGCCGCGGCCGCCTCACGCAGAGCGTCGTCCCACGTGCGGGTGGCGTCGGCGATCAGGGCCCTGATGCGGTCGCGGTTGGCGTCCGAGACGTCGACGGCGTCCGCGCTCTGTCCGTCGAAGCGAACAGTGAAGTGCACCAACGCGAGTGGGCTGTCCGAGACGCGTGCCTCGTACTCGACGTCGGTACCGCCGAGCTCGTGCAGCAGGATCCTGCGGGTCTCGAGACGCAGGCGGGTGGTGTAGGAGTCGCGCGGAAGGTAGACCAGCGCCGACACGAACCGGCCGTACCCGTCGCGGCGCAGGAAGAGCAGCACCTCGCGGCGCAGGGCACTGCGCTCCACGGCCGAGATGGTGTCGAAGAGCGACCTGCTGTCCGCCGAGAAGAGTTCGGTGCGCGGGAAGGACTGGATCGACTCGAGCATGGCCTGGCCGGAGTACGACGACAGGGTGTGCCCGGCGCGCTCGATGACGGTGCGCACGCGGTCACCCACGACCGGGATGTCGAGGACGTTGCCGTGCAGTGCGGAGATGGTGAACAGCCCCGTGAACCGGTGCTCTCCCACCGTGTTTCCCTCGTCGTCCAGGTCGTGGACACCGACGAAGTAGGGGTGCACGGCGCGGTGCACCGACGTGGAGCTCGATGCGCGGGTGAGCACGAGGAGGTCCTCGCGAGCGACCACTCGGTCGATCGGCAGGTCGAAGCCCGCGACGGCGCCCGGATCGTCGGATCGCAGGATGCCCAGCGCGGACTCGGCGACGGGTTCGAGACCCGCCTCCGTCGCGGTGTACCGGCGGCTGCCGAGCACGCGGAAGTTGCCCTCGGACAACCACCGCAGCAGGCGGGCGGCGTCGTGCCGCGCCTCAGGGGTGACGGACTCGGTTCCGTCCGCGTCTCCGCGGCGTGGTCGTTCCAGACGATCGGCCAGTTCCAGCTGGCGACGCTGCATGGCCTCGGTGTCGTCGACGACGCGACGCACGTCGGCGAGCACGTCGGCCAGCGAGCTCTCGAGCGAGGCGAAGGCCTCCTCGCTCGCCGCGGGGTGCAGAGCCACGTGGATCCACGATTCGAGGATGCTGCCGTCCGCGAGATCGCCGGTCTCGACGTCGGACGGGGTGGCTCCGCCTCGGATAGAGAGGAGCGTGCCGGACTCGTCGCGCACGACGCGCAGGATCGGGTGCACCACCTCGACGACCGCGATGCCGGCTCCGGTGAGCCAGGCGGTGACCGACTCGACCAGCATCGGCATGTCGTCGGTGACGATCTGCAAGGCCACGCCGACGGTGCTGTCGGGTCCGCGGTGCAGGGCGAGAGAGGCGACGCCGGGATCACGACGCTCGGCGAGCTCCAGATGTCGGTGCACCACCGCGGTCGGGTCGGCTCCCGTGGTGGTCCGCAACACGTCCAGATCGACGTGCCCGAAGTACACCGCGCGGAGGTCGTCCGCCCGATCGAGCACCGAGTTCGGCGCCGTTGCCGCCTCGGAGTGCTCTCCCGCTGAAGTCATCGCTGTCGCCTTTCGATCACCACGAGCGGCGGATCCACCGGTCGGGGCGACGTTGTCCGTGGGGTTCGGCTCCCGACCCTAGCCTCGCGAGGCCGGGAGCCGAACACCGCGGTGACGTGGCGTGCGATGAAAATAGGTTACTTACCAGTACATTTCAGTCGCGCGTGAGCTTCCGGTGCGTGACGCGGTGCGGGCGAGCGGCGTCGGGACCGAGGCGCTCGACCTTGTTGGCCTCGTAGCCCTCGAAGTTGCCCTCGTACCAGTACCAAGCGGCCTCGTTGTCGCCGAAGCCACCTTCCCACGCCAGGATGTGCGTGCACGTCCGGTCGAGGAACCACCGGTCGTGCGAGATCACGACGGCGCAGCCGGGGAACTCCTCGAGGGCGTTCTCCAGCGAACCGAGCGTCTCGACGTCCAGGTCGTTGGTGGGCTCGTCGAGCAGGATCAGGTTGCCGCCCTGCTTGAGCGTCATCGCCAGGTTGAGGCGGTTGCGCTCGCCACCGGACAGGACTCCGGCAGCCTTCTGCTGGTCGTGGCCCTTGAACCCGAAGGAGCTGATGTACGCCCGCGACGGGAACTCCTGCGTACCGATGGTGATGAAGTCGAGGCCGTCCGACACCGTCTCCCAGACCGTCTTCGCCGGGTCGATGCCCGAGCGGTTCTGGTCGACGTAGCTCAGCTTGACCGTCTGACCGATCTTGACCTCGCCGCCGTCCGGCTCCTCGAGACCGACGATGGTCTTGAAGAGCGTGGTCTTTCCGACGCCGTTGGGGCCGATGACACCGACGATGCCGTTACGCGGAAGCGTGAACGACAGGTCCTTGATCAGCACGCGGCCGTCGAAGCCCTTGTCGAGGCTCTTGACCTCGACCACGACGTCGCCGAGGCGCGGCGGGTTGGGGATCTGGATCTCGTCGAAGTCGAGCTTGCGCATCTTGTCGGCCTCGGCCGCCATCTCGTCGTAGCGATCGAGACGTGCCTTGTTCTTGGCCTGGCGAGCCTTGGCGCCGGAGCGGACCCAGGCGAGTTCGTCCTTGAGGCGCTTCTGCAGCTTCTGGTCCTTCTTGCCCTGGACCTCGAGACGCTCGGCCTTCTTCTCCAGGTAGGTGGAGTAGTTGCCCTCGTAGGGATAGAGGCGACCACGGTCGACCTCGCAGATCCACTGCGCGACGTGATCGAGGAAGTACCGGTCGTGGGTCACGGCCAGGATGGCACCCTGGTACGCGGCCAGATGCTGCTCGAGCCAGAGAACCGACTCGGCGTCGAGGTGGTTGGTGGGCTCGTCGAGCAGCAGCAGGTCCGGCTTGCTCAGCAGCAGCTTGCACAACGCCACACGACGCTTCTCACCACCGGACAGGTGGGTCACACCCTCGTCCGGCGGCGGGCAGCGCAGTGCGTCCATGGCCTGCTCGAGCTGCGAGTCGATCTCCCACGCGTCGGCGTGGTCGAGCTTCTCCTGCAGCTCGCCCATCTCCTCCATCAGCTCGTCGGAGTAGTCGGTGGCCATCAGCTCGGCGATCTCGTTGTACCGCTTGAGTTGGACCATCGTCTCGCCGAGACCGTCCTCGACGTTCTCGCGAACCGTCTTGTTCTCGTCGAGCTCGGGCTCCTGCATGAGGATGCCGACGGTGGCGCCCTGCGCGAGGAACGCCTCACCGTTTCCGGGCTGGTCGATCCCGGCCATGATCTTGAGGATCGAAGACTTGCCGGCGCCGTTGGGGCCGACGACGCCGATCTTCGCTCCCGGCAGGAAGCTCATCGTCACGTCGTCCAGAATGACCTTGTCGCCGTGCGCCTTGCGCACCTTCTTCATGGTGTAGATGAATTCCGCCACGAGTTCCTCTCGATGTGCTCACCAGCGTGTGTGCCGGGCGGATCGCGCCGGCTGAGATGCCGACGACGGGGCCGACAACTGGGAGATGTGCTCGACGCGGAAGTCTACCGGGACCGACCGGTGCCCGTGAAACCGTTCGCGGTCAGCCCACCGGCACCGGCTCGGGCTCGGCCGTGTCCACCGCGGCCTCGGCGACGGTCTCGCCGGACTCCTGCCGCTCGGCCGCCTGACGCGGCCGGTCCACCTTGACGTGGCACCGAGCGAGATCGGGTCCCACCGCGGTGGCTCGGATCTCGAGATCGGCTCGGCCCACGCCCTCCTTGGTCGTGTACTCGTTGGTGTGCGCCTGCCCGAAGACGATGACCGAATCGCCCTTCATCAGCGACGCTCCGACCCCCGACACCAGACGTCGCCAGCAGCTGACCGAGGCGTAGAGCGTGTCCCCGTCCTGCCACTCCCCACTCTCGCGGTCCATGCGGCGCGAATTGCTGGCCACGCGGAAGCTGAGCACCTCGTCGCCGGACGGCGTGGTGCGCTTGATCGGATCGGTGATGACGGTGCCCACCACGGTCAGATACGACTCGTACATCGTTCCCCCCTCTCGCGGTCGATCCGGTACCGACCGCGCCCCCGACTCTGCGCCGCTCGCACCGCGGACAGAAGGGCCCGCGAGCACCTGTGGACGGCCGTCCACAGGAGCGCCGCGGGGGTTGACAGGAGGAGTGGTCAGGCAGTGACCAGCGAGTCGCCGGACGCCGCCAGCAGTGCGGCGTAGGCACCGCCGCGGGCGACGAGCTCGTCGTGGGATCCCGATTCGACGACGTGCCCGTGATCGAGCACCACGATGCGATCGGCCGACCGCACGGTGGAGAGTCGGTGGGCCACCACGATGGTGGTGCGGTCCTGCTCGAGCTGGTCGATCGCGTCGGCCAGAGCACGTTCGGTGGTGGTGTCCAGAGCGCTGGTGGCCTCGTCCAGAACGAGGACGGGCGGGTTGCGCAGAACGGTGCGCGCGATGGCGAGGCGCTGCTTCTCGCCACCGGAGAACCGGTAGCCACGCTCCCCCACCATCGTGTCGTAGCCGTCGTCGAGCGAGGCGATGAAATCGTGGATCTGCGCTGTGCGAGCGGCATTCTCGATGTCCGCGTCGGTGGCGTCGGGCCGCGCGAAGCGGAGGTTCTCGCGGATCGTGTCGTGGAAGAGATAGGTCTCCTGCGACACCACCCCGACCGTCGCGGACACGTCGGCGAGCGAGAGATCGCGGAGATCGACACCGTCGACCTCGACCGACCCGGACGTCGGATCGTAGAGCCGCGCCGTCAGATACCCGAGTGTCGTCTTGCCGGCGCCGGTCGCTCCCACGATCGCCAGGGTGCTCCCGGCGGGGACCGTGAGGTCGATGTCCGTGAGCGTCGGATGTGCCGCACCCGGATAGTCGAAGCCTACGTGGCGGAAGCGCACCTCACCGCGTCGGGCCGTCGGATCGATCGGCGTCGGTACGGCGGGTTCGTCGATGTCCACCGGGAGATCGAGGTATTCGAAGACCCGGCCGAACAGAGCCAGGGAGCTCTGCACCTCGACGCCGGTGTTGAGCAGCATCATCGTGGGGCGGAACAGCTGTGTCTGGAGGGTGGTGAACGCGACCAGCGTTCCCACCGTCAACGCGCTGCCGTTGCCGATGGTGATGCCGGCGAACCAGTAGACCAGGGCCGGCATCGCGGCGAAGCTGATCGACATGGTCGCCATGCGCCACTTGCCCGCCATCATCGAGCGGAGTTCGACGTCGGCCACCTCGGACGAGCGTTCGGTGAACCGATTCGTGAGGACCGACGACGCGCCGGTCGTCTTGCCCAGCAGGATGCCGCTCACCGAGAGCGACTCCTCCACCTGGACGGACAGATCGCTGAGCAGGCGTTGCCGCACGGTGGAGATACGGCGACGCTCGTCGCCGACCCGCCGAGCGATGCGGACGAACACCGGCAGGATGGCGAGCGAGAAGAGGGCCAGTTTCCAGTCGAGCAGGAAGAGCGCGACGACGGTGGCCATGACGGTGGTCGCGTTCTGAGCGATCGACGTGGCCGTGTTGGTGACGACGGACTGCATGCCGCCGATGTCGTTGGCGATGCGCGACTGCACCTCGCCGGTGCGGGTGCGCGCGAAGAAGCCGAGAGACTGACGCTGCAGGTGCGAGTAGACCTGCACGCGGAGCTGATGCATCAGGGCCTGCCCGATGCTGTTGGACATCCAGGTCTGGGCGACGCCGAGACAGCTGGTGACGACGGCGATCGCGATCATGCCGGCCGCGAGGATCGTCACCAGCGTGACGTCGGCGTTCGGGATGGCGTGATCGAGCATGTCGCGCAGGAGCAGCGGCGATCCCAGTGCCACGACGGCGCTGAGGGTGATGACCGCGCTCACCGCGGCGACCCGGCCGCGATAGGGCCGGAAGAGGGCGACGACGCGCCCGAGCGGTGCGGGTTGGTGGTCCGCAGATGTCACGGGGGACTGCACCGGCCTTGCCGGTGTGGTGGAGGAACGCATATGACCTCCCTGATCGGGTAGAACTGAGGTTACCTCATTATGAGGTCGACCGCTGCAACGCTAGTATCGTCCCGTGCATTCCCACGAGAAGGACCCGGCCGATCTGGTCATGATGGTGGCCAGGTCGATGCGGCGCCGCCACATGGCCGCACTCGAACCTTTCGGACTCTCGCCCTCACACGGACGGGCACTGCGCGTGCTGTCCGGCGCGGCGGGACCACTTCGGCCCGGAGATCTGGCGGAACGGTTACGCATCGCACCCCGATCGGCAACCGATGTCGTCGACGCGCTGGAGTCGGCCGGCTACGTCGCACGGCACGCCGATGCCACCGATCGTCGCGCGGTTCTCCTCGACCTCACCGACGAGGGGCGGGCACTCGCGGACACCATCGCGCAGGCGCAGCGCAGCGCGTCCGAGGCGATGTTCGCCGGCCTGAGCGCGGACGACCGAGCGACCCTCACCGACCTGCTCACCCGCATCCACGACGAATCCGGTGCAGAGAACCGCGTCTGACACGGTTCTCTGCACCGGATCCGGTGACTGTGTACGTCAGTGAGCGACGACGGTGGCACCCTCGGGTCCGTCGGGCAGCTTGCCCGAGCGGACGAGCAGCGCTGCCATCACCGAGCCGGCGAGGAAGATGCCCGACGCCCACCAGAACGTCGTGGTGTAGCTGGCGATCTCCGCGTTCATCCGGAGCAGCGTCGCGGCGGCCTGCGGATCCGCAGCCTGAGCCACGGCCGCCTGGTTGTCGGTCGCGTAGTTCGTCGCTGCCGTCGCCGCGATGGTGCTGAGCAGCGCCGTACCGATGGATCCGCCGATCTGCTGCATCGTGTTGACGGTCGCGGAGGCGACGCCGGCGTCGCCCGGCGAGACTCCGGACACGGCGCCCTGCATGGCCGGGGCCATCGTGGCGCCCATGCCCACTCCCATGACGAGCAGGCTCGGCAGAATGTGCGCGGCGTAGGAACTGTCGATCGAGATCTGGGTCAGCAGGGCCATGCCGGCCGACGCGATCAGCATGCCGGCGGACATGAGAACGCGAGGCCCGAAGCGCGGCAGGATGACCGACGTCGCGACGGTGGCCGTGACCACGAGGGTCGCGATCATCGGCAGGAACGCGAACCCGGTGGTGATGGGCGTGTAGCCGAGCGTGCTCTGCAGGTAGTACGTGAGGAACAGGAACACCGCGAACATGCCGGCACCGATGACGAACACCGCGAGGTACGCGCCGCCGCGGGTGCGGTCGAGCACGATGCGCAGCGGGAGAAGCGGATGCGTCGCCCGCGTCTGCAGGTAGACGAAGACACCGAGCAGGACCACACCGACCGCGAGGAAACCGATGGTCACCGCGTTGCTCCATCCGTCGGACTCGGCGTGCGCGAATCCGTAGACGATGGAGAACAGCGCCGCGGACACGGTGAGGGTGCCGGGGATGTCGAGTACCGGACGCTCGGTGGCGCGGTGCTTGGCCAGCAGGAGGAAGCCGCCGACGAACGCGATTCCCGCGAAGATCAAGTTGACGTACAGGCTCCAGCGCCAGTTCGCCCACTCCGTGAGCACACCGCCGAGAAGCAGGCCGATGGCGCCGCCGGCACCGGCGACCGCGCCGAAGATGCCGAACGCCTTCGCACGTTCCTTCGGATCCGTGAACGTCGTGGTCAGCAGGGACAGCGCTGCGGGAGCGAGCAGGGCGCCGAAGACACCCTGTCCCGCACGGGCCGCGACCAGCATGCCGAAGTTGACGGCTGCGCCGCCGACGGCGGACATCACCGCGAAGCCGACGAGTCCCACGAGGAACGTGGTGCGGCGACCGAAGAGGTCACTGAGTCGACCACCGAGCAGCAGGAGGCTGCCGAATGCCAGAGCGTAGGAGGTGACCACCCACGAGCGGTCCGCGTTGTCGAAGCCGAGATCGAGCTGTGCGGCGGGAAGCGCGATGTTCACGACGGTCGCGTCGAGCACGACCATCAGCTGGGCCAGGCCGAGTACGCCCAGGATGAGCCAGCGAGTGCGGTCGGGCGCGTCGTGCGCGCTCGACCGGATCGTCGGTTGGACGTTTCCGACGTCGGATGTGGTGGAAGACATTGATCCTCGCTTCGGTACGGCGTGAAATGGAGCTATACGGAGGCGTACGCTCCGGATAGCAATACGATAGCAGCGATGCGGAGGTATGCCCTCCGGTTAACCGACGAACCAGGACGAAACGGACTGTGAAACCCACCACAGCGGCGAAGCCGCTTCGAGCGGACGCCGAGCGGAACAAGCTCAAGATCATCGACTGTGCGCGAGAGTTGTTGGCACGCAAGGGTCTCGAGATCACGCTCGACGACGTCGCTGCGCGCGCCGGGGTGGGTGTGGGCACCGTGTACCGGCGGTTCGCCAACAAACAGGAACTCATCGACGGCATCCTCGAGCAGCGTCTGGTCGACGTGCTCAGCCGCGCAGAGGTGGCCGCGGAGGCCGACGATCCCTGGGCTGCGATGGTCGATTTCTTCGAATTCATGTGTCGACACATGGCCGCGGACCGTGGTCTCGGTCACGTCGTCCTCGGGTGCGACGACGGCCTCGACCGCATCGCGGCAGTCCGGTCCAAGCTCGAACCGACCATCAACACTCTCATCCAGCGCGCCCAGAAGGCCGGGAAGCTCCGCCCGGACGTGCAGCCCGGCGACCTCTTCACCCTGGTGCGGATGATCGTGGCCGGCGCCGAGGTTGCAGACGAGGTGGACGAGGACAACTGGCGACGCTATTTCGCCCTGGTGATCGATTCCCTCGCGGCGGTGCCGGATAGGTCGGTGCCCCTGCCGGGTCGAGCGCTGACACCGGACGAGATCGTCAGCGTCAAGAGCAGATTGCACGGGAGGGCGTCGTGATCGACAACGTGGTCTCCCCCGTGCTTCCCTCGCACCCCGGGCATCCGATGCTGGTGGCGCTGCGCAGTGACGGAGCGTTCCCCCAGTTGGTCCGCTTCGCACTGGTCGGCGGGCTCAGCAACGTCCTCTACGTCGCCGTGTTCGTCGCGATGCACAGCGAGGGTTCCATCGTGGCCAATGCCGTCGGAGCAGTGGCGTCGACCGTTCTCGCCAACGAACTGCACCGCCGTCTCACGTTCCACGCCGCCGATCGGGTGGGCTGGTTCACCGCGCAGTGGGAGGGCGGCGGACTGGCACTCATCGGTCTGGGCGCCAGCACCGCAGCGCTGACAGCGCTCGACGTCGCACTGCCGACCGCCGGCGCCGCGTTGTCGGCCCTGATCCTGGTCGGGGTCACCGCCCTCGTCGGCGGGCTCCGCTTCCTCGCCCTGCGCGGTCTGGTCTTCTAACTGCGCTCACGCTCGCGGCGCGCCAGCTCCGCGAACATCGCGTTGTGCGCCGCGAGGTCCGCACCGTCGTCGCGATCGGCCGCCCGGTCCGTGCGGACTGCTTCCTTCCGGTCCGTGTTGGACCACTGCACCAGCAACGCCAGCATGACGAGGATCAGCGGGATCTCGCCCGTCGCCCACGCGATGCCGCCGCCGAGTCGCTGATCCGCCAGGAGGTCGGAGTTCCACGGCAGCGACAGGCCGCGGAAGAAGGTCTGGCCCATCACCGTCTCGGTGCTCATCAGCGCGATACCGAAGAAGGCATGGAACGGCAGCGATCCGAACACCATCGCCAGCTTGGTCACGGGCGACAGTCGACGCGGTGCCGGGTCGACGCCGATGACGACCCAGTAGAACAGGTAGCCGCTCAGCAGGAAGTGAGCGTTCATCAGCAGGTGGGCGCCGTGCGAGTCGACGGTCGCGCCGTAGATGCCGCCGAGGTAGAGCGCGTAGAAGCCACCCACGAAGATGACGGCCGCGACCAGTGGCTGGGTGAGGAACCGGGACACCGGGCTGTGCAGGGCCTCGAGGATCCACTCGCGCGGTCCCGGCACACCGTCCCGGCCGGCCGCAGGCAGCACTCGTAGAGCCAGGGTCACGCCGCCGCCGAGCGCGAGCAGCACCGGGGTGAGCATCGACAGCACCATGTGCGAGCCCATGTGCACGCTGAACATCGCCATCGAGTAGCGGTAGACACCCGATGACGTCGCGAACAGCAGCGTCGCGCAGCCCAGGACCCAGGCGATCGTGCGACCCACCGGCCATGCGTCGCCACGGGCCCGCAGTCGACGAACGCCGAGGAGGTAGACGACGGCCATGACGACGGCGGCGGTGCCGAAGATCAGGTCGAACCGCCAGTCGAAGAGGAAACGCTCGAGGCTCGGGGGCGCGGTGAGGTCGTACCCCAACTCCGCCTCGGTGAGCGTCAGCTCCCGAGCGCTCCCCAGCGGGGGCGGTGTCCGGGAGAGTCCGACCGCGAGCCCGATCGTGGCCGCGAAGACCAGTACCTCGGCACCGGCGAAACGCACGAGATTCGCGCGCGACGTCGGGTCCGCGGCGAGCGCGGGCAGGGCGCGTCGGCGCTGGGTGTAGCCGAACACGCCGAGGACGACCAGGGCGACGACCTTGGCGAGTACGAGTCGGCCGTAGGTGGTGTCGAACAGATCTGCGGGCTCGACGCGGACGAAGGCGTTGACCACTCCACTGACACCCATGACCACGAACGCCACCGTGGCGACCGCGGAGAAGCGGCGCGCCGCGACATCGGTGTGCGCGCCGGCGCGACGGGCGTGCGCCAGGACGGCGAACAGTCCGCCCGCCCAGAGCGACGCGGCGAGAAGATGCAGGATGAGGCTGTTGGTGGCGACGTCGTGCGATCCACCGGACGACGAGTGCCCCGACAGTGCGAGAGGCATGAGCGAGCCGAGCGCGACCACCAGCAGGATCGGCGTCCACGACCACCGCAGCACGGCACGTGTCCCGAGTGCGAGCACGATCGCGATGATCGCGGTCCACTGCCACGCGCGGGCCAACTCGATCTGCGACAGGCCCGACCACAGGTTCTCGGGACGCAGCGCCTCGGACACCGGCTGACCGGACGTGTCCGAGAGGGTCAGCGGCACCAGCACGATCGCGCAGGCCGCCCACACGATTGCCGCCGACGACGCGGTGCGCAGCGCGCGATAGCCGTCGATGTCGAGGACGCCCGATCTCTGCGGCGGCACGAGGAAGGCTGCGAGCAGCAGAGAGCCCACGGCGATGACGGCCGCGACCTCCCCGAGCGCGCGCACAGCGGGCAGACCGTACGTCGTCACCGGACCCGGATCCGGGATGCCGAGCAGGACCAACGCCTGCGATGCGGACAGCGCGACGATCAGGCCGGCCACCACCGCGGCGATCAGTCCGGCACTCGCGAACACGCCTGCCGATCCGGCTCGTCGCGCCCCACCGTCCGGTTCCGCGGTCGCGGAACGCGGTGCCTCAGTCGTTGCCATACCTCCAGGGTAGGAGGTGACCGGCATCGCAGCACCTACGGGACGTAGTAGACGCGCAACTCACACGTCACCCCCTCCGGCGAGTACGCCAGAAACGTCGTGACCCTCCGTGCTGCAGCGGCAGTTCGGACGTACTCGCGAGGGGCGTCAGTGGTGAATGCGTCCCTCGCGCTCCCCCAGCGGCCGTCCGTTCCCGCCCCACCGCCTCGCGACGATCTCCGCCGCGATCGACACCGCCGTCTCCTCCGGTGTCCGGGCGCCGAGGTCGAGCCCGATCGGGGACGACAGTCGCGCGAGCTCGTCGTCGCCGATTCCCACCTCGCGCAGTCTCGCGACCCGATCGTCGTGGGTCCGCCGCGACCCCATCGCACCCACGTAGCCGACGCGGGGCAGCCGCAACGCCACCTCGAGCAGCGGCACGTCGAACTTGGGGTCGTGGGTCAGTACGCAGATCACGGTGCGCTCGTCGATCTCACCCTCGGCCTGCAGTCGCTCGAGGTAGCGGTGCGGCCACTCGACGACCACCTCGTCGGCCGTCGGGAATCGCTCGGTTGTCGTGAACACCGGCCGCGCATCGCAGACGGTCACGCGATAGCCGAGCAGCGCACCCTGACGCGCCACCGCCGACGCGAAGTCGATCGCACCGAACACGATCATGCGAGCACGGGGCGCGAAGGAGTTCACGAACACCGTCATTCCCTCGCCGCGCCGCTGACCGTCGGGGCCGTAGTGCAGGACGTCGGTGCGGCCCGCTTCGAGAAGACCACGGGCGTCGTCGATCACCGCGGCATTCGCGCGGGGCGACCCGAGCGTGCCGGACGCCGCCACCGGGTCGACGACCAGGCGAGAACCGACCCGCGCAGCATCGGGGTGCTCGATGACAGTGGCCACCGCGACCGGCCGGTGCTCCGCGATCGCCGACGCCACCGCGCCGAACTCCGGAAAGGTCGATCGGGACACGGTCTCGACGAAGACGTCGAGGATGCCCCCGCAGGTCAGACCCACCGCGAACGCATCGTCGTCGCTGACTCCGTAGCGATGCAGACCCGCCTCACCGTTCTGCGCGGCCTCGTACACCGCGCCCTCGACGCAGCCACCGGACACCGACCCGACGACTCTGCCGTCCGCGAGCACAGCCATCGACGCACCCGGCGGACGCGGTGCCGATCGGAACGTGCGCACCACGGTGCCCACGCCCACGGACTCCCCCGCGCGCCATGCCGCGAGCACCTGGTCCATCACGTCCTGCACGCCTGCTGCCTTCCCTCGGAGCGAGAAGTCTAAGCCGCACCTCCGGCCCGGGCAGGGCGCAGCGTCTCGCTACACTCGACGGCGCATCGGACACCGATGCGCGCCTCCGTAGCTCAGGGGATAGAGCAAGGGCCTTCTAATCCCTTGGTCGCAGGTTCGAATCCTGCCGGGGGCACCAAAGTAGTCACTTTCAAACCTGCGCCGCGAAGCGCAGGTTTTTTGTTTGCACGATCGACCGACTCATAGGCCAACTGCGGCCCTGCGTCGAAATTGTGGGTGGCTGGTCGAACGTGTGCCAGTGCAGCGTTGACGACTTCGTGGCCAAGCACCGTGTCAAACGGCTCCGCCAGCTCGACTTTCACGATCGTCTCGTGCACCAGAATCCTCGTGAAGAGGGCCTGATTGAGCAATCGCCGTAGGTGGCGACCAGTAGAAGTCCTGCCCGCGCGCTGATACGCCTGGGCGCAATTCTCGGCCAGATGTAACGCTTGCCGGAGCGCTTCGTCGAACTCCTCCACCTGCGTCGAGGCCGCTTCGAGGCGCGCACCGATCCTTGCCAGGTTGTTAGCAATACGGTCCTGCTCCGTCTTGAGCAACTCAAGGGGGATGGCCCCCGCGTAGTGAGCCTGCAGTAGACGCAAGCGCTCTGATTCCAGCCGTTGCTTCTGTGTGCCGAGGGTCTTCAACTCCCGATCAGCAGCAGCTCGGCTCGACATCAGCTCACCGCGCACCATCGCTTCGATTTGCCCGCTCAACTCCGGGTCCAACTGGACAGTCTCGTAGTGCTCGGCGACGAGATCCTCCACCCGAGAAATCAACACTGCCTTTATGGTGCACGGAGTCGTCTTCTGATGTCGCCCGAGGCAGATGAAGTACGGGTAGACCCTGCCAGACCGGTTCTTGGAGTTCGTAATTATCAGTCGACTACCGCAATTCCCGCAAAACACCGATGACTTCAGATAATGGGGATGCTCGCGCTGCTTTTCTCCCGTGGCGTGCGAAGCCAGCACCTCCTGCACCTTCGTCCAAGTCAGCTCGTCGATGAGTGGTGCATGTCGCCCTGGGTACCTGACGCCGCGATATGTCACCTCGCCCTTGTAATACGGCGTAGTGAGAATCCTGTAGAGACTGTTGTACTTGATTGGACGTGCTGGCGATTTGGGAGTTGGCCGCGTCGTCAGACCACGATGTTCGAGTTCCTTCGCCATCGCCTTCAGCGTCCAATCCCCCATCGCGAAAACCTCGAAAGCCCACGTTATGTGCGGGGCTCGTTCAGGGTCCACGACGACCGTTCGTACCTGAGCGCCGTCAGCATTGATCTGCTGGACATTCAAGTATCCAAGCGGAGCCCTGCCTGGCGTCCCACCGGTCTTGGCCTTCTGCTCCATCCCTTTGTTGACTTCGAACGCAAGGTTTTGGCTGTAGAATTCCGCGATCGAGCTCATGATGCCGTGAAGGAGCATTCCCGAGGGCGTCTCGTCGATATTCTCGGTGGCGGACACCAACTCCGCCCCTGCTTGCTTGATTGCCCAGTGAATCTGCGCATCGTCGAGTCGGTTCCGAGCCAGTCGGTCGACTTTATGCACAATGACGTAGTCGACTGAGTTCTCTTTCAGGTACGTAAGTAGCCTCTGTAGCTCAGGGCGCGACTCCGCATACTTGGCAGATTCACCTCGCTCGACGAACTCCTCGACAATGACCGCCTCTTTCGTTGCGGCTCTGCGGCGGTTCGCTTCGCGCTGCGCGGGGAGCGAGTAGCCCTCGGGGTCGCCGTCGCGTTCCGCCTGTTCCTTGGTGGAGACTCGCAGGTAGGAGACGGCGCGCTTCGCGGCAGCATTCGATACTTGGCCTGCTGCGATGCGCTGTTCAGATGGCACGCGATCAACTCCCCCATTCGTGGCGACGAGACCTTCTCAAGACGCCTGCTTTACCCACCTGGCTCATCAGCACGTGTGCAGCGTGTCCAGTCGTCGACCAGACCCGTCTGCCGGAGCCGAACTCCGATTGCGCGCTCGCTTACCTGGAAGTACGCCGCAAGTGCATCTGTGCGCTGCATACCGTTGCCCCAAACCCGCTTCAGAGCGCGGCGCGGCATGAGCACGCAGGCAGCGAAGTAGTCAGCGACGCGTTCCGCCTGGGTCGCGGCGGATGCTCTGCGATCCCCGCGGTACAAGTCCCCGCTTCGTCCGTGGTCGATGATGTGCTTGTACTCGTGCGCGAGAGTGAAACGCTGCCGCTGCCACGAGTCCGCGCGGCTCAGGAGGATCACCCAGGTTCGACGGGTCGTGTCCCAGTAGCTGGCTCCCGCGACCAGCGCACCGGTGTAGGCGATGGTGATCTTAGGAAGTTCGCTAATCAACTCGGTTGGCGTGCTGCCCTCTGAAATAGCGTGAGCCGCCAGCAGCTTGTTCGCCTGCAACTCGGCGATGCGAAGCGCCTCGTCGTAGGTGACGTCACTACGGCGCGGAATGACGGACCGCAGGGTCGCAAGAACGCTGAGCGTGTGTTGCTGATACTTGTCTGTCATGGTAATCCTCCTTTCCCACTAATGGGTTGTGTAATCTTGTGGTTTATTCATCTTCTCCGCCAACCGGGCCGGTTGCAGCATCGAAACTGATTCCATGCTTTCTCGCAATCTCATCGAATTGCGCCTCGATCTCCCCCATCCCTTCAGGCGGCAAGTCATACTTGGTGCGTAGGTACGGCCGGAGCGTGGGCAGCTCTTTGTTGGAAATCCATCCCGCGCTGGCGAAGAGATCGCCGGCCGAGATGCCAAGGACTTCGCCGATGGCTTGCAGCGTTTCGGCTTTCGGGCTGGCAATTTGACCGTCCTCGATCCGCCAATAAGTAGTGGCGCTCATGCCGACTCTGCGACCGACTTCGTTGGCAGACAAGCCGAGCGATTCCCGTCGCTCACGGAGGACCTTTGTGAGGTCGTTAACTTGCTCTGGTGTCATTGCGCAATTCCTCCATTCGCAATATATAATAACTGCACGCATTGCACCAAAGCAATAGTTTGGGCATTTTCTACAACGCACCGGCATTTCTCGCAACCATTCCTGCCCGTCCAGGTGGCGCATAGGAGGCCACATTTCAGCGGTAGCAGGTCTGGGTGGGGATTGCCGGGTCGGGCGGCAGAAAAGGGCAGTAAAGCCTCTTCTCCGCCGACCCGCCCGGTGTTGTCCAGCCCCTGGCTGACGGTCGTCAGCTGGGCGTCGTGTCGTCTCCCTTCTGCGGTCGGCGCGACCGTGCTGGGCGCGCGGTGTCGCCAGATTCGGCGGTCGAACCCGTATCGAACATGCTGGCGATCGCGTCCCGCCTGACGGTCGCATCCCGCTCGATCTCCTGACGGGCCTGATCGGCTTTCGCCAACAAGACCGGATCCGTTTTCGCTTGCGCGATGTGACCGGTCACGGCGAGCAGACCCTCGTCGTTGATGGTCTGCCCCCGCAGCTGCGCGATGAAGCTCAGCTGCGCGTGCACTTCCGGCTTGAGCCGGATGGCAAGCGTCTTGAGACTGCTCTCGGGTGTGGACATTGCGCCTCCTCGGTGCTGTGCGGCCGGTCATCGCTGATGCGATGACATGGACGGCCGCATGACACCGACGAGGCGTCCTCGGCGTCACCGCGTCTCCTGGGTCGTGTCGACTGATCGATCTGATGGCACGGGGTAGCCGGGGATCGCGACAGAGGAATCGATTTGGTTGCCCCAGGCGTCCCAGCCGGGCTGGTGTCGTCGGGCAAACAATTCAAGGAAGGGTCCGCGACTGATCCGCTCGATGACGGCGTACTGTTCCTCCGGCTTGTGGGAGTGGTCCTGGACTGGTGCGAACATCCACGTTGGCTGCGATCGGTATCGAACGGGTGCGACGCCGCGGGTACCGAAGAGCAGGTGCTCGGTGGCGTTGCGCAGGTAGTGACCTAATTGGATTCGTGGTTTGACCCATGTCAGCGGTGAGCGCGGTGTGAACCCCCAGGCCTCCATGACGTCGTACCCATCGCGGAGCGTCGCGTTGGTCACCCATAACCACAGGTGCGCGTTGTCCTCCGCGAGGCCGGCCACAGGCAGCGCCTTGATCTGATCGAGCGTCATGAGGTCGTAGTGCCTGGACGCCCCTTTCCCACCCTTCTGGAGGACGTCCCAGGGTGGGTCGGCCAGAATCGTTTTATACCGAGGGGATGCGCTCACGTCGACGGGTCGCTTCGGGCTGTCAGATGGACCGGTCATTGCTCACCCCCGTTTTGGACGAGGGCCAATACTTCGTCTGGCGCAACGACACGGAACAGACTCGCGTCCAGGCGGCCACCGGCCTCGATTGCCTCACGGAGCCTGTGACGGCGGCGCGCGGCAACTGCCGGATCCCTGGCGCTCATGATCCACACCACCAATGGGAACGTGCCGGCCTCGGTCTGCTCGGTGCCCGATCGGTAGTACGCGTCGTAGTCGTGACACTTCCGCATCAGTGTCGGCAAGTGCTCGGTCCCGAGATCGACTTCCAAGAACCAGCTATTGACGAACGGACTGTCGGCGTTAACTGCGGTCTCGACGTACAGGTCGGGTTTCAGAACGAGCTGCGCGCCGCCGACGCCGACGTGCGTACGCCACTAGGCCGGTTCGATATCGCAGCGCACTAGTTGACACTTGGCGGCGCGGTCTGCCTCGACGAGGGAAACGTGGGTCTCGGCGACCGTCAGTGTGTGCCGCAAGAACGAGGTGCTCGGTTCCGAGAAGCGACGCCGGGAAGGGCGGTTCGTGTCCCGGCGTAGGAGCCGGTCGCCGACAACGTCGACGCAGAAGACCAGTCCGCTGCTTCCGGCCCGAACCCCGCCGATACGACGCTCCAACGTGGTCAGCAGGCGACGGCCACGGAGCCGTCCCAGCACCCGGCGAGTGAGGGCCGGACCTGATGCCTCAGCGTGGTCGGCGAAGTGCAGTCGGGTGATCTGCGCGGTGGTTAGGAACCGATGAGCTTCCACCGACCGCAGAATTGCCCAGTCTCGGTCAGACAGCGCATCGGCGATTCCTGCAAGGTTCTGCCGCCGCGTATGGCCGCGCTGCGTCGGGCCACCTGCGGGCTGTATGCTGCCAGGAGTGGCAGCATCAGTCTGCTCCCGCGGAGCGTTGGATTGTGGCCTGACCGGCGATGATGGAGCTGGCTGCGTCGACGCGGTCGCTACACCGACCGCGCCACCTTCCTGCACTGTTATCGACGCCGGTTCGCCCACCGAATCGGCGCGGTGGGGGTATTCGGACTGATTCATGAGCGCCTCGCTTTCCGCCCGTGCTGGCCGACGTCAGACCCCGCGGGTTGAGTGATCGGGGGGTTTAGCAGTTCGGCGAAGCCTGCCTCGATTGCATCGAGGGGCTGACCGAATTGCTCACGGCTGATGCGCCGGATCTCAGCCGGATCACTTGTGATCGGCGGCGGTGGCATGGTGATTCCGGAGACCCACGGTTGTACGGAGTTGTCGCGGATGAGGCTGGCGTACACATGGTGGGCTGGCAATGCGGTGAAGTCCTCAGAAGCGAGCACAGATTGACCGGAGGCCATGTCGCGGGCATCGCTAGCCTGGAGCTGAAAGGCGACGCGGGAGCGTGCGTTGTTTCGCACGGCGTCGATCATCTGTTTCGGCAGCTGCGCCTCAAACTGGTGTGCCAGATGCAAGCCGGCACCCAGGCTTCTCGCCGTTGCGAGCACGTCGCCGAGGTCAGTTGGGAGCTTGAGATAGTCCTGAATCTCGTCGATGTACACCATGACGGGATCGCGCTTGTTCTCCGGAAGCGAGGCACGTTCTCGGATTGCTTGCCAGAGCTCAGCGACCACCACCGCACCGAGAAGTTCTGCAACCTCTGGGCCGACAACACCTTTCTGTAGCGGAACGAGCAGCACCTTGCGCTCCCGAAGAACCTGCCGCAGCGTGAATCGAGGGTGACGCTGCGCAAGGACACCTCGCATCTGCTTGGTCAGCGGGCGTTTCACTTGTGCCGGAGCAGTTTGCGTCCACGAACGAACTGTTGCGCCAGCGGTGCGGCCATTGGGACGTGGCCTTCATTGAACGACTCGGAGCTGCGGAAGCTAAGACTCATCGACTGAATATGCTGCTCGAAGCCACTATCGACGCGCATCTTGAGGGCTGATCGTCCCATGTCGGCGGGCCTGTTTGTGTCTCAACACAAGAGCAGACGCATCGTGCCGGGACGCGTGCAACCCATAGTTCACCGGCCCCTTGGCACCGTAGAAGATTCCAGTGCGAGACATGCTCAGGCGATGAAAAAGATGGTGGTGAGCTACCGAAGTGACAATTCGTAATCAACGCCGAGAGAACTCGCGATCAATCCGCAGACAACCATTTACTTAACCCGCTAGTCGGGTGCGTCGAACAAATCCTCATAGATTTTTCTCACCGCTCGAAGAACGCCAGAGTCGGAATCTTCACGATTTTTAGACACGAAGGCGTCCTTGAGTTGCTTTGAATCAGCAATCGATAGCGGGACTCGCACGTACCAGTCGAACGGTGAGGGTATTGGTGGGATTCCGACGAGGCCGAGCCCGTGATTGATGCCGTCGTCGATGTCGCGCTGATCGTCTTCCTCGAAGGGGATGTGTTCCACGACAGGCGACGCCTGTGGGCCTGACCCGGGCCTCGTCACTCTCACGACCCTATTCTCAAACGAACTTGGCACTCGGAAGACCCTGCCGGGCCCAGCTACCCACGCGATCATCAAGTAGTGGGCCGAGTATGGCAATGCGACGTAGTGACCTTGTTCCACCTGGGGCGGCACTTCATCAGGGGAGGCGGAAGTCTCAAAATTGTTCCAACGTTGGTCCACGCCGCAACTCCTCTTGGTGGTCTCGACTGAGACGGTGCTGTGGCGGCGCGCCCAGTCGAGGGGCGCGCCGCCACAACGGTGTCAGCTACTGATCTCGAAGGTACCGATCGCTTCACCATCGCGCGTGAGCAGCGGCACGGTTCGCACCGCGGGCTCGGCTGCAGGGTCGGCAGCACCCGCAGTGAGATCGCTTGATCGGATGTACCCGGCTTGCCCATCGGTTCCGATCGCGCTGATCAACTCCGGGAGGTCGGCATCGTCCTGAACCCCTAGGGCTTCCCCGTACGACACGCCATCGCCGTTCACCCCGGACTCCCCCTCGGGCGCACTGTTCTGCTGACGCGCCGATGCTGCCGGCGGATACTGTAGCGGGTCGGTGGGGAAAGTGACGGTCTCGCTGAGGGCTCCGTTCGTCGGATTCAGAACCGCGACGAAACCATGGCTGTTGTAAAAACCCGCACCGCAATCGCGCGTGGTTGCCGCGTTCTGAGCGTTTGTGATGAACGCATTGAAGCGGTAATCGGTAGCGCTGCAGAGTGCACCCTCACGAAACAACCGCGCTTTGGCTCCCATCGTGCCGGGGGCCACCGACGAGCCAAAGGAAGTATAGATTCGAGTGCTTGCGGTGGGAATGCCACCGTTGTCGATCGTCGAAGTATGCAAGTAAACAGTGCCGTTGACGGGCGGCGTGGGACCGATCCAGCCGGTCCGCGTCTCGGCTTGTGCGACGCCACTACCGAGTAGCGCTACAGCTGCAACTGCGCAGGTCACTGGAGCAATTCTACTGATAAGTTTCATGGTGTCCTCCTAGTTTTTGGATGGTCGTACGGTGTGTAAGTGACCGCTCACGGGTAGTTGAAGTAGCAGTCACCGTCGAATCGAGGGCATATGTATCGTTCACTCTGCGGACCCGGGCCGAATATTCCGGCGACCTCCGGGACGAGGTACACGTAGTCGTAGCCTTCTGGCTGAAACTGCACCACGCCCTCGGCGAAATAGGTACCAGCGTCCTCCAGCCGGGGGCCCTGCACTTCGGTGGCTGTATAGGAGTAGTTGCCAGGCACGTCTGAGACGCTGAACCCGGAACCCATGGGCGTATAACCACAGTTCACATCAGGTGTACCTCCGCCGATGTTCTCTCGGCATTTAATGTCGTGCCGTAAGAACGTGAGCCGAGGGCCCTCATCATGAGTGATTGTGGTGGTGTACCGAGCCGACCGCCCGTTCAAGTTCAACCTCATGTAGTAGTCGAATGTGCCCAGCACCCCATCCTCGTTCCCATAGATGAGATTGCTCTTGCTGATCGCAACGTTCTCGCTTCGAGTGAACTTGCACGGTGAGGACGAATCTGGCTCGCACCAGAGGTCCGGGTCATCCGGCGGTTCATCAGCTCTCCGTTGTGCGCCGGGATCCACCAGGTTGGGCCTTGGAACGACTGGTAGAACCTCATTACCAACCGACGTCGTGAGAACAGCACCATTGCATACCCAGTTGCCAACACCTCTGTCCAGAGCAGTATCAACACACTGTTGGCTCGCTCCAGGCACATCCACGAAGGGAGTGTCTGCCAAAGACGGGTCCGAGGGCACACTGGCAGTAGGCGGGCTTGGATCTGAAGTAGGTTGCGCAAGAGCAGCACTCGGGGCAAGCACACAGGAGATGGCGACAGACACACCCAGTAACAGGCCGCGGGGAAATATGTGGCCGCGTGCTTGATGCAAAGGAACCTCCAGGCGATAACGGGCGGGAAGCCGACTGTGACAGTCGAATCGAGGGGGACAATTCGACCTTAAGCGACCCAGTGGTATTTAGGTAGCCGAAGTCATGAGAAATGCCGAACGCCGGGTCTCGCCCGCGCACGTGGACGATCTCCCGATCCAGAACAGAAGCCCGTGGGTAGTCACCCAAAGTGCGGTATAACGCACTACTTCACGCCTGTTCCAACCTCTAGAATCGCTGACTCAAGCCACAACTGTCACAAAGCGTGCTTAACGCAGGCTGCTGCCTGCGGCCGCATGGAACATACGTGCAAGCGCCAGAGTGTTTTGATGGCTTAGTGCGAACGAGCCAGAACTCTCTCCAGACTCAACGCGGATGCGCGGGACGGGGTTTCGCAGACGAGGATGTGTGCGGCAGTCAACCGACCAACAGATCGGTTGCGGGCGGTGGCTGAACCCTCGCATTGCAGAGACGCGATCTTGGCCTGCAGCTCGAATCGTGGTCTTGAGCTAGCTGTTCTTCGCGGGGAGGTTGTGGACGGTGAGTCGCTCGATGGGTGACTTGCCGTCGATGCCTGTGTGGGGTCGGTGGTGATTGTAGTGATGGACCCAGTCCTGGTAGGTCGCTGCGCGGGCTTCGTCGGAGAGGTAGGTGTGGGCGTAGGCCCATTCCTGGTTGAGGGTGCGGTTGAATCGTTCGACTTTGCCGTTGGTCTGCGGTCGGTAGGGGCGGGTGCGCTTGTGCACCACCGATCCGAGTGCTTCGGCGAACAGTGTTGACCGGTAACAGGATCCGTTGTCGGTGAGCACTCTGGCGATGGTGATGCCGTGGTCGGTGAAGTACGCGGCGGCGCGCCGGTAGAAACCGGCGGCGGTCTCCTTGCGTTCGTCACCGAGGATCTCGGAGTAGGCGAGCCGGGAGTGGTCGTCGACGGCGTGGTGGACGAACGCGTAGCCGCGGCCTTGTTTCTTGTTGTGCCGGTTGCCGATCGTGCGGCCGAGTGTGCGGTGCCCGCCGCCGTCGGGGATCCGGCCGAGTTTCTTGATGTCGATGTGGATCAGGTCGCCGGGGGCGGGGTGTTCGTAGCGGCGGGGTGCGGGGCGGCGCACCGCCAGGCCGGTGTTCTGGTCGAGGTGGCGCAGCAGCGGCATCCGGTAGCGGGCCAGGACCGCGGAGACGGTGCTGCGCGGCAGGTGCAGGTGGTAGGCGATCCGGTGCGGTCCCCACCGGTTGGTGAAGCGCAGCGCCACGATTCGTCGTTCGGTGCGTCTCGGTGTGCGCGCGGGGCTGCGGCGGGGCCGGCTGGACCGGTCGATCATCGCCGGCGCCCCGCCGGCCCGGTACCGGTCGGCCCACTTCTTGGCGGTGGTCGGTGAGACCTGGAAGCGTTCGGCGGCCCGCCGGATGGACCAGTGGTCGTCGACGATCGAACTCGCGAGCTTCAATCGTCCCTTCGGGGTGAGGGAGGCGTTAGCGTGGGACACGAGGACCTCTCGGTTGTCGGTGCAGTTGTGGTAACCACACCGATACCGGAGGTCCTCACCTATCTGTTGTCGCCACGCCGTCCACAACGTCCCTGACCATTACACGTGCGCGTCCTCGATACGTGGTAGGGCGTACCACAGTGTCGCGCCACCCGCAATCAGTGCGCGCGTGCGTTAGAGCGAACGTCTGAGCAGGAGTTATCTGTGCATCAAGCGTGGCCGAGTTGGCGTGCGAAGACAGGGCTTAGGTCTTCTGCCGGTGCGGTCAGACCGTCTAGACCTACCGATTGCGGACTTCCCCCTAGGTAGCCGCTGTGTCTACGGTCGGAGGGCTGGTCTGACGTGTCGAGAGGCTGACTTCAAGGCAAAGGCGATACTTGTACCGCCGCGCTGTCCATAGGTGCCGCGGCAGGGCCTTGGCTGTTCGATCAGTCATCAGGCCCGATCCTGACCTGCGCCAACTGGCACGAGCAATCGTCACACTGGCGATCGAGATCCAGAAAGAGGACCGCAAGAACAACGACGCCCAGGACAGAGCTGCCTGACTACGTCTCCTCATCTCGGGTTGTCCACCGGTTGAACTTGGGTGGCCGCAGCGTTACACCCGACTTCTTCAGGGCTTTGCCGACGCTGCTGGCCGCGAGGCCGTACTGCCGGCCCAGCTCCACGGTGGATTTCCCTCGCTCGTAGTGCCACGTCAGCTCAGCGAGCAGCTTTGCGTCGATGCGAGCTCGCGAACGAGTCGCCACTCCCCTGCTCGCGAGCAGCCGGGCGACAGTCTGCCGATGGATCCCGAACAACTCGGCGACTTGCGGTGCTGTCTTGCCAGACATGTACTCCGCAACGAGCTGGTCCAGCTCAGGCTCGGACAGCCGACGTTGAGGTCGGTAGTTGTGTTTCTCTACCTTGACCTGCGGTTCTCCGCGGTGCGGTGCGCCTGCAAGTAGCAGGTCCACCTCCCGACACAGCCCGGTCAACGGGGTGTTTTGTCTTGAAAGCGATTCGCGTAGGCGCACCACGGCGCTCATTCGCCCATCGAGAAGACGACGACGGCAGCCACGAGAACCGCGATCAGCGCCACCACGGGTGCGCCGAGTCCGACGATCGCGAAGGCCGCGGCGCCGAGAATCGCTCCGCCCGCGAGCGCAGCCCACATCAACAGCGGGCGGACCCAGGATTCCGAGCTGCGCCCCTGGATCCGAGCGGCGATCGTGCGTGCCATGGTCACGAGCGTCCCGGTCATGTACGTGAGGCTGATGCCGCCGTCCCGCTCGAACACCGCGTTCTCGGCGCCCATCGCTGCCGCCACGATCAGAGCGGACACCAGGGTCGCGCCGCCGCCGAGGTGCACGACGCCGGCCGCCGCCAGCAGTACCGCGACGAGCAGGAGGACGACGGTCTTACGTCGCCGGCCGGCAAGGTCGCCGACGAGCGACCCGGTGACGACCCCGCCCACGAACGACACGATCACCACGAGCCCGACGGACGCCGCACCGAGATGTCCCGCAGTGAGTTCGACGGCCGCCCGAGTGGTGTTGCCCGTCATGAAGGAGACGAAGAAGCCGCCGAGAGCGAGGAAGCCGACGGCGTCGACGAAGCCCGCCACAGCGGCGAGACCCAGCGCCACGTGGGCATCGCGGCGGCGGTCGTGGGTGCGCTTCACGCGGTCATTGGATCACCACGAGAGCGGTAACGTCGCACCGGTGACCCGCCGCACCGCTACCCTTCTCCTCCTCGCGACTCTGAGCGTGGCGGGGTGCGGCGGTGACCCGGCGACACCCCCGGCCGACGACCCGGCTCCGGCGACCGCGACGTCCGAGGCGCCCAGCACGCCGGCGGTGGCCGGTCCCTCCGTGCCGACGGGGCCCGACGCCGTCGCCGCGGACGACCTCTTCATCGCAGGGTTGGACAGTGGCGCCATCGAGTACACCAACCCGGAGACGATGAAGATTCTCGGGCGCGGCATCTGCGCCGAACTGCAGCAGGGGCAGCCGGTGATCGCCGAGGTGGACGCCGTCACGACGGGCAGCCGCGGCAAATGGGACGAAAGCGCCGCGGGCGCCATCGTCGGTACCGCGATCGGCGCCTACTGCCCCGAGTTCCGAGCGCTGCTGCCCGGCTGACGGCTCCGGCGCAGCAGGAAGCGCTGCACCTTGCCGCTGGGCGTCTTGGGCAGTGCGTCGACGAAGTGCACCGTGCGCGGATAGGCGTGCGCGGCGAAGTTGGACTTCACCAGCTGCTGCAGCTCGAACTCCAACTCGGCGGTACCCGAGACGCCCTCCGCCAGAACGACGTACGCCTCGATCACCTCTCCGCGGATGTCGTCGGGTTGGCCCACCACCGCCACATCCATGACCGACGGGTGTTCCACGAGAACGCTTTCGACGTCGAAGGGCCCGATCCGGTAGCCGGCCATGATGATGACGTCGTCGTTACGCGCGGAGAAGAAGTAGGAGCCGTTCTCGATGCGTCCGGCATCGCCCGTCAGGTACCAGGACCCGTCGTCGGTGAACCGTTCGGCAGTCTTGTCGGGAGCGTCGACGTATCCGGTGAACCACATCAGCGGGCTGCCCGCCACCTCGAAGCCGATCTGATCCTCGACGACTCCGGCGGTGAAGCCCGGCAACGGCTTTCCCATCGAACCAGGGATCAGCGGCTCACGCACCGCATCGTGCCAGGCGTTGACGATGACCATCCCGTGCTCGGTCTGGCCATAGTGATCACGCACCGGCACGCCGAGCGCCGACTCCGACCACACCAGAACGTCCGGCGTCAGCGGCTCCCCCGCCGACGACGCCCGTCGCAACGTGATGCCACCGACCGACGGGTCCTTGCTCAGGCTCCGGTACACCGTCGGCGCCGCCGCGAAGTTGGTGACCTCGAACTTCTGCATCACCGCGACCGTGAGCGCGGGGGTGAAGCCGGCATGCAGCATCAGACTGCGACGGCCCATCGCCATCGGGCCGAGAATGGCGTAGTAGAGCCCGTAGGCCCAGCCGGGGTCGGCGGCGTTCCAGAAGACGTCGTCCTCGGACACGTCGAGGCCGTAGGTCATGTAGGCAACGAACGACGCCAGCGCCGACACAGGCACCGGCACGCCCTTCGGCTTCCCCGTCGTGCCGCTGGTGAAGAGCTGGATCATCACACCGTCGCCGCCCACGGCCACCGAGGCCGCCATCGGCTCGTGCTCACGAACCAGAGCGTCGAAGCCCTCCCCCGTCTCGATCACCGTGATGCCCTCGATCGAGTCGAGCTTCTCGCGCTGGTCGGTCTCGGTGATGACGACGCGCGCCTGCGCGGCCTCGACGCGCATCGCGATCGCCGGAGTAGCGAAGGCGGTGAACAGCGGGACGTGCACCGCGCCGAGTCGCCAGAGCCCGAGCAGGGCGACGACCAGTTCGAGCCGCTTGCTCATCAACACTCCCACGCGGTCACCCCGGCCGACGCCCATCTCGGCGAGGCCCGTCGCGAATCGCGCCGACAGCTCGTGCAGCTCGCCGTAGGTGAGGTCGCGCGCCGTGAGATCGCCTTCGATGAAGGTGAACGCGATCGCCGCCGGGTCGTGGTCGTCGCACAGCAGGGCGGCGAGGTCGGCGTCGGCGGATCCGTAGGTCGCCAGCAGGCGTGCGACATCGTCGGTCAAGGTCGTCATGGTGAGAGTGTGGCGCGGAACACTCGCGGCCCGATACCCTCCGAAGAGGGTAGGAAGACGGAGACCATGATCGACACACGTTTCGACGCCGCCGTGGACCGGTTGCGCGCCGGTTCGGGCGTCACGCTCGCTTTCGGCGGAGTCATGACCGCGGGACGGCGATTGACGCTGCGCCATTTCGCCGGGCAGTCCGTCGGGGCGCTCGACGGTGTCGAACTCGAGGCAGGTCACGGTCTCGGCGGCAAGGTGTTGCAGGTCAATCGCACCGTCGCGCTCGACGACTACATGCGGACTCCGAAGATCAGCCACCGATACGACGCCATCATCTCCGCCGAGGGCCTGCGCGCCATGATCGCCGCCCCCGTCGTCGTCGGGCGGACAGCCGTCGGCGTGCTCTACGGCGCGATGCACACGGCCGGGCACATCGGGGATCGCGTGCTCGACGTGCTGACCCTCGAAGCGGGGGTTCTGGGCCAGGACCTCGCCGTCGACGAGGCGCGGCGCGATGCCGACCGGCTGCGCGAGGACGTCCGTCAGACGTACACGCGGCTGCGGGCAGTCGCGGCACGGTCGGACGCACCCGAGCTCACGTCCGTGCTCGACTCGATGCGCGCCTTCCTGGAACCCGCCGCACCGACACCGTCCGCTCCGCACGTGACGGCCCGCGAACGGGACGTGTTGTCGCTGGTGGCGCTGGGCCGGTCGAACATCGCCATCGCCGAGGAGCTCGGCCTCACCGTGTCCACAGTCAAGAGCTACATGAAGTCGATCATGGCCAAGCTCGACGCGTCGACCAGACACGAAGCCGCGCACGCCGCCCGGCGTGCAGGCCTAGTTCCCTGATCCTGTCCGCAGCGCCTTCTCGAGCGGAGTCGGAAAGGTCGGGGTGATGGACGCGCCGTCGAGATGGGTCTCGAGACGTGCAGCCTCCGCCGCGACCTGCTCCTCGTCGGCCTTCTCGAACAACCGGAACACCACCTCACCGGCGCCGCATACGGCCCAACCGCCGACCACCCGGCCGTTCGACCACACCGTGGGGCCGACGTTGCCGAACGTGTCGAACAGATCCGGTCGGTACTCGTCCGGCAGGAACCACCTCCGATCCTTCCAGCCCATCGGTGTCGCGTCGAGAGCCGGCAGCAGCGCTACCCCACCGTGTATTCCGTCGATATCGCTGTCGCGGAGCATGATTCCCGGTCCTGAGGAGAGCTCGACCTCCACCGTGTCCAGCGCCGCCACCGCCTTCGTGGTGTGACCCTTGTTCCAGCCCGTCCACCACTGCAGATCGTCCATGGTCGCCGGACCGAACGACTCGAGCCATGCGCGTGCCAGTTCGACACGCGCCTCGGCTTCGTCCATGTCCGGTACACCGTCGGGCCACCAGTAACCGACAGGGGCCCACGTGTGGTGGCGAGAAGTCCACGAACCCCGAGGTTCCACCCGAACTATCCGACCTTCGGCCGACAACAGGGTCAGCACCTGCGACGTCACGTAACGCCGGACGTCGTATGCCTTGTCCGTCGTCGGGAGGAACGCGGTACGCAACTGCGGTACAGCCGTGGACAATTCGGCTCCCGTGGCGGTTCCCGCTGCCGCGAGCGCCGCATCGACATCGCGCTCCACCCGGTCCAGCCACGTCGGCACGTCGTCGATCACCGGATCCGTCGGCATGGTCGACAGTTGTTTGACGAGGCGAGTTCGCAGAGTCCGCGCCACTCCCGCGCTCGCGCCGGCCTGCACGATCGGCATGAACGTCCTGTCGATGACGAACAACGTGCGCCGCATCGCCATCACCCGCACCAGACTGTGATCGGTGTACATCGCGTCGCGCATGGCATCGAGCGTCGCCGTGGTCGAACGCGCCAGCACCTGCAGAGACACAGTGGCCGGATCCGTCGCGTGCAGGGCCACCAGTCGCGTCGTCACCTCCGCCGGCGTCAGCGCCATACCCGCGCCGACCGCATGACGGCGCACCAGCAGGTGGCGCCGCTCCTCGTCCGTCACCTCCATCGGGACAGTGTGACCGACCCCGCCGCCGTGCGCACCCAAGCCGCGCGTTGCTCCGTTTGGGCTCCGCTCCAGGGGTGCTCACCGCGCGCACCGCCCGTCGCTCCGCGCACTCCACACCCTGCGCGCTCCACCGCGCGCTGCGCCCGGCAAAGTCGCAAACCTCGCGAAAGCATCCTCTCGAACCCCGCGGTCTGGTTACTATCAGCCGTTCTTAAACACCCCCTTAGACCGAGGTCCCTCAATGAAGCGCTTTATTGCCGGTGTCGGCGTGGTGTCCTGCGGCGCCGTCGTCGTCGCCCTTGCAGCAGCCGCGCCCGCGTCGGCCGATCCTGCTCCGACCCTTCCGTCCGCGTTCGTGACCGAGGTCGTCGACGGCGACTCTGTTCGCGTCGTCGACGTGACCCGCGGTGCGATCACCGTGCGAATCGCAGGAGCTGACGCTCCCGAGCTGAACGAATGCTACGGACCCCAGTCGCGGGACTTCACGCGATCCGCACTCGAGCGGCAGCTCGTCGCCGTGATCGTCGATCCGTCACTCGGCAATGCCGACGCCTCTGGAGAGCTTCCCGCCTACATAGTTCGCGTGGACGGGTGGAATCACAACGTGGAAGCCACCCGCGCCGGCGCCGCAAGGGCGAGCGGAGAGGTGTCGCGCTCCGCGGAAATT
The DNA here is from genome assembly GCF_019836065.1 of Rhodococcus sp. BP-332. Classification (NCBI taxonomy): domain Bacteria; kingdom Bacillati; phylum Actinomycetota; class Actinomycetes; order Mycobacteriales; family Nocardiaceae; genus Rhodococcus; species Rhodococcus sp. BP-332. Next base: position 1,063,189 of record NZ_JABUEC010000001.1, read on the forward strand.
CGAGATGCCGAGAACGGCGCTCGCCAGGTCGGTGCAGGCTTGTGGTCGGCGAACTGCGGTACCCCGGCACCGCAACCCCGTCCGCAGGCAGCACCTCAGCCGAGCGGCGTCTACTACGAGAATTGCGACGATGCTCGAGCACGTGGCGCAGCACCCGTGCTGCGCGGTCAGCCCGGCTACCGCGCCGGGCTCGATCGCGACAACGACGGTGTCGGCTGCGAGCCGACGCGATGACACTCGACAGGACGAGACGGCCTTCGAGGCGTGGTCACGCGGCAGTGCTTGCGTTCACGGCGATTTCGGCACTGATGATCACGGCGTGCGGCAGCGAAAGCGACTCCGGAACCACCACCACGGTCGAAACATCGACAGAGACGGTCACCGTTGAAGCGACAGCGTCACGCGTACCGGCCACTACTTCAGCGGTGGCGGAACCTCCCGCAGTGGTCACATCTGCTCCAGCTCCCGCACCTGTGGCAGCGCCGGCATCCATGCCGGCGGTGGTCTGCATGAACTTGCAGGACGCTCAAGATCTGATCCAAGCCGCCGGGGTCTTCTACTCCAGAAGCGACGATGCGACCGGCGCCGGCAGGAATCAGGTCCTCGACGCGAACTGGTCGGTGGTGGCACAAAGCCCGGAGCCGGGCGCACTGGTCACCGAGGGGGAAGCGGTGTTGTCGGTGGTGAAGCTCGGCGAACCGGGCGACTGTTCCTGACGGAACCCACCGCCGCGCGCACCGCCCGTCGCTCCGCGCACTCCACACCCTGCGCGCTCCACCGCGCGCTGCGCCCGGCAACCGCGCACCGGCCGCTTGGCAACCGCGGAGCGCAACGGCAACGACCGAGCCGGCACCCCACACGACAACGGCGCCGCACCCGTCATGGGTGCGGCGCCGTCGTGAGGCTCCGGGTCAGCGACCGTTCGACCGCCTGGACGACTCCTCGAAGTCCCCCTCGATCACCTCGAAGGTGCGCGTGTCGGACTGCGCCCGGCGCGACGCTTCCCTCATCTCGATGCCGTCGGTGACGAGGTCACCGATCTCGCGGGTGACGTCGCGGACTGCCGTGGCGATGATGACCGCGATGCGTCCGACGTGGGTCGCCGCGGACTCGGTCAGTTCCTGCACGGTGTCCTTGTTGCGTTCGAACTTGCCGACCATGGCACTACCTCTCAGGCTGCAGCTTTTTCGCGCTCGATGATCACACCGGTCACCTTGTCCACACCGGTGAACCGGTCGGGAAGGGCGAGTCGGAAGATCTTGCCCCACACAGTACCGATCTGATGGAGGAAGCCACCAGTGTTGTACGGAAGGCCGTACTCCTCACAGAGCGCCTTGACCTCGGGCGCGATCTGCGGGTAGCGGTGCGCGGGCAGGTCGGGGAAGAGGTGGTGCTCGATCTGGTGCGAGAGGTTGCCGGACATGATGTGGAACAGGTTGCCACCCTCGATGTTTGCGGAGCCGAGCATCTGACGCACGTACCACTGGCCGCGGGTCTCCTGCGCGGTCTCCTCGACGGTGAACGTCTGCACGCCCGTCGGGAAGTGGCCGCAGAAGATGATCGAGTATGCCCACACGTTGCGGACGATGTTGGCGGTGAAGTTGCCCACCAGCGTCGGGACGAACATCGGCCCGGTCAGCGCGGGGAAGACGATGTAGTCCTTGAGGACCTGTCGTCCGGCCTTCTTCCACCAGCCCTCGAGCAGGGGCTTGACGTCGTGCCATTTGCGCTTGCCCTGGATGACGTTCTCGGCCTCCAGGTCGTGCATCATGACGCCCCACTCGAAGAAGGTCATGAGCAGGAACGCGTAGATCGGGTTGCCCAGGTAGTACGGGTTCCACTTCTGCGCGCTGTCCATCCGCAGGATGCCGTAACCGATGTCGCGGTCCATGTCGAGGATGTTGGTGTACGTGTGGTGCATGTAGTTGTGCGAGTGGCGCCACTGGTCACCGGGGCAGGTGTTGTCCCACTCGAAGACCTTGGAATTCAGGCCCGGCTCACGCATCCAGTCGTACTGGCCGTGCATGACGTTGTGACCGATCTCCATGTTGTCGAGGATCTTCGACAGGCTCAGGGCGCTGACGGCGGCGATCCAGGCCGGCGGGAAGAAGCCGAAGTACATCAGTCCGCGACCGGCGACCTCGAGTCCGCGCTGCGCCTTGATGATCTTGAAGATGTAGTCGCGGTCCTCCTGACCCAGATCCGCGACGGTGCGGGCGCGCAGGTCGTCGAGCTTGCGTCCGAGTTCCTCCACGGCTTCGTAGCTCAGGACGACGGGTCCGTCGGTTCCCGGCTCGTCCATCACGTCGACGCCGGACGTCGCGGTGTCGGGCGCCGAGCTGGAACCGATGAACGGGAGAAAGGACAGTGAGAGTCCGAACATGGTGACCTCCTCTTCGAGTATGTGGATGGGTCAGACGTCGATGTCGACGTCGCCCACGGGGACGGAGATGCAGAGCTGGATTTCGTTGTCCGGATCGGAGTCGAGCTCACCGGTCTTGACGTTGCGGGTGCATCCCGACTTCTTGATTGCCGTGCAGGTGAAGCAGATTCCCATCCTGCAGCCGAATTCCGGTGTCAGCCCGGCATTCTCGGCCTGCTCCAGGAGGGTGGCGCCGTCGTTCTCCGCCTCGACGGACGAACCCGAGAACGACACGGTTCCCGAGGCATCCCCGTCGACGACCGGAACTGCGGTGACGAACTCCTCCGAGAACAACGACTCGGAGAGTCCGAGTTCGTCGAACACCGACCTGACACCCTTCATCAACCCGGGCGGCCCGCACAGGAACGTCTGCGCCGAGGCGTGCCAGGGTGCTGCGACGTTCAGATGCTCGGTGTCGAAGAATCCGTGCAGATGACCACCGTTCTGCTGATCGGTGTACGCGTACAGAACGTCCACGTTGTCGTTCTCGGCCGCGATGCGGTCGAGTTCGGCGCGGTAGCAGACGTCGTTCTCCGTGTAGGCGTAGTGCAGGAACGCCACGCGTCCGGTGTACCCCTCGTGCACCAGCGTGCGCAGCATCGACATCACCGGGGTGATGCCGCTTCCACCACTGATCAGCAGAACGTGGTCCGGCCGCGGGCTCGGGAGCTCGAAGGTGCCCGTGGCCGGCGCGAGATTGACCACGAGACCGGGCTTCGCCGAGGCGACCAGGTAATTGGACACGATGCCGTCGGGCTGAGCCTTGACGGTGAGCTCGATCGTGTCGTCGTCGGTTCCGGCGGTACCTGCCGGGGAGTAGCAACGCGTGTGCCGGACGCCGTCGACCACGACACCGATCTGCACGAAGTGGCCGGCGGAGAACCCCTTCCACTGCCACGTGGGGCGCAGCGTCAGCGTGACGGTGTCGGCAGTCTGGTGACGGACGGCCACCACCTCGGCGCGCATGTCGTCGACAGTCATCATGGGGTCGACGAGTTCGAGGTACCGATCGACCGCGTGCGGCGTCGTCAGCGTCTCGAGCAACCGGGGCCGCAACCTGGACAGCAGCGAACTGCGACGGCCGCGCGATGTGGGGGTGGTGGCGATGCTCAAGTCGTCCTCCTCGAATGACGGGCCGGTGACCGGATCACTTCTCCAGTGCACACTCGTTCACTGGAACCGAGTGTGACAGCCCGTACCGGCAACTTTCAAGGCCAATGTGACGACGGACACGTACCGTGAGCAGCAGTGACCCGCCAGGCTCTCGCGCGGCGGAAGTGCACACCCATACACCGATGTCGGTTAATGTCGAGGAATGTCCGAGAATTCCGTAGGTTCCACGACGGCCAGCAGGGCCGAACGCAAGGAACGCACCCGGCGGGCACTCGTGGACGGAACGCTGGACGCCATCGCGGACCGCAGTTTCTCCAGCGTGAGCCTCCGCGAGGTCACCCGTGCGGCCGGAATCGTCCCGACAGCCTTCTACCGCCACTTCGCGTCGATGGAGGACCTCGGAGTCGCGGTCGTCGAGGACAGCATGCGCGTCCTTCGCAAGATCCTGCGCGACGTCCGTCGTCACCCGTCCGCGGACAACGCGCGCGAGTCGCTCGAACTGCTGGTGGGCGAGATCCGCGAACACGACGTCCAGTTCCGCTTCCTGATCCGTGAACGGTCCGGCGGGGTGGTGGAGGTCCGGCGCGCGATCGAGACCGAACTGCGAATGATCGTGCACGAGCTCACTCAGGACCTGTCCCGGATCCCCGCCCTGTCGTCGTGGCCCGGCGACGATCTCGAGATGGTCGCCGACCTCATCGTCAACACGATGCTGGCGACGGTGGTGGACCTGGTCGAGGTGACGCCCGCCGGCGCGGCCGAACGCGACATCGTCGAACGCGCGCTGTCCCAGCTGCGCGTGATCATGCTGGGAATGGGCCAGTGGCAGCCTCGGAACGTCCGCGGCGCACGGACGTCGGCAGCCGCCCTCGGAGCGTGAGGACCCGATAGCCTTTCCCCATGCAGATCTCAGTCGGTGACCTGACCTTCGACGCGGACCGCTACGGAACCCCCGGCGACCGCCCGGCCCTTCTCCTGCACGGTTTTCCCGAGACGTCCGCGAGTTGGCGCGACGTGGCGATCCGCATGGCGGACGCGGGCCGCGACGTCGTCGTGCCGAACCAGCGCGGGTACTCCCCCGGTGCCCGTCCGATCGGTACCGACGCTTACCGCATCGATCTGCTGGTCGCCGACGTCATCGGAATGCTCGACGAACTGGGCTTCGCGGCAGTCGATCTCGTGGGGCACGACTGGGGGTCGATCGTCGCCTGGTACGTCGCGGCGCTGCATCCGGATCGCGTGCGCACCCTCACCGCAGTGTCCGTCCCGCACCCGGCCGCCTTCGGGTGGGCGATCCGCGAAGACGAGGACCAGAAGAAGCGCAGCGAGTACATGACGCTCTTCCGTCAGCCCGGCAAGGCGGAGGATCTGCTGCTCGAGGACGACGCCCGCCGGTTGATCGCCATGTTCTCCGGTGCCGCCGATCCGACGATCGTCTCGCAGCATCTTCCGGTGGTCGGCCGGCGTGAGACGCTCACCGCCGCGCTGGAGTGGTACCGCGCCATGACGCGCGACTTCGCGGATCTCCCGTCCGTCGAGGTGCCGACCACCTACGTGTGGGGTAACCAGGACACGGCGGTCGGCCGCGCCGCCGCCGAGCGGTGTGCCCAGCACGTCACCGGCCCCTACGAGTTCGTCGAGTTGAGTGTCAGCCACTGGGTGCCGGAGGACGATCCGGACCGACTGGCGGACGAGATCCTCGCGCGTTAGCGCGTGACCGGTTGTCGCAGAATCGTTCTCAGCTTGTCGGCCACCACACGCCGTGGGTCGCCGAGATAGATCTCGTGATGACGTCCCGTCATCCGGAGCGAGTGCGCCGGGACGACGACGTCGTGCATGTGCGCGAGCACCGGCGCCTCGTCGTCGTAGGACCCGACGTGCAGCGTCTGCACGCACAGCCCCTCGTCGAGACGTATCAGGCGCACGTCGCCTGTCCGCGAGCCCGCCTTCTGTTCGCGGACGGTCTCCAGATGCTCGGCCGTGATCCAGTCGGGGGTCATGATCATCGCGGTCCATCGCCATCGCGACGGGTCCCGTTCGCGGGTGAACGACGCCCAGTCGTCCGCCCACCACAGCGCTTCGAGCGGCATCACCACGTGGTCTCTGCCGAGTTCACGCTTGCCGAGGAACTTCAGGCCGTACGCGAGCGGATACAGAGACGACACCGCGTCGGTCCAGGCGGTCGTGTTCGGATCACCGTCCCCGTCGATCGTGAGGTACTGCAGCGGCGGCACCTCGACCACGTCGAACACCCCGAGTCGAGCGCTGTACGTCGCGATCTCCTTCTTGTGGTCGACCTTCACGCCGCTGCGTCCCTCCCCCGATCACCCTCGGGTGCCGCGACGCGGAGCAGGGCCAGCAACCCGGCCGCCAGCACCAGCACGATGCCGATGATGCCGGCCCGATCCGCGTCGAAGAGGAAGACGAAGAGCCCGAAGAGGCTCGGAGCGAGGAACGAGACCGCGCGTCCCGTCGTGGCGTAGAGGCCGAACATCTGGCCTTCCCGGCCGGGCGGGACGATGCGGGTCAGGAAGGTGCGCGACGCCGACTGTGCGGGTCCGACGAACAGGCACAGGATCAGTCCGAAGATCCAGAACATCAGGGGACCCGAGACGGCGAGCAGGACCAGCCCGGCGACGATCATCGACACGAGCGAGACGACGATGACGAGCTTGGGCCCCAGCACGTCGTCGACACGCCCCGCGACGACGGCGCCGAGTGCGGCGACGACGTTGGCGGCGACCCCGAAGAGCAGCACGTCGGCACTGGAGATGCCGTACACGGTGACGGCCAACACCGCTCCGAAGGTGAAGACCCCGGCCAGACCGTCACGGAACAGAGCGCTCGCGACGAGGAACCACACGGTGCGGCGGTCGGTGCGCCACAGCTCGGACACGTCGCGCCACAGCACGCGGTACGACTCGAGGTAGCCGGCTCGCGCGGCCGCCGCCTCGGGGTCGGTGACGGGGAGTTCGGGAACCGCGAAGAGCACGGGAAGCGAGAACACGAGGAACCACACCGCCGCGAGCAGCGCCACGAGCCGGATGTTGAGGCCGTCCTCGGTGGTGATGCCCAGCAGGCCCCGCTCGTCGCCGTCGCCGGCGATGAACCCGAAGTAGCACATAAGCAGCAGGACGATGCCGCCGAAATAGCCCATCGCCCAGCCGAATCCGGACACCCGACCCAGATTGTCGGGCGTCGAGACCTGACGCAGCATCGCGGTGTAGGGCACCTGCGCCACCTCGAAGAGCACCGAGGCGACGGACAGCAGGATCAGGCCCAGCCACAGGTAGTGGTAGTCGTCCTTCACGAAGAACAGTGCCGCCATGCACACGACGGTCGCGGTCGACAGTACGAAGAGGAGCCGTTTGCGGCGACCTCTGGCATCGCTGCGCTGACCGGAGACGGGAGCCAGGACCGCGACCAGAACTCCGGCGATGCCGAGCGACCACCCCAACCACGACGTGGCGGACACTCCGCCGGGCAGATCGGCACCCACCGAGTCGGTCAGGTACACCGAGAACACGAACGTGAGGATCACGGCCTGGAAGGCGGCGCCGCCCCAGTCCCAGAAACCCCACGCCAGCACCTGCTTCTTCGTCACGACACCGGGCGCGCCCACGACCACCATGTCTCGCAGCATAGGGTGCCGAGATGACCGACTTCCCTGTTCTGCTGTCGCCGATCACGGTCGGTCGTACGACGTTGCCCAACCGGGTGATGATGGGCTCGATCCACACTGGACTCGAGGATCGGGCGAAGGACGTCGAGAAGCTCGCCGCGTACTTCGCCGAGCGCGCCCGAGGTGGTGTGGGACTCGTCGTCACCGGGGGCTACTCCCCAAATCGCACCGGCTGGCTGCTGCCGTTCGCGGCCAAATTGACCAACCGTCTCGAGGCCCGTCGCCACCGACACGTGACCGATGCCGTGCACCGCGAGGGTGGTCGGATCGTGCTGCAGATCCTGCACGCGGGCCGCTACTCCTACCATCCGCTCTCGGTGAGTGCGTCGGGTGGGAAGTCGCCGATCACCCCGTTCCGCGCCCGCGGCCTCACCGATCGGGGCGTGGAACGGCAGATCAGCCACTACGTCCGGTGCGCGCGCCTGGCGCAGCGCGCAGGCTACGACGGCGTCGAGATCATGGGCGGCGAGGGCTACTTCCTCAACCAGTTCCTCGCACCGAGGACGAACCGTCGCACCGATCGATGGGGCGGGTCCGCCGAGAACCGGCGCCGCCTTCCGGTGGAAATCGTGCGTCGCATCAGAGCAGCGGTCGGACCGGACTTCCTGCTCTCGTTCCGGATCTCGCTGGCCGATCTGGTCGAGAACGGTCAGACGTGGGACGAGATCGTGGCACTCGCCACCGAACTCGAAGGAGCCGGGATCGATCTGTTCGACTCCGACTTCGGCTGGCACGAGTCGCGCGTGCCCACCATCGTGACGTCCGTACCGAGGGCCGCGTTCATCGACTTCACCCGCCGCCTCACCGAGGTGGTGACGGTGCCGGTGGCGGCGGCGAACCGGATCAACATGCCGGAGGTCGCCGAACGCCTGCTCGCCGACGGCAGCGCGCACCTGGTGTCGCTGGCCCGCCCGATGCTGGCGGATCCCGACTGGCTGCTCAAGGCGAGGAACGGCCGACGGGACGAGATCAACACGTGCATCGCCTGCAACCAGGCCTGTCTCGACCACGTCTTCGTCCACCGCAAGGCGTCCTGCCTGCTCAATCCGCGGGCCGGGCGGGAGACCGAACTCGTGCTGTCCCCGACACGCTCCGCGAGAACGGTCGCCGTCGTCGGCGCCGGCCCGGCGGGACTCGCCACCGCGGTCGCACTGGGGCAGCGTGGTCATCGCGTCACCCTCTTCGAGGCGCGCGACGAGATCGGCGGCCAGTTCGCGATCGCGCAGCGCATCCCCGGCAAGGAGGAGTTCGCCGAGACGGTCCGCTACTTCACCCACGCACTCGCCGCAGCGACGGTCGACGTTCGGCTCGGCACGACGGCCGGCGCCGCGGACCTCGTGCACTTCGATCGCGTCGTCCTGGCCACGGGTGTGGCGCCGCGCATCCCGTCCATTCCCGGCATCGATCACCCCAGCGTCGTCACGTACGCCGAGGCGGTGCTCGGCCACCGCGACGTCGGCAGGCGCGTGGCCGTCATCGGGGCCGGCGGCATCGGTGTCGACGTCTGCGAGTTCCTCACCACGGAACACTCCTCGACTCTGGACACCGCGGAGTGGCGTCGGGAATGGGGAGTCACCGACGATCCGGCGGCCGCGGGTGCCGTGGCCACCGCTGTCGCTCCCCCCGCGGCTCGCGAGGTGTACCTGCTGCAGCGGACGGCGGGACGGATCGGCACGCGACTCGGCAAGACCAGCGGCTGGGTGCATCGCGCTGCCCTGCGAAGCAGGAACGTGACGCAGTTGTCGGGGGTGCGGTACGACCGGATCGACGACGACGGACTTCACATCACCGTCGACGGACGGACACGCGCACTGGAGGTCGACACCATCGTCGTGTGCGCCGGCCAGGAGTCGGTGCGCGATCTTCTGGACGATCTCACAGCTGCGGGAACAGTAGTCGACGTCATCGGCGGCGCCGACGTGGCGGCGGAGGTGGACGCGAAGCGGGCGATCGAACAAGGGACCCGCCTCGCGGCCGCCCTCTGACGTCGCGTGCTCCGAAGGGTCACGCTAGCCTCGGTGACCGTGAGCCTCCCCGCACCCACCGCAGAGTCCCGTGCCGTCGTCACCGGAGCGTCGTCCGGCATCGGAGAAGCACTCGCCACCGAACTCGCCGCCCGTGGTCATTCGCTGATCGTCGTCGCCCGTCGAGCCGAGTTGCTCGAGGCGTTGGCGGCGAAGCTGACCGCCGCGCACGGCGTCACCGTCGAGGTCCGCGTGAACGATCTGTCTGATCCCGTTCAACGCCAGACCCTGGCGGACGAACTGGCCGGCCGCGACATCTCGGTGCTCTGCAACAACGCCGGCATTGCCACCTTCGGTCCGGTGTCGGGGCTGGATCCCGCCTACGAGCGCGCCCAGGTGCAGCTCAATGCTGTTGCGGTGCACGATCTCACGCTGGCGGTCCTGCCCGGCATGATCGAGCGTGGCGCCGGCGGCATCCTCGTCACCGGCTCGGCCGCGGGCAACATGGCCATCCCCAACAATGCGACCTACGCCGCCACCAAGGCGTTCGTGAACACGTTCTCCGAGTCGTTGCGATCGGAGCTCGCCGGCACCGGCGTGCACTGCACGCTCCTCGCACCCGGCCCGGTCCGCACCGAGACGCCCGATCCCGCGGACGCCTCCATCGTCGACAAGCTGGTGCCGGACTTCCTGTGGATCGACAGCGCGTACACGGCACGGCTGTCTCTCGACGGGCTCGAGAAGAACAAGATGCGCATCGTTCCCGGAATCCTCAGCAAGGGCATGTCCGTTGCGGGCCAGTACAGTCCGCGCTCGATCAGCGCTCCGATCATCGGCAGCTTCTACAAGAAGCTCGGCGGTTCCTGACCTTCTACCTCCGACGGCGGCGTCCGGTTCCGAAGATGCTCCGTGAGATCTCGCGACCGGCCGCACTGGCTGCCGACCGCAGGAAGCTCTTCACGGCGGGGTTGGCCATGATGCGTTCTGCGGCCGACGGTCCTTCCGGCTCCGGCGCGGGCAGCGGCGGCAGGTCGTAGGTCTGCGGCAGCGGCGGGAACTCCGGCTGCTGCGGCGTCGGTTCGGGGGCCATCCGTGCGTTCAGCAACTCGTACGCGGACTCGCCGTCGACGGTGGTGCCGTACGTCGCGTACAACGGACTGGCGGTCGCGGCGGCCGTGATCGCGTCCGTTCCGATGGTGTCCATCAGCGACTGCGGCGGACGAATCCTGGTCCAGGCCACGGGAGTCGGCGCGCCCCGCTCGGACAGCACCGTGACGATCGCCTCGCCGGTCCCGAGGGTGGTGAGTGCCTCCTCCAGGTCGTAGTCCGCACTCTTGGGATAGGTCCGTACCGTCTTGGTCAGCGCCTTCTGGTCGTCCGGGGTGAAGGCGCGCAGCGCGTGCTGCACCCGCGCGCCGAGCTGGGAGAGCACCGGCCCGGGAACGTCCGACGGCAGCTGCGTGCAGAAGAAGATGCCGACGCCCTTGGAGCGGATCAGTTTCACGGTCTGCTCGACCTGCTGGAGGAACGCCTTCGACGCGTCGGCGAAGAGCAGATGTGCCTCGTCGAACACGAACACCAGCTTCGGTGCGTCGAGGTCCCCCTCCTCCGGCAGGGTCTGGAAGAGATCGGCCAGCACCCACATCAGGAACGTGGAGAACATGACGGGACGCGCTGCGAGAGCGCCGAGTTCGAAGAGGGTGACGATGCCGCGTCCGTCCGGTGCGGTGCGGATCAGGTCCTCCGTCCGCATCTCCGGCTCACCGAAGAACGTGTCGCCGCCGTCGGCCTCCAGGTTCACCAGTGCCCGCAGGATGACACCGGCGGTGGACGACGAGACGCCGCCGATGCCCTTCAGGTCGGCCTTGCCCTCGTCGCTCGTGAGGTGCGTGATGACGGCACGCAGATCCTTCAGGTCGAGCAGCGCGAGCCCCTGCGTGTCCGCCCAGTGGAAGATCAGTCCGAGGGTCGACTCCTGAGTCGCGTTGAGCTGCAATACCTTGCTGAGCAGGATCGGGCCGAACGCCGTGATGGTCGCGCGTACCGGCACCGCGCCACCCTCGGTACCGAGGGAGAGGAACTCGACCGGGAATCCCGTGGGCGCCCACCCGTCCGCGCCGGTCTCGCCGGCCCGGCCGCGCAGGCCGTCCGAGTCGGCGCCCGGAGCGGACAGTCCCGAGAGGTCGCCCTTGACGTCGGCCAGCACCACCGGAACACCGGCCGCGGAGAGCTGTTCGGCGATCACCTGCACGGTCTTCGTCTTGCCGGTTCCCGTGGCGCCGGCCACGAGGCCGTGACGGTTCACCATCTTCAGCGGTAACCGGACCCGTGCGGTCGGATCCGCGACGCCGTCTAGCACCACACTGCCGAGTTCGATGGCGGGACCTTCCGTGGCGTACCCCGCTGCGATCGCGGCCGCGCGGCCACCCTCCGTCGGTTCCGTCATCGTCACTCGTGCTCCCGTTCTCGTGTCGCCGGCGGTACGGGCTGAACTCTATCGCCGGTACCGACACGTGCGGGTCTACTGTGGCAGCGGTACCGATGGACACGACGGATACCGAGGATGTGCGTGAACGACAAACTGGTCTGGATCGACTGCGAGATGACGGGCCTCGAGCTGGGCTCGGACAAGCTCATCGAGATCGCGGCCCTGGTCACCGACAGCGACCTCAACGTTCTCGGCGACGGCGTGGACATCGTGATCCACTGCGACGACGACGCACTGGCCTCGATGCCGGACGTGGTCACCGAGATGCACGCCAAGTCGGGGCTCACCGAGGAGGTCCGTGCGTCGACGGTCACGATGGAGCAGGCGCAGGAGAAGGTGCTCGAGTACATCCGGCAGCACGTTCCCGCCGGCACCGCGCCGCTCGCCGGCAACTCGATCGGCACCGACCGCGGCTTCATCGCGCGGGACATGCCGGAACTGAACGACTACCTGCACTACCGGATGATCGACGTCAGCTCCATCAAGGAGTTGTGCCGCCGGTGGTACCCACGCATCTACTTCGGTCAGCCTCCCAAGGGCCTCGCGCACCGGGCACTCGCGGACATCGAGGAGTCGATCCGGGAGCTCAAGTACTACCGGCAGACGGCCTTCGTGGCGGCTCCGGGACCGACCACCGAGGAGATCGGCGCTGTCGTGACGACGCTGACCGGTGGCGACGCGTGACACAGGGAACCGATTGGCTTCCCGCGTATCGGTCACGCTAGTATCGAACGCGCTGCATCGCCGCAGGGTGTGCAGCAATGGTGGGCGTAGTTCAGTTGGTAGAGCACCAGGTTGTGATCCTGGCTGTCGCGGGTTCGAGTCCCGTCGTCCACCCCGAACACGAAGGCCCCCGACTCGCGAGTCGGGGGCCTTCGTCGTGCGTGGGGCTCAGCGGGGCAGCGCGTCGAGGTCCGTCCGCATGAGGATGACGTTGTAGGACGAGTACTGCGACGCCGTGAAGTACAGCGAGTCACCGGCCGACCTCGGGTGGATGTAGGGCGCGTAGAGGCCACCGCCCGGGTAGTTGCCGATGTCGTTGTTCACCACCAGCGCGGTGGGAGCGCTCCACGGCCCCTCGGGTGCCGACGCGGTCCGCGCCATGATGCGGCCCTCGACGTCGTTGCCGTACAGCATGATGTAGCGACCGAGATACGCATTCCACGCGACGGACATCTCCCCGACCGGCTGGCCGACCACAGGAGCGGCGGCGGCCAGGTCGGAGGTCCAGGACCCACCGTTCCAGTACTCGTACCGGGTGAGGTCCAGCATCGCGTCGGGTGCGACGCGGGCCAGGTAGGCCGCACCGAGACGGCCGTTCGGTGTCCCGTACTGGTACACGAACCCGTCCTGGCCGCGGACGAACGCCGCCTGCTGGAAGCGGGCGTCCAACTGCTCCGTACCGGGGACGGCCACGCCGCTGTTGAACCGGATCGTGCCGGGCTCGGGGAACCACGTCTGCCCGTTGTCGCGCGACGTCGCGATTCCCGCGTAGTTCGTCGACCACACCGAGCCGCTCCACTCGCGGACCGACATGAAGTGCAGATACTGCACGCCGTTCACGGCGATCGCCGACGTGGGAACGATCGTGTACTCGACAGGTGAGAGCCCGAGAGCCGAGAGCAGTTGGGTCGCGAATCGCGGATCGTTCCCGGCCACCACCGCACCGGAGTTCACGTCACCGGGCACACCGTCGGCGAACGTGATGCCGTCCGACAGGTCGGTGTCGTTGCTGCGCAACAGAACATTGTGCCGCCACTGCCCGCCCAGGACCGCGCAGTTCCCGAAGGTGTCGCCGAACGCCATGAGGGTCTGACCGGCTCCGTTGTCCCAACTGATGCCGAGATCGGTCCCCGAGATTCCGAAACGATCGAACGTCCGGTTCACACTCTCCTGACCGGTCACCCACCCCACGGTGGACGTCGACGGCCCGTTGTAGGCGGGCACCGGACCCTGCCGTCCCGCAGGTGGCTGACCGGGAAAACCTGTTCCGTCGATCCCGGTACCGGGCAGTCCTCCACACGGTTCGGCCGCCGCCACGGGCGCGAGCACCAGGCTCACTCCCCCCACCAGTGCCAGTGCCAGCGCAGCCGCCATCGCCCGTTGTCGTCGCATACAGAACATCCCCCACAGTCGCGCCACACGCGGCAGTAACCCGCCCCCGAACGCAAGGTACCAGTCCGGACACGGTCCGATCTCCGCACCGGGACGGCCCCACCGCCGAATTACACGTATGTGTTTTCGCAGGTAGGCCGGCACAACCGAATTACGTTGGTGTAATTGAGCATTCGTGTTACCGAGCGATACTGCTGTCCCGTAGAGTGACCCGTGGCGCTCTTGGGGAAGGTGCGCCGTGTGTTACTCGTGTTGTTCGCTCGACGGACGTGAATGCCAAGGGAAGGGCATTCGACTTCGCCGAGCGGTGCGCCGTGGGCGACTGCTCGTCCGGTACCGGTCGGTGAGACCGGTACGGATCAGAGGGACGTCGACGGCCGTACCGCCGTGGACAGCGCAGCAGCGACGGGACTCCTCCCCCGGGTCGGCGCCGACCGAATGGCGACGCCCGTGGGCGCATACGGAGGTAGCTCGTGCACCGAACATCACACTCGAACACCGCATCACAGGACACCGTGGACGCATCGCCGTCACCGGTGCGCCGCCGTGGTCGCTGGGGATCCGCCGCCATGGTGGGCGTCGCGGCCACCGGAGCTCTGCTCTTCGCCGGGACATCCACGGCCGCAGCAGCACCCGCGCTTCCGCCGCTCCCCGCTCTGCCCGCGTTCCAGATTCCCGGTGTTCCGCTGAGCGCCAAGCAGCAGGCGGCGATCCTCGCCGCCGTCTTCGACGCGACGGGCGTGCTGGTGCAGGAGGTCGCGGGGCTCGTTCTCGGCGACATCACCCTCACCCCGGTGACTCCCGACGCCGCGCCGGACGCCACGTCGCCCTTCCAGGCGGCCCCGCTGGGCGTCGGCGGATCACGACTCCCCTTGACGCCCGGCACCTTCGAGGTCACGTCCGGTTACGGCGGGCGCAACAACCCGACCGGCGGCGGACGGCAGAACCACGAGGGCATCGACCTCGGAGCCGCGCAGGGCACCACGATCTACGCGGTCACCGGCGGCACCGTCACGCAGGCCGGTGACGCGGGCGACGGGTACGGCAACCTGGTGAAGATCCAGAAGGGCGACACGGAGGTCCTCTACGGACACCAGAGTCGCATCGATGTCGCCGTGGGTGACACCATCGCTCCCGGTCAGGCCATCGGCGCGGTCGGCAGTACCGGCGACTCCAACGGCCCGCACCTGCACTTCGAGGTGCGACGCGGCGGCGAGGCCGTGGACCCGGTCGGTTACCTCACCGCTCTGGGCCTGAAGGTCTAGCGGCTCAGACGGACTGGGCGTTGCCGGCTTTCCACTCGTCCCACGGGATGTTCCAGTCGCCCAGTCCGTCGGTACCCGACAGCGTTCCACCCACGGTGTTCTTCACGACGGTGATGTCACCACGCTTGGTGTTGTCGTAGACCCACTTCGCGTTCGACGGGCTCAGGTTCAGGCAACCATGGCTGACGTTCGAATAGCCCTGTGATCCGACGGACCACGGCGCCGAGTGGAAGAAGATGCCGCTGTACGACATTCGCGTCGCCCAGTCGACCGGAGTGCGGTAGCCCTGCGCGGAGTCCACGGCGACGCCGTAGGTCGACGAGTCCATGACCATGGACGCGAACTTGTCACCGATGATGTAGACCCCGTTGTCGGTGGGCGAGCTGTCCTTGCCCATCGACGTCGGCATGGTCTTGACGTCGACTCCGTTGACGGAGAACGTCACCTGCTTGGTGGCGTCGTCCGCGGTGGCGATGACGGCGTCACCGATCGAGAAGGACGACGACGCGTTCTCCTGGCCGAAGAGTCCCTCGCCGAGGTCGCGACCGAAGACGTCCACCGTCACGGTGACGCGGGTGCCGGGAGCCCAGTAGTTCTGCGGGCGCCACCGCACCTCTTTCTGGTTGACCCAGTAGAAGGCACCCTCGACCGGCGGGTCCGTCACGACGGTGATCGCGTTCTGCGCGGCGATCTTGTCGGGGATCGGCTCGTCGAACTGCACGGCGACCGGTTGGCCGATGCCCACGATCTCGTTCTCGGACGGCAGCAGGTACGGCTTGGTGACGTTGTCCGGCGAACTGGTGGTGAAGGACGAGACGGACGACGCCTCACCGCCCAGACCGTAGGCCCGCGTACGCAACGTGTAGGTGCCGTTGTAGTCGAGCACCTCGCTGTTCGTCCAGGACGACCGATCCTCGGACAGGGCTCCGGGGACAGGGGTGCCGGCGTCGTCGGTGAGCGTCACCTCGGACAGGGTGCCGTCCGCCACGGTCACCGCGACCGGAGCACTCGGGGAGAATCCGACGGACGCGTCGGGCGCCGGCAACGACACCTTCGGCTTCATGAGCTCCGACAGCGGGTTGGAGTCGATCGGCGCGGGAGCCGCCGTCGGTGTCTGACCCGACCCCGCCGTGCACCCGGCCGCGGAGAGTGCGAGCACCGTCATCGCGGCCACCAGAGTCGAGCGCCCACGACGGGTCCTACCCCACGACATCGTCATTCTCTCGACTCCACTCACCTGCGCCCGAACCATCAGCTATCACGCACATGATGCCATCCACCTGGGATTTCTCACCACTCCGGAGCTGGGGAACACGGTCACGGTCGAGTACCGATCGAGCATCGACCCGGCTCCTCACCAGCGGTCCGGAGCCTCTGCCAGCGGGAATGCGGACCGGGCGTCCCGTTTCGATGATCGCGGGTGCTGTTGGTGTGCGTCACAAGCGACCCCGGACAGCACGATGCCGCCGAGCGTGAACTCGGCGGCGTCGAGGACGGAGTCGGCCGTGCGCCTCTCGGCAGAAGGCCGCTCGTAGCGGCGAAAGGGGTGGTACCCGGGGCATGGATCCGACTCCGTCGAGCTGTGCAACGCCGACACCCCCGAGTCTGTTCCCGGCCGCTAGCATCACGTGGATGCGCGCCCTCGGTCCCACGTCGTCCGCATCTGCGCCGCGCCCCGTCTCGTTCCGGCGTGCGACCCGATGAGTGATCTGCGTGTCCGAGACGCCGCCGCCCTGGTCGGTGTCAGCGACGACACCGTCCGCCGGTGGATCGAGAGTGGTGTCGTCGAGACGTCGAAGGACTCGGCCGGACGCACCGTCGTGAACGGCGCCTCGCTCGCGGCGCACGCTCGGGCCCGCGCCGCCGCACCGCCGGATCCGAGCGGCACGGTCAGCTCCGCGCGCAACCGTCTGGCCGGACTCGTCACCTCGGTGGTCGTGGACACGGTGATGGCCGAGGTACAGATGCAGTGCGGCGCGTTCACCGTGACGTCGCTGATGAGCGCAGAATCGGTGCGGACACTCGGACTGGAACCCGGCAGCGTCGCCGTCGCGGTGGTCAAGGCGACCACCGTCATCGTCGAGACACCGTGATCTCCGTCCTCGCGGGCGGGACGCGCGGCCACCGCGACGCGGTGCGTCCGCCCGCCTGGATCCTCGTGCCGGCCGGACTCGGCACGGCGCTCGTCGTGCTCCCTCTCGTGGCGATGCTGCTCTCGGTCGACGTGGCTCGCTTCGTTCCGCTCGTCACCTCGGAGTCGTCCCGGGCCGCGCTGCTGCTCAGCCTGCGCACGGCGGCCGCCAGCACTGTCCTCTGCATCCTGCTGGGGGTGCCGATGGCCCTGGTCCTCGCGCGGTCGACCGGGCGGATCGTCGCCGTCGTGCGCGCACTCGTCCTGCTCCCCCTCGTCCTGCCCCCGGTGGTGGGTGGGCTCGCCCTGCTCTACGCGTTCGGCAGGCAGGGACTGCTGGGTGAACACCTGCGGGCGTGGGGCATCGACATCGCCTTCACCACCACCGCGGTGGTCCTCGCGCAGACGTTCGTCGCCCTCCCCTTCCTCGTGATCAGTCTCGAGGGCGCACTGCGCACGGCGGGCACGCGGTACGAGGTCGTCGCCGCGACCCTCGGAGCCTCACCCGGCACCGTCCTGCTGCGGGTCACCCTCCCCCTGGTCCTGCCCGGGCTGGCGTCGGGTGCGGTGCTCTCCTTCGCCCGCGCGCTCGGCGAGTTCGGCGCCACCCTCACGTTCGCCGGGTCGCTCCAGGGCGTCACCCGCACCCTCCCGCTCGAGATCTACCTTCAGCGCGAGACGGATCCCGATGCGGCGGTGGCCCTCTCGCTGGTCCTCATCGTCGTCGCGATCGTCATCGTGATCCTCACTCGCAGTCGGCGTCCGGCAGGCGTGCTGTGACACCCACCGACACCTCGGTCGTCCTCGACGTCCGTCACCGAGCACGCGGCGCCGACCTCACGCTCACGGTGCCGTCGGGCGGTGTGGTGGCGATCCTCGGGCCCAACGGTGCCGGGAAGTCGACGCTGCTGTCGATGGTGGCCGGACTCGTCCGGCCCGACGACGGCGTGGTCCGCATCGGAGCGCGCACCCTCACCGACAGCGCGCAGCGCATCGACGTCCCGCCGCATCGCCGACGGGTGGCTCTCCTCGCCCAGGACGCGCTGCTGTTCCCACACCTGTCGACGCTGGCGAACGTCGCCTTCGCGCCCCGCGCACGAGGTGCCGGACGAGCCGAGTCCGAGCGACTCGCGCGCCGATGGCTCGAGGCCGTCGACGCGGCAGACCTCGCCGATCGGCGGCCGCGCGCACTGTCCGGCGGACAGGCCCGACGCGTCGCCCTCGCCCGCGCACTCGCGGCGGACCCCGACGTGCTCCTGCTCGACGAGCCGTTCGCGGCGCTCGACGCCGAGTCCGCACCGGCCATGCGCCGCGTGCTCCGCGAGGTGCTCGCCGAGACCTCGCGCACCACCCTGCTGGTGACCCACGACCGGGTCGACGCCCTGACGCTCGCCGGTGAGGTGGCCGTCGTCGACGCCGGACGAGTGGTCGAACACGGCACCGTCCGCGACGTTCTGACGGCTCCGCGTACCCGGTTCGCGGCCGCCCTCGTCGGAGTGAACTCGATCGAGGGCACCATCACCGCTCCGGACACGCTCACGACCGCGTCGGGTGTCGCCGTGCAGGGCCGCGCCCCGGACCCTCTCGACGCGGGCTCGTCGGCGGTGGCCCTGCTGCATCCCACCGCCGTCTCCGTCTTCGTCGAGCCACCGCGGGGCAGCCCCCGCAACGTGCTGCCCGTGCAGATCGGCCACGTGGAGTCCACCGGCTCGTCGGTCCGCATCACGTCCACCGCGGCCGCGGGTCTGCCCGCGCTGCACGCCGACGTCACCGTCGCGGCGGCCACCGAACTCGACCTCGTGCCCGGCCGTCGCGTCCACTTCGTCGTCAAGGCCGGCGAGGTGGCACTGCACGCCGCGGCTCCCGGCGCGCCCACACCGCGGTGACCGGTGGGTCGCCCCGGCCGCGGCGACTGCTCGACGCGGCAGCGGATCTGTTCGGCGCCCGCGGCTACGCGGCCGTCGGCATCGACGACGTCGCGGCGGCCGCGGGAGTCTCGGGGCCGTCGGTGTATCGGTGGTTCGACTCGAAGTACGACCTGCTCCGCACGCTGCACCTGACCGCGGTCGAACGCCTCGAACGGCGCATCGCTCGGGAGGGCGCACCCGCCGATCACCACGCGCTCGCTCTCGGCGCCCTCACCGTGCGCCGCTCGCTCGGCACGCTACGCCGCGACCGCCCGCATCTGCACGACCCCGACATCGGTTCGGTGACCACGGTTCTCGATGCCGTCACCGCGGCAGCACGTCGTGCCGATCCGATCCTTCGGCCCTCTCGCGACTCCGACGTCACGACTCGGGCGGTGCTGTCCACCCTCTCCAGCATCGGGACGCACCGCCTCGCCGTCCCCGCCGCCGCGGTGCTCGAGGTTCTCGACTCCGCGTGCGCCGCGGTCCTCTCGGCGGACCTGCCGGACGCCGTCGACGATCCGGAACTCCCGCACGGCGTCCCGCCCGTCGGGCGACGGGACGCACTCCTGCGCTCGGCCGCGGCACTGTTCGACGAGAGCGAGCCCGCCGACGTGACGATGGCGGCCATCGCCTCCTCGGTGGGCATCGCGGCGTCGAGCACCTACCGCTGGTTCGGCGGCAAGACCGTGGTGCTGGACGAGGTGTGCCTCGGCGCCGCGCGCCGGGCGGCAGACGAGACGGCGCGTGTGCTCGCCCGGTCGGACACGCCGCACCAGGCGCTGGCCGGGCTGGCGCGGCGGCGCGTGGCCCTCGCGACGCGGGCGCCGGCACTGCGGGTACTCCGGCGCCACGGCCTCTCGACCGGTCCGGCGACGGCACGCGAACTCACCGTGATGGCTCGCCAGGAGCGCGGAGAGTGGGTGCACCTCCTCGCGTCGACGATGCCGGGACGCTCGCGGGCACAGTCGTCGGTTCTCGTCGAAGCAGCGTTCACGGTGGTGGACGACCTGTCACGGCACGTCGACGAGCGCCGGCTCGCCGCGGTGATCACCGCGATGCTGGGTGTGGACGACGGCGGGCCCCGATCACCACATCGGTGATCGGGGCCCGCGTCGGATCTGCCGTGCCGCGACCGGCTACTGAGCCTGCAGCAGCGTGAACGACCTGTCTCGTACCAGCAGTGACGTCGGGTCCTCGCCCACTTGCTGCTCGGGGTCGCTCGAGATCGTGAGTGACCACGTCTCGTCGGGCAGGGTGAACTCGACCGGGGTGTCGGA
Source organism: Rhodococcus sp. BP-332 (assembly GCF_019836065.1). Classification (NCBI taxonomy): domain Bacteria; kingdom Bacillati; phylum Actinomycetota; class Actinomycetes; order Mycobacteriales; family Nocardiaceae; genus Rhodococcus; species Rhodococcus sp. BP-332. Next base: position 1,083,556 of record NZ_JABUEC010000001.1, read on the forward strand.
GGCGTTCATCAGCCACAGGAACACGGTGTCCTCGGCCGACGACTTGAACAGCACGGCGATCGACTTGTTCGATCCGGTGGTCCAGTCGTCGTCACCCATCGCGACGCCGTCCGCGCGCTGGAAGTCGATCGTGTCGGGTCGACCGCCGCTCGTGTCGGTGGTGGTGTCGTCCTCGCCGTGGCGGAACCACACCGGACGCAGCGCCGGATGCTCGCGGCGGAGTGTGATCAGCGCCGTCGTGAACTCGACGAGTGCGTCGTCGGCGACCGCCCAGTCGAACCACGAGATCTCGTTGTCCTGGCAGTAGGCGTTGTTGTTGCCGCCCTGCGAGCGCGCGAGTTCGTCGCCTCCCAGAAGCATCGGAACGCCGGCCGAGAGAAGCAGCGTGCCGAGGAAGTTGCGGCGCTGGCGATCGCGCAGCGCGTTGACGTCCGCATCGTCCGTCGGCCCCTCCGCGCCGCATCCCCACGACCGGTTGTCGGACTCGCCGTCCTGGCTGTCCTCGCCGTTCTCCTCGTTGTGCTTCTCGTCGTACATCGTGAGGTCGGCGAGAGTGAAGCCGTCGTGCGCGGTGATGAAGTTGACACTCGCGAGGGTGGGCCGGCGATCGTTCTCGTAGACGTCGGGGCTACCCGAGATACGTTGCGCCAGAGCGGGAAGGCTACCCTCCTCGCCGCGCCAGAAGTCGCGGACGTCGTCGCGGAACTTACCGTTCCACTCCGACCACCGCGCCGGGAAGCCGCCGACCTGATAGCCGGCGGTGTCCCACGGCTCGGCGATCAGCTTCACCGGGGCGAGCACCGGATCCTGATGCACCATGTCGAGGAACGCGCTGTGTCGGTCGAGGTCCTCGTCCTGACGGGTCAGGGTGCTCGCGAGGTCGAAGCGGAAGCCGTCGACGTGCATCTCGGTGACCCAGTAGCGCAACGAGTCCATGATGAGGGCGAGTGCGGCGGGATGGCCGACGTTCAGGCTGTTGCCCGTTCCCGTCGTGTCGTAGTACGAGCTGTGGTCCTCGGGGACCAGCCGGTAGTAGGACGCGTTGTCGATTCCCTTGAGGGACAGGGTGGGTCCGAGGTGGTTGCCCTCGGCGGTGTGGTTGTAGACCACGTCGAGGATCACCTCGAGGCCGGCCGCGTGCAGCGCCTTGACCATCGACTTGAACTCGGTGACCTGCCCACCCGTGTCGCCCGCACTGCTGTACTCGTTGTGCGGCGCGAGGAAGCCGATCGAGTTGTATCCCCAGTAGTTCCGGCGACCCTCCTCGAGCAGGTGCGAGTCCTGGACGAACTGATGCGTGGGCAGCAGTTCGACGGCGGTGATGCCCAGCCGTGTCAGGTGCTCGATGGCGGACGGATGCGCGAGACCCGCGTAGGTCCCGCGGACGGCCTCGTCCACGTTCTCGTCGAGCTGGGTGAAGCCCTTGACGTGCACCTCGTAGACGACGGACTCGGACAACGGGATTCGCGGCGCGGCGTCGTCTCCCCAATCGAACGAGTCGTCGACGACCACGGACCGCGGCATGAAGGGCGCGGAATCGGCGTCGTTGCGGGTCTCGGGCTCGTCGTGATGGTGGGAGAACACCGCTTCGTCCCATTCCACGGACCCCGCAACGGCTTTCGCGTAGGGGTCGAGGAGGAGCTTGGCGGCGTTGTGGCGCAACCCGGCGGCCGGATCCCACGGGCCGTCGACCCGGAATCCGTATCGCGTTCCGACGGACATGTTCTCGACGATGCCGTGGAACACGTGGCCGGTGTACTCGGGCAGTGTCGTCGACGACAGTTCGGTACCGTTCTCGTCGTACGTGACGACGGTCACCGACTCGGCCGTCTCGGTGTAGACCGCGACGTTCGCGCTCCCGTCGGGTCGAAGACTGACACCCGGGGGGTAGGGGGTGGAAGGCTGTCGTGTCACTGATGGCACCAGTTCTCTGTCGTAGGTCCAGCTCGTGGAGGGACCGGAAGTCACCCACGGAAGTCGTGCGGGTCCCAGCGTTCTTACCCGCGCACCGCCCGGACGAAACGGTGCAGGTTGAGCGCACGGGCCACCGGGTAGACATGCCCCATGACGGGCGTCCGCACGACTCGACGCATCGTGCGTGAACGAACGACCGTCGCGGCGGGAATGCGACGTCGGCTGGCGGCCCGCGACACGGCCCTGGTGGCGGCGGGCATCACGTTCTACGGCGGCATCGCCGTCGTGCCGATGTTGCTGTTGGGTCTGCGCCTCACCACGCTGCTGCTGGGTGAGGAGACCGTCGTCGGGTACGGAGACGCCATCGCCGGACTTCTGCCGGGCGCAGCGGGCGCCCCGGGTGCGGTGCGGACCCTGTTCGACGCCGGGACCCACCTCGGGTGGCTGGGCGGCCTGGTCGCGATCCTGCCCGCCACCTTCTACGGCGAGGGCATGCGACGGGCCCTGCTCGTCTACGAGCCCGTGCGCGAATCGTTCGTCGGCTGGCGCGGTCGCGCGTCGGCGCTCCCGGTCCTGATCGTCACGCCACTGCTCACCATCCCCGTTCTCGTGGTGGGCAACGCACTCGCCTCGGTGAACGGCGGCATCGGCGCGGGAGCGTTCCGCGTCTGGCTCGGATTCGTCACCGTCTGGCTGGTGCTCGCCGTACCCATCGGATGGACGTACCGGGTGGTCGCGCCGACCACCCTCTCGCGTACGGCAGTCGTGATCGGTGCCCTGACCACCGCGTCCTTCGTCTCGGGATTCCTGCAGGGCTACGTGCTGTTCCTCGCGATACCCATTGACTGGTCGGGCCCGTTCGGCGGCCTCGAACCCGTCGGAGCGGCCGTCGCCACGGTGCTGTGGCTGTTCCTGCTGCACATCATCGTGCTGATCGGCTGGGTGTTCACTCTCGAGTGCGACCGGGTCGCGGAGCGGGAAGCGCACTCAGAGCGTGATGGATCGACACGCTGATCTGACTGAAGCCGACGACGGCGAGGATCAGGGACACGGCGGCACCGATGGTGCCGAACAGCGGACCGGTGTCCACCACCGAGGCTCCCAGGAGAGTCACCACGACGGCGATCACGCGGGACGGGCGCTCCCACACCGTCACGACTCCGATCGACGCCATCCCCGCGGACACCGCGCGAGCCCGAGCCGTCTCGTGCAACAGGGTGAGCAGCGCGACCGCGACCACCAGGGGTGCGGGTGCTCCCAGCACGAGGAGAACCGCGAAGACGAGCATGTCCGAGAGTCGATCGGCCACCGAGTCGGCAACGTAGCCGAATGCCGTCGATCGACCGCGGAGCAGTGCGACGGCGCCGTCGAGGCTGTCCACCAGCGCCGACAGGACGAGAAGCAGTGCCGCCGCGCCGGCGCCCCACGGACCGGAACCCGCGACGGCGAGAGCCAGGACAGCGAAGAGAACCCCCACAGCGGTGACCGCGGTGGGGGCGACGCGCGCCCGCGCGAGCGGGCGGGCCAGAACGTACGTGATGGTCAGCCAGCCGTGCACCAGTGCCGACGAGTGCACGTCGTACCCGCCGTGCAGCTCGGACCACGCACGGAAGTACTGCGTGCGAGTTCTCGGCACGGAGACGACGGGTTCCGACGCATCGGAACCCGTCACGTGATCGTGGTCAGTGACCACCGGGATCGGTGAGGGACTTGCCCTCGGCCGCCTTGACGCGCTTGCGCTCGAGCAGGACCACGGCGAGGCCGGCGAGCAGGAGAACCGGGCAGGCGATGCCGGCGACCAGCACCCATCCCTCGAAGCCGCCGCCCGCTGCGGTCAGGCCCAGTCCGAGCGCGACGAAGCCCAGCGCCATCAGGAAGTAGCCCGGCCATGCGCGGCTGTCGGTGATGGCCTCACCGGCGTGCGCACGCGTGGTGCGTGCGAAATCCTGCGGCTGCTCGTTCTCGTTCTGCGCGACCACGACTTGTCCTTTCGTCGATACATCCGTGCATGCCCGTCGGACCGCCGGGGGAAACCCGGTCGGTGGGCGCTCACAGAGGGCATTCGGAACCACCTACCCCCGCGACGGCTCGTACGGAGTGACGAGGGCGACGTCGGGCGCTAGGGTGAGCGCGTCAACAGACCATGCGGTTCGTGAATCGGGACGTGAACCGCTCTACGTGAGGACGCGCCCGTGCCCTATCTCGGCCTGATCGTCGCCGTGCTCTGGATCTTCTGCCTCATCGACGTCATCACGGCCGACGAAGGTGGCATCCGTCACCTCCCGAAGACGGTCTGGCTCCTGCTCGTCGTGTTCCTTCCTCTCGCCGGGTCCGTGGCCTGGCTCGTGGCGGGCCGGCCCGTCGGCGGCGGCATCTGGGGCGGTCCCGACGCGGGACGCCGACCGAGCGCGACCCGTTTCCCCGAGTACGACGTCCGTCCCGGCCGCGCGGTCGCGATGAACTCCGAGTCCGACGAGGAGTTCCTGCGTCGGTGCCGGGAACGCGCTCAGCAGCAGCGCGACGCCGCCCGTCGCACCAGGAATCCCGAGCACGACTGACGCGTACGCGTCGTCCCGACCGGTCGGCCACGTGGGTTAGGGTCGGCTAATGCATGACGCACCTCCGTCGACCGGCGGGGCCATCCTGCGCCGCACCACCCGGCGCCACCGTGTGCGACTCGTCGGTTCGTCGGCCCTGTTCTGTGTGCACCAGTTCTGCGAGACGATGGTGCCGGTCGCCATCGGTCTCATCATCGGCCGCGCGGTCGAGACCGGCGACGTCACCGCGATGATCGTCTCATTGCTGGGGCTGGCGGGCCTGTTCGTCGTCCTCTCCTACGCGTACCGCTTCGGCGCCCGCATCATCGTCGTCGCGATCGAGCGGGAAGCACACCTGCTGCGCGTGGAGGTCGCGGGACGCGTGCTCGACCCGCGCGGCGTCCAGGTCGATCTCGGCCCCGGCGAGTTGTTGACGGTCAGCACCTCGGATGCCGAGAAGACCTCGTGGGCGCTCGACGCCATCGCCCGGGTCGCCGCCGCGGTCACCGCCCTCGTCGTCACGGCGGTGGCACTTCTCGTCATCGATGTGCCGCTCGGGCTGGCCGTCGTCATCGGCACGCCTGTCCTTCTCCTTCTCCTGCAGTTGTGTGCGCCGTTCCTCACCCGCGCCGCGACCGATCAGCAGGCGGAGGTGGCCCGCGTCTCGGGTCTCGCCACCGATCTCGTCAGCGGCGTACGGCCCCTCCGCGGTATCGGCGCCGAGGACGTCGCGTCCCGGCGGTTCGTGCAGTCGAGCCGACGTGCACTGGCCGCGACGATGCGTCTGGCCCGTGGCAACAGCGTGTACCTCGGTGTCTCGGCGACGGTGGGCGCGCTGCTGTCCGCCGCCGTGGCCGGCACGGCCGGGTTCCTCGCTCTCGAGGGCCGGATCTCCGTCGCCGAGCTGATCACTGTCGTCGGACTGGCGCAGTTCCTCATCGAGCCGCTGAGTTCGCTCTCCCGACTTCCCGGCTTCCTCGCGGTCATCCGCGGATCAGCGGACCGGTTGGCATTGGTTCTCGGCGCCGACCCGGTGGTCACCTCCACCGGTACGCGGTCCCCCGACACCTCGTCCGTCGGACTCGACGACCTGTCCTACGGGACCTTGACGCATCTCGACCTGCATCTCGAGCGCGGTGAGATCGTCGGCGTCGTCGCCTACCGGCCGCAGGACGCCGATGCATTGGCCGCCGTCCTCTCCGGCCAGGTGTCGCCCGACGACGTCACCGGACGGCTGACGGTCGGCGGCGTCGACGTGGCCGAGCTCGCGCTCCCCGAGGTCCGCCGCACCGTGCTGGTGGAACCGCACACGTCGGATCTGTTCGCCGGCACGGTGCGGTCCAACATCGCCCTGGACCGCGGGAGCGACCTCGACGCCGCGGTGACCGCCTCCGCCGTCACCGACATCGTCGCCATGCACGACGGCGGTCTCGACCATCCGGTGACCGACCGCGGTGCCAGCCTGTCCGGTGGGCAACGCCAACGAGTCGCCCTCGCCCGCGCACTCGCGGCGCAGCCACCGGTACTCGTCCTCCACGATCCGACCACCGCCGTCGACGCGGTGACCGAACACGCCATCGCCACCGGCATCGCGGGACTGCGTCACGACGGCGACGCCCGCACCCAGACGACGGTGCTCATCACCACCAGCCCCGCGCTCCTCGCGGTCACCGACCGCGTCGTCGTGCTCGACGAGGGGCGCGTCGCGACCGTCGGCACCCACCACGGGTTGGCGGAGACGGACGAGCGCTACCGAGAGGCGGTTCTGCGATGACCGAACCGACCGCACTGCTGCCCATCGCGAGTGGACGGCGATGCTGGGCGTTCCTTCGCGGCGAACTCCGTGCGCGGCGGGGATCGGTCGCGCTCACCGTCGCCATCGGCGTGGTCGCGGCGGCGATGGCGCTGATTCCCGTGTACGTCTTCGGCATGCTCGTCGATCGGGTGACCGAGGGCGCACCGACGTCCACGATCGTCGGTGTCGTGACGGTCATCGGCGCCGCGGCGGTCGCGGGCGGCGTCTTCACCGGGATCGGCGCCTACACCGTCAGTCTGCTCGGCGAGAAGATGTTGGCCTCGCTGCGCGAGCGCGTCCTCGGTCGCGCACTCCACCTCCCGGTGAGCACACTGGAGCGAGTCGGCAAGGGAGACCTGCTCTCCCGCGTCGGGGACGACATCGCGGTGATGGCGAAATCGCTCGGCGAAGTGGTGCCGAACATCCTCGCCGCCGTGCTGCTGGTCCTGCTCAGTCTGATCACGATGCTCGGGCTCGACTGGCGTCTGGGACTCGCGGGCATGGTCGCGATCCCGATGTACGTGATGGCCCTGCACTGGTATCTGCCGCGGTCCGCCCCGATGTACGCCGCCGAGCGCGTCGCGATGGGCGAGCGCGCCCAGTCTCTGGTCAGCAGCATGCAGGGGGCCCGCACCGTGCGGGCGTACGGCATGGAGGGTGAGCACCTCGCGCGCATCGACGCATCGTCCGGCAAGGCTCGCGACATCGCCGTCACCGTCTTCCGTCTCTTCACCCGGTTCGGCTCGCGCAGCAACCGGGCGGAGTGCGTCGGCCTCTCGGTCATCCTCACCGTCGGCTTTCTGCTGGTGCGCGAGGACGCCGTCACCGTCGGTCAGACCACCGCGGCGGCACTGCTGTTCCACCGGCTCTTCAACCCGATCGGCATGCTGCTGTACTCGTTCGACGACATCCAGTCGGCCGGGGCCTCCCTCGCACGACTGGTGGGTGTCATCGATCTGCCCGACGACCGCTCCCCCGGGACCGAGGTGGAGCCCGCCGACGGCACCGTCGTCGTGACGAACCTCCGCCACTCCTACGACGGGGTCGACGACGTCCTGCACGGGATCGATCTGCGGATCGACGACGGCACGACGGTGGCGCTGGTCGGCTCGACCGGCGCCGGCAAGTCCACCATCGCCGCGCTCGTGGCCGGCTCGATGCGAGCGGACTCCGGATCGGTCCGGGTGGGCGGGGTGTCGCTCGACGACATCGGCTCCGATCGATTGCGCCGGCACGTCGCGATCGTCAGCCAGGAGGTGCACGTGTTCGCCGGACCGCTCATCGACGATCTGCGGCTCGCGGCACCGGACGCGGATCGGGAGACGGTCGAACACGCTCTGCGGACGGTCGGCGCGCACTCGTGGGTGAGCACCCTCGAGGACGGTCTCGACACGGTGGTCGGCGAGGGCGGCGTCGAGCTGACTCCGTCTCGCGCGCAACAGATCGCACTGGCCCGCATCGTCCTGGCCGATCCGGCGGTCGCCGTCCTCGACGAAGCCACCGCCGAGGCCGGCAGCGCCGGCGCGCGCGACCTCGAGGAGGCCGCCCGGGCCGCCACTCGCGGACGGACGACTATCGTCGTCGCCCACCGCCTCACCCAGGCGGCGAGCGCCGACAGCGTCGTGGTGCTCGAGCACGGCCGCATCGTCGAGCAGGGGCCGCACCGGGACCTGGTGGAGGCGGGCGGCCGGTACTCCGAACTCTGGTCCGCGTGGCGAGGGCGCTAGTCCTCACGTCGTCAGACGGAGCGACGGAACAGCCGCGAGCTCGCCCGGCACCGCGGCACCGGACGTGACCACCAGGGCGTACTCCCCGGCATCGCGCACGGTCGCGCCACGGCGGAACACGCGCAGACGCCCGGGATCGCGGCCCTCGGCCCGCATCGCCTCGAGGTCCTCGGGGGTCGGCTCGCGCGCGACGGACGCCGACACCGTGCCGCCCGGCTCGGCGGACGGTTCGGGCAGCGGGAGGTCGGGAGCGAGCGGGTCAGTGTCCAGCAGGAGAGCCGTGCGGCCCGGCCGCACCAGCGCTGCAGCGACCGTCAGCAGACGGTGGTTCGTCGTCCGCACCTGCGCGGATCGGCCACGGTGCAGGGCCCGCAGGGCGGACCACTCCTCCGTACCCGGGTCGAACAGCTCTGCGGGCGCGCCCATCTCGATCATCGAGGACACCACGGCACTGGGCGTGGTGTCGCCGACCGTCAGGGGCCAGCGCGGGAAGAGGGATCCGGGCCAGACGTACCCGGTCTCCCCCGCCCAGACGGCCGGGTACGCCTGCGGCGCCTTCGCGGCCAGGGCGCGACGATGGCTCGCGTGCACCGAGTCGTCACCGAGCCAGGGCGGCAGTCGGCCGTCGTCGCGCAACTCGTCGTACGTCCACGCACGCCCGTCGCTGTAGTCGAGGAGCCGTGCCTCCAGGGCCTCCGCCCGCCCGCGGGCCGCCCACTCCCGGCAGGTCGCGATCCCGTAGGCCACGAGCGCCGGGGTGAATCCCCGCCACATCACCACCGCCGGGTGGTTCTTCCACCCGTAGGAGGGCCATACCAGGGCGCGCAGGATCTGGAAGGTCTCGACGCGTTGCTTCCCGAGCCGCTTGTCGTCGAGCAGCTGTGCGCTGCGGGCGAAGCCGGGGTCGGGGAGGAACGTCTGCATTTCGAGAGGGTGACCGACGAGGGCCGCGTCGAAACGAGGGTGCCTCTGCGGAGTTGCGACCTGCTCGAGTCGAACCCTGTGCCGACCCCTCTCACTGCGACAGCATCGTGTGTCATGACGATCTCCGTCGAGACGAGCTCCACCGACTCCGGGCAGTGGCGTCTCGCCGCGGTGTGCCGCGGCGAGCGCAGCGACCTGTTCTTCTCCCCCGCCGAAGAGGGACGACGAGCTGCCCGCGAACGCGAGGAGATCGCGAAGAGGCTGTGCGCACACTGCCCGGTGATCGCTCGGTGCCGCGAAGTGGCTCTCGAGTCCGCCGAACCGTACGGAGTGTGGGGCGGGTTGACCGCCCGCGAACGACGTCAGGTGCGCCGGGCCGTCTGACGCGCGACCGTGCGCACGGGCCCGGTACTCCCGCGCACGACGAGTGACGGCTCGACCACCAGCTCGGCGGGCGCGAGGCTCTCGTCCTCGAGGCGGGCGATGGCGAACCGCACCGCCGTCGCGGCCAGACCCTCGGCGTCCTGCCGGACGGTCGTGAGATCGATGCGCGAGAGGTGCGCCAGCTCGCTGTCGTCGTATCCCACTACCGAGACATCATCGGGCACAGCGATTCCGGCACGGTGGAACGCGTCCATCAGTCCCACCGCGCACAGATCGTTGCCGGCCATCACCGCGGTGGGCACCCGCCGCTCGGCGACCATGCGCGTTCCGGCGGCACTGCCCGCCTCCTCGGTGTGCGCACCCGGCCACACCACGGCGGGAAGACCGCGCTCGTCCATCGCGGCACGGAAGGCGGCGCGACGCTCGGTCGCACCGGAGTCGGTACCACCGTCGACGTGGTGGATGTCCACGTGCCCGAGACCGACGAGGTGGTCGACCGCCTGACGCACTCCGTGGTCGTCGGCGCTGCGCACGATGTCGAAGTCGGTGGCGGGCAGGGCCCGTCCGATCATGACCACCACGGCCCGCTCCTCGAGATGCGCGACGTACTCGGGTGAGGACGACGGGCCGAGCAGGATCACGCCTTCGCAGCGATGGCTGAGCAGCGCCTCGATCGCCTTCGTCTCGTCCCGGCCGGGCGCACTCGCGGACAGCAACACCTCGTACCCGGCCGCCTCGGCCACGGGATAGATGTGGGTCACGAGATCGGCCTGGAACGGCTGTCGCACGTCGATCACGACCCCCAACGTCCTGCTCCGCCCGCGCGCGAGGAGTCGCGCAGCGTTGTCGGGTCGATAGTCGAGTTCGCGCGCAGCGGCGAGGACACGGTCGCGAGTGTCGTCACTCGCACCCGGTTTGCCACTGAGGACGAACGACACCAGGGTCCGGGACACTCCCGCCAGAGCGGCGACGTCACTCATCGTCGTCTTGCGGCTGCGGGGCGGCGTGGACACCGGCACTCCTCTGGGACGGGGCTTGACACGGAAGCGTGATCCACCTCATAGTAGCTTAAGCGCGTTACTTAAGCGCGTTAGTGCCACAGCACGAGCGCCGGACATTCTTCGAGAGGAACACCCGAGACATGAGCACGATTCGCGTCGGATCCGCCCCCGACTCCTGGGGAGTGTGGTTCCCCGAGGATCCTCAGCAGACCCCGTACGGCCGCTTCCTCGACGAGGTGTCGGCGTCGGGCTACGAGTGGATCGAACTGGGCCCGTACGGCTACCTGCCCACTGATCCGCAGAAGCTGCTGTCGGAGTTGGGCTCTCGGGGTCTCAAGCTGTCGGCCGGCACGGTGTTCGAACACCTGCACCAGGACGACGCGTGGGACGCGGTGTGGACGCAGATCGAGGACGTCGCCAAGCTGACCGCCGCCGCCGGCGGGAAGCACGTCGTCGTCATCCCCGAGATGTGGCGTGACCCCTCCACCGGCGCGGTGCTCGAGGACCGCGACCTCACGGCGGACCAGTGGCGCAAAAAGACGGAGGGCATGAACGAGCTCGGCAAGCGCATGTTCGAGCAGTACGGCGTCAAGGCGCAGTACCACCCGCACGCCGACAGCCACGTCGACACCGAAGAGAACGTGTACCGCTTCCTCGACGGCACCTCGAGCGAGTTCGTGAACCTGTGCCTCGACACCGGCCACATCAGCTACTGCGGCGGTGACAACATCGCGATCATCGAGCGGGCGCCCGAGCGCATCGGGTACCTCCACCTCAAGCAGGTGAACGAGGAGGTCCGCGCCAGGGTCGCAGCGGAGGATCTGCCGTTCGGCGAGGCCGTCAAGCTCGGCGCCATGACGGAACCGCCGCTCGGCATCCCGGACATGCCCCCGCTCCTGAAGACCATCGAGCGCCTCGCGGACGACGGCAAGCTCACCGCGGACATCTTCGCGATCGTCGAGCAGGACATGTACCCGTGCGCCGTCGACGCTCCCCTGCCGATCGCGCAGCGCACCCGGAAGTACCTGGGCTCCTGCGGCATTCCCGCCGTCACGTTCGCCTGACCACACTTTCGCACCTACAGAAACGGATTGACACGATGACCACCGAACTCCGCATCGCGGTCCTGGGTGTCGGCATGATGGGTGCCGATCACGTCGCCCGCATCACCTCGAAGATCACCGGCGCCCGCGTCGCCGTGATCAACGACTACGTCAGCGCGAAGGCCCACGAGCTCGCCGCGACCATCCCCGGCTGCCGCGTCGTCGAGGATCCCCTCGACGCGATCGCCGACCCCGAGGTCGACGCCGTCGTCCTGGCCACTCCCGGCCCGACCCACGAGAAGCAGCTTCTCGCGTGTCTCGAGCACGGCAAGCCCGTCATGTGCGAGAAGCCGCTGACCACCGATGTGGCCACGTCCCTCGCCGTCGTGGAAGCTGAGGCCGCGCTGGGCAAGAAGCTCATCCAGGTCGGATTCATGCGCCGCTTCGACACCGAGTACGACCAGCTCAAGGCACTCATCGATTCCGGCGAGCTCGGCCGTCCGCTGGTGGTGCACTGCGCACACCGCAACCCCGCCGTGCCGCCGCACTTCGACAGCGCGATGATCGTGCGCGACTCGCTGGTGCACGAGGTGGACGTCACGCGCTTCCTCCTCGACGAGGAGATCACGTCGGTGCAGATCATCAGCCCGTCGGCCAATCCGTCGGCACCGCAGGGCCTGCGGGATCCGCAGATCGCCATCTTCACCACGGAGTCCGGTCGACACGTCGACGCCGAGGTGTTCGTCACCACCGGCGTCGCCTACGAGGTGCGCACCGAGGTCGTGGCCGAGCACGGCAGCGCGATGATCGGTCTCGACGTCGGCCTCGTCCGCAAGTCCGCTCCCGGAACCTGGGGCGGCACCATCACTCCCGGCTTCGTGCAGCGCTTCGGCCAGGCCTACGACACCGAGATCCAGCGCTGGGTCGACGCGGTGAAGGCCGGCGCCGAGACGGGCAACTACGTCGACGGCCCCGGAGCGTGGGACGGATACGCTGCAGCCGCGGTGTGCGAGGCCGGCGTGAAGTCGCTCGAGTCCGGTGCCCCGGTCGCCGTCGAGATGGTGCAGCGCTCGTCCATCGTCGGAGCCTGAGATGAAGATCGCGCTCGATCCGACGCCGTTTCATCATTCGCATTCGCTGCTCGAGCTGCCCGCCGTGGTGGCCGATCTGGGGTACGAGTGGTTGCAGCTGACGCCGCACGTGGACATGATCCCGTTCTTCAACCATCCCAAGGCCGATGACGGGTTGGTCGCGAAGTTCCGCAAGGCGTGCTCGGACGCCGGCGTCGGGATCGCGTCGGTGTTGCCGGTGCTGCGGTGGTCCGGTCCCGACGAGGACGCCCGCGAGGCGGCCGTGCGCTACTGGAAGCGGGCCATCCAGATCACCGTCGACCTCGGGGTGTCGACGATGAACACCGAGTTCTCCGGTCGACCGGAGAAGCCGGAGGAGTCCGAGCGGGCGTTCTACCGGTCGATGGAGGAACTGGTCCCCATCATCGAGCGCGAGGGGCTCGACGTCCTGATCGATCCGCATCCGGACGATTTCGTCGAGGACGGGCTCGCCGCGATCCGCACCATCCGCGGGATCAACTCCCCGAACATCGGCATGGTGATCGTGGCGTGCCACCAGTTCCACATGGGTGGTGACCTGCCGGCGATCATGGCCGCCGCCGGGGACATGGTGCGTCTGGTGCACGTGGCGGACACGATGGATCATCACCGCTCGCACGGGTTGCGGTACATCACCAACCCACCCGGCAACGCGGTGCGGGTGCACCAGCACCTGAAGATCGGAGACGGAGACGTCGACTGGGACCAGTTCTTCGGCGGCCTGGGCTCACTCGGGTTCTACGACAACGACACCGTCATGGTGTCGAGCGTCTTCGCCGAGAACGAGAACGCCCACGACGTCTCCCGCTACCAGCTCGAGACGATGACCCGGTACGTCGAGAAGTACCGGGCCTGATCGCCTCTCCCGAGAAGTGTCAGGACGGCTGGACCCCGGGGGTGCGCACGATCATGGGCACCCCCGGGAACACCGCCGCCATCTCGGCGCGCGACTTCCGCAGCGCCGCAGTGCCGTAGCCCTTCTTCCGGTGTCCGGGGTGGATCCACACCCGAAGGTCGATGTCGCCACCGGCGAGCTCGCCGAAGACGATGCCCACCTTCTCCGCGCCCTCGCGTGCGACGAACCACGCGGCCTGCTCGGAGTCGAGGCGGTCCCGTGCCGCCGCCAGCTCGGTGTCCAGATCACCGGCTGCTCCGCCGGATCCGTCACCCGCGGAACCGACGTCCGCGAGGCGGGCGGCGAACAGGTCGCGGTCGTCGTCCGAGAACGCTTCCAGCACCAGGGTCTCTCCCGCGCTGGCGGGACGCTCGGCCAACGTGAAGTTCAGGCGGCTGTCCAGGTCCTCGAGCTCGGCGGCGTTGCTCCGGCGGGCGTCCTTGGTGAGGCTGGCGAACGACATGCCCATGACGGCCTCGCCGCCCAACCGTGACGTGCCGAGCAGGGTGGCGATCGCCTCCACGGCGTCGGGCCGAGTCTCGGCCTCGACGATGACGTCGAGCACCTCGTGACGACGTTCGAAGGCCGTCAGTAGGGCGGACGTGATCTCTCGGCGAGCGGCAACATGATCGTGATCGGTCATCGCGTGATCATAGGGCTTCGCCCCCGTGCGCGGTTTGCGTACTCGGGGATGCGCGAAAGGCTCACGGGGGGATCATGGACCCATGCACCCGAGACCGCTGCGCAGGATGGGTTTTCTCACGATCGGACTGTTCGACGGGGACGACCCCGCGGCCGGGCACGAGTCGACACTCGCGATCATCGAGCTGGGCGAACGTCTCGGCTTCGACAGCGCCTGGTTGCGGCATCGCCACCTGCAGTACGGCATCTCCTCCCCCGTCGCCGTGCTGGCCGCCGCATCGCAGCGGACCTCGCGGATCGAGTTCGGCACCGCCGTGACTCCGCTGGGGTGGGAGAACCCGGTGCGGCTGGCCGAGGACCTCGCCACCGTCGACATCCTGTCCGGCGGGCGCCTGAATCCCGGGGTCAGCGTGGGCCCGCCGATGAACTTCGACCGGCTCAGGGATGCACTGTACCCCGACACCGCCGATCGGGAGGACTTCAGCTACGCCCGGGTCGAGCGGCTCCTCGCCGCGATCCGAGGCGATCGTCTGACGGACTTCGAGGGGATGGACGGCATCGAGGTGCATTCCTCACGCGCACAGCCTCATTCGCCCGGTCTTGCGTCCCGGATGTGGTACGGCGGAGCGTCGCTCGGGTCGGCTCGCTGGGCCGGCGCGAACGGTATGAACTTCCTGACGAGCAGCGTCGTGAAGGCCGAGGCGGACGACGACTTCGACCCTATCCAGCTCTCCCACATCGAGGCTTTCCGCTCGGCACACTCGGCGGGGAACGGTGCTCGGGTCTCGCAGGGCTTGGTGGTGATTCCGACCGACTCGGCCACACCGAGCCAGCGTGCCCGCTACCAGGAGTACGCCGATGCCCGTCTGGGCCGCACCCGGTCACCGGTCGGCCCGGCCCGCCTGCTGTTCGCTCCCGATCTGGTGGGCACCACCGAGCAGCTCGTGGAGCAGTTGCAGGCGCGCGCAGCCTTCCGGGAGATCGACGAGGTGGCGTTCGCTCTGCCTTTCAGCTTCGACCACGACGACTACGTGCAGATTCTCACCGACATGGCGACGACGCTCGGGCCGGCGCTCGGGTGGTCACCGGCCGGTGGGCTCGAGGAGTAGACGCGCGGCAGCACGCGCACGGTCGAAGGGCCGCTCGACCACTCCCATTCCCGCGCACACCAGCGCGCCCTCGTGCACGAGCATCAGCAGGTCGGCCGTCCCCGCCGGGTCGGGCACTCCTGCGGCCGCGAGGATGTCGACGAACAGATCGGCCATCCAGCGCTTCTGCCCGATGATCACCGGATAGGCCGGGTGGGCGGGGTCGCTGATCTCCGCGTGCGCGTTGACCATGCTGCATCCCTTGCCACTTCGCTGCGCCGTCCACTCGGCCGAGGCGACGAGCACCGCATCGATCCGATCGCCGGCCTCGTCGGCGGAGACGGCACCCAGCCGGACGGCGAGGAACTCGCGCCACTGACGGTCTCGTTCCCGCAGGTACTCCACGACGAGCCGTTCCTTGGACTCGAAGCGGTCGTACAACGTCTTCTTCGTGACGCCGGCTCGCGCCGCGATCGTGTCGACGCCGACCGCGTGAATGCCCTGCTCGTAGAACAGCTCGTCGGCCGCGGCCAGCACGGCACGCGCCTTCGGCGTCCAGGCGACCTCGGATGTCATGTTTCGAACTATACCGATCTGTGTAGTCTGCTGTCATGAGTAGACAGATCGGTATACCTGTGGATCGACGCACTGCCGTCGGGTCGGTACTGGCGGGCGCGGCGTTCGTACTCTGCTGGTCGTCCGGTTTCATCGGCGCGAAGATCAGCGGTGAGGACGCTGCCGTCACCACCGTCCTGATGTGGCGGTTCCTCCCCCTCGCCCTGCTGCTCGCACCGACGTGGCTCCTCGGGTCTCGCCGAGTTCGAGGCCCGGACCTGCGGCGGCAGGTGATCGTGGGCTTTCTGTCGCAGTCCGGCTACCTCCTCACCGTGTACTGGGCCATCGGCCTCGGGGTCTCCACCGGCACCACGGCCCTCGTCGACGGAGTGCAGCCACTCGTCGCGGCAGCGCTGGCGGGCCCCCTGCTGGGCGCGGCGGCCTCGGGCCGACAATGGATCGGGCTCCTGATCGGTGCTCTCGGCGTCGCGCTCGCCACCGTTGCGGACGCCACGGCGACCACCGCGACCACCCCGGCGTGGGCCTACCTCGTTCCGCTGGTGGGAATGATGTCTCTGGTCGCCGCGACCTTCGTCGACCGTCGCGCCCAGCGACCGGCACCCGTCAGCGCCCTCGGAATCCACTGCGCCACATCGGCCGTCGTCTTCACCGCCGGCGCGGTCGCGACGGGCACCGCGGTACCGCCGACGACACTCGACTTCTGGGCGGCGACGGCGGGACTGGTGGTGTTCGCGACGTTCGGCGGGTACGGGCTGTACTGGTATCTGCTCGACCGGGTGGGGGTGACGAGGGTGAACGCTCTGATGTTCCTCGTACCGCCCGTCACCACCGTGTGGGGCGCCCTGCTCTTCGGCGAGCCGTTCACCGCCCTCACCGCGATCGGTCTGGCGCTGACCTTCGTGGCCATCACTGTCGTCACGATGCGTCCCCGGGCCGGAACCCGACGGGACATCCCGGAGTCGTCGCTAGCATCGGTGTCATGACGGACGGCCGGGAGTACACCGAGGACGGCCACCACATCGTGATCGACGGGCGGAAGTGGCGCGCCACCGATCCAGACATTCCCGAG
This sequence comes from Rhodococcus sp. BP-332, assembly GCF_019836065.1. Classification (NCBI taxonomy): domain Bacteria; kingdom Bacillati; phylum Actinomycetota; class Actinomycetes; order Mycobacteriales; family Nocardiaceae; genus Rhodococcus; species Rhodococcus sp. BP-332. The sequence goes on from NZ_JABUEC010000001.1 coordinate 1,100,260, forward strand.
GAGCGCGGCGCCGAACTGCGGTCGATCCTGATGGCGTGGCGACGCGACGTCCGCCGGACCGGCGGCGCCGCGGAGTCCCGCGCCGGTGTACAGGCCGCCAAGGTCGCTCTCGGCGAACGCGGCACGCCGTGGTGGGAACAGTCCGACGACGAACGCCGCGCGCGTTGGGAGACCGACGTCCCGAGGCCCGGTACCGACGACGCGTAGTCGGCCGCCGTCCGGGTAACCCCCGCCCATGGCCGACGACCGCGCCCCCGCCCCGCGACCGCGCAGCGTGCTCCCACCCGTGCTCCACGATCAGCCGATCCGGGCACGCGGGCGAGACCTCGTGCGTGTCGCCGATCTGGACGAGAGGGGCGTGGCCGAGGTGCGCACCGACGACCACGGGGTGCTCGCGGTCGGCATCCGGCCCGACGGGACACCGTTCGCCGTCGGGAACACGTGCCGCCACCAACTCGCCAAGCTCGGGCGCGGGCGGGTGACCGAGAACGGCTGCCTCCAGTGCCCCTGGCACAGGGCGGAATTCGACGTGACCGACGGGTCCATGGTGTCCGGGCCCAAGGGAGTGATCTTCGGTTTCCCGCCCTACTCCGCAGTGGTGGCCGCCGTCGGACGCGCCGTACCGCTCACCACCGCGCAGGTGGAGATCGTCGACGGCGTCATCCGACTCGCTCACTGACCACGTCCGCGGGGATCCTGTCGAACCACGGCCGCGCCACCTCGAGCTCCGCGGCGAGCACCAGCAGCCGAGTCTCCCCACCCGGTGGCGCCAGGAAGTGCACGCCGACTGGCAGACCGTCGACTGTCGCCGAGAGCGGAACACTCATCGCCGGCCGCCCGGTCAGATTGGCCGATTGCGTGTACGGGACAGCGGACAGGCTGCGCATCACCGCGTCCTGCACCGCGCCGAGCCGTCCGAGAATAGGTCCGAGTCGCAGCGCGAGCGCGAGCCGGGCGCCCACCCTCTCGACGAACGGGGTGTCGAAGGCGCCGATCAGCGGCGCGGGACCCGCCGTCGTGGGTGTCATGAGCAGATCGAAGCGGCGGTGGAATGCAGCGATGGCGCGGACGTGGTCCTGCCAGCGTGCCAGCGCCGCATCGTGATCCACCGCTCTCGTGGCGCGCCCGATCTCGGCGAGGACCAGCGTGTCGAGTTCGAACTCCGTCGTGGTGGGCCGCGCCGTGGCCGACGCGGACGACACCTCGGCGGCGAGGTGGACGAACCACGGCACGAGGAAGTCTCTGGCCAGCTGCTCCTCGTCGAACGGCGAGGCGACCTCCTCGACGGTGTGGCCCAGTTCGACGAGCAGGTCGCGGGCGCGGTCGAGCGCGGCGAGGACGTCCGGGTGGGGTGCGTCGTTCAGCGCCGATCGCGCCGCGACCCCGATCCGAAGCCGAGGACCCGGCCGGCCGAGTGCCTCCACATGGGGCGTCGACGGGGCCGCGAACTCGAAGGGAGCGTCGTCGTCCGAGCCGCGCACGATGTCGAGGAACGCGGCCGAGTCGCGCACGGAGCGGGTGAGCACACCGGTGACGGCGCTCCCGAAGAGCATCTCCCCGGCGCGGGGCCCGGCAGGGACGACTGCCCGGCCAGGCTTGAGTCCGAACAGGCCGCAGTACGCCGCGGGGATGCGGATGGAGCCGCCGCCGTCACTGGCGCCGGCGACGGGCACGATGCCCGACGCCACCGCGGCGGCCGAACCACCGGAGGAGCCACCGGGTGTGCGGGCGGGATCCCACGGGTTGCGGGTCGCACCGTGCGCCTGCGGCTCGGTGACTCCCTTGGCGCCGAATTCGGGTACGGCCGTGCGGCCCAGGACGACGACCCCGGCGTCGAGCCACCGTTGCACCACGGTGTCCGTGACCCGGGGCCTGGACGACGCCCCCGAGCGTGACCCCGACGTCTCGACGATCCCGGCCTGAGCCTGGAAGAGATCCTTGAGCAGGAACGGCACTCCCGCCATCGGACCGGACAAGGCGCCCGCGGCCCGCACTCGCGCGGCATCCTCCTGCCACTGCACGAGGGCGTTCAGGGTGGGATCCACCTCGCGCGCTCGCGCGATCGCGACCTCGACCAACTCCGCGGCCGTCACGTCGCCGGACGCGACCAGCTGGGCGAGCCCGGTCGCGTCGTGGGCCCGATACTCGTCGAATCTCATGGCGCTCAGACTAGGTGCGCGTGCCGCCGACGAGCGCCGGTGTCGTCGAAGTCTGGACACCGCACGGCCCGTGACCCCGCGAACCGATCACGTTCCAGCAGAGACGATCGCCCGGTCCACGATGCGCCGCAGCTGCTGCTGCTCTGCCTCGTTCCGAGGTGCGTAGAGGTAGAGATAGCTGTCCGGCAGTCCCACGAGGGAACGCCCGGCCAGCGGATGCCGCTCTCCCCAGCCACGCGAGACGATCTCGGCGACGTCCCGCGGATCGGCGACCACGTGCATCGACCCCTGCGCGTCGTGCACGTGGGCGATCTCTCCGCGAGCACGCCGAGCGGCGGCGCTGCGCGGGTGATCGACGTGGAGCGCGTCGCCTCGACGTTCCAGATGGCTACGCGCGCTGTGGCATCCGTCGGTGGAGCTCAGGATCGTCAGGTGATCCTGCAACGACCGGACACTGACGGGATCGCCGTCGGACACCACCTGCCGGTGCGGGATCGGGAACGGTGCCATGACGGGTCGACTGCCGCGGTCCGGCAACTCGAGCGCACCGACGGCGGCCCGGATATCGTTGTCGCGCAGTCGAATGGTCTCTCGACAGAGGGGGCGTAGAGCGGTCATGACCACCCAGCCGACCGGATTGTCTGGGAGCCCGCCCGGCCCGATCGCGCGCCAGCGTCGATAGTCGTCCAGGATCGCGCGCAGACCTGGCGTACGACGTACCGTGTTCATGACCCACCCCCATGTGCGACGGCCCCCACGACCGACCGTCGCATCATGCCCCGGGTGCACCCGGCGAGCAACGGGCTCGTCGCACACGAGAGTCAGTGCGCGGCGACCGCCTCGGCGGGCCGCACGGCCTTGTAGGCGAGTGCACCGACCACACCACCGATCAACGGGAAGACCAGGAACACCCACAGTTGCGAGAGTGCGTTCCCGCCGGCGATCAGCGCAGGCCCGATGGAGCGCGCCGGGTTGACCGACGTCGAGTCGACCCCGATGGCGAGCAGATGCACGAACGCGAGCGTCAGTCCGATCGGAACCCCGGCTGCCGCAACGGAATGCGGCCCTGTCACGCCGAGTACGACCAGCACGAGAACTGCCGTTGCCACGATCTCCACGATCGCGACGGCGAGAAGCGAGTAGTTTCCTGCCGAGGCGTCGCCGTATCCGTTGGCGCCGAGACCGTCGACCGTCCGGTCGTATCCGGGTCGACCCGTCGCCATGGCGTAGACCACCAGGGCGCCGACGAGTCCGCCGATCACCTGTGCGGCGGCGTATCCGGCGGCGCGGGCGGCCGTCATGCGGCCCGTGACGAGGAACGCGAGCGTGACCGCCGGGTTGATGTGGCAACCTGACACGGGTCCGAGCACGAACACCATCGCGAGCAGTGTCAGGCCGAAGGCGAGCGCGATTCCGGTGGTGCCGACGTCGTCGCCCGCCAGGACGGCGGTGCCCACACCTCCGATCACGAGAACGGCGGTGCCGATGGCCTCGGCGATGTAGACGGTGAACTTGGTCATCGTCGTCCTCCTCGTCGGGTGCGGCGCTCGTCGATCTTGCGCTTGGCGTAGCCCCACGTCACGCGGCCCAGGCCCTCGAAGAGTCGGCTGGACAGGCTCCGACGGGCGCTCATGCGCGCACCTCGTCGGTGCGTTTCTCGATCGTGGTCATCATGGTTCCTCTCTTCGACCGGCCCGCGGAGTGCGAGTCGGTGTGTGTGGTCGGACGAGACTGTGGTCAGGCGGCCGTGCGGTGGCCACCGACCTGCACGTCGTGCACGACGACGTCGACGCGGCTGCAGGTGAGTCCGGTCAGTGCCGTCACCGCACTGGAGACGTTGCGGCGGACGTCCGCTGCGACGTCGGCGATGGATATTCCGTAGTCCGCCACCAGATCGAGCGAGACGACTGCGGTGCGGTCGTCCACCTCGACCGACACCCCCTGTGTGTGCCTCGCCCCGTCGACGCCCACTGCGGACCGGAGTACGTCGAGCGCACGAGAACCGGCCGGTTCCAGGGCGTGGAGGCCCGGTACCTCTCGTGCGGCGATGCCGGCGACGGTGGCGACCACGGCGTCCGCAACGACTGTGCGGCCGCGATCTCTGCGGTCGGTTCGGTCGTCACTGTGGTCGACGGTCGATGCGACGGACGTCCTCACGGCGTTTCCTGTCGCAGTCTGCGGGGCGTTCACTTCAGGTCCTCTCTCTGGACTGTGACGGCTCGTCACAGTCATTGAGTCGGGTCCTCACCACGAAAACGCACGTCGGAAATCAAGTCATGCGCATCACATCGGTTTGCGCGTGATCCTGCGCGGGAACAGTCACGTCGGGGAAAGTAGTTGCTTCATCAATCTTCGGGGTGGGTCACTCCGACGGCGGTTCGGGGGGAACAGTGCTCAGTCGTCCGTCGATCGCGCCCGATCCCGGCAGTCCCGACGTGGCCGGTGATGTCAGCCTCCCGTCCATCGCAGCACCGTCGGCGGACCGCGACACGTCCACTCGTCCGACGTTCGCCGCCGACCACCGCGAGCTCGGCGATCGCGCCCTCGCCGCCGCCGCGGGCATGGGCGACCGACGCGCGTTCGAGGAGATCGTGCGCCGACTCGGACCGGACATGTTGCGCTACGCGACGCACCTCCTGTCCGACCGAGGCGCTGCCGAGGACATCGTCCAGGACGCGTTGGTCGACGCCTGGCGCGGACTGCGCCACTTCCGTTCCGACTCGTCGCTGCGCACCTGGTTGTTCAGCGTCGTCTCCCACAAGGTGACGGATCATCGGCGGCGCCGCAGCATCGCGCCCGTCGAGGACTGGGTGTTCGAGAGGCCGAGCCAGGACCCGAGGGACGACCCGTCGCGCACCGTGTCCGACGCCGACTTCCTGTCCGCGTTGGACGATGCCCTCGCTGAGCTACCGTATCGCCAGCGGGCCTGCTGGTTGCTCCGTGAGGTCGAGGGCATGAAGCACACCGAGATCGGCACGGTCATGGCCCTCTCCCCCGGTGCCGTCCGCGGCCACCTCACGCGTGCACGCGCCACACTCGAGACACGATTGGAGACGTGGAGATGACGTCGGGTCAGCCTGATTCGACACCGCCGCAGACGGATTCGACGCTCCGTCGAGCCGCGAGCGTGCTGCGCGACGCGCCTGTGCACGGGTGGGTGGACATCAGCGCCGCCGCCCTCTCACGCGTGCGAGCCGTCGGGGTCCGGACGTGGCCCCTCGACGCCCGCTACCCCGACGAGGGCGTCGTCGAGGGAGTGGACGTCGACGCCGACACCCTTCGGGTCAGTGACGTCGTCGTCCGCATCGCCGTCCGCAGCGCCGTCGCCGAGGTGGCGGGCACGGAGCCCGCCGACATCTCGCTCTACACCGAGGGTCACCGGTGCACGGGCGGTCTGGTGACGGTGATCGCCGCCTACGGCACGGATCTCCAGGAGGCCGGCGATCTCGTCGCGAGCCGGGCAGCTGCCGCTCTGACGGATGTCCTCGGACTTCCCTACAGCGCCGACGACATCGGCGTCGTGATCGCAGAGATCGACGCCCCCGACCAGGCGACGGCGTCTACTTCACCATCGTGAACTGGCGGACGTCGATCAGTTCCCGCCGGAAGAAGTCGGCGCAGCCGGGCAGGTACCGCATGTAGGTCTGGTACATCGCCTCGTCGGCGATGGCGACGGCTTCGTCCTTCCTCGCCTCCAGCGCGGCCGACCACAGATCGAGCGTTCGAGCGTAGTGCTGTTGCAGCGACTGGACCTTCTCCACGCGGAAGCCGGCTCGCTCGCCCTTCTCGATCACCACCTGCGGGATCGGGAGCTCGCCGCCGGGAAAGATCTCGCGGCCGATGAAGTCGGCGAAGTCCATGTCCGCCCGCGTCACGCGCGACTTCTGCCGGAACATGTCGCGGCCGAGTTGCACGATGGTGTGCAGCATCATCCGGCCGTCCCCGGGCAGGATCGAGTAGGCGCGGGCGAAGAAGTCGTCGTAGCGGGGGGAGGTGAAGTGCTCGAAGGCGCCGATGCTGACGATGCGATCGACCGGCTCGTCGAACTCCTCCCACCCCTGCAGCCGCACCTCGGTGGTGCGTCCCGTGTCGAGCCCGTTCAGCATCGCCGACACGCGCGAGCTGCGCTTCCTCGAGTGTCATGTCCTCGCGCTCGAAGTACGCACAGCTGTAGGTCTGCGTCGGATCGAGGAAGAGCCTGAAGAACTCGTCCGAGAGGTCGTAGTGAGCTTGGACGTCGTCGTAGAACGGCTGAAGATCGGACACTGAGTTCCTCCACGGGTCACCGGACAACCGAGCCCCACCCGACGGTGGTGCTGCGGCGCCCGTGTTCCCGCGATCGTCGCGTCGAAACACGCCGTCAGATCCTCGATCAGGGAGTTTCGGTCGGTCCGACCGCCGTACCCGTGCCCGACCGCGTCACCGAACACCGGAGGTGACCGAAACCGATGTGCTTGTTCCTCGCCAGCTCGTCACATCGGTGTGCCCGGCGCGGCCAGCAGGTCGCGGCACGCCCGCGCACATCGCCGACATGCGTCCGCACACGCGGCGCAGTGCTCGTGCATCCCCGCATGCCGGGCGCACTCGTCGGCACAGTCGTCGCACCCGGACGCACAGGCGATCAGCACGGCGCGTGCCGTCTCGGACCGGGCACCGCTCCGCGTGATGATCCGGGCGGTCGCGGCACACAGGTCGGCGCAGTCCTGATCGAGTCGAATGCACGACCTGAGTCGCGCGACGGAATCCTCGGCGAGGCAGGCGTCGGCACAGACGGTGCACGCCGTCGAACAGTCGAGACACGCCTCCACACAGGCCGCCACCAGTGCACGATCACCATCGAGGGGATGGGTGGCCAATAGGTCCGTCACGGTCGTCATCGCTGCTCCTTCGTCGCACGGATCGCGTCGGTGTCGGCTACCCGCGGACCGTCGGCGGAAACGACGCGTACGACGTCGCGTCAGCCCAGGGCGACCGGCAGCAGACCGCGGGACGTGTGGCGAGCGATCTGCTCCAACGCCGGACCCAGGCGCGGATACTCGAACTCGAAATCACTGCGCCGCAACACCTCGGGATCCACCCACCGACTCTTCAGGACCAGTTCCGGTTCGGTGCGGATGACAGCGGCGCCGGCGTGCAACAACCATGCGGGGGTCGCGACACCTCGTGACCGTCCCAGGTGACGTCGGACCTCGCGCATCATGGTGGCGTTGTCCACGGCGAACGGTGTCGCGAGGTTCACCGGTCCCGCGATGTCCTCGCGCGCGTACAGATGGTCGATGGACCGGAGCACGTCCGCGACGTGGATCCAGCTGAACATCTGTGTGCCGTCACCCATCCGGCCGCCGAGTCCGAGCCGCGCCAGATCGATGAGGGGGTTGACGGCGCCGCCACCGGCACCCAGGACGATCGCCATGCGCAGAGCGATCTTGCGGAGGCCGGTGGGCGCGTCGAACAGTTCGCGCTCCCACGCGCGGGCCACCTCGACGGAGAAACCCGTCCCCACGTCCCCGTCCCGCTCCGTCATCGGCCGGTCACGAGCATCGCGGTAGATGGTTCCGGTGCTGGCGTTGAACCACACGTCCGGAGCGCGGTCCACACGCGAAAGGGCCTGGCCCAGTGCGGCCGTCGTCTCCACCCGCGAGGAGAAGATGACGTCGGCGGTACTCTTGGTGTAGCGGCAGCTCACCGAACGGCCCGCCAGATTGATCACCATGTCGGCTCCGTCGAGGACACGGGTCAACCGGTCACGGTCCGACCACGACGCGTCGTTGACGGCGCCGCGGCCCACGGATCTCACGTCGATTCCCCGGTCCCGATACGCCCTCGCGAGGTACTGCCCGATGTATCCCGTCGCTCCACAGATCACGACGGTCCGTACGTCTCTCGTCATCGCCCGCTTCCCTTCTCGGATGTCATGGTGTCCACCAGCCCGACGATGTCGCCGAGCAGTCCTCGCGCGACCGGCAGTCGGGACAGGCTGATCGTCTTCGTGACGACGGGAACGAGACCGTCGACGAGCGCGCGGGTGCGGCGTTGGTCGTCGGATCCGTCCGTGACCCAGTGCAGGGTCACACCCAGGTACGCGACCCACAGCAACGTGGGGAGTCGACTCTCCAGCGATGCCGGTCCGCGCTGCTTGGACTTCTGCAGAGTCAGTCGCATGAGGTCCACGGCCATGTCTCGCGCGGCGGACGATTCGGGCGAGAAGGGACTGGAGGTCGACTGCAGGGGAAGCGCCGACTGGAAGAACGAGCCGCCGAAGCTTCGGTAAGGGTGCATCACGTCGAGACCGGCGTGCAGCACCGCCGAGAGGTTGTCCGCCAGCGAGGCGCCGTCACGGAGCAGGGGTATCGCGCGGGTCCGATGCTCGCGTTGGACGACGAGATACAGCTCGTGGACCAACTCGTCCTTGCCGGCGAAGTAGTAGTAGGCATTGCCCAGCGAGACGCCCGCCTCGGTCGCGATGCGCCGCATCGTGGTCGCCTGGAACCCGTCCTCTCGAAAGAGTCGAAGCGCCACCTCCACCAACCGCTCCCGCGTCGCCGTGTCTCGCACCATGTCGGACTCCCGTCTTGAACGTGTTCAACAACGACCGTAGCGAAGTTGAACACGTTCAACAAGTGCCACCATGAACTCGCGACGAGAATCGAGGGGAGGGTGCGATCAGGAGATACGGCGACGGCGAACCGCCGTCACGACCGCGCTGACGACGAGGATCAGACCGAGAAACTGGAGTCCCGGTGAATCGTCGGCGCCGCCGAGAACGATCGCCGCCAGACCGAGCACCCCGAGCAGCGCGACGACGAACCATCCGTTCATGGTCGACACGCTACTCGGCCGTCCGGTTCATGACGTTTGTCATCGCTCGACCGTGACGGTGTCATCTCGACCGATGCATCCTGGCACTGCCGGTCCTACCGCACGATCCGAAGAATTGTTCTCATGAAGCAACCAGACGAAGGAAACCTCTTCACCGACCTCATGGAGATCGGACCCGCGCCGACCCCGGCCCGCGAACTGGTGGTGGCCGTCATCTCGGTGGCCCTCATCGCGGTGCTGATCGCGATCGTCGGAGTCTCGGTGCCGACCGTGGCAGCGGCTGCCGTCGTCGCCGCGTTCCTCGCCGTCCGCGTCGCCGTCGGGCGTCGGCACTGGGGGCGAGCGTCATGACCGTCATCGAGGTGTCGGGAATGACCCGCCGCTACGGCTCCGGCAAGACAGCGTACGACGCGGTCCGCAACCTCGACCTCGACATCGCGGAGGGCGAACTGTTCGGACTGCTCGGCACCAACGGCGCCGGCAAGACGTCGACTCTGGAAGTCATCCAGGGTCTGTCGCGTCCCAGCGAGGGCACGGTCCGCATCCTGGGACTCGACCCCGTGGCGGATCGGAGAAAGGTCCGGCCCGCCCTGGGCATCATGCTGCAGAAGGGTGGACTACCGCAGGACCTGACCGCGGCCGAGAGCCTGCGGATGTGGGCCGGCACGTGCAGCGATCCACTGCCTGTCGACGACGTCCTGGCGCGCGTCGATCTCGAAGCCCGTGCGGACACCCGAGTGAAGTTCCTGTCGGGCGGCGAGCAGCGTCGTCTCGATCTCGCCTGCGCGATCATCAGCCGACCGCGAGTCCTGTTCCTGGACGAACCGACCACCGGACTCGATCCCGAGAGTCGCCGCAACACGTGGCAGCTCATTCAGGAGCTCAAGAACTCCGGGGTGACCATCATGCTCACCACGCACTATCTCGACGAGGCGGAATCGCTGTGCGATCGGTTGGCGATCATGCACCGCGGCAGCGTCGTTCGCAGCGGAACGGTCGACGACGTGGTCGCCGGTCACCCGGCGCGCATCGAGCTGAAGGACCCGCGGACCGCACTGCCGCAACTCCCGGGAGCCGACGTCGACCGGAAGGGCGACACGGTGTCGATCACGACGAACTCGGTACAGGAGACGCTGACCGAGCTGCTCGTGTGGGCCCGCGACAGCGGCGTCACCCTGCACGGTCTCGACGCGCGAGCCGCGTCCCTCGAAACCGTGTTCCTCTCCATCGCAGACACATTCGACGACCCCGAGGTGATCACGGCATGAGTACGATGACCGCACTGTCCCGAGCGGAATTCACGCTCCTCGGACGCAACCGCGTCCTTCTCTTCAACGCTCTGGTCATGCCCCTCGTCCTGCCGATCGTCCTTCTGGTCGTCGCGGGTCGAGACGGTGGGCTCACCGACGCCGGCGTGTCGGCCGCGCTGGAGATCTTCGCCCTGTTCCTGCTGGTGTTCCTGGTCTACTACAACCTCCTGTCGGTCTACGCGACGCGTCGAGACGAGTTGGTGCTCAAACGTCTCCGCACCGGGGAGAGCACGGACGCACAGATCCTTCTCGGACCCGCGGTGCCGTCGTTCCTCCTGACCCTCCTCCTCGGAGTGATCGTCGGCGTGGTCGTGGTGGTCCTCGGCGGCGGCACTCCCGTCAACGTCCTGCTCATCGCGGCGGCACTGGTCGGTGGTGCGGCGCTCTTCGCCGCACTGGCCCTCATCACGTCCGCCTTCACCCGCAACGCGGAAGCAGCACAGATCACCAGCCTGCCCGTCATCCTGCTGGCGATGCTCGGATCGTCACTCCTGCGCGACGTGGTACCCGAGTCCCTCGCCGACGTGGTGGCTCTGACACCGATGGCCGCGGTCAGCGATCTCCTGAACCTCGGGTGGTTCGGCACCACCTCGGTGGGTGATGCCGCCGGTGGCGCCGACTCGGTGGGCTTCGCGTCGACGTTCGCGGAGGCTGGTCAGCCGGCTCTCGTCATGCTCGCCTGGATCGCGGGCAGCGTCCTGATCGCCCGGACCCACTTCCGCTGGGAACCGCGCTCCTGACGTCCCGCCACCGACCGTCCGATCTGCAAGGCTGGAGACCATGAGACTGCGCGATCATCTCGACCCGACACTCGGCTGGCGGGGCAGCAGCGACGTCGAGAAGGTCCGCACCTACACCCGGCAGTCCTTCCAGTTGATCGTCGTCGCGGTCGCGGTGGCCTCGATGGCGGCCTCGGCGCAGGCGGGTGACGCGATCTCCACCGCCGCCGCGCTGGTGTGCGTGGTGTCTGTACTCGTTGTCCTGCACCGTATTCCCGCACTCGGTGGCGCTTCGAGTGCGGACGTCCGGGCACCGTTGTGCGTACAGATCGCAGCGGCCGCCGTGCTCGTCGTGGTGGGCGCTGCACCGAACCTCCTGTGGGTGGCCATCCTGGTGACGACACCGATCGCGGCACTGGTGGACCTGCGCTGGTCTCTCGGCGCCGCGGTGGTCGCCCCGGTGGTCGCCGCCGCATCGGGCTCGACCGCCCTCGAGATCACACTCCTGGCCTTCTGCATCGTCGCCATGGCCACCACGGTGCGCCTGTCGATGTGGTTGCTGCGCATTGTCACCGAGCTGGCCACCACCCGCGACGCCGCCGCCGCCCTGTCGGTCGCCGAGGAACGACTGCGCTTCTCCCGGGACCTGCACGACGTCGTCGGTCGCGCGCTGTCCGCCATCGCGGTCAAGAGCGAGCTCGCCGCCGCGCTGGCTCGGCGAGGAGACGACCGAGCTGCCGCGCAGATGGACGAGGTACGTGTGCTCGCCCGGGAGTCGATGACCGACGCTCGGGAGCTGGTGCGCGGCTACCGTTCCGTCGACGTCGCGGCGGAACTCCGCGGCGCCCAGTCCCTGTTGTCCGCCGCCGGTATCCGGACCGAGCTGACGGGGACGGTCGCCGACATCCCCGGCGCAGTAGCCGAACAGGCCGCGTGGGTGGTGCGGGAAGGCGTCACGAACATCCTGCGCCACTCGCGTGCCACCTACTGCCGTATCGAGTTCGGTGACGACCGGCTCCGCATCGTCAACGACCGGCCGACGTCGCCGGAACGTGCGGGCGACGGCACCGGTCTCGCCGGTCTCCGTGAGCGTCTGGCTGCGGTCGGAGGTTCCCTCACCGTCGAGGCCGGAGCCGACACCTTCACCCTCGCTGTCGAATTCGCACCGACGACGACATCCCCCACGAAGGGCACATCATGATCCGGGTACTGCTGGCAGACGACGAGAACCTCATCCGGGTGGCCCTGGGCACGATGCTCGATCTGGAGGACGACATCGAGGTCGTGGGACATGCGGACTCGGGCGAGGCGGCGGTGACCGAGGCCGCGCGGACCACCCCCGACGTCGCGGTGCTCGACCTGCAGCTCGGCGGGATCGACGGTATCGAGACGGCCCAACGCATCGCCGCGCTGCTTCCCGACTGCCGGTCGATCATCGTCACCAGCCACGGTCGGCCCGGATACCTCAAGAAGGCGCTCTCTGCCGGCGTCGGCGGATTCCTCCCGAAGACCACGTCCGCGGCGACCCTCGCCGAGGTGGTGCGCACGGTGGTGAGCGGCGGACGCTACGTCGATCCGAGTCTGGCGGCCGAGGCCATCGGCGCGGGCGATTCGCCGCTGACACCGCGCGAGTCGGACGTGCTCGAATTCGCCGCGGACGGAGCCACGATCGCCGAGATCGCCCAGCGCGCACATCTCTCACCGGGGACGGCACGCAACTATCTCTCGGCTGCCGCGGCCAAACTCGGCGCCGCCAATCGCCACGAGGCATGCGCGATCGCCCGGCGCCACGGGTGGATCTAGACCCGATCAGTGATGTGGAGGCTCGCCGGTCACGGTGTGATCGGCGAAGTTGAGACCCTCTCGTACCAGCCGGGCCAGGTGGCCGTCGGCGAGTCGGTAGATGACGTTGCGGCCGCTGCGTTCGGTCTCGACCATGCCGACGAAGCGCAGCTTCGCCAGATGCTGACTCACCGCTGTGCGGGACGCGCCGGTCTCCTCCGTGAGTGCCGTGACGTCGGCGGGTCCGTGGCTCAGCGTCCAGAGCAGGTGCAGCCGAGTGGGATCGGACAGCATGCGGAACGTGTCGCCGGCGGCCTCGAGACGCGCGCGGTCCGGGCGGTCGGCGTGGTCGAGACTCGCGTGAGCCCGCTTCTCGTCCGATGCCGTCATATCGCCGCTTCCGTCTACTCGGTCGGTGGCGCGCCCACCGTCGATGCCGGAGTCCAGAGCCGACCGGCACCCAGCGCGGCAAGTGTAGCGAGGACGGCGATGATCGACGCGGCGACGACCTGACTCACCTCGGCGCCCACCCAGCCCGCGACCGGATACGTGAGCAGGAAGCACGCATGAGACAGCGAGAACTGCGCCGTGAAGAGCTCGTCCCGGTCACCGTCGTCGGAGTCTCGGGTGATCACGCGCGCAGACGGGGTGGAGATCATCGACGTTCCGGCGCCCACCACGGCCCAGACGACGGCGAGTGACGCCCAGCCCGCGGCACCGCTCGGACGGAGGGCGGCGAGCGCGACAGCACCCGTCGTCCCGAGAGAGACGACCACACCACCGGCGAGCATCAGCCGACGGTCGTCGACGACTGTGAGAATGCGGGGAACCGCGAACGCCACCACCATCGACCCGCCGCCGAAGACCCCGAGGGCCACGGCCAGGGCGCTGGCCGGCCCACCCACGATGTCGCGCACGTAGACGACGCTGTTGACGATCACCAACGCCGTTCCGGCCGCGACGACGAGGTTCAGTGCGAGCAGCCCCCGGAGCGCCGGACGAGTGCCGAAGCGGCGCACTCCGGCCACGAGTCGGTCACCGAACGACCGAGACCCGTCCGGAGCGGACCGGGGCTCTCTGTCCGGAATTCGGGTGTTCACCACGAGGACGGCCGACAGCGCGAAACCTACTGCTGTGCCGACGAACAGCGAGTGATACGACACGACGGTGAGCAGCGCCGCGGCGAGCATCGGACTCACCAGCGACTCGAGGTCGTAGGCGAGCCGGGACAGCGAGAGCGCGCGGGTGTACTGATCGTCGCGGGAGATCACCGCGGGAACGACGGCCTGGAAGGTCGGCGTGAAGGTGGCCGAGGCCGCCTGCAGGACGAACACGAGGACGTACACCTGCCACACCTGCGTCACGAACGGCAGCAGTACCGCGATCAGGAGCCGTACGACGTCTGCGGACACCAGCACGGTCGTGCGTGGCAGACGGCCGGTGAGCACGGACATGACCGGAGCCACCCCGACGTAGGCGACCATCTTGACGGCCAGCGCCGTGCCGAGGACAGCGCCGGCGGAACTACCGGCGATGTCGTAGGCCAGAAGTCCCAGCGCCACGGTGAGCAGACCGGTGCCGACCAAGGCCACCACCTGCGCTGTGAAAAGCCTGCGAAACGCCGGGACCGCGAGAACGGACTCGGATCGAACCTGCAGAACGGCCATGCCGACGACCATACCCATGTGTGCGCACGTGCGCACACATGGGTTTTCGCTGGCCTCTAGGCTGGTCCGATGTTCTTCCTCTTCGGATACGGCACGAAACGGTCCTCGCTCGGCGCCGGCAGTACCCGGACGTGCCCCCGCTGCCACAACACCACCCAGTGGGAGCGGATGCGGCAGTACACGCAGCTCAGCGTCTTCTTCATCCCCGTCGCACGCTGGAAGCGGCGTGTGCTCGAGGTGTGCGGAATCTGCGGGACCGCGACCGAGGTGTGAGTCACGCCCGGTGGCGGGCGAACAGATCCGCCGCGGCGGCGTCGAACTCTGCGGCGTCGAGCCCGCTCGCCAGCGCGCGCCGCACCAGTTCGGCGTGGGTCTCCCCCGCCAGACCGCTGATCGGCTGGTCGAGGTCGAGGTTCGACGGGAACGCGTAGCCCTCGGCCGACGCCGCGATCACGTTGGCGACGTCCCGCTCACGACCCTGCGCCGCCCAGTCCACCAGCGTCGGATACAGGGCGGACACGATCGCCTGCCGGTCGACGCTGTCGAGCGCGCGGCCGAACGGCGAGGAGATCTGCAGCAGGTTCGCCATCCTGAAGATGTCGGTCGACGTGTTGTGCCCTGCCGCGTGGAACAGCGCCGGATTGAAGAACACGGCGTCGCCCTCCCGAAGCGGAAGCTGAACGTGGTTGTCGGCGAAGTACTCCCGGAACTCGGGGAGGTTGAAGGCGATGTAGCCGGCCTCGAACTTCTGTGAGTGCGGCAGATACATCGTCGGGCCGCTCTCGATCGGCATGTCGCAGTGCGCCACCGCTCCCTGCAGTGTCAGCGCCGGTGACAGGCGGTGGATGTGCGCCCGGAACGCCGCGGCCGTGTCGGTCGACATGAACCCGAGGTGGTAGTCACGATGCGGATTCTGGGCGGCGCCACCGGGATTGACGACGTTGATGGCGGACGTGACCTGATACATCGGCCCGAGCCACGCCTCCGCCACCAGCGCCAGGAGATCGTTGGCGTAGTACCGAGCGAACTGCTCGGGCTCGGCGACCGCCAACTTCTGCAGGGCCGACCAGATGCGATCGTTCGCTCCCGGCTTCGCGAAGTGGTCACCGTTGCTCACACCGCTCTCGCGCTGGCCACGAATGACGTCCCGGTACGTGCGGGTGGTCTCCGCGACCGCGTGGTCGGCCGTGAAGGCACCGCGGAACACCACGATGCCGGGGCCGTTCAGGAGTGCATTCGCCAGTTCGTCCTGGATGTCGCCACGCACCTGGTCGTCGGTCGCTCGCCGCGCGAGCTCCGGTCCGTCGTACACGAGCACGTTCTGCACCACGTCGGACGCGTGGGGGTGGTCGGCGAGCTGGGTGCTCTCGGACACCAGTGCCCGGAACTCCTCGATGTCGCAGTCGGCCGCGCGGAGGCGATCCGCGCGGTGCGAGTGGCTGCTGATGTTGCTGGTCATACCTGCTCCTCGGTCCCGATGGCCGTTGTCGTCATGGTCGAGCCTGCCGGGCGCGGACACCTCGAGACAAGGCTTCGAACCCTCAGTTTCCCCTCGAGGCGGGACCCGCTCGCGCGATCAGGGCATGTTGAACGGGGTGACGATGCGGATGGGCGACGAGGATCCGCGGACCGCGGTCGAGGCATCACGCGCGTGCAGCACCATCCGACACGCACGCTGGGCGTCCGCGCGCATGTCGTGCTCGAGCACCGCGCTGATCTGTCGGCGATACAGCAGGTCCCGGTTGTCCGCATCGAGGTCGTGCGCGACGAACACCCGGCAGGGTCGATCCAGCGTCCGGAAGGCCCGCACGATGGCCGAGTTCCCGCCGCCACACGAGTAGACGGCGGAGATGGTGGGGTGACGATCGAGGGCGTCGAGAACCAGCGACTCCACGCGATCGTCGAGCCCGTCATTCTCCGCGATCTCGACGACCGTCCGCACAGGTCCGGGTAGTCGTCGCAGCGCGGTGCGAAAGCCCATCTCCCGCTCCTCCTCGCCGTGGAACGCGTTGCTGCTCAGCGTGATCAGGACGTCACCCGGGTGATCGGCCATCATCGTGGTGATCAGATAGGCGGCCGTCTCCCCCGCTGCACGATTGTCCATTCCCACGTACCCGGACCGTCGGCTCCCCGGAATGTCGGTCACGTAGGTCACCACGGGAATCCCGGCGGCCACGAGGCGATCGACCGCGGCGGCGACGTCCGGTACGGCAGGCGCCTTCAGAATGACGCCCTGAGATCCGCTGCCCGACAGCCTGTTCAGCCGCGCGACCACCGCCTCGGCGGTGGCGCTCTCCTGCAGATGAAACCGTGCGCGCACCGTGGCGGGTTCGAGACTCGGCAGTTCGGCCTCGACCGCACGCTTGAAGGTCTTCGAGAAACGGTCGGGCGCAGACATGACGACGTCGAGCATGTACTTGCGTCCACTGAACCGCAGTTGTTCTCGTTGGCCGTCGAGATCGGCGATCGCCCGCGCCACCATCTCCCGTGTCGACGGGCGGACACCGGGGCGATCGTTGAGCACACGGTCGACCGTGGCTTCGCTCAACTCCGCTTGTTGCGCGATCTCTCTGACCCGGTAACGATGCGCCACTGCTGCTCCTGAGGTGACGACGGCACTGCGCCGCGCGACTGCCCGATCAGCGACACGCTATCAAGTCCGACGTGGTCCTCAGGGCTGTCGGGGCCGTCGGTCGGGAGTGCCCGGGCCGAGCGGAATCTCCTCGAAACGGTCGAGCAACGCCGCCGCCTCGCACTCTCGCGCCGTCGACCGGGCCGCACGAACGTCGACCGCGTCGACGGGCTCGCCGCGGGACACCGCGATGCGCGCGGCGAGCAGCACACTCTCGGCCTCCCACATCCGATAGCCGCGAGCGGCGTGCGCGGCGCGGGCACGCCGGACGTGAGCGTGCGCGTCGTCCCACCGTCCGAGTGCCGCGCAGAGGTCGGCGAGATGGTGGTGAACGACTCCGAGGACACCGGGAGTCAGCAGGACGGTGTGATCGGCGTAGGGAGCCAGCAGTGCGAGCGCGTCCTCGCACACCGCGGTGGATGCCGTCGCCGCGGCCGCGCGCGCCGCCAGGACGACGGTGATGAGCCACAAGGTGTCGACGGAGAGCGCCGCCAGTCTGCCGTTCTCGAACCACTGCACCAGGGATCGGGCGCCGTCCGTGTCGCCGCTGTCCACGGCGGACAACGCGAAGGCTGCTCGATAGGCGGGGAGAGCCTCGAAGAGTGGCTCCATGTCCCGCTTCATCGCCGCGAACTCGCCGAGCCCGTCTCGGAACATCCCGAGCAGGAAGACGGCATTCATCTCCCGGCCCCACGTGTGCCGCCCCATCGGCGCCGGCGGCGGGCGGCGAACGTCGTCCTCGAGAACCTCTGCGGCACGGCGCAACTCACCCGTCGCGACGAGAAGTCCGACCCGCATGCACTGCACCGTCCAGAGGGCCTCCTCGTCCAGTGCGAGCCGCGTGGCCGACACGGCGTCGAGAGCCGCGGCGGCCTCGCGCGGCTCGCCGGACTCGATGTGCGCCCGCGCCATGGTGACGGCGAGCGACGGATCGAGGTGCCCCGGTCCGAGGTCCACCAGTCGCACCAGCTCGGCGAGCGCCTCGGCCCGCTGCTGCCGGAAGCGAGGCAGCCGCAGGCCGGTGAGAACGGCGCGCAGAGCGTGGGCGAGGGCGTCGTCGTCTCCTGCACCGCGCGCCATGTCGGCCGCGCGCGCGAGGTCTGCAGCACGACCCGACCATCCGGTCGAGGTCCATGCCAGTTCCTCCACCATCTGGGTCAGGAGCTCGGAGGCAGCGCCGGAAGCACCGCGACCCGCCCTCTCGAGAGCATCGAGCCCTGTCCGCAGGTGCTCCGTCCGCCTCGGGTCGGGTTCGTAGAGCTGGAACAGGGCGATGCCGTCGATGACGTCCGCGGTGAGCGCGTCCAGCAGCAGATCGAGATCACCCAGTCGGCGCGCCATCTCGGCGGCGTCCAGCAGGGTCGCGCCGTAGCCGCGGTCCAGTGCACGCCGCTGCGAACGCCCCTGCCGGATGAACAGTTCGCATCGTGCGCGGGTGTCGCCCCCGGGAACGCTGCGCTCAGACGCCCTCTGAAAGAACTCGGCGGCGTCCTCGTACGCCGCGACGGCGTAGGACCTCTCGCCCGCACGACGGAGATACTCCGCTGCCGCCGACCGGTCGGCGTCGAGCGCTCGTTCGAGGTGACCTGCGGTCCTGGCGAGCTCGTCGACGGTGGACGTGGCCCCCGAGCCGATGAGTGCGGCCGCGACGGCAGAATGCGCCGCTGCGCGATCGGCCCCGGACAGCGTGGCGTCGACGACGTCGACGATCAGCGCGTGGCGTAGGTGCAGGACGTCCTGCGCTCGTTCCTCGATCACCAGACCGGCGGCGGCCAGTTCGTCGAGCGCCCGAGCGAAGGAACGGTCGTCGAGGGTGGCGAGCGCGGTGCGCACGACGACGCGCGTGGCGCTGACTCCCGCGACGGCACACAGCGTCACGATCTCCCGCGCGGACGGAGTCAGGCGGTGAAGGACCCACAGCACGGCGTCCGCCAGGGACGCCGGTGACGGTCCGTCCGGCTCGCGCCGATGCGCGTCGAACACGGCCTCGAGGAAGATCGGTGATCCGGATGTCCAGCCGTGCAACCAGATAGGGTCCAAGGTGCTGCCGCACAGGCGCGTCCAGTCCTGCACGTCCTCGACTGTGAGGGCCGGGATCGACACCGTGTGCACCGAGGACGGCGGCAGGGCCGACCGCAGGTCCGCCGCAGGACCGTCGAGCTGCGCTCCGCGCATCGTCACGACCACACAGAGGCGATGGCGCCCCGCCGCGTGTACGAGGAATCGCAGCACGGAGAGCGTGGCCTGCGACGCCCACTGCAGATCGTCGATCGCGAACACCGTCACCCGACGACGGGTGGGACCGGTCAACCACCGTTCCATCGCCGACGAGAGCATCGCGCGATGATCCGCGTCGGGTCCCTCGGCCGACCACCGATCCGTGTCGACCCACCCGGTCGTCAGCATCTCGCGGACGGCGGAGGCGGCGGGAGCATCGTCGTTCCGGTCGTTCTCGCGCCCGAGTGCGTCGATGAACGGTTCGAACGGGACGACCGTGTCCATGCTGCACCGCCCGTAGAGCACGTCGGCGCCGGCGGAGTCGGCACGGTTCAGCGCCGCGGTCACCACCGTCGACTTGCCGACGCCGGCGTCGCCGGAGACGACGACGAGCTGACCGGCCCCACCCGCGGCCGCCTCGACGGCCGACGCGATGACGTCGAGTTCCCTGGTACGTCCCACGAGCAAGGGCGAATCGCTCGGAGGAGTGGCCCCGACGCGGTCCACCTCCGCTCGTCGAGCCGGGACGACGACCATCTGCGACGACGACGGTGTCGTCACCTCGATCGCGTCGGGATCTCGGAGCAACTCGACGAACACTCGCTGGGTCTCCGCGGACATCTCCACGCCCAGTTCGGTGGCCAGCACGGTGCGGCACCGCTCGGCGACACCGAGGGCGCGAGCGCGGTTTCCCAGGGCGTCGTGCGCACGCATGGCGACCCGGTAGGCGGCCTCGCAGAAAGGGTCCGAGTCGAGCAGCTCCTGCGCTCGGGCCAGCGCGTGCTCGTGGCGACCGAGTTCGAGCGAGGCGGCGGCGTCCACCTCCAGTGCACGAAGACGGATGCGGCCGAACACGGTGCGAACCTCGTCGGCCCAGGTTCCGTGCAGGCCGTCCAGAGGTGGAGCGTCGAGCAGGCCGAGCAACTCACCGGCGCGATCGGCACGCGCATCCGCCGAGTGGTGATCGGGATCCAGGTGCCGACGCGCCAGGTCCAGATCCACGATCACCGCGGGGCCGAGCGTCAGTGTCACCGCTCCTGATCGACTGGACACGGTGGTGCCCGCCAGCGCTGCACTCGTCGCCAGCAGCTCGCGGACCTTGGACAGGACGCTCCGAACGGCCGACGACCAGGTGGTGGGTCGATCGGTCGACCAGATCACCGAGGCGAGCTCGCCGTACACCACACCGCGTCCGTGATTCATCGCCAGATACGAGAACACCGTCGCACACCGAGGTCCGCCGAAGGCCCGGACGTCGACGACGCCCGCGTCGCTCTCCACCCGCGGCGATCCGATGAGCCGGATCACGGCACGAGAAGGAAGCGACACAGTTGTAAGTTATCCCGGGTCGGCGGGAACCTTACGTCTGATGGCGCCTCCAGAACAGATGGTGCACGACACCGCTCGCGCTGGGAACGACCTCGTGCTCGAAGCGATCGTTCAGATCGTCCGCGGACTCCCACAGCGCCAGGCCCGGTCCGAGATCGACGGGTGCGACCGCGACGTGCAGCGTGTCGACGAGGTCGGCGTCGAGGAACTCCCGGACCGTGGTGACACCGCCACCGATCCGGACGTCTCGACCGTTCGCCGCAGCCTTCGCCTGCGTCAGGACATCGGACGGGCCGGCATCGACGAAATGGAACGTGGTGTCGGACAGGGTGAGGGACGGCCGCACATGGTGCGTCATCACGAAGACCGGCGTGTGGAACGGCGGCTCGTCACCCCACCATCCCTGCCATTCGTGATCGGTCCACGGTCCGCGTTGTGGGCCGAACTTGTTGCGTCCCATGATCTCGGCACCGATGTTGTTGGCGAAGTCCCGAGCGAAGTAGTCGTCGAGGCCGCGCGTACCGCCGGATCCGGGGCGTCCCGGCATGCTCGCGGTGCCGAGATACCACGACATGAGCTCACGATGGTCCAGGCCGAACGGGTTCTCGAGGCTCTGCTCGACGCCGGCGGCCACCCCGTCGCGGGACACGGTGAAGTTCTGCACTCTCGACAACTGCGTCATGTCTGCTCCCGACTCGAGGAAGGTGGTCGGTGATCAGACTCGCACAGCCGGGAGGACTCATCGCACGACCAGCGCGTCACCTAGTGTCGTCGCATGACCGACTGGGCGAACAGCCCCGCCGCACAGTGGTGGGACAGACACCAGATCGGCCTGTATCTCGCGGCACTGGCCGTCGGAGCCGTTGCCGGGCTGACCTTCCCGCAGACCGCCCCGACCTTCGAACACGCCATCGATCCGGTACTCGTCGCCCTGCTCTACGCGACGTTCCTGGCAGTCCCGTTCGCGGAGATCGGTCGATCCCTCCGCGATGTCCGCTTCCTCGCAGCCGTCGCGGTCCTCAACTTCGTGGTGGTCCCTGTTGTCGTCCTCGCCCTCACGCGGGTCGTCGCGGACGAGAGGGCGGTACTCGTGGGCATCGTGCTCGTCCTGCTGGCTCCGTGTATCGACTATGTCATCGTGTTCAGTGGGCTCGCGGGTGCCGCGTCGACGCGGCTTCTCGCTGCCGCTCCCTTGCTGATGCTGCTGCAGGTCGCCTTGCTTCCCCTCTGGCTGTGGGTGTTCGCCGGATCCGAGACGGTGGCCGTCATCGACGTGGCACCGTTCGTGGAGGCCTTCGTCCTGCTCATCGTCGTCCCTCTGACGGTGGCCGCACTGACGCAAGCACTCGCCCGACGGCATCGGGTCGGCCTGCAGCTGATAGACGTGATGGCCGCCGCGATGGTGCCCCTCATGATGGCGACGCTCGCGGTGGTCGTCGCGTCGCAGATCGATTCGGTCCGAGGCGAGTTCGACCGACTCATCGTCGCGGCCCTCGTCTTCGTCGCGTTTCTCGTGGTCATGGCGCCGGCCGGCATCGGCGTGGGTCGGGTGTTCGGTCAGGACGTGCCGTCGACACGGGCACTCGTCTTCTCGGGTGCGACTCGTAACTCTCTCGTCGTTCTCCCCCTTGCCCTCGCCCTTCCGCCGGCACTCGACCTCGCTGCCGTCGTGGTGGTGACACAGACACTGGTCGAGCTGCTCGGCATGGTGGTCTACGTGCGACTGGTTCCGAGGCTCGTACCCGCCGCGCGAACCTGATGCCGTGTGTGACGGTACGAGCACCTGTCGGTGGACGCCGCGCGGCGTCCGCCCACAGACGGGCCATGAGGAGCCGCCGTACGAACCGATCGGTACGCTGAGGAGATCCGCTAGGTGAGGAGAAACAGATGACCGTGATCCCGGCCGTCGCGCTCGTCGTCATCGGCAGCGCTCTGGCTGCAGTGGGTGCCAAGGTCACGGCTCGGGAGAATCCGCCAGTCGTTCTGTCGCTCACACATGAGAACACCGCGACTCGGATCACGGCGAGAATTCGCCTGCTTCGCGGGCTCGGCGTCTTCGCGCTGATGCTCGGCAGCTTCTACCTTGGACCGGCGTTGTGGCCACACTCCTTCGCGGGACCCATCGCGCTGAGCGCGGCCGTGCTGACGATCGGCTACTTTCTTCCCCACGTCGTCATCACACGCCGCCACAATTCGGCCGTCGAGGGTCGGGCGACCTCGTGATCGCGGCAGCACTCGTCTTCGTCGTCGCTGCGGCGCTGCGCATCTGGACCGATTTCCAGGTGTCCGCCGTGAATGTCGGCCACACGTCCTCGCCCTCTACGTTCCGTAGCGTGGTCATCACCACCACTCACAATCGTCATCACGCAACGCGCGCAACCGGACCCTGACGGACGCGGTCACAGCGCGGTGGGGTCCCGGACCGGCCAGCCGATCTCCGTCACCAGTTCACCCTCGAAGACGACGCCTCGCGGATAGCGCTCACGCACGGGTCCTTCTCGTCCGATGCCGTGTTCTGCGGCATGGGTGCCGAGCGCAGAGTACGTCTCGTCGATCCGGGCGTCCGGACCGTCGTGCAGCGCCACGGCGAAGTGGCCTCCGGCAACCGTCACCACGTCGAGAGCGCACCGAGCCGCGCGCGTCGCGTCGACGGGGTACCACAATGATGCGGAGCCCGTCTCGTCCGCGAACAGTTCCTTGTCGAAGTCGGCCCCGAGCGGCCCGACAGCCTCGATTCCAGCACTACGCAGGCGCTCGATCAGGCTGTCGTGCGCGGTATTCCACCAGCCCGCGACGCCGGACAGCGTCACGGTGCCGCTGACGGCCACGGCGACGATCGGGGGGTCGGTCCGCATCTCGATCGACGGCGACGTCGTCGACTCGTTCACCAGTGCACGGAGAGACGACACCGCGTCGTGCGTCCGCCGCAATTCCGACTCCAGGCGATCGAGGTGCTGCGTGAGCACACTGCGCCGAACACTGTCGTTCTCGGCGGCGACGTAGGACCGCACATCAGGAAGCGGCATGTCGAGGTCGCGCAGTCGCTTGATCTCTTGTGCACTCGCGACCTGGGAGACGTCGTAATAGCGGTACCCGCTCGACGGATCGACGTCGACCGGTTCCAGGAGGCCAGCATCGTGATAGAGCCGCAACGCTTTTCGCGTCAGTCTCGTCATCGTCGAGAACTCGCCGATGGTCACCCGCGCCGCCACGGACCCAGTCTCTCATCCACCGATGGTCAACCGTGCGATCACGCCGCCGGCGAGCTCGAATCGGTAGACGAGGTCGGCCACCCCACCGGGGAAGTTCCCGGCGATACGAACCGAGACTCGATGATTCCTCGCATCGACGAGCTCGGACCCCGTCACAGTCGTGGTGTAGGTGTAGCGGCCGGCCACGGTCTCACGCCACGCGCGGATCTCGTCGCGGCCCCGATAGGTGTGGCCTTCGTCCGTCACAGTTCCGTCCGGAGCAAAGCATGTCGTGAGTGAGTCGCTGTCGTCGCGGTCGGCGGCGTCGAGGCAGCGGAGAACGACGTCGGGAGCATCTGTGGTGGTCATGCGTCGAGAATCAGCCCTGCCCCGAGGTGAAGGTCAAGTGGTGGCCGGACCACACACACTCCCGGGTGCCTCACAGCTGGCTTGCAGGCCGCTCCCCGGAACCTCACGAAGTATCGACTCCACACCGAAACGCACACCGCGACAACCGAGGAGCCACCGCAATGAGCACCGTTCCGGAACCCACCCCCACACCCGACGGGCCCACCTACGCCGGGCGCCCACTCCCCCGGCCCGACGATGACGTCGTCGATCAGGGAGTTGGTTTCGACATCGCCACTCTCGTCACACGCCGCAGAGTCCTCAGCGTCGTCGGCGCCGGAGCCGGAGCACTGGCCCTGGCCGCGTGCTCGGGGTCGTCCGACACCGCGAGCACCACGACCGCCACCGCTGTCACCACCGCCGCAGTCGCCACGAACGAGATCCCCGATGAGACCAACGGCCCCTACCCGGCCGACGGAAGCAACGGCGTCAACGTCCTCGAGGAATCGGGAATCGTCCGCGCCGACGTCACCTCGAGCCTGGACGGCGGCACCGTCGCCGCCGGAGTCCCGTTGTCGATGACCTTCACCGTCACCGACCTCGCGAACGACAACAACCCCTTCACCGGCGCCGCCGTCTACCTGTGGCACTGCGACGCAGCCGGCAAGTACTCGATGTACTCCGACGGCATCGAGGACGAAACATATCTGCGCGGCGTCCAGGTCGCCGATGCCGCCGGCGTCGTGACCTTCACGACCATCGTCCCGGCCTGCTACTCCGGCCGCTGGACGCACATCCACTTCGAGGTCTACCCGGACGTCGCCTCCGCCACCACCGCCGACAACGCGATAGCCACCTCCCAGGTCGCCTTCCCCCAGGACATGCTCGACGCCGTCTACCAGCTGGACACCTACGCCGGGTCGACCGAGAACCTCGCGCAGATCGGCAGTCTCGACAACGACAACGTGTTCGGCGACGGACACAGCCTCGAGATGGGCACCTTCACCGGCGACCCCACCTCCGGCTACGTCGGATCACTGGCCGTCGCCGTCGACACCACCACCGAACCCGCCGCCGGCGCAGCACCCGCAGGGGGCGGGCCCGGCGGCGGCGGACAACCTCCCATGGGCGGCGGGACCCCTCCCGCCGCACCGTCCAACTGACCACTCACACAGAAGGAATCATCATGTTGCACAACCTGACCGGCTGGCACGCACTCATCGTCCTCGCCATCCTGCTTCTCGTCTTCGGCTCGACCAAGCTCCCCTCCCTCGCCAAAGGCGTGGGGCAGTCCATGCGCATCCTCAAGGACGAGGTCCGCGACGACACCCCCACGCCGTCGACGGGACGCGTCGACGCCGTCGACTCGACCACGACCGCCGCGGACGGCGTCCCGGTGCCGTACCGACACGCCTCATGACCACGACCACCGCCGCGCGAGGCACGATGCCCCTCGCCGGGCATGTCAGCGAGGCACGCCGCCGCGCGACCCGCGCGGCGGTGTCGCTGGTCGTCGGAGTGATTCTCGGCTTCGTACTCTCCGACCAGATCCTCGACGTCCTGCGCACACCGGTGGAGGAACTCGCGCAGTCCCGTCAGGCCAGCCTCAACTACGACACCGTCACCGGGGCCTTCGACCTGCAGATGAGGATCGGCCTCTTCTCGGGAATCATCCTGTCTAGCCCGGTCTGGCTGCGAGAACTGTTCGCCTACCTCACCCCCGGCCTCACGGCTCGGGAGAAGAAGTACGTCCTCGGCTTCACCGCGGCGGCGGTGCCACTGTTCGCCGCCGGGTGCGCCTTCGGCTTCCTCATCTTCCCCCGCATGGTCACCGTCCTCGCGAGCTTCTCCTCCGAGGAGGACAGCACCATCCTCGACGCCTCCTACTACGTGGACTTCGTCATGAAGATCGTCCTCGCCACCGGAGTCGCGTTCGTCCTCCCCGTACTGCTGGTGATGCTCAACTGCCTCGGAGTCCTGTCCGCCCACCGTCTACGCAGCAGTTGGCGGATCATCGTCGTCGTCATCGCCCTCTTCAGCGCGCTCGTCACGCCGGCGGCCGACGTGCTGTCGATGTTTCTCGTCGCACTGCCGATGTCGGCGCTCTTCGGAGCCGCCGTGGCCATCACCACCGTGCACGACCGGCGGGCACTCACCTCGAACCCCACCACGATCGGGAGAACCCCATGTTCGGACTGACTCTCGAGAAGCTGTTCTTCGTCGCCGTCATCGCCGGCCTCGTCCTCGGACCGAGCCGGCTGCCCGGCTACGCACACCACCTCACCCGCGCGATTCGAACGCTGAAGCAGTTCGTCGAGACGACGCGCGCCACGGCGGGGCGGGAAATGGGCGTGCCGCTTCACCGTTCGGAGTGGGAGTCGCTCGACCTACGGCAGTACGACCCACGACGCATCGTGCGCGACGCACTCCACGACACCACCCCGAACACCGTCGTGACCGACGACATGATCGAGCAGGTGGAGCGGATACGGCCGGGCCAGAAGTACCTGGTGACAGGACCGTCCTCGCACCCCGTCCGCACCCTCATCGCCTCGTTGCCCGCCGACGACCCCCGACGAATCGCTGCGAGACTCGTGACTGAGGCAGACGCGCCTGTCGCTGATGCGAGCCCTTCCCAGCGAGAGACGCTGTAGGGCTTCCAGTCGGCAGTGTTGCTCGACACCAGGGAAGCCGCACGGGTTCCACGTCGCCCACACCCCCTTCAGCCGGCTTAAGGGGGTGTGGTGCGCTGCGACCCGTGCAGCTGGTCGACGACGCCTGCGCCGAGCACGTCCGCGCCGAAGACCGCTCAGCCGGCCGACCCGTACATCTGCTCGACGAGGTCGAGTGACCACTGCGCTGTGATCGGCCCACCGTCGTTGGTGAACTTGTCCGTTCGCACCACCCGCCCGTCCCGCACAGCCGGCAGATCGGCCCAGAGTCGATTCGACTCCAGTGCTCGTAGATCGTCACTCGACGTGATGGCCGCGAGAAGAACGTCCGAATCCGCTGCGACAGGGATGTTCTCCGCTGCGAAGTCGGCCTCGGGACGAGCCGATTGCCAGGCCTGTCCGAATCGAGCTCCGACGTCCTCCAGCACCAGCGAGGTGATTCGCTCCCTGTTGATCGAGATGCCACCGCCGTCTCCGGTGGCGATCGACAGCACCGTCGTGTCACCGAGAGGTCCTGCGAGTTGCTGTCGGAGCGCGTCGACGCGGTCCGAGTACTCGTCGAGCAGTGTGGCGGCCGTGTCCTCGCGACCCAGTGCCGCACCGACCCTGGTCACGTCGTCCTGCCAGGACACCCCGGAATCGGTCGATCCCACGGGGAGCACAGGCGCGACGGCGCTCAACTGGTCGTAGATCTCCTCGACCACCTCGTCACGCGCGATGATGAGGTCGGGATCCGCTGCGGCCACGGCTTCGATGTCGATGCTGTTGCGCGGGAACAGCTCCGCGACTCCCCGCGACAGCAGGTCTCGGGTCGGTGCCGTCAACGGCCCCGGGATCTCCGGCGGAGCCTCGGACTCGACGGGCATGCCGACGACCGGGAGGCCGAAGGACAGGGCGATGTCCAGATCCCGACGCCCGTCGATGACCACGACCGACCGGATCTCGTCGGGGACGACGATGGCCCCCAGGCTGGTGTCGACCGTGCGGCCCGTGGCGTCGTCGGCCGAGACGTCCGCACTGCAGGCGGTCAGCACTGCGACGGCACCGGCAACTGCGAAGACTTTGGTAAAGGATTGGTAATGCACGCCTCACCGTAGCGAGGTGGCCGACAGCATTGTGGTGCCAGCTCGGGCCCGAGCATGTGTGAACGGTCACGATGCGTCAACGACACCGCAACGCCGACCGGACTCGCGCTCACCCACCACCCTGGTCCCTTTCGTCCCGTATCGTGCCACTCGTGTCTTCCTCGTGGTTCAGACGTCTGGCCGTCACAGGTTCCGCAGTCGTCGGCGTACTCGCGACATCACCCGGCCTCGCATCGGCCCACCACCAGGAGTTCACACCCTTCCCGTACAACATCTCACTGGGCCGGGGAATGTCGTTGCCGTGCGCCGGCGAGGTGGGTGGCGACTTGTACACACCCCACGACAGGCCCGGCATCGCTGTAGTCACTCTGACCTGGAGGACGTTCGTCACCGACGCGTGCCCACTGGCCGTCTACGTGAACATGAACAACACCGACGCACCTCGCGTGGATCCCTACAGCGGCGCGAAGCCGACAGGCGGGACCTGGATGGTCCATCTCGAGTCGGCCGCCATCGGCACGGTCCCACCCGCGGGCAGGAAGTGGACCGAGCAGATCGCGATCGACATCGGTTCCGGCAGAGCGGGACTGACCCTCACCACGGACGCTCCACTCAACACCACCCTGCTCGACCCCGCGGGCAACACGGTTCGCTTCACGGTGGCCTAGCCACCGAGTTCACGCCCGCGCACCGGAAGCCTCCGCCGCCGAGGAACGGACCCGGGCCGCCACGCCGTCCACGATCGCCCGCGCTTCCCGGGCGAGGGAGTCACGTGAGCGCGTCTCCGCGTCGTGGACGATTCCCGTGTGCCCGGTTCGCGCGCCGGTGTATCCGAGAATGCCGGTGATGATCTGGGTGGACAGGGCGGTGTCGTAGCCGCGCTTAGCAAATCCCTCGGCGTCCTCCCCCGCGACCATGGCCAGATGCACGGTCAGGTGGTCGAGCCTGCGTCCGGTCGGCGTGACTCCGGTGTCGAATGCCCACCCGTCGGTGAAGACGCGATCGACCCACCCCTTGAGGAGCGCGGGCATCGACCACCAGTAGACCGGAAAGACCAGAACCAGGTCGTCGACACCGTCCAGGCGACGCTGCTCGGCGAGCACATCCGCAGGAGGAGTCCCACCCGCCGGATATCCGGCGCGGTCCTCGAGCGAGAACCGTGGATCGAAGCCCTCGGCATGAAGGTCGGCGACAGCGGTGGACACGGCGTCCTCGGTGAGTCGATCGGCGACGGAGCGAGCGAGACGCTGGGTGAAGGACGTGGTGTCGGGGTGGGCGACGACGACGAGCGCGGTCATGATGATCCTCTCGGTCGGGATGTACCATCAGTAGGTTACCGGTGGTAGGTTACCAACGGTACATAAGAGACGAGGCGGTGTCGATGGCACGGGTGCGAATGACGAGAGAGGATCGCCACGGGCAACTGGTGACCCTGGCCTGGACGATCGTGCGCGAGGAAGGCGCCGACGCGCTGACGCTGGGTCGACTCGCGCACGCGGCCGGTATCACCAAACCTGTTGTGTACAGTCACTTTCCCTCACGCGCAGCCTTGCTGGTGGCCTTGTTCGAGGCGTACGACGCGACGCAGACATTCGCACTGGAGCAGGCGCTCGACGCGGTCGAGCACTCACTTGCCGAGCGAGCGCGCGCCATCGCCACGGCGCACGTCGACTGCGTGGTCACCCACGGGCGCGAACTGGCGGGCGTCGCCGCGGCCCTGGAAGGCGCACCCGAGTTGGCCGACTACAAGCGCCGGTCGGACGCCGCCTACTCGGATCGGTGTCGATCATTCCTCGAACCGTTCGCCGAGGGAGTGCTTCCGGCGTCGACCATGACCGCCGTTCTCGGTGCAGCGGAGGCACTCTCGGCAGAAGCAGCTGCGGGAAACTTGGACACTCGGGAGGCGTACGACGAACTGACAGCGACCATCGTCGACGGAGTGGAACGCAGCCGTCGACGCGTCGCCGACTGACCGAGACGAGGCCGCAAAGGACTCTTCATGGTAAAGTTACTTCACAGTGAAGCTATAGTGGTGGCGGGTCGGCCTCGACCCCCCATCGAAAGGCTCGACCGTGACCGCCTCACAGCAGCGCCCCGTCCGCGTCCTCGTCACCGGCGCGAGTGTTGCCGGCCCGACTGTCGCATGGGGGCTTGCACGCACCGGTTTCGACGTCACCCTGCTCGAACGGTCGGCGTCGCCGCGTGAGACGGGACAGAACATCGACATTCGCGGCCTCGGCCGAGAGATCGTCCGACGCATGGGTGTCGATCACTCGATCATGGAGCACCTCACCGGGGAAGAAGGCACCCGCTTCGTCGACGAGCGCGGAGAACCCTCCGCGGTCTTCCCTCGCGAGGAGGGTCGCGACGGCCCCACCGCGGAGATCGAGATCCTGCGGGGCCGACTGGCGCAGATCCTCGTCGACGCGGTCCCCGACAGTGTCGAACGCCGCTTCGGTGACTTCATCTCCGCCGTCGAGCAGGATGCCTCCGGTGTCGACGTGACCTTCGACAGCGGATCCACCGAGCGCTTCGACCTGGTGCTCGTCGCCGAAGGACGCAGTTCTCGCACACGGCGCCTGATGTTCGGAGCCGAGACCGAGCTGCGCGACTTCGGTGTGAGCATCACCTACGGCACCCTCGATCGGCGTCCCGAGGACGTGAACACGTGGGACTGGTACACGGCGACCCGCGGACGCGTCGCGTCCGTCAGGCCGGACAACGAGGGCACCATCAGAGCGAGCATGTCCTTCCGGTCCGAGCCGTTCGGCTTCGAGAAACTGCCCGTGGCAACCCAAGTGGAGATTCTGCGTGAACGGTTCCGCGGTGCCGGATGGCAGACGGACCGCATCGTGGCGGGGTTCGCGGCCCGTCCGGACGAGTTCTACACCCAGCGCATGGAACAGGTACTCGTCTCCACCTGGAGCAAGGGCAGGGTGGCGCTCGTCGGGGATGCCGCTTGGGGCTCGGGTCCGACCGGAATGGGCACCACACTCTCCCTGGTCGGAGCGCACATCCTCACCGGCGAGTTGGCCGCGCACCCCGATCGACCGGATCTCGCCTTCGCTCGCTACGAGGAGCTCATGCGTGGCTACGCCGACAGCGCGCAAGGACTCCCCCGCGGCGGCGCGAAGCTGCTGCATCCGATGTCTCCCACGGGAGTGCGGGCACTCCGCGTCGGCCACCGCGTGGCGGCTTCGGCGCCCGTGCGCAGACTGTTCCAGTCGACCCTCCTGACGAGCGAGAAGCATGTTCCCCGCCTCGCGGAATACCCTCGTCTCCGTGCCTGACATCGCCCACGCGGGAAAGACCACCCACCGATGACCTCACCCCAGACGCGCGTTCTCCAGGCCCTCCGGCTGTACGCGGTGAGGTACCAGGAATCGGCGCATCTCCTCGCCCGCTGGATGGACCTGCCGACCACGGACGGAACCGCACTGGGAGAGGTGATCTGGGCCGAACGCGAAGGCAGCCCGCTGACTCCCGCGGCGCTGTCGAGGCGGGTGGGCCTCACCTCCGGTGCCACCACGGCGTTGATCAACCGGCTGGAAGAGAGGGGGTTCGTTTCCCGCAACCGCGAGAGCAGAGACCGCAGATCCGTGACGCTGCGGGCCACCGAGGCCGCCCACGAGCGGATCGACCCCTTTCTTCGACGGTCCTCGGCGGCGCTCGACACTGCACTCGGGGACTACGACGCCGACACCGTGGACGCGATCAGCGAATTCCTCGTTCGATTCGCCGATGTGCTGCCGGGGGTCTCCGACGCGGAAGGTCACGTCGAGGACGCGTGAGGATCATCCGCGAGACGGCAGCACGCGCCTCATCAGCGACCGTGCCGCCGACACGACCAGACGACGGTCGTGCGTGAGGATGAACTCGAATCGCCGATCAGCGTCGGGAACGTCGACATCGCCGAGGTCGCGAGCGATCAGCGCCGCGAAGTAGTGCCGGCCCACCGCCGTCACCGTCCACTCGCCCGAGAATCGTTCTGTTGCATCCAGTGCGGCACCGCGCACTCCGGGGGCCGGCTCGTCCGGCAGGCCCACCCCCAGCGCGGCGATGAACGGGTGCAGGGCCGCGAGATCGGCGTATCGGTCGACCACGTTCGGCGCGAACCACCGGGCACGTTGGAATGCCGAGAGCACGATGAGTGGGTCCACAGCGCCGCGGGCGTGGTCCTCGATCTCACGAGCCATGCTCAGCACGAACGCTTTTCGCCCCACCAGGGGTGGGATCTCCCCGAACAGGTCGGACGGCACCTCCGGCACTGCGGAACCGGCCGACGACCGTCTGCGTGACACCACCGACGGCGTCCGGTCGAGAACGTCGCGGCGTCGCGACGTGTCGGACGGCAACGCCGCGGGTCGGCCGAACAGCCAGCCCTGCCCCAGGGTGGCACCGAGCGCTCTGGCACGGGCCAGATGCTCCTCGTTCTCCACACCCTCGGCGAGAATCGTCGCGCCGGTGAACTCGGCGTGCGCACGCACCGCAGCGATGACACGCGCTTGTGCCGGACTCGGATCGGACTGCACCAGCGTGCAGTCCAACTTGATGATGTCCGGTGCCACGAACTCCAGCATGGTGACCGTGGCCTCGTTGGCCCCGACGTCGTCAAGGGCCACCGAGCACCCGAGTCGTCGAGCAGCGTCGACCACCGCCAGCAACGTGGCGGGATCGGACAGCAGCGACCTCTCGGTCAGTTCGATCACGACGTTGATCGGCCGGTCGAAGCTGTCGAGCATTCTCCGTGCGAAGTCGGGTATGACGGGCCCGTTGTGCGGTTCGACGTTGATGAAGACGCTGTACTCGGTACTCAGACCGGCCTCCGCGGCACCGGAGAGTGCGGCCAGTCGGCATGCCCAGTCGAGCTCACGCACCACACCTCGATCCGCCGCCTCGTCGAATACCCGTCCGACATCCACACCGGGTACCGCGGGCCACCGAGCCAACGCCTCGTAACCGACCACCACCCCGGAGTCCAGGTCGACGATCGGCTGATACACCGATCGCGCTCCCCACACGTCCGCCAGGACGGCCTCGACCGCGCGGGATTCGGGATCGACGATGCGCTGCACGCCACCCTCTCCGACGGACTTCCGGGGTTGGTCCGCCGCCGCTCGACTACGGAGCGGCTGTGATCACCCCCAGCCTACGGGTCCCGCGCGTGTCGGGAAGCTGATCAGGGTTCGAGTAACCGAGCATCCGCTCTGCTACGGTCCGAGGAGTCCGCGGTACTCACCGTTCACCGCGACATCGACGAAGGACGGATGCCTCATGACTTTCTCGGGTAAGACCGTGTTCATCTCCGGGGCCAGCCGCGGCATCGGGCTGGCCATCGCGAAGCGCCTCGCAGCGGACGGCGCCACCATTGCACTGCTGGCCAAGACTGCCGAACCCCACCCCAAGCTCGACGGGACCGTGTACACCGCGGCCGCGGAGATCGAGGAGGCGGGCGGGCAGGCGCTGCCCATCGTCGGAGACGTTCGTGACGGCGAGGCGGTGCAGGCCGCCGTCGGCGCCGCCGTGGAGCAGTTCGGTGGCATCGACATCTGCATCAACAACGCCTCGGCGATCAACCTCGGATCCATCGACGAGGTTGCTCTCAAACAGTTCGATCTGATGAACGGCATCCAGGTGCGCGGGACGTACGCCGTGTCGCAGGCGTGCCTGCCCCACATGAAGGGCCGCGACAACCCGCACGTCCTCACGCTCTCACCGCCCTTGCGCCTCGAACAACGGTGGCTCGTGCCGACCCCCTACATGATGGCCAAGTTCGGGATGACGTTGTGCGCCCTGGGAATCGCGGAGGAGATGCGGGAGATCGGCATCGCATCGAACACGCTGTGGCCTCGCACGTTCATCGCGACCGCCGCGGTGCAGAACCTGCTCGGCGGCGACAAGGCGATGAGCGAGGCACGGAAGCCCGAGATCTACGCGGACGCGGCGTACGCGGTGCTGAGCAGACCGGCCCGCGACTACACGGGACAGACTCTGCTGTGCGAGGACGTCCTGCTGGAGTCGGGCGTGACCGACCTGTCGGCATACGACTGCACGCCGGGAGGCGACCTCGCAGTGGACATCTGGGTCGACGAGCCCAATCCCCCGGGCTACCGACCACCCGCCTGAGGCACCCGCCGGCGACCACCGTGCCGTAACAGAGCACATGCTCTGATATGGTTCGGTGGTGCCTCGCCCCCGCCTCCACGACCTCGACGCGCTGATGGACGCCGCCGAGTCGCTGGCGGTCGACTCCGGCGCCTCCGCCGTCACGATCCGCGCGATGTCGGAGCGCACCTCGATCTCCAACGGCGCCATCTATCACGCGTTCGGGTCACGAGCGGGCCTCCTCGGACGAGTGTGGGTCCGTGACGCACGTCGGATGCTCACTCTGCAGAACGATGCGGTGACCACGGCACTCGAGCACCGACCCGGACGTGACTCCGCCGTCCGGGCCGTCGTGGCAGCCGCAGACGCACCGGCTGCCTTCCTCGCCGAATCACCCGTCGCAGCACGGTTTCTCATGACGGTCTCGCGGCGAGAGCTGTTGGGCACCGACGACCTGCCCGACGAGGTCGCCGCAGACCTGCGCACCCTCGACGAGACACTGGCCGCACTGCTCGTCCAACTCTCCCGAGCCCTGTGGAACCGCGCCGATCGTGAGAGCGTCGCCGTCGTCAAGGACTGCGTCGTCGGGCTCCCGACAGCACTGTTGCTGCGCGGCACCACATCACCCGACATCGCCGCCCGGGAACGACTTGCCGCCGCCGTCCGCGGCATTCTCGCCCTGCCCCCACCGACCACGGATCACGCCCCGCCCACACGAAAGGCCTCCTCATGACCGCCACCCTCGACCTCCGCGACGGCATCGCCGTCCTCACCCTCGGGGACGACGAGAATCGCTTCTCCCCGGACTGGCTCGACACCGTCGGCGCCCAGCTCGACACGGTCGAAGCCGACGCCCGCGGACTCGTCACCGTCGGCACCGGAAAGTTCTACTCCAACGGACTCGACCTCGACTGGCTCATGGCCAACGGCGAGCGCGCCGACTGGTACGTCGGCCGCGTGCACGCTCTGTTCGCCCGCATCCTGACGTTCCCGCTCCCCACCGTCGCCGCCGTCAACGGCCATGCCTTCGGCGCCGGCGCGATGTTCGCTCTGGCGCACGACTTCCGCACCATGCGAGCCGATCGCGGTTACTACTGCTTCCCCGAGGTCGACATCAACATTCCTTTCACCCCGGGCATGGCGGCGCTGATCCAGGCGAAGCTGTCACCGCAGGACGCCGTCGTCGCGATGACCACGGGGCACCGTTACGGCGGCGACGACGCACTGGCCGCGAGACTCGTCGACGCCATCGCCCCCGACGACGAGGTCGTCGGTGCCGCGATCGAGCGGATCACGCCCATTGCCGGCAAGGACCGCGGCACCCTCGGCGCGATCAAGACCACCATGTTCGCGCCGGTCGTCGCGGCTCTGCGCGCGAGCTGAGTTCGACCTCGGCGGCAATCAGCCCGCCCGTCCACCGAAGGCGTAGTCGGCCAGGGGGAATCGGCGGCTGCGCCATGCCGCCTCGGGAGTGGTCGACGCCCGGAACGGCACGTCCCCGTTCGCGGTGAAGTAGTAGCTGTTGGCGCCGGCACACGTCGGATCGGTGAAGACCTGCCACGACCGACGTGCCAGTATCGCGCTCATGTACTGCTCCTGCGCCGCCGAGGTCACCTCGGCGAAGGTGGCCCGGCGTCGACGAGCCTCGGTCAGGACACGCACGATGTGCGCGGCACTGTTCTCGACCAGGGTGAAGAACGAGGCGCCGTTGTATCCGTAGGGGCCGAAGACGGTGAAGAAGTTCGGAAAGCCCGCCGTCGCGACGCCCTGATAGGTGTGGAACCTCTCGGCGTCCCAGTGCTCCGCCAGATCGGTGCCGTCGGCGGAGGTGAGCGGATACGTCGGCAGTGCGTCCCTGTCGGTGACCTTGAATCCGGTGGCGAGGACCAACACGTCGAGCTCGTGCTGCACGCCGTCGCTCGTGCGGATGCCGCCGGGCGTGATCGCCTCGATGGACGTCGTCTGCAGAGAGACGTTGTCCCGGTTGAACGTCGAGAGATACGAGTTGTGGAAACTCGGCCGTTTGCACCCGAGCGCGTAGGTCGGAGTCAGGGCGTCCCGTGTGGCCGGATCGTGTACCTGTGCGGCGATGTACCGACGCGCGGCGACCTGGAGAGCCGCGGTGGCGGGAACCCACTTGTGAAAGTGCGCCAGCACCGGGAACGTCGCCTCGACGAACGCCTGGCTCGCCAGGCGGGCGATCTGCCGGACTCCGGGGACTGTCTCGAGACTCGCGCGTCCCATTCGGCCGAGCGGGAAGTCCGGCTTCGGCAGGCACCAGATGGGCGTGCGTTGAAACACCGTCAGATGGTCCACCTCCGGTGCGATCTCCGGGACCACCTGCACCGCCGTCGCGCCGGTACCGATGATGCCGACCCGCTTACCGGCCAGCGAGACCTCGTGGTTCCACCGGCTGGTGTGCATCGTCGCGCCCTCGAAGGTGTCGATGCCCTCGATGTCGGGGAGCTTGGGCTGGCTCAGCGGCCCGCCCGCGTGGATCAACCAGCGTGCCGTCACGTCGCCGGCGCTGGTCGAGATCGACCACGTCGCGGACGGCGCATCGAACGAGGCCCCGTGTACGCGCGTGCCGAACTGCAGATGAGGCGCCAGGCCGTACTCGTCGACGATCTGCTCGGCGTAGGCACGCAACTCGCGGCCGGGGGCGTAGCTGCGCGACCAGGTGGATCGCTGAGCAAACGAGAACTGGTAGCTGAAGGACGGGATGTCGACCGCCACGCCCGGATAGGTGTTCCACTGCCACGTGCCGCCGGGACCGTCACCGTCGTCGACGATGAGAAGATCGTCGAAACCGGCCTTGCGGAGCGCGATAGCGGTACCCAGGCCGGAGAAGCCTCCGCCGACGATGACGATCTCGTGGTGCCTGCGCGGTGACGTGTCGGGCATGAGGCCCCTTCTGCGACGGTGTGTGGCCGTCGAGGTGCGTCCCTCGTGGCCTCGTGACTCTGCGACGGTACAACCGTGACCCGAATCGGACAGCGAAACGTGCAGCGCACGTACTTCCACCGTCATCACGGGGTCCGACCTCCTAGTGTCTGCACCATGACCGTCGAACGAGTACCGGTGTCGGGCGGACACATCACCGTCGAGACACTCACGGGCAGCTCCGATCCGATCCTCGTGATCCACGGGGTGTCCAGCCAGCGCATGCTGTGGAACTGGCTGCACGCGGAGGCGCCACACCTGACGCTCGTCGCGCCGGACCTCCGCGGCCGCGGTGACAGCGTCGACGTCACGGGCGCGTCGTCGCTCGCCCGTCACGCGGACGATCTGGACGCCGTTCTCGAGGCCCTGGGACTCGACTCCGTGCACGTGTGCGGCATGTCGATGGGTGCATTCGCCGCAGTGGAATTCGCAGCGCGGTTCCCGTCCAGAGCGAAGAGTCTCGTTCTCGTCGACGGAGGCGTGCCGGTGGAACCGCCTGCCGGTCTCACCCGAGACACCGTCGCGGCCGTGTTCGAGGACAGGATCGCGCGAACGCGGCAGCGATGGGACGACCTCGACGACTACCTCGACTTCCTGGTGTCGACGTCGTTACCGCTGCTGGACCGTGACGATCCGCTCCTCCGGGAGTACGCCGCTCATGATCTGGCCGACGGTGCGATCCGGCTGTCGACCGATGCGGTCGTCGCGGACGCCACGGACGTCTTCTTCGGTGACTCGCGGTTCCGCGACCTGACGGTGCCGATCCGATTCCTGCACGCGCAGTGGAGCGTCGGGGCAGGGTCTCCGCCGATGTACTCGCCGCAGGACATCGACGCTCTCGAGCTGACGTCCGTCAGAGCACTGGACGGCCTCGATCATGCCGGCACGATCATGACCGCCGTGGGCGCGGCTGCCGTGGGCGAGACGATCGACGACGCACTGCGGGACGGGGTCAGTGACGGGACGCGGTGAACACGTCCACCGGATGCGGCACTCGAAGGCCTCCGTCCGCGCCGGGGACCGACACCGCGTCGAGGTAGGCCCGCACCGGGCCCTGTAGATCGGGGGTCAGCCTGGCCTGCACCGCGAAGTCGAGCACCTCGTCGCTCGCGGACGCCAGATCGACCAGCGCGTGCAGAGTGGCCACGTCGTCGACGACGATCCCGGCGTCGACGAAGGCGTCTCCGACGTCACCGCTGAACCACTGTCGATGACCCTCGAGCGGAGGTGCGAGAACTCCCACCAGCGCGTTCAGCTCGGCCGACGGTGCGACGGCCACCCACAGTTCGCCGCCGGGACGTAGCAGCGCGAGAGCAGCGCGCAGGGTCGTCCCGACATCGGCGACGTAGTACATCGAGTGCACGAACATCACGACGTCGAAGGTCTCGTCGTCCACCGGGGAGTCACCGAACGACGCCACGTGGCCGTCGGCACTCAGCTCGTCGGCACCCAGCGCGGCCATCGTGGCGGTGAAGCGCTCGACACTGCCGATCCACGGATCGATTCCGACGTACCGCACGGGGCGCCCTGGCACCGCCAACACCAGACCGGCGGCGAGACGGACGTCCAGCACGCCGTCACCGCATCCCACAGACAGCACCGAGATCGGTCCGTCCCCCCTGGTACCCAGCCTGCCGGCAAGGTGCTCGGCGATCAGATCGCGCTGATCGGAGAGCAGTTCGAAAGCGGAATGCAGGCGGGCGTAGGAGTCGGGTTCGAGGCCGGCCAGGGCCGGAGCTACCCGCCGCACGGCGCGCACACCGTCGAGAAGCACTGCGGCGAGCTCGGTGGGCGGTGGCGCAGCTATGTTGGACATCAGATACGAGTCAATCACGACGCCTCATCCGGTGTGTTGCGGTCGGCTCCTTTCAGGAGGAGTGACATGAGCAGCGGAGACACAGCAGAGCGCAGCCTCGAGCACTGGAGCGAAGCCGGTCGCACGGGCATGGAGGCGTTCTACGCTCTCGCGACCGAGGACTACCGGCAGCTGGCGTTGGCCGCCGACTGGCCGACGCTCCTCGGCGACCGCGCGCACGAGGGCTGGTCGCTGCTCGACGTGGCGTGCGGCAGCGGAAAGTTCCCCACCGCGCTGCGCCGCTACACAGACCTGTCGGCGGTTCCCGAGCTGGCCTACGACCTTCTCGACCCGTCCGCGTTCTCCGTCGCCGAGGCACGCGGCGCGCTCGGCGCGCCGTTCGCGGCCCGGCACGACCTGGTGATGACCCTGCAGGACCTCCCCGCGGATCACGCCGGCTACGACGTCGTCTGGGCCACCCACGCTCTCTACGCACTGCCGCCGGACGAATTGGACGCTGCGGCAGAACGATTCGTGGCCGCACTGGCTCCCGGAGGCCTGGGCCTGATCGCACAGGCCACGGCGGCCTCGCACTACCTCGCGTTCTACGACGCCTTCCGCGCCGGGGTGCGCGAGGCGACGCCATACACGACCGCCGAGCAGGTGCGCGACGCACTGACACGAGCCGGCGCGGACGTACGCGATCAGCGCGTCACCTACACGACCGGTACCTCCGACCGTGGCATCGCCGAAGGTTTTCTCCAGCGCTGCGCGTTCGACGACTCGGTGTCGCTGGAGGAGATGGAAGCCGCTCCGGTGCTGGGCGAGTACCTGGCCTCCTGCCGCGACGCGTCCGGTTCCTACACCTTCTCGCACGAGGCGGCGCTGCTGTGGCTCTGAACGACTCGACCACCAATGATCGCCTGCCCGAACAGAACCGGGACGGCGGTATCGATCAGGACTGGGCAGGCGACGATCAGGACTGGTGGGACTGGTACGTCACCCTGGCCGCGAACGATGCGGCGCCCGCCGAACTGGTCGAGGGTCCCGGCCTGCCCGATGTCGAGGCCGCCACGGACGAGCAGATCGAGCGCGAGCTGGCCGAGCCCTACGCCCTCGATCCCGCTTCCGTCGAGGCCTTCGCACGGCAGGCTTTCGTGCGACTGCCCGCAGTGCTGTCGCCGGCGGTGGTGCGCCGCCTCGCCGAGCGACTCGAGGAGTTGCTGCGCGCGGAGCACGGTGACGACGTCGCCGGGCGATTCACCGCGCTCGAGCAGATGTGGCTCCACGACGACCTGATGCGCACCGTGGCGCTCTCGCCCCGCATCGGCGGTCTGGCTGCGGCACTGCTCGACGTGCCCGGAGTTCGCCTGTACCACGACAATGCGCTGTCCAAAGAGCCCGGCTGCGGGCGCACGCCGTGGCATCACGACGCCGAACACTTCCCCCTGCAGACCACCGACGCCGTCACCGCGTGGATGCCGATGTCGGCCATCCCGGGCCGGATGGGTCCGCTGTCCTTCGCCCGCGGCCGGGACGTGTTGGACGAGGTCGCCGATCTGGAGTTCGACAAGGTCGGCACGTCGTACGACGAGGCCGTCACCCAACGCTTCCTCCAGCGCGACGTCGCGGTGGAAGCGGAGCCGTTCGCGGTGGGAGACGTGTCGTTCCATTCCGCGCTGTGCTTCCACACTGCGGGCCCGAACCGGACGACGCAGCCGCGTCGAGCACTCGCCACCACCTACTTCGCCGACGGCACCCGTGTCGTGGAATCGCCGACCCTGATCAGCGGTACGTGGCGCGAGTTCCTCCCCGGCATCGAGCCGGGCGGACTCGCGGACTCCGAGCTCAACCCGGTGGTGGGTCGCCGGGACTGAGTCGGCCGGCGGCAGCGGCCGTCGTCAGCGGTACGTGCGCACCATTCCCTGAATCGGATCGAACGACGGCGGCACATCGAGATCGACCTGCGTCGTCTGCGTCTGCACTCCGTCGTCTGTCGGTGACACCGTCTGCGGCAGAACGCGCCAGTGGGCGCGTGGGTCGTCCGGCTGCTCGTGGTCGGTACTCATCGCTGCCTCCGTGTGTCACCGCGGTAGTTTGGTCGCCGTGCAGTGGCGACAGTACGACCCTCGGGCGAGCGCCGCCGCCGGAACGGGCGCCTTCACAGCGTGTCTCGCGGTGATGTCCACCCCGCCCACCGATCTGATGGTGGCAGAGCGCGACTCTCCTGTCAGCTCTGTGTTCCTCAGTCCCGCGTGGGCCGGCGTCGTCGCAGTCGTGGTGGTATTGACGGCTGTCCGTGTGGCGTTCACTCACTCGCGGCGGGGCTTGATCACCGGT
Organism: Rhodococcus sp. BP-332; assembly: GCF_019836065.1. Taxonomy (NCBI): domain Bacteria; kingdom Bacillati; phylum Actinomycetota; class Actinomycetes; order Mycobacteriales; family Nocardiaceae; genus Rhodococcus; species Rhodococcus sp. BP-332. Next base: position 1,141,373 of record NZ_JABUEC010000001.1, read on the forward strand.
GTCGGCGCGGCGGGCACCGCCGTCCTGGCGACGCCGGCGGCGGTCGACATCTCCACGGCGTGGTCCGTGACTGTGGCCGGTGTCGGATCCGGACTGATCCTCGTCACGGCGGTGACACTGGCCCACACCAGTCGCACCGCATTCGTCGCTCTGGCTCTCGGAGCCGCATCGGCCTACCGCTTCTCCCCACTCGTTGCGCAGCAGTATCCGGACCACTTCCGATGGTCGGTGAGTCTGCCGGGCGACGCATTCTTCCCCGAGCCGGTCGTGCCGATCCCGGTGCTCGTGGTGACCGCAGTGCTACTCGCGAGCACGATCTCGATGCCGCACGTCGTGACCCGTGGTCCCCGAACTGTGCACTGGCGCATGGCCACTGCGGTCGGTCTGCTGTGGGTCGTGTACGCGCTCCTCGGTGACTACAGTGCGTCCGTCGGTCAGTGGACAGTGGCCGCGGCAGCGACGGTCGTCGTGATCGTCGGGGCAGCCATCGGTTCCGCGGACAGCGGTGCATTCTTGTGCGCAGGGCTTGCCGTGGCCTGCACCTTCGTCGGAGGAATGGTGTGGAACGCGTGGTGGCTCGTTCTCCTCGCGATCGCCGGCTTCACCGTCGGCGCCCTCGCAGCGCGGTGGGCACCCTCCACTCCGGTGGGCTGCTGCATCCTCGCGCTCGTCTGCGCGTCGGCTCTGTTCCCGTGCGGCGTCGTGTCCACCGTCGGGTATGCCGTGGTCCTGCCTGCTGCCATCGTCTATTCGCTACTGTCGTCCCGACCGTCCGATCCGACGATCACTTCCGTGGGCCTGCTGATCCCGACCATGCTCGCCGTCGTCACACTGTCCGCTCCTCCGGACCGTCCGTACGAGTTCGGATGGACGAGTGGTGCCGACCCGATTCTCGTTCTCGAACCCGGGACCGTGGGTTCCCGCTCGGTACTCGCGGTCGTGGTGGCGATGTGCGCGGCCGTCGTCGCAGCGGGGGTTGCAGCACGTGTCGACCGTCGGAACCACAAGCAGCAGAGCCCCTCCTGAGTCGTAGCGGTCGTGGACTTCCGACCCCGGTGGACGGGGGCGACAGTCCACAATCGATGACCCGTTCGGCATCCACGGTCGATCGGTGACACTCGAACGCCCATCAGCGGACCACCCGCCCCGCCTCGAGCTTCACGACCCGATCGGCCATGTCGATCACGAGCGGATCGTGAGACACGCAGGCGACTGCCACGCCGCGCCGGGCTTCAGCCCGCAGCCTCTGACCGACTGACACGGCGACGTCACCGTCGGCAGCGAACTCGACGTCGCTCCGAACGAGATCGTGGCCGTCACCGACTGATCCTGTCGTCGCCAGGGGCGCGGTGTCAGCCGCGCCCCTGGCTGGTCACGTGCGTCAATCCGCGACCAACCGCGCTGATCGGAAGTGTCGACCCACTCCACGCTCGCGTTGCCTGCTGATGACGTAGGAGCCCGGCGCAATTCCTGTCGCACCGTGTTCGGGATGAATCAAGTACGCCGTGACCTCGGTGTCGAGGATGCCCAACGCAAGGCCGTTCGGATCGAACACCGGAGTGGACCACATGCAGTGGCCTTCCTCGCAGACGAGACTGTGAGGGTTGCCGCCGGCAGCGCTGCGAAGCAGTTCGACGCCGGTGAGGGGCACGTCGTCGGCCCGCGTGCCCCGAACTGCCTGCACGTGGACGATCATCGGGCGCGGCACGACGATCAGATCGCCCTGAGCTTGAAGCCCGTCGACGACGGGTATCGACACGTCTCGATCGAGATAGTCGAAGACGTCGAGGCCGGTCAGGGCCGTGAGTGTGGACAAAGTCACGGTCGTGGTCATCGAAGTCACCTCGGGTCGTCGGAATGTGGTCACGTGCGGCGCACGAGACAGGAGTAGTCGTCGCCGGTGATGCCGTAGGTCCATCCGGCGGCGTCGAGCGCGGACGTCATGCCGTTCGGAACCGGCAACCCGTAGCGTCGCCGCCGACCGTCCCGCTCGACAGAACCGTTGACCACGAGCAGGATTCGGCCGTCGTCCACCCAGCTGGTCGGCGTGGCGTAGAGCGACAGCTGGGCGCCGGCATTTCCCGGATCGTCCGTCCGGTCGACGAGTTCGAGTCCGGCCTCGTCGATGTAGACGTCCCACCCGATGCGCTCGATGGCGCACCGGCGTACCTCGATGTTTCGTTCGCGCGCGATGCGCTCGACGGTGGGTTCGGTGATCACCCACTCGGGAACGATGGTCCCGTGATCGACATGAACGGATCGTCCGTCGGTGAACTGGACTGCGGGCTCGTTCTGTCCGTGCAGTCGCCGTTCGTTGTGCACCGCTCCCGGAAGAGGTTCGGTCTGAAGAATTCCAGGTCGCTCGGACATGACGCAGACACTGTCGAATGCCCACCACCAGCCGGTCGCCCCCGCGAGGGCTGTCTGGATATCGAGGATGGCGTGATCCGTACCGCGGAAGGCAGAGATGCCCAGTGTGCGATGGATGTCGTAGTACGCGAGCCGGTGCGCTTCCTGCTGCCCGTACCACGCCACGCTTCCCGTCGGTCGCTGAACGAGTGACCGCACAGCGGCCGCCACTCCATCGAACAGGCTGGTGCGCAATGAATCCCACACCGCGATTCGCAGCAACTCGTCGGGCGCGATCCCTTGCCGCGCGGACTCCGCCAGTGGCTGCGTGCGTGCAGCCCAGAGGGAGCGACTGTCGGAAGGCCATCGTCGCGACACCCCACCCGTGCGGTTGTCCATGCGTTCGCGTGACCGTGACACGGTCGACGCGATTCGGGCGGCAGCACCGGACGTCAAAGAGTTCGTACCCGACAACTGTTCGGAGACAATCAGTTCGGCGCCAGCCGGTGGGGACGGTACCCACACGAACTCGGGACAACGGAACCCTGCATGCCTGTACAGATCCGCTACGGCGGCCTCGGCGGTCGGCCTGTCGGACGGCAGAGTGGACACACCCAGCGCGAGCCACGTGTCCCGCAACGTGGGTACGGATGCCATCTGATGAATCGATGACGATGCGGTTCTTGCCCTGACCGCGAAGGGTGTTGCTGCGGCGCTCACGCGAGGGTGGCGGTGTCCGCCTTTCCGGTTGTCATGCGTCCGAGAATGACACGTCCCGCGACGCAGCGCAAGAGTCGGTGCCGATACCCGCAGCAGGATCGGCACATTCGGCTGAAAGTTCTCCAGAGGGGCAGCGCACCGGACCTGTCATTGTCGAGCGATAGACCATTCGTGCGCTGCCACTTGTTCGTCTTCGGCGTTGATGCGGCGTCGATACAGGCATACGGTGCCGTCATGGGAAATTCACGCACCGCCGCGATCGGCCTCTACCTGCTCGCGGTGATCGTGCGCGTGGCGACGTGGGGAGGCACGTCGGCGGCCGATCGCAGCGACGACGTGGTGCTCCTCCTGCTGGTCGGAGCCCTGGTCGCAGCGATTCTCTCGGTCAGGTCTCGCACGGACACGCCGTGACCCGCCCGTGCGCGGCAGCGGCGAGCACGATCTAGACCGATCAGTTGGTTACAGTGGTGCGATGTCGTGGACGTCGTCGCCCAAGGATTCGGTGCTGGGCCTCGCCGTCCTCCTGTACATCGGAACGGCATTGGTGGTGCCCATCTCGGTCGCCGCAATGTCCGCCCTCGGCGACGCTCCCTACGACGTTGTCCCCGGGTGGTTCGCGATGGGTGTGTTCGCGTTCTGCGTCGGTGCGTACACCACGGTCTATGCCGCCTACGGGTTGTACCTGAAGGCGGTGTCGGCGCACAGACGGAGAACAGGGCCAGTCCTGGCGGCGCGCCTGGAGACCGGCGCAGTGGTCCTCGCATGGGTGTCACTCGTTGCGGGATTGACCTCCCTCGCACCGGGCGTCGCCGTCGCGAGCGGCCTTGTCTGCGCTGTGGTGTGTAGTGTCGCCGGCGCCGTCGTTCGTCGACGTGTGTTCGGACAGAGCGAACGCCGTACGTGACGCATCGGTGCGTCCGGGCACTCCGGCTCTACTGTCCTTCCGACACGGTGGCATTGTCCAGGGCCGCGGCGAAAGCGTTGATCGTTTTCGTATAGCGCTGAAAGCTCCTGTTGGTGCCGTAGTCAGAAAGAAAACGATCCTGCGAGCATTCGCCGCCGATACGGGACTGACCTACGGATGCTGGCGGACACGCGCTCGAATGATCGTTGCGGCCTACCTTCTCCACCGGGGTACAGAAGCATTGCGGGCGAGAAGATCTCGGTCGAGGAAGCGTGCGTGATCATCCACACGGCGCCGAACGCAGTCACTGCGAGCCCGATGACGGTCGCGGCAATCTTCGTCCCCAAGCTCTGCTGGGCCAACCTGCTGGAGAACAACGCAGCCAGTCCAGCGAAGGCGCACAGGAAGATCGACCCGATGAACAGGCCGTCCAGATCGAGCACGCGGGCGACCGCGAACAGCGCCGCACCGATCGCGAGTAAGACCAGTTCCGCAACCGGGTCGCGGCGGGTACGCAGCGCGCCCATCACCGGCGGTCTCGTCGCGGCAAGACAGCTGGATGCACTGATGCGGTACGCCTGCCGTGGGCCGGGCTGCGGTGCGTGATGGTCTGCATCTGTTCCACGCTTGCACGGACTCACCGCGAGCGACAGCGTACAAACCCCTACAGATCCAGGCACTCGACACGTGCGACAAGCGCCGACCGACACTGTGCGCCAACCAGCGGCCTTCGCCACGATCCGGCGATGAAGAGTCAGGTCGTGGGAGACTTGGGCGATGGCCAACGATGACCTCGACGCCGCAGAGATTGCCACCATTCTGACCTCTGCCGATGCCAGCGATGTCGCCAGATTGCTGAGAACGCCCGCTCCGAGCTCAGTCGACATTCAGTGGGCCCGGGTGTCGGCCATTCTCGAAGCGAATATCGGCGTCAGTTTTCGCGGTGCGACAGACGCGGATATCGCGGCGGCAGAGAAGGCGACGTGCCCGTGGACCGACGAGGTGCGGGATCTCTACCACCGCGCCGAGCTGACTCCAGAGCAACGCGGTATCGCTTTGATACCACCCGGCTTCGAGCTCCTGAGCCTGGACAGGTTACTGAGCGATCATCGACTGTGGATCGACTTCAACGCGAACCCGGCATTCGGGGAGACCATCGACATGGACGAAGAGATGGCAAAGCCGGCGGGATCTCCAGCGCCGATGATGCTGCCCGGGTTCGTGGCTTTCGCCAAGTCGAACGCCGACACGCTGTTCGTCGACACTCGGACAGGCCCCCTGCACGGGTGCGTCAACATCCACCCCGACGCGGACGCACCCTGGAAGCCTCCGCTGTGGAGATCACTCAGCGCCATGCTCGAGCAACTGGCGTTCTCCCTCGAACGCAACACCACCTTCGACATGCGCGTCACACTGTGGTCGAAATACCAACCCTTCATCGAGGGCACTCGCCTGGTTTGGGAATACCGTTGACGGTTGGCTCCCCGCGCGGTGCACGACGCCAACCCGTCAGCTGCCCTACGCAGCGTCCTCCTCAATCCAGCAGAGATCGTCAGAATGGTGCGTGACGGCCGACCTGCAGGCGTAAGTCCCGCGGTTTCAGCGTGATGGTCTCCTCCACCCGCAGAACGTAGCCGGGCTCAGGAACCAGGGTCCGCTGCTGAACGATCATCGCCAGAGCGACCACTATTTCGTGATACGCGAACTGACGACCGATGCACGCCCGCATTCCGGTGCCGAACGGCTTGTACAGGTCGGTGAGATTCGCCGGTACCCGCGACCGTTCGAACCGGTCGGGGTCGAACGCCTCGGGATCGTTGCCCCACCCGGCGTCACGATGAAGTTGCAGCAGGACGACGAAGACCCACTCCCCCTTCTCGAATGGATGCGGTCCCACCCACGTGTCCTGCCGCGCCTTGCGGAAGTAGCCGGGCGCCACAGGCCACAACCGCAGAGTCTCGTCGACGACGCGGCGCAGATACCGCAGCTTGCCCACGTCCTCGAAACGAAGCTCGCCCTCGGGTCGAATCAGCTCCACCTCCGCCCGCACTCGTTCCGCGACCTGAGGATGCAACGACAGGAAGTGGAGCGCGAAGGCCAACACACCGGCCGACGTCTCCTGCCCCGCCACGAGGAACGTCAGGATCTGGTTTCGAATTTTCTCGTCCGAGAGTCTCTGTCCTGTAACAGGATCGACCGTGTCGAGCATGAGACCGAGCAGGTCGCTCCCACCGTCTCGACTGCCGCGCCGTGCTGCGACGATGTCGTCGACGATCCGGCGAACAGCCACCACGTCGTCCTTGTGCTGGTCTCGCTGACGGCGGAACACGGTGGCCTCCACCAACGGATGTGAGTAGGCCGCGCGGTTGATGTAACGCAGGGCGCGCGAGATGCGCGCAATCAGCTCGTGGGGCTCGGAGGTGTCGAACGACGCGAAGTCGTACCCGAAGGCGACGTCACCGATGATCTCGAGAGCGAGTGTGTTGGTGTCCGCAGGAACATCGACCCAGGCGTCTGCACCGAGTCCGTCCCAATACGCCAGTAGCCGAGTGGTCTTCGCGACCATCGCATCGTGGTAGCCGCGCATCGACGACTGCGTGAACGCCGGCGCCAGGATGGCGTGCGCCGCAGCCCACGACGGCTCCGAGTTGTGGGCGGTGAACAGACCGTCCCCCGCGACGGAACGCAGGTTCCGCAGCGGCACACCGAGGAACTTGGCCCACGTCTTCTCGTCGTTGACCGCAGCCACCTCCACGGGCCCGGACACGTAGGTGACCCGAGTGCCGACGACGTTGCGTTCGAAGATCGAGCCGTATTTCTGCGCGTCGCGCATTCCCCACTGGCTGGACTCCGTCACGTGAAGATCGAGTACGTCTCCCAGCACAGGCAGGCGCCTCGGCGGATGCGGCAACTTTCGGTCGCTCGCTCGTATCGCACGCGTCGTCTCGAACGTGGTCATGCAGGCCCCCCAGCCGTGGATGAATCAACGAGTCCGGCAGCCGGCCCTCATCGGACGAATGGGGCCGCCGTGCTCGAGTGCTCTGCAGAAGGCTACGTCGATCGTCGCGCGGGAAACATCGGCGGACCGAATGCCGTTGGCTCCGAATCGAGACGACTGCGGGCGCGGTGGCGTGGGCGGGATCGGGCGGAACAGACCCTTGCCGCGGCCTGAATAGACGTTTAGCATATTGAACATGCGTTCAACCGCCGCCGATCGCGACCTCACAGCACGAGCACGTATCCGCGACGCCGCGATCGACGTGTTCGTGAGCGACGGCTTCGGTGCACCCATTCGAACGATTGCCGTCCGAGCGGGAGTGAGTCCGGGTCTGGTCATCCACCACTTCACGAACAAGGCGGGATTGCGTGCCGAATGCGACGCGCACGTGCTCGACTCGACCCGGAATCGCACCGGCCGAATCCTGGGAGCAGATGGGAGCGACTCGTCCGGTGGCGCAGTGGGGGATGCGGTGAACGAGACGCTGCAGTCCATGGCCGAACACGGACCGCTACTGGTGTACGTCACTCGTCTGATGGCCGAAGGTGGGGATTCTGCCCGGACGTTCGTCGATCGACTGGTGGATGACGTGGAGAGTTCGATGCGGGCTGCGGTGGCGGCCGGAACCGTCCGCGCCTCTGTCGACGAGGCAGCGCGCGCCCGTTATCTCGTCACGATGGCGCTGGGGACGCTGACAATCGACATGGCGATGAATCCTCCACCAGACCCGACCGACGGTGCCGCCATCCTCCGCGCCTACAGCGACCGCACGATGGTGCCCGCCGCCGAGTACGCCACCCACGGACTACTCACCGACAATTCGGCCCTCGACGCCGTCCTCGCTGCCCACGCCGCAGGTTCTCCGCTCGACGGAACAGGAGACAGCCGATCATGAACGATGCCGGCAATGCGATCGAGATAGCCGGACTGGTCAAACGATTCGGCCGACACCGGGCGCTCGACGGGCTGGACTTGACGGTGTCCGAAGGTTCGATCGCGGGGTTCCTCGGCCCGAACGGCGCGGGCAAGTCCACGACGATCCGCATTCTTCTCGGATTGGTGCACCGCGACGCCGGCGCTGTCCGACTGCTCGGCGCAGACCCGGTGCGTGATGCCGTGAGTGTCCATCGGCGTCTGGCCTACGTACCCGGCGACGTCGCGTTGTGGCCACGCCTGACCGGAGGAGAGACGATCGACCTGCTGCTCGGAATGCGCGGCGCTCACGTGGACGCCCAGGCACGCGAGTCCCTGATCGAGCGCTTCGACCTCGACCCCACCAGACGTGTCTCGACCTACTCGAAGGGGAACCGTCAGAAAATCGTGTTGATCGCTGCGTTCGCGGGGCACGCCGACCTGGTCGTCCTCGACGAACCCACGTCCGGCCTGGATCCCGTCATGGAGAACGTGTTCGCCGAGTGCGTTCGGGAGATCGCCGACCAGGGAACATCGGTGCTGTTGTCCAGCCACATCCTGTCCGAGGTCGAGAAACTCTGCGACACAGTCACGATCATCCGCGCCGGGCGGACGGTGGAGAGCGGCACGCTGGCCGACCTCCGCCATGTCACCACCGTGCACGTGACAGCGGAGGTGACGGGAGACCCGGGGTCGTTGGCGAGAACCCCCGGCGTGAGCGACCTCGACGTCGTCGGGTTCGCCGAGACCGGTCGACGGCGCGTCACCTTCTCCGTGACCCGTGCGGACATGCCCATTGCGGTCGCCGCTCTCGGCGCTCTCGGCGTCGTGGATCTGACGGTGGCGCCACCGTCTCTGGAGGACTTGTTCCTGCGGTACTACGACTCCGACGGTGATCGTTCATGACCACGCTCTCCGACCGGCGCGACACTGCTGATCGCCCCGGCGACCGCCCACCGGGCCGGCTCGCCGGAACCACGTACCTGCTTCGTCTCGCCCTGCGCACCGAACGATTCACGACCCCGGTCGGCGTCCTGGTGGTGCCGGTCCTGTACCTGCTGACCGCGGCGTCGCTCGCGCCGCTGTACCCGGATGCGACATCGCGCGCCGCACTGGCCGACGGCTCGGCAGCGAACGCGGTCTTCCGGATCCTTCTCGGCCCGCTTCGCGACACATCGGGCATCGCCCAGATCGCCGTCTGGCGGGTGGGCGCCTTCGCGCTTCTCGTCGTCGCGATCATCGTCGCCGCGACGGTGACGCGACACCTTCGCGGCCCGGAAGCCACGGGGCGGATGGAGCTCGTGCGGGCGGGCGCCATCGGCGCAGCGGCACCTCTGGCGGCTGCGGCGATCACCGCCATGGGGGCTGCGGTCGCGACCGGCGTGTCGACCGGTGCGGCGGCCGCCCTGGCCGGAGTGCCCGCGCCGGCCGCGACTTTCCTCGCTCTCCAGTTCGTCGGCGCCGGACTCGCCGCGACAGGTGTCGCCGCGGTCGTCGACCAGGTCGTGACGACGTCGCGAACGGCCATCGCCACGTCGGCGGTCGTACTGCTCACCGCGTACCTCGTCCGAGGGATCGGTGACGCCGTGGGCGGACTCGCCTGGATGACGTGGCTGTCACCACTGGGGTGGGCCGAACGCGTGGACCCACTCGGCGACCGCGCCGTATCGCCGTTCCTCGCGTGCGTGGCCCTGTGTGCGGTCGGCCTCGGAGTTGCGGCAGCGGTCGTGCGGAGGCGTGATCTGGGTGCAGGCCTGGTGCAGCCGCGACCGGGCCCGCCGGTCGCACGATGGCCGATCTCGACTCTCGGAGTCACCGTCCGGACCATGGGAGCCTCGCTGGTGCCGTGGATGTCCGGTGCCTTCGCCTACTGTCTCCTCGTCGGGCTGCTCACCGACTCCATCGACGATCTCGTGGGTGCGTCCGGGGCGACAGGTGACGTACTCCGAGACATCGGGGGCGGTTCGGGGGCGGCGTCATCGGGCCTCGTCGGCGCCTTGATCGACACCGTCCTCGGCATCGTGGCGATCGCCGCGTCGGGTGCCGCGGTGTCCGTGGTCGGGCACCTGCGCGAGGACGACCGGACGGGTCGCGCGGAAATACTCCTCGCTACCGCCGTCTCCCCTGTGTCCCGTCTGCTCGCCGCTGCCGCCACGGCGACAGTCACGGCAACCCTCGTGTTGCTTCTGGCAGGTGTCGGGCTCGTCACCGGGGCTGCTGCCGTTGGCGGAGACGGCCCCGGTGTCGTCGACGTGCTCGTCGGAGCGGTGTCGCAGCTGCCGGCAACCCTTGCTGTCGCCGCGATCGCCTGGGCCGCATACGGATTCGGAAGACGGTGGATCGCAGTCGGGTGGGCCGCAGTCGTCCTCGACCTGCTGCTGGGGCCGCTCGGTACCCTCATCGGCGCTCCCCAGTGGTTGCGCGACACAGCACCGCACACGCATCTTCCCGCCGACGTCGGCGCGCCGGTTCCACTCACCGCCGCGTTCATCCTCATCGTCGTGGCCACAGCACTTCTGACCACCGGATCGTGGGCTCTGCGCCGCCGCGACCTCGTGTGAAAGCCGGGACAGAGCGTCGGCGAGTGCATACCAGCAACACTCCCGATGCCTGACCTCACTGCGCCCCACGGACACGTCGGCACCCCACGACCTGCCCGAGCACGTCGACCACGGCGGCCGCAGCGATCGCCACGAGCAATACCCACACCAGCAGAGCCACGTCCGGCGCCCACCTGCCTGCCACCGACAACCCCGCGCCGGTCGTCGCAGACAGTCCGAACAGGACGGCGACAGCGGCCGCTGTCCCTACCCCGACCGCCACGACCCCGCGCACGACGACGACTCCTCTGGTCCGCTGGGGCGTCCTGCCCGAGACGATGCGGACCGAGTGAACGCCGATGCCGACCACCAGCGTCGCGATGATCGCAGCGAGCGCTCCGAGCACGGTGGAGGCCGAGGACTCGGGAAGCTCGCTCGTCCGTCCACCCGTCACCGACGTCGTCAGGTTCCAGCCGACGGCCGCGAGTCGATCGGCCTCGATCTCACCGTATCGGTTCGCCGCCACCACGATTGCTGTGTCCAGGGACGGAATCAGAGAGACGTAGGTGTAGTAGCCGGGCACCGCACCCGCATGCCACCAGACATCGTGGCCATCGATCCTCTCGTGGAACAGGCCGTCACCGTAGGTCGAACCCTGAGCCGTCGGCACCTCGCGATACCGGGCTTCGCCGCCGTGACGTTCCCGCAGTCGCCACGACGCATAGCGTCATCGATGGAACCGGCGAGGTAGCCGTATCCCAACCCCGCCGAATCGACACCGACGTCGACCGGGCGGGTGGAACCGAAGAACGGAACGTGTCCCCGCGGAACACTGTCGACGAACAGCTGCGGGTCGGTGATGGCGTCACTACCGGCGGGATCGAGTACGACGCGGCGCACGGCGTCCGCGTAGGAGGACCCTGCCGCCTGCTCGATCACAGCCTGCAGGAGCAGGTAGTTCAGACTCGAGTACCGGAACTCACCACGAGGACCAGCCCCCTTCGGCGCGTCGAGGGCGGTGACGGCGTCTGTCGCGGAACCCCTTCGGGTCCACTCGTCCGTGACGGTGATGTCGTGCGGCAGCCCGCTGGTGTGATGAACGAGGTCGTCGACGGTCACTGCGGGGTCGGAGAGCACTCGGCGAGCCTGCGGGACCACCTCGACGACAGGGCTTGTGGCGTCGAGAACACCCTCGCGCTCGAGGCCCCTCGCTGTCGCTGCCGCGAACTGCTTCGACACCGACCCCCAGACGAAAGGGGTCGACCCGTCGATGTCGTGACCGTCCCCGTCGACTCCCACGAATGCCGCAGACCGTGCACCGTCGCTGTCGACGATCCGTGCGGCCATGCCCGGTGCACCGATCTCCGAGGCCCACCGAGTGACGAGGCCCTGCAAAGACTCCTCGTCGTGCCCTCGACCGGCCGCTGGGCAGATCGACAGTGCGAGCAGTGTCAGGACGCCCAGAAACACGGCGACGACTCGTCGTGCCGCGGTCATCGTCGTACTCCCGTCAGCGCTGTGGCCCGGTGCGTGGTGGACCACAACCCGGTCAGCAGCGCTGCTCCCCAGACCGTGAACAGCGGATCCCAGACCACGGCATGCCCGATCATCGCGGTCCGGTCGTACCCGCCGTCGGGCACGATGACGCCGGCGAGCACCGCTGCCGCGGACACGGTCGACACTGCGCCCCACACGAACAGCGCACCGCCCGCGCACCACCCGCACATGCGGACCTGCCGATGACCGTGGCCTCGGACCCGCTCGTTCACCCACGGAAGGACAGCAGCGCCGGCCTTCACGACAGCGACGACACCGAGCGCGAGACCGCTCGCCACCGGTCGGTCGTCGGCCAGGGTCACCGCCCAGTCCCCCACCGAGGCGAGCTGCCATCGACCACCCACCGCCCAGTACGCGCTCGCGGCCGCATGCAGCAGCCCGGCTGCCGCAGCGAGGAGAAAGGCTACCGCCGCAGGCATACTCATGCGTGTCGTCTCCGAGGGTGTCTGCACACGATCGACACTAGGAACGTTCCGCTCGCCCGAACATCCGGGAACACCCCGACCCCACCCTGAGACAGACGAGGTCTCGACCGACGAGGGACACCAGGAATGCCGTCTCGGAACCTTCCCACACGCACCAGTCGATCAGCTCAGCACCACGAGTTGCCGGGTCGCCCGCGTCATCGCCACGTAGCGGTCGACGGCGCTGTCCACACCCGGCCCCTCGACGAGGACGACGAGATCGAACTCGAGCCCCTTGACCGACCGTGCGCTCAGAGAACGGATCCGCTCGGTGTCCGGCCGAGCCGGCACACCGATGACGCATGCCACGCCCTCACCGGCCGCGGCCCACTCGTCGAGAATCGCGTCCAGGTCGTCCACTCCGGCCTGGCGAACGCCCACCCCGGTGCTGCGGACCGAACGAGGCACGTTCGCGTCGGGGAGGACCGCTCTGATGACCGGTTCGGCCGCGGCCATGATCTCGGCCGGTGTGCGGTAGTTGACGTCGAGCGTGGACACCGCCACGTCGGTGAATCCGACACGCGCCAGCCGCGCCTCCCAGGATTCCGGGAAACCGCTGTGGGCCTGCGCCCGGTCACCCACCACCGTGAGACTGCCCGACGGGCAGCGGGCACGGACCATCTGCCACTGCGCATCCGTCAGTTCCTGGGCCTCGTCGACGACGATGTGGGAGAACGGACCAGCAAGCCGATCCGGTTCGCCCGTCGAGAACTCGGTCTCGTCCAGCACGTTCTGCAGGTCGTCGCCGCGGAGCATCGACATGACGCGAAGCTCCGAATCGTCGGACTCGACGAGATCGTCGACCACCGCGCGTCGGCGCGCACGCTCGGAGGCGATCGTCCGGGCACGGCGCACGCGCATCGTCGTCGCCCGTGGGTCTCCGAGGCGGCGACGAGCGACGTCCAGAAGAGGGAGATCCGCTGTCGTCCAGGGAGCACCGAGGTCTCTGCGGACCGCGGCCCTGTCGTCCTCGTCCAACCAGGGCGCGCACTGGCGTAGGTATGCCGGCACGGCCCAGAGGTCGGCGACGAGATCGGGAGCATCGATCACCGTCCACGACGACTCGACGCAGTCGCGAAGCTCGTCGATCTCCCGCAGCGACGACGTCAGCTCGGCGTCCGACACGTCGCCGGCGAGGCGGTCGACGACGATGTCGCCCAGCGCCGCCCAGATCTCCTCTCTCGCATCGTTGTGCGGAGTCTCCGCGTCGGGTGCCGCGAAGGCTTCCGCCCAGTCGGTTGCCCGGAGCAGCACTGCACCCCACTCGGTCTCGACGACCATGTCGTTCGCGGGCGGTTTCTCGTAGAAGCGGATCGCGCGATCGATCATCTCCGTCATCGACGCGGAGCCTTTCACCGCGGCGGCGCGTGGCGAGCTCTCTGCGACTGCATTCCGGCCCTCGGGAACCACCTCGTCGAGCAGGCACACCCGGACGCTGTCCTCGCCGAGATCAGGAAGCACGTCGGCGACGTACGACAGGTAGGGCCCGTGCGGTCCGATCACCAAGACCCCGCCGCGGTGGTGCCCGACCTGCGGATCCGCATACAGAAGGTAGGCCGCACGGTGCAGCGCGACCACGCTCTTTCCCGTTCCGGGGCCGCCGTCCACCACACGCACTCCTCTGGACGGGGCGCGGACGATCGCATCCTGGTCCGCTGCGATGGTGCCCAGCACGTCGCGCATGCGGGACGACCGCGCCGCCCCGAGATCGGCGACGAAGGCCGACCGATCGTCCAATGCCACGGCGCCGTCGGGGATCTCAGCGGTGAACACCTCGTCCCAGTAATCGCTCACTCGTCCTCCGGTCCACCGGTAACGACGCCGCCAGGCAGCACCCATCGGACGTGCCGGGGTCGCGGCGAAGAACGGTGCTGCTGCTGGTGAGCGCCAGTCGACGAGCAGAGGATGACCGGCCTCGTCGAGGAGTCCGCGCCGCCCGACGTACACCGGCTCCGTTCCGTCCGCCGGCACGAGTCGCCCGAGACACATGTCCCGCCCGACACGACGCACTGCGCGGATCTCAGCGGTGAGTCGATGTGTCTCCAGGTCGCGTTCCATCGCGTCCTGGCCGGATCGGCCAGGGGCGGCGCGAGTCCGGGCGAGGCGTCGTTCGAGATCCGCGAGGGACCGACGCAGGGCCGCGTCGATTCTGGCGAGATGTCGATCATCCGCCGCGATCGAGGCGGGGTCGGCCTTGGCTCGGCGGTGCGGGGGCAGGGCGAACACGGTGTCCACAGGTCGGCTCCGATCGGGGAAACGTGCAGGTCATGGCATCGAGCGAGCCATTCTGCGCCGACCACGGGGGCTTGCCGCAAGCCCCACCGTGCGCTATATCTTGGAGGTGGAAGGGATCGTTCCCGTCAACGCCGATCGCCGCGCGCCTCGGCCAACCGCCTGATCGCCGACGGCCCCACTCCGTGCAGCGCGAACAACACCGCGAGGTCCGCCGGAAGGTCGAGCACCGTGCGATACCCGGCGTCGATCAACGCGCCCGTCGCAGGCCTACCGATGCGGACACCGTCGAACACGGGCCCACGATCGGTCGGCGCGTCGTTCGTCATGCTGCTCACCGCCTTCCGCTCGTCGTCTTTCTCTGCAGCCAGATGGTGCACATTCCCGTCTCCGATGCGGCCGTCGCGACACGCGACTCTGATCTGTCGAGTTCGAAACCGAGTCGGCGTGGGATGGCTCGGCTTCTCACGTTGGCCGCGTCGCAGTGGATTTCGACCCGGTCCACCCAGTCGAGACCGAGTGCTTCGTCCCGGATGATGGCGACTGCTTCGGTCATCACGCCTCGCCCTTCGGCCGCGCCATCGAGCCAGTACCCCAGCTCGACACCGCGAGGTCCGATTCGGCGGTGCATCGAGATCTTGCCCCAGAATGTCCCCGTCGCTCGATCGACGATCGCATAGTCGAACATCTCCCCGGCGTCCCACTGCTCACCGCTCCGGGTGATCCGAACAGTCTGCGCCTCGACGGAGGCAGCCTCCTCGGTCGCCCATCCGAGCCACGGCAGCAGTCGGTCGCGATTGCGGCCGATGGACGCGGCCACAGCGGCAGCGTCATCGGCCGTCTCCCGACGAATTGTCAGACGTCTCGTCACGATGTGGTCCGACGGCACGGTCAGCATGGACCCATTCTGACGCTCCCCGGGACGACATAGGCCCGGCTGTCCCCAGAGCTCGCCCGGGCACCTGCTGCAGTATTCGCCCAGAGCGCTTTCGCCGGTCCTCACCGATCTCCACGAGCGTCCGAGCCAGGACGATCGGTTACCCGTTCCACGACGCTTCCGGTGCGAATCCGGCGCATACTGTTCGCCATGGCGACCGTGGCAGACCATTTCGTGCAGACCCTGACCGAGAGCGGCGTGACCCACGTCTACGGTCTTCCGGGCGATTCGTTGAACGGCTTCACCGACGCGATCCGCCGGAACGACGGCATGACGTGGCAGCACGTCCGCAACGAGGAGACTGCCGCCTTCGCCGCAGCCGGTGACGCGGCGATCACCGGCGAACTCGCGGTGTGCGCCGGCAGTTGTGGTCCCGGCAATCTCCACCTGATCAACGGGCTGTTCGACGCGCACCGCAGCCGTGTCCCCGTGCTCGCGATCGCGGCGCACATCCCGCGCAGCGAGATCGGATCGCAGTACTTCCAGGAAACTCACCCCCAGAACCTCTTTCAGGAATGCAGTGTCTACTGCGAGCTGGTCAGTGACCCGGAGATGGCGGAACACGTGTTCGCGATGGCGATGCGGGCGGCGATCGAAGAACGCGGTGTCGCAGTGGTCGTCGTCCCGGGCGAAGTGCTGCTGGCGCATGCCGAACAGAGAAAGGCCACCCCGGCCATCCGCGCGACCACGTCCCACGTGCGTCCCGACGATGCCTCGCTCGACGAGGCGGCGTCGATCCTGAACTCGTCCGACAACATCACCATTCTGGCCGGCGCCGGTGTGGCGGGTGCGCATCGACAACTGCTCGAGATCGCCGGCGCGCTGCAGGCTCCTGTCGTGCACGCACTGCGCGGCAAGGAGCACGTCGAATACGACAATCCCTACGACGTGGGGATGACGGGGCTGCTCGGCTTCGCCTCGGGGTACCGCGCGATCTCGCATGCCGACGTTCTTCTCATGCTGGGCACCGATTTTCCGTACCGCAACTTCTATCCCGACGACGCGAAGATCATCCAGGTGGACATCCGCGGCCAGAACCTGGGCCGCAGAGCGACCCTGGACGTCGGCTTGGTGGGTACCGTCGCCGACACCGTGGACGCTCTGCTCCCCCGTGTCCACGCCAAGACGGACAGCAAGCATCTGGACACATCGGTCAAGCACTACCGCAAGACACGCAAGAATCTCGATTCGTTCGCTGTGGACGACCGGCACCGCACACCCATCCGGCCGGAGTATCTGGCGCGCATGGCGAACGAGCTGGCAGACGACGACGCCGTCTTCACCGTCGACGTGGGGTCGCCTGTCGTGTGGGCTGCCCGGTACCTGACGATGAACGGCAAGCGCCGATTGCTCGGGTCGTTCAATCACGGATCGATGGCCTGCGCTCTCCCGTTGGCGATCGGTGCGCAGACCGCTCAGCCCGGAAGGCAGGTGGTGGCCTTCGCCGGCGACGGCGGGTTGACGATGGGCTTCGGTGAGCTGATCACGTTGATGCAGAGCGGTCTGCCGGTCAAGGTCATCATCTTCGACAATTCGTCGTTGAACTTCGTCGAACTCGAGATGAAGGCTGCCGGCATCGTCAACTACGGCACCGACCTGAAGAACCCCGACTTCGCAGCTGTGGCACAGGCTCTGGGGATGTTCGGCCGACGAGTGGAGAAGCCGCAGGATCTGGAGGCGGCTCTGATCGACGCGTTCGCGTACGACGGTCCCGCCGTCATCGACGTCGTCACCGCGGCACAGGAGCTCTCCATTCCTCCCAAGATCACCCTCGAGCAGGCAAAGGGGTTCACGCTGTACGGCATTCGGACGATCCTGTCCGGCCGAGCCGACGAACTCGTGGACCTCGCGGACACCAATGTCCGTCGGCGGATCTTCGACTGAGAGCTTTGCTGGCCGGACTGGCGTGATCCGGTGCCACGGTCGTGGTCGACGCGCAACCATGCAGGCGTCGAGTGGTGAAACGTGCGCCCCAACCACGTTCTGCTCCGTGAACGGCGATCAACGGAAACCACGGCCGTCACGGCTCGACCCGACGTGGCCGACAGACGTCAGGTCACGACGCTGCGCTGACGATCGAGTCGACGACAGAGGCGGGCGCCGACAACGGAGTGAAGCCGTCGGCCAGGATGCGCCGGCACCCGTCGAGTTCGATGTGGACGTCGATCATGACCAACTCGTCCCCAACCGTGGACTGCGTCGAGGTGGTCGCCAGCGACGTCGCGCGTTCACCGCAGGGACCGGCGGGCTCGACGTCGATGAGGGCGGCGTTCCAGTCGAGGTACGGCTCGGATTCGTACCGATCCGCCCCGGTGAACATCAGATCGGGCCCGGCGGTGTCGAAGTGGCAGAACCCGGACGGTGTCAACGTCAGGTCGAGTAGCGACCGAGACCCCGGCACCGGCGTCGAGACGACCGGCGAGCACGAGTAGAAGTAGGCGATCCCGGCAGCATCGAGGCGGACGCGGTGTTCGGTGGCCTCTACCTCCGGGAACTCGAGAATCTCGGCGAGCCCCAGGGTGTTGTCCAGGCCGCAGTCACCACGCGGGTACGACGGTTGTACGGCGCGGCCGTCCACGTCGACGAGCCACATGTCGACCGGCGCCGCAGCGAGCACGGACGCCAGACATTCGGCGTCGAAGATCGAGCGACGGGTGGGCGGCCCGTTCAGCTCCCGCACAGCGCTGCCGAAGTCCCCGGCGTAGCGGCGTTCGACGTAGGTCACGGTCCCGTCGGCCTCGACGTGGTCTCCGATACCGATGTCGCACACCACGGCTGCCACCGGCTCGAACCCCTCGGGCACCGTGCCCCGCGCCGAACGGGGAGCGACGCTCTGCTGCGGCGGCGGGGCCGCGAGATAGCCGCCGACGTCCTGTGGCACCGCGCAGACGAAGCGATCGGCCGAACCGATCTCGGCGACCGACCTCGGCTCAGGAGTGGTCAGGACGCCGTAGGACGCGAGAGCAACCGTCACCACCAGAAACAACGCGAGTCCCACGTGTCGACCGGTCATGGCCGGAAGCATCCCACCTCGCGCAGTCGCGGTGAGTGTCGTCGAAGACGACTCAGCGGTAGCTGACGAGGCGTCTCGAGGACCAGTGGATCACTGCCAGGCGGGGACGTTGTGGCGATGCAGCGAGCGGGTACGGCACTGCAGGCGCAGCGCCGCGATCTCGGGCGCCGACAACGCCTGCGTCACCGTCGGGTCTCCGCTGTCGAGGACACGCGCGAGCCGCTCGTGGAACTGATACCCGGGGACACCGAACGTCACGAGGATCTCCTCGTCAGGACCGCCGCCGTAGGGCAACCACCGACGCGCGAACTCGATCATCCCGCGAAGGCCCTCGGCCTGACTCGTGCTCATCGCACCATCATCGCGGCCGACGAGCCGTCCCACCCGGCGGTGAGCCGAGTCGACACCCGCTGTTCACCGCACCGCCACTCCGACCACCCGCGGAGCGGGCACCCCTCACTCGGCGCAGCCCCACCACGACCCGACCCGACCCGAGGAGTCCCCCGATGTCCTACATCCTCTTCGACACCCTGCTCCCCTACCTCGGTGAGCACACCGCCGCGTACTGGGCTCAGCTGCTGGTGATCACCCCGGTCTGATCGGAACCGTTCACGGCGGCAACCCCATTGGGACAACCGATGATCCACCGTTCGTTCACCAATGCTCGGTACCAATGAACAGGCATTCCTGCCACCACCACACGACCACGGGAGCTCCCATGATCACCGACCTCGCAAGCTTCGTCGACTTCCTCGGCGCCCTGTCCGACATCTTCGGCGGCAGCGGCGACTTCCTCGATGGACTCAGCTTCTTCAGCTGACACACCCCGGGCCGATCTGATCCGCGCCGCAGCAAGCGCGATCCGATCGGTGAATGGCCGCACCGTGCACGGTCGCCCGCGTTCTGGGCGGCCGTGTATTGCTGTGCGACAGGTGGTGTCAGTGCGGTGCGACGGAGCGCAGTGCCTCTCGTGCGTTGCGCTCGACGAACAGCGGCACGAAGTCGCGCACCGAGCGTCCCTCGAAGCGGGCGTACTCGGCCGCCACGGTCTGTTCGATGTCGTGTCGGCTCACCCCGGGCAGGGCGGCGGTGAGCCGGTCCTGCACCGCCGCGAGATGCTCCGATTCGTTGGTGGTTGTCATTTACTCAGAATCGACCTCGTGTCAGGACCGAGTCAAGGTTTCGACGATATTGTTCGCAGCAGTAACGATCACTCTGCTCATTCATTCTCGCGTCCGAGCCTATCCACGCGGACGGTGCGATCGGCGACGTTCCTCATCGACGACGGGGAACCGATCGTGCGGTGATCGCCCGAAGTATCGCCGCATCCGAACGATGCGGCGACGCCGAGATCTAGGGCGTGCGACCTCGCCTGCACCGCCGCACCGAGCTGCATTCTGAGGCGGGTCACGTGAGCCGTGCTACCTGGCAGCGCTGACGTCACCAGCGGCCGACTGCGGGTCGCCACTCGACGCGCCGGCGTCAGTGCCGGTGGCGATACGGCGGGCCAGCAGTACGGCGCCGACCAGAATCAGCAGGCCGTGAGCGATGCGAATCCACGGCGGAGCAAAGAACTGCGGTAGGAACAGGACGAAACCCGCCGCGAACACTGTGGCGCCGACGCCCCCGGTGCGCACTGCCAGCATCACGACTCCGGCCGCGATCAGCATCAGACCGACGCCGAACATACTCACCTGGACCACGCCGTAGCGGATGGGGTCGGCGAGTTCGAGGAGATCCGTGTGGCCTGTGTCGAGGGCGTCTTGTCCCACCGCGTACAGCGCGAACGTCTCGGCGCCGTAATAGGGCAGCACCAAGGCGACACCGAGGATGACGGTCGTGTCGACGAGTGCACCCGCGTGCGCCTGGCGCGCGACGAACACCAGACACGTGAAACCGAGCATCGCAGCGACGTGAGCCGCTACCCACAGTGGCGATGCGAAGGCTCGGGCGCCTTCGCTGCCGACCTCGGTGGAGTACGGGCGCAGGGTCGCGTAGAGAGCGAACAGGAGTCCTGTGGTCACGAGCAGCAGGAGTGTCGGGCGTGAACGCATCGGGCTCCTCGGCCATGGAGAGCGGTGCTCTCGGTAGCCGCCAGTATGAACAGAGGCGATGATGACCGCAAGAGCGACTGTCTCCCTTCGGCGTCCTCACGATGCTGCGATCGACCTCGCCGCGAGCGTCCGACGTGCACACACGGCGATCAGGGCGCACCTCGACATCCAGATCGGCTGACCAGTGATCATTCACCGTTCATCTCGGCGACGCTCGCGCCGTCGATCGCTGCCGCGTCACCCGTTCACCGGTAGCTCGGCCGATCCAGTCACCGTCGTCACGTCTCCGCTTCACCGAGTGTGTCGAATCGCATCGCCATCCACGTCGTCCAGCTGCTGCCGTCGGACCGTTCCCAACGAGCCGTCATGTGGTCGGGGCCGGCTCTGATGTGGAACCAGCTACGAATGCCGTCCCCCTCCAGAAGGAGCAGTTCGGAGTCGTGCATCGACAGCCGCGTGAGCCCGGGTTCGGCGGAATCGTCGAAGGCGTACATGAGCCATCCCCCGTCGGGGTGCGATCCTCCGATGACTTCGTGAACGAGTGCGTGCTGCGCGCCCACGACGACATCGACGTCGTGGGTGATCCATTGCCCGCCCGGCAGTATGGAGTACGTGTCCGTACCCGCTATCTCGCCGTCAGGTTTTCCGTGTCGATCCAGCACGACGCCTGAGCTTCGCCACCGGCCGAGGAGCGGATTCAGGAGACTCAGCGGGGGCGTCACCGGCCGCTCCGGACTGCGGCGTCCAGCGACGCCAGCGATTCGTCGAGGAAGGTCGGCGGAACCGCCGGGAGGCCGCCGATCTGCTCTCGTATCGCCGCGGGGGTATCCGCCCAGTCGTACGTGAGGGTCACCCGCGTTCCGTCGTCGTGCGGTGCCAGGTCGTAACGCCACCACCATCCCCCTGCGTCGAGGCCGCCGGAGGTGTTCTGCGTACACGGAAGCCACGCGATGTGGCGGTCTCGCTCGAACGCGGTGACGACGTTGTGCAGCTCCGACAGCGTGCTGTCGAGGTCGGGCACGCCGAGGACGACATCATGACCGCCGGCCCGCGCCGGGTCGAGGTAGACCTGAACTCCGCGTCCGTCGCCGAGGTCCCATTCGGCGTCGGGGTCCATCGGCCGTCGATCGAACGTGCGGCCGAACAGTTTCGTGTACCAGTCGATGGCGGCGTCGTGATCGTCGACGAACAGGACGGCCAGGGTATCCGTGATCTGCATGCTCATTCCTTTGCATCGGTCAGCGTCCAGGTTGTGACCGATCAGCGCCCGGAAACTCATCACACCGCAGCGACGTGCTCCGGCGTGATCGGTGAACCGTGGAAGAACGAGGCCAGGACGGGCCACAGACAGTGGGCCTCTCACCCCTCATGCGTGGGTGTTCACTGCGACTGTGGCTCCGTCGGCGTCGATACCATCTCTACCTCACTCGGAATACCGGGTGTTCAGGTAGAAGTCGATGGTGGCCTCGACCGCAGCCGCGACGTGGTCGGGGTCGCCGCCACCGGCGAGGTGGGCCTCACCCCAGGCGGCGGCGCTTCGGCGGGTGAAGTCGGCACCGGCGGGTGATGCCGCGAAATTCTGATGGTCGAGAACTGCGCCGTCGAGAATCGAGGCGAGGGCGACGAGATGCAGGTCCCAACCGACGCCGCCGGCACCCGGGCCGTAGGTGGGAAACATGGGCTCCCCGACAGCGATGGAATGGACGAGTTCGAACTCGGTGCCCCCCGCCGAATCAGGCGCCAGGCGCACCTCGACCTCACTCGTACCAGGCCACTCGTCGGCGCCGGGGCCGAACATCCAGGACACCCGCAGTAGGCGCGGTGGCTCGCATCGGAGAATGTCGCCGTGCTCGCCGCCGTCCAGCTCGAACACGCCCCCCGGACGCAGGTCACCCGTGACCGGTTTCATCCAACGACTCAGGCGTTCCGGATTCGTGATGGCGTCCCACACGTCGTCTGGATCCGCGTCGTAGCGACGCGTCAACTCCACCGTGTAGGCCCCACCGGCAGGAAGTGTGGCCGTGCCCATCGTCCGGCGGGCGGCGGCGAGTTCATCGAGTACATCTTTCATCGTCCTACTCCTCACAGTCGGTCATTCTTGTCGCCCCAGAACCTTTCTGGGCCAGCGGTGAGTAGTGTCTGCCAGCGGCGCGGCGACCACGCGCGAGCTCGGTCTCCAGTGCGTCGAGTCGTTGATCCCAGAATCGACGGAACGGACTCAACCACGCGTCGACCTCCAGCAGCGGCGCGGACTCCACGGTGTAGTACCGACGAGTCCCCTCTGCCCGGACCGACGAGAAGCCGTGCTCGCGAAGGACACGAAGGTGCTGGGAGACGGCCGGTTGCGACAGCGCGAACTCGGCTCTGATCACGTCCGTGATCGCGCCCGACGTGCGCTCACCATCGACGAGCAGTTCCAGGATGCGCCGACGAACCGGGTCGCCGAGGACGTCGAACGCGTGCACAGGCGAACTGTATCAGTGCTGACTTATATACGTGACGGTCGGGTTTTGCGGAGCGTCCGACTCGGAGGAGTTGCTCCTGACGCGGCGTGAGGTTCTAGCGTCATTGGTGTGAGCGAGAATGCAATCCGAGAGGGCTCGGGCGAGGTGTGGAAGGTGGGCGCCTTGGCGCAGCGGACCGGACTGTCGGTGCGTGCGTTGCACCACTACGACCAGATCGGGTTGCTGACCCCCTCCCAGCGTTCCACGTCAGGACACAGGCTCTACAGCGCTGCCGATGCTGAACGGCTGTATCGGATCCGCGTGTTGCGGCGCCTGGGTTTCCCGTTGGACCACATAGCCGACCTGCTCTCCCAGTCGCAATGGCAGCTCGAAGAAGCCGTCGCCAACCACCTCGTCGATGCTCGACGTACCGCGTCGGTCGCCACTCGATTGGTCACACGGCTCAGCGACATCGCCACGGCCCTCCAGGAAGTGGAGGGTCTTTCCACCGAACAATTGTTCTCCACGATCGAGGAGATGACCATGCTCGAGACACCGATCCGCGAAACGACGTCGATGCTGGTCTACGACGACCTGGCCGCTGCCCACGATCATCTGGTGCACGTCTTGGGCCTGTCGGCCGGCCCACTGCACGTCGACGACGACGGCGCCGTGGTGCATGCGGAGGTGCGCGCCGGTCACCACGTCATCTGGCTGCACCCCTGTGGTGAGGGCTATCAGCCTCCGGCGCGACTGGGGGCCGCCACAGGCATGACAGTCATCGTGGTCGACGACGTCGACGAACATCACCGGCGCTGCACCGCCGCGGGTGCCGAGGTCATCGAGGAACCGATCGACCAGCCGTACGGGGTGCGGGAATGGGGCGCCCGCGATCCGGAAGGTCAGCAGTGGTTCTTCCACTCACCACCCCGATGAAGAACTCCGTCCGGTGTGTGTCACGAAATACCGCCTCCCAATTCCGTCCACCACAGCATCGCCTCCCTCCACACGACACGACCTCGGCCACCGTTCGACAGGCGAGTGAATCGAGTCTTGTTCGCACACAGTGTCGTTCGATCAGGCGCACGGCGCCACCGTCACCCCACGGTGTCGAGACACTCTCGCAGCGCAGCAGCGAATTCGGTGGGCCGACCCGTCTGACCGTACTCACCACCGAGAAACCCCTGGTGTCCGCCGGGGAAGACGACAGCGTCCTGGCCCATCAGACGGGCCACCGCATACGCTGCACGACCGGCCATCTCGCCGTCCTCAGGCCCACCGGACTCTTCGCCTACCGCGATGACGATGCGAGTCGACGCTGCCGTCAGACGCTCCACGTCGGGCACGTAATCGACGACCAGTCCACGCATGTTCGACATCAGCGGATCGGTACGAGAACCGTCGTCCTCGGTCGGGAGTCCGAACTGCGCCGGGTCCGGCGCCGGCCCTGCGAGGTACGCGTCGTCGACAGGACCGCGGTGCGTCACCAGGCGGATGAACTCGGCCATCGCCGGCCCCGTCCCCGCCGCGTCGTAGGACTCCACCATGTGCGTGCAGGCAGCCGAGATGTGGTTGTGGTCAGCGAGTGCACCACCGGCGGGTGGCTCGTGGGCGACGAGAGTTCGGATCGCGCCCGGCCGGCGTTCGACGCAGACGAGGGCGTTGACCGCGCCGCCGCTCGACGCGAACACGTCGACAGGTCCGGACCCCAGCGCTGTGATCAACGCATCCAGATCGGCGGCGTGCTGCCACGGCGTGACCGCAGCCGTGGGTTCGCCACAGACGCTGCGGCCGGTGTTGCGTGGGTCGTAGGTCACGACCGGTCGATCGATGAAATGCGTACGGAGCGTAGTGAACCCACTCGCATCCATCGGTGAACCGATGAGCAACAGGGGTGTATCCGAGGTCAGTGGACCATGGACGTCGTAGGTGATGGTGGCGCCGGAAACGGCGAGCGTGTGTGTAGTCATGCCGTGTCGACTCGGGTGCGCTGCCGAACTCATCACCGGACAGGCACGCCGTGTCGACGTCACATCGGCACCTCGCCGTCAGACCTGTGGTCCACGGTCTCGGAAAATAGTAGTGAGTAGCATCTGAACCAGAAGGGACTCGAACCCCGGACCCAGTGACTGTCCCCGGCCGAACTCGGTAATCCAGTGGGACCATGAATCCCACCTCAGTAGCGTGGATCAAGAGTCACATGACCATCACGGTTCCGATGAGACCGCAATAGCAGTCGGGAATCATTGCTGTCAGTTGCCCCGGTCGCACGGGCAACGGCTTTCATGACGAGACGGCGCACAACCCTGTAGGTGAACGACGAGGCGGACGAGGACGCAAGGGCAACCGCGCACACGGGCACCTCACCGAATTTGTGCCGCTGCACACCCTTGAGCTGCGCATTCATCGCTAATCCGAGCTCGTGTACCGTCCCCGCCATGCCGACGCACCATCGATCGGTCGACGGCAATGCCGACCAAGTGGGCCACGACTCGGGAACGGATCCGCACATGCCACTCTCCACCGGACGCGAACGCCAGAACCACATCTACACAGCGGGGGTGGCCGGACGAACACCGACTGTTCCCACGGATTTCCCTGGATTGGAACGGCGTGCACTCACGAAGATGTCCGACCGAGCGCGTGCCTACATTGCGGGTGGGGCCGGCTCCGGCACCACGATGGACAACAACCGCCGCGCTCTCGACCGATGGAACATCGTGCCTCGGGTCCTTCGGGACGTGTCTGCGAGAACCACCGAAAGCGAACTCCTCGGCCTCACGCTTCCGGCACCCGTGTTGTTCGCTCCGGTCGGAGCCGGGGGCGCAGTGCATCGACAGGCAGATCTGTTGATCGGCCAAGCCGCCGCCACACTGGGACTTCCCTACATCTTCTCCAACCAGGGGTCCGTCGCGATGGAGGAGGTCGCTGCCGGCATGGACCGGATCGCGCCCGGGTCCCCGAGGTGGTTCCAACTGTACTGGTCGACCGACGACGACCTGGTCGATTCCCTGCTCACGCGGGCCGAGCGCTCCGGTGCCAGCGCGATCACGGTGACCCTCGACACGACACTGCTGGGATGGCGACCACAGGACCTCAACCTTGGATCGCTACCGTTCTCACGTGGTATCGGCATCAGCCAGTACACCTCGGATGCTCGGTTCCGTTCGATCGTCGCGGAGCGCCTGGCGGCCGGCGCCGAAAAGCCGAAGCTCCCCATCACGGGCCCGTCGAGTGCACTGTCCGCGCTGTCCACCCTGTTCTCGATCGCACGGAACGCACCGGGCAGCACCGTGGCCAATCTCCTGTCGCCCGAGCCGCGCACCGCGGTGACGACGTTCACCGACATCTACTCGCGAGAATGCTTGAACTGGAACGACATCGCCGGACTGCAGGACCGCACGTCCCTGCCGATCGTCTTGAAAGGCGTTCTGCATCCGGACGACGCCCGACGCGCCGTCGATCTCGGCGTCGCCGCAATCGTGGTGTCCAACCACGGGGGACGACAGATCGACGGAGCGATCGGAGCCGCTGACGCTTTGCCGGGGGTCGTCGACGCAGTCGACGGACGCGTGAGGGTGTTGTTCGACTCCGGAATCCGATCGGGGTCGGATGTGTTCAAGGCACTCGCCCTGGGCGCCGACGCCGTGTGCATCGGCAGACCGCACATGTACGGACTCGCTCTGGCCGGTGCCGCCGGTGCCGCCGACGTCGTCGCCAATATCGTTGCCGAATTCGACCTTGTCATGGCACTCGCCGGCCACTGCTCACCCGACAGCATCGATCGAGACTCCCTGTGGCGAGCACCATGACACGATCGAGTGCAGCGCAGTGAGCCACGACGGAGCCGCGGCGCGAACCCTACTCTCCTCGCGAGTACAACAGACCCTGGACGGCGAACCGCCGTCCGGCATCCCGGTGTGCCGATCACTCGCAGCTCAGCTCCGATCATCAAGGCGATCGCCCACAGACGGAACAGCAAGACCACCCAAACGCACTGCGAGCAAAGTCGTTCGGGCCGCGGCCGAGTGAATACAGGACGCCACCATGACCACGCCGACACCCTCGGGTACGACCGGACCCCAGCGACGTGCACGGAGACGACGTACCACATCTCGTCTATTGGTCCTCGCCGTCGTCGGCGTTCCTCCCACCGTCCGACAACGCACTGTCGCAGACAAGCGCGCCCAGGCCTGGCAACGCATCACATGGTGCCTCGAACGCACACCAGTGACAACGGCGGCGAGGCCGAACTCGGCTGGGACACCTACGCCACGGTCACCGACTCGGCGCTGACCACCAGGACCGAGGAAGACGTTCTGGTCGCTGTCACCGACCGTGCAGCGGCACGGCGGGCGGTGGTGCCGCCGACCGAAACCGAGGACACTGACAGCCAGAGCAAGCAGCAGGAGGACCCCCGATGACCGCCACCGAGGAACGCAGTGACCGACCGGCCGAGCGGCCCAGGGTGGCTGCTGCCGCTGCCCGCGCCTCCATCGCCATCCGCGAGCGAAGCGGACGAGAGGTACCGCAGTGGCTTCGCGACACTGCTGCCGGCCGTCCCACCACGCCACCGCCTGATCTGACCTGACCTTTCAGCGGTGCAGCGGCTGCGTGGAAGGTGAACACCAACTGGCGCAGCAGGCGTAGAACACTTGTCCTTCGCTGTGGCGTTGCTCGGGGAACCGACCGATCAGCGCGCTCAGTCCGAGAAGGGCTGTACACGGTCCATCCGTCGCTGCGGCGTATCACCGCCGTCTTGATACCACGACCTTGAACCTGAGAGGCTCGGTGATGGAGCGTTTCTCCCGGCTCGGTAGAGGTAGCTGTGTCTGGCTGTACTGCGCGAGGCGGTGCTCGTCGAGCTGGGTTGTGTTCTTGTCCCAGTTGCCGCCCCGGGTGCCAGGTTGCGGGGCGGCATAGCCGTCGAGTGTCAGTAAAGGTCCGGGGTGCGAGTCCCTGCGAGCGCACCACAAAGGGCCCCTGATCAGCAGCCGTGCCGATCAGGGGCGCGGAGAGGTGGGTAGCCCTGGGAACAGTTTCTCGGTCGAGATGGTTGACTTGTAAACTAAACCAGGGTCGATGTCGTGGCCCCGACCGAGAGGTTCAGCAATGCATGTAGGTGTGGACAGCTTCGTGTCCTCCGTGACCGACCCGACCGACGGCCGCGTGATCGGCGCTGCCGAGCGAATGGAGCACCTGCTCGAGGAGATCACCCTCGCCGACCGGGTGGGTCTTTACTCGTTCGGGATCGGCGAGCACCACCGCAGCGAGTACTACGATTCCGCTCCGTCGATCATCCTGGCGGCCGCGGCAGCTCGCACGGAAAGGATTCGGCTGGGCAGTGCGGTCAAGGTACTCAGTGCGGACGATCCGGTGCGAGTCTTCCAGGAATTCGCCACCCTGGATCTGATCTCGAAGGGGCGGACGGATCTGGTCGTGGGCCGCGGCTCGTTCACCGAGTCGTTTCCCTTGTTCGGTCTGGACCTGGCCGACTACGACTCGCTGTTCATCGAGAAGCTCGAGCTGCTGCTGCAGATCCGGGACAACGTCGAGGTGACGTGGTCGGGCAAGCACCGGCCGGCGCTGACGCGGCAGAGCATCTATCCGCGTCCCATGCAGGATCCTCTGCCGATCTGGGTGGGTGTCGGCGGCAGTCCCGAATCATTCGCTCGCGCAGGTCTGTTGGGGTTGCCGCTGATGATCGCGATCATCGGCGGTGAGCCGCGCCAGTTCGCGCCGCTCGTCGATCTGTACCGCCGCGCGGGTGCACAGGCAGGTCATGCGCCGGAGAAACTGAAGGTGGGCCTGCACGTGTTCGGGTTCGTCGCGGAGAGCACGCAGGCGGCGGCGGACACCATCTACCCCGGGTGGAACGAAATGTTCACGAAGATCTCGCGGGAGCGAGGATTCGCGCGACCGACCCGAGCGCAATTCGATGCCACGTCCGGACCTAACGGTGCCTTTTTCATGGGTGACCCGCAGACGGTGGCCGACAAGATCGCGCGAGTGGGCGAACAGCTCGGCGGTGTGGATCGGCTGTCTCTGCAGATGACCAATCCCCGCTTGGCTCACAGTGATCTGCTCCGCGGCATCGAGCTACTGGGAACGGAGGTCGCACCGCTGGTGGCCGATCTCTGACCGTGGGCTTGATCATCACGAGCTGCCCAACCGTCGCACGGCAGGTTGGGCATCTACGGCACCCGAGTGGTCCCGACTTCGGTCGCCACTGAGCACCTGGGAACAACTGTGCGTACCGGTGGACACCGCCCGTCACCGTTCCCACTCCCTCCTCGCGCACTGCCGCCGGACGCGCCCCTCTCGCAGCGGCATTCGTCGTTCTGGCTGTCGCTGCCGTGTCGTGTTCCTCGGACACCGCCGCGCAGCAGTCCCCCGTCGGGGGTACCGACGGGACCGCCATCGAGATTCGGAACGTGTCGATCGACGCCGAACTGACAGGTCCCACCCCGAACGATGCGTCGTCGGCGTACGGGAACGCCACACTGACGTTCACCGCCCTCAACACCTCGGACACCACCACCGACACACTCGTGACCATCTCCTCCCCCGCAGCGGACCGCGTCACCGTCGACGCCGCCGATGAGCAGCGCACCCTCGAACCCGGAACCACCATCGCCGCCGGCCAACCCCGTGGAGAACCTCGGCGACAGCGGCGCCGGCAAGGACGCACCGTTCACCGTCTCCCTCGACCTGGCGGACGGAGAACTCGGCCCCGGTACCTCGATCGCCGTCACCCTCACGTTCGAGGAGGCGGGCGACGTCACCGTCGACGCCCCGTTCGACGTGACCGAGCCCGGGACACTCGACGCCCACTGCCTCCTGCGGTGACACCCGCGCCCTGAACGACTTACGAACAGACCACCGAAGACGGTGTCCGGTGTGGAACCAGAGCTCACCGATACAGGAGGCCGCTGAGTTGCCACGCCGCTCGGCGGCGTGCCGCGGGCAGACGATTCACCGCGCGGAGCCCGAGGCTGCGTACCGACCTGACTCCGGCGGGTGCGGTGGCCAACCGTGTGAGCCGATCCGTCATGGACACCACGTGTGCGGCGATGGGTCGCCGGTTGCGGTTGTAGTCGTCGAGCCGCGAGTCGGTGTGGTGCAGCAGGGCTGCGGCGAGTGCGTCGGCGAGCGCACTCGCGTCCTGAATCCCGAGGTTCATCCCTTGTCCGCCGGCCGGACTGTGGACATGAGCTGCATCACCGGCGAGTAGCAGTCTTCCGGCGCGGAAGGAATTGGCCACCCGGTGCTGCACCGTGAATTTCGACCCCCATGCCAGCTCGAGGACCCGCATCCGACCTTCGCCGGGACCGCGAACATCGAGTAGCTCCTGCACGAAATCCGATGTCAGTCGTCGCGGGGCGTGCTGCACCGGGGCGACGACTCGGTGCATCCCGTCCGGCAGTGGCGCAACAACGGTCATTCCGGCCCGTGCCCAGAACAGGATCACTTCGTCGACAGGCGCGTCGCCGGAGAGCCGGACGTCCGCCAGGACGAACGCCTGGTCGTACGGTGCGCCGTCGAAGCCGATTCCCGCCTCGGAACGCACCGTGCTGTGGACTCCGTCGGCACCGATCACGTACCGCGCGGACATGGTGTCCCGGTCGGCGAATTCTGCGGTCACGCCGTCGTCATGCTGGTGAACGGCCACCAGCGTCCTGGGTCGCTGCACAGAGCCGCCCATGTCCATCAACCGACGCAGCAACACCTCCTCGGTCGTCGCCTGCGACACCATCAGACTGAACGGATACCTGGTCGGAAGCAGGGTGAAGTCCACGTCGAACAACGTGCGTTCACCATCGCGGATGGTGAAACGCGGGGCCCGCAGCCCGCGCGCCATCAACTGCTCGGCGGCGTCGAGGCGTTCGAGAACCTCCAAGCTGCGGGCATTGACCACAGCGGCGCGAGAGGTGTTCGCCCCCTCCGCCTGTCGATCCACCACGACAGTGGAGATCTTCTTCTGCGCGAGGGCGCACGCCAGGGCCAGCCCGGTGGGCCCCGCGCCGATCACGAGAACGTCGGTGGAATTCATCGCGAACCTTCTCTCGGTCATGTCAACAAGCGTTGGCATGACCAGGATGCGCGGGTCCGACTGCCGTGTCAACGCCTGTTGGCCTACGCTTGTGGGCATGCGCCGTTCCTCAGCCGACACCAAAGAGATCATTCTCGCGGCGGCCCGTCGGCGGTTCGCGACGTCAGGTTACGAACGGTCGACCGTACGTGCGATCGCAGCAGACGCCAGCATCGATCCGTCCATGGTGATGCGGTACTTCGGCAACAAGGAAGGACTCTTCGCGGCGGCCGCGGAGTTCGATCTGGAGTTGCCCGACCTCACCGATGTCGATGCTGCTGACATCGGTCGCCGATTGGTCGCACATTTTGTCGAGCGCTGGGAACGCGACGATGCGCTCGTCGTACTGTTGCGCTCATCGACCACGAACGCGGATGCGGCGCAGCGCATCTGCGATATCTTCACCACGCAATTGCTGCCTGTCGTCGCATCGTGCAATCCGGACGCGGGCGTTCCTCGACGTGCCGGGCTCATCGCCACTCAGATGCTGGGCCTGGGCCTGTGCCGCTACGTCCTGCACCTCCCACCGGTTGCTGCGTTGACGCCGACAGAACTGGAAAACCAGCTGGGGCCGACCGTGCAGCGGTATCTCGACTCCCCGTGACGGGTCGTACGCCGAAACTCCGCAACTCCATGTCGGCGCTGCCCGTCGATCAGCACGACGCGTTGACCCATTAACGGTTACAGGCTGTGCCCCACGTGCGGAGCGGGCCGATGGTCGAACGGTGATGGACAACCATGGCTACACGATTCTGAATCAACCCGTCCAGTGAAACCGACACAGATACGATCCCGACGATCTGAAAGCAACCCTCTCAACAGCAACAACGCAACATAACCACGCCTCCGGAGTGACCAAGACGGTGTGTTCCGAGTTGAAAGTCATGAACAAGTAGTGAGTGGCACCGAAACCAAAAGGGCCCCTGTTCAGCATAACCGCTGAACAGGGGCCCTTTGTGGTGCGCCCACAGGGACTCGAACCCCGGACCCAGTGACTATGCCCGGCGAAGAGCAGGAATCCGAGTGTGACAACGAAAGGCTTTGTGACCAGCGGGGGTTATGAGTCACGCGACCACACGGGACCACCACGATGCGAGTAGGACCGAAACGAAAGTTGCGAATAAGTGGTGAGCGGCCCGTGGAGTGTCAGGCTGCCCGCGTGGAGCATTGATCGGCTGGCCGCAGAAGATCTGCGCCGGCGAAGTCGGATGAACTGGTCAATTCGATCGCTGCTACCGGGTGTCCCATTCCGGGCCCGTGAAGAGGCCTCGATCCAGAGGCGCAGTGCCGGAAATCGTGACCAGAAGCCGGAAGTGGAAGCCGACCTCGGGTCCGTTCGCGCGTTCGACGATCAACCGGTGATCGGTGAGGACCTCCACCACACCGATGATCGGATCAGGGACCCAACCCAACCGGGTCTCGCCGTGGTCAGCAACGAGGAAAGCCTGCGGGTCGACCGGGTTCTCAATGTCGCGGACCAGCCGGAGCTCGTCGCCAGTTCGCAGTTCGGCGATGCGGCCTTGTTCCTCCTGATCGAGATGCCGGACTCCGTTGGTGAGGAACGGGAACGACACGAAGTCGCCGAACCCACTCACCGGTGCGGGTAGAAGCTCAATGGTGTCGCCGACCCGCTGACCATGAGATCGCGCGAGGACTTCGAACGGTGCGGCACCCCTGTTACCGGATCTCGAACGAGAGCCCGCGAGTACTCCCCCACATCGCAGCCCAGCTACCGATGCACGCGGACGACGTCGGCGGCAGATTCGTCCTGGCGTGGAACGGCCGACCCGTCGCACTGACCGGTCCACATGGCCACTAGTGCCGAACGCGCCTCCCTGCGTACGCACGGGACCGAGTATCAATCCGAAGGAAATATTGCGCAAGTTATCTTTCACACATATGGTGGGGCCATGCCATCCGCTCCCCGCCCGGTGTCGAGCGTCTCCCAGCTCAAAGCGCTCACTCACCCGCTCCGCGTCCGCATTTTGTACGCCGTTCAGGCCGAGGGCGCGGCGACCGCCAGCCGGATCGGGCAGCTGGTCGATGAATCGCCTGCGTCCGTGAGCTACCACCTCCGCAAGCTCGCCGACGCCGGGTTCGTCCAGGAGGCACCCGATCGCGGTACCGACGGGAGAGAGCGCTGGTGGCGCGTTCCGGACGGCGGCTTCACCTGGTCCTCCGGCGATTTCGACGCCACCCCCGAGGGCCGGACAACCGATCGCGCAGCGCGACGACTTCTGGTGGACAACCAGTTTCGGCGTCGCCAGGAGTTCGACTCCGATCCGGACCGATGGGGTGCCGACTGGGTACAGGGTGCGTTCAGCACCGACTACGTACTGAGGATGACCGCTGAGCAGCTCGAGGGGATGTCGCGCGAGATCCAGTCGGTGATCGAGAAGTGGCGTGTTCGAGCAGAGTCGGCGGCCGCGCCCGCCGACAGCAGCCACGTCATGGTGTTCGCGCACGGGTTCCCGTTCGAGCCGTGACCACGACCCACTGGCAACGAAAGGAACCAGGATGCACCATCTTCCGCCCAAGCTGTACCTCGAACTTCACCGCGCCGAATTGACCCAGCACATGACCACGCAGCACCGCCGCGTCGCCACGCGACTGCAACGACAGGCTCACCGCGACCGCCGCCGTCTCCTCCGTGCGCAGCAGCGCATGACGCGAGCAGCGCAACAACTCGCCCGAGCCGACGCGGCGGCAGCCCGGTCCCGGCACCGTCTGCACGCCATCTCCGGAACCTGAGAAAGGCGCAGGCAGACGCGTCGCCACGACCTGCCGATGCTCACAAGCCGTCATCAACACCGCCGGTCAGCAACGCGCCCGACACCTGGTTCGACTGCACACCACGACAGCTCGGAAGCCGTAACGGCCTCGAAATGCAGCTGACACTCGGGGGTAGTTCGGACGACCTACCGTGAGCCATGAAATTCTTGGGGCACCCTGCGGGCCAGATCGGGATCGCCGCGATCGGCGGTATCGCATTCGGATTGGTGGTCGGGGACTGGGCCGCCAATCTTAAGTTCATCGGCGACTTGTTCATTCGGCTGATCCAGATGTCGATCGTCCCGCTGGTGATGGCGTCGGTGATCGTCGCGACCGGGTCGATGACGGGGACCGGGACCGGCAAGATCGCGTTCCGCACGTTCAAGTGGATGATCGGCTTCTCGTTAGTGGCCGCAGTCCTCGCGTGGGTTCTCGCCAGCGTCATCCGGCCCGGTGCCGGCATGGTCTTCACCCAGGAGGTGGACCCCAGCCTCGAGGCATCGGCCGGGGAGGCCCTGGGCTGGCAGGACACGGTGCTCAACTTCGTCTCGACCAACGTCTTCGACGCCATGTCGACGGCGACGATGGTGCCCATCATCATCTTCTCGCTGCTGTTCGGCATCGCTCTACGCGTTCACGTCAACAACACCGGCGACACCACTGTGCTCACGCTGCTCGATCAGATCCAGAAGATCGTGCTCACGATGATCCGGTTGGTCATGTTCATCGCCCCGGTCGGAGTCTTCTGTCTGCTCGCCGCACTTGCCGGTGATGTCGGGTTCTCCGTCGTGAGCACCGCGCTGAGCTACTTGGGCACGACGTTGCTCGGCGTCCTCATCCTGTTCGCACTGTTCGTCCTCGTCGTGACTGTGCGGACTCGCCTGAACCCGTGGAAGCTGCCCAACAAGCTGACCGAGCAGACTGCGGTGGCGATCACGACCACCAGTTCGGCCGTCACTTTCCCGACCGTACTGAGGAACACCGTGGAGAAGGTCGGTGTCAGTCAGAAAGTCGCGAACTTCACCCTCTCGATCGGGTTGACGATGGGCTCGTACGGCGCCGTCCTCAACTACATGGTCGTGGTGATGTTCCTGGCCCAGGCCGGGGACATCGACCTCAGTGTCGGGCAGATCGCGCTCGGGATGGGGCTGGCGATCCTGCTGAACATGGGCACCATCACGGTGCCGGGAGGGTTCCCTGTCGTCGCGATGTTCCTGGCCACCTCGCTCGGACTCCCGTTCGCCGCAGTAGGTCTGCTGATCGCCGTCGACTGGTTCGCAGGAATCTTCCGTACGTTTCTCAACGTCAACGGTGACACCTTCGTCGCCATGCTCGTCGCCAACGCCGACGACGAGATCGACCGCGACGTCTACAACGGCGTCACGACGGTGACCGCCGACGAGATCGACCTCGACGAATACCAGGACGCCCTGGCCAGCGCCGACCGAGCCGACTGACCCTCCGCGCAGAAGGGTTGCGGATCTCCGCCTTCGAGCACCGCGGAAGCCGCTGCAGTGGAACCTACTGCCGAACCGTGGCTCGTGGACGGCAGGGTGCGCGCGCGATAGCGCGAAGTATGCGACGGTGCGTGCATGACGCCCAACGAGTCTGCGGTCGCACAGCATGGACCGACTCGTTCTCGACGAAAGCGAACGTTCGCGCGTTCGATTACGTGTGGTCGTTGCATCCGCAGTGATCCTCGGGGTGATCTCCTTCTTGTCGAATCTGACCTCCATCGGCCAGCTGTCAGGGCAGGCCGATGTCCTGGTGGCAGCTCGGTTCTCGTTCTCCAGAATTGCCAACGCGGGTGTGGTCTGGGCTGCACTGTCGGTGGCATCCGCGTACGCGGCGCGTACGGCATGGTCGGCGGTGTGGTGGGGAACTGTTACCCCACTGCTGGCGCTGCTGGTGCACTACGGCGCAGGAGAGGTCACGGGCGCCCTGGGTGGAGCGACGTGGCGCGGAAAGAACATGATGTGGCTGGCCGCGGCGGTGGTGTTGGGTGCCCCGCTGGGACTCGTGGGCTATGTAGCGCGCCGCCCCACGACAGCCGGCCTGTTGGCAGCGCTCGTCGTGCCGGCCGGTGCTGTCCTCCAGCCGCTGCTTCTCGGCACACTGGGGTGGGACCCAATCGTGCCGTGGCCCAGCGCTCTCGCGAACGTGGTCAGCAGCATCGTGTTGGTGGTCGGCGGCGTCGTCGGCATCTGCGTCGTCGCGCAGATGAGGCTGCACCGGGTGCACATCTGACCGGGTCCAGCCGCTGCATTATCGCGGGAGAGTGTTGTCAGGCTTCGTCGTCGAGGACAGTCTCTGGGTACACCAGCAGCTCGGCCGCAGGTGCGAGAAACACCGGGGCGCACAGGACGGTGCTCGATGGTTGTCCCGGAAGCTCCCTAGAGTCAAGGCCGTGGAATCTGACTCTGTTGCTCTCTCGATGTCGGAGCTACGTGCGGTCGTCAGGTTCTCCGCCGACTTCGCTGCGGAACTTCTTCCCGAGTTCGAAGCGGTCACCCCTGGTGACTCATGACCTCGGGACGCTCTCGAAGCGGCCCGCGTCTTCGTCGATGGAGCCCCCAGGTCGAACATGCAACGCGCTGCGGCGTTCGCATCGCACCGGGCGGCGAAGATCGTCTCGAGCGAGATCGCGCGACTCGCAGCACTTGCCTGTGGCGATGCCGCGGCTGCGGCATATCTGCACCCGATTGCGAAAGCAACGCAGGTCGGGCACATTCTGCGCTCCGCAGCGTGTGCGGCCCGAGTGATCGAAGTGAAGTCCAGTGATGCGATGGTGGGAGCCGGCTTTCGCCGCATCGCTGCGCGTGCCATCGCGCCTGTGCCCGATGTGCTTCGACGCTATCCGGCCGCACTGCCCGGCAACTCACGATTGTCACAACTCGTGTGTGAACTGGACTCAGCGATTCGATACGGAACTGGAGAAGCATGAAGTTGCGCGGCCGCAGGATGGTTCAGCTGGCACTGGCGTTGGTGGCACTGGTTCTGGTCGTGGTGCTTGGTGCCTTCTTCGGGTGGGCGTCGTCCATCTCCTACACGCGGACAGCGACGGTCACTGTCGCTCCGGAGCGAGATGACTCCGCCGTTGCCGGGGCCCCTTATCGGACACGCGCAGCGGTCATCATGATCGGCTTCGACGGTCCGCAGGATGCAGGGCCGGTCGCGGAACGTCTGTCCCGTACGCGAGGCGGTCCGGCCTCGGACTACCGCGACGTGACGATCACACCGCAGGGAGACGGGAGCCTGGCGGTGACGGTGGTGGACCCGGACAAGGACGATGCGATCTCGATCGCCAACGACGCGGCGCAGGCCTACGCCGATCTGTTCAACGAGACCTCGACCGGGCCGGCGGGGTACGTGCTGCGGGCCGAGGTGTCGTCGCTGGCCAGCTAGGACGGGCAGGCGGTCCCGTTGTCGATGTCGCTCATGCGGCGTGGACTCCTGAGTGCCTATGACCACTGCCGTAGACATTCGAGTGTGGCCCGAACACGACCCGCGTTTGCTCCCGGGGTTTTCTGATGTGCCATCGCTGGAATCGAAGATAAACAGTCATGTAGTTGCCGGTCGGATTAACGGAACTCTCCGTTTCACGACGCCCGGGGGGGTACATGCGCCTTGTGCGCCTTGTTGTAGTCCTTGCAGCATCAAGTGGCAGGATTCGCCAAATTCCACGTCAGCTGTCCTGCGTCGAATTGAACCGACCAGCGATTCGCGAACCGTGTGTCCCCTGCCAGGGCGGTGCGAATGTCGTCCAAGAACTCGTTCAAACCGGCCCATCGAACACTCTCCGGGTTCAGGAATCCGCCCGAGAACTCGCTGATGCAGCCCCTCCTCGGGCCGGGGCGTGTGTCGATCACGAGCGACACTCCATCGAGGTCAGCTATCACCACGAGCCTGCGGTCGTATCCGACTGCCCACTCTCCCGCAGTGTCATCACCTTCGGAGTCATCGTCGTCATGGTCGAAGTCCCCCTCGATCCGCTCCCACAGCTGCGAGAGCTCCACACTTGACGCCGGACCCACGGGACGTGGTGTGGGCAGGAGGTCGGGATACCGCCAGCACCCTTGCTCGAACCAGAACCTCACCGACGGCTCACTGAGCGCATCGGCCGGATACCAGTCCTGTAAAGGGCCCGGCCAGCGTGCCAATTCGTAGGAGGGTGCGACCTCGTGCTCAACGAGGATCTCGGTGACGACAAGCCAGGTTTTCCCCAACGAAGTGGCGGGCCGCGGTCGAGGTGAACCGTCGCTGGTCGCGTCGCACGTTGCGGCGGGTGAGCTTGCTGGGCGGCGGTGCTCGTACGTGGCGACGAGCTCGTCAGCCAGAGCATCAGCGTCGATTTCCGTGTCGAGCAGATCGCGTGTAGTGACGAAAACGGTACCCATCATGCTGGTCGCAAGAATCCCAGGTGCGGTGTCGCTGCCCGATTCGATGAGCTGCCGCCGAGATTCGGTGATCATGCGGAGGTACCCAGCTCGTGGATCAGCGGCCTCCTCTACGAGCTGAAAGATTTGTTGCGCCACCGTGAACGACGCGGACCACACCACCATTGGACTCACCCCAGTCTCTCGAACGACGTGGCAGTCCAGGACTGTCGCCCGAACCACCGCGCACACGTTCTACCTCATCGTCTCGCAAGCACTTGGCGCCCGCACACTACGCACATCCATCTCAGAACAAATTCGTGAGCAGCGACGTCGCCGAGCACCGGTAGCCGCCGCGGAGATGTGGCAGCACACGGTCGACCACTTGAACATGTCCTACGGTGTTGCCGATCGTTCCTGCTGCCCCAGCGTTCTTACGGTGAATCTCGGCTCGGTCGGCCAGTGACGGCCAGCACTCGAACTTCTTGCTGCAAGCCGACGGCACGATGGGCACATCCTGAGAAGCTTCAGCCGGCTCGTTAGCGACGATCTGAGACTCGTCGCTGCAAATGGCCGAGACGATGGTGGACGACCATGGCTACACGACTCTTAATCCAACTTGTTGTCCTGTTGTTGCCACCCTGGCATCGGCTGCCCGGAGAAACTTATGAATTGCCCTCCCCGTTGAACGATTTTCACTTGTCGTTGTCGGGTGCGAGTCCCGTCCACGCGCGGGTATCTCTCTGAGAGAACTCCCGCACGAGTTCCGGATGAGTGGCGCGGAGATAGAGAGCTGCGAAGGAGTATCTGTTGTCCGCCTCCCACGCCCACCGTTCGCGGGGCATCTCCTCTGCCTCGGAGCGTGCGTCGGCGACAGTGATCAGGGCAGAGGGAACGCGGCGCACAACGGTCGCGTCATCGTTCCAGTCGGTCGATGCTGCCTCCTCGTCGAGTGGCATGTGGCCAGCAATGATCGCCGCGTCCTCGTCCGGGGCGAACTCGTTGTGTTGAACTCGACGCTGGAAACTGTTGTCCAGCAGATGGTCTTGTGTGAGTGCACCGACCAGCCATCCGTGATCAGGATTGCTCGATTGGGTGAGCAGCGCACACACCGGAACCGGCTGCTCGATACCTCCACCGCGGGCCACCGCGATCACCACTGCCATCCCGTCGTCCACCATCACCACCGGTGCACCATCGAGGCCGACGTCCGTACCCGGCTCGCCGTAGACATCGTCGTATGCGCCGCTGAGTAACTCGTCGAGAAGGTCACCCGTCGCTCGGCGCGCAATCCGCCACCGGTCCCGGTGTGCGACCGCGTCGATGAGCAGTCCGACATGCGCGGCAAGTCCACCACGATGGTGGGCCTTGTCGAGTCGATTGATCGGCATCGTCATGTTGTCCTACCGCGGTAAGTGAAACTGTTCAGCCGGACACAGAACGTGCACACCCACGGTGACGAGCTCCCTGGCGGCATTGTCGGACACCTGCAGCGTCGTCGAGACGAGCGAGAACGCAGATTGCGCGTCGCCGGTGACACCCAGTTCGCTACAGGCCTCCAACGCAGTCTGGTGAAGAACGTCCGCAGAGATCGCCACCAGCGCGGGGTTCGTGAGCAACGATGCGAACGTCGAGACGTCGGTACCCAGAAGTCGAGCGCGAGCGGCGTCGACATCCCCTCTGAGGCTCGGTCGGGTCAGCTCGATGGAGGACGCCTCGATCGATGTCGTTTCGTCACCTCCGCCGGGGTCGGCCGCACACCCCGCGACCGCCACGGCTGCCAGTGCTACGAGCAGCGCTGTACGAATCAGCGTTCGACCTACGGGGTACAACATCACGAGTCGAGGATATGCAGCGGCAACAGGTCCTCGCAGCACGCACACGCTTCGCCGACCACACCAGATCGGTACCAGCACAGCGACAACGATTCGCTGATCACCCCCGCGACCGCATTCGTCGGTCCGACCATGGCGGGCGAGCATCGCCGATGCGGCCGTAGGCGACCATCTCGGTCCAGAACGCGCACAGCCCTCGAGCCCACTGCTCGGTGGCCATCGGGAATGTCGGCGGGTGGTAGCCGAAGCGTTCAATCCAGTCAGTCGACACAGCTGGAGCGCTCATATCCGCACGCGAGGGCACGGGCACCGCCGCGTCGTACACTTCCGGGCGATCCCCGAGGCGGTACGTGAGAGTTGCTGTGCGTCCGCTCAGATGAAGGGAGAGTGGAACCAGTGCACTGTGCACGTAGCCGCGGATACTGAGCAGGTCGGCGAGCAGACCGATCGCCTCCACGGCGTCTCGATCGGCTTCGCGCACGCTCGCCTCGATTCGCCACCGACCGTCCGCGGTTGTCCGCGGATCCAGGTAAGCGGTGGGGTCGGCGAACGGCCCCTCGCGCAGGATCTGTTGCCGTAGGGCGATATTCGCCGGTAACGGTTCGATCTTGCGAACGTTTTCTTCGAGCTGCCCGTCCACCCTCGACCAGTCGAAGTTGTTCGGCGCCAGCATTGGCGACCCAGTCACATCCATAACGAACCCGATTCGGTACCGACCCGCACGCTCGGGCACATCCTGACTCTCACCGCGCAGGTAGGCGAAATCCGCCCACTGGTCCCCTAGACCGCCACGAAGCCAGCCTTCCGCCTCAGTGACAGAGATTCCTGCGGTCGGACCTGATTGCCACTGCAGAGGCGGTTCCGACTCCGACATCCGGTACGCAGACACCGCGACGCGCACGAACATCGGGGCACTGACGGGCGGAAACGTTCCGAGGTCGTTCGCGTAGGGATGGAAGCTGTGGCTGACGAGAACTCGCGAGTCGTTGTCGGCTATCGACGGTCCGTAGAGGCGCTGATCCGGCCGCAGTCGTATGTCCGACCGACCCTCGGAAGTCACCGTCGAGTGGATGGCCTGTCGGAGGAGCGCGACCGCACCGGGATACAGCAGCCGAACACGGGCAGCGACCTCGTCGGCGCTGCCGGGCCGATCAGAGTGAGGCACGCTTTCGCCCAGGGACCATGCATTATTGTAGACCCAGCGCGGCGGTGGACCGGGTCAAAAGTCATGAACAAGTAGTGAGTGGCGCCGAAACCAGAAGAGCCCCTGACCAGCTAACTGCTGATCAGGGGCCCTTTGTGGTGCGCCCACAGGGACTCGAACCCCGGACCCAGTGATTAAGAGTCACTTGCTCTACCAACTGAGCTATAGGCGCATGGTCGGAGCGGCTCGCGCTCCTCGGTGCGTGAAAGACATTAACACCTGGCGCGCAGGGAGTGAAATCGAGTCACTGACCTGCGCAGATGCTCAGCTGACGATCTTGCGGATCACCAGGATGGCGACGACGGCGCCGACGCCGATGAGCGAGAACTTCACGGCGGGCTCGTTGAGGGTGCCCACGACGCTGCGCTTGGTGTTCTCGACCAGCCGCTTCGGGTTGGCGCGCACGCTGAGCTCGTCCAGGGTCGACGCGAGCTGGTCGCGTGCGGCCTCGATGTCGCGCTCGATGTTGTCGGTGTTGCGTGCCACGAAAGCCCTCCCGGCTGGACGAAGATGCAGAACTTCTGCGGTCGCCTCAGAGCCTAGAGCACGACGCCCGGCGCGCCTGCCCGGCTCGGACGAGTCGGCTAAGTTTGGCATCGTGACCACGACCTCGAGACTGTCCGCAGGCGACGCTGCTCCCGCCCTGTCCCTCCCCGACGCCGACGGCAACACCGTGTCGCTGGCGGACTACGCCGGCCGACGCGTGGTCGTCTACTTCTACCCCGCCGCGGCGACGCCGGGGTGCACGAAGCAGGCGTGCGACTTCCGCGACAGCCTGGCGCAGCTCAACGATGCGGGCCTCGAGGTGATCGGGGTGTCGCCGGACAAGCCCGCCAAGCTGACGAAGTTCCGCGACGACGAGGGCCTCACGTTCCCGCTGCTCTCCGATCCGGAGAAGTCGACCCTGCAGGCGTGGGGCGCGTTCGGCGAGAAGTCGATGTACGGCAAGACCGTCACGGGCGTCATCCGCTCGACGTTCGTCATCGACGCCGACGGCAAGGTCGAGGTGGCTCAGTACAACGTGAAGGCCACCGGCCACGTCGCCAAGCTCATCCGCGATCTGAAGCTCTGAGCCGCCACTGCTCGGGCAGGCGGCTCAGGAACGCTGCTTCGGCCACCGCGATGGTCTCGATCTCGCTGGGGTCGACGCTCTCGTTCGGTGCGTGAATGGTCGACAGCGGCTCCTCGACGCCCATGAGGACGATCTCCGCATCCGGCACCGCGCGCTGCAGCGCGGTGCACAGCGGAATGGAACCGCCCTGCCCGGCGAACTGCACGGGCTCGCCGTAGGCGTCGCTCAGCGCGGTCATCAGCGTGCCGTACGCGGGGCCGTCCGTACGGGCGGCGAAGGGTGATCCGACGGCATCCGGCGTGACCGTCACCCGCGCGGACCACGGCGCCGCATTCGTCAGGTGAGTGACGAGCAGATCACGCGTCTTCTCGGCGTCCATGCCGGGCGGTACGCGCAGTCCGATGCGCGCGGACGCGCGAGGCACCACGGCGGCGGCGCTTCCCACCACGGGTGGGCAGTCGATGCCCATGACGGTGACGGACGGCCGGGCCCAGAGATGGTCGGCGATAGACCCGCTCCCGGTGAGCTCCACACCGTGCAGCACGCCCGCATCCGTCCGGAAACGCTCGACCGGATACTCGGCACCGTCCCACACGCCGGAACCGTCCACCCCGTCGATGGTGGTGTCGCCGTTGACGTCGTGCAGCGTGGCGAGCATCGCCACGAGGGCCACCAGTGCGTCGGGCGCAGGACCGCCGTACATGCCGGAATGCACTGCGCCGCAGAGTGTCTCGACGTCGACCCGCACGATCGCCATGCCGCGCAGCGACGTCGTCAGCGTCGGCGTTCCGACGGCGATGTTGCCCGTGTCGCCGATGACGATCACATCTGCGGCGA
Source organism: Rhodococcus sp. BP-332 (assembly GCF_019836065.1). Taxonomy (NCBI): domain Bacteria; kingdom Bacillati; phylum Actinomycetota; class Actinomycetes; order Mycobacteriales; family Nocardiaceae; genus Rhodococcus; species Rhodococcus sp. BP-332. The sequence goes on from NZ_JABUEC010000001.1 coordinate 1,184,685, forward strand.
ACAGCTCGGGACGGTCGCGCACCAGGTCCTCGAGGCCACCGGTCCCGGTCTCCTCCGAGCCCTCGCACACCACCACGATGCCCACCTCCGAGTCGGAGCCGAGCGCACGGAGCGCCGCGAGGTGCATCAGCACGTTGCCCTTGCAATCGGCCGAACCGCGGCCGAACCAGCGACCGTCCCGATCGGTCAACTCGAAAGGCGCGCTGTTCCACAGCGACTCGTCGCCCGCAGGCTGGACGTCGTAGTGCGAGTACAGCAGGACCGTCGGAGCACCGTCCGCGGCGCGGCGCCGACCGATGACGGCCGCCGATCCGTCGGACGTCTCGTGCAACTCCGTGTCTTTCACGCCGGCGTCGCGGAACGCGTCCCGCACCCACTCCGCGGCGGAGCGGCACTCGGACGGCGGCGCCTGCTCGGGATCGGCGATGGAGCGAAAGGCGACGAGGTCGGCCAGTTCGGCGCGCACTCGCGGCATGCTCGCACGCACGCGGTCTCGGAGCTCGGACAACTGCGCATCGGTACCAGAGGTCATGGAAAACAGTCTGGCACCTCGACGCGTCGACCTACTGCGGGAACTCCTGGTTCAGCCACTGCCCGGTCTGCTGCCAGTGCTTCGCCCACGCCTCGTCCTGCAGCTGCTGCGGGGACTTGTTCGGATCCTGCTCGGGCACCGGGACGGTGAACTGCGGAGCGGGTACCGCACTGGAAGAGGACGACTGCTGCTGTGGCGGCGTGGTCGTCCACGGCGTGGGCGCCGGCGCAGCGGCGGTCGGCGACCAGGGTGCTGCCGACGGCGCGGTCCAGTCGGAGGCCGCGGCGTCTGCTGCGGCGTCCTCTGTCGGAACCGGCGCTGCCGGAGCAGCGGGGGCCGGCGACGCGGCCGGAGCAGCGGGAACCACCGGTGCCGCGACTGCGGGAGCATCTGCCACCGGGGACGCGGAGCCACCGTTCGGGGCCTGCTGCTCCGCGGCGGTGTTCTGGGGCACGCTGTCCGATCCACCGGACATCACGGCAGCGGTACCGATGCCCGCCGCGACCAGCGCTGCTGCTGCAGCAGCGCCGGCGAACCCGACGAAACGGCGCGAGCGGCGACCGGTGGGAGCGACGGACGCGGCCGTCACCACCGGGATGGCCTCGGTCCGAGCATCGTCGATCGGATCGACGACAGCAGGCGCCACGACGGCGGGGAACACCTCGGTGTCGGTGTCGGACGACGTCGTGGGAGGAACGGCCTTGTCGACGGGCGTGACCTCGTCGGCGGACGCGACTCGGGGGCGAGCAGCCGCGGCGGCGGCACCTGCCACACCGGCACGTGCCGCTGCGGACTTCGAGATCGGCGACGCGGACGCGCCCGACTTCACGACGCCGGACTTCCCCGCACCGGTCGCGGACCGGCGTACCGGCTTGGCCGGGACGGGACGCGTCGGGCGCAGAGGTGGGCGGGCTGCCGCTGCGGCGGCGGCGACAGCGGAGGGTGTGGTCCGCTGCCAGGGCGCGACATCGTCGGCAGGAGGAGTGGCGTCGTCGTCGAGTGTCGCGCCGGCGGCGGGCGTGTCCGCGACGACCGGGGTGGGAGAGTCGAAGACGGGAACACCGAACGCGAGTTCGAGGATGGGCGGAGCCACGTCGATGTCAGCGGCAGCGCCCGAGGTCACGACGGACATGACACAGGCGTCGGCGACGTCCACCAGGTCCCACAGCATCGGCACCGTCAGCCCGATCTGCTCGGGCGAGAAGTCCTCGAGGTCGATCGACTCGGCGACGCCGAGGTCCGACCCGTCGATGGGAGACAGCAGGGACGCCGTCACCGTGGACCCGTCCAGGTGATACAGCAGAACGGCGGAGACCACGGTGGTGTCACCACGGGTCTCGGGTGCGCTGCTGTTGCGGGGGGTGTCGTTCATGATGTGCCTCCTCTTCTCGAAGACGAACCGGAAGCCGACACAGCCGTCGTGACTCCCCCGAGACCGGCCTGAACGATCGACTACTTGCTCCGTCAGTGAACGATGCGTCTTGTAACAGTCTCTAAACATACCGTAAGTTCATATTGAATGCGGCCGAACGGTAGCTCACTGTTCGAGAACGGTGGGTCGACCGATACTGTTGGTGACGTGGAGTCGACCGACGGAGCACCGGGGCGCAGCACCCCGATCACCGAGGAGACAGCGCACGAACAGGGCCTTCACGACGAGACCGATGTCCGCGACGGGGCCGACACCAGCGAGAACGCGGACGAGAACGAGCCCGTCGAGCTGCTCCCCCGCCGCCGCCCCACCCAGGAGCGCAGCAAACGGAAGTTCGACGCGTTGTTGACGGCGTCGCGCGAACTGTTGACCGACGTGGGGTTCGAGTCGTTCACGTGCGAGGAGGTCGCGGCCCGCGCCGGGCTGCCCATCGGCACGCTGTACCAGTTCTTCGCCAACAAGTACGTCATCGTGTGCGAACTGGGTCGCCAGGATCTCGCAGGCGTGCGCCAGGAGTTCGCCGATTTCGACGGGGAGGTTCCGTCACTCGACTGGCTACGCTTCCTCGACGACTTCCTGGACCATCTCTCCAGCCTGTGGACGTCGGATCCGTCCCGACGCGAGGTGTGGTTGGCGATGCAGTCCACCCCGGCCACACGCGCCACCGGCATGATCCACGAGAAGGCGTTCGCCGCCCAGGTGGAGCGGGTGCTCGCACCGCTCACACCCCGCACCCCACGTGCCCGCCGCAACCTCATGGCCGAGGTGCTCGTGCACGTCGTCTACTCCATGCTCAACTTCTCGGTGCAGGACGGTCAGAGTCACGCCGACGCCGTCGCCGAGCTGAAGCGCCTGATGGGCGCCTACCTGTTGGTGGCAGAAAAGGAGAGCCGACGCTGATCGCGTCGGCTCTCCTCTTCTCCGTCATTCGTCTGACGATCACTCCTCGAGGATCGCCACCGCTCCCGCCATGTCGCCGTCGTGGGTCAGCGACAGGTGGATCTTGACCGTCGGCAGGAACTCCGCGGCCATGCCGTGCAGCTTGATCGACGGACGTCCCCACGCGTCGTTGACGACCTCGATCAGCGGGTACGGGTTGTCGCCGATCTGGGGCGCACGAGCGAAACGTGATGCGGCCCAAGCCTTCAGCACCGCTTCCTTCGCGGCCCACCGCGCGGCGTAGTGCCGCGCGGGATCCGCACTGCGCGTGGCGGCGTGGCGGCGCTCGCCGGCAGTGAAGCTGTCGCGGACCATGGTGGTCCCGACCTTCTCCATCTGCTCGGCGAACTCCGAGACCGACACCAGATCCAGACCGACTCCCAGGATGCTCACTCGGCCACCGTACGGTAGACGTCGTCCGCGCCGAGGCGAGAATCTTCGCTCAGCAGCAGATCGATCTCGAGCTCGTGCTTCGCATCGCTCGACGTGCCGTCGTGGCCCAATCGGCGATCCTCCGGACGCTCGTAGAGCGAGGATCCGCCGCACATCGCCTCCATCAGCCGCCGCTTGCCGGCCACCACACGTGCCTGCGCCTTCGCCGTGTACTCCTCGCGCTGCGCGGCCGGAACCGCCTCGAGGAACGCCTGCGGGTGCACCACGGCGATGATGCCGGACACATGGCCGAAGCCGAGGCTGGTCAGCAGACCGGCCTTGAACGGCAACCTCTCCCCGAAGCGCAGCGGTTCGCGTACCCAGACCAGGTTCTCGAACTCGGTCATCGTGTCGTCGACGCAGTCGAGACTGCGGTTCGGCGGCACGACGCCCTCGGCCAACACCTGGCACAGACCGATCAGCTGGAAGGCGGCAGCGCCGCCCTTGCTGTGTCCGGTCAGCGACTTCTGCGAGACCACGAAGAGGGGGTTGCCCTCCGTGCGGCCCAGCGCTCGGGCCAGACGCGTGTGCATCTCCGCCTCGTTGGGATCGTTCGCGTTGGTCGACGTGTCGTGCTTGGAGACGATCGCGATGTCGTCCGCGGAGACGCCGAGTGCGCTGAGCGACAACGCCATCGCCGAGTCCTGACCGCCGCGGGCAGCGCCTAGGGCGCCGAGACCGGGAGCCGGGATCGACGTGTGCACGCCGTCACCGAAGGACTGCGCCCATCCGACGACACCGAGGACGGGCAGGCCCATCTCCAGAGCGAGGTCACCGCGAGCCAGCAGAATCGTTCCGCCGCCGTGCGACTCGACGAAGCCGCCGCGTCGACGGTCGTTGGCTCGGGAGAACCGGCGATCCGAGATGCCCTTGGCGTGCATCGCCGAGGCCTCCGCCGTCGCCGACATGTCGCCGAAGCCGATGATGCCCTCGGTGCTGAGGTCGTCGAACCCGCCGGCCACGACGAACGTCGCCTTGCCGAGCCGGATCTTGTCCACGCCCTCCTCGACCGAGACCGCCGCCGTGGCGCAGGCCGCGACCGGGTGGATCATCGCGCCGTAGGACCCGACGTACGACTGCACCACGTGCGCCGCAACGACGTTCGGCAGCGCTTCCTGCAGGATGTCGTTCGCACGAGCGTCGCCCAGCAGGGTGTCGATGTACAGCGAGCGCATCGACTCCATGCCGCCCATACCGGTGCCCTGCGTGTTGGCGACCAGCGAGGGGTGCGTCCAGCGCATGAGCTCGGACGGGGTGAAGCCGCTGGTGATGAACGCGTCGACCGTGCAGACGATGTTCCACAGCGCGACTCGGTCGATGGAGCTCGCCATGTCCGGCGAGATGCCCCACTTGGTGGCGTCGAATCCCGTGGGGATCTGACCACCGACCGTGCGCGTCAGCTTCATCTGACGCGGTACGCGGATCTCGGTGCCTGCCTTGCGCGTGACCTGCCAGTCACCCTCCGCGTTCTGGTTCACGACCGTCCGCTCGGGATCGGCACCGACGAAGGCGCGTGCCTCCGCCTCGCTGCCGACGACGAACGTCAGATCGTTGTCCAGGAACACCGAGGTGAGCAGCGGCGCGGTGTTGTTCACCATCGCGCCGTCGTCCTCGTACTGCCGGATACCGCAGCGTTCGACGACCGTGTCGTGGTACCGGTCGGCGATCTCCGCCTCGGGCACCAGATCGCCGGACTCGGCGTCGTACCACCCCGGCTTGGGATCGTTCTCCCAGACCACCAGGCCGGTGTTCCACGCGAGTTCGAGAACGCCTGCCGCCGAGAGCTTCTCGTCGACCTCCATCTCGAAGCGGGTGCGTGCGCTGCCGTACGGCCCGAGCTCGCCCGTTCCGACGATGACGACCATCTCGGACGGCTCGATGTCCAGAGCGGTCCACGCGGGTGCTGCGGGCTGCTCGTCGAGCCGCGGCGGCGCGGGAAGCGCGTCGACGGTGGCGAGTGCCTCGGCGACGGACTCGTCCGCGACGGCCTCGTCGGCCGCCTGCTTGGCGAGTGCGGCCAGATCGAGGCCCGCCTCGGCGAGGCCGCCGGTGAGATCGACCTCGAGCGGTGCCTGCGCGGCGGCGGTCCGGGACTCCTCGTCGCAGGTGGCGAGCAGCTGCTCGGCCATCTCCGCCGTGGACCAGGTGCGCACACCGGCTGCCTCGGCAGCGTTGGCCACCGGGTCGTTGTGACCCATGAGGCCGGTGCCGCGGACCCAACCGATACGGGCGTGCACCAACGTGACTCGCTCGGCCCAGGTGCGCTCCGCCTTCCAGCGGTTCACCACGGCGTCGAGCGCTGCCTTGGACTCGCCGTAGGCACCGTCGCCACCGAACAGTCCACGGTTCGGCGAACCGGGAAGTGTCACGTGCAGACGGGTGTCGACGTCGCGGTCGTGACCGATCTTCGACAGACCACCGATGAGACGCTCGACCGACCAGAGCAGGACGCGCATCTCCATCTCGGCGCGGGCACCGGCGTCGGACAGCTCGCCGGCGACCCGCGGTGCCGCGAAGGGGAACAGCATCGTCGGGGTGACGGCGGGCTTGACCAGCTTCTTCGCGCCACCGGCCGAATCGATCTGGTCGCTGCCGATCCACTCGATCAGGGCATCCACGTCGGCGTACGAGGCCATGTTCGCCGGGACCACCCAGAGGGCTGCTCCCGCAGTGGCATTCGTGCGGTAGAGCTCACGGTAGAACCCGACTCGGCTCTCGTCGAGACGCGAGGTGGTGAGGAAGACGGTCGCACCGCCGGCGAGCAGTTCCCCGGTCACCGCAGCGGCGATCGAGTTCTTGCTGGCGCCGGTGACGACCGCGACCTGTCCGGTCCAGCGGGTGGACGCCTCGGTCGACTGCGCCGCAGCCGACGCGATGGCGCCGTAGGTGGCCGCCAGGTCGCCGCGCCCCTGGGCGTCAGCCTTCTGCTGCCACCAGCTCGCCTGGGACGCGACAGCCGTGCCGGTTCCGGCGAAGGTGTCGACAGCGAGTGCCTGAGCCTTCTCGTCCCCCAGCCACAGCCGGGCGAGATCCTCACGCGCACTGGCCCAGCGGTCGTCGATCAGCACCGCCTTGCGGGCGTCGAACGATGGAGCGACCAGACGCGGCCAGTCGGTGCCGAGCTCGGTGGACACCAGGTCGACCAGCTCGGCCTCGCTCGCGTCCGCCTCGGGCAGGGTGAGGTTCTCGGCGAATCCGAGCTGTTCGAGGACGAGTCGGGCCGCCGAGGCCAGCACTCCGCTGCGCCCGGTGATGTTCTCGGTGAACTCACCCAGGGCGGCCGCGTCGACGGTGCCACCGCCGCCGCTGCCCCCACTGGAGGGCATGGACACCTGGATGCCGCGTCGCTGACCGACCGCAGTCACGGCTGCGTCGATGACCGCGTCGACCGCGGCACCGTCGGCGACGGCACCGTCTGCGAGACCACCGAGGTCGCCGCCGCGGATCGATGCGCCGTCCCTGGTGCCGAGGGCGACCTCGGCGGTGACGTGGTGGGCCCACCCGTCACCGAGCTGCCACACCTTGGCGACGCGCTCCGCGATGGAGCCGGGGCGACGTCCCGACGGTCCGAACACCTTGCGCAGGTGATCGTTCACCGAGTCGCTGAGCACCGGCCCGAACGGACGGTAGGTACGTGCCAGCTTGTTGACGGTGCCGGCGAGGGCACCCATGTCGGCGTCGGCCGCGCCGTCGATCGCGCCGAGCGACAGCTCGGAACCGAGATCGACGAGCAGCTGGTTACGCCGGGACGAGACGCCGTCGCACAGTGCCTCGATGGTGTCGGCGGGGCCGATCTGATCGATGCGGAGCTTGGTCCACAGGGCGATCAGCACGGTCGTGGCGTCCGACGCCGTGAACGCGATGTCGTCGGGACGCGGTCCACCGGCCGGTGCCGCGGGAGCAGCGACCGGGGCGGCGACGGCTGCCGGGGCAGCCGCCGGATCTGCAGCGGGAGTCTCGGACTCGGGCTCGTCCGCCATCTCCGGGTCGGTGTCCGTGGAGAAGACGACGGCCGCGTCGCGCTCGATGTTGAGCACCTCGACGGGGTGGCCGATGCGACCGGGAAGCTTGAGTGTGTTGGTCGCCAGGTTGGCCACCGTGGGAACGGATCCAAGACCCACCTCGACGAAACGCTCGATGCCCAGTCCGCCGTCCGACTCGTCGGCGAACAGCAGGTCCTGCGTCTCGATCCACCGGACCGGGCTGGCGAACTGCCATGCCAGCAGCTCGGTCAGGATCACGCGGCACAGATCGGCCGGGCGGGCGGCCCAGTCGTCCCACCGACCCAGGACGTCGGCCAGCGGCTCGGACGGCACCAGGTCGGCGATCTCCTGCACGAAGTCACGATCGAGCGTGAACAGACGCGGAACCAGGTTGGGGATGTAGCGGCCGACGAGGATCGACGGGTCGATCGTCTCCGGGAGCAGCTCGAGGAGACGAGCCCGGAAGTCGTCCACACCGCCGCGCAGAACGGTGGAGTGGAACGGGACGTCGATGCCGGGGACCAGGATGAAGGCCCGCTTGCCGCCGAACTCGGCACGGCGACGGTCGATCTCGCGCTCGAGCTCCTCGAGACCCGCGACGGTGCCGGCGATGGCGTACTGGGAGCCGCGCAGGTTGAGGTTGACCACCTGAAGGAACTCGCCGGTGCGCTCACCGATGGACTCGACGAATCCGATGACGTCGTCGTCGGCGAGGCCGACCTGCGACGGACGGATGGCGGCCATGCGGTACTGGCTGCGGCCCTTCGCATCACGCGGGACCAGCTGGTGCATGGCGGAGCCGCGCTGGAAGACCACTTCGAGGACGGCCTCGAGCGGCAGGACCCCGGCGACGGCGGCGAGAGCGTTGTACTCACCGACGGAGTGGCCGGCGAGGAACGAGTCCTCGACGAACGCGCCGGACTCGCGGAGCTCGGCCACCTGGGCGACACCGAGCACGGCCATCGCGACCTGAGTGAACTGGGTCAGGTGCAGGACGCCGTCGGGATGACGGTGGGTCACTCCCCTGGCCCGCAGCTCGGTCGGGTTGTCCCGCACGACAGCGAGAATGGAGAAGCCGAGGGCAGCGCGGGTGTGCTTGTCCGCACGCTCCCAGATCTCACGGGCGGCCTTCGAGCGAGCCCGTGCGTCGAGTCCCATGCCGGGCTGCTGGATGCCCTGGCCCGGGAACGCGTAGACCGTCTTCGGTGCGGCGATGCGGCCGGTGGCCATCATGACCATGTCGCCGTCGACCTTGCAGGAGACCTCGACGATCTCGGAACCGGCCTCGTAGCCGACGCGATCGACGCGGACGTCGATCGAGGCGCCGGGACGCACCATGCCGAGGAAGCGCGTGGTCCACGCCGTGAGGCGACGCGGCGGAGTCGTCGCGGCCGGATCGACGGCGGTGACCACCTGCTGCGCGGCAGCCGAGAGCCACATGCCGTGCACGATGGGATCGCCGAGACCGGCGAGACGTGCTGCGGCGTCCGAGGTGTGGATCGGGTTGTGGTCGCCGGAGACCTGAGCGAACGCACCCATGTGACGCGGAGCCGTGATGGTGGTGTCGCGGCGACGGCGGCGCGGGGTCTCGACCAGCGCGTCGGTGACCGACCCGCCGGCGCGCGGCGGATCCGACAGCGTGCCGGTGCCGGTGCGGCCACGGATGGCGAACCGCTCGACGAGGGTGGCGACGACGGGAGCGTCGAGGCCCTCGCCCAGCATGGCGCCGATCTCGACGGAGACCTCGACCACGCGGCCGAGATCGGTGTCGACGACCTCGCCCGACTGCGCCTTCACCACCAGGATGCTGTGGTGGTCCGGGAGCGTGCCCATGAGATCGATGCGGTGGTCGAGGTGGACCAGGTCGAGCATGCCCTCGATGACGGAGCCGGCGTCGGCGGTACGCGCCGAGCCGAGCACGGCGAACACGGCGGGCCAGCACGCTCCGACGAGGACGTCGGGCACGGCCGAGTGGCCGACGCCGTAGTCCGCGGGGAGGCCGGAGCCGGTGACGCCCGCATGGTCGGCGACGAGGTCGGGCGACCAGGCGATGTTGAGGCGAGCAGCGCCGCCCTTGACCGTCGGGAGTTCCTGTCCCGCAGCGACTCCGAGCAGTGCGGACATCGACGACTCGGCGTCCGCGTCGGTGACGAGCGGCGCTCCGCCGTCGACCGCCGAGGCGGGGACGGTGATGCGGATGTCGACGCTCTTGCCGGGCGAGAGCGGGACCGAGAGGAGCACCTGGTCCGAGCCGGCGACGGTCAGCGTGGCGCCGGTACGGGCGTGGGTGGCGGCCTCGTCGGACACGACGTCCCACTCGGACAGTGCACCGAGTCGACGAACGGGGTTGGGCGCGAGGCGCGATGCCCAGGTGATGTCCGGAGCGGCGAGCACCATGCCCACGAGACCGCCCGCGATGTCGGGATGACGGCGGGTGGCGACGGCGACGGAGTCCGCGCCGGAGCCGAGCAGGCGATCCGCGGTGGCCTTCTCGAAGCGGTTCAGCAGATCGCCGACCGGCTCGTTCAGCCGGTCGATGCCGGCGACTGCCACGGTGCCGGGGATGACGCAGACCTGGTCTGCCGAGTACCGCGCGTCGTGGGCCTGCCACAGCGAGTCACTGCGCCACCAGCGGCGGACGTCCTTGTCCACGACGGGAACGAAGTTGACCGGCTTGCCGGGGATGCGGCACAGCGAGATGAAGAACGGCACGTCGGCCGGGTGCAGCTCGACCGTCGAGGCGTCGGGGTAGGCCGCGACGAGTGCCCGCAGGGCATCGGCGGGGCGATCGAGGATGTCGTCCTCGGCGAAGAGGGTGGGAACGGGGCCACGGTCGACGGGGTGCAGACGGGCCTCGGCGCGCTGGAGCATGTCGCGGAAGCGGACGCGCCACGTGACGTCGAGCCACGGAGTGTCGGTGTCGATGTCGTGCCCGACAGCGAGCTCGAGGTAACGCTCGAGCCAGCGCAGGTACGTCATGGACGCGACGTCGCCGAAGTACGGCTTCGCGGTGGCGTCGAGAGCGGCGATGATCTCGTCGCGGCGGGCGGCCACGGCCTCGTCGTCGCCGGCGACCTCGTCGAGCAGACGACCGGTCCGCGAGGCGGCGTTGTCGATCTCGTGGATGTCCGCGCCGAGCTGGCTGCGGCCGGAGGCCATGCCGCCGATCGCGGTGCCGGCACCGACCCAGTCGGGCGTTCCGGGGGTGTCGACGAGGAGCTGCTTGACCTCGGGGGACGTTGTCGCCTCGAGCGTGGCCATCGCGGCGGTGCCGACGAGGATGCCGTCGAGCGGCATGGCCGGGAAGCCGGCGGCCTCCGACCAGCGTCCGGTGAGGTAGTCGGCTGCGCGCTCGGGAGTTCCGATGCCGCCGCCGACGCAGATGACGATGTTGTCGTGCGACCGCAGCTCCGCGTAGGTGGCTACCAGCAGGTCGTCGAGGTCCTCCCACGAATGGTGGCCACCGGCGCGGCCACCTTCGATGTGGATGATGACCGGGTAGTCCGGAACCTCGTTGGCGATGCGGATCACGGCGCGAATCTGCGCCACCGTGCCCGGCTTGAAGCAGACGTGGCTGATGCCGACCTCGGTCAGCTCCTCGATGAGCGCGACGGCCTCGTCGAGCTCGGGGATGCCCGCGGTGACGACGACGCCGTCGAACGGCGCACCCGCCGTGCGGGCCTTCTGCACGAGGCGCTTGCCGCCGAGCTGCAGCTTCCACAGGTAGGGGTCGAGGAAGAGCGAGTTGAACTGCACGGACCGGCCCGGCTCGAGGAGCTCCTGCAGCTCGGCGACGTGGCCGGCGAAGATCTCCTCGGTGACCTGTCCGCCACCGGCGAGCTCGGCCCAGTGGCCGGCGTTGGTCGCGGCGGCGACGATCTTCGGGTCGACGGTGGTCGGGGTCATGCCCGCGAGCAGGATCGGCGACCGACCCGTCAGCTTGGTGAAGGACGTCTCGACGGCGGTGTACCCGTTCGGGAGGGTGACCACGGACGGGGCGAAGTCGCTCCACGGCCGGTCCACCTCGGGTGCGGCGCCGGGAGTGAGGAGGTTGCGGTGCCCGGTGCGGGTCGACGCGGCGACGACGCCCACGCCGTGGCCACTGATGTTCGATGCGGTCAGGCGGGTGAGGGCGTCACCGGGACCGAGGTCGAGGATCCACGAGGCGCCGGCGGTGACCACGGACTCGGTCGCGGCGACCCAGTCGACCGGATCGACCAGGATGGCCTGCGCGAGTGCGCGGGCACGAGAGACGTCGACGCCACAGCGCTCGGCCCACTGGCCGACGACGTCGACGGCCTCACCCATCTGCGGGTGGTGGAAGCCGACCTCGATGTCGAGGGGTTCGAAGACGGGAGCGAAGATCGCGCCGCCACGCTTCTTGGCGTCACGCTCGCGGGTCTCGGTGGCCGAGATCTCCTCGCAGCGCTGCTGCACGCGGACGAGCTTGGTGTACGGACCGCTGAGGACGACGCGTCGGCGACCGTTGCGGATGGCGACGACGGCGGACGTCGTGGCGTCGTCGCCCGCGACCTCGTCGACGATGGCCTGCAGACGGACGGGGTCGACGGCGGAGACGGCGATCATGGGAGCCCGCTCGCCCGAGCCGATGAGGGCACGGCGGCGGCCGACGAGACCGGCTGCGGCACCGATGAGCTGCGCGACGGCCAGCAGTTCGGCGTCACTGCGTCCGAGATCGGCGACTGCCGCCTCGGCGAGGACACCCTGCGAGTGGCCGATGACGGCGGAGGGCGGAGTGGCGGTCCAGTCCAGTCCCTGCACCGACAGCGCGCGCAGTGCGGCCATCTGGGTGAGGAGGACGCCGGGGACGGAGACGGCCGCGGAGGCGAGGGCTGCGGTGGACGGACCGGCCGACGGATCGTCGGCGAGCTCCTGCTCCAGCATCCAGGCGATGGGATCGAAGCCGAGGGGCCGCACGACCAGGAGCTCCTGCGCCACGGGCGCGAGGATGTCGGCCGCGGTGTTGACGAGATCGGTGATCTGCGGCTCGAGTGCACAGTCCCGGGTCAGCTCGTCGAGGGTGGGCAACCAGGGCGCACCCTGGCCACCGAAGGCGAACGCGTAGGGCTCGCCCGCGACGAACCGCTCCGCGAGCGACTCCGCCCGATCGGTGGAGCGCTGGCGGTTGGGGGGAGTGCTCTCGTTGATGGTCACGCGTGCGTGTCCTCTCCTACCTCGGATCGCGAGGTGCTGGGTACTTCTGACGCTGGGCTCGTTCGACGTGGCTGAGTTGTTCGACGTTGCTGGGCCACCGGCGACACGAGACTCCGGGAGCCCGAGACGGTGGGCAGTCGTCATCGACGGACCACTCGCATCTCGTGGGCTCAAGGATGACACGGAATCATGAGGAATTCCTCACGTTCTGTTTGACGTCCTAGTGCTACCCGCGGGTACGTCGTGATCGTGGCCAGAAACGGCGGCTCAACTGACCCGAAAGTAGGGTCGATCGCTGCAGACCAGGGCGGTTTCTGCGGGCGAGGAACCTGAGGGATTCCTCGTGTTCATCGTTACCAATTCGTTATACGAGCGGACGGGCGGTTCCTGTCGGACCGTCCGCCTACCTTCCTGATCGCACACGTCGTGCACCGAGACCGGGGGGACTCACATGACCGACACCATCGCAGCGATCATCGACCGTTCGACGCAGACTGCCACCGCTACCGCCGTCGACGCGGTGATTCCACGAGAGACCTGGCCGTTCTGGTTTCCGGGGTGGGCCGGGGACGTCGAGGCCGCTCTCCTCGACGCCGTGTTCTCGTCGAGAGCGACGTACGGCGGTCCCACCACGGGAGTGCGCCGCGTGATCGCCGCGTGGCGGCGCTCGCGATGCGGCGCGGTGGACGATCTCCGCGCTCTCACCACGCTCGATGCCGACGTCGTGGACAACCGGCAGCGGGTTCCGGGGAATCACTCGACCAAGGCCGACGCCGCGCGGGCCGTCGCCGCCGCACTGCTCGCAGTCGGGGTGACCAGGGCGACGGACGTGGACGGGTCCGAGACGCAACACGACGCGTTCGTCTCCGTCGCAGGTGTCGGCGAGCTGTCATGGGAGTGCTTTCTCGGCGCCCTCGGCGTCGCGTCAGCGCTGAGCGACGCCGGGGTCGACGACTTCCTGCGCGCGACACTCGCCGTGACCGTCGACGGAGTCGAGGACCGGACAGCCGTCCTGGACGCGGTCGCAGGTGACCTCGACACCGACCGCGCGACGCTGCGGCACGCGGTGTGGCGCTACCAGCGTTCGCTCGTCCGCAGGCCGCGGACCCGCGAGGTGCCGGCCGAGGTCGTCTAGACTCACCTGCACGCGCGAGTGGCGGAATTGGCAGACGCGCCAGGTTTAGGTCCTGGTGTCTCAGGACGTGGGGGTTCAAGTCCCCCCTCGCGCACCAGCAGGTGAGTCCCACCACGACCCCTACGACGCGGTGTCGTTGACCGTGCGCGGTCCGGTACCGTCGTGGTGTGGATCAGAGCCGGGACACCACCTCGAGGACGCGCCGACCAGCACTCATCGTGCTGGTCATCGTCGCTGCCTGCGGATGCCTGGCGCTCGGGTACTGGCAGTGGGAACGATTCGAATCGTCGTCCGGCACGGGTCAGAATCTCGGCTACGCCTTCCAGTGGCCCCTCTTCGCCGCCTTCGTCGTGTTCGCCTACCGACGGTTCGTCCAACTCGAGGACACCGTGGACGAACCGGTGGAGTCCACGGTGATCACCGAGATCCCCACCGATCTCCTCCCGCAGCGCCCGACAGCTCGGGCGACCCGCGTGTCCGACGACACCGCCGACGACGAGGAGACTCGTCAACTGCGGGAGTACAACAGCTATCTCGCGGAGTTGGACGCCGGCCGCGAGAACGACAGGAGCACTTCGTGAGCACCGCAGAACCTCGTCCCGCCGCTCGAAGCACCGGGGGTCGGCCGACCGACCGGCGGATCGAGCCCGCACTTCTGCGCTATCGCGTTCTCGCCTACGCCACCGGCGTCTGGCTGCTGGTGCTGACCGCGGAGATGGTGGCCAAGTACGTCTTCGGCGTCGAGAACCTGCCCGGGTGGATCGCGATCGTGCACGGCTGGGTCTACTTCGCGTACCTGATCGTCACGCTCGACCTCGCCGTGAAGGTGCGCTGGCCCGTCGGCCGCACCATCGGCACGCTCCTCGCCGGCACCGTGCCGTTCCTGTCGTTCGTTATCGAGCACCGCCGCACCCAGCAGGTGACGCGGGACTTCGCCGTCCGACCTACTGCGTGAGCGCGGTGATCTCCGGGAGCAACCGGCGCAGCGCGACGCCGCGATGGGACGACGCGTCCTTCTCCGCAGGCGTCATCTCGGCAGCGGACTGCCCGGCACCGTCCGGAACGAAGATCGGGTCGTAACCGAATCCACCACTTCCGGCACGGGTTCTCGACACACTCCCCCGCCACTCGCCGCGGACCACGTGCTCACGTCCGTCCGGCAGCACCAGCGCGCAGGCGGAGACGAACGCCGCACCGCGCCGCTCGTCCGGCACGTCGGCCAGTTGCGCCAGCACCAGCGCGGTGTTCGCCTCGTCCTGGCCGTGCTGCCCCGACCATCGCGCCGACAGCACTCCGGGCATATCGTTCAGTGCGTCGATCGCGATCCCCGAATCATCTGCCACACAAGGCATCCCGGTCGCGGCAGCGCCGTCCCGAGCCTTGATCAGAGCGTTCTCCTCGAAGGTCGCCCCGGTCTCGGGAGTCTCCGGGTACTCGGCGACCTCGTCGAGCCCCACCAGTTCCACGCCGCCGACCTGCGCGGCATCGAGCACCCGCCGCAGTTCGGCGAGCTTCTTCGCGTTGCGGCTGGCGACGAGGAGCCGTACGTCAGGCACCGGGCAGCTCACCGGGGTAAGGGGCCGCGAGAGCCTCCTTCTGGATCGCGAAGATGCGCTCGCAGCCGGCGAGGGCATTGTCGAGCATGGCGTCGAGGGTGGACCGCGGGAAGGTCGCGCCCTCGCCGGTGCCCTGGATCTCGACGAGTGTTCCGGTGTCGGTGGCCACGACGTTCATGTCCACCTCGGCGCGGGAGTCCTCCTCGTACGGCAGGTCCAACCGGACGCGGCCGTCCACGACGCCGACCGACACGGCCGCGATGGCGCAGGAGATGGGCTGCGGATCGGCGAGCTTGCCGTGAGCAGCGAGGTAGGTGACGGCGTCGGACAGTGCCACGAAGGCCCCCGTGATCGCCGCTGTGCGCGTCCCGCCGTCGGCCTGCAGCACGTCGCAGTCGAGGGCGATGGTGTTCTCACCGAGAGCGGCGAGATCGATGCAGGCCCGGAGCGAGCGCCCGATGAGTCGGCTGATCTCGGACGTGCGTCCGCTGACCTTGCCCTTCACCGATTCGCGGCTGTTGCGGGTGTGCGTCGCGCCGGGAAGCATGGCGTACTCGGCGGTGAGCCAGCCGAGCCCGGATCCCTTCCGCCACCGCGGCACCCCCTCCTCCACGCTGGCGGTGCACATCACCCGGGTGTTGCCGAACTCGACCAGCACCGATCCTGCCGGGTGCGAGGTGAAACCGCGGGTGATGGTGATGGTGCGGAGTTCGTCGTCTGCTCTGCCGTCTTCACGTGTGGACACGCCTGCCACCCTAGTCGGGTCGCCGACACGGCCCGGGGACGGACTGCCGCGCCCCGAGGGACGTGCGAGCGGTCAGACCTCGACGACGTAGCCGGGTGAGACGGCATGCACCGGACCACCGAACTCGGCCTTCGCCTCCGCGACGACGTCCTCGCGTGACGTCCACGGCGGGATGTGGGTGAGCAGCAGTTCCGAGACCTCCGCCATGGCCGCCAGCCGGCCGGCCTCGGTACCCGAGAGGTGTACGCCCTGAGGGCGATCCGCGGCGTGTGTCCACGACGCCTCGGCCAGGAGCACGTCGGCCCCGGTCGACAGTTCGACCACCGCGTCGCACATTCCGGTGTCCCCGGTGTAGGCCAGGACGGTTCCACTCTCGGTGGTGATGCGCATGCCGTAGGACTCCGGCGGGTGGTACACGCGTCGCGGCTCGATGGTCAGCGCACCGAACGTCACCACGGAACCGTCTCGGAGGTACCGCAGATCGAGGGTGTCCGACATGTCGTCGATCCGGCCACCGCTCTCCGCGGACGCCACGCCCAGACGGAACGCCATGTCCGACGGCCCGAGGACCACGGCACGGCCCTCCACCGCAGTGGGGCCGTACCGGCGCCAGACCAGCAGTCCGGGGACGTCGAGGCAGTGATCGGCGTGCAGGTGCGACAGCAGCACGTGCACGTCGGCGGGGTTCACGTACTTCTGCAGGGCACCGAGAACACCGGGGCCGAAGTCCATGACGAGCGGAGCGGTGTCGGGCGCCTCGATGAGATATCCCGATGCCGGCGAGTCCGGACCCGAGACACTGCCCGAACAACCCAGAACCGTGAGACGCATGGGTGTCATGCTGCCACGCGCGGTGAGAGGTCCGAGAGAGTTCGGCGACACACCGTGTCGTGAGATGTCCGAAGGGTGCGCACGGCTCCTGTCACCGGTGCAGTGTGGGCGACGGCGGGAGCGTGCGCGCGGCGCGTTCCCGGCGTGCGGCACCGGCGAACATCCAGGCCGCCAGCACTCCCGCGAGTGCGCCGAACAGGTGGCCCTGCCACGACACGTCCTCCTGCGTCGGGAGCACCCCCCACAACGCGCTGCCGTAGACGAGCAGCACCAGGACCCCGACGAGCAACTGCCCGAGATCGCGGGCGAAGACGCCGCGCACGATGAGGTAGGACAACCACCCGAACACGATGATCGAGGCGCCGACGTGCAGGGACGCGGTCTCGCCCGTCAGCCAGGTGCCCAGCCCACCCACGATCCACACCACCGCGGTGACGGCCAGACCGCGCGCGATGCCCGAGAGCATCAGCACGAATCCCAACACCAGCAGCGGAACGGTGTTGGCGAACAGGTGGTCCCACCCGTGGTGAAGCAGAGGGGCGAAGGCGACGCCTTGGAGACCGTCGACCGATCGGGGGCCGATGCCGTGCCGGTCGAGGGCGAGACCGGACGCCACGTCCACCGCCTCGATGACGTACAGAACGGCGACGAAGCCACCGATCACCATGGCGGCGCTCGCCCAGCGCGAGCGTCGCGGCTGCGTGACCGGCTGAGCGCCGGAGGTTCCGAGGGTCATGGCGTCCCCGATCGTGAGGCGAGAGGTGATGTCCGGTTTCGACGATACTCGAGAGTGCGGGTCGGACTCACGCGCCGGAACTCGGGAACACGTCCCGATAGGCGGGAACCCCGGCCACCGCCGTCGCGGCGAGGATCGCCCGCGCGATGGCGCGCTCGACCACCGGGGCGACCGCCGCGCACACTCCGTCGAGCACGGCCAGATGGGGCATCATCATCGGCATGTCCACCTCGGCGGGGCGGGCGGCCGCCCGTCCCGTCGCGACGGCGAAGATCGTGTCGCCGTCCAGCGGCGAGTGGGCCGGTCGGATCGCGCGTGCGAGCCCGTCGTGTGCGGCGACGGCCACCCGCCGGCACTCCGACTCGGTGAGCTGCGCGTCCGTGGCGACGACGCCGATGGTCGTGTTGAGGGAGGTGTCCTTCGGCGCGAGCTCGGCGGCCGCCCGCACGTCGTCCGCACTCGGGGTTCGCAGGCCCACCTCCGGGACGGACGCCGCACTCCACAGGACACCCGTCGCGGGGTCGAAGACCGATCCGACGGGATTGACGACCATCAACGCGCTGACCACCAGACCCGCCGCGGCGCCGGTCTCGATCCGTGTCGACGCGCTGCCGACGCCGCCTTTCAGGAGCCCGGCGCGCGCGCCCGTCCCCGCGCCGACGCATCCGAGCGCGAAGTCGGCGGACGCGGCTGCCGCAGCCGCTCGCCCGAACTCCGCGTCCGGTCGCACGGACCAGTCCCCCATCGGTAGATCGAAGATCACGGCGCCCGGCACGATCGGGACGACACGGTCGTCTCGGCCCATCCGCACGCCGCGCCGGTGCTCCTCGAGGTGGCGCATGACTCCGTCCGCCGCCGCGAGACCGTAGGCGGAACCACCTGTCAGCAGCACCGCGTCGATCTGCTGCACGGCGTGGGACGGATCCAGCAGGTCGGTCTCGCGGGTACCCGGCCCGCCGCCGCGGACATCGACGGCCGCGGTGACCGGCGCGTCCGTCATGACGACGGTGCAGCCGGTCGCGCGTCCGACGCCGTCGTGGTGCTCGTCGGACAGCGTGACCTCGGGATCCAACACGTGGTGGTGTCCGACGGTCAGTCCGGCGACGTCCGACAGCAGGTCGCGCATCACGGCATGAGTACCTGGACCAGCGAGTCCTGCATCCAGGTGAGCCAGTGGTAGACGTCCAGGTGCGGTGCTCGCGGATCGTCCTCCTCGAGTTGGTCGGGGGTGTCCGCATCGATGCCGAGGGTGGTGCCGAGGGCCAGCCGCACGTCGTTCAGCCCGGTCAGCCAGGAGTCGGCCTGCTCGCGGGTGAGAACGATCTTGCCGCCGCCGTTCGGCAGCGTCGACAGGATGGTCGCGCCGGCGGCGCGCTTGATGTCGATGATGTCCGGCTCGTACAGGCTGCGGAGGGCGCCGTTGAGGTCGGCCTGCTCGGCGAGCGCGTCGGACTCGGCCGTGTCGGCGCCCTCGGGCCGGTGGAAATCGGGAAGCAACCGCGCGAGCGTGGGGTCCTCGGGAGCGGAGGTGTTGCCGGATCGCATGCCGGTGAGCTCGGCCAGATCGTCGGTCGGCGCCTCGGCGCCCCGTCGCTCCAGCAGCCCCACCACCGACTCGACGAGCGACCGCAGGACGGCCACCTCGCGGCCGTCCATCTCCGACTTGAACTTGACGCCGCCCAGCGCGTTCTTCCGGGTCCACATGCGCACGACGGCGGTCCTTCCAGAGTGGGTGAGACGAGTGTTCGAGAGTCAGACGTCGTGCTGCATGGTGGCCCACAGGCCCGCCGCGTGCAGCTTCTGCACGTCGATCTCCATCTTGTCGCGGGGCCCGCTCGAGACGACCGCCTTGCCTTCCGAGTGCACCTGCATCATCAGCTCCGTCGCCTTGTCCTTGCTGTAGCCGAACAGCTTCTGGAAGACGTAGGTGACGTAGTGCATCAGGTTGACCGGGTCGTCCCAGACGATGGTGACCCAGGGTGTGTCCGTCGCGGTGTCCTCGGACACCTCCACAGCCTCGTCGGGCGTGGCCTGCGGAAGTGTCGCGGTGAGATCCGAAGCCATGGCGCCCAGGATACGGCGTACATCGGTCGCCCCGTGACACGGTGACCGCTCTAGGGTGCAGTGGTGACCTCCACTGCGCTGTTCACCGATCAGTACGAGCTGACCATGCTGTCGGCCGCCCTCCGCGACGGTTCGGCGCATCGCGCCTGCACCTTCGAGGTGTTCGCCCGGCGGCTTCCCGACGGGCGGCGGTACGGCGTCGTCGCGGGCACGGGCCGCTTCCTCGACGCTCTCCGCGACTTCCGCTTCGGCGAGGACGAACTCGCGTCGTTGTCGTTCCTCGAGGCGGACACCCTCGACTGGCTCCGGAACTACCGGTTCGGCGGCGACATCGACGGTTACCGCGAGGGCGAACTGTTCTTCCCCGGCTCCCCCGTCCTGTCCGTGCGCGGCACCTTCGCCGAGTGCGTGATCCTCGAGACGCTCGCACTGTCGATCTACAACCACGACAGCGCCATCGCCGCCGCGGCCACCCGCATGGTCTCCGCGTCCGACGGCCGGCCGCTCATCGAGATGGGCTCTCGACGCGCCCACGAGGAAGCGGCGGTGGCCTCGTCGCGCGTCGCGTACATCTGCGGTTTCGCGGCCACGTCCAACCTCGAAGCGGTCCGCCGCCACGGCATTCCGGGCGCCGGAACCAGTGCGCACGCCTTCACGCTGCTGCACACGGGCGTCGACGGGCCGGACGAGGCCGCGGCGTTCCGCTCGCAGATCGCCGCCCTCGGTGTGGGCACCACGCTGTTGGTGGACACGTACGACATCACCGCCGGCGTCGCGACGGCCATCGAGGTCGCCGGGCCCGAGCTCGGCGGCGTGCGCATCGACTCGGGCGATCTCGGTGTCCTGGCGCGGCAGGTCCGTCGGCAGCTCGACGACCTCGGCGCCACGCGCACCCGCATCGTCGTCTCGGGCGATCTGGACGAGTACGCCATCGCCTCGCTGCGGGCCGAGCCCGTGGACACCTACGGCGTCGGCACGTCCGTCGTCACGGGATCGGGCGCACCGACCGCCGGCATGGTCTACAAACTCGTCGAGGTCGACGGCATCCCCGTGGCCAAGCGCAGTTCGCACAAGGAGTCGCGCGGTGGACGCAAGCGCGCCGTCCGTCTGGCCCGCAGCACGGGCACCGTCGTCGAGGAGCTGGTGACGAAGGCCGGCGCGCCGTTGCCCGCGACCGATCCGTACACGGTGCGGGAGCTGTCCGTACCCATGGTGCGCGGCGGCGAGATCGTGCACACCGCCACGGTCGAGGACGCACGCACGCTGGTCGCGGAGGGCCTGCGATCACTGCCCTGGGAGGGACTCGGTCTGTCCCAGGGAGATCCGGCCGTGCCGACGGTATTCTCCTGACCGTGGCCACCGCACTCGTCGTCGTCGACGTCCAGAACGATTTCTGTGAGGGCGGCTCGCTGGCCGTCGAAGGCGGGGCGCGAGTCGCCGCCGCCGTCAGCACGCTCGTCGCCGGCGCGAGCTACGACGCCGTCGTCGCGACACGTGATCACCACATCGACCCCGGCGCCCACTTCTCCGAGACCCCGGACTACGTCGACAGCTGGCCGCGGCACTGCGTCGTCGGCACACCCGGCTGCGACTTCCACCCCGATCTCGACCTCACCCCGATCGAGGCAGTCTTCTCGAAGGGCGAGTACGACGCGGCCTACTCCGGTTTCGAGGGTGCCGACGAGTCCGGCACAGGCCTCGCGGAGTGGCTCCGCGCTCGGAACATCGACGCCGTCCACGTCGTCGGCCTGGCCACCGATCACTGCGTCCGCGCCACGGCCCGCGACGCCGCGCGCGCCGGCTTCGAGACGACGGTGCTGCTGGACTACTGCGCCGCGGTGAGCCCCACGACGGTGCCGGCAGTTCTCGCCGAACTCGCCGACGAGGGTGTACACGCCGACCGCTGACCGAGAGCCCGACGCGTCGGCACACCGGCGTAACCTCGCACGGTGCCGCCGAAGTCGAAGTCCGAGTTGCCCACCGTTCCGAGTCTGCTCAGCACCGCGGTGACGGCGCTCGGCGGCACCGAGCGCACGGCCCAGCTCACCATGGCCTCGGCCGTCGCGCACAGCATCGACACCGGCGAGCACCTCGCGGTGCAGGCGGGCACCGGCACCGGCAAGTCGCTCGCGTACCTGGTTCCGTCGCTGCGGCACGCCGTGACGTCGGGGAAGACCGTCGTCGTGTCCACGGCGACCATCGCGCTGCAGCGTCAGCTGGTCGACCGCGACCTGCCGCGTCTGTCGAAGGCTCTCACCACGGCCCTCGCGCACGAACCGACATTCGCGATCCTCAAGGGCCGTGGCAACTACCTGTGCCTCAACAAACTGCACGGCGCACCGTCCGACGCCCCGGAGGAGGAACTGTTCGACGCCTTCGCCGTGTCGCGGCTCGGCCGTGAGGTCAAGCGCATCACCGAGTGGTCCTCGGACACCGAGACCGGTGACCGCGACGAGCTGAACCCGGGCGTGTCCGATCAGGCCTGGCGGCAGATGAGCGTGACCTCCCGCGAGTGTCTGGGGAAGTCGCGCTGCCCCTACGGCGAGGACTGCTTCGCCGAGCTCGCCCGGGTGGATGCGGCGCGCGCCGACGTCGTGGTCACCAATCACGCGATGCTCGCCATCGACGCCATCACCGGCATCTCGGTGCTGCCCGAACACGACGTCGTCGTGGTGGACGAGGCGCACGAGCTCGTGGACCGGGTGACGTCCGCGGCGACGGCGGAGATGTCCGCGACCGCGGTCGGCGCCGCCATGCGTCGCTGCGGGAAGCTCGTGGAGGACGAGATCCTCGACCGACTGGCCGGCGCCGCAGAGGGTTTCGCCGCGTTGCTCGACGAACTCGAGGGCGGACGCTGGGAGGAGTTGCCCCCCGGCGCGTCCCAGACGATCGCGAGCATCCGCGACGCCGCGTGGGCCGTGCGCACGGCCATCGGGCCGGCCAAGCAGGGCGGCGCCGCCGCGGACCCCGACGCGGCGGCCGCGCGGACCGCGGCTCTCGCCGCCATCGACGACGTGCACGACACCGCGGTGCGCATTCTCGAGACGTACGAGGAGAGCGATCCCGCGAAGCGGCGGGACGTGGTGTGGTTGGCCGTCGACGAGTTCCGCGGCGTCGTGAAGCGGGTGGTCCGGGTGGCACCGCTGTCCGTCGGCGGACTGCTCCGGACCCGGCTGTTCGCGGAGTCGACCGTGGTCCTCACCTCCGCGACGCTCACCGTGGGCGGCTCGTTCGACGGTCTCGCCGTCAACTGGGGTCTGCCGGCCGCCAACCCCACCCGCGTCGACGCGGCCCTCGCGACCGGCACCGAGGCACCGTCCGACGCGGACACGTTCCGGTGGAACTCGCTCGACGTGGGATCGCCGTTCGACCACGGCAGGGCCGGCATCCTCTACATCGCCAAGCACCTCACCGCACCGGGGCGCGACGGTACGTCGCCGAGTCAGCTCGACGAGATAGCGGGGCTCGTGCGCGCCGCGGGTGGCCGCACTCTGGGCCTGTTCTCGTCGATGCGGGCGGCGAAGGCCGCGGCGGCCGAGATGCGCGAACGGCTGGACACCCCCGTGCTGTGCCAGGGCGACGATGCCACCGGCGCCCTGGTCGAGCGCTTCGCGCAGGACGAGGCCACGTCACTGTTCGGCACGCTCTCCCTGTGGCAGGGCGTCGACGTCCCCGGTCGGTCACTGACCCTCGTGATCGTCGACCGCATCCCGTTCCCGCGACCCGACGATCCGCTGCTGGTGGCGCGGCAGCGCGCCGTCGAGTCGCGCGGAGGCAACGGGTTCCTCGCCGTCGCCGCGAACCACGCGGCGCTACTGCTGGCCCAGGGTGTCGGCCGACTGCTCCGCAGCGTCGACGACAAGGGCGTCGTCGCCGTGCTCGACTCCCGACTGGCCACGGCGCGATACGGCGGCTACCTCCGGGCGTCGCTCCCACCGTTCTGGGAGACGACGGACCCGGAGATCGTGCGCAAGGCGCTGACGCGCCTCACCGCCACCCAGACCTGAACCTGGACCCGCAGGGACCTACATCGGGGACGGACCCGCCACCCGACCGAGCTCGGCGTCTCCCGCGAGCAGCGGATGGTGCGGCAGGACCCGCACCGTGTATCCGACCGACCCGGAGAGCGGCAGCGTCGTGTCGGCGAGGAACCGCTCGCCGCCCGCGGCCGATCCCTGGTGCAGCATCGGGACCGTCACGACGTCGCCGAGCTGCTCGTCCTGATCGACGTGGCCGAACACGGCCTGCACGGACACGTCCGACGGGCCGAGTCCGCCGAGCCCCACCGTCGCGGACAGGGTGAGTGTCGAACCCAGCACCGGGGTGTCCGGCAGCCCGTCCGCCTCGACGTCGGTCACCGTGACCGCGGGCCACGCCGCATCGACGCGGCGCCGATAGTCGGCCATGGCCTTCGCACCGGCGTAGTCGTCGGAGATCGCCGCCGCACCCGCCCGGGTGGCGGGACCGTAGTACTGCTGCGTGTAGTCGCGAACCATCCTGGACGCCAACACCTTCGGGCCCGTGACCGTGAGGGTGTGCCGCACCATCTCGACCCAGCGCGCCGGCAACCCGTCGTCGCCCCGGTCGTAGAACTTGGGGAGCACCGACTTCTCGAGCAACTCGTACAGCGCCGCGGCCTCGAGATCGTCGCGGCGGTTCTCGTCGACGACGCCGTCGGCGGTGGGGATGGCCCAGCCGTTCTCCCCGTCGTACATCTCGTCCCACCATCCGTCCCGGATGGAGAGGTTCAGTCCACCGTTGAGAGCGGACTTCATGCCCGAGGTGCCGCACGCCTCGAGCGGCCGCAACGGGTTGTTGAGCCAGACGTCGCATCCCCAGTAGAGGTAGCGGGCCATCGACATGTCGTAGTCGGGCAGGAAGACGATGCGGTGCCGAACGTCGTGCTGATCGGCGAATCGCACGATCTGCTGGATCAGCGCCTTGCCACCGTCGTCCGCGGGGTGCGACTTGCCGGCCACCACCAGCTGTACCGGGCGGACCGGATCGAGCAGCATGGCGCGCAGGCGCTCCGGTTGCCGCAGCATCAACGTCAGTCGCTTGTAGGTGGGGACACGGCGCGCGAATCCGACCGTGAGCACCGACGGGTCGAACACGTCGTCCGTCCACGCGAGTTCGGCGTCGGTGGACCCGCGCTCGAGGGCCGAGTGGCGCACGCGGCGGCGCACTTCCGCGACCAGATCGGACCGCAGCGCCGAACGCGTCTCCCACAGGTCCGATGCGGAGACCTCGGCCAGCTGCTCCCAGCCCTGTGCCTCCTCCATCGTGCGGGTTCCCACCGTGCGCGCCGCGAGGTCGAGCCACCGCTGCGACGCCCACGTCGGTGCGTGCACGCCGTTGGTGACCGAGCCGATGGGGACGTCGGACGCGTCGAATCCGGGCCAGAGTTCGTCGAACATGCCGCGACTGACGATGCCGTGGAGCTTGGAGACTCCGTTCGCGCGCTGCGCCGACCGCAGCCCCATGTGGGCCATGTTGAACACCGCGGGGTCGCTCTCGCGGCCGAGTTCGAGGATGCGTTCCATCTCGATGCCGGGCAGCAGCGACGACTCCGCCGTGCCGTCTCCGAAGTAGAGGCGCACCAGATCCGCGGGGAAGCGGTCGATACCGGCGGGCACGGGAGTGTGCGTCGTGAAGACGGTGGACGCTCGCACCGCGGCGAGCGCGGAATCGAAGTCCAGCCCGCCCGCGTGCAGTTCACGGATGCGCTCGAGACCGAGGAAGCCGGCGTGGCCCTCGTTCATGTGGAAGACGCTGGGCGCGGGAAGCGAGTGGTACTCGGTGTAGGCACGCACGGCGCGGACGCCGCCGACCCCGGCCAGGATCTCCTGCTTCACCCGGTGGTCCTGATCGCCGCCGTAGAGACGATCGGTCACGCCGCGCAGCTCGGGATCGTTGTCGGCGATGTCGGAGTCCAGCAGCAGCAGCGGGATGCGTCCGACCTGGGCGATCCAGATACGCGCGCGCAGCACGCGGTCGCCCGGCATCGCGACGTGGACGAGCACCGGGGAATCGGACTCGTCGGTGAGCAGTCGCAGCGGCAGACCCTGCGGGTCGAGGGACGGATACCGCTCGGCCTGCCAGCCGTCGGCCGTCAGCGACTGGCGGAAGTACCCGGAGCGGTACAGCAGGCCCACGCCGATGAGGGGCAACCCCAGATCGGACGCGGCCTTGAGGTGATCGCCGGCGAGGATGCCGAGACCACCGGAGTAGTTGGGCAGCACCTCGGAGACGCCGAACTCCATCGAGAAGTACGCGATGCCCACCGGCAGATCCGCACCGGAGTCGACCTGCTGCTGGAACCATCGGGGTTGCGCCAGGTAGAGGTGTAGATCGGCGACGAGATCATCCACGCGCTGCACGAACGCGTCGTCGTTCGCCAGGTCCTCGAGGCGGGACGAGCGCACCTCGCCGAGGATGCGCACCGGATCGCGGTCACCACTGACCCACAGGTCCGGATCGATGCTCTCGAACAGCTCCAGGGTCGGCGGATGCCACGACCATCGCAGGTTGACGGACAGTTCGGCGAGTCCGGAGAGTCGGGCCGGGAGCTGCGCGCGGACGGTGAATCTGCGGAGTGCTTTCACGATTCCGAAGACTACTGCGGGCGACCGCCGCGCACCGTGGTTCCGCGTTTGCCGAGGAGCCGTTCGGGTACTTCTCCCGGTGGCGTCCGAGACTGCCGCGTGCCTCGTCCGCAGGTCGCGTCGGTGCTCTCGGTCGGTTTCGAGAAAGACCGGGGCATCTCGTCTACGGTTGACTTCGAGCTCAGCCCGACAACCCGACATCGACAGAACTGCGACAACCAGCAGAAAAGGGGCTTCGGTGACAGGCCGTATCGGCATCGACGACGTACTACCCAACACATCGTCCGGTAAGTATCCCGCCAAGGCCGTTGTGGGAGAGACATTCCCGATCACGGCCGCGGTGTGGCGCGAGGGGCACGACGCCGTCAACGCGACGTTGGCGGTTCGCGGGCCCGGCCAGGGCAAGTCGGTCCACATCCCGATGGTCCCCGGCGAGCAGCCGGACATCTTCCACGGTGTGTTCACTCCCGACGCCGAAGGCTTCTGGATCGCCCGCATCGAGGGCTGGGGTGATCCGATCGCCACCTGGATGCATGCGGTCGAGGCGAAACTCGGCGTGGGCCAGGGGCCGGCCGAACTGGCCAACGATCTCGAGACCGGCGCACGCCTGTTCGAACGCGCCGCCAAGAACGTCGGTCGCTCGGAGAAGCCACTGCTCGAGAACGTCGTGACGGCGCTGCGGAGCGACGCACCGCTGCCGTCGCGCGTCGCACCGGCGTTCACGCCCGAGGTGCGCGAGATCCTGCACGAGACGCCGCTGCGCGAGCTGGTGACGCGCGGCGAGGCGATCAACGTCTGGGTCGACCGCCGCGAGGCACTCGTCGGCTCGTGGTACGAGCTCTTCCCCCGCTCCACGGGCGGCTGGAACGAGGACGGCACTCCTCGCCACGGCACGTTCGAGACCACCATCGGCGCGCTCCCCCGCGTGGCGGCCATGGGCTTCGACGTCGTCTACTTCCCGCCGATCCATCCGATCGGCAAGGTGAATCGCAAGGGCCGCAACAACACTCTGACTCCGGGACCCACCGACGTGGGCTCGCCGTGGGCCATCGGCTCGTCCGAGGGCGGCCACGACGCGGTGCATCCCGAGCTGGGGACGGTCAAGGAGTTCCGCGCACTCGTCACGGCCGCGCGCAAGCTCGGCCTCGAGATCGCCCTGGACCTCGCCCTGCAGTGCGCCCCGGACCACCCCTGGGCCGCCGCACATTCCGACTGGTTCACCGTGCTCCCCGACGGCACCATCGCCTACGCGGAGAACCCGCCCAAGAAGTACCAGGACATCTACCCGGTCAACTTCGACAACGATCGCAAGGGCATCTACGCGGAGGTGCTGCGCGTCGTCAAGTTCTGGATCAGCCAGGGAGTCAAGATCTTCCGGGTCGACAATCCGCACACCAAGCCACCGGACTTCTGGGAGTGGCTCATCGCCGAGGTCAAGAAGACGCACCCCGACGTGCTCTTCCTGGCCGAGGCGTTCACGCGTCCCGCGCGGCTCTACGGTCTCGCGCGACGCGGTTTCACGCAGTCCTACACGTACTTCACGTGGCGCACGGCCAAGTGGGAGCTCACGGAGTTCGGACAGGAGATCGCCGCCAAGGCCGATCTGGGTCGACCCAACCTGTTCGTCAACACGCCGGACATCCTCCACGAGAGCCTGCAGAAGGGCGGCCCCGGCATGTTCGCGCTGCGTGCCGCTCTCGCCGCCACCCTGTCCCCCACGTGGGGCGTGTACTCGGGATACGAACTCTACGAACACGTTCCGGTGCGCGAGGGCAGCGAGGAGTACCTCGACACGGAGAAATTCGAGTTGCGCCCCCGCGACTTCGAGGGCGCACGGGCTCGCGGCGAATCGCTCGAGCCGTGGTTGGCCATGCTCAACGCCGTCCGCAAGGCGCACCCGGCGTTGCAGCAGTTGCGCAACATCCACTTCCACCACGTCGACAACGACGCGATCATCGCCTACTCGAAGTTCGACGCGGTGACCGGTGACGCGGTGCTGGTCGTGATCAACCTGAACCCGTTCGGCGCCGAGGAAGGCACCGTCTGGCTCGACATGCCGCAGATCGGCCGCGACTGGCAGGAGCACCTGACGGTCACCGACGAGGTGAGCGGTCAGCAGTTCCAGTGGGGCCAGGCCAACTACGTCAAGCTCGAGCCGTGGCGGTCGGTCGCCCACATCCTGGCGCTGCCGCCCGTCCCGTTCCCCGCCCGCACCGAACTCGCCTTCCGGAAGGAGATCTCATGACGGAACGCACCACCCCCGGCGCGAGCACGGACACCCTCGCCGCTCCCGGTGATCACGACCTCTCGCTGCTCGCCCGCGGGCAGCACCACGACCCCCACTCCGTTCTCGGCGCGCACCCGATGCCGGGCGGCACCGCCATCCGGGCGTTGCGTCCCAACGCTCTCAGCGTCACCGCGGTCATCGGCGGGAAGGACCACGAGCTCACACACGTCGCGCACGGCGTGTTCTCGGCCCTGGTGCCGGTGGAGGACCTCGCGGACTACCGGCTCCGCGTCGAGTACCCGGGCGGTCACCAGGTGACCGTCGCCGACGGCTACCGCTTCCTGCCGACCCTCGGCGAGCTCGATCTCCATCTCTTCGGAGAGGGGCGCCACGAACGACTCTGGGACATCCTCGGAGCGCATCTGCAGAGCTACACCACGCCCGACGGACCTGTGAACGGCACCTCGTTCGCGGTGTGGGCCCCGGGCGCCGTCGGCGTCACCGTCGTCGGCGAGTTCGACGGCTGGGGCGGACAGACCTGGCCGATGCGCGTGCTCGGCACCACCGGTGTGTGGGAGCTGTTCGTCCCCGACATCGGCGCCGGCACGCTGTACAAGTTCCGGGTGCACGGCAAGGACGGCTCGGTGAAGGACAAGGCCGACCCGATGGCCTTCGCCACCGAGGTCCCGCCGTCGACGGCGTCGGTCGTGAACCAGTCGTCGTACGAGTGGTCGGACGGTGACTGGATCACCGCGCGCGCCGAGCTGGAACCGCACCGGGCGCCGATGAGCGTGTACGAGGTGCATCTCGCCTCCTGGCGCCCCGGACTGAACTATCGCGAACTGGCGGAACAGCTCTCGGCTCACGTACGCGAGACCGGCTTCACCCACGTCGAGCTGCTGCCCGTCGCCGAACACCCCTTCGGTGGATCGTGGGGATACCAGGTCACCTCGTACTACGCACCGACGTCGCGCTTCGGCACCCCCGACGACTTCCGCGCCTTCGTCGACCTCCTGCACCGTGACGGCATCGGTGTCATCGTCGACTGGGTCCCGGCGCACTTCCCCAAGGACGACTGGGCCCTCGCGCGGTTCGACGGCTCCCCGCTCTACGAGCACGGCGACCCGCAGCGCGGCGAGCAGTTGGACTGGGGCACCTACGTCTTCGACTTCGGTCGTACCGAGGTGCGCAACTTCCTCGTCGCCAACGCGCTGTACTGGATCGAGGAGTTCCACATCGACGGGCTCCGCGTCGACGCGGTCGCGTCGATGCTCTACCTGGACTACTCGCGCCCCGAGGGTGGGTGGAGCCCCAACATCTACGGCGGTCGCGAGAATCTCGAGGCCGTGGCGTTCCTGCAGGAGATGAACGCGACCGTGCACAAGCTGCACCGGGGCGTCGTCACCGTGGCCGAGGAGTCGACGTCGTGGCCCGGCGTCACGCGTCCCACCAGCGTGGGCGGCCTCGGCTTCTCCATGAAGTGGAACATGGGCTGGATGCACGACACGCTCGGATACATCGGGCGCGATCCGATCCACCGCGCGTACCACCACCACGAGGTCACGTTCTCCCTGGTCTACGCCTGGAGCGAGAACTTCGTGCTGCCCATCAGCCACGACGAGGTCGTGCACGGGAAGGGCACGCTCTGGTCCCGCATGCCGGGTGACGACTGGGCGAAGGCCGCGGGTCTGCGCGGCATGCTCGCCTACATGTGGGCGCATCCCGGCAAGCAACTGCTGTTCATGGGCCAGGAGTTCGGCCAGACCGCCGAGTGGTCCGACGAGCGCGGTCTCGACTGGTGGGAGATCGGCGAGGAGGGAAGCGGCTCGCTGCACCGCGGTGTACAGCAACTGGTCGGCGACCTCAACCGCACCTACGTCGCAGGCCCGGAGTTCTGGACACAGGACGGCTCGCCCAGTGGCTTCTCGTGGATCGACGCCAACGACACCGCGAACAACGTGCTGAGCTTCCTGCGCTTCGGCGACGACGGCTCCGTCACGGCCTGCCTGTTCAACTTCTCCGGTTCCCCGCACGGCGATTATCGTGTTGGATTACCCGAGCCGGGCCGATGGGTCGAGATCCTCAACACCGACGCGGAGGTCTACGGCGGTTCGGGAGTGGGCAACCTCGGTGAGGTCACCGCGACCGAGCACTCGTGGCACGGTCGTCCGGCATCCGCTCGGGTCGCCCTTCCGCCCTACGGAGCGATCTGGCTCAGACTGGAGAGATGATGCGCGGGGCTCGCGTCCGGTTCGGCTGGTCCGCGAGCCTCCTCGCACTCGCCGTCACCACTGCGCTCACCTCGTGTGGCGCGGTGGTGACGGGCTCCCCCGTCTCCATCTACGACGACCCCTTCACCGTCGCCGGTCTCCCCGTCACGGACGGCCCGTCCGGCCCGAGACCCGGTGTCTCCCATGCCCAGCGCGACGTCGACGGCGCAGCCGGAACGGACGTCGACCTGCTCGCGACGGATGCTGTGGACGACATCCAGAAGTTCTGGCGCACCACGTACTCGACGCTGTTCCGCGGATCCTTCCAGCCCGTCCGGTCGCTGGTGTCCTGGGACGCCACCGCCGACGCCGGCGAGGGTCCGCTCTTCTGCAGCGAACCGACGGACGGACTCGCCAACGCCGGATACTGCTCACTCGACGACAGCATCGGCTGGGACCGCGGGCTGCTCATGCCGGCCATGATCGACGCGTTCGGACCCATGTCGGTGGTCATGGTGCTCGCCCACGAGTACGGCCACGCCGTGCAGACGCAGTCCGGCCTCGTCGGGGACGACGACCCGACCATCGTCGCCGAGCAACAGGCAGACTGCTTCGCGGGCGCCTTCATGCGCCATGTCGCCGAGGGCGACTCGACCCACTTCACGCTCAACACCTCGGACGGGTTGAACGACGTCCTCGCGGCCACCGTGGCCGTCCGCGACGTCGACCCCGGTGATCCCGACTCGGTGCACGGCTCCGCGTTCGAACGGGTCACCGCCGCCCAGATCGGCTTCACCGACGGCGCCGGGGCCTGTACGCGCATCGACGAGAAGGAGGTCGAGTCGCGGCGCTCGACCCTTCCCCAACAGTTCGACAGCCCTCTCGACACCGGCGAGCTCCCCGTCACGCAGGACTCGCTCGAGCAGTTCGCCGCGACGTTCGAACAGGTGATGCCCACCACGGATCCCCCGACGGTCGACTACTCCGGCGCCGACACCGGGTGCGCGGACGCGCTCACCACCGAACCGGTCTCCTACTGCCCCTCCACCAACACGATCGGTATCTCGGTCGACGCGCTGGCCGATCGCGGACGTCCCACCGAGGTGAGCGAGGACGACATCGTGCCGCTCGACGTCACCGGTGACTACGGCGCCTATGTCCTCTTCGTCTCCCGGTACGTGCTGGCCGTGCAGAACGAGGCCGGCCAGGGCCTGACGGACGCCCGAGCCGCGCTCCGGTCGGCGTGCCTGTCGGGAGTGGTCACCGCAGCACTGAGTCCCTCCGACACGGACGCGGCGCAGAGGTCGACGGTGACACTGTCACCGGGCGACCTCGACGAGGCGGTGTCGGGTCTGTTGTCGGACGGGCTCGCCGCGAGTGACGTGGACGGTCGCACGGTCCCCAGCGGCTTCGCGCGCGTCGACGCGTTCCGCTGGGGCGTGCTGGGTGGCCGGGAGGCGTGCGACGGCCGCTACTCCTAGTAGAGGGCGGACGCCAGCTTGCGTCGAGCGGTGACCACCAGCGGATCCGCCGGGTCGAAGAGCTCGAACAACTCCAGCAACCGGGCGCGAGCACGGGCGCGATCGTCCTCACGCGTGCGCCGGACCAGCTCCACGACACGAGCGAACGAGTCCTCGGTCAGCTGCTGATACAGCAACGCGTCGGCCGCCTGGAGACCGAGATCGACGTCGTCCGGCGCCGCGTCGGCCTGCTCGACGATGTCGTCCGGCAGCCCCTGGACGCGTGCCAGGAATCGGACCTGACGCACGCCGTTCAGTGCCTGCTTGTTGGCCGGCTCGGCGTCGACGATCTCCTGGAAGGCCGCCTCGGCACCCGCGAGGTCACCCTCGGCGAGCGCGGCCTCGGCTGCGTCGAAGCGCGGGTCCTCGGGCTCGGGGGCCGGTTCGTCGGCGTTCGGGACACCGGTCAGCTTCCCCTCGACGGCGCGGGCGATGGCCGCCAACCACTCACGCAGGCTCTCCTCGGGCTGCAGGCCCTGCAGATCCGCGAGGGGCTGGCCTGCTGCGACGGCGACCAGCGTGGGAACGGCCTGCACGCCGAAGGCCTGCGCGATGCGCGGATTGACGTCGACGTCGACGTTGGCGAGCACCCAGGCGCCGTCACCCTCGACCGCGAGGGCCTCGAGGGACTGCGTCAGCTGCAGCGACTGCGGGGAGCGCGGCGACAGCAGATTGACGATCACGGGGACCTGGCTCGAGCGCACCAACACCTCGGCCTCGAAGTCCACCTCCGTCACCGTGACGGAGACCGCGAGACCGTTGGCGGCGGTGGGAGACGGCGGCGCGGACGCGGCCTGCGCCTTGGCCTTGAGCGCCGAGAGGTCGACCGCGCCGGACATGGCGGCGGCTGCCGCGGCCGACGGACGTACTGGTGGGCGAGATCCGGGTCGAGTCACGAGGTTATTTTGTCACTCCGCCGCGGCCCGCGGCGATGCGGCTCCGGCCGATCGAACCAGACGTCCGGTCCTCGACGCCCACACCTCGAAGACGATGGTGCCGAAGGGCGGGATGCTCGCGAGGAGTGCGAGCACCGTGACGCCCTTGCTCCACCGCAGCGCGAGGGCGGTCAGCACGGTGATCACGAGGTACAGGACGAAGACCGCGCCGTGCAGCATGCCCGGGATCCGGACACCACTGTCGATGTTGGGGTCGGGGACGTACTTGACAGCCATGCCGATGAGCAGCGCGACCCAAGTGACGGCTTCCGCGACCGCCACGACGCGGAACCACCGCACGATCGGCGGCTGCGAGACCGTGGAGGACGCGGCAGGTGCGGTGCTGGACAGCTGGTTGTCGGCCATGTGTCCATTCTGCCGCAGTCGGTGAACGGTCCTCGACCATCGGCGGCGTCGCCTTGGCCACACAGAGTTGGCGGTCGTCCAGCGATGCCGACGATCGATTGTGACCCAGACCACGCCCGAACTGCCGGAAAAAAGGTCTAACGTCAAAGTATGACGACCACCGACGAGCACACGACGGCGACCGCGGACGCGGTGACGGCAGGCCTCGTGACGGCCATCGACCACGTGGGGATCGCAGTGGCCGACCTCGACGTCGCCCTCGAGTTCTACCGGGACCACTTCGGGATGACGGTGACCCACCGCGAGGTCAACGAGAGCCAGGGTGTCGTCGAGGCGATGATCTCCGTTCCCGGTGCCGCCGACGGCGCCGCGCAGATCCAGCTCCTCGCTCCCCTCGACGAGACGTCGACCATCGCCAAGTTCCTCGACCGGAACGGTCCCGGCCTGCAGCAGCTCGCCTTCCGCGTCCGCGACGTCGAGGAGACCGCGGCGTTCCTCCGCGAGCGTGGTGCCCGGTTGCTGTACGACGCTCCCCGCCGCGGTACCGCCGATTCCCGGATCAATTTCGTGCACCCCAAGGACGCCGGCGGCGTCCTCGTCGAACTGGTCGAGCCCGCCGCGAGCTGACCCCTCCCCGGAACCCGTCGTGATCAGCACCCGACGGCCGAAACGGGGCGCGTGACGGTAGGTTGTCCGCATGGCACCAGAGAACGTCAGCGGTAGCAGCTCCCTGCCCTTCAGCGTGGTCCGCAAGGGGTACGACAAGGACGAGGTCCAGCGGTACTTCGAGCGGTTCGATGCCGAGCTCCGCGTCATCGCGACCGATCGCGACGCGGCGGCCGCGCAGGCCCGCGATCTCGCGGTCCAGCTCGAGGACGCCCGCGACGAGATCGACGATCTCCGTAAGGACATCGATCGGCTCTCGGTCCCCCCGACCACCGCCGAGGGCATGAGCGATCGCATCTCTCGCATGCTGCGACTCGCCTCGGACGAGGCGTCCGAGGTGCGCGCCAAGGCCGAGGCCGACGCTGCCGAACTCGTGTCCGTGGCCGAGCAGGACGCCACCCGCATGCGCGGCGAGTACGAGGGCCTGGTCGCCGAGCTCAAGGACCGACGGTCCGCACTCGAGACCGAGCACGAGCAGACCATGGCCGAGGCACGCACAGCCGCCGCCCGCATCGTCGAGGAGGCGCAGGCCGAGCGTGATCGCCTCGCCGCCGAGGCCGAGAAGAAGCGCGCCGCGGTGCAGGAGGACTTCGAGATCACGATGGCCGATCGCCGCACCAAGGTGATGAACGCCGTCGACGAGCTCGAAGCCGACTCCAAGGCCGAGGCGGATCGTCGGCTCGCCGATGCCACCGCCGAGGCGAAGCGTCGCCTCCAGGCCGCCACCGAGCAGTCGGAGCGCCGCATCGCTCACGCCAAGGAGCTCGCCGAGGAACTGCGAGTCCTGCGTGGCCGGGTGCTCGCTCAGCTGCTCGGCATCCGCGGCCAACTCGATTCCGTGCCGGCCATGCTCGCCTCGGTCAACCGGGAGAGCGAACTGCTCGACGCACCGTTGGCGCCGGACGATCTCGAGATCGACGAGTCACTCCTCGATGATGCACCGGCCGAGACGTCGACCGAGCGCTCCTCGAACGGCCAGTCGAGCTCGACCCAGTCCTGAGAGTCAGGACCACCTGCGGGTGAGCCCGCGGGTACCGCGTCCGGACCAGCAACCCGTGTGCCAGTGCCGCCTGTCGTCGGGTCCGCCGAGTTTCTCGGCGGGCCAGACGACCACGTGCGCCACCCCGGGCATGATCTCGTGGTCGCAGCCGGGGCACCGGTAGGGCTTGGTCGCACGAGCGCCGGGAATCGGGCGCACGACGTACTCCTCGTCACCGTCGAAGGACGGGCCGCGCTCCACTCGCGCCGTGGCATCACCGAACGTCGGCGCGGGTCGCCCCGGTCGGCCCGACCGGCCGGCTCGTTGGTTGTTGCGTCTCGGCACTCGACCGATGGTAGGCGACCGCGTCAGAAGAGCGTGAACGCGGACGATTCGATTCCGCGGAGCGAGTCGTAGTCCAGTGTGAGGCAACGAATCCCGCGATCCTCCGCGAGCGTCTTCGCCTGCGGCTTGATCTGCTGGGCCGCGAACACGCCCCGCACCGGAGCCAGCAGTGGATCACGGTTCAGGAGTTCGAGATAGCGAGTCAGCTGCTCGACACCGTCGATGTCTCCTCGACGCTTGATCTCCACCGCGACCGTCGCACCGTCCTCGGCGCGGCACAGAAGGTCCACGGGTCCGATCGCCGTCGGGTACTCCCGGCGTACCAGGGTGTACCCGTCACCGAGCGTGTGCACGTGCTCGGCGAGCAGTTCCTGCAGATGGGACTCGACGCCGTCCTTGGTCAGACCCGGATCGACACCCAGCTCGTGGCTGCTGTCGAGTTCGATGTCCTCGATCGTGATGCGCAGTTCCTCGCCGGCCTTGTTGGTCACGACCCACAGCTGTCGGTCCGCGGGCACGACGTCGCCGTCGGCAGGGAGAGCCTCTGCAGGGTTCTCGACCAGCCAGCACGGCGGCGTCATCCAGTTGAGCGGCTTGTACGCCCGATCGTCCGCGTGGACGCTCACCGATCCGTCGGACTTGACGAGCAGCAGACGCTTCGCCCACGGCAGATGGGCCGTCAACCGGCCGACGTAGTCGACCTGACACCGAGCAATGACCAGACGCACCGGGCCACCCTATCGACCGTGTGGGCCGCCGTCAGGCAGGGGTCGCGAGCTGCGTCTCCTCCGAACGCCCCCGCAACGTCACGCTCTTGCCGAACGACCACTCGTCACTCGACTGATTGTGGGCGTGCTCCACCGTGCGTGCCGACGCCACCAGACGCCCGTCCGCAGACTTGGCGAGCTCGGACAACCGGGCCGCCTCGTTCACCGGATCACCGATGACCGTGTACTCGAATCGTTGCTTCGCACCGATGTTGCCCGCGACGGCTCGCCCGGACGCGATACCGATGGCTGCCTGGCAGTCCGGGACCTCGTTCTCGAGTCGCCGCATGATGGCGCGAGCCGCGCTGAGGGCCTCCCCGCAGTGATCGTCGAGATCGCCGGGAGCACCGAAGATGGCGAGCGCCGCATCGCCCTCGAACTTGTTGACGAAACCGTGATGCTTGTCCACCTCGTCGACCACCACGTCGAAGAAGCGGTTCAACAGATCCACCACCTGCGCCGGGGGCTGGGAGGCAGCCAGCTCCGTGGATCCGATCAGGTCGATGAAGAAGACGGCGATGTCGCGCTCCTCGCCGCCGAGCTCGGGATTGCTCTTCAGCGCGGCCTCGGCGACCTCCATGCCGACATGGCGACCGAACAGGTCCCGGATCTTGTCCCGCTCGGCGAGGCCCTCGGCCATGCGGTTGAAGCCGCTCTGCAGTTCGCCGAGCTCGGTGCCGTCGTAGACGGACACCCGTGCGTCGAGGTTGCCGCGTTCGATCTCGACCATCGCCGAGCGCACGTTGTCGATGGGCGCCGTCGTAGCCAGACCGCCGAGCAGCGTCAGCGCGAAGCCGAACAGGAACGTGATGCCGCCGAGCGCGAGGATGGCGACCGCGAACTGGTCGGCGGTGGTGTCATCGCGGATGAACGAGGCGATGGCGATGACCATGAGTCCCGCCACTGGGACGCCGGTACCCAGGAGCCACGAGAGGATGGAGCGCCCCATCACCCCGGCGATACGGATACGGCGGAGATCGCCGGCCTCGAGAGCACGCGCCGCCGCCGGGCGCAGAGCGAACTCCGTCAGCAGGTAGCTGAACGCGCAGACGGTCGCACCACCGAACGCGATGGTGAACGCGACCTTGGGGATGGAGTTGGGATCGATGATGCCGTCGGCCGTCGTGACGATGACGAGCCCGCCGATCCAGAGACCGATCTGCAACCGGGTGAGCCGCCACGGCATCGCCAGCGTGCGCTTCTGTTCCTTGCGGGTGGGCACGCGGTCCTCGATGGCCCAGCGCAGTCCGTTGACGGTCCGCTTGGTTCCCCACCCCACTCCGATGAGGAACGCGACCACGAGGTAGCACGGGATGAGGATGAAGTTCACCCACCAGTACTCACGGGGCGTGACGACGTCCGGCCCCGGCACGACCACGCTGATGAGTGCACCCACGATCACGGCGCCGATCGCGTTGGCGCCCAGCAGGAAGACGGTGAGCAGAATCTGCACCCGGATACGCCGGCGACGCGGTGATTCCTCGGTGTGCCCGAGCAGCGGGGAGCCCAGAGGCGATATCGAGCGTCGTGGTTTCTGCGGCATGGTGGATACGAGACTATCCCGGCGCGCGTAGGACCGGACTCTGCTTGATCGGACTGTGTCCGGACACCGATACCCGTGAATGCAGAACGCCCCCCGACCGATGGTCGGGGGGCTTTCTGGGAAGGGTTGTTCGGCGGTGTCCTACTCTCCCACACCCTGTCGGGTGCAGTACCATCGGCGCTGGAGGGCTTAGCTTCCGGGTTCGGAATGGGTCCGGGCGTTTCCCCTCCGCTATGGCCACCGAAACTCTGTG